>JBFWPC010000016.1:0-16708 GCA_050250195.1 Cyclobacteriaceae bacterium | reverse complement strand
TAGATTGATGTTCGGCAGGAATGCCGATGCCGGTATCCCTGACTATCAGCTCAAGTTCTTTGCGCCTTTGCGTCTCTGCGGTTGAGTTTCTACACCTGGCTTCTACCGAAACCGTTCCTCCACTCCCTGTGAACTTGATGGCATTGTTCACCAGGTTAATCAAGATCGTCTCCAGCTTGTCCTTGTCAAAAACAGCCGGCTGCGACTCCGCGGGAACATCTAACACCAGGGTTATCCCTTTCTGCCGGGCCATCGACTCAAACGAACTGGCCACCGCCCGAACAAATGAAAATACTTCCCCTTCCGACTTCTCCACCTTCAGTGTGCCCGATTCCAGCTTGGCCAGGTCAAGAAGTTGATTGATGAGTTTGAGCAGCAGGTCAGAATTGCGCTGAATGAGCTTTAATTGATCGATGATTTTCTTCCGGTCGACCTCCTGCTGATCACTGACAAATTGCTCTATCATGGACTGCACCGGTCCTTTTATTAAGGTGAGCGGTGTGCGGAACTCGTGGCTGATGTTGGTGAAGAATGATGTTTTGAGTTTATCTACTTCCTTGGCTTTTTCAAGTTCCAGGTGTTCCAGTTTCAAGTTGGACTTCAGTCTTTCTCTCTGAACGATGTTTCGTCTTGCCCAAACCAGCAAACCTGTAACCAGTAACCCGTAACTTGAATAAGCCCACCACGTGCGCCAGGGAGGAGGAAGGATGACCACTTTGAGCGTTCTTTCATTTTCCGACCAGATGCCGTGATGATTAGAAGCTTTGACTCTGAAGGTGTACTCGCCTGCGGGCAGGTTGGTGTAGGTGGCTGTGCGGTTCTTGTAGTCTGTTTCGATCCAGTCTTTGTCGAATCCTTCCAGCTTATGCCGATATAAATTCTTCTCGGGAGCAGTCATTTCCATGGCGGAAAAGTCAATTGCGAAATTGTTGTGCTGATAATCGATGACCAGTTCCTTTAGAAATGAAATGTCATTGGGCAGGATAAGAGGATCATCTCCCGAAAGGTAACGGCCCGTCAGCGTTTTGTTATTAATCTTCAGAGAGGTGAGGATGGGAAAAGCAGGTTCCTTATCGTGCGTAAATGAAGACGGGTCAAAAACAGAAACTCCCTCCGGGTCTGCCATAATCATAATGCCCTCCTTTGTGCTGCGCATGCGGCCCTGATCAAATGAGTACATATGCTTAAGGCCATCAGTTTCATTAAATTCTACCTTGAGTTGATTTTGCCGGTCGTAGCACACCAGCCCGGTGCTTACATGAAGCCACCATCTTCCCAACCTATCCTCCTGCACAGCCAATATTCCTGACTTGTTCCAAAGAGGAATTGGATTGAGGGAATATCGGCCATTACTTTTTCCTATTTCATACAATGCGTTTGTCGTGCCAATCAGCAGCGTGTTGTCACGGGTACGATATACCAGGTTAGGCATTTCACCTTCCTTGTAAACATGTTCAAACCACCCATTTCTGGTCTGTTTGTTCCAGTGCAATAAATCCACTCCCCTGTCAGTAACTACCCAGAGTTTTGATTCACTTTCCGGGTATAAATACCAGACTGTATTATGAGAGATGGATGTAGTATCTGAGTCGGAGTGCCTGAAGTTGATGATGGATCCTTCTTCACCATACCTGTGCGTTGACGAAATCCAGTATAGTCCCGTATTTTTATTACCTGCCCACAAATCACCGGATGGATCTTCATAAACGGCTGTAGTCAGTCGGTAGCCAATTGAATTCTTGTTGCCTGGGATGACCTGGAAAGACTTTTGCGGCCATGGGTCAACCGTGCCGGATTTCGCGTTAATGGCGTACCCAAAAAAGCCGGCCCCCGGTGCCGATGTCCATAAATAATTTTTCCCGGGCCAAAGATGCGAAATGGCATAAGCCTTTAACCCTGTGTTGAGATTCTGGAAATTCAGGTACGGAGGTTCGGGCAGAACGTCCGAAATCCAAAGATCGTTGGGGTTGTCAACAATAACACCTGGTCCCCTCCGCTTGGCCAATACAACTTTTTGCCTTACGCTGGTTTCAAACAATTCGATCCCATCGACCATACCACCCGTAAAGTCGATGTTGTAAAACTCCAAACTCCTTTTCCTCAGCATATTCACTCCCTCAATGGTAGCTATCCAAAGATTTCCTTCCCGATCAAACTCCAGCCCGAATATCCGGTTGCTGCTCAGCGATTCGGGATCTGACGGATCATGCCGAATAACTTCAATGTTTCCGTCACCCGGGTCGAATCGGTAGAGGCCAATCCCCGACTTTGCCGTCCAGAGAATATCATCTTTTGAAAAGATTCCCGCTGGGCCTTCCAATTCATCGGGAAGGTAGAATTGTTTGAGAATCCTGAAACTGCGATCGATCTTGATGAAACCTGAGTTTTCACCTGTCGGAGAAGGCATAAGTGAGTGATACTTTCTCGCCTCATCCATCCTGGCGCCATGCCCGTATGAAAGCCAATAGGTGTTATCCTCATTCCTGGAAATCGAAGTAAAGGCACGGTTGTAGAGCAAAGTTGTATCCTTCGCATCAGCATCCGGCCGTTTAAATGTTTTAGAATCCTTATCAAAGAGCCACAGTCCTCGTATTGTGACGAGCAGAAGCGCATCGCCAAGATCTGCGATTTCATTGACATCGTTTTGGAGCGCCTCAGTGTCTTTGTCCGGGTGTGTGTTGAAGTATTGGGTAGCGGCTCCGGTGTGAGTGTCCAGCCTGTATATACCTTTCAAAAAAGTTGCGATCCAAAGGTGTCTGTTATCGGGTTCGAATTCAAAGCCTTGTAAGACAGTATTATCAAGACCTGGTTCAATCTTTGTGAATCCATCGGTTTGATAATTGTACCTTAGCAGTTGATTGGAACCTACCAGATAGATCTTCCCGGAACGATCTTTAATGACTCGATCGATAAGAATGCTCAGTGATGATCGCAGCGTATCGTTTCTGTCATACTTGTATTGCTTAAAGCTGATTCCATCAAACCGGGAAAGACCATCAAGGTGACGAATCCAAATATATCCAAGGGTATCCTGCACAATGGAACGTGATTGGCTATAAGCCAAGCCATCGCGGGCGCTGAAACGCTTGAACCGGTAAGGTGCCTGAGCAATGCAGCTTGGAATAGCTGTCATTAGTTCAGTTGCAACAAGAACGACACCTATCCAAACACTGTACCGGGACATAAGGCGTGGGTTTGGGTTACAGAAGCGGGTTATTCAATTTAGAAAAATTATCCCAAAGAGGCGATTCTCAAATTCAGTGTCCTGAAGTTCATGCTGTTTTCGATTTTTACAGCCCCTTCGGATTCTCAACGGGCGCACTTCCCGGTGCAGGCGGATTATAGAACAGCTCGGCAATGGGCACGTCCCAATAATCCAAATAGCCGTAGTTAATGGTCGCGTTGGTATGCACATTACCGACAAAATCAATCACCGTACATCCGCTGCGCGCGTTCTCGAGAACGCCCCACCTGCGGGCATCATAGAAGGCAAATCCACGAAAGGCCAGGGCCACCCTGCGTTCGCGCCTGAGTTCCTCCTTAGCTTCGTCTTCGGTGAGCCCTGCACCCGCAACGGGAGCCAGCCCTGCACCCAGGTAGACGCGCAACTCGTCAATCAGGCTTAGCCCTGTTTCGATATGACCCAGGTAAATATTAGCTTCGGCCTGCATGAGAATATTCTCCTCATAAGAACCAGCAATGTAAAGTTCGTGGGCGCCAATACCGCGATTGCACATTACCACCACGCCAGGCAGGCCATTTCCTTTGTCCACCAGCATATACCGGGTATTGAAGGAAGTGCCATAAACCCTTGACCCAATCCAGGTTGAAATTGCTCTGAAATTGTTCATTAGCCTGAGATCACCGGGCTTAAAGTCCTGGATTAACCTTTCGCTTACTTTGTTCGCACCTCCGCCATTGGATTCCGGGCCAATGGTCCCGGCTGCTACATGACCGTTCGTGGACAGCAGATTGCTTTGCGCATCGGAACGAACAGTGAAAGTATTGTCCAACTCACCAATCCCATTAAGCGTCAGGTTGAGCACCTGGTTCCATTGTTCGGTTGTCATGCTGGCTACCGTGGAGTTCACCAATATATTCCTGGCGCGCAAAGTATTAATGTTCCTTATCCACTCCAGTTTACCAGGTACTCCGCCTTTCCCTGGTTTGCAAACACTGGGAATGAGCTTGTCAAGTACGTTTTGATAGTCTGCATCGACTGATATGGAGTTGAGTATCTCCTCTGCTTTCCCCAGGTTGGCTTCAGCCTCAAGCAACAGCGTTTCTTTGGCAACATATTGATTGTTTGTCTTATTGGTTGTGTTGTTGATTATCCCCGCAATGTAAATCGATCCAATCCTGCTGTAAGCAAATCCCTTCCAATAATAGGCCCAGGCCCGGATGGTATTCCTTTTATCCTTGCTCATGTCGACAAAGTCAACATTCTCCAAAACGCTGTTCATGGCACCATTCAAAGCGTACATTAAAGCCCATTCATGGTAAAAAGGATTGGCTTGACTACTAGGGATATTCCTGTCCCTTAGAAACTGTACCTGGCCTTTGGGGTTGACTGAGTTGAGAGTGGTGTTATCGTCCAGGGTGATTTGATCCGGACAGCTAATGAGATTGAATTCGAAGTTGGCAAAATCTACTCCAATTATGTCACCCATTGCTTCATGGTAGCGCAGTACCACCCCAAAGTAGCTGCCTCCGAATTTGTTGGCCCGAAAGCCATTGACATACAGCGCACCCTGGGCAAGCGAGATGATGCCAAGCTCCGATTGTACACTCGGTAACGTGGGTTGATTGGGATTGTCGATGTCCAATTGATGTTGACATCCGACTGTTGTCAGAAGGGCAATCGAGAATGTGTATTTAATTACATTTTTCATAGCGATGAATTTAGAGGCCAATGTTTAGGGACAATTGGTATGATTTAAAGTTGGGCACGCTGCCATTATCCCTACCTCTATCGAGGGCAGAGGCCAGGGCGCCATAAGTACTTATTTCGGGGTCCATACCGGTATATCGTGTCCTGGTCCACAGGTTTCTTCCGGACAGTACAAGCTGTATCCGATCAAACTTTGAAAGGTCAAGAAGTCTTGCCAGGTCAAACGCCAGGGCAATATTCCTGAGGCGAAGGAAGGAAGCGTCTTCTATGAAGTAGTTGTTTTCCTGCCTGAGGTCGTAAGCACCATTATAGAATGCCGACCAGGCACCTGTTTCGCCATTGACGGTAATGGGCATTTCATAGTCAGAGTGAATACCATCGCGATACATCCAATGCCTGACCATATTATACAGTTTGCTTCCATACACCCAATCGAGTTGAAATGAAAAAGTAAGAAACTTCTTATACGAGAGGTTATGAATAAACGACATGTTAAAGGTCGGATTGGGGTCGCCCAGTGGATAACGATCGGGAGAAATGAAGGGTTGCTTCGTGAGCCTATTCACCACCCACCCGTTGCTGGCTACCTCGTAGTTTTCCTGTAAAGCAGGTTCAATGAAGCTTTCTCCCGCAGGCGAACGTTGGTCAACCGCGTGTAACAACATTTTTCCAAAAAACTGCCCAACCTCCTGGCCCGCCTCCAGCACATTATTCCTAACAATGATTCGATCACCTTTTACTTTTGTGATGATGGATTCCTGTTGGCCAAAGTTGGTCGTGAAATGCCAGTTCAGCTTCGAGCCTTTAAATACCGTGGTTACTAATGATGCCTGAATACCTTTTGATTCAAGCGACAGCACATTGTCTTTAATAGTCCCTATGCCTAAACTTGGCGGAGCGTCAACATTGAAAATTGCATTGTTGGTGCTTCTTTTCCAGTAAGTAACGGAGAATTGAAAATTCCGGAGCCACTGTCCATGGAATCCGTTTAACATGATGTCCGATCCGAGTTCAAGCTCCCTGGACACCTCAACGCCCAGATCGGGGTTGCTTTGTTCCGTACCAAAATAAAATACGTTGCTGTTGCCAATTGTGCGAGAGCTAAGGGTCACATACCGGTCAAAAGGCAAGGGCTGTATGCCGGCTTCTCCGTAGGCGCCACGAATCTTCCATTCAAAGATCAAACTGCTGATCGAAGTCCCATCCCAGGCGTTCAGGCCGGATATCCTGAAAAAACCGTCAGCGCGCGGAAATGTAAATGGCTTGGAACCTCGACCAAAAGCTGATGAATAATCTGTACGAAACCCCCCGGAAATTCCTGCTGTTTCTGAAAAAAGAAAGTGTTGGGAAACGAGATAACCGTATGTAACAAATTTTTCGATGTAATCTTCAAACACACTGAAGTTTCCTCCCTGCGTTGCTGTAAGCGGTGGCACCAGGGGCATTCCCAGGCCAGTGGACGCGTATTTGTGGAGTGCATCATTCCGATAATCATACGTGACCTGCGTTACCGATTTCAGGGGAACGGACCAATGAAGGTCACGTTCAAAATCAAGGCTCACTCTTGCATTCGTCTTGAAATTCTGGAATGTTCTTCTGTTTTGAAATGAAGTGATTTCACCTGTATTGTCCGCAAAGTTGCGATAGAAAGTCCCTGCATTGGTAACGCTGGAGTTTTGATTCTGTGATTGATTTTCTACAACGTGCCTTACGTCCCCGTCCTGCATGTTAATGCCATAGATCACGTCCAAATCAATGAAACGTAACGGTGAAAAAGCAAGACTAAAATTCTGCAGAATGTCCGTCTTTATATCGGTGGTTGACGCGTATTGATTTTCATAGAACGGATTAAACTGATTTTCCCCAGCTGCCGAACCAAAGTACACACCGTAATTTCCATCATTATCTTTGAGTGCAAAATTGGCAAAGGGTCGTGCGTTAAAAACATACCATGAGTTGCCGTTGATACGATAATTCTGCTTTTCCCAGATATTGACGGTATTCCTTGTATAGATCAATTGTGTGATTGTGCGAAACTTCAGGTCTTTGGCCAACCCCACGCCAATGTTTGCCAGCAGGTTGGTTCGATCATTATAGCCATCGCTTTTGAAATTGCTCTGGTGATGCATGTTTGAGACTGCGATTGCATAATCCATGTTTTCGCTGCCCCCGGAAATACGCAATGAATTGGTGTAGATATAGGCCGGCTCATAAAACATTTTTAAGTGATCGTAGTACTGCAGGTTACGGTTGTAAGGTTTGTTGAATTGGGTGTTAGAATCCAGCAGTGTTGTACTTACATTGCCATTGTACAACAGGGTGGCTGGATCTTGCTGCAAAGGAATCGAATCACCCGGATTAATCACCTCGTTATTGGCGTTTGTCAGGAATCCATGGAGAGAAGCCTTGCGCAGATTTCCGGTATTGAGGAATTCATTTCTGGACAAGCCAGAGGTAAAATCAATTTTGACTTTGCCTTGCTTGCCTTTCCTAGTAAAAATCTGAATCACACCGTTGGCGCCTTGAGCCCCATAAATGGTCGCTGCGGCTGCCCCCTGTATCACTTCTACGCTCTCAATAGTGACAGGGTCCAGGCTGCTTAAGGTGGTCGCAGCCATTTGAATGCCGTCCACCAAGATCATAGGCATTGTGCCACGGTTAATCGTGTTGATGCCACGCAGCACAATGCTTACTTCAGCTCCCGGAGTTCCGTTGATCGGGGAGATGAGCGCACCCGGAACCTTGCCAACCAACGCCTGATCAATGCCGGCAGTAGGAACTATCGGGAGACTTTCACCGTTGACTGTTTCAACTGAAAAGGCCAGTTTTCTTTTTTCAGTAGGCACGCCCGTTCCGGTAACGACAATTTCAGAAAGGAAGATGGCGTCATTGGTCATCGAAATGTCAACCATGCTTCTTTCGCCAACCGCTACCTCCTGAGTAACGTAGCCAATAAATGAAAATGAAAGAACGGTCGAAGGCTCATTCAGCGACAATACAAACGTTCCATCCATGTCCGTTGAGGTCCCTGTGGTGGTACCCTTCACCACCACGTTCACCCCTGGCAAAGCCTGCCCGGTGGATGCATCGGTAACCCTGCCGCTCACCGTTCGCTGTTGCGCCAGGCTCGTGATTGCATTCATTACAATGAAAATCAAAACACAAGCCGATGTCAGCATTGTCATACGGTGCCTTCCTGCCACCGCATGATTCGCACACTTATACTCACTCATCTTCATAATAGTGTTGTTGATCCGAATGGGTCACCTGAATAATCTTCAATTCAATCGCCTTCCGCACCAACTCCGCGGCATTCCTGGCACTGAGTTTGATCAGCAGATTCTTTCGATGGCTTTCCACCGTATGGGCGCTTATGGCCAGCGCCTGGCCGATCCGAGCGGTGGTGTAACCCCTGCCGATCAAATCGAGGATCTTCTTCTCCTGGTGGGTGATTGACTTCATGGTAAGGTTAAACTGGTAGTTGTTTCCCGGTAGTCAAAGGTGCATCTCGTGACCGGAATAGGGTTATCGCTGGCGATACGGTCTTTAACACTTTTGATACATGCCGTTCAGCAATTCAGCCACCCCGCGTGGAAATTGGAGTAAATCACGCCTTTTCACTTCCCGTAAGCCGAACCCCTCCCGGGCGATGTATCAATTCTATCACAAGTTGCATCACAAGGGTTATTTGACATGGCGGCCCGCACCCCAACTTTGGGTCAATTAACTTTTACCTAATGACCCATTCCGAATTTTCGCATGACATTTTTATCAGCTACCGGCACAACGACAATAAACCTCCTGGAGGAGTAGGCGAAGGCTGGGTGACCGAGTTTGTAAGTTATCTGACCACCGAGCTGGAGACCATGGTGAAGGGGAAAGTCTCCGTTTATTTTGACAAGAACCCGCACCACGGGCTCAGCGACACCCACCAGGTCGAAGCCTCGTTGTCTACTCATTTGAACGCTCTGATCTTTATCCCCATCCTGTCGCAAACCTATTGCGACCCCGAAAGTTATGCGTGGAAATTTGAGTTCCTTCCATTTCTTCGCCAGGCAGCATCGGATCATTTGGGGCTCACAATCAAACTTTACGGTGGCAATGTGGCCACGCGCGTACTTCCCATTTGCATTCACGAACTGGAACCGGCCGATACCCAAAGGATCGAAGTCCAACTGAATTCGCGATTGCGGGCGATCAACTTCGTTTACCGGGCACCGGGAGTCAACCGGCCCTTGCGCGCCAGGGAAGAAGATCCCCTGAAGAACAACAACCGGATTCACTACCACGATCAGATCAACAAGGTAGCCAATGCGGTTAGGGAAATTATAAGCAGCGTGAAAATGCCACAGCAAAAGGCCAGGGACGTAAAGCTGAAGCCCTCCATCGCTTCCATTCTGGGTGACCTGCCCCATGCCAAAAGCAGTTTCAAAACCATTGCCGTGCTGCCCCTCAACTTTCAGCCAAGAAACGCAAGTGAAGAGTACCTCTCGCAGGGATTTGCCGAGGATCTGTTCAATGCGTTGAAGCTGATCAAAGCCCTCAGGCTCTCCATTCATGGGCTTTCGGGCGAAATGAACGGAGCAAGCGCGAAAAATTGGCATTCAAAAACAGCGTGGTCGCTTACGGGTTCCATTCAGATTGAAGAAAACAAGTTGCGGGTATTCATCGACCTGGTCGACAACGGTACGGACACCATCGCCTGGGAAGGTAGGTTTGAGTGTGAACGTGATGAGTTTTTTCATTTGAAAGGGCGCGTGGTCAAACAGATTTGCGATTTCCTTTCGATCAACCTGCAGGAGAATGAAAGCCAGGCCATTGAAAGTCCGATTGCCTCGGTTACGAAAGCCATTGCGTTACTTTGGAAAGCCAGGTACCATTGGCGGAAGAGAGGGAATGACTTGCTGACCAGTCTGGAATGTTATCAGAAAGCGGCAGACCTCGACCCTGAATCGGCCGTTGCCTATGCCGGTATCGCCTGCACCACTGCGTTGCTTGGGCACTACGAAATGATTCCGTTCGCAGAAGCGGTTTTAAAAACAAAAGTGGCTGCCATGCGGAGCCTGGCCTTAGATCCCACTGTGGTGGAAGCGTACTTCGGACTCGCCTATGTTGCCTTGTGCTATGAACTTGGCTGGCCGGAGATGGAACAAAACTTCAAACGCGTATTTGGCCTCAACGGCAGCAGCGGCACGGCAGTCAAAAAGTTCCGAAGGTACCTTACGCAGGTACAATGCAGTTTTGAAGACATGGATGCTGACCCGGTGAGTTCAATACCTCATTTTCTTCATGCCTATGCGCTGTTGCACAAAGGAAAATTTGAAGAAGGCCTGAGTGTTTCTCAAATCGCCATGCAAAAAGCCCCTGAGTCGTTTATGGCGCAAAGAGCAGCCGGACTTTGCTACCTGGGATTGGGCTATCATAAGGAAGCCATCGATGCGCTAAACTCCGCTGCCAACCTGTCCAACCGGCATCCGATGATACTCTTTGACCTTGTCGGTGCGTACGCGGCCATGTCGGGAAGCGGGGCAGCACAGGGGATAATGGAGGAAGCCCTGCAGGAAATCAGTGCAATACCTGCGCGGGTAAGCGACTTTTTCTTTCAGTCTGCTTAACTTTTGTCAGTAACAAGACTCCTAACTATGACCTGAGGATTATCGGATCGCTTAAAACAGGCGAGTACCGCCCACCGCTACCATGACGAGAAAAAAGCCCACGATCCAACTAACGGTCGTGGGCATTAAAAATAAACATAGAGTACGTTGCACGATGGATACTCGATCCAGCACCTCACCATGGACATCAGCGGATATCTCGGTTTTCGACCCGATCAAGATTGATGTCGGCAGGCGGTCCGGGGGGAATTGGATTAACCACCACTTCCTCACAAGATGCAAGTGCTAATGAAATCGCCAAAAGCACCGCGATGAATTTAGATTTTGTTTTCATAACTGTTTTTGTTTTTAAGGTTGAACATCAATTAACTGTCGCAATGACAATTCAAAGATGGACCCCGTCTCAGCAAAACACTAACCGTTATGATTCTGTGTTTGACAAGTTTGATACGCGAAAAATGCGTTCAGAGAATGGCTGAAAACCGAATAACAATATTGATTCAGTTCTTAGCAGGGGCGTTACATCACGCCTGGTTGAGCGGGTAAGGTGTTGTCGGAATTGATATATGTGATTCTAATATCTACCTTCAGCGTTTTTCTACGTGCGCACCTTCACCACCACTCACTTCCACGCTTCGGATTACTGGTTCGGCACGCATTTCTAACCCATTTGAACACATCGAAATCTTAACCGGGCAAAAAAGATCAGTTTTTAAAATGGAAATAAAGTTGATGCAGGTTTACAGAATGTACCATACTGTAAGCTGTAACCAAAGTCCGTAGCTGAGCAAATCCTATGGCCTGCAAAAAATCAGGGGCACAAAGGGTTTCGATGGAATTGGCAAAGACCAAATCTACCATCTCGATTTTTCCGCGATTGAACGAACCGGAAGACCCGATCGCGAATTTTGTTGCAAATGGCAAAACCGATCGTGTCGCAGACCTATTGCGATCCCAATGCCTTCGCCTGGCAGAAGGAGTTTCATACCTCCGTTGACTTTGCAAAGAATGATCAATAGTTTCTCCTGAAAGCTGAAACGGAAGTATCACTGAGTATTGCCGTTCTTCCATTTCCCAACACTTCAAGCGAAGCCATTCAGCAGATTACCGGATAGGTTTATCTA
Source organism: Cyclobacteriaceae bacterium (assembly GCA_050250195.1). Lineage (GTDB taxonomy): Bacteria > Bacteroidota > Bacteroidia > Cytophagales > Cyclobacteriaceae > ELB16-189. The sequence continues at coordinate 5,078 of JBFWPC010000016.1, read as the reverse complement.
TTCAATTTTGGAAATGACCAGCTATGTGCACTACTTAGATAATGAATCTTCCTGTTGATTAGGCATAAATTATGTTTCATTAGTGTTTTAATCCGACAACAATCCCCGGGGATATTCTGGGTCTCCTTCCAATAGGACAAGTAATAGCGTTAGATTGCAGTTTTTAAACTGACGGAATGTTTAGAAACGTTTCTTATCGGCATGGATACATTGGAACGGTTCCTGTTAAAGCCGATTCAGATAGTCCCGTTAGGGACTTATGTTTGTAATGAAGGAACTCTTATCAAAAACCGTCCCGTTAGGGACGGAATATTCCTGTCGTCCATAAGGAATGTGCAAAAAAAAAACCGGAAGACCATAGTCCTCCAGTTTCCTGTTTGTAATACTTAGCTTACCCGCCTAACTCCGGAACCAGCTCGCTGATGGATTCATACATTTGGGTGCGATCAAGGCACAGGTCAACCTCTTCCAAAAAGCGAGGCCATGAATCGTTGCCATACAGCTCTTCGTAGGTCTTCACAAATTGGTCATTGCCCTCCAGTTGCGCCCACTTGTCGAAGCCATCAAACGTGATTGCGTTGGAGCCACGCGCCCAATCCTGCCGGGTGACCATCGAAAAACTCATGCTGCTTTTCAATTGCTTGTTGGTGGCTTCAATTCGTTTCATCAACTCGATGAAGCGGCCCATCTTGCCCGGCAGCACTTCACTGAATCTTGCCCGGCTCATCTTGGTGTTGCTTCCCGGTGCGGGGTCGTAACCGATTTCGCCAACATACCGCCAGTAGCTGGGAGGACTAACTGATTCGCAATAAGCCGCCACGTTCTTCTCCCAATCGATGTCATGTTCTCCTTTACCGGGTCTTCCATCCATTTGTGTCCAGGTGGTGGGTCCCATCACCCAAATGTAGGATCCGGTATTGGGGCCAGTCAGGTTCATTCGCACGCTGGCCTTGTAGGGATCTTGCGAATGGTACTTTTTGTTGTGCGCGGCCATTCCTTTCTTAAATAGTTCAATCTGGCCGGGCTTAACTACCAGCGTGACGGCTTCCATCTGCCTGTAGTTGGTTTGTGCTGCAGCGACCAGGCAGAGCATGGCCAAAGCAACAACGAGAGCAAATTGCTTTTTCATAGGACTTGGTGTTTGGTTATAAATAGATACTAAGTGTCGTGCCTGCTATGCAAAGTGCAAGGGACTCAATCTTTTTCGACACTGCTAACGTTAGCCTGGATACACTTCAATCACACCAATAACGAGCACGCTAATGCGATGAACTTTGAATAGCCCGAGAGGATATATCATGATAAGGTAGAATATTTACCCTACTTAGCAAATCATTTTAGCTAAAACATCGGAGTAAACAGGCTACGCTACTGAGAGGGGCCCATTTTAGAGTCATTCGCGCTGATAGATGGTTGCTGAAGGAATCCGGACAAAACAGATGCCTGGCCCAGACTGTAATTTTTGGGCCAGGTGCAGTTCAAGCACTCCCGGCCAACACTAGCCGCCAGTGCAGTGGTGGCAAAACCGATTTATAGAATCCAAAAACAGCGTTATCTTTAAACAATGCCCTCCCTCCTACCAGGCTCCGAATATGATATTTTCATCAGCTACCGGCAGAAAGACAATCGTTCTGACCAGTGGGTGACAAGTTTCGTAAATGCCCTGACAAATACCTGGGCCCGGTAAAAATGAAAACAGCCAAGAAGTAACCATTTCAAAAAATCCAACTTTATTAATTGCTCGCTATCACGATGACGTTAGGAATAATTCCCGATTTAAGGCAGTGTTGGTTAAATTGAACCCCCATCTTTTGAACGCGATGACTTATTCGACTGTCTCTCTAAAAACGAAAATGGCAATTGTGATTACTGTTGAGTAAGTTTAAGGCGCAAACAACCTGTAAAAAATTGTAACACAATGTCCCCAAAATAAATGAATGAAAAGCCGGTCCTCGACAGGCGAATTTTTTGGGATGTGGACTTTGATCAACTGGATTATCAAACTCATTCAAAATTCATTATTGAGCGTGTATTTGAGCGGGGCGATGTGCCGGACATACGCAACTGTCGCAGATACTATGGGGATGACAAGATCAGGAACGTGCTGCTAAATGTGAAATTCTTACCAGAAACCAGGATGTATCTAGCCAGTGCGGTGATCAACAGACCTCTCAATGCATTTAGATGTTATTCACAGAGACAGTCGAACCCAGGACTTTTACCCTACTAAAGAGGCTTTTAGTAATAACAGCCTTACAACCGTTTTCGCTGGTAGACGGCACGGCCTTATCGTTGCTCTACGGACATCGAAAATCCGTTGACCTGGATTTGTTTGCGACAAAATCTTTCGTCAACCCTTAAATCACTCAGGTGTTGAAGAATGAGTTTGGTGATGGGTTCGTGATGGAACAGAAGCCTCCCCACTTCGGCATCTTCTGTTACCTGGACGAAGTAAAAGTCGACTTTGTATCCCACCCATATCCTCTCATTCGAAAGCCAAAAGAGATCGATGGAATCCGCATGTTTTCTGCCGAAGACATTATCGCCATGAAAGTACAGGCAATATTCCAACGTGGAAGAAAGAAAGACTTCTATGATATTTCTGAACTGTTGATGCACTTTCCGGTCCAGGACTTCATCAAGTTTCACAAAGAAAAATACGCCACTCAAAACCTCCTGATCACCGTGCCCCAGGCGATAACCTATTTTGCCGATGCAGAAGAGGACCTTGACCCCATTGGGTTAAAGGGCCAAACCTGGAATGAGGTTAAAGAATCTATCAGCAGTAAGGTCAGGGAATACCTTGGATAAATAGCTTCATTTGGATCGGAAGAGATTGGCAATGGGGGATAATTCCTAAATTAGTGTATGCCCTCTCTCCTCCCCGGCTACGAATACGATATTTTCATCAGCTACAGGCAGAAAGACAACCGTTCTGACCAGTGGGTGACCAATTTCGTGCACGCGCTGAGGGAAGAATTGGATGCTACTTTCAAAGAGGAGATATCCATTTACTTTGATTCCAATCCACATGACGGGTTGCTCGAAACCCACAATGTAGATGGTTCACTGAAAGAAAAAATTAAATGTCTAATCTTTATTCCCATCGTTTCGCAAACCTATTGCGACCCAAAGTCATTTGCGTGGCAAAAGGAGTTCATAGCATTTGTTGATTTTGCCAAGGATGATCAATATGGTTTGGATGTCAAACTCCCCAACGGCAATGTAGCAAAGCGGGTGCTACCGGTTCGGATTCATGAACTTGATCAAGCTGATAAGAAACTCTTTGAAGAGGCAATTGGTGGAGTAATGCGGCCGGTGGATTTCATTTACAAAGAACCTGGGGTAAATCGACCTCTTCAGATCTCTGATAATCGAAACGACAATCAAAATCACACAGACTATAAAAATCAAGTCAACAAGGTAGCCAATGCCATCAAAGAGCTTGCCCATACTCTCCAGAGAAAATCTGCAATGGTCAACGCTCCCCTACGATCTGGAAAGCCTGCCCGAAAACGAAGCCCCATTTTGATGGGTTTAGGTGTACTGGCTTTGCTGACGCTGGGCATTCTATATTACAGTAAATCCAATAATCAAAACATTGATCCGTTTCAGGAGCAATTGGACAAAGTGGAGAAGAATCTTGAGGAGATGGGACGGTTTGATGACCACCGTTATTTTGTGTCCTCACTTTCCCTATTAAGGAATATTCTTAGTAAAGATTCAATTCACGAAAGGGCACTGGCGTTGACGGCCCGAATTTGGTCATCACAAGAGGGGCATGATTCAGCAACTTATTATGTAACTAAACTTTTCAAGCATCATCCACAAACCAAGCATGGCCTCTATGCGAGAGCTGAATTGAATGCCTCATCATTGAAAAGGAATTACAAGCTCGCAATCAACGACTACCTGACGCTCCACCAGAACGATCCGGAAGATGAAAAGATCATCGAGTCACTCGCCAACCTGTACCTTGAAGATCAGCAATTTGAAAAATGCTTTGAGTTTGTAAAACTCTATCAGTATCAAACTGGCAAACCATTGTATGAAGTGTTAAGTCAGCTCTATCTCGTACTGGGAGATTTCAAAAGCTCCCTTTATTACCTTACCCTGCGCGATCAGTCAAAAGAGTTTTCGTGTTACAATGTGGAAGAATACCAGCGCCTTTACTTGTGCTCTGGTGATTTTGGAAAACTCAGTCAACTCACCGACTCAATTTGTGCGGTGATGGATTGCCCCACGTGTCCCTACTGGCGCATGCGCGCTCACCTTCATGAAGGAAAGATGGGTGTGGCCGAAAGCCTCTCACACGCTGCCATCAAGTCTATTGGCGGACTAGCATGGAAATATCCCGCATATGTTCTGTTGAAGTCAGGGAAAACAGACAGCGCAAGGTTGATTGCCAATAGAGAATTGGAAATGGTGAACAAGTTCATAGCGGATACCTCATATCACCTGTCCCTGCCCTACTACTCCAAGTCCGCTATCGCTGCCATGTGGGGCGACTACAAAGAATCGATAAAATGGCTACGCGTTTATGCCGAGAAGGGTTTTGTTTGGGGAAGTGAATGGTACATCATGCGCGATCCATTATTTGACGGATTGAAGGCCGATCCGAAATATTTTCCCGAGTTTATGCAGATTGTACACCGTGAGCAGGCTTATAAAATGAACATCAGGGAGAAAATTCGAGAGCTAGAGACAAAACGGTAGTTACTCCTTCACCACCTTCCCCCCAATCATTACAAACTTCACCTTCTTTAACGACTCAATGTCTTTCAAGGGATCACCATCAACAGCAATAATGTCCGCCAACTTTCCGATCTCAACCGTCCCAAACTCATTGTCCTTTCCCAGTGCTTCAGCCGCCACACTGGTACCGGCTTTAATCGCCTGCATGTTCGTCATCCCTAACCGGACCAATTCCGAGAACTCGTTGGCGTGATAGTAAGGATGAGTACCGGGAAGATCCGAACCCACCGCCACTTTTACTCCCGCCTTGATCGCTTTCGTCAGCATTTCCTCCGTTTGTTTCTCATATTGCTTCGTGAGCGCAATGGCCTTGGCCAACGCCT
>JBFWPC010000015.1:0-19245 GCA_050250195.1 Cyclobacteriaceae bacterium | reverse complement strand
TCGGTTTCTTCATTTACCTCCCCTACCTCGGCTTTCAGAAAGACGTAAAATACATCGGCAAGCTTCACGAATTGCCCAAGGTGTACAAGTCGGCCACCAGCGAGTGGACCGAGGCGATTGCATTTGCCGTGGTGGCCGCCACGCTGATCCGCTGGCTCATCATGGAGGCGTACACCATTCCCACACCCTCGATGGAGAACTCTCTGCTCACAGGAGATTTCTTATTTGTGAGCAAATTTCATTACGGAACACGTACACCTAAAACGCCATTGCAGATTCCGCTCACGCATCAGAAGATTTGGTTCACCGAGATCCCCTCTTACGTGGATTGGATTCAACTGCCCCAGTACCGCCTTCCTGGATTCACGGAAGTGAAACGCGAAGACGTGGTGGTATTCAATGTACCCGGCATGGATGAAAACAACCTGGGCGTGCCACGCAACAAATGGATCAAGTATCCCACCGACCTGAAGACCAACTACATCAAACGCTGCATCGGTTTGCCCGGAGACGTGGTAAAGGTGGTGGAGCGCCAGGTGATGGTGAATGGAGAGCCTCTGGCCAATCCCGAAAAAATGCAATATAGCTACCTGGTGACTGCCAAAGACGAAATCAATGAGCGCAACCTCGTCAAACTGGAGTTGGATCCGGAGGACTACAACTACCTGGGGCGCAACCCGGAGAACAACAATGCCATCTACCAGATCTTCCTTTCACCCAACCGACTGGATGAATTCAAACAACTGCCCTATGTCGTCTCAGTAGACCGCGACTATCGCTACAATAATGGGCCGGACATCCGGATTTTCCCTTCCTCGAAGTACAGTCCCTGGAACGCGGATAACTATGGTGCCATCACCGTTCCCGAGGAAGGCATGACCATCGCCATCAACGACAGCACGCTGGCATTTTATGGCCAGGTGATTCAGGACTATGAACACCATGAGGACGTAAAAATCGAAGACAATAAACTTACCATTGACGGGAAGGAAGTGACAAGCTACACCTTCAAGCAAAACTATTATTTCATGATGGGCGACAACCGCCACAACTCCCTCGACTCGCGTTACTGGGGTTTTGTTCCCGAGGACCACATCGTGGGTAAGGCGTTTTTCATCTGGTTGTCTATCGACAAGTACGCAGGCTTCTTCAACAAAATCCGTTGGAGCCGGTTCTTCCACTTCATTGAATAGTACATAGTACCGAGTCCATCGTCCATAGTAGTAACGTATCTTTCACTGGCAAAGCGCCAAGGTAAATCAGACTTGGTACTCGGGACTTGTGACTATGGACTATTAATCACCAGTCTATTTCTTTTAGACCTCTGCTCCGCAAGTACTCGTTGGTCTTGCTGAACGGTTTGCTTCCGAAGAACCCGCGGTCGGCAGAAAAAGGGGAAGGATGTGGCGAGGCAATTACCAGGTGCTTGTTTCGATCTATTATTTCACCCTTCTTCTGTGCATAGGCGCCCCAAAGAATAAAAACCACATGTTCCTTTTGATCTGATACAAGCCTGATTGCGCTGTCGGTAAATTCCTCCCATCCTTTGCGTTGGTGTGACCCGGGAGAAGAGGCACGAACGGTGAGTGTCGCGTTCAACAACAACACGCCTTGTCTGGCCCAGCGCTCCAAATCCCCGTTGGCGGGAAACGGCTTTCCCAAATCAGCTTGGATTTCTTTGAAGATATTTACCAGCGATGGTGGCATGCGGACACCCTCGCGCACGGAAAAACACAGTCCATTGGCCTGACCCGCTCCGTGGTATGGATCCTGCCCCAGGATCACCACCCTCACCTTGTCAAAATCGCAACAATCGAACGCACGAAATATTTCCTTTCCGGGAGGGTAAACCGTTTGGGTTTGGTACTCCTGTTTAACAAATTCAGTAAGCTGCTGGAAATAAGGTTTTTCAAATTCAGGGTTCAACCGCTCCTTCCACGAGTCGGACATCCTTACCTCGGCCATGAACTTATTTTTTGGGTTCGAAATTCTATTAGAAAACAGTAAAATAGAAAAAAATGATATTTTTGACCGGATGGTAACTGAAATAACACAAGGCGTGAAGGTGACGGTGGAAACCGAATACCAACCCTCGTACTCAAGTCCGAGTCAGTACCATTACGTGTTCACCTACCGGATCACCATCGAGAATCAATCCGAATTTACCATTCAATTATTGAGAAGGCGTTGGCACATCTACGATGCCGGGTTCAATGTGCGTGAGGTCGAAGGCGAGGGCGTGGTGGGGCAACAGCCTGTATTGGAGCCCAATCAGACCCATCAATATGTTTCCGGTTGTAACCTGAAGTCGGGGATCGGCAAGATGGTGGGGATCTATACGATGGAGCGGATTGTCGATGGCACGAGGTTCGAAGTGAATATTCCGGCCTTCACGATGGTGTCCCCCCTCCGCCTGAACTAACGGAGTTTGAGTCGTTTCTTTCAAATCAAGTCGTTTCTTTCTTATTGGCTGCACGTGGTGGATGAACACTCCATCCATTCGCCCTTCTTCTTTGACTTCTACCAAAAGGTAATTGATGTAAAACCCGATGAAAAATCCTTTGGTGAGATTGAAACGTTAAGAAGATCGGTCTTGCACAACACCACTGCCGTTCAAGTGGAACAGTTCGGGGCGGGCTCTAAGGTGATCCAGTCGACCGAAACCACCATTGGTAATATTGCCGCCACCAGCGCAACGCCAGCCCGGTATGCGCAACTTTACCATCGCATCATCGAATACACACAGGCCAGGTACATCGTGGAACTGGGCACGTCCGTGGGACTCACTACATTGTATTTATCGGCAAATCCCGAAGTAAAGGTGTTCACCTTCGAGGGAAGTGAGGCGCTCCACAGCATTGCGTTAACCCATTTTGAAGGTTTTGAAAAGACCAACGTGATTCAGGTGAAGGGCAACATAGACCGCACCCTTCCCGACTTCCTCCAGGGTACGGCCAAGCTGCATTTTGTGCTGATGGACGCCAACCACCGGTATGAGCCCACGCTCCGGTATTTCAACCTGATCCTGCGAAGGCTGAGCGAAAAAAGTGTGGTGGTCGTGGATGATATTCATTGGTCGAAAGAAATGGCCCGGGCCTGGCAAGACCTGCGCCACAACAAGCTGGTATACGGTTCCATCGACCTGTACCGTTGCGGGATTTTGTTTTTCGACCCCGCACTCAACCGGCAACATTTTGTGCTGTCCCTCCCGTCAAAATAGATTAATACCCTATTTTTGTGGGTTGATTATAAAAGTGTGCAGGCATGGCTGAGCAAATACCCCCCGTTCCCGAACCCCCCAAGAAGCCCAGTAACAAGATGGCAATTGCCATTGCATTGCTGTCTATTATTGTGGCCATCCAAAGCGTAAAGATTTACCTCGACTACCAGGACCGGACGGAGGTAACCGAGCAATTGGCAACCACCGAGGAGGATTTGGCTACTACCATGCAGCGACTTAACGAGATCCGTGTGGAGCTGGATCAAAAGATTGCGGAAATCGAAAAACTGGGGGGCGATATTACAGAGTTGGAACGGGCCAAAGCGGAAGTGGATGCCGAGCTGAAGCGAAACCAGCGCAGAAACAGCCGGATGATCCAGGAACTGAAAGACAAAGTGGAAGGCTACGAAGAGTTGTTGAAGCTTAAAGATGAAGAGCTGGAAAAATTGAAGAACCTGAACAAGGAACTCTACACAGAGAACCGCACATTGAAAACCAAGCAAAACGTGCTCAGCGATTCGTTGACCACGCTGAACAGGAACAAGGAAGAACTTCAAACCAAGGTGGCGATCGCCTCGCAACTGAAAGCCGAAAATGTGGAAGTCGTGTCGGTGAATGCCCGTGGCCGCGAACGAACCTCCCCCTTCAAGAGCCGCCAATTCGAAAAATTGAAGGTTGACTTTAACATTGCCGAAAATAACGTGGCACCCATCGAAGGCAAGAAGATCATCATCCGCGTGGTAGACGAGAATGGGCAGGTGATCTTCGATGTAGCCAAGGGTTCCGGCACGTTCATGCTCAATGGCAAGGAGGAGTTCTATACCGCCTCCCAGGAAATCCTGTTCGACAATACCAGGCAAAAGCTCTCCTATACCTATGACAAGGGGTCAGAATACGCTTCCGGAAACTACACGGTGGAGATCTACACCGATGGCTACCTGATGGGAACGGCCCGGTTTCAGGTGAAATAAGCTGGATTCTGGATTCTGGATTCCGGATGCTGGATTCTGGATGCTGGCGCCTGGTGACTGGCGACCGGAAACCAGGAAAACCGGCAACCGGTACCAAAGCGTGCTCTTTTGGTGGGTGTCCGGGCACAAAATGGAGCATTTTGGCTCGCATGCCAAAAAATGAGCCTCATGGCCTCTCCAATCCCACTTTTTCCTATATTTGCAGCCTTATTTTAAAACCATTCAGATACACATGAACAACTACGAGACAGTATTCATTTTGAATCCCGTTTTGTCTGAGGACCAGGCAAAGGATACTGTCGACAAGTTCGTAAGCGTGCTGACCAAGGCGAAGGCCGAGGTCATCAATGTGGAGCAGTGGGGACTAAAGAAGATGGCTTATCCCATCCAGAAGAAGTCTACCGGGTTCTACAACCTCATCGAATTTGCGGCAGCCACCGACACCATTCATGCCCTTGAAACCGAGTTTCGCAGGGATGAATCCGTGATGCGATTCTTGACTGTAGTCCTTGACAAACACGCTGTGGAGTACAATGCCCGCAGGCGCAAGGGAGAATTTAGAAAGAACAAAGAGAAAAAAGCTAAGGAGGAGCAGCCGGCATGACGTTAATGAACGAACCGATCAAGCGTGCAGAGATTAAACCCAAATACTGCCGTTTCAAGAAAAACGGAATCAAGTACATCGATTACAAGGATCCTGACTTCCTGATGAAGTTTGTAAACGAACAAGGGAAGATCCTTCCCAGGAGACTGACCGGCACCAGCTGGAAGTTTCAGAAGAAGGTTTCCCAGGCCGTGAAGCGTGCCCGTCACCTGGCCATCCTTCCTTACATGGGCGATTCGTTGAAGTAAGACCAAAAAACTTGAAATCATGGAAGTAATCTTAAAACAAGACGTACAGGGACTTGGCTACAAGAACGACATCGTGAAGGTGAAGTCGGGTTATGGCAGAAACTACCTGATCCCTAACGGCACGGCAATCATCGCCAATGAGTCGAACAAGAAGATGATTACCGAAAACGTAAAGCAAGCCGCCCACAAGGCTGCCAAACTGAAGCAGGATGCCGAAGCACTGGCTCAGAAGATTGGTGAACTTGCCGTGGAGATTGGAACCAAAGCTGGAGAATCCGGAAAGATCTTCGGAGCGGTGACCAACACACAGGTTGCCGATGCCCTCAAGGCAAAAGGATTTGACATCGACCGCAAGAAGATCATCCTGAAGGAAACGCCCAAGCAGTTGGGGACCTACAAGGTGACGCTTGATCTTCACAAGGAAGTGAAGCACGAGATCAGCATGAACGTGGTATCAGAATAGTAACTAGTCTTGAGTAACTAGTACCGAGACTCCCAAGAATGAAAGGCCCCTTACCGGGGCTTTTTCTTTGGCTCTGATTTCTCGATTTGGGTAACGAGCTCATCGTACCAGTCTTCCCCATACTTTCGTATCAGCGGTTCCCTCAAAAACTCATAAAGTGGTACCTCCAACGACTTGCCCAACGTGCAAGCAGCCGAACAAATGCTCCACTTGTGATAGTTCACTGCTTCAAAGTCTTTCTTCTTGGTAATCCGAATCGGATAGAGGTGACACGAGATCGGTTTGCGAAAACTGATTTTACCATCCAGGTACGCTTGCTCGATGCCACATTTCAGAATGCCTTTTTCATCATAATGGGCATAGGCGCATTCCCGACCGCCAATCGTGGGCGTGGAATAATCCCCGTCTTCATCAAGCAGGTAGGGTCCATGTTTTTGGATCGACCGAAGACCTTCGGGGGTCAGGTAAGGCCTCACTTCTTCTTGAATGGATTTCATCACCTCCAGTTCGTCTTCTTCCAGGGGGGCGCCCAGGTCGCCCTCCACACAGCAGGCACCCTTGCACTTCTCCAGGTGACAGACAAACTCCACGCTCTTGATTTCGTCTGAAACCAATACCTCTCCTACTTTCATCATGATTCAAACAAGTCAAATTGGTGAGTCATGCCCACGACCGCGTCATTTTGCAAGGCAGCCGTAGACATTCGGCTGGAAAACAATCCCGAGTAATAGTACGGAAGGTCCATGAGACCGGAGTCGAGCTTGTGCATGGTAAGCGTACTATTGATCCCTTTCAGCATCAATTTTTGATTCAACTTGTTAACCAGTCTGCGATAGAACTGCAGGTTATTGTTCAAATCCTTTTCGATGCTTCGCACCTCCTCGTAATCCTCAAAGTACTTGCTCAACTTCATCCGTTCCTCCTGAACATAGAAGCGATAGTCGACCATCTTGCTAATGGGCAACGTGATGGGCGTGAGCACCGTGAATCCCAGTTCGCATAACCTTCCCAAGGTTTGAACCCCGGCATCCAAAGAGAACGGATCGCAATAACAGAATACTGCGACTTTATAACCTTTGGAAGGTGCGGGTACATACATCTTCAGTTTTTCCAGCAATTCCTCAGACTTGCCGGTTATCAAAGCCACGTTCTTGTCGCGGAAGTACTTGTTTACCCTCACCTTCAGAATTCGGGCCTGTGCCTCATCGCGTTCACAGAAAACATACTTGGTGACGGGCAAATCCATCTTTAGAACCGTTATGGATGAATCGGGAAATCGATCTTTCCTGGCGCCCAAACTGTACATGCCGTTGCCCGCATACAGATCTACAAACACAATATCAGTTACCCGGCCCGACACGTTGGCCACAAAAGCGGACAGCAGCGAATGCAGGAGGTTGATCTTTTGAGTGAACCAAGGCTCGGCAGCGGTAACAGCAAGACCATCGTCAGGGAGAAAAAGCGGACTGGTCGAAAGCGTACTGTTCACCTCAGGCGTTTGACAAAGTTAGAATGGAATTTTGATTTCGCACTTTTCGCAACAGAATTTGTTTGCTCAAGTAATGCTTTAAGCGAAGTAAAAACGAGTGGCAAGATGACCTGTTTGGAACTTCCGCGACAGGCAGAGGTAGCCTATATTGCGACATAATTTTCTGATGAGTTATTTAGATAGTTTGAACGAGCCACAGCTCGAGGGGGTGGTTAATACAGAAGGCCCATGCATGGTCATTGCCGGGGCCGGATCCGGAAAGACGAGGGTGCTCACCTATCGCATCGCGCACCTGATTCACAGCAAGGGCGTGGATCCTTTCAACATCATGGCACTCACCTTCACCAACAAGGCCGCACGCGAAATGCGCGACCGCATTGAAGGAGTGGTGGGCCAGGATGCCCGCAACCTGTGGATGGGAACCTTCCACTCTGTTTTTGCCAGGATATTGCGCGCGGAAGCACACCACATCGGCTATCCCAACAATTTCACCATTTACGACACCGATGATGCCAAGTCGCTGATCCGTTCGATCGTAAAGGAAATGGGACTGGACGAAACACAGTACAAGGCCAATACGGTCTACAACCGGATCTCAGCAGCCAAAAACCGTTTGATTTCCTGGCAGGATTACGCCAACAATCCCATCCTGATTGGCGATGATTCTTCCAACATGCGGCCCGAGATCGTACACATCTACCGCAACTATGCGCTGCGGTGTTTTAAGTCGGGCGCGATGGATTTTGATGATTTGTTATTTAATACAGACAAGTTGTTCAAAGAACATTTGGGGGTATTAAATAAATATCAGCATCGCTTGCAATACTTTTTAGTGGATGAGTTTCAGGATACCAACCTCTGCCAGTATTTTATCATCCGCAAGCTGGCATCCGTGAATCAAAACATTTGCGTGGTGGGAGACGATGCGCAGAGCATCTATGCTTTCCGGGGTGCCGACATCACCAATATCCTCAACTTCGAAAAGGACTATCCCGACCTGAAAATCATCAAGCTGGAGCAGAATTATCGTTCAACCAAGACCATCGTAGATGCCGCCAACTCGGTGATCGCCAAAAACAAGGCGCAAATTCCGAAACAGGTCTGGACGGAAAATGAAGACGGGCATCTGATCGAACTGATCAAAGCCGTTTCCGACAATGAAGAGGGCAAGTTAATTGCCAGTTCGATCTTCGAAGAGAAGATGCAACAGCAAATGAAATTCAGCGACTTTGTGGTGTTGTATCGCACCAACTCACAGTCGCGTGCGATTGAAGAAGCGCTGCGCAGGATGAACATCAAATACAAAATCATCGGTGGCCTCTCCTTTTATCAACGAAAGGAAATAAAGGACTTGCTCGCCTACCTGCGATTTGCTTTGAATCAACAAGATGAAGCCTCATTCCGCAGGATCATCAACTTGCCCAAGCGCGGCATTGGAGATACCACCATCGATAAGATTGTGGTGGCGGCCAACGACCATGCCATCTCCATTTGGGAAGTACTTCAAAATGCACAAAGTTTCATTGGGGGACGGGCAGCCGGACCGATCGAAAACTTCGTCAACCTGATCAAGCGTTGTGAAATCGAGACGAAACAAAAAGATGCGTACGAGGCAGCCGCTGAAATCGCAAGGGCATCGGGCCTGCTGCGGGAATTGTACGAAGACAAAACGGTTGAGGGCCTGAGTCGGTATGAGAACGTGCAGGAATTATTGAACGCGATCAAGGAATTTGTGGACGACCCGGAAAAAGAAGACAAGTCGTTGGGCGCTTTCCTGCAGGAAGTCTCGCTGATCACCGGGCAAGATGAGGACAAGGACAACGACCCGGATAAAGTTACGCTGATGACGATTCACATGGCCAAAGGTCTGGAGTTTCCGAACGTGTACCTGGTTGGCATGGAAGAGGATCTTTTCCCCTCGCAGCTGATGCTGAGCAGTCGTGCCGAATTGGAAGAAGAGCGCAGGTTGTTTTATGTAGCCATAACCCGGGCAAAACGTAAGTTGTTCTTATCGTATGCGTTAACCCGCTACCGATTTGGACGGTTGAAGAATTGCGAACCCAGTCGTTTTATTGACGACATTGACGGCAGGTACATCAAAGTGAGCACACGGTTTGGAGGGATTGAAAGTCTGCCCAGTTCCAACTTTGCCAAGAGCTTCATCAGTGGCATGAAGAAGACGGTGCGATCGCAGCCGTTGGTACGCACCACCGAGTACAAGCCACCGGCCGACTTCACCCCCAGCGACACGACCGATTTGAAAGAAGGCATGAAAGTAGAGCACCCCAAGTTCGGTTTTGGTGTCGTCATCAAGATGGATGAATCGGGTGCCGACCGCAAGGCCCGCATCAATTTCAACGATTTTGGCGAGAAAACATTATTACTTAGCTTTGCCAAGCTACGCATTCACGAGAACTGAATGGACCTCTCGGAACTTAAAAGGGAAATCGATCAGTTGCCGTGGGAGCAAAAAAAGGAGGTTCTTACTTACCTTCACTCAATTTTGATCAGGAGGGAAAATCTCCGTTCAGCTTTGGAATCCATTAAGGGGAGAACCAAGAATTTGGCCAATGAGGATGCGCAAGAGTACATAAAGAGAGCCAGAGATGTGGAGCGGCCTGAAGTCGACCTTTGTTGATACGTTTCATTCATTTACCTTGTAGAAAATCGCCCAGCGTTTTATAAGTTTCGAACTACCTCCAGGTAAATCAACTTGATTTCATACTAATTTAAAGAACTGAACTAAATCATGATAGGCGAATACAATACCCAAAGAGAGGCCATTATTCTCAAGGAATATGGCCGCAATGTGCAGAAGCTGGTTGATTATATCCGAGGCATTCCAGACAAAGAGAAAAGGACCCAGATGGCGCACACGCTGATTGAACTCATCAAGCAGCTGGCACCCGTTGCGAAAGAGGCCAACGAAAATCCCCAGCGCATGTGGGACGACCTCTACATCATCGCCAACTTTAACCTGGATGTGAACAACCCCTACCCGCTCCCTGAGACTGACGTGTTGTTCAAGAAGCCCCAGCGCATGAAATACCCTCAGAGCCCCGTGCGCTTCAAACACTACGGCAAAAACATTGAAAAGCTAATCAAGGAAGCCGTTGACAAGGGCCCGGAAGAAAAAGAAGAGTCGGTGATTTACCTGGGCAAGCTGATGAAGACTTTTTACAGTAGCTGGAATAAAGAAACCCTCGATGATTCAGTCATCCTGAAAGACATTGAAAGCATGTCGGGTGGCGTCCTGAGCATGAACCTGGAGAAAGTGCGCGAGGACAACCTTTTTGAAAAATTGTATCGCGAGCGCAAGAAAAGCCGCGACCAGGGAGGAGAAGGAGAACGTGACAGAGACAGAGGCCGGCATCGCAATCAGAATCAACGCAAATTCGGTAAAAGGCACGGCCACCGCAGAAGAGATCAATGAGCTCTTTTAAGATCAAGGGCGGGAAGAAACTGAAAGGTGAGATCATTCCGCAAGGGGCTAAAAATGAAGCGCTGCAGGTTATTTGTGCTTGCCTGCTGACCGCTGAGCCCGTTACCCTCCACAACGTGCCCGATATTCTGGATGTGAACAAGCTTATGGAGCTTGTGGGTGATTTGGGGTGCGAAGTAGAGAGCCTGAAGAAAGGTTCATACCGCTTTACGGCCTCGAAGATTAATACAGCATATTTTAAAACCGAGTCGTACCGCAAGAAAGCTGCGGCACTGCGTGGCTCCATCATGTTGTTGGGACCGATCCTGGCACGCTACGGTGAGGCCAGCATTCCGAAACCCGGTGGCGACAAGATTGGCCGAAGAAGGCTGGATACCCACTTCCTCGGATTTCAGAACCTGGGTGCCAAGTTCAGGCACATTCCCGATGAGAATCTTTTTCACATCGATGCAAAAAAATTAAAAGGTGCCTACATGTTGTTGGATGAGGCGTCCGTGACAGGCACAGCCAATGTGATCATGGCGGCAGTGCTTGCCAAAGGAACCACGACCATTTACAACGCAGCATGTGAACCCTACATCCAGCAGCTTTGCGCGATGCTCAACCGCATGGGCGCTAAAATCAGCGGCATCGGATCGAACCTGCTGACCATTGAGGGGGTCACCGAATTGACGGGCACCGAACACACCCTACTTCCCGACATGATCGAGATTGGGAGTTTCATCGGACTTGCGGCCATGACGCAGTCTGAGATCACCGTGAAGAATTGCCGGGTAGACATGCTGGGTCTCATACCGGAGACTTTCCGCAAATTGGGCATCAGGCTGGAGGTTGCAGATGATGACATCCACGTTCCCGCGCAGGAGCGCTACGAGATTGATACGTTTATCGATGGTTCGATCTTAACCATTGCAGATGCACCCTGGCCGGGCCTCACCCCCGACCTGCTGAGTGTGATCCTTGTGGTAGCCACCCAGGCGAAGGGCACTGTTTTGATACATCAGAAGATGTTTGAAAGTCGGTTGTTCTTTGTAGACAAACTGCTGGACATGGGCGCACAGATTATTCTGTGTGATCCACATCGCGCCAACGTAATTGGTTTGGATAGGAAGCAACCGTTGCGCGGAATCAAAATGTCATCGCCTGATATTCGGGCAGGTGTTGCCCTGTTGATTGCAGCACTGTCGGCACAGGGCGAGAGTGAGATTTCCAATATCGACCAGATTGACAGAGGGTACCAGGATATTGAAGGCAGGTTGAGGAAACTCGGAGCGGATATTACCCGTTCAAACTAACCCATACCTTTTTGTACTTTTGTTTCTGGATTGTCGTTACCTCCACGTCAAAACGGCTCTGAACATGAAAACCCTCGCAACCTTTCTGGCTGTCGTTACTTGCGTATTTGTCCACGGACAGGACAACCATTTAACGCCCGAGATCTCCAAGACCATCTTTAAGGTCTCCCCGTTTCACTTCACCCAAAACACGCTGAAGGTGGGCATCGAAACCTTCAACACGGCTAAGTCCAAAAGCCTTAGCATCTACGGAGGTGTTCGCACCGGTGGTGATGATGAAGACCCATACGCTGGATCGGATAATTTTGATGGCGTATTGGGGGAAATCCAATACAAAAAATACGTTTTGCCACTGAAGGAATATACTTCCAAAAGGAACAACACCTATTCGCAAGGAGTATATGCCGGGGTATTTATTCAGGGTGGCAACTACACAGGTACCCGCCTTTATCAGGAATATTTCTACGACCCAAACACCGGCAACTCAACCACAACCGACTTCCGATACAAAGAAGACGCCTGGAATGCTGCCATTGGGTTTACGTTGGGTGCACAAAGGGTATTTTGGAACACACTGTTTGTGGACGTTTATATAGGTGGCGGCCTTCAAGTTGCTGATAGAACGTTGTCTGGAAATATTCCCACGCAACCCTACTACGACTTCTATGTAAACAACAGTTTTCAGCCGGGTTATGAAGGCATCATTCCGAAGATCGGCATTCAGATCGGGATGGGCTTATAAATCGAGCGTTAGGGAAACGGGGCAGTGATCGGAGCCCAGGTACTGATCATAGATCCTGGCTTCCTTCACTTTGGGCTTCAGCCAATTGGAAACCAGGAAGTAATCGATGCGCCAGCCCACATTTTTGGCGCGCGCGTTGGTCACATAATTCCAATAGGTATATTGAACCGACTTGGGATGCAGGTGCCGGTAGGTGTCAGTGAACCCTTCCTTGAGCAAACGCTCAAACCCATCAATCTCGCGCTGGGTATAACCGGCCGATTTGTTGTAGTTCTCCTTCGGCCGCGCAATGTCAAGCTCCTCGTGAGCCACGTTCAAGTCGCCACAGATAATCACCGGTTTTCGTTTTTTTAACCAGGTCACATAGTTTAGAAATTCCCGATCCCATTTCTCGCGATAGTCGAGCCTTGCCAGTTCTTCACCGGAGTTGGGTGTATAGACAGTCGTGAGAAAAAAATGCGGAAACTCAGCGGTTGTTACCCTCCCCTCCTGGTCAAATTCGGCCAGGCCCAGGTCGTAAGTGATCTGATCGGGTTCTTCCTTAAGTGCGATGGCTGTACCTGAGTAACCTTTGCGGGCTTTTGATGAGTTGGCGTACACTTTATATTCTGGCAGTACTTCCAGCGCTGATACCGCATCCTCCTCGGTACCCTTGGTTTCCTGAAAGCAAATGATATCGGGGTTCATCTCCTTCACATCTTTCACGAAATCCTTCTTAATGATGGCGCGTATGCCGTTTACATTCCAGGAAACAATTTTCATTTCTCATTAAAACTTATGCCGAACAAACGCTTCAATGGCCTCATATTCCGGCAATCCCAGTTGATTATAAAGTATAGCCGTTGCGTGATTGCGATCCTCTGCGCGGACCCAAAACTCACGCGCATCATTGCCCGGAAACAAGGCGCTGTCCTTTTGCGACTGGTGTTTAAATACTGCCCTGCGCTTTCGTAACAGCTCACCCGGACTCAACGGCACGGCCATTTCAATCTCATCGATGTCCCACTCCTGCCACGCCCCGCGATACAGCCAAACATAACAATCCTTTAGCCATGATTCGCCCTTGAGTTTATCAATGGCCCGGTAAATAGCAGCCAAACAAACACGATGGGTGCCGTGGGGATCGGACAAATCGCCAGCAGCGTAGATCTGATGAGGCTTCACCTTGTTCAGCAAATCCGCCACGATATCGATGTCGGCATCGCTCAGCGGCCGCTTCTTCACTTTACCTGTTTCATAAAACGGCATGTCCAGAAAGTGTATCTGCGACTCAGGAATACCCACATAGCGGCAAGCGGCTTTCGCTTCACCGCGCCTGATCAAACCCTTGATGTGAAGAACCTCTTCGCTGTCCACCTGGCCAGGCTTTTTCTCCTTGATGGCTTTGACAATCGACTTGTAGATCTGCTCTCCTTCATCTCCTTTTGATCCAAACGTATCGTCAAAGTCTTTGACAAACTCTGCAAAGCGAATGGCGTCATCATCGAACACGGCAATATTACCGGAAGTTTGATAGGCTACGTGCACTTCGTGACCTTGATCCACCAGGCGGATAAACGTGCCGCCCATGGAGATCACATCATCGTCAGGGTGCGGACTGAAGATGATCGCCCGCTTGGGAAAGGGCTTAGCCCGTTCCGGCCTGCTGGAGTCATCGGCATTGGGTTTGCCTCCCGGCCAGCCGGTAATGGTATGCTGCAGTTCATTGAACACTTTGATGTTTACCTGGTAGGCCGAGCCGAACAGCGTGATCACATCCGACATGCCATGCTCCATGTAATCGTTGTTGGTGAGTTTAAGCACTGGCTTACCGATTTTCTGGCATAGCCAAACCACGGCCTTGCGGATGAGGTGATCATCCCAATCAACCAGGTCTACAAGCCAGGGAGTCTTGACGGCCGTCAGCTCCGAAGAAGCCGCCTGGTCGAGCACCACCAACGTATTGTCATGTTTCTGCAAAAAAGACGATGGAATCTGATCCGTCATCGCCCCTTCGACAGCCTTCTGAATGACAGGGGCTTTTCCTTCACCCCAGGCCATCATGATAATTCTTCGCGACTTCAGGATGGTGCCTACTCCCATGGTGATGGCGCGGATCGGCACATGTTCCTCGCCAAAAAAGTCGCTGGCCGCATCCAGTCGGGTAACCAGGTCGAGGGTAATTAACCTGGTGCGTGACCGCTCGGAAGAGCCTGGCTCATTGAAACCGATGTGACCGGTGCGGCCGATCCCCAGCAGCTGCAGATCAATACCACCCAGGGCCTCGATCTGTCGTTCATAATGCCGGCAATAATCGGCCACCTTTTCGATGGAAATCGTTCCGTCAGGAATATGGACATTCCTTGGGTCGATATCGATATGATCAAAGAGGTGTTCCTTCATAAACCGGACGTAGCTCTGGAGTGCCTCCGGCTGCATGGGAAAGTATTCGTCCAGGTTGAACGTGTGAACGTGCCTGAAACTCAGACCCTCCTGCTGATGCATGCGAACCAACTCGGCATAGACGCCCGTGGGAGTTGATCCGGTAGCCAGGCCCAGTACGCAGGGCTTTCCAGCCTTGTGCCGGTCGTTGATGAGTGTTGCAATCTCCTCTGCTACAAATCTGGATGCCTGCGATGAAGTTTCGAATATGGAAACGGGAATTTTTTCAATCTCTTTTTGGTCAAGCATAGCAGCGCATATGAATTTATAAAATTAGCCGAATGCGCTGATCTTAAAAGTGGCCGCCCATAAAATATCCGTTAACTTCGAAAGATGGAATTCCGCACGACACTCGATATTAAGAAGTCAACTATTCTAATTAAACCGGGTGATGCCTTTCTTACCATCGGTTCCTGCTTTGCCGATCACCTCGGCAACCAATTGCAGAAATACAAATTCAACGGGCTGATCAATCCTTTCGGCACGGCCTACAACCCGATCTCCATTCATTCCCTGATCCAATACGCCATCAACAATACCCCACCCGCAGATGACACTTTTGGCTCCAGGGAAGGAATGTTCTTCAACTTCGACTTCCACTCAACATTCTCTCACCCTGGCAAAGATGCCTTACACCGCAAAATTGAAGCTGCTATTCGGGAAACCCATCTCTCCCTTAGGCAAGCCAGGTTCCTGGTAATCACGTACGGAACATCCTTTGTCTATGCCCGTAAAGAAAACGGAAGCATCGTTTCCAATTGTCACAAACTCCCGGCTGCTCTTTTTGAGAAGGACCTCCTTACTCAGAAAAAGATCCTCGAATCCTTTGAAGCGTTGCATAAAAGCTTGATGGCATTTAATCCGGATCTGCAGATGATACTCACCGTCAGTCCGGTTCGCCATATCAAAGACACGCTTCAACTGAATGCCGTGAGCAAATCGATACTTCGCCTTACCACCCACACACTTGCAAGCCAGTTTGAAAATGTCCATTACTTTCCAGCTTATGAAATCCTGCTGGACGACCTGAGGGATTATCGCTTTTATGCAGATGACCTGATACACCCATCACCGGCTGCCGTTGAATATATCTGGCAACGATTTACTGAAACATACTTTTCTCCGGAAGCCGTTGAATTCGTAACCAGATGGGATGAGATCAGGAAGTCATTGGCGCATCGACCTTTCAATCCAGAGTCAGCGCAGCATCAGCAGTTCCTGAAAAACACCATTGCCAAATTAAATGAACTGAAAAATCAGGTCGATGTTTCGAGAGAGGTCCGTGACCTCGAACAACAGATCAAATGAGTCATGAGAACGGTGCCAGTCTTGCTCATCATCCTGCTAGGCCTGTTTCTTTCGGCAGACAAACGTTCAATCAGCTACTACATGAAGCCCAATCACCTTATTAACTCAACAAGCCCGTACCTGCTGCAGCATGCCTACAACCCGGTGGAGTGGCATGAATGGGGCGATGAAGCCCTTGGCAAAGCCAAAGCAGAAGACAAGCCCATCCTGGTAAGCATTGGGTATTCATCGTGCCACTGGTGCCACGTGATGGAACGTGAGTCGTTCGAGAATGAGGAAATCGCCTCCCTGATGAACAAGAATTTTGTTTGTATTAAAGTAGACCGGGAAGAGCGCCCCGACATCGACCAGATTTACATGGAGGCGGTGCAAGCCATGGGGATTAACGGGGGCTGGCCATTGAACGTATTTGCTACCCCAGACCAGAAACCATTCTACGGTGGCACTTACTTCCCTCCTGCCAACTGGTCGCAGCTACTCAGGCAGATCGCAAAACTGTACCAGGAGAAGCGAGCAGAGATTTCCGCGAATGCCGAGCAACTGGCAGACCACATTGCAAAGAGTGACCTGGCCAGCTTTCGCACCGATCCGGAGAAGGTGGGGTTGAAGCTGGATAACCTGGATACGATCTACCAACTTCTCTCTAAAAACTTTGATGTGGTGTGGGGTGGGCACGACCGGGCCCCTAAGTTCATCATGCCAGCGCAGTGGAGCTACCTGCTCCGGTACGCCAAACTGACCGGGAACAAAACCTCGCTTGACCACACGCTCTTCACGCTCGACAAGATTGCCCAAGGTGGAATCTACGATCAGGTGGCGGGTGGCTTCGCAAGGTATTCTGTCGATGAGAAATGGTTTGCACCCCACTTTGAGAAGATGCTGTACGACAATGCCCAGTTACTCAGCTTGTACAGCGAAGCTTATAAGATTTCCAAGAAGGAATCGTACAGAGTGGTTTTGCAAGAAACAGTTGATTGGTTGAAGCGGGAGATGACGAACGATCGAGGAGGTTTTTACTCCGCCCTCGATGCGGATAGTGAAGGCGAGGAGGGCAAATACTACGTTTGGACCAAGCAAGAACTTGAACCGCTGATACCTGAAAAATTGCGCTGGGTATTTGATTACTACTCGGTAGCCGACTCAGGCAACTGGGAGCATGGAAACAACATTCTGTTCGTCCAACAATCGAAGGCTGATTTTATCAACGAACACAGCTTGAACGAGCGTCAGTTTGATGATGGCCTGGCCGAAGTGAAGCAACGCCTGCTCAAGGCAAGAGGAGAACGTATACGCCCCGGACTTGACGACAAAGTGATTGCCGGTTGGAATGCCATGACCATTATTGGTCTCCTGGACGCCTATACTGCATTAGGAGATCCGGAGGTGCTTCATTTGGCACTGCAAAACATGCGGTTTATCGAATCCAACCTGATCAGCGATGGACGATTGCACCGCTCCTGGAAAGGCAGGCGATCGGGCAACGAGGGTTTTCTTGAAGATTACGCCTATCTCATAGCGGCCTACGTCAAGTTGTACCAGGTCACGTTTGATGAATCTTATCTCAGCAAGGCACAACAATGGTTCGACTATACCGACCAGCATTTCTTTGATGAAAAGGAATCGTTTTACTTCTATGCCTCGTCAAAGGCAGAGCAATTGATCGCCCGTAAGAAAGAAGTGTTTGACAACGTGATTCCCTCCTCCAACGCAGTGATGGCGCGCAACAGCTATCATATCGGCATCATACTGGATGAAACGCGTTACCGCAGTCGTGGGATCGCGATGACCAAGTCCCTGGCGAACGTCCTGTTGAAGGAGCCGGCTTATGCCTCTTATTGGGCAACCAACTACGCGGAGATGTGCGTGAACATGGCTGAAGTTGTCATGGTGGGCGAGAAAGCGAAAGAAGTGAACGCTGAAATGCAGAAGCGATTCCTGCCCTTCGCGCTTTTCATGGGCACCACCACGCAAAGCACGCTGCCCCTGCTGCAGGAGAAGGCGAGCCCCAGGCACCCGGCAACCATTTTTGTTTGTTACAACAAGACCTGCAAGCTTCCTGTGCATACAGTTGAGGAGGCCATCGCTCAAATGAAAACTAAATAATGCGCAACCCTAGCGATCTGGAAGTTAGGTGTTACCTTAGTTGGCAAACAATTCATGTTGGAAAGGCTTCACGAGGTTGAGAAACTCTTCAAAGAATACTTCAAGCCCCTTTGTGGTTTTGCTGTGAAGTACGTGGCCGACCTGGATGACGCCAAGAATATTGTGCATGAGGTCTTCGTGTCGCTCTGGGAGAAATGGGGTTCGTTTGGGCCGGATGTCAACTACCGGGCCTATTTATATACTGCCGTTCGCAACCGATGTCTCAATCACCTGCGTGACCGCAAGAACACCGTTGGGATTGAGGCCATCACCCAACAGGCTGCAGATCCCGCTCATGAGCTGGAAACCAAAGAACTCCAGCAGGAGATTGACTATGCCATCCAAACGCTCCCGGAGAAATGCAGGATGGTGTTTGAAATGAGCAGGTTCGAAGGCCTGAAGTATGCCGAGATTGCGGACAGGATGGGCATCGCTGTAAAAACAGTCGAAGCACAAATGACCAGGGCCCTCAGCCTGCTACGAGATCAGTTAGGTAAGTTTATGGTGATGATTTTTTTCTGGGTAACGAATTAGGGTAGAGTGCCATTAATGTGTTATTGGAACAAGGAGGATAGTGAACATACCACAAGACGATAAGATTAAGCAACTCGTTGCGAGGGACCTCACGGGTCAGGCAAGCGCGGAAGAACAACGGCAATTGCAGGAATGGATGTCAGCGGATGCGAAAAACCGCGAGTTCTACGACTCATGGAAGCGTCTTTATGACCTGAGTAAAGACAGCCATGCCCCTGAGCCCGATGTGAATGTCGAGGCAGAATGGCAGCAATTCCTGGAGCGAATAGATGAGAAGAAAATAGTGAGATTTCGAACACCGGCCAGCCGATGGTCAACGCTCGTCAGGGCGGCCGCGGGGCTTGCACTTCTCTTCGCGATTACGTT
>JBFWPC010000014.1:0-61690 GCA_050250195.1 Cyclobacteriaceae bacterium | reverse complement strand
AAGAGATCGGTCTGAGCCGGGTGCAGTTGTACCGGAAGGTTTCGGGATTGACGGACATGTCGGTAAACGAGCTGATCCGGAAACTTCGCTTGCAGCGGGCTGCCCAGTTGCTGGCACAACAATGGGGGCCGGTTTCACAAGTGGCGTATGAGGTGGGGTTCTCAAACTTGAGTTATTTCAGCAAGGTGTTTAAGGAGGAGTTTGGCGTGTTGCCGAGTGAATATGAAGAGACAATTTAATCATCAAGTGTTTAAAGCTTGTCTGCCGACCTGTCCGTCCGAAACACAGGCGGAAGTTGTCTCAACGAAGAGGGGAGGAGTCTTGGATGTTGCCGAGTGAGCATCATTTCATACTAAACCGATGGTCATGGGAGGAAATATCAGATTTACAAAAGTTCTGTTGCCTGGATTGGGAATCGTAGTGAATCGCTTGGTTTGTGGATGATGCCAGATTTCATGGCTACCCGCGGCTTGTCGAATGATTTTTGCAGTACTTCGAGGATTTTCTGCTCAACCGTCATAGTTTACAGTTTACAGTATACTGTAAATCTACCTATTCTAATTTAGAATCAATAGCAGGTGTTCTAATCCGAAATTGTTGCCCACTGGTCAGTGCGGTTGTCCATCTGACGACAGCTGATGGGGGATCGTATTCGTGGCCGGGGAGGAGTGTAAGACAAGGAAAGCATAGCCATTCCAATCAATTCGCCAAATTCATATCCAACCCTCCGCGATAACGATATAGCCATCGATGCATAGTATAAACCAGAATCCGCTCGACTAAATTTGTGGTGATTCGCAAGATCATTCCAAGCAGTAATTTTTTCAATATCTGACTTTGATGACTTTAACCGGGCGTGATGAGAGTCAATATTATGATCCTTTGAGAAGATAGCTTGAGCTTTAATTTCAAGGGTCAGCAGGGTTAGAATGATATGCAGGAAGTATCTCATATAACCGGTAAAATATTTGCGAAACACTGTTTGCTCATTTAGAGTGGACTCCACCTTCAACTCACCCCCATGCGCTTTCACAATATCATAAAAAGTCTGTATCACTGATTACGCGGATTTGAGGATTTCACGGATCTCGATCATAGGACAAGCCTCTTGAAGGTAAGACTTTTGCTTCCAAAATTAATCAGCAGACCCACTTCAATTCGATAGGCCTTCAAATAGTTAAGAATTTGTGCGAGATGAACATCTTCAAGTTCAATCACCGCCTTTAGTTCGACCAACACTTTCCCTTCCACTACAAAATCTGCTCTTCTTGTGCCAATGGGTTCTGGAAGGTCTTTGTAGAATATATCCTGTTCTATTTCGCGTTGAAATGAGAGACCAGCTTGTGTGAGCTCCCATGCCAATGCTCGTTGATAGATTACTTCTTGAAACCCGTTGCCAAGAAATTTATGACCTCAAATGAGGCTCCAATAATTTTTTCGGTAATGTGCTTGTACTTCAAGTCAGCCATAAGCCAAGCCGTGCAATCTTTCAATCCGTGGCTACTTGTGATTCAGACATTGGGTATTCTAATCACAAACTCACTTCCATAGCCTTCCGTTGTTTCTACCTTCAACTCTCCGCCATATGCTTTCAAAATATCATAAATTGTCTGCATCACGGATTTTATGGATTTAAGGATTTCACAGATTTCATTTACTAGTTTATAGGCCTTCAACATCGCTCCAGGGGGCAAGACTTATCCGATCATTAAGGCTCCCACTATCAGATCCCTTGTAGAGTAAAATCCCGTTTCCATTTGGTTGATTTCTTTGCCAAAAATTCAGCCCTCGCAACATATTTGAATCAACCTTTTTTGCTGCCTTAATTTCAATGGCCAGCGGGTGCTCCTCTCGTTCCAATATCAAGTCCACTTCGTTTCCAACGTTGTCCCGGAAGTAATATATGAACTCATTTAGTCCATTGTTAAAACTGTTCTTTTTGATTTCCGTGATCGTCCAATTTTCAAAAATGAAACCGTAGGCGCTATGTTTCCTGAGGGCGCTTACACTCTTAATTCCCAATAGATGGCAAAGCAATCCCGTGTCATAAAAGTACAATTTTGGGCTTTTCACGATACGTTTTTTCAAGTTACTATGCCATGGTTGCAATAGATGAATAAGATAACTATTCTCTAACAGACTTAGCCATGCTTGTATCGTCTTTGTGTCCACGCCAACCTGCCTGGCAAGTTCATCACGATTTACGATTTGACCAGCATAGTTTGCGGTCAGTGAAATTAGTTTGGTGAAGGCTCCCAAATCGGTAATATTTCTAAGTAGCCGCACATCGCGCTGCACATAAGTTTGCACATAACTATTCAGCCAGGTTCCTGGCGAAAGGGATTCCTGCCAAATTTCAGGATAACCACCCGTAAGGATTAGCTTATCAATATCGGATGTTTCCTTCTTAGTCTTTTTTAATTCCGCATAACTTAAAGGAAGTAAGGACAAATAGCCGGCTCGTCCGGCCAATGATTGTGATACTTGCTCTTGCAATAAAAAGTTATTTGATCCCGTAAGTATGAACTGGCCTCTTTTTGTGTTGTTATCCAGGATACCCTGCAGATATCGAAATATATGCGGCACCCGCTGCACTTCATCAAGCACGGCACCCTTCCGGTATTTTGCCAGGAATTGTTCAGGGTTCTGATCCGCCTCATACTGCACGCTGGGATTTTCAAAATTCACGTAGTCTTTACCCTTGAACAATTGTTTGCTCAGCGTAGTCTTACCACTCTGGCGGGGGCCCGTTATGCACAATGCCCTAAATTGAGTAAGAGCAAATTTCGCGTGCGCATACAGTTGACGGGCGATCACATCAATTCCATTTTTGTAAATATAAGCAATATCTGGAATTCAATTCCATTTTTGTAAATATGTGATGTAAATGGAATTAATTGATTTTTTTGGCAATGTGCTTGTACTTCAAGTCAGCCATAAGCCAAGCCGTGCAATCTTTCAATCCGTGGCTACTTGTGATTCAGACATTGGGTATTCTAATCACAAACTCGCTTCCATTGCCTTCCATTGTTTCTACCTTCAACTCTCCGCCATATGCTTTCACAATATCATAAATTGTCTGCATCACGGATTTTATGGATTTAAGGATTTCACAGATTTCATTTACTACTTTATAGGCTTTCAACATCGCTCCATGGGGAAAGACTTATCCGATCACGGGAGCAAAAGTACGCTAGCTCAATATAGGACTATTCCACTGGAAAGCGATCATCGGTTTTCATCAAAGTGCCGCGGGCCGGGGGCGTGGTCGGTCATCGCCTGAACTTCCTAAACAAAAAGAGCAACCCCTTTACGAGGTTGCTCTTTTGACTGCAGTGAAGAATTTCTACTTCGTTTGTCCGTATTTCTTGGAGTAGCGGTCGTACAACTCTTGTTGATTGCCGGGCAACGTTATCTTTTTGCCGCGGATGAAGGCCTGAAGAACCACACTGGTGCGATAGTCAAGGGCATCTCCTTCAGATACAAAAAGTGTCGCGTCTTTTCCGTTTTCCAGCGTGCCCACTTTGCTCTCTACACCCAATGCCTTCGCCACATTCAAGGTGACCGTCTTCAATGCATCTTCCTTAGACATGCCATAGGCAGCGGCAGTGCCTGCATAAAAGGGAAGGTTTCTGCCGCCATGCAATGCATCGTTGTTGTGCAGCGCCACGGTTACACCTGCTTGCGTCAACAGGTGAGGAAGTTTGTAAGGCATGTCCACATCGTCATCCGGCCGCTCGGGCAGGTTGTGTGTGGCAGGAAGAATCACGGGAATGTTGTTCTCCTTCAGGAAATCAGCGACCCAACGGGCGGCTCCACCACTGATCAGCGTAATTTTCTTTACGCCAAATTGTTGTGCGGAACGAACGGCAGTAACAATCTCCTTTGGATTGTTCGTATGAATGAACAAAACCTTCGATCCATCGAACAATCCCTGCATGGCCTCCATCTTCAGGTTGGTCACCTTGTTGGCTTGTTTTCCATAGGCCACGGCATCCGAAAAGAATTGCTCCAGTTCAGTCACTTCCTTGTCGTAATCTTTGTTCGGTGACTCTGAAACGGTGAAGGTGCTGAAATCAAATTGACGCCTGGAAATGGCGGGCCAGTTGAGGTGAATGCCAATGTCGGCCGTGTTCACCGCGTCTTCCCAGTTCCAACCCTCCATTTCCATCAGCGATGAGCTTCCGGAAATCGTGCCGCCCTGCGGTGTCGTCTCTGCAAGCAATACTCCGTTGAAGCGGAACGTAGGCGGATACTCTGAGTCTGCATTGTAAGAGATCAGTGCCCGCACGTTTGGATTGTAGTTCCCCTCTTCGTTTGCATCCTGCATGGCCCTGATGTTGCTTACTTCCTCGAGACCCACTGACGAATTGGCCAGGATAAAGCCAGGATAGATCTGCTTGCCCGCTACGTTGATTACCTCGTAACCGGTCAGGTCGATGCGAGCCGTGGATCCATCTACCACATCGGTGATCTTGCCGTTGTCGAACGTAATGAGGGCGTTGTTGATTACCTGTCCGTTACCGATATGGGCAGTGCCTCCGGTTAGTGCAATCTTCTGCGACTGCGGTGGAGCAGGCACAGGCTTTTGTGCGAATGATACCTGAACGAGTACCGTCAGCGCGAGAAATATGTATTTGAAATTTTTCATGTCTTTGGTCTTTTAAAAATTAACGCTCCGTTCTTTCCAATCCCAACATGTCTTCGCAATGGAATTGCTCCTGGAAGCGGCCTTCGCCACGTTGTGTGGTTGCCCCACCCTTCTTGGCATTCTTCATCTTTTGGATGAGCCTCGCCCGCTCGGCATCCAGCGCTTTGTTATTCTCAGCGTCTTTCTGCATATCAAAGTACACTTTGCCATCGATGATGGTTTTCTCGGGTTTTGCATACACGGAGAGGGGGTGATCAGTCCAGAGTACTACATCAGCCGACTTACCGACTTTGATGCTGCCCATTTGATTGTCGAGGTGGAGCATCCTGGCGGGGTTGAGTGTCACCATTTTCAACGCATCTTCTTCCGACATGCCGGCATACTTCACCGACTTGGCAGCCTCCTGATTTAACCTTCTGCCCATCTCGGCATCATCGGAATTGATGGCGGTAACTACACCAGCGCGATGCATGAGGGCTGCGTTGTAAGGGATTGCATAACGCACTTCCCACTTGTAATTCCACCAGTCGGAGAACGTAGAGCCAGCTACACCGTGCTTGGCCATTTTGTCGGCTACTTTGTAACCTTCGAGGATGTGCGTGAACGTGTTCACACGGAAATTAAATCGTTCAGCCACCTTCATCAACATATTGATTTCCGACTGCACGTACGAGTGGCAGGAGATGAAGCGCTTCTTGTTGAGAATCTCCAACATGGCCTCATCCGCCAGGTCGCGTCTCGGCTTCAGAGCGGCAGGCTTTTCCTTGGCGGAAAGACTGTTGTAAGCATTCCACTTCTTCTCATATTCACGGGCATTGGTAAATGCATCTACGTACACTTGTTCCACACCCATTCGGGTTTGGGGGAATCGGATGGAAGCGGGGTTGGTGCTCCGTTTCACATTTTCACCCAGCGCAAACTTGATGAATCCGTCCGCGCCCTGAATTTTCAAATTCTCCGGTGACTCTCCCCAGCGCAGCTTGATCAGTGCCGATTGCCCACCGATGGGGTTGGCCGAACCGTGTAACACTTGCACGGCCACCACGCCACCGGCCAAAGCGCGGTACACGTTGATCGCTTCTGCATCGAGGTTATCGCCAATGCGAACCATGCCCGAGTTGGTGGCTGCATCGTTGATGCTGGCCGCCCCGATGTGTGAGTGTTCGTCAATGATGCCGGCTGTTAAGTGCTTGCCGGTTCCGTCTACCACTTTCGCGGAAGCATCCGAAAGATCCTTTCCAATCCTGGAGATCTTTCCATCTTTCAGCAGCACGTCCGTGTTTTCCAGAATGCCTTCACTCTCGTTCGTCCAGACGGTTGCATTTTTCACCAGGATCGTCTCGGTGGTCGGCAATGCCGGGTAGCCATGGGCGGTGAAAGGATAAATCACTTTGCCCAGTTCTTCCTTCTTTTCGGCACCACCGCCTCGTTGGTTGGAGGATGGGGCGTCTCCTGTGCGCGTGCCGGTCCAATCCACCCATGTGCCATCCACAAGCTGGCCTTTCCCTTTCCAGCCGTTGGCCTGGCTCCAGCCCGAGAGGCGGATGCTGCCCTGGCTTTGTTTGGTGGGTTTGAAACTTAACGTGATCAAATCGTCACCGAATGTGGTTGTGGCGTCAATCGAAGTGGTGTCGTTTACTTTGATTTTCGCCTTTTGACTTCCGGGCTCTCCTGTTACTTCCAGGTTGTAGCTTTGCCCGTTAAGGCTCAGGTTGTACACACCACTGAAGTCTTTCGTTTCGAGTGGTTTGATGTGATAGGGTTCACCTTGCACCCAGTTTTGGTAGATGATGGTCTTGTCATCAAAGAGTTTGCCGGATGTGATGATGAAGTTGGCCAACAGTCCCTTCTTTAGCGCTCCCACCTGATCGTCCACTTTCAGTAGCTGGGCAGGTGTGGTGGTCAACGCTTTCAAAGCAGACTGCTCGGTGAGTCCGTGCGACATCGCCTTCTTCACATTGGGCAGGAAGTCGGAGGTCTTCTTCAGGCCGGCCGTGGTGATGGCGAAGTTGATGCCGTTTGTTTCCAGTGTAGCCAGGTTGGTAGGAGCGAGCTCCCAGTGCTTCATGTCCGCTAACGATACTTTTTCTGCATCGAGTGGATCTTCCACATCGTAGGCATCGGGGTACGTTACCGGGATGATGAGTGACGCACGGCTTGCTTTGATCTCGTTGATGCGCTTGTACTCATCACCACCTCCTTTAATAATATACTGTACGCCAAACTCGTCACCCACTTTGTCGGCACGTAGCACATTCATCCAGCTGGTAGCGGCAAATACTTGCGGCAGGCGCTGGTTTTGAATCCATGCTTCCAGCGACATATCTGCAAACGGTCTAGGATTTTGGCTGCCGAACCACTCGGCATCCATGTACGTCTGGCGCAGCAGTGCAATGAATCCCATCAACGAGGTAGGATAAGTTTGTGTTGAAGTTCCTTTTTCCAGAGAATAGTTGGCCGCGGCCCTGGCGCGGACAATGGCGGTATTCTCGTTTTTCTCGTTGAGCGTTACAAAAGCGCTGGTGCCGCGGGCGAGACCATCTGCTCTAAAGGTCATCACCGAACCAAAGCCCGCCTTTCTCATCTCGTCTGCCACCTTGCTGTTCACTGTAAATTCGTCAGCCGCATTGTAATGAGACTTGATAGCCTGGTTGGCGTTGTAGGCGCCCTTCGTGTTGGATTGGATTTGCTCCTGTCCACCAAAGCCACTTCTGCGAGGTTTTTCCACTTCGGGCAGGCCATAGCTGGTAAACATGTCGATCAAGGAAGGGTAGATGTACTTTCCCTTCAGGTCGATGGTGGTATAGCCTTTTGGTATGGCCACACCGGCACCCACTTGTTCGATCTTGTCGCCCTTTATTAATAGAGTGGCGTTTTGAATGGTTGTTTGCGGGTCGACCACAATGGTGGCGTTGGTAAACGCATACTGGCCAGCCCGGCTGTCCTTCACGTCATTTCGGGGGAAGGTTTCCTGTGCCCAGGCGCCCCATCCCGATAGCAGAAGGACGAAAAAAATAATCGTTCTACTGTTCTTCATAAGTCTGCTGATTGGTTCGATTTAAAGAGAATTTCAGGCTGCGAACTTAGGCAATCTGGCGGAAGCGAAAGGAACATAATGGATGTGCGGCAAAAAGTGTATTTGTGGGCTGGAACCGGTGGCATGACCACCGGCCAATCCGTGGATCGTTTGGGCTGACTGGTTTCCAAAAATCCATATCTTAGTTCACGCTTAACCTCACCTCATGGCAGCGACTAACTGGCAAAAAGAAATCCAACCCCTGATCAAGAAATACAAGGGCAAGCAGCATCCGCTGGACCACCACTACAATCCATACGAACTTCTGGTGATGGTGGTACTGGCCGCACAGGATGCAGATCGAAATATCAACAAGTTGGCTCCGGAGTTCTTCAACGCCTTTCCCGACATGAAAGCGTTGGCCAAGGCCGATCCCGATTCGGTCCTTCGGTTGATTGGTAAAGTGAGGAGTTCCAGAAAAAAGACGAAATGGCTGATTGACATTGCCCAACAATTGAAGGACGATAAGAACATTCCTACCACCATGGAAAAGCTTACCGAGTTGCCGGGCATTGGCAGGAAGTCGGCCAACGTAATTAAGCGCGAGTTGGGCGTGGAGGCGGAGGGCATTATGGTAGACCTTCATGTGGTGCGCGTGGCGCCCAGGCTTGGCATTGCTTTGGGCTCGGATCCCAAGAAGTTGGAAAAACAAATGATGGAAATTCTTGAGCCCAAGGACTGGGCCGAGGCTGGCATGGCGATATCATTTTTGGGTCGGGAAATTTGTCGCCCCAGCAAACCGAAGTGCGGGGAGTGTGTGATGAAAAAGGTTTGTGCGTACACTAAAACTCTTACTGTAGAGGGCTAACAAGCGTCAAAACGACCGGTTTTTCGAGATCTAGAAGTTTTAGGGAAAATATTGTTTGATTTACCCCTGTAAATTCTTACATTCCCTATCCTAACCGATCGTGTTATGCGGCTCAATCCAATCTTAATGGTAGTTGGAGGTATTCTTCTTTTTACCTGTTCACAACGTAATTCCAATTCACCCCACTCAAGCCCTGAAAGCCAGTCAGGAGAGTCGATACTGAAGAACATGGGTGACCGTTACATTGTTTTCCTTGATTCCACCATAGCAACTCCAATCGCAAAAGATGCTAACAATTGGACCCTTGCGGGCGATACGCTCCTCGATAAAAGAGATAAGAGTTTTCAGAAAGTACGAAACTTCATCAGCAGCAATAACCTCAGTGGCATAGCCAATCTAAGGATATATGTGAATGTAGCTGTTGCTTTTTTCGCCAATATGACGGAAGCAGAGGCTGCACAAACGAGAGGCAGGGCGGGAGTTTTGGCAGTAATCAAGGACGTCACCATACAAGGCAGACCGATCCAACAGGGGAGGCCGATACAACAAGGTAGACCCATCCAACAAGGCGAAGATTGGGGATTGACTAGCAGCGATGGTGATTGTCTCACCAGTTGCGCGGTGGTGCGGGCAGGCGGAGCAGAGGACGGTTCGGCCAGCACCCGTTCCATTTGGGTGGTGGATACAGGGATAGCCTATGGACATCCTGCGCTGAATATTGACCAATCACATGCGGTGAACTTTACAGTAGACCCGGTAAGCAGCCGGGCTGACGATGACAATGGTCATGGCACAATTATCGCAGGTATTGCTGCTGCCAAACAGATAGCTTGGGATCAAGAACATAAGATTTGCATTGGGGTATCGACTGGCGCACGGGTGGTACCCATCAAAGTGCTGGATCGTGAGGGTATCGGGGCGTGGTCGTCTGTGGTTGCTGCGCTCGACACCATTGCATGGATGAGCACTTCTGGAGATGTGATTAATCTAAGTCTTGGCGATTACCCGGTGCCTGGATGTAATACCGGTGATATGGTAGGATTAAGACTCGCGCTCACCAACGCGGCTAGCAAGAATTTTGTAGTCATTGCAGCGGGCAACAATGGAGGTGATGCCGGAGAGAGTGTTCCTGGCTGCATTAAGGGTCCCAACCTGTACACGGTGACGGCCGTGGACTGCAATAAGTCGTGCCCCGAATTTTCCAATTTTGGAAAGTCAGTAGACTTTGCTGCGGTGGGGACAAACATGCTTGTGCCCACACTGCAAAATTCGGATGGAGACTGGGAGTACAGCGTAGTCGATGGCACATCAATGGCCACTGCGGTTGTTTCAGGGTTGATTCATTCAGCCGGAAGTGCTCCAAAGAAGGGCGACAAGATATGTTGTGGTGAACGGTGTCCCGGAAGTGGGTCATCTTTCACGCTGAACTTAGCCACTCGTCCAACGCGATCAAACCAAGACTAAAACTAAAGGTCCTTGGCCTCTCGCCTCATCGAATCAACTTTTTGAATAACCGGCTTGAGGAGTTTTAGAAAGTCTGCATCTTGGTGGAACTTTCTAAAATAAGGGCCGTGCTTGAATTTGGCGAGATCAACCCAGTTTCTGTCGATGGCTTTTTGCAACCATTCGAGAGATCGTTCCTTATCACCCTTCACGGCATAAATGCAGGCAATGTTAAACGGTGCCTCGTATCCGCTTGAGCCGCTGTTGAAGTCTGACAAGTTGTTCTCAAGCGCATGGGTAAGAAGCACCTCCGCATCAATTCTTTTTCCCTCCTGTTGTAAGATTTGGCCCAGTCCAATGGGGCTAACCGCCCATCGGTCGGACTTGTAGTTCTCATTTTTTTCGATTGATGATTGAAAATATTTTTTGGCATTGGATACATCCCCGGCAAAATGAGCAATTAGGCCCGCAGCCTCCAGCACCCTCGTTTCGTTTTCGTCAATATCCAAAACGCTCGGAATGAGTTGGAGGGCATCATCCTTTCTGGCCTGGGCCACATACGTATAGCCCAGCAGCTCATAGGTGTCGTACTGCATGGGATTTAGCTCCAACGACTTAAGCAGCCACGATTCTGCGTTTGGCAGGTCGCCCAATAGCCTGTAAATCCAACCGATGAGTTGATAGTTGATCCAATTGTTTGGACTCATGCCCGCACCTTTTTTTTGCCAATACAATGCCGTTACCAGTTCACCGCGCAGCAGGTAATTCGTGCCCAAGTTGCCCACGGCAGCCACATTGGTTGGATTAAGTTCAACGGCCTTGAGGAGTAAGGGAAAGGCCTGGTCATATTGTTCGCGATAATCGTAGGCGGATGCCATGGCTTTATAACCATCTGATAATGTGGAATCCAGTCGAATGGCCTTTTTGGCGGCAGCAAGGCTCGAATCTGTCCAGGCATAATTGCCGGCAAACCGGCCGTATCGCTGAACGTAGGAGTCAGCCAATGCTGCCCAAGCCTGAGCATACGTTGAGTCGGCCTCAACTGCTTTCTTCAAATTGAAAATAGCAGAATCGTTGGCTTCCGGTTGATACTTATAGTAAAAGCTTCGCCCTTTAAGGTAATAGGCATAGGCAGTCGCGTTGTCTGTAGGTTCAGTATTCAATCTCAGTTCTTCCAACTCATTCAACTTAATCTCCAACCGTTCAACAATCACTTTTGCAATCTCAGACTGAACAGCCATGATGTCGTTGGTTGTGCGGTGTAGCGTGTTGCCCCAGATGAAGCTGTTGTCAGTGGCATCAATCATTTGTGCGCGAATCACAATCCGGTCACCCGCGCGTTGAATGCTGCCAATCAAGAGAGCCATCACTTCCAATTCTCTTGCAATCTGATCATAGGGGGCTAATTCACCTTTGTACTCCTGAATGACCTTTCTGTTAGTTACCCTGAGTTGGCTGACGAGGGAAAGATTGTTGATGATGTCGTCAGTGATCCCCTCCGCAATGTAGTCGTCATGGGTGTCACCACTGCGGTTTTCAAATGGAAGCACAGCAATGGATTTGATAGGGGCCGAGGTGAGTCGGTTACTCCTGAAATAGTTATAATAGACTTGCTGGATAGTCAACAGAATCACCAGTAAGGTTACCAACAAACTACCCGTCAGGGGTTTTTTTCTCGAAGCAGGATAGGGATTTTGTTCAGATTGTTCTGACGTAGTTCGGATGAAACCAGATGGGCTAAGCTCATAGAACCAGGCGAGTACCATGGCCACTGGAAATCCAGCCAGGAGAATCCATATTTCGAGGTTCAGGATTCGCTGCTCGATTTGAAAGGTAGGAACCAGCATCAATATGGCCTGATGCACCAGCAGCATAACCACCACATAAGCAACAGCAGCCCTAAAAACATTTCTGCGAACGAGTTCTTGCCAAAACCAGTTCAGGCTCCTGCCTTCTTGCCTCTTGACTGGGGCGTGTGACGCGGCTTCAATAACGGATTCATTGCCTTGCATTGAGGCGAGCGATCTCACAATGGCTTCAATGGCGTTGGCCGTCTTGTTGATCTGATCGCGGTAGAACGTCCTGTCGTGGTTGTCAATCCGCGAGTCTTCGGGAGTCAACGGCCGGTTTACGCCCTGCGACCGGAAGATGAATTGAATGGCACGCAGTTGTGCTCCGGTCTCCTTTTCAAACATGGCCTGATCACCTGGCGCCAGGTCGTGAATCTGAACGGGAAGAATGCGGCTGGCAAAATTGCGATTGGCCAATTCTACATCGAGGCCAAAGTCATCTTTCTTGGCCATTCCGCAGAACGGAAGAAATTCATGATTCCAGGCGTAGCTCTTGGGGTCGCAGTACGTGTGCGACAGAATGGGAATGAAAATAAGACACTTTAATTTCTTTTCGAGGCTCTTGTTAACATGGTGTGTTTCCAGCAGCCCATCGTGTGGGTTCTCATCGAAGTAGATGGAAACTTCTTCTTTGAAGGTGGCCTCCAGTTCCTTCTTCAGGTTGCCGACAAAGGCAGTGACCCATCCACCGTACTTGTTATCTTTTTGGCGATAACTGATGAAAATATCATACTCAAATCCTTCAACAATAGATGCCATATGTCAACAGGATTGCCTTTGGTTTCGGTGCACCCGCCAGCCCGCACACATAAGCTGGGAAAAAAGACGGCCCCGTTAAAGGTAGTGAATTAACCAGCCATCTGCCAGTGATTGTCCTAGGGTTGGGTTAACAGGCGTTATTTCCACTCAATCCTGAACACAAAATGCCGGGTTTCGTGGTGGGTGAAGATCCCTGAGTATTCAATTAGAAAGTTTTGCGCATCCAGGGCAAGCAACGCAGCTACATGCCCGCTGGCGCTGATGGACCCACGGGGCGAGTACGTGCACAACGCTTTCAGAATTTCGACCGTTTCACCTTTCACGAAGCCGCCCTCCCGGAAGGCAGGCCCGGCATGCAACGTGATTTTTAATCCCCGGGCTGTTTGCAAAAAGCCTTTCAAGAGCTTCACGGTCTCAATCATGGTGGTTTCGGTGTTGCAGGCCACAAGAATGTTTTCCCCGATTTCCAGCGAAGAGTATGAATCGGGCTCTTCTTCAACACGCTGCTTTAGCAACTGATTGATCTTATCCTGTTGAAGCGAGTTCAGGTGAGAAGTTTCCGCCAGGATGAGATACAACACGGGCCTGTTTATCTTAGGCGATGATGGCTGTTGACTGGGAGCTACCTCAGCAACCGAATGGGTCGGCAAAAACAGATCGGGATTGATATTCACATGACTCAGACCGGTAGGCCAGAAACGCAAGGTGTCGCGTGTACCGCCTTCAGCCCTTTTTAGGTCCACGCCAGACAATACGGTGAGTAAGTGGGGCTGCGTGTGGTATTGCGCACTTCGGATCATGGAGGCACCGAAGATGATCTTGCTTTGCAGCGTGAACAGATCGTTGTAGCCCCCGTAGTCTTCTTTGGTGAGCATGGTGATGCGGAAACGATCGGCCAATGCCTGAAAGCGTGCCGCCCATTCTTCACCGGCAAATCGTACACTCACGTTAAGAAAGTCTTCCATGGCGAACGGCACAAAAATGTTTACCTCACCATTTTGCTCAGCCAATGCTTCTGCAAACAGGATGTCGCTGCCGCATGCCAGCGAACAATAGCCCACCTTTGCGTTCAGTGTTCTCAAACTGTTGGCGATGGCGTCCTTCACATTCTTTTCGATGATGGGAGGGAAGCGGGCATTCTTCGATTGGGGGTGATCGATCATGTGTCCGATGAAGGCGACCACACTCGGTGGGCTGAACAGGTTTTGAACTTCGCCCGACACGGGAATGAAGTGATTGAGCAACCAAAGCTGGTTGTGTACACTGGTGATTTTCCCCCAATCGGATGCCCCTACCTTGCGTGCCTTTGCAAAACACTGCAGCGATTGTTCCTTTTCCTTCAAGAGCAGATAAGCCTCACCAAGGGTGGCGAGTTCCCAAAAATCTTCCGTTTGAGCATCAAGGAGCGAAACCACATCGCGCGCAATCTTTTTACTTTTTGATGCTTGCATCACAATGGCGGACATTGAAGCCGCGTTGATTCCCGTGTAGTAACTTCTTGTGGCCTCGAAATTTTTTAAGTAGGTATCGCGCGAGAGCATGGCAAACGTGGTGTCCTGATGCTTTCTGAACAACTCCTTGTAGATGCTGGCCAGGATGCCGGCCGTTTCGGGATCTTCTGCCTGCGTTTTGTAAATCGGTTCAAGGAACTCCCGCGCCTCTTCGGGTACACCCGACTTGGACATGGCCAACGCAAGCAACTGCTGTAAGCGCAAGTGCGGTTGCTCCTTGAGTCCCTCTTCCGCCCGGGCCCGCGCTTCAATGTAGCGACCCTGGTGGATGTAGCCCTCCACTTTGGCAATCAGTTCTTCCATGGTAACTAAAAATAACAACTTCCAACGGTGCATCAAATGTGATCCCGCCAGACACCATATTTATTGTATTTTTGAACTTCGATGGAGCTGCACATTTAGTTGCGTATGGAGCAAATAGTGAACTACCCCTACCTGTCTAAGACCTTGCTTGATAAGCTGATGAAGGAAGGCTTGATTAAGCATTTTGAGTCGGGGAAGGTTATTATCGAGGAGAACGACTATATAAAGAGTGTGCCGATCGTGCTTGCGGGGTCCATCAAGGTGTTCAAGCTGGATGCAGATGGAGGGGAGATATTACTCTATTACATCAAGCCGGGCGAAAGCTGCGTGATGTCTTTTTTGGGCGCGGCCTGTAGCGGCACCAGTAAGATCAGGGCGGTGGTGGAGGAAGATGCCGAAATACTGATGTTGCCGGTTCATAAGGCCATCGATCTGGTGCGGGACAATCCCATGTGGCTTGATTTCATATTTCAGCTCTATAACAGACGGTTTGAAGAGTTGCTCTCAGTAGTGAATGCCGTTGTCTTTCAAAAAGTGGACGACCGGTTGTGGGAGTTGATTGTGAAGAAAGTGACGGTTCATGGCTCCAAGGTGCTAATCACCACCCATCAACAATTGGCCGATGAATTGGGAACGGCCCGGGAAGTGGTTTCGAGGTTGTTGAAACAATTGGAAAGAGAGAGCAGGATCCAGCTCGCACGGAACAAAATTACTGTGCTGGCACCTGTGTGACTTAGGTTACGGAATTCAGCTCGCTAAACCGGTAGTTTTGCAACGTAAAATTTACCGTTTATGAGTTTGAAAAACATGGGAACGGCTGACCGGGTTTCAAGGGTGGTGCTGACCGCGTTGGTTGTGGTCTTATATTTTAGCCAGGCGATATCGGGAACAACCGCAATAATCTTATTGGCCGTAGCGGCCGTCTTTATTCTTACCAGTGTGATCAGTTTCTGTCCGCTTTATTATCCATTTGGTATACGCACCAATAAATCGACCAAGGCCTAGATGGAAATCATTGGTTACGTTGCGTCCATCGTTATGGGCATCTCCCTTGGCTTGATTGGAGGAGGCGGGTCTATCCTTACCGTCCCGATTTTGGTATATCTTTTTGATGTGGACCCGGTGGTGTCAACGGCATACTCGCTGTTTGTCGTTGGTTTGACCAGCCTGGTGGGGTCCACCAGTCACTTTAAGAAAGGAAATGTTCACCTGAAAACTGCGTTGATCTTCGGAGCTCCATCAATCACGGCCGTTTATGCGGTGCGCAAGTTTGTGGTGCCCATCATTCCCGATCCTTTTTTCTCCGTGGGAGATTTTTCCGTATCGAAAGGTCTTTTCGTGATGGTGCTGTTTGCACTGTTGATGCTGGTTGCCTCAATCTCGATGATTCGCAAACCAAAGGAGAACGGTGCTGGAAAGGCCGAAATCAGGTATAATTATCCGCTTATTTTCCTGGAGGGATTATTTGTGGGTGGTATCACCGGCCTCGTTGGTGCGGGGGGCGGATTTTTGATCATACCTGCATTGGTATTGCTGGCCGGACTTCCCATGAAACAGGCAGTAGGTACGTCCCTACTCATCATTGCCATGAAATCTTTGATCGGATTCACGGGTGACATTGGGTCTGGCCTTACGATCGATTACCGGTTTATGCTCATTTTCTCTGCCTTTGCCATGGTGGGTATCCTGGTGGGAAGCTACGTCACCAAGTACATATCCAACGAAAAACTCAAACCCGCTTTTGGCTGGTTTGTGCTGGTGATGGGCTTTTATATCCTGGGCAAGGAACTCCTTTTTTAGCATTTCTTAGGTTGTTCTGTGACTTAAGTCATAGTACTCCCCACGGGGTGAGGGTAGTTTTGTCATGCATCTAACAAAAAAGCCATGAAAACAAATCATCATCAAATCGTAATCGTGGGCGGTGGCAATGCCGGCATCTCTGTGGCTGCGAAGCTTCTGCGCAAGTCTCCCAAACTGGACATCGCCATCATTGATCCTTCCGATAAGCACTACTATCAACCCGCGTGGACGCTGGTAGGTGGTGGCACATTTGACATTAACAAGACCGTAAAGCCCGAGCGAGAGGTGATTCCGGATGATGCCAAGTGGATACATCAACGTGTAGTGAAGCTCGACCCCGATAACAATAGCGTGGTGCTTGACAATGGTGATTCCATCACCTATGATTATATGGTGGCGGCTCCCGGCATTCAACTGGATTGGCATAAAATAAAAGGACTGAAGGAAACACTCGGTAAGAATGGCGTCACCTCCAACTACCGTTTTGAGTTGGCTCCTTACACCTACGAATGCCTGAAGAATTATAAAGGAGGGAAGGCCATCTTCACCGCCCCCAATACGCCTGTGAAGTGCGGTGGTGCCCCCCAAAAAATCATGTACCTGGCAGCGGATAATTTCAGGAAACGCGGATTGTTAAAACCGGGGCAGGTAACATTCTACTCCGGTGGCACCGTCATTTTTGGGATCAAGGAGTTTGCCGACACGTTGAATAACGTGGTGAGAAGATATGGCATTGAAACGCACTTCAAATACAACCTGGTTGAAGTGATGGGAGACGAGAAAAAAGCGGTGTTCGAATACACCAACGACAAGGGCGAGGTGTTGCACAAAACGGTTGAGTTTGACATGTTGCACGTGACCCCTCCTCAATCTGCGCCAGATTTTGTGAAGGAGAGCCCACTCGCAGTCAAAGACAGTCCATTGGGTTGGATTGACGTGAACAAGGGAACGCTTCAGCATACGAGGTACCCCAACGTGTTTGCCCTGGGCGATGCAACCAGCACACCCAACGCCAAAACGGGCGCTGCCGTGCGCAAGCAAGCACCCATCGTAGTGCAGAATCTCCTAACCCTGATGCAACACAGAAGCTTGTCTGGCCTACCCACTTATACTGGCTACGGATCTTGTCCGCTGGTAACGGGTTATGGCAAGTTGGTGTTGGCAGAGTTTGACTATAACAACAATCCAACACCCACCTTCCCATTCAACCAGGCAAAAGAACGGTGGAGCATGTGGCTGCTGAAAAAATACCTGCTTCCCTGGATGTACTGGCACAAAATACTGAAAGGGACAGCCTGACAAGCAAAATCGAAAATCAACTCATGAAGTTTATCATTCTGAAATATGCTCTTGGTGTAGCATTGGGCGCAGTGGCCGGATTTACCTACTGGTATTTCGTTGGATGCAACTCCGGCTCCTGCGCCATCACCTCCTCGCCTGTCAACAGTTCAATTTATGGTGGGCTGATGGGTGTCCTTACGCTGAATCTTTTCAATAAGAAACCGCAGTAAACAAACAGCAAACGGACGGCCGTGTCACGAAGACCTGGCAATATTTATTGGTGAAAGCGCAGATCTGTGACATAGGTTACGGATAATTCTATGCGCAGGTGGTATTTTTGCATGAATCTCTAATCAGTTAAAGCTATGTTGGATATAATCAAACAACCCTGGCCGTGGTACGTGGCTGGAGTCTTAATCGGGCTAACGGTGCCGGCCCTACTCTTACTTGGCAATAAGAGCTTTGGGATTTCCTCTTCACTGCGCCACATCTGTGCAGCGTGTGTGCCTGCTAACATTCCTTTTTTTAAGTACAATTGGAAAAAGGAAATATGGAATCTTTTCTTCGTGGCAGGCGTGCTGCTCGGAGGGTTGGTGGCTACCCAACTTCTCAGCAATCCTGAACCGATACAGGTGGCAGAGCAAACAGTACAAGATCTTCAGGCACTGAATGTACAGGTTGATCAAAACCTGATGCCCGCCTCAATCTTTAGTTGGGAAAATCTGTTCACGGCATCCGGCCTTGTATTCTTTGTAATTGGTGGATTCCTCGTGGGGTTCGGCACAAGGTACGCTGGCGGTTGCACCTCGGGTCATGCCATCATGGGTCTGTCTACGCTGCAATGGTCGTCACTGGTTGCCACGTGCTGCTTTATGGCAGGTGGCTTCGCGATGACGCACCTCATTTTCCCTTGGTTGTTGTCCGTACTCTAAACCAAAGAAACCATGAAGACAGTTCAATTTAATACAGATAGCGAAACGGTTATCGTTGAAAGTCCGGTAAACTGTGAAGCACCAAACAAACAAATCTCCAAAGAGTCCCTGATCGGTTCGAACATCAAGTACCTGGTCATCGGACTTTTTTTTGGGATTGTTTTTGTGAAAGCAGAGATCATCTCGTGGTACCGGATTCAAGAGATGTTTCGCCTGCACTCTTTTCACATGTACGGTGTGATCGGCACGGCCGTGGTAACGGGTATGATTTCCGTTTGGCTGATTAAGAAATTCAATATTCAAACCATCCAGGGAGAGAAGGTTGAATTTCACGACAAGGTGTTTCATTGGGGAAATGTGATTGGTGGAACCATGTTCGGCTTGGGCTGGGCGATTACAGGTGCTTGCCCCGGTCCGCTGTTTGCCCAAATCGGCAGCGGGTATGCCGTGGTGATCGTCACGCTACTCAGCGCCATCGCTGGCACTTGGTTTTATGGACTGATCCGTGAGAAACTACCGCACTGATATTTTATTCACTGTTTGAACTGACCCCTGGGGATTAATTGATGAACTCCTCGGAAAAGCTCATATCGCTTGTTCGACTGCTGTCCACCGCCATCCTGCTGATTGTAGTGGTGTTTGTGGTGATGGCCGCTACGCTGGTGATCGGGCCCGGGCGGATTTCGCAGTTCATGTGGTCGGCAAAACAAGATCAAGCCCTGCCTGTGCCGGCAGACAACTGGTGGAAATCACCCGATTTGTCGGCATTGCCCGT
Organism: Cyclobacteriaceae bacterium; assembly: GCA_050250195.1. GTDB lineage: Bacteria > Bacteroidota > Bacteroidia > Cytophagales > Cyclobacteriaceae > ELB16-189. The sequence goes on along the minus strand of JBFWPC010000014.1, from coordinate 42,501 downwards.
GGGCACCGGGTCGGATGAGATCCGCTATGGGCGCGAGTTGATCATGCACACTGCCGATTACCTCGGCCCCAAGGGCAAGGTGATGGCGATTAGCAATGGCATGAATTGTCAGAATTGCCACCTGGATGCGGGTACCAAACCTTTTGGTAATAATTATAGTGCAGTCGCGTCAACCTATCCCAAGGTGCGTGCCCGTTCAGGCTTGGTTGAGTCTGTTGAAAAAAGAGTAAACGACTGCTTTGAGCGAAGCCTGAATGGCCTGCCTTTGCCAGACGGCAGTCGCGAAATGCAGGCCATTGTGGCTTACATGAAGTGGCTGGGAACAGGCGTGCCTAAAGGAGAAATGCCCAAAGGGGCGGGTTTGGTAGAACTTGAATACATGGATCGGGCTGCTGATGTAGGAAAAGGAGAAATCCTATACCAGGAGAAGTGCTCGGTCTGCCATGGGAAGGAGGGCGAGGGAATTGCCCATCCGGATGGACTGTCCTGGACTTATCCACCGCTTTGGGGAAACCAAAGCTATAACGAAGGGGCAGGACTGTACCGGCTGTCGCGCTTTGCCGGATACATCAAGGCCAACATGCCGCTGGGCAGTACCCACGACATGCCACAGATGAGCGATGTAGAGGCGTGGGACATCGCAGCCTTCGTGAACTCGCAACCCCGGCCGAAGAAAGATTTGTCAGCCGATTGGCCGGACATATCAAAGAAGCCAGTTGATCATCCTTTTGGTCCCTTTGCTGATTCGTTCGATGAGAAGCAGCACAAATATGGTCCTTTCAAGCCCATCAAAGATTTCTATCAGGCCAAACAAAAATCGCAGTGAACCGGGTTGTTGTTTTGTTGTGGGTGCTGGTGGCAGCTACTTCTTTGGCGCAACACCAGGAGCCAGGTTGGTCGGCACGCACTGCCGTTATTGATGAACAACGGGTGGAGAACGACAGCCTGTGTAACGTGCTTCAGAACATGGGCACTTTTGAAGGGCACATCCGTACGTTCTTCATGGGCACTACCAACCGCCAATCCTTTCCGGACTATTATGCGCTGGCGGTAGGTGGAGGGTTGGGGTATTATTCTCCCATCATCAAGAACTTCCAGGCGGGCATGTCAGGGTTTATCATTTACAACCTGGCTTCCACTCATCTTGGGCCGCAACCGCCTTTTAACAATCGCTACGAAGTGGGTTTGTTTGAAGTACGCGACCCCAACAATCACGATGACCTGGATCGGCTGGAAGACCTTTACCTGCGCTACTACTTTTCGCAGGAAAGTAATTCCTTCCTGCAGGTAGGAAAATTTCATTTGAAAACACCAATGATTAACCTTCAGGATGGCCGCATGAGGCCGAACTTGCAGGAAGGTGTCTGGAGTGAATGGAATGTGGCCAGGCATTGGTCGGTTAAAGCCGGATGGATATGGCGCACCAGCCCCCGCGGTTCCATCCGATGGTATCAAATCGGAGAGTCGTTAGGAGTTTACCCGATGGGGAGGGCTGTAAATGGAAATCCAGCGGCCTACTCGGGCGTCATGGAGATCCCCGGCATCGCGGTGGGCAGCTTCGGCTACAAGTCTGAAGCATGGAATGTGCAACTTTGGAATTATCATGTGACTGGCTTGATGAACACGTTGCTGCCCAAAGTGGAATGGACCCTAAAGCGTAGTCATCACCGTTGGTTAGTGGGAGCACAAGTGGTTGATCAGCGCTCGTTGTCGAACATCGCGGTGCCGTTGGAACAGCAGTACACAACCCGTGGAGAAAAAGCCAGGGCCATCAGCGTGCGGGTGTCCCAGGAGCAAACACAAACATCGCGACAGTGGAGTTTAAATTATACCCGGATTACCGCTGAGGGCCGGTTCTTATTTCCGCGGGAGTGGGGGGTGGAACCGTTTTACACATTTATGTATCGTGAGCGAACTGAGGGGGCAGGTGACGTGCATGCCGGTGTGATTCAACATCGCCAATACCTCGACCAACCACATCGATTGTCAATGGAGGCTGGGGTGGGCGTGTTTCTCATGCCGGACGTGACCAACGCTGCCTTGAACAAATATGCCATGCCAGACTATTATCAATTGAATCTACGCACGCGCTATAAGTTCAAAGGCTTCCTCCATGGTCTTCAGGGGGACCTGCTGTACACATTTAAAAGGAACCTGGAAAACGAGCTAGAGCCTTCACCCGGCTATTTTCACAACAAAGTGGACATGCACCACCTGTCGCTGGTGATGGACTATTACTTCTAATGATGGCGAAGATTGTAACTTAGGTTACAGAAGATTTGAGTGCAAATCGCCTTTTTTGAATTTACAATAAATGACAATGAAGAGAATTTTCGTAATGCTTGCCCTGATCGCGTCTGCGACAGCCCTGAGCGCACAATCAACCCAGGTGGTGCTTCACCTGCAATCGTCCGATACGCTGGTTTATAAGTCGGTTGTTAACCAGGTGGGAAATATCAAAAAAGCGATTCCGGATGCCACTATTGAGTTGGTGTGCCATGGACCCGGTATCGACTTTCTGAAGAAGGGATCAGTGTATGTCGAGAAGATTCAACGTCTTAAACTTTCACAAGTGACTTTTGCCGGCTGTGAATTCACGATGAAACAAAAAAATATCAACAAGGGCGACCTGGTGGCATATGCGATCACCGTTCCCTACGGGTTGGTGGAGATCATCCACAAACAAAAGGAAGGTTGGGCCTATGTGAAGTTAGGGTTTTGAGATGTTGAAGATCTAGTGAATTTGATATGAAGAAACTAGCCGTGTTGTTTTTCTTGATGTTGTCGCTGACGGGCATCGGCTTTTCACAATCGGTGCGCTTGTTGAATGCAGATGAGTTTGAGAAAAACCTTGCTTCGCGCAAAGATGCCATCTTGCTGGACGTGAGGACGGCCCCTGAATATAACCGGGGCCACATTGCCAATGCCCAACTGATCGACTTTTATCAAAGTGATTTTGTGGATCGGTTGAAGAGGCTCGATCGAAGTAAACCTGTTTTTGTCTACTGCGAAGTGGGCGGGCGAAGTGGCGTTGCAGCCCGGGCGTTGGTTAACCTGGGCTTCACAAACGTGGTCGATTTGAAACAGGGATATCGGGCCTGGGTCAGTGCGAAAAAACCTGTGACAAAGTGAATTCGACTTCAACCATATGATGAGTTCTTACTGGAAGGTGATTGTGGATTCGTACACCGGGTATTGGAATTACCTGGTGAACGAGGTGGCATACCCTTCGTGGCACAATTATTTCTGGTGGCTGGTAGCACTGTCACTGGCTGTCTGGCTGCTAGAGATCGCGGTACCGTGGCGCAAGCAGCAGGCTATCGTTCGCAGGGATTTCTGGCTCGATGGATTCTACATGTTTTTCAATTTTTTCCTGTTCTCGCTCATCGCCTACAATGCCATCTCCAATGTTGCAGTAAATGCGTTCAATGATTTTCTTGCGCTTTTTGGAATCACCAACCTGGTGGCCGTTAATGTGCAAGGCTGGCCCGCCTGGGCGCAACTTTCGGTGATGTTTGTTATTGCCGACTTTATCCAGTGGAATATTCATCGCATGCTTCATCGTGTACCGTGGATGTGGGAGTTTCACAAAGTACATCACTCGGTAAAGGAAATGGGCTTTGCAGCGCACCTCCGCTTTCATTGGATGGAAACAGTAATTTATAAGACGTTGCAGTACATTCCGCTGGCAATGATTGGCTTTGGCCTGCAAGACTTTTTTATCATTCACATCATTGCAGTAGCCATTGGTCATCTCAACCATTCTAACCTCTACCTCACCTATGGGCCATTCAAATACCTTTTAAACAATCCAGCCATGCACATCTGGCACCATGCCAAAGTGTTGCCCAATCGGTATGGCGTTAATTATGGCCTCAGCTTAAGCATTTGGGACTATCTTTTTGGTACTGCCTACATTCCGCGCAGCGGGCGCGATGAAACATTGGGGTTTCATCACGATGAAAAATTTCCGTCCACTTTTTTTAAGCAGATCATTTATCCATTCAAAAGATAGCTATGGAAAATCACGATAGAGGGTGTCCATGTTCTTCATGCCACGAGCGGGCGTTAAGTGCCAAGGAAAAGGAATACCACCTGGAACTGTCTGCATCCAGTCGCAGGGATTTTCTTAAAAAGGCCACTGGCCTTGGGCTAGGGCTGGGAGTGGGCGGTGGATTGATTACGCCACTGGCCGCATCTGCATTGCCTCATCACGAAGGGGCCGCGCTGAGCAAAGAGATGTTCGGTAACCAGGCCGTTCGTACCGGCAAAGCACAAGTGGTTACGCTGTTGCACACGGCCGACATCCACGGGCAGCTGCTGACGCACGATGAGTTTTTCATCCAAAATGGAAAGCCGGTTTACCGCAAGGCTGGCGGCTATGCTACACTGAAAACCATGGTAAACGAATTGCGCAATCAAAATCCGGCTAACACCCTTTTGATGGATGGCGGAGATTGTTTCCAGGGTGGGGGTGTTGCAGCGCTTACGGAAGGCCGCGCCATTGTGCCGCTGATGAACAACATCGGGTATGACCTCATGCTTCCCGGCAATTGGGAAGTGGTGTATGGAAAAGAGATGATGATGAAAGACATGTTTGCCTACAACTGCCCCAAGGTTTGCGCCAACATGTTTCATGATACGCAGGATCAATTCAAAGGCGACCTGATTTTTCCACCCTATTTTGTAAAGCACATAGGAGGTATCAAGATCGGTTTCATTGGCTACAATGATCCGCTCACGCCCAGGCGCCAGTCGCCAGCCTACAGCGAAGGCATTCAGTTCACACATCCCGAACTAAATCTCTCCAAGTTTGTGAGGCTACTGCGCGAGTACGAACAATGCGACCTGGTGATCCTGCTCACGCACATGGGTCTCGCCCAGCAAATCGGTTTGGCCAACATGCCATTTGCAAAAGGGGTCGACTACATCCTCGGAGCCGACACCCACGAGCGCGTTCGTGAGCCCATTCAAGGTGTGCATGCCAAGGTCACCGAACCGGGTGCCTTCGGTTCATTTATGGCCAAGTTGGATTTCGTGGTGGAAGATGGGGTTATCAAAAATCAAAGCTACCAGCTCCTTGACGTGGATCCGGATAAGTACAAAGAAGATGAAGAGATGAAAGCCCTGGTGAAGGAGGCACGGGAGCCATACCGCAAAGAGCTCGACCGCGTGATCGGCAAAACGAAAACACCGTTGGTGCGATACTACGTGATTGAAACGCCCATGGATAATTTCATCACCGATGCCATCATGTGGAAGTTCAAGCCGGATGTGGCCCTCAGCAACGGGTTTCGTTTTTGCCCTCCATTGATGCCTGATCCGAAAACGGGGGAAGCGGAAATCACGATGGACTACCTCTGGAGCATGCTGCCTGTTGACAGCGAGGCGAAACGAGGTACAGTTACAGGCCAACAATTGTGGGATTGGATGGAGAAGGAGTTGCAAAATGCCTTCGCAAAAGATCCGGCCAAACGCTTTGGCGGGTGGGTGGTTCGATTCCAGGGAATGGAAATGAATTTCACCATTGCCAACGATGCGGGCAAACGGGTAAACTGGATCAGGATCAAAGGCAAGCCGATTGATCTGAAAAAGATCTACACCTTTGTGGCTTGCGAGCGGGAGGGAGATCCCGACACCACGCTATGCCGAATGGAGAATGTGGAGGCCCCCAAGCGGTTGGGTGCTACTCTTCACAGCGTGGTAGAGGAGTACCTATCGAAGAACTCTCCGATTGCGCCAAAAATGGAAGGCCGGGCCACGGCTACCGATGCGCCCAATACGCTACTTACCCAGTTGATGGGGTTTGGCTATGAGTTTAGGTGAGCCGGCAACGAACAAATTGAAAACAATCCGGGTTTTTGAGGAAGTGATGAACGAAAGAAAGGAACATTGGGAGAAAATATACTCGAACAAGCAGCCGCACGAGGTCAGCTGGACGCAAACGATCCCGCATGCTTCGTTGGGGTTTATTCATGCTTTCGAGTTGAAACCAGATGATGGCATTATTGACCTGGGAGGGGGTGAAAGTAGGCTGGTCGATTGCCTGCTGGAGGAGGGTTTCAAGGACATCACCGTGCTGGATATTTCTGAAGTGGCCATCGAAAAGTCAAAGAAACGGCTTGGAAATAAAGCGAATGACGTCAAGTGGATCTTGAGTGATGTGACCGCATTCCAGCCGTCTAGAAAATACAAAGTGTGGCACGACAGGGCCACATTCCATTTCCTGACAACGGAAGAACAAATTGAAAAATACATTTCGCTGGCCAGGAATCATGTAGAAGATTGCGGCTACCTCACCATGGGGACCTTCTCATTGGAAGGCCCTACAAAGTGCAGCGGACTTGAGATCAGACAGTATTCGGAGGAAAGCCTCACCAGGCAGCTGTGCCAGGGTTTTGAAAAACTGAAATGCATTACCGAAGATCACCTAACTCCCTTTAATACACTTCAAAACTTTCTCTTCTGTAGTTTCAGACGAACTCACGACAACTAATCGATGAAAAAAGGCAAAAGGATTTACAGCATACTCTCGCAAAAATGTCCGCGCTGCCACGAAGGTGACTTGTTTGTAGAGGGACCCTACTCAAGGCAATTCTCCAAAATGCCCGACAGGTGCCCGGTCTGTAACTTGCCTTATCATCCCGAGCCCTCATTTTACACCGGTGCCATGTATGTGAGCTATGCCTTGCAAGTGGCCATGTTCACTACGGTGTACGTTGTGCTAAGGGTACTTTTCAATCCGCCTGCAGAAGCCTACATTGTCACGTTTCTTATCGCAGTGGTCCTTCTTTTGCCAGTCACCCTACGCTTGTCACGCGCAATCTATATCAATTTCTTTTGTCGTTATGATCATCAGGCCAGCCTGAGAAACCGAGATGGCAGCCACTAATCTTGGAAGGCACATTCGACAACGCGTAACCGAAAAAAGAAAGTCGGCCAGCGCCAACCGTCATTCTGTGTGGCTGCTGCTGGGCATTGGCGGCATCATCCTGTTCACCCTGGGCCGTGTCATTCTCATGTTCAACCCGCAGGCTTTGTCCATTCCTTCTCTGGTCTGGTTTCTGTTACCCATCCACGCGGTTCAACTGTTGTTGCTTGGCAACGCCCGTGTGAAAATCAAAAAGAGCGAATTGCCTGCGGCCCTGCGATTAATCCAATGGAGTGCGTGGTTGGCCGCGGCACTTTCCATGTTGTTGTTGATAGGCTGGGACCAGTGGCTTGACGAGATGGTCTCGGTATCGCGAACTGCCCATGGTGCCTGGATGGTTTTGATGATTTTCCTGGCGGCTAACTACTTGTTTGCCACCGTCTACCTGTTCCGGATTGTGGGTATGAGCCGCGCGAGCCGCATTCATTCCATGAGCATGGATGCGTTTGACAATGGGCTTTTGTTTTGGGCTTTCCTGACGGTTGCAACCACCTTTCTGCTGCTTTTGCTGGGCTGATCAATGGTCGTCATTTTGCAGGGAAATAGTAATTTTACAGCATCCCCGGCCGAGAAATTGACGTGGTGGCTGGTTTTTTAAGAAGTGTGACAACCGTCACTGACAGGTACCATGGAAATCCGGACCTTTGTATCATGATTAGTTGAATTGTAAGCAGATAAAACCAGAAAGCATATGTTTTTTCAACATGTATACGACAAGTCGCTGGCCCAGGCCAGTTATTTCATAGGATGTCAGAAAGCTGGCGTTGCCATGGTCATCGACCCCAAGCGCGATGTAGATACGTACCTCGAAATCGCGAAGCAAAACAACATGAAGATTACGCACATCGCGGAAACCCATATTCATGCGGATTTTCTTTCGGGCTCACGCGAGTTGGCAGAACTCACCGGGGCCAAACTGTACTTGTCGGACGAAGGAGGAAAAGACTGGCAATATGAATTTGATCATGTGGGCCTGAAAGATGGCGATGAGATCAAGGTCGGTAATCTGAAGTTCGAAGTGATTCACACACCGGGCCACACCCCGGAGAGCATCAGCTTTTTGTTAACGGACGTGCCGGCAAGCAACGAACCGGTGATGTTGTTTACGGGTGACTTCGTATTTGTGGGCGACATCGGCAGGCCCGATTTATTGGAAGAAGCGGCCGGTATTGTGGGCACCAAAGAAGTGGGAGCAAAACAGATGTTCAAGTCCGTTGAGCGATTCCGCGACCTGGCAGATTACATTCAGGTATGGCCGGGCCATGGCGCTGGCTCTGCGTGTGGAAAGGCACTGGGTGCGGTGCCCAGCACAACAGTAGGTTATGAGAAGGTGCGCAACTGGGCATTGCAATACAAGAACAACGAAGGTGGATTTGTGAAATACTTGTTGGAGGACCAACCCGAGCCGCCCAAGTATTTTGCCATGATGAAGAAGTTGAACAAGATCGATCGCCCTTTGCTGACCCAAGTGCCTGAGCTGAAAAAGTTGAGCAAGGAAGAATTCAAAGCGGTCATGGACAAGGGAGTGAAGGTGATCGACACGCGCATGAAGGCTGACTTTGCTGCGGGGTTTATTCCCGGCACGATCAACATTCAGGGCAACAACGCCTTTGCCACCTGGATGGGCTGGTTCATCAACTATGACGAACCGTTTGTGCTCATTGCAGAGAAGAGCAAGCACGATGACCTGGTGCGCAAGCTCATGCGCATCGGTATGGACCAAATCCTTGGCTATGTAGAAAACGTGGATGTGTGGACGGAGCTCGGCAACAAGCTGGAGAAAAGCAAGGTGATCTCAATGGATGAGTTGAAGAAGATCATGGAAACCAACCACACACAAATCGTAGACCTGCGGGGCGCATCGGAATATAAGACTGCCCACATCAAGGGAACCGACAACGTGTTCATCGGCACGTTGGAAAAAAACCTGAACAAGATCAAGAAAGATGAACCTGTCGTGATTCATTGCCAGTCGGGCGACCGCGCTGCCATTGGTTACTCACTGTTGACAAAGCACGGCTACAGAAATGTGAAAAACTACTCGGGCGGCATGAACGAATGGATGAATGCCGGCAACCCGGTGGTTTCTGAGAACTAAAAGAATTAACATCATGAACGTCTTAGAGGAAAAATTACAAATGCCTCGCATTGGTGACAAAGCACCTGACTTCGAGGCGGTGACAACAACTGGCAAGATCCATTTTTCTGACTACGTCAGGGGAAGTTGGGCCCTGCTCTTTTCGCATCCTGCCGACTTCACCCCGGTGTGTACCACAGAGATGTCGGGGTTTGCCAATGAAGAAGAATGGTTTGCGGGTAAAAATACCAAACTGATCGGCTTGAGTATTGACAGCATTCACGCGCACATCGCGTGGGTCAACAACGTGCGTGAAAAAACGGGCGTGTATTTTCGCTTTCCGATCATTGCCGACATCGACATGAAAGTAGCCAGGCTGTATGGCATGTTGCAACCGGGTGAGAGTGAAACGGCTGCCGTGCGAGCTGTATTCTTCATCGATCCGCAAGGCACGATCCGGTTGATCATGTACTACCCGCTGAATGTGGGCAGAAACATGGATGAGATCAAACGCGCGCTCGAAGCGCTGCAAACATCGGCCAAGCACAGCGTGTCCATGCCGTTGAATTGGAAACCAGGCGACAAAGTGATCGCCCCTCCTCCAAAAACGGTGGAAGCATTGGACGAAAGATTGTCGAGTAAACTGGAGATGGTCGACTTCTACCTGGCCAAGAAGGCGCTGGAAAACGTAAACTAACTTAATTAACAAGATGTTTGGAATATTTTCGCAGGCCGCTGCATACGATCTGTCCGGTCAGCAATTCAAGGAGAGATACAAAGCTGCGTCCGGAGCGGTGCTGGTGGATGTGAGAACTCCAGGTGAGTATCAAAGTGGTACCATCAAAGGTGCGCGCAACATGGACATGATGGCACCCAACTTCTTACAGAATTTTTTGAAGCTGGACAAAGACAAAGAGTACTTCCTGTTCTGTCGCAGCGGCAATCGCAGTGGCCAGGCTTGCCGGATGCTCACCAAAGAAGGTTACAAAGTGTATAACCTGGACGGTGGAATTGCAGATTGGCCCCAATAGGAAACTGATTAGAGTGTTTATATTTGGTTAGACAACGGTGGCGGGAAAGTTCCCGCTACCTTTTTTGCCCAAGGTGGGGATCGGAAATCAGATCCTCCTGAGCTATCTTGAAGGTTCACAACCTGCGATCTCATGAAGCTTCTCACCCTGCCGTGCTGGCTGATCAGTATGTCACTGCTGGCACAAACAAACCGGGAAATGAACAGCCTCAAATTCATGGCTGGCACCTGGCGAACGCCCCATGCCTGGGGCGATATGGAAGAGATTTGGAGTGAGCCCACTCATGGAAACATGATGGGTAGCTTCCGCTGTATCAAGGATGGTAGGATCGTTTTTTACGAATTCATGGTGATTGAACAACGTGACAGCGCCACGGTATTCAAGCTTCGCCATTTCAGTCCGGGCAGCATTGCATGGGAAGACAAGGAAAACCCCTACCTCTACCCAATGGTTAGTCTGTCAGCAACAACGGCAACTTTCGAGCGCCCTGACGGTGAAACACGAATAACCTATGCACTCGTTACACCCAATCAATTGAAGTCGACCCTGGAGCGCAAGGAGAAGGATGGGACCTGGCATGTCGATACTTTTCTTTATGAGAAGGTGAACTAACCTCAGCCTCAAAATAGGAACGTCTCATGCCTCAACATTACTTTTTCAGTACCAATTTCCCTTTGGATTGCCCCAGTGTGCGACCCCATCTGGCAATCTCCTCGAGCATGGGAATGAGTGTCTTGCCGAAGTCGGTGAGGAAGTATTCCACGCGGGGAGGTACTTCGGGGTAGATCTTCTTCGCTACGATGCCGTCCTGTTCCAACGCTTTTAACTGAAGGCTGAGCATTTTCTCTGTGATGTTGGGGATGAGTTTGCGGAGTTCACTGAATCTCTTGCGATCCTTTCGCAGGTACCACAACACCACGGTTTTCCATTTGCCCCCGATGTAGTGCATGGTGATGTCCATGGCACAGTGAAATTCTTTACCGTACAGTTTGAACACCTTTTCCTCGTTGTCGATGATCATTTTTTTGATTTTTTTTATTTGTGTTCGGGCCGAATCTGCCTTTTCCGTCAAGAATGATAGTATGCGTCAAGGATGATACCCCTTGCGTGTTGCAATTGCGCCTCCTACATTTGATACTATACTAATGATAGTAAGTAACAAAAGTATAATCTAAAAATCAAATCAAATGAAAATCGGAGTATTTGGAAGCGGCATGGTAGGTCAAACCATGACCGAGAAGCTGGCCTCGCTCGGACATGACGTGATGGTCGGCACGCGCGATCCCAAGGCCACCCTGGCAAAAGATCAACCCGATGGCATGGGACGGCCTGGCTTTAAGCTTTGGCATCAGGAGAACCCGAAAGTGAAAGTAGGCACGTTTGCAGAAGCGGCTGCTCATGGCGAGATGCTGGTGAACGCAACCAATGGAGGTGGTGCACTGGTGGCCCTGGAGTCGGCAGGGGAGCAGAACCTCAACGACAAGGTATTGCTGGACATCTCGAATCCGCTGGATTTTTCAAAGGGTTTCCCGCCTTTCCTAACCATCTGCAATACCGATTCGCTCGGAGAGCAAATTCAGAAACGCTTCCCCAAGCTGAAAGTGGTGAAGAGCCTCAACACCATGAATGCGTTGCTGATGGTGAACCCGGGCTTGCTGAAGGAGGATCACACGGTGTTTATGAGTGGCAACGAGGTAGATGCCAAAGCAAAGGTGAGGGGTTTATTGGAATCGTTCGGATGGAAAGCCGCCAACATGATCGATGTGGGCAACATCACCACCGCCCGCGGCACGGAACAACTGCTACCGATTTGGGTGCGGTTGTATGGCGCCCTGCAATCGCCCATGTTCAATTTTAAGATTGTGAGGGGATAACATGGTACATTGTCTATCTGGTATGACAAGTGCTTAGGAAAATTTAACCAATCCACCTGCCCCAAAGTCTCCTGACTCTGCGAATAGGTCGTCTTTGGTTAACAATCGTACCCCTATTGCCTTAGAACCTGACCAGGAGCGCCTAAAGGAGCAGACTTGCGGTGATGATGAGAATGGTAGTGTGGAGAAATTGATCAAAGCCGATGGTAAGGTAGAACAGCCTGGCATCGTCCTTCCAACGATTGGTGAGCTGACTGGTGCCAAGGTCAATCACGAAATGGGCGATTGCATTGTATAAAACAAACGGGACCACTGCGCTCCATTCCGCCAGGAAAAGCGCAGCAATAAACAATGTGCTGGCATAGAGCAAAACGTGCATGGCCAGCCATTTGACGCTTACCCCCTTGCGGGCTGCAATGATGTTGAACTGCAACACAAAATCGCCAGTCCAATGGATTGCCAAAAGGATCACCGCGAGCCTGGTTTCAATCATCGCCACGGATTTTGTAGGAGTTGCCGCTTTCCTCCAGTTGTTTTTCGCGCAGCACCTGCATGAGATTTGGAATCAGGTGCTTGTGAGGCGAATAGTAAATGTTTGTATTGGCATGGTCGGTTTCTTCCCAAAAGTCCTCCGGCTCATGTCGAATTCGGTCGCAATCCTTTTTCAGCTTTTGCGGGTCAAGCTTATACGAACTTGTTAAAAGAACCGCATGTGCTACCTTATCGAGCAGCTCGTATTCTTGTTTAGAGATATAGTACAAGCATAATGTTAATTGAATAATTTGCGGACTATTGTTTGCTTTTGGCCTGTATGCCATCTCTTCCTGCTGGCACAACGCATTCAAATAAGTAATGAGCTGGTACTGCTCAATTTTTGCAAATGACGCTTCGTGAATGGAGATAAGAATGGATTTCAGCTCATTAGCCAGAACATCCACCAAAAATGAGAATGAACTTTCTTCCTGCGCGTGCTTGCTGGCTTCCAGTCCATAGTAATACAAATACCTGGCGCAAACCATCACCTGTTGGTATTGTCCGCTGTGGATCAACAACTGCACCATCTTGTGGTAGTGGTAAATAAGGTTGTAAATGTTTCTGACCTCGCTTGACCTCAATGCTTGATTAATGCTGTGGCGGAAAAAAGTATTGAACCATTTAATGGTAAGCTCAGTCAACTTTGAATCGTTGCGTTCTACCGCTTTTTTTCCCATCAAGTAAAGCTCATTACCACAAGCAGAGGCGAGGTCATAGTGGCCCTCGCGGTTGAGAAGCAGGAACGAGTTGGCGAGAACGCTAAGAACCTTCTGTTCCAGCAGCAACCGACTTAACTCAATGGATTGATGTTTTTCCTCCTGATTCCGGAACGAGATGTCGTTTTTAATCGGTGAAGAAAGCCGCATCATCAGGGGCGAGATTTGAGGCTTCAAGTCGATGTATTCACCGAGCAGCTTTCCAAACAGACTAATGATGTGTGCTTTTGGCCGCTTGAACTGGGTATACTGCAGCAGATCGTGCAGTTCGTTAATGTTTTCGATCAATTTTACCTGGTAATGCTCAATGCTTCTGCGGCTTCGCTGTTTGGTGGCCTGCCCGATCAGTAACACACACTCGTCATAAATCCGGTCGATTACGTCATGGCTTCGCGTGTACTTTAAAATGTAGAAGATGTAAGGGATGGCCAACAGCACGCAGCCCGGCAGCAGGATGAAAGAATTGATGAAGATGATATTGGAAAGCACTGTGGATTGCGTGAATTGCACCACCTGGAACCCGGTGTTTTCGAGCCCTGACAAGGTGATGATCCACAGGTAAAGTCGACTGCTGTAGTCGGTCACAAACAAATCGATCAATCGGGGTGTCTTTTCCGAAGCGATGGTAATGACAATGATAAGGGTACCGAGTACCAGGGCCAGCAGAGAAAGCCAGACTTCCGGAGCAAAGCTTACCAGCCCCGAGCCCAGATGGAGATTGTCTGTAAAAAAGGCCATCATGTTCATGGGAACTGCGATGGCGACCAGGCAAAACCCGATTTTCAACAATAGCGCCATTAAGAAGACGGGCAAATAACTCAAGACCTGGTACCGATGAATAATCCTCATGGCAAGTGATTACAGAAGGGCAATCATGGTTTCAACATCCAGAAGGAAAAGGCCGGTCCAGCCGATCAACAGATGAGAAATACTCACGCCCACCAGCGTGCCATGCCGGGCATAAAGCCATCCCCACAAAAGCCCGGGTACAAACACGATCACCCCCAGGAGGCCATTTAACAAATGCACGTGGGTAGCCGAAAACAAAGCATTGGAAACGATGATCGCCCTTAACGTCACGTTGCGGCCCTTAAAGAAATGTTGGAGAGATCCCTGCAATACGCCACGTGCCACAAATTCCTGGATAGGGGAGTGTAACCCGTACAAAACGAAATTGAAAATCAGATACGGTTCGCTTAAGGCGGAAAAACGAACGAGTGGCAAACCGCGTAATGCCGGCACCGTTTGGATCGCAATCCACTTGGCCACCACCAGCAGCCCGATCACTACGGCTGACCAACCCAACGACTCGCGCAGTGCTGTTTTCCATTGGCGAAGGGTGAGGCCAAAAACGCTGGCCGGCAGACGACTTTGTTTGATCATCAGGGCGAGCCCGCCCCCAAATGCCAAAATGATAACCGCGCTAACCAACGATGACTGACCTTGTGACATCGAGAGCTCGCTAATGAGGTGGAGGGTGAGATTGTAGATGCATAGCAGGGCGATCACATACGAAAAGAAAAGGTTGGCACTGGAGTAGAGAAGCGAGTTCTCGAGTTTCCTTTTCAGGGTTTGCACTTCGTTGCTGCTTGTTTTTTGAACCCGCTGACTGATCAGCCCCAGCATGTTGCGCATTACCTTCAGTGCCAGTTGAGGGTGAGCTATCGCCATCCGCCCCTCTGCCGATTTATCAAGCATGAGTAGTTGACTGGCCGTTAGGCTCCTGATGGTGGCTGCCCTGGGAAGCCCGGCATAAAACCCCAGCTCCCCGATAATGTCGTTTAGTTGGAGTTTGGCAATGGGAAAAGCCGCATCGAGGTTATACAAAGACTTCATGCTGTGTGCGTCTGCTTGCTTGGTCACCTCAAGTTCTCCACTCACTACGAAGTAAAGCTCCCCCGCCTTCGACTCGCCTTGCGTAACCAACTGACTGCCCGCCTTTAACTCAACAAGGGTGAAAAATGGAAGTAGTTCGCGCAGTTCCTCGTCCGTCAGGGCACGGAAGGCGGCATGGTGGCGGGCCAACGCAAAAGTTTGGACCGGGGATTCGGTGTACGGAGCGGGCGACTTCACTACTCCTGCTTTCGCCCGGTGAAACCAATGAGTCGGAATTCAACGGAACCAGCGATGGCGTTTTTCACATTCACATCTTTTGACGTAGGGATGCTGTCCACGTTGACCACTATATCGTGGCCATAGTGATGTGTGCTCAGGCGTTCAGCCGAGATGCCCGCGTCAACGAGGAGTTGCTTGATGCGCTCTGCCCGTTTGATTGCCAACGCAGCACTTTCTTCCCGTTTTGAATGAATGTTAGAGTGTGTGCCAATCATCACCAACATATCCTCGAATTTCGACAGGTAGTCAATTACATATTGCAGGTCTTTTTTTGCGATGTCGTTGATTTCGCTCTTATCATTATCAAACACGTGCCGTACGGTCTGTGTTTGTCCGATTTCTACCTTGTTGTCGCCAGTCTTCATGGTGGCCACGGGGCGATCCACATTCTTAAAAAGGTAGGTCATGTCGATCCGGTAAATGTCGGTGTTGGATGGCGAGAGGCCCCTGGAGAAATAGGCATACCGGCTGGAGGGCGTGAAGCCAAAAAACATGTCGTCATAATAAGAGTTGATGCCGGGCCCCAGATTTTCTGGCGTTGACCAGTTGGTCCAGGTGTTGTCCAGCCGTTTGGACATGAAAATGTCGTACCCTCCAAAGCCATTGTGGCCGTTGCTTGCAAAAAACAGCGTGATCCCATCGTAAGAGAGGAATGGTGAGGTTTCATCGCCATGCGAGTTAATGATGGGCCCCAGGTTAATGCTCTCGGTGCCTGCGTATTCATACTTGCCGTCTGGGTCGCGGAATGAAGCGTACAAATCCAGACCACCTTGGCTATCTACTTTTTTTTGTGCGATGATGAGCGTGTTTCGGTCGTTGGAAAGGTCAAAGCTGCTGCGATCCGAAAGGTTGTAGTTATTGGAAATGTGGATGGGTTGGGGAAATGACCACAAGTTGCCGGTCTTAATGGAAAGGGAAAGTCCTGACGTCATTTTTCCTTTCTTGCCGTACACGTTGCCCAACAGGATGGTGTCTCCGTTAACGCCCACTCCGCAAATCCAGTTGGGGCCTTCATTGTTGAGGGGCGCGCCCGGGTTAATGGCTTTTGTCCAGGATTGGGTGGCATCGTCAAATTCACAATACCAGATGTCCTCGTCAGATGGCCCTCCGGTATTATTCGGGTGCCCCTGCCGGCTGAAGTAAAGTCGTTTGCCATCCTTGGTTAAGGTGGGACCAAACTCGATGAAGGGTGTATTGACCAGGTCGTTCAGGGGTTTTGCTTCAATCGAGGTGTCGATCTCTTTGGATACGCGTACCTGTTGGCCCTCCAATTGTCCGGCTGTTTGGGCAAACGCAGAGGCCATGACAAACGCCAGGAATATTCCTAAAATATGGATTCGATGGTCATTCATGATTTATGGTTTTTTGTTGATGGATTTTTCCCGAGGGATTCGCAGCCGGTCGTTCTCGCAAAACCTGGTAAAGGACTATTTCTTGCAGCTTTTCATTGGATACGGGCCCCAGCCGCTGAGATTCAAATTGATCGGCAACCAGTTTGTATGTGGCCTCTGATATGGTGACAAACCCCGGCTTGCCCACGGATTCAACCTGGCTGGCTGTGTTCACCGTGGCCCCCCACACATCATAGGCTAACTTTCTTTTGCCAATTACCCCCGCGATCAACTCACCGGAGTGAATGCCAATGCGGATTTTCCAGGGTTTTCTAGCCTTCGGGTCGTGCCGGGCGTTGACACGATCCAGGAAGGCAATCATGTTCATGCCTGCGCGTACGGCTTCGGCAGCGTGGTTTTCCAGCTTCATAGGCACGCCTGCAGCGGCCATGTAGCCGTCACCCAACATTTTAATCTTTTCGAGCCCGTATCTTTCAAGGATAAGATCAAAGCCCACAAATATTTCGTCTAGTTCATGAACCAATTGTTCTGGCTTCATGCTCCGGGCCAGTTTGGTAAATCCAACCAGGTCGGCAAATAAGATGCTGGCACACCCATAGTGCCGGGGCGCTACACGGCCGTTTGCTTTTAGTTCGCTGGCGATAGTGGCTGGCATGATGTTGAGCAACAAGCGATCCGACCGCTGCTGTTCTTTTTCAACTTCCTCTTTCTGACGGATGATTTCCCGATTGGATTCGTTCAGTCGCGCAGTGCGCTCCTTTACTTTTTCTTCCAACGAGTTGCGATATTCGACCAGCTCGGTGATGTCATGGCCAACCAGCAAGATGCCATCTACCTGGTTTTTCAGATTCTTGCGGGGTGTTGCACTGAGCAAAAGGCTAAGGGGCCTTTGGTCTTTCGACCAGATCGCATATTGAAAATGATCCAGGGGCGCTCCATTCAGCGCAGACCCCACCAAATCCATGATTGGCGGTTGGTCATACCGGGGAATCAGAACGTCTGAGATGTGTTTTGTGAACACTTCACGGGCGGACAATCCGATGGTGCTTTCACAATTCTTGTTCCAGTCAGTGATGTAACCGAGGGTGTCGCAGCCAATGATGATGGCGTTGGCGTACTCTATCAGGTTGTTATGGTCAGCGTTGATTCTCCTGAATTTGTTGGAAAAAGCCTGCTCGGCAGAAATGTCTTTTGCTTCTATGAAAATCAGGGTGACATTACTTTGGGCATCCAGTATGGGACTGAACCGGAGATCGTGCATGATGGCGGCTCCTTCCTCGCCCAATAACGCGCGCAGATGAAATGATTGCCGTTTGGATACCAATTCTTCCACCAACGCGTTGAACGGGGCTCGCTCCTGACCCAGGACATCGAATACAGAGGTGTCTGCCTTCAACCACCTGTCGGTGTCGCGATTTGTAAAAACTACTTTTCCGGATAAATCCGTGATAATCACAAACGAATCCCTGAGCAAGCTCAGGATGGAATGGATTTCTATTTGATCGAGGGGCGGAATCATCGTCACTCGCCTTTAATGGTTTGGAAAATTGAGATGCACGGTGGTTCCCTTGCCGGCAGTGGATTCCACCCGAATCGTACCGTTGAGCCTTTGCATGATTTCCCTGGCAATGTATAGGCCGAGCCCTGCACCATGGCTGCGCTCTGTACCCCGGAAGAACATCTTAAAGACATCCGGTAGAATCTTGCTTTCAATACCGATCCCATTGTCTTCGATTGTGATGGTGGCAAGGTCGTCTTCGATATTGGCTGCAACGACAATCCAGTTTTCCGTTTTCGAGGGATCACAATAAGCAAGGGCATTCGCGATTACGTTTTTCAACACGATGAACAGTCTTTGAGGATCGGTGTAGAGCGTTTTTTTGCTCTCATAGGAAAATGATTTTTTGATGATCCGGGAGGCCGGTAAGTGTGCCAATTCATTGTAACACCTGGCCACCAGGTTTTCAAGGTTGACGACTTCCCTCTGAACTTCGTTGTGGTTGTTTTGCGAGTAGTGAAGAATCTCCATCATAGTGGTATCCAACCTCTTCACGCAGTCCAGGAGCATGTCGAGGTATTTGCTTTGCAGTTCGTTGAGGCTGGATTCTTTCTTCAGGAGGTTGATCACACCCAGCACCGACAGCAGCGGCCCGCGCAGATTGTGTGATACGCTATACACAAAATGGTCAAGTTCGGTGTTGACTTTCACAAGCTCCTGGTATTGCCGCCTGAGCCTTTCATCCGCATGAATTTTGTCAACCAATGCCTTGTGTTTGTTCATGGCACCCTGGATGGATGCAGGCAGGCGCGATAGATTGGTTTTCAGGATGTAATCATCCACACCCTGGCGCAACACGTTTACAGCAAATTCCTCCGATACGGTGCCGGTCACCAAAATAAAAGGCACGGCCATATTTCTGGTTCTGAACAAACGATACGCTTCCAATGAATTGAAGGAAGGCAACGCATGGTCTGACAGTATCACGTTAGGCTGGTAGCCATCCATGGCTTCCTCAAATTCTTCTCGCGTATCCACGCGCTTCAGGTGAAAGCGTAAGCCCTCGCGCTTCAGGGCATGCGCGATCAAGCCAGCGTCATCCTCTGAATCTTCCAATAGCAAAATCTTCAACTCTTCAGTGGGTTCGGTCATCGCAGTCAGCTAATGTTCCCCAGGCTTTTTGGCACTTCATTCATCACCACCCAGAAATATCCCAGATCGCGGATCGCCTTGATGAATTTTTCGATGTCTACCGGCTTTACGATATAGGCATTGACGCCCAGGGCATAACTGTCGACAATGTCACGTTCCTCTTTGGAGGACGTCATCACCACCACAGGTATGTGCTTGAGCCTCGGATCGGATTTGATTGCCCTCAACACCTCGATGCCATCCACCTTGGGCATTTTAAGGTCGAGCAATACTACGCGCGGTAGTCCATTGGCTTTGTTTTGCAGAAAGTCCAAAGCTTCTTCCCCGTCTTCCACGTGCTTGAGGTGGTTTGCGAGGTTGTTTTTCTTGAGCGCCCGGATGGCCAGGCCCGCATCATCGGGATTATCCTCTACCAGGAGGATGTCGACAATTGAAGACGATAATTTTTCCATTTAGATATGAGGTTGTGAAGTCATGAGTTCAAGACAGGTTCGGTTGCCTCTTCGGTGGAGATCGTAAAATAGAACACCGAGCCCATCTCCTGGACCGATTCGGCCCAAATGTTGCCCCCGTGCTTGGTTACCACCCGTTTGGCCAGGGCGAGGCCCACCCCCGTCCCGTCAAATTCGGTGGCCTTGTGCAGGCGTTGAAAAACCCCGAAGAGTTTGTCGCTGTACGCCATGTTGAAGCCCGCACCATTGTCTTTCACATAAAATGTTCGGGGTGAGTTTACGGTGGACATTTTCCCGATGCGGATAATGGATTGTTCTTTTTTCGATGAATACTTGATGGCGTTGGAAATCAGGTTTATCCAAACCTGGCGGAGCATGCTCAAATCTCCCTGCACGGAACCTAATTCCTCAATGCTGATGTTGATTCGCTGACCGTTGGATTGGCTCGTCAGTTCATCCACCACCTTGCGAACCAAATCGTCCATGTTCACCTGGGCTTTGGAAAGGGGTTGACGCCCCAAACGGGAAAAGGCGAGCAGGTCGTCAATCAACTGGCCCATGCGTGTGGCGTTTCGCATTACAATGCCAAGGAGTTGCTTGCCTTCCTCTCCGATCTGGCGGCCGCAATCATCCAACAGGGCAAGCGCGTACCCATTGATGGCGCGCAGCGGGGCCCGTAAATCATGGGAGACAGAATAAGTGAATGACTCCAGCTCGTGATTGATGTTTTCCAGCTGTTGCGAACGGATTTCCAATTGACTGGCCATTTCTTTAGACTGTGTCACATCCCAGTTGGTGCCGATCATACGGATGGGCTGCCCCTGTTCGTTTCGTTCTACGCGTGCAAACGCCTTTATAAAATGAATGCTCTGGTCTGGCCAGACTACACGAAATTCACTGTTGAACTCCTTCACACCGTTGAGTGCGTCCTGTACCTCCCGGTTACTGCGATCCAAATCGTCAGGGTGCAATCCTTTTTGCCAGGAGGCATAGGCTCCTCCGAAGGTACCGGGGCTTAAGCCGTACAACCGGTACATTTGGGCGTCCCATTCCAGGTGGTTGTTGATGATATCCCAGTCCCAGATGCCTACGCCACCTGCTTCAGCGGCAATGGATAAACGCATGTGAAGGCGGTCCAGGTCTCGTTTCGATTCTTTCAGCTCGTCAAAGCTCCTTCGCAACGCGTTTTCAGCTTTTGTGCGCGATCTCAAATTTGAAAAGATCAGATAGAACATGCCCAGGAACATAACCAGGATGATGGTGGTGGAATAGCCAAACATCCGGTTGAAGTCTGCCATGCGTGCCTGGTTCTGAGATTGTCTTTCGACTAGCAGCGTGGATTCCAATTGCTGGATTTCCGACATCTTTTTGCGGATGTCACCCATCCGGTTATTTTCCATTTCACCCTTAATTTTCATGGCAATGGAATCCAATCCCTGCTGCTGGCGTAAAATCATGTTGGTTTGCAAAAGCTCGATGCGTTGATCAATCAACCGTTCCAATTGATTGATATTTTGCTGCTGTTGTGGATTGTCGGCCGTAAGGGCCCTCAGTTTCATGAGCCACTCTTTGATCCTCACACGCCCATCCTGAAATCCGGCTAGATATTTATCATCCTGGGTGATCAGGTATGTGCGCTGGTTGGACTGGGTCTCCAAAAGATGAATCATCAATTTTTCGCAGGCCATCAGCACTTCCGAGGTATGGGCCACTTCCGCCTCGGCCTGGTTCTGTTCGTTATTGACCTTAAAGGTGAGGTAGCTCAACGCTCCGATGATGCAGAGGGTAATGAGAAAGCCCGCGGCCAGCAGCATGTTAAACCTGGTTTTCATGGACGAGGCAGGGGCTTGACGTCTGTTGGCTCAACGGTTTTTGCCTTGGCTGAATGCCAGTTGAAAAACTCCAGATCATCTTCGCGAAAAATGCATTTTCGGTTCTGCTTGGTTTCGGATTCGTACCATTGGCAGTGGATAAGGGGCTTGTCCATGCGGAGGCTATCCATGATTTCAATGACCACCATCACATTCTTTGACGGCTGATCCCTGAGTTCAACGGTGTCTCCAACCCGGAATTTGGAACCGCGACCCAGAATTTTACCTACCACTTTCCTGAACAGAGTCAAAGTCAACTTTTGCAATCTTGATCAATCAGGAAATTACTTCTTACCTAAGGATAACGGTGTAGCAAGCCGTGTGATTTTCCTGTAGCAGGAAATGCTACATCGATTGGGGGGATCACGCAGAAAAGCGCTAGGTCAATCCCCTGTCGAGGGCCAATCGCATGATCTCGTAATTGTTTTTTAGGCCGAGCTTTTCGAGAATCCTTGACCGGTAGGTGTTTACCGTAGAGGTACTTAGATTAAGGGATTCGGCAATTTCGGAAACACTCTTGCCGGAAGCTATCAAAACGAGGGTTTGGTATTCGCGGTCTGACAGTAGTTCCAGCGGATCGGAGCTCGGGTGGGTAATCTGATCGATCATCTCAACCGCCAGGCTATCCGGAAGATACTTCTTCCCTGCCATCAGGAGATTCACTGCGTGAATAAGTTCGGCCTCCGGCATGTCTTTTGATAAGTAAGCATCGGCCCCCATCTTGATGGCCCGCAAGGCGATCGCTTTTTCCTTGTGAAAGCTTAAGACGAGTACCTTCACACCGATGCCCTGATCCCGCATGCGCTTTAGCAAATCCAGACCCGAAATGTCGGGCAGGTTGATGTCCGCAACCACAAGGTCGAACGAGGAGGTCCTCATTATGGCTTCAGCTTCCCTTGCGGTCGATGCCTCCGAAAATTGAAGCGCTGGAAAATGATCGGACAAAACAACCTTGAGCCCGGTTCGGTACGAGGGATGGTCTTCAACGATTAGAATCCTTTTCAATGGCTTAACGGAAAATTTTTGGTTACTACAATCTGGGTTCCTTTACTCGGAAGGCCATTAATAGAGATTTCGGCAGCCATCAACCTTGCCCGCTCACGCATTCCGAATAGACCGAAACCGTCCAGGTTGGGGTCATTGGAATTGAAACCGATTCCATTATCGGTGATT
This sequence comes from Cyclobacteriaceae bacterium, assembly GCA_050250195.1. Lineage (GTDB taxonomy): Bacteria > Bacteroidota > Bacteroidia > Cytophagales > Cyclobacteriaceae > ELB16-189. The sequence continues at coordinate 19,725 of JBFWPC010000014.1, read as the reverse complement.
GAAACCCTTATGCATTCTTTTTTCAAAGAAGCATGGATGGTCACGTCACTGGCCACGGCATGTTTCAGCACATTGTTGAGGGCTTCCTGGCAGATGCGGTAAAATCCGATCGAGGTGTTATCGTCAATGTTTGTTGCTTCCCCTTCCACCTTGGTTACCACTTTGATCCCGGTCCGGGTTTCAAAATCATTTGCCAACCACCTTAATGCGGGAATGAGCCCCAATGTATCGAGGATGTTCGGATGCAATTCTGCCGTGAAGTGCCTGATCTTGTCTATGCAACTATTCAAGTCGTCCGTAATCCACCGGATGCGGTCAAGGGCTTGTACGTTGCCATCCAGGTATTTCAACAGCGTGCCTATCAACATCTTAATTCCCATCAGTTTTTGACCCAGGTCATCGTGAATCTCATGGGCGATGCGCCTCCTTTCCTTTTCGATCGAACGCTGAAGTCCCACATTGCGCATTTTTACCTCAAGCTCAGACTTCTCCAGTTTTTCAAATTTTCCTTTCTGGTGAGTGATATCCGTCTCGATGTAAAAATAATGCGTGAGCTGATCTTTGTTGAACAAGGGCTGGGCCTCCACAAAGAGCCAAAGGTCGGTTCCATACCTGGTCTTCTTCCGGATTTCGCCCGAGAAAGATAAGCCCTTTGCGATGGCCGCCACGGCTTTCCTTGTCCATTCCGTTTGGCTCTTACCCTCAATGGCAAATGTGTGCGCATTCTTTCCAATTACTTCATGCACTGGAAATCCCATGGTGCGCTGGAACGCATCATTGACCCATTCGATTTTTCCATTTGGATCGGAGACAATTACGATATTGGAAGTTTTCTTCGCGATAAGCGAAAGTCGCTCCAACCTCTGCTTGTCCCTAAGCTCTTCAGTGACGTCCCGGTCCGTGCCGTACATCCTGACAATCTTTCTATTTGCACCGGCAACTGGATGACAGCTGGACTCAATAAACTTGATGCGGCCTGTTTTGGTAACAATTCGAAAGATAAACTGGTCGTTTTGTCCACGCTCGATAGTGTTTGCTATCCGCTGGTTGAATTCCTGCAAATCGTCAGCGTGGATTAATTTTTCAAATTCAGCATACGGCACTGTTTTACGATCAATTCCAGTTTCAAATAACCGACACAACTCGGAAGACCAATGCGTGAGACCCGTGGCGAGATCCCACTCCCAGCTTCCGATTCGTGCGACCCGTTGTGTTGCCTCAAGCCATTCCTCCCGTTGCTGTAGTTTCTGGTTATTCAACTGCAGTTGATCCGACATGGATAGCAGACCCACGCTAATGAGATTCCCTATTTCGGGGTCCCCGGCCGCCTGGGCCAGCTCTTGATGGTCCATGCCGGTGTACCTCATCACCACTTCCAACACCGCCCGCAGCCGCGCTTCCCGTTCGGTTAGTTCATGCTCCCAATCAGCCAATTGGGCAGCAGTCATTTCATCTCCTCGATGGGTTGGCTTGGGAAGCATGGTTTGAAATTACAAACAATCCGGTTGATCGCGGCAGGCAAGGCTTCGAAATGCGGTGTTAAGTTTTTCGCTATCCTCCTGAATGCCAGAGGGGACCATTCAGTAGGGTACCACCCATGGTGTCTGCTGGGTCAGGAACGTTGCAATCCGATACGCCAATCCACCAGATGTGTTTGCTGCCGTGTAAGGTCAGTGGTCACGATTGTGTGGCTGCAAATTGAAAATACTACCGGCTGGTTACACCAGGTGCCATCTCTAAAAATATTGCCGAAGAAATTTTCAAAGGATTGGGCCATGATGCAAGGCGGCTTTTGAATCGCATGGCTGGAGGGGTGCAAAAAAGCTAACGCGGCAGAATGATCAAAGACGTGGAAAATCCCCGAGCTGTTTTCGAGATGGCTTCTAGTTGCAATACGGACAGTCAGGTATGCTGGGATTGTCTTTCTGCCACGCCTCATAGATGGCACAGGCAGCATCGACACCCGGCTGGTAGCCCGAACATGCATAGGCATAGGCTGTCTGGCATTGGCTGTCGATTTGAATATCGAACGAGGGCCCATCGTATCCGGTGCAGTTTACCACGGTGGTCAGGTCATCTTTATAAGCTCCTCTTGATCCGGGCGTGCGATAGCTGTCGGCTTCGGCCGTATAAGCCCCGTTTCCATCTGAATAGGCATAGCCGAGGCTGGAGCAAGACGCACCCTCGTGGAATACGCGCTCGGCACCCGTGCTGCTGCTGCAGGTCTCCTCGGTATTTCCCTCCCGACAGCTATAGATATAGTAGTTGCTCACCTTGATTTTGATCTCGCAGGCGCCTTCTGGCAAACAAGAGACGCCCAGCCACGATGTGGAGAGAACAAAGAGATGGGCCATGATTGATGAGAATGTGTTTGTAGCTCGCACGTGCATGTGGAATAGGATCAATGGGTTTAATTGCCGCAACATGCCAAATTACCACCTCTCACCTATCCCCATAAATGGGGATTTTACTCAGATCAAACCGGCCCGCACACAATGCACGAGCACCTGCGTGGTATTCTTGAAGCCGGTCTTTAGAAGGATATTTTTGCGGTGGGTGCTTACCGTATCGGGGGACACAAATAGTCGGGTCGCGATGTCGCTGGTAGTGAATCCCTCACCCAGCAGACGAATGATCTCCAGCTCGCGCCTGGTGAAAGTAAAAGCATCCTTTTTCCTGCGAAACGTATCATCGGCAAATACGTCAAGTTCCAGGTAGCTCGGCTCGCCTTGCAAGCCAACGAACGAAAGCTTGTAGTTGTTTAGAGGTGTGATGTGCGTGATATCCGTTTGAATTCCAAACACCTTTAGCAGCGATCCCTCGGAAGTGGTTTGCAGGGTTACGGTTTGAAGCAGAAAAAGGCGGTAGCCCTGGTGTGCGGTTTTCAACCGGAGGCAGTAGGTGATTTTGTATTTTACCACCTGATCGGGCGCAATGTAACCGGTGAGAAACTCTGCCACCTTGTCTTCGCACTTCAGGAAGTAATTCAATTCATCGGGGTGAATCGCCTGCATGTACCGTTCGAACGAAAAGTCTTCCGGCTCCATGCCCAGTATATCTTTAACGTGAGGACTCACGAAGTCCATGGTAAGGGTAGGTGAGTCGATGACGTAGTAAAAATGGGGCCCGGGTGAGAAAAAGGTGGAAGCAAACTGGTCGAAGTCTACAGCCCGGGGCGGCAAAGATTTTTTTCCCAGGTAAGCGCGATGCGAATCATAGATGGAGAGTAAGGAGTCAAAGTCGCTCATGCTTCTTCAATTTTGCAATAAAACAGATCATGGGTGATGGTCAATAATAACGTATCAACCCCGCTTGACCAACTTTTTTTCCAGTGAAGGGTGTGGAAAGGCTTATCCCCGGGTTCGGCATATTGGCGCATCCGCCTCAACAAAAAAGTTTCGAAAGGGTTACCAGTCGATCTTTTGATCACTAACTGGCAACTCAAACCCGTTAGGAGATGACGAGAAGCCTCTCCCTTTGCGCTTTTTTAGCCTCGGCAGTATGCTCCGCACAGCAAATCACGTTTCAGGCGTTTTCAAGCGGTGTTCAGGCAATCGATGCATCCAACACGCAGCTTTCTGCTACATTCGGTCAGCCGATGTTGATCAATGGCACGAGCACTTCATTTAAATTGGAAAGTGGGTTTCGTCCCGCGTTGATTGCACTCAACACTAATTTCCCTCCGTCTATATCGTTCAGTCCACCCCAGAGTATCAGTGCAAGTGACAAATTGCAGGCGCAAGTCACCGACATTGATGGCATTGCGAAAGCCATGCTTTACTATCGTCCGATCGCGGGCGTTGAGTTCGATTCTGTTCAAATGGATCCCGTGTCTTCCAATTATGAGAAGTCCGTGCAGGCACCGTGGATCGATGCCATGGGCATGGAATATTATCTCACGGCTACTGACGTTACCGGATTGAAGTCTACGCTTCCGGCCACTCACAACACCTACTTCCACAGTTTTACATTGGCCGATGGCGCGTTTATTCCTTCCACTGCCTATAATATTGGCAGGAAGACAACGGAATACCGGATCATCAGCGTGCCGTATGATTTCGGCAATGCCAGCATCGGTTTTCAATTGGATGAACTCGCAAACGAAGAGGGCCAGCACACCAATGCCAACTATCGTCTTGCTACTTATGCCGGCAATGACAATTGGAATGAGTTTCCCAGTGCAGCGGTAAGTGAGTTCAAGCGCGGGGTAGGGTATTGGTTTCTAACTACCAAGCAGGATCAGATTACTTTTTCCGGTCCGTCAACCCCACAGGAGCATCAGCAAAAACTTTACTCCATGACGTTGCAGCCCGGTTGGAATCAGGTGGGAAATCCCTACACTGTTCCCATCAGTTGGGAAAATGTGCGCAACTACAATGCGAATGCCAATGTTCAGCAAATCAAAGTTTACAATGCAGGTTATTCCGATGGCGATGAAATCCAGCCTTATGGAGGGGGTTTCGTAAATCTGGGTGGATCCAACGCGGTGACCATCGAAATTCCATTCAAAGGACAGGTTTCCGGTGGCGGAAGGACGAGGGTTGAGTTCGCGAATGACCTGTCGGCCAAAGCGTGGATGTTGAGGTTGGCACTAAAAGGTAACCACACGATCAACAATGTGGCTGCCATTGGTATGCATCCGCTGGCCCATGAGGGACTGGATGCTTATGATGACTTCAATCCTCCCGCTTTTCGCGAGATGGCGGAATTGGAATTCATAAATACTTCATCAAGTGCACGCAGTCTTGCCAAAGACATAGTGGTTCGAAAGCCGAGTCATCGCTGGTCGTTTGTGCCACGCGGTAATTCGGATCAGCCGTTGCAATTGCAGTGGCACGCGGATGTGCTGGAAACAGGCGGATACCAACTGTTTCTCTTTGACCCCGACCATTTTCAACTCATCGATATGACGCGGGTCGCTGAATATACCGTTCGCACAGGTGTAACCTATCAAATCTACTATGGAGAGCACGCGATAGGTGAAATCGAGTCTGAAAGAAGTGGACTGGGTAATCCCTATCCCAATCCGTTACCTGCCGGCTCGCACCTCAATGTGCCGTTCATCCTGGAAGGACGAGACATGAATTTTCAGGTTGAATTGATCGTCCTTGACTTGAAGGGTCGGCCGGTCATTAGCCGGCACGATCAACTTCGTTCTGGTGTGCATGTTTTTAGCTGGGATGGTTTGGATAGTGACGAGGCCGCGATTGCGCCTGGCATTTACATTGTGCGATTGCAGTTGAGCAGATTGGGGAAGACCCTGGCATTTCACCGTAGAATTTTAATAACCCGGTAGAAGATGAGAGTTACAATTGCCACACTATTGTATGTGGGAGCATTGGTTGCAAATGCCCAAAAGCTGGCCATCGTTCGCATTGACCTCAACAATGACAAAATCATGGTCTTTTATGAAATTGATGACAGCAATCCCAATAACAACTATCGGGTTACACTGTATTCGTCAAAGGACAATTTTGCACAACCGCTTACGAAGGTTACGGGAGACGTAGGTGAGGATGTGAAGCCCGGGGAATCAAAAAAGATTGAATGGAATGTGAAGGCAGAATTGGGCGACTACGAAGGGGAGATCTCCCTTGAAGTGCGGGCCGGTGTATTCATTCCTTTTCTGCGCTTACACTCTTTTAATGAAAACCTGAAATACAAAAGGGGAAAAACATATCCCTTGCTGTGGACTTCCGGTAACATGGGAGGCCAGATTGACATCGATCTATTCGAAGGTCAAAGCCGGGTGGAGAGCGATCGAAGCATTCCCAATACCGGCAAATATGAATTTTCCATCCCCGGGTCGGTGAAGCCAGGCAAGTACACCTTCCGGTTTACCAACGTGCGCAACCGCGATGAGTTTGTGACCTCACCTGTATTCACGGTGTCTCCGCGCTACTCATCCGGGTTGAAGTTGGGCGCGGTGGGTGTATTGGGTGCCTCGGTATACTTCCTGGTAAGGTTTCTGACACCCGAGCCCCCAACCCCAACGAGCAATCCGGAAATTGAGATCTATCCGCCATTACCAAAAGACTGAACGATGAAACGAAATATGATGACAGGGATGTTTTTGGCGATCTTGTTCAACGCTTTTTCCCAAACGTTGACCGATCGAAGCCATTCTTTTTCGCTGAAGAAGGGCGAGGTGAAATCATCAGTGCCACTGATCACCTGGGAGGCGCCAGTTAATAGCATCGTGTTTCATCGGGATGCCAAGTTGTTTGTTAGGGTGGTGATTGATTCGCCCGTGCCCCTAAGTGTGGTTGAACTTAGCATCAGCGACAATGACAAAGGCATGGTGAGAGGCAGCCAAATGATCACACCCAAAACCAACGAAAAAACGAAACTGATCATTGAAAAGTCGATCGCGATGCCGGAAGGCGTTCACAAACTTGAGATTGTAGCAACAAATGTGGATGGAGTGGTCTCGCGTAGTCATCGGATGGTTCATGCAGGTGAAACTGCTTTGAGCAACGCGGCAAAGCTCAACCGCAATGACTACGCGCTGCTGATACTTACCGACAAATACGACAATTGGTCTCCGTTGGTAAATCCAGTTTTTGATGGGCGCACCATAGCCGCGGAACTTCAGAACACTTATGGATTTAAGGTGGAGGTGCTGGAAAATCCATCGCAGGACCTGGTCTTCAGAAAGCTGAGAGAATATTCTGAAATGCGCTACGAGCCATTGGACCAATTGATGATCTTTTTTGCGGGCCATGGATACTATGACGAAACCTTCAAGGAAGGTTATGCTGTGGTGAAGGAATCACTCAAAGACGATCCTGGACGAACTTCCTACATATCCTACAATCGTCTTCGCAACGTGGTCAATGTGATACCGTGCGAGCATGTGCTGTTGATGATGGACGTTTGTTTTGGAGGCACGATTGATGAGGCTCTGGCGAAAGCGCGTGCAGATGACGACATCTACGGTGACGTATCTCAGGCCGATTTTATCATCCGGAAGCTCACGAATAAGACGCGCAAGTATCTGACAAGCGGTGGTAAGACCTACGTGAGCGATGGCATTGCGGGAAAACATTCTCCGTTTGCAGCTCGCGTGATCGAAGCATTTAAAACCTACGGGGGCAATGACGGTATTCTCACGCTGACCGAACTCTGGCCCTATGTGGAGAAACTTACACCAGAGCCCCGGCTCGGGAAATTCGGGGACGATGCCCCGGGAAGTGAATTTGTATTTGTTGTGAAATGATCGAAACAGCTGAATTATGAAAAAGATATGTTTATTGATCTTGACCACGCTGATGGCAGGCAGCCTCAGTGCACAAGTTCCATCCACCATTTCATATCAGGGATTTTATACTGATGCCAGCGGTGTGCCTATTAATGACAATGCATCTCAGAGCCATACGGTCAAGTTCGACTTTTTCAGAGGAAGTGAAACGAACAGTGCGTTTAGCCGAACGATTGAAAATGTGAAGGTGATCAAGGGACTCTTCAGTGTAGTGATTGGTAGAAATGTGACTGCAGAAGATGGTACATCAAACACCCCGCTATCCATTGACGATATCCACACCAGTGCAAGCTACAGCGTGCAAGTGACCATAGATGGTACGGTGATTGGCAACAAGGTGCCGCTAACTGCAGTGCCTTATGCCATGACAGCAGGTAAAGTAAGTGGTAGCAACGTGACAGGCACCATCGATGCAGCGCAAGTAGTGGGCTCAGGTGCAGGCCTCACCAATTTGAATGCCTCAAACCTGGCAACCGGAACGATTGCTGACGCAAGATTGGAATCCACAGTAGACATTGGCGCGTTGAATGTGGGAGCAAGTGGTGAGCTTGCCATCAGCAACACCGGAAATATTACAAAGATCAAGGGGCTCACCTATGATTTCCCCTCGTCACACAGCACCGGCACTACGTTTTTGTCGAACAATGGATCCGGTACCCTTGCGTGGTCGGGATTGCCTTCCAATGTGCCCACGGGAACAGGTGCTACCAATACGTTGGCGTTGTGGTCGGGAGCCAATGCGCTGAGCAACGATACCGACCTGTCTTGGGATGGCGGAACAAACACACTGACCGCTGCGAATTTTTCAGGCAACGGAGCCGGACTCACTTCGTTAACCGCGGCCAATGTCACCGGCACCAACACGTTGCCGGCAGGTGTGCTGCCAACATCTGTTCCCATTGGAAATGGTGCCGCGGACCAGGTAACCCTTTGGAGTGGCTCCGGCACGGTGAGCAGCAATGCCAACTTGACCTGGAACGGAACCACGAACACATTGTCTGCAACGAACTTCAGCGGGAATGGTTCTGGGCTCACGTCATTGACGGCCGCCAATCTAACTGGTGCCAATACACTACCCGCGGGCGTGTTGCCTACAACTGTGCCAATTGGCAATGGAGCTACCAACCGGTTGACCTTCTGGAGTGGCACCGGCACGGTGAGCAGCAATGCCAACTTGACCTGGAGCGAAATCACGAACACATTGTCTGCAACGAACTTCAGCGGCAACGGGGCCTCGCTTTCTTCCTTAAGTGCTTCGAACATATCTTCAGGAACACTTTCAAATGGTCGGCTTTCCACTGATGTGGACGTCACTGGAAACGTCACAACTGGTGGCGGTTTACATGTCGGCAGCGCTACGGCCCCTGGAACCGATAACCTGGAGGTGGATGGCTACACCAAACTCGGTGGCAGCGGTGTTTCTGTTACCGGTTCAACGCCATCGGGCGCACTTGTCAGTTGGCCATCTGTACGCATGTTGAAAATTACTGGCACCGCGGCCGCAGCTGACGGAACCGCCAACATCACATTGAGCGGTCTTACTGATTCAAAAATTCTGTCTATTGATGTAATGATCGAATATACGACTGGAGACTATGTGCACGCAGGGTACACCGCGACAGGTGGACTGCAATTCAATTTCTATTTCCAAAATGGTATATTAAATATCCGGAACATCACGGGAAACTCTGCCTCACTGGCCGGCAAGCCATTTAAAGCGATTATTATCTACGAAGAATGACAATAACCCTCCAAAGCTATGCGATACCTTTCGACCTTGCTGCTCATTGCAGCTGTGGCGATGCTCTGGTCATGCGACCGCTGCAAGCCGTGTAAAGAAATTGTTTTCAGTGGAAAAGTAGTGAGCAACATCGGTAAAGAGCTGGCGGGCGCTACTGTGTCGGTGAATGATTCGGAAACAAAGACAGACGAACAAGGAGAATTTCGGATCGCCATTTGTGGCCGAACGGCTGCTTCCGACTTTTTGGTGACTGTGCGAAAATTTGGTTATGGACTTTTTTCAAGGCGGTATGCAAATGGCTTTGAGGAAAAAGTGATTGAACTGGCTGCAGGCACTGTGGTAACATTTGACCCTTCGGTTGAGACCACGATTTCGGATACCGTCAGTGGTCAAAATCCCTACAAGCCGGGTTTATTGGATTTGGATACAGCAGTTCTGTTCAAAACCATCCCGAAGGTCTACGATCCAGCAGGCAAACTAATCGACCTCGGTTATCCAGCGGGAGCGGAAGGGATGTTTGATTTCCTTCGCTTTCCTTTGGGCGGCAATCCAGGCCTTACCATAACGATCCCACCAAATGCATTCGTGGATGGCTCCAACAATCCACCACCGCCAGGCGCAAGATTGCAAGCTTCGTTGTCGACCATTGACTTTTTTAATCCAGATGGAATGCCGGGTGATTTTGTGGTGGAGACAAGAGAAGGTCGCGGGTACATGGAGAGCTTCAGTGCAGGTTCAGTGGAAATTAGTGATGGAGAAAAAAAGTATCAAATCAAAAAGGGTGCATCTGTAAAAGTGACCTTCCCGGTGTATCCAGTCAGACTTCATTTGAAGGAAATCCTACCGGAAGAAATGCCCCTGCTCCATTATGATGAAGTTGCAGGTGTTTGGAAGGAAACTGGCAAGGGTAGGTTGAATGAGACAGGTGACGCCTACGTGGCAGAAGTGAATCATTTTTCGGTACTGAACATGGACATGATCAAGACCGGTCCCTCGAAGTGTTTCAAGATTCGACAAATGTTAAAGTTTGGTGCAGCCGACAATACAACCAACTATTTGTCGAGTTACAGAGCTCAACTAGTTGTTCCGCCAACGACTACCACAAATTTCAATGAGCGCGACTACCTTGTAGATGAAACTACCGGCTGCGTACCTGTTGCCGTTGGGGGCAGCTTTACCAACCTGCACCCCATTACCCGCATACCCGACACCTACATCGCTGTCGTGTTCTCTAAAGATGGAGTTGCTGATACACTTGAGATTGCAATCGCCATGCCCGCGGTAACGTCAATACCTGCCGAAACAGCAGTCGCCACTGCGATGGACTGTTCAACCGCAACTTGTAACCCGGCTGCAGATTGTACCAGTCCAGACCCCCTGGATGCCAGTGCGTCCGGATCGGCATGTAATACTACGTGTTGGATGCCGGATTGTGGCTTTATCCCGTTCAGCAACAACGGAGAAACCACGCGTATTGTGGGTGTTGCAATGGGCGGAGGTAATGTGAAAGTGAAGTGGGTAAATACTCGTATCACGGGCAGTATGCGCGTGACTGCTTATGCGACTGGCGACTGCACTGGTGGTGGGTCCGTCATCTTTTCCAAATGCGCAAGTGGAGGCTGTGGTCCGGCAGAATGCCTTTATGGCGAGGTGGTCCATTCAGCAACTGCAGGTAGCACCGTCTCTTTCAAGATTGAAGTTTTTGACGGAGCCACTACGGATTGTAGTGGAATACCCGTGGATGTTTGTTCTGGCGCTATTGTCGTGATCTAGATGCTGTAGAGGTGTCTGACGTCTCAAAGACGTCAGACACCTTGTAAGACACCTTGGGCTACTCCCGCTTCAGCGAATCGACCGGATTGGCCAGCGACACGGCTATCACTCGATAGCCAATCGTGGCAACGGCAATCGTGAACAAGATGACGATGGCCAACGAAAGTACCTTGAGATTGACCGCTTCATAATACTCCCACACGCTGTTCATCAAGGCATTCACCATCAGCGTGCCCAACACCGAGCCAATCGCAAATGAAATCACCATCACAATCAGAAATAAACGGCTGGACAACCCGATGATGTTTTGAAGGGGTGCGCCCAGAATCTTACGGATGCTCAACTCGTGCGTGCGTTTTTGCAGATAGAGCGCAACCAGTGAATACAAACCTGAAATCGACATGATTACAGCGACCAACCCAAGAAATGTATAGATCACGATCACCCCATCAAAGTGCTCAAGTGTCATCACCATGCGTTCTTCCATCAGGCGGCCCGGGTACAGCTGGTTCGGAAACAGCTTTGCCCACTCGGCTTTGATCCTTGCGTTTGTCTCCGTAAGCAGGCTGGCATCGGTGGAGGCGACCAGGTATTGGTAGTCCTGCTGGGGCACGTAGCGGAAAGCCACGGGAGTGAGCGGCTGGAACAACGCCTGCAGGTACACATCCTTCACTACAGCTTTAATATATAGCGGAATGGAATCATTGAGGGTGATCCGCTTCCCGATGGCCTTGCCTTCCAGGCCAAACACACGCACAAAGTGTTCGTTCACGATAATGGATTGCTCTACATCCGAACTTTGGTCTTGGGTGAAATTCTCTCCCTCGAGAATTCGCACATTGAGCGTCTGAAAATAGTTGTCGCCCACGTTGAGCACATCAATTTCTTTTTCGTCACCGTTTTCGAAACGTGCCGCGGCTTTGTAATTGTTTGAGTAGATCTGATGTTGGGTTCCACCGATGTGATCCACCTGGGGTAGGGAGGCCACCGCATTACGCAGCCGTTCAAACTGCTGACCGTTTTCCACCGGCACCTGGATGACCGACCGCCAGGAGTAACCAAGGTCATACGCTTTTTGAAACTTAGCGTTAAAGTAAAAGGAGAGGGCAAAGATGACGGCTGCCAGGGAAATACTGAATTGAAATACCAGCAAACTCCTCGTGAACAGATTGGCGCCCGCAAGCCGCGTGGTACCGCGAAGTATTTGAATCGGCTTGAACGCGGAAATGTAAAATGCCGGGTAACCGCCAGCCAGCATCGCGGTAACAACAATCAGTGCGAATAGTACGGTGAAGAAAACATAATTCTCCACGAAATGAACTTGAATTTCAATCATGTTCCAGATGGAATTCCACCCAGCCACAAAGTATTCGGCAAGCACAAGACCCAAGCCCATCGCAGCCAAACAAAACACCATGGTTTCCGCCAGGAACTGGAAGATCAATTCCTTGCGCCTGCCGCCAATCACCTTGCGGATGCCAATTTCCTTCAGGCGGTTGCCGGCAATTGCGATCGCATTGTTCATGTAATTGAAGCAGGCGACCAACAAGAGAAATCCGGCCATCACGAAAGGAGCTACCACCGCAGCTGGCGGCATGGGCCCACTCAGCCAATGCCCTTGATTGTGTTCGCGCACGGCCCTTGCCGACATCCCCACAAAGGGTTCGATGTAAAACTCCGCAACTTTCAAATCGGGGCGGGCTTCGTTTTGGGTTGGGATGTATCCGTCCAGTTGTTTCTTCAGGGCAGGGAGATAGCCAGCGTCCTTCAGGTAGAGAAAAGCGGTTGTCCACTTCGACCAGTCGTTTTCATATTCCGATTGCTGGGCCGGGTCGCTGAAGTAGTTTCGATAACTGGTGAGCAGGTCGAAACGAAAGCTGGAATTGGAGGGGAACTCCTTATATACACCACCCACAATGAATTCTTTTGGTTCGCCCGAGATGATTTGGGTGAGGGGCCGGCCAACCACTTCAACGCTTCCAAAATAAGTGATCGCAAGTTGGTCGCTGATGAGCACGTGGCTGGGATTGTCAAGCGAAAGTGATCCTCGCAGCAGATCAAAGGTGAACACCCGGGTGAATGCCGACTCTGCGTAAGCGAGGCGTGTTTGGAACATCTCGTCACCGATTCGAAACTGAGCGCTCCGGTTGGTGTATTGAATAAGGTGATCGCCATCGCGCAGGTTTTCGCGAATCAGGTTTCCGGCCGGAAACGGACTGATGCCATAGGGTACGCGGCCTTTTTCTGTTTCCTCCCAGAAGGCGATCCGGTAGAGTTGGGATGCGTTTGACTGGTGCTTGTCGAAATAGGCGTTGTACTCATAGTTTACCCAGGCCGTAATGCAGCAGCCCAGGGCAATGCCCATGCCGATGAGATTGATGAGAAAAGCAGCCTTGTTTTTGAGGAACGTGCGGATGGCGAGGCGGAGGTAGCTGAAGATCATGGCGAAACGGGGATTGATCAGGTAAGTTAGGAACAATTGGGCCTTTCACTATCACCCATTCTGGGTCGATGAAAGGTCAATCCTAAATACTCAACTTCCAGCCGCCTGGTTACGCGATTCGCGGGGGTTAGTCGGAATCGACTACCTCTTCCGTCCCTATTCGATGATCCTTCTGTACTTATTATCCCAAAGAAACTTCGCCAGCTTATTGGCCGTTTGGGTCACCTTGTGCTCGCTCCATTCCGGGAAGAGGATGTGCAGCTTCTCGTGAATCAATGTGTTCAAGTAAGACTTCGGACTCTGCCTGGGATCAATTTCGATCCTGGATCTTCTGGTCAGTGGCTCGGGAATCAGCCCGTATGCCCTGTATCGCCCCAACTTCCTTTCTACCACCTTCGTCATATACTTTGAGAACAATAAAATGAGGCGCAAAAGTAAGTCTTCCCGTGAATTTTCGGCAAGTCTATAGTAGGTCGGACCCAGATTTTTTTATGAAGAAAATTTGTGCCGCAAAATGGGGGCAGACCTTAATTTTAATGTCATGAAAAGCCAATCTGTCAGCGGCCTGCGCTGGAACATCAAAATCGCCATGGCCCTGTTTGCAGCGGCAGGTTGTAAGCCAAATACAAGCGAAAATTCGGGGAAACAAACTTCCATGGCCGACTCGATCGTCCGGCTATCCATAGAAGCCCACGGGGGGTGGCAGGCATGGCAAAATCTCCAGGCCATCTCATTTACCAAAACCACTACCTTGTTTGATTCAGTAGGGGCGGAGGAATCGACCGTCAGGCAACTTCACCGCTTTGATTTGAAGCCGGACCTGGCGGGCACCATCGAATGGGTCGAAAACGGAGATTCGATTCGGATTGTCTACGCCAAAGATCAGGCCACCAGGTATGTGAATAAAGTGCCCAAGCCGGAGTTGGCGGAGGCTGCGGCCAATGCGGTGATGGCTTCTCTGTTTGTCCTGTTTCAACCTTTCAAATTGATGGATCCCGGAACGCAGTTGGAATACCTCGGCTCGGATACCCTGGCCGGGGTGCCGGTTGACGTGATCCGACCGGTTTACCAGGGCGCTGATGAATCCAGCGATCAATGGCTGTTCTACTTTGACAAAGAGACGCACGAGTTGATCTGCCACCGGGTTAACCACAGCGGGCGGATCAGTCTCATTCAGAATATGTCGTTTGACAATACCTCCGGCCTCCTCCTTCATGGCCATCGAAAGAGCCTTTTTGTCGACAGCCAAAACGAAATCAGGTACTTGCGGGCGGAGTACCTTTACGAAGACTATCAGGCTGAAATAGCTTCAAAATAGAGTAGGAATGCCTTTTGCCTTCCATTTTCCTGGCAAAAGAAATTTCTCTTAAGCATCTTGCGTCACACGAATTCCCTTTATCAAAAGCCACAGCATGAGCACCAGTTCACCAAACATGGCCGGCATTCCAACAGTAAATACAATGTCCTTGTATTCAGGAAGAACTATACTGGCAAAACTTAGAAGGACATACACAATTCCATTTATGATTAGCCAAATGCCGAAAAAACGAGGAATGAAAGCAGACTGATAAACCAGTATTGCTAATGGAAAGAGCCAAAGACCATAAAATAATACTAATGCCAAAACACTATACTCATTAATTTTAAGAAACGCCATGGCAATGTCTTGCCGTTGCGCCAATTCAAACGACTTCAGAATTTCTCCTTTTAGCGTAATAACAGCTGCGATACTAAGTCCAGCATTGACAAATGCCACTGGTACTTGCACCAATACAGAGGCCACTAAAAGTTTTGAATACCGTTCATTGACTGGCCTAAACAGCTGATAAAAGACCCATACTAACAATACCCATATTGTATTTGTTATTAGTCCCGAAAAAATACCTGTGCGAAACAAGGTCTCATGGTTTAGAATGTTTTGAGCAGAGGCCGCAGCATCACCACTGACAAATATTTTTGGCGATACGTAGAACATATCGTAAAAGCCTGAAACGATCCAAAGAAAAAATAGCAGACCGGCAAGTCTTGCAGTTTTTCTTAATTCCAGGATAGCATTCATAGTGCTGAGGA
Source organism: Cyclobacteriaceae bacterium (assembly GCA_050250195.1). Classification (GTDB taxonomy): domain Bacteria; phylum Bacteroidota; class Bacteroidia; order Cytophagales; family Cyclobacteriaceae; genus ELB16-189. The sequence goes on along the minus strand of JBFWPC010000014.1, from coordinate 4,437 downwards.
TTTATGGGTTAATCTGATTACCGCGAGTAGAATACTTACTCCATGCTTGTTCATTCACACCCTTAATCAACAGGATTAGTGACAATGACATTTCACCAATAAAGACGGGGAGAACGATGATCATAAAGACCATCCCGGAAAACTGTGGGGCCAGGATTAAGAAGACACTATTAACAAGATAACCTGCACCACTAATCATGTATAAAACACCAACGAACTTTGGAAGGTAGACTGACTTATAAATCAAGTAACCCGTTAACAGAAAGTAAGGAGCAAACATGAGCAGTGCAATGCCAAAACCAAACAAGTGACTTTTTGTGCTCAGGCTTATCATTGCACTAAGTTGTTCAGGCGTAAAAGCCTGCAGGTAAGATGACGCACCGATCGGGAATAAGGCTTCAATAAGCTGAATAATGTACCCGGTCTGAATGGTGACACCCGCCAGGTTAAAGAAAGCAGCCAACATCGCCAGGTCTTTGTTGACAAGTTGGGTGAGCCGATACATGATAAGGATAAGTCCAATGCTAACAATGGAAGACATAAACTCGGCTACGATACCCAGTCGCCACAAAAATTCATGTTGCTTGAGGCTGGCCATGGTAGCCATCGAATCTCCAGGAATCAAGATGCTGTTGCGTACAACCAGCTCATAAAAGATCCCGAGTATAATAATCATCAAATACAACACCCCGCCTGTCCGTGCATATGTTTGTGGCGAGACATCGTATTTGCTTATGGGCCAAGTCATAATCATCGTTTTAAAAAATACTACTCCACCTTTATTCCATGTAAAGGGTTGGTCTTAATTACCCTCCATACCTGGGTAAACACGGTCGTGAACAACACCATTGACGTGATAACAACACCAATGCCTGCGCCTGAAAAGGTAATCGGCATGTGATACTCGTTACTGAACTCAATCAGCCAGGCTCCGAGGGAATAACCCATGGGTGCGCCAATGACCAACGCAAACCCGAACAACACCAGGTATTGATTGAGCACATTTGCTGAAATATTTTTTAGACCCGCGCCCAGTACTTTCCGGATACTGAATTCTTTCGTACGTCCTTCTACATTGAGACGCACCAAACCATAAAGTCCAAGGGTTGCCAATGTGATGGCAAGGAATGCAAATGCCCGCCACACCAACTTATAAATTCCAATTTCCTGATAGTAAAAACCCCAAATGTCTTGCTGAAGTCCCCCGTCAAACGGTACATCTGGAAAAAGTTCGGTCCAGCCCGCTTGAAGTGCTCTGTAAACGTTTAACTCAGAACCGCTATTCGCCTTTAGTGTGAGAAACCGATAATCGGTTTTATCGGCCACGTTGAAGATGAGCGGCCGCACGGTTTGTGAAAACTGGTAGCTGTGAAACTCCTTCACCACACCAACCACTTCATATTGAACAGTATCGATTTGAAAAACCTGCCCGATTGGCTTTTCACCCATAGTTTTGGCAAGGGTCTCATTAATCACTACTGCGTTCCGATCACTCCCCTCAAAGTCGTGGAAGAATCGTCCTTCCTTTAGCTCAAGCCCCAGGGTCTCAAAGTACCTAGCATCTACGGAAAGCTCATCGACCTCGAAATTGCGATCTGGAAAATGCAAGACAGTTGATTTATGATTTTTACCGATATGGTGAACTGAACCGGATATAGAGACTACGTCCGGGTGTTGCGCCATAATCGCGCTCAGGTTATCAAACGAAGGCTGATCTGGAACAGCCGCATATAGCGCATTGGCCTGGTTATAACCCCAACTGCGTTCACTCAAATAATCCGTATTTTGGGTAAACATGACCGACATGGTTATGAACACGCAGGCAAACACCAACTGAAAGCACAGGAACACTTTCGAAAGCAAATTGCGCTGCCCGAATTTTGCGCTGCCTTTAAGAATAGTAGTCGTCTGAAACCGGGAGATATAGAGAGCGGGATAAATTCCTGAAGTGATACTGGTAATCAATAAAACAAGGGGAAGGTATATCCAGAGCCTGACGTCCGTAAACTGAAAATCCATGTCAAAATTCCAGAGTGTTTCAAAACCGGGAATGAAGAAAAAATATCCAAAGGCTACCCCAATGAGTAACGCAAACGAAGTAAGTACCACGTTCTCGGTGAGAAACTGGACCATAACAACGTTGCGGGTGGCGCCAATGGATTTACGCACACCAATTTCCTTTAATCGTTTGGAAGAAGTGGCAATGGCAATGTTGATGTAATTTACACACGCCAGGATAAGCATGAGTATCGCAATGGCCACCATGAAATAAATGGATGTATAATTGTCTTTTGAGCTTCTGGAGATGTCGTCCTTAATATATTCTGACTGTTCGTGGAGGGTAGCCAATGGCTCGAAAGAGAAAGACGAGATAGCCCAATCTTCAGTGGCGGCAGTATTTTGTAACGATTTATACCTCTCCATTTTCGATCGGATGGACATCAAGTCGGAAGGATTCTCAACTTGAATAAAGGTGGCATTCACAAAGGCGTTCCAGTCATGAAAGTCGTAAGCGGGATCCGTGGTCCGAAAGTTTTCGAAGTTGATGAGGAAATTAAAGCTAATGGTGCGGGCCTTGGGAAACGTGTTGGCGACCCCTGTTACTTTAAAAAGTTTTCGTTGATCTTTCCCATAGATAATTTGAATACTTTCCCCAATAGGATTTTCATCGCCAAAGTATTTTATTGACATAGCCTCACTTAGAATGATACTGTTCACATCGCGCAACGAACCGGCCGTTCCCCACTTCAACGGAAAGGTAAACATGCTAAGGAATTCCGGATCGACATACCGTACGCGTTCATGAAAAACGTGGTCGTTGTGTTTGATCACGACATTACGGTCCTCGATGCGACAGACATTGCTCACCTGGGCTAAATCCTGACGGAGGTGTTCTCCGAGTGGTCTCGGGGTGGTTCCGTATTGTTGGTTAACACCATCCCGGTTCGCAAAAAAGGTGGTGAGATAGACAGTATGTTTGTTTTCGTGAAATTGATCGGTATTAAAAGTCCACTGTGCAAAGGCATAGGCAAACACGGCCAGCCCGATTGCCACGGCCAGCCCAAAAACATTAATGAACGAGTTAACCGGATTTTTCTTAAGCCCACGAAAAGAAATTCTAAAATAATTTTTAAACATACTGAACTGGCTTAGATAATAGAGGAACTCCAGATTCCTGATGAGATTGGGTCGGAGTAGTTTGATGATCTCCCACGTGTACAACCGGTTGGCTTTGCTCACCGTGTAACGCTCGGCATTTTCATAGAATAGTTCCTCCATATCTCCTTCAATCTCCTCCAGGTATTCTGCCTTCAGGAAGAATCGAAGGAACTTCAACGGCCATTGCGGGGGATATAATGCCTGGGGTTTCATTAGATGGCCTTAAGTTCAAATGCGAGCTTGGGTATGGCATTCCAGAGTTGGGCCCTTATATCTTTCATCTCTTCGAGCACTTTTCGGCCATGCGAAGTAGTAGCATAAATACGCTTCCGCTTCCCACCCCGCTTGGCAGTCGCCTCTCCGAATTGGGAGGTGAGAAATCCTTTGTGTTCCATACGCTTGAGAGCGGATTGAATGGAGCCTACGCTAAGCTTCTGTTTCAATCTTGATTCCAACTCACGTTTGATCTCAACACCATACGCATCTTTTTGAAGGGCCGCCACAGTGAGAAGCACCAGTTCTTCAAATTCTCCAAGTTTTGTTTTCTTCATTTTAAATATTGCTTGTCAATTCAATAGTAAACTTCCACCATCGTCAACATACGTTTATGCGCTGGAAAATCTTCTCAATACCGTTACCCGCACAACCCAGAACAGAAGGCTAACCGGGATAATCAATACCGGTATCATTAAAAATTGGGGCTTGCGGATGGATTCAGGAAATACCTGAAGTTGCCCAAGAAATAGGGATGCAGCAGCAATGAGAAACGAAAAGCCCATTCGTCCTAAGTGACGAAGCAACCGATGCTTACCATAGATACCACCCTGCAAAAGTACCCGAGCATCCAGTATGCCTGCCACCAGTGCAACGGACCCAAAGAAGAAATAGAACCCGTAAGCAAATCCATCCTTCGTCCCATCCTCGTGCGTCCAGGCCTCAAAACCAAAATAATATCCGGCTGCAGATATGATGATGACCAATATACAGGCAGCAAGTAATGGCCAGCTCATTTTACTTTCAACAGGTCTGACCGTTAGCCATGCGGTTAATACCAGGTAAAACGTGAGTGCTCCAACAACTACGGAAATCATTTCCGGTAAGAAGTAAGCACCATAAGCGCCAATGGCCGACATGATCAGCATAGAAAAGAAATAGCCATTCCCGACTTTAATATGCCAACGTGATCCTTTGCGGAGGAGCATAGCAGCAGCACCTGAAAGTAATCCAACCCCACCCGAAACAACATGAGTGTATACAAGCAGCGGATGTATGGAATAA
>JBFWPC010000013.1:0-86925 GCA_050250195.1 Cyclobacteriaceae bacterium | reverse complement strand
TAGTAAGTTGAACTTGTATTATGGGGATTTGATGGCCGTGTGAGCCTTTATGCGGTGCCTGATTTTTCGAACGGGCTATAGGCAGACATTGAGGAATTGGAGTTTTTCAAATGCATGTTGAAAGAAGACTTCCGCGCTAGAAGCGTTAAACCTGGTAAATGAACATCAAACCCCTTATCGATTACTTCAATTCTTTTCTTCCTCTCACGAAGGAAGAGGTTGACGAATTGAACATGGTCGTTGAGCAACGGTCTGTCAAAAGGCGGCAATTCATTCTTTCCCCTGGAGAAGTATGCAAACATCATAGTTTCATTGTACAGGGTTGCTTCAAGACGTACAAAGTAGACGATGCCGCCAAGGAACACAATCTTCACTTTGCCGTGGAAAATCAATGGGTCATTGACATCGGGAGCTTCCACTCTGAAAAGCCGAGTCAGCTTTACATCGAAGCCATGGAGCCCGCTGTGATCTTGCAAATCACAAAGCCTGACCTTATCCGATTCTATGAAAGGAACATCAAATTCAACCGCATTTTCAGGGTTATCATCGAGAATGAGTTCGTATTGCTGCAAAATCGCTTATTGCAAACGATCAGCACTTCTGCCGAGCAGCGCTATCTGGCATTCATGAAGCTGTACCCTGACTTGTTCAATCGGATTTCCAACGTTCAGGTGGCATCTTACCTGGGGATCACCCCCGAATTCCTCAGCAACATCCGTAAAAAGCTTAGCGAATCTTAAGAAAGTTTAGGCCTCTTTCTTAAAGTACTTTATGGGTTGGGCACATGGTCTTGGCCGACCTTTATCACGTAAAACATGAAACAGAGAATGAAAAAAGTACTTGTACCAGTGCTTGCGCTGATGCTGTATCACGTTGTTGCGCAAGACCAATCAAGATCAATTTCAAACACCAAACCTTCAGAAGCCATGCAGAACCAAGACCATTCGGCCATTGAAACTTTGTTAGAGACCTACAAGAAGGCCTTAAATACGTCTGATGCCAAGTTGGCTGTGGGCCTGTACACAAAAGATGGTATTTTCATGCCTACCGAAGCCCCATCTGCCATCGGCTCAGATAATATTTTGAAGTCGTATGAATTCATTTTCACTCAAATTCAGTTGGACATCGAGTTTTACATTGATGAAATCGTGGTGGAAGGGAATTTTGGCTATGCCGTTACGAGTTCGAAAGGCAAAACCTTAATTCATGCGGCAGGCCAAACCGTGCCGGAAGCGAACCGCGAATTGTTTGTTTTTGAAAAAGTGGATGGCGCCTGGAAGATAGCCAGGTACATGTTCAATAAGACCGAGCCGAAGAGTAAATGAGACACCTAATCTAGCGCAAGCCCCTTCCTGTGGCAGGCCTGCCGCGGGAACGTACCGCTTGTGCTGATTACTTGTGTTAATTACCCCCGTCTCCATTATTTTTCTAAAGACATAGTGACCAGCAACGGCCGCGCTCAGGTGTCTGACACCCGCCACCACGCAACCCTTTTGAGGTGTCAGACACCTGGCCGCGTCAAGTATCGCCTCCAGACAGGCATCGCCACCGCCCAATCCAACGCAGGCGGCTCGATTCTGCTGGTTCTGATGTTGAGGATGCTATGCCTTCGCTGATCCTTCAGCCAACAGGGGTGCGTAATACAGCGTGATGTACTCTTCTATTACCTCATAGAAATCGTGCAACTCCATTTCGTCAATGTCGATGGTAACGGTAGGGCCAGCCGCCAGCATCAGGCGAACTTTATGCAACACCTTGTCCCTGTCCTTTATCAGCACGATCTGTTTCACTTCTGAGAGCGCAAACGTGCCATGCAGGTCGTTGTTTTTATACTCGATCATCTTCACCGTCAGCTTCAGGTAGTCATTGTAGTTCCTGATCCCGGACTTCAGCTTGCCGATGATGGGCAGGATGCCCACCACAGCAGCCCAGCCAAAAAACCGGAAGGCGCTCACGCGGTAGTTGAAATACAAGAAGACAATGATGACCGGAATAATCAGGTAAATCAGCGCCTGAGATTTCAGCTTGGTACCGTGGTTCCTGAAAATAAATCCGTGGTCATCCACCGGCTTCACATGCACGTTGAAAAGAATCTCCTCCCACATGATGAGGATCATCAGAATCACGGCCATGCCTGCAAGCGCCCTGGCCAGGTTAAGGCTGAACCATCCTTCCTGATGAAACAAGTGCTTTTCAAAGAGCTGCTCTGCGAGAAAAAAGACGACCGCGAAGATGATCACCAATATCCCAAAGCTCAGATCTCTCCGGTAACTGGCGCGAATAATTTTGGCCATAAGGTTAGCGTAAAGGTTTAAATGTTTTCATTTCTTTTTGGCCGGGATCAATTCCATCCGCCACCGAGGGCCTGGTATACATTTACCAATGCGTTCATTTGCCGCTTCTTTGTCTCCACCAATTCAAATCTTGATTCCAGCGCATCGCGTTGGGTGATGAGCACCTCCATGTAGTCGGCCCGTGCCGAGAGGAATAAATCATTTGAAATGTGGATGGATTGGTTAAGGGCTTCCACTTCCTGACGTTTTAGGTCGTAACGCCTTTCCATGTTGTTGATCATCGAAAGCTGATTGCTCACTTCGATAAATGCGTTCAAAACCGTTTGTTCGTAATGGTAGATGGCTTGAATCTGCATGGCGTTGGCGTTGAGGTATTGGGCCTTGATCGCCCGCTTGTTGATTAGCGGCCCGGTGAGATCACCGGCCAGGCCAATGAGCAGCGACTCGGGCATGATGAATAATTGTGTCGGATCATACGACTGAAGACCGACCGCTGCGGACAGTCCCAACTTCGGATAGAAGTTGGCTTTGGCCGCCTTTACATCCAGTCTGGCTGCTTCCAATTGCATCTCGGCCTGGCGCACGTCCGGTCGGTTGCCAAGCAGCTGGGCCGGTAGACCCTCGTACACCTGATCGGGCACCAATTTGATGAAACCGTCAGCATCCCGATCCACATGCTGCGGATACCTGCCCACCAGGAAGTTGATGCGGTTCTCGATCTCAACGATTCGTTGTTGGATGTCGTACTGAAGTCCGGTGGTGTTGAGCAACTGGGCTTGAAATCTCCGCACCGCCAACTCGGTTACCCGGGCTGCCTGCTTTTGCAGCTTCATGATTTCCAACACATCGGTTTGAATCTGGATGTTTTGTTGGATGATCGCAAGTTGATTGTCCAGGGCCAATAGTTCATAGTAGGCGTTGGCAATCTCAGCAATCAGGTGGGTGACCATGAAGTTTTTCCCTTCCGCGGTGGCCAGGTAACGCATGGCGGCAGCCTTGCGCGCATTACGCAGCTTATGCCAGATATCCACTTCCCAGCGGGCAAAGGCGCCCACCAGAAAGTCGGGCAAGGGCTCGGGCGTTTCCTTTCCCGGTTTGATTTCCGTAGTCGCTTCCGAAGATCCCCGTTGTGTATAACGGGCGGCCTTTTCAACTTCAGCGGCACCGGTTAAATCAACAAAAGGCAAATACTCACCCTTGCGTGCACTCACTTCATTTTTCGCAATCTCCATTTCCTGCAGCATGATGTTCAACTCCTGATTATTTCGCAGGGCGGTGTCGATCAGGGCCTTCAGGTGTGGATCCTTAAAGAAGTCCGCCCACCTGATCCTGGCGATGTTTGTGGTATCTTGCGAGGTTGCGTACCTTATGGGCATTTCCTTATTTACATCCTTCCGGACGAGTGTTGGCACTGTGCACCCTGCAAAGATCAGGGCCAGGCCAATTGCGAAAAGGTATTGATATGATGGCTTAGTCATTGTTCTTTCTATTTTGCCTGGCTCTTATTCTTAGCAACCTGATCACGGCTCCCATCTTTCGGCTATTCTTTGCCAAGGATGCTTCATCGTGGGTGCGCACATAGGATTCGGACAGGGATTCGCTCGACTCATCGCTGATCAGTTTCCGACCTTCAATCATCTTGCCGAAGATGTAATAGAGGCCCGGGATGACAAGTACACCGAAGATGGTTCCCAGCAGCATGCCGCCCATGGCCGAGCTGCCGATGGTTCGGTTGCCGATGGCGCCAGCACCCGTGGCAAATACCAGTGGGATGAGGCCGGCAATGAATGCGAATGAAGTCATCAGAATCGGTCGGAAACGGACTTTGGCTCCTTCAATCGCGGCCGATAGCACCGATGCTCCCTGCCGGTGTTTTTGTACGGCAAACTCTACAATCAATACCGCATTCTTGCCAAGCAACCCCACGAGCATGATAATCCCTACCTGCGCATAGATGTCGTTGGCAAGCCCCATGAACTTAAGGAGGAGGAAAGACCCGAACACGCCAATGGGCAGGGAGAGTATGACCGCCAATGGCAGCAGGAAGCTTTCGTACTGGGCGGCCAGCACCAGGTATACGAACACCAGCACGATTACGAAGATGTACACGGCTTCGCTTCCCCTTCTCGATTCATCGTATGACAAATCCTCAAAGGCAATGTCGTAGCCGCGTGGCAAGTTCCGGGCCACCTCACGAATGGCCCCGATGGCATCGCCCGTGGTATAGCCGGGCGCGGGTTGCCCCCGAATAGAAGCCGAATTGTAAAGGTTGAACCGCGTGATCTCGTTCGGGCCTTGCCGCTTGGTGATTTTCATGAACGAGGAGTAGGGAACCATTTCTCCGTGGTCGTTTTTTACGAACAGGCTGTTCAAATCTGAAGGATATCTTCTGTACTCCGGAGCGGATTGCACATAGACTTTAAAGAACTGGCCGAAGCGGATAAACCCTTGTTCATAAGTACTGCCGATGAGGATGTTGAGGTTTTCCATGGCCTCTTTGATCGAGACCCCTTTTTGCATGGCCACTTTATTGTCGATCTGCAGTTCGTACTGCGGATAGTTGGCGGCAAAGAAGGTGAACAAGCCCGTCACTTCTTTTCTTTCGCGCAACGCATCCATGAACTCGTTGTTGATTCTTTCGAACTCGTGGTAGTCAGTGGAGTTTGTTTTGTCCAGCATCCTCAGGGAGAAGCCACCAGATGATCCGAATCCGGGTACGGCTGGCGGCTCAAAGAATTCGATCACCGCACCGAGGTTCTTCGTTTTTTCTTCCAGCTCGTGCATGATCTCGTGAACAGACTGTTCCCGTTCCGACCAGTTCTTGAGGTTGATCAGACAGGTTCCTGCGTTGGAGCCGCGACCTTCCGTCATGATCTCGTAGCCCGCCAGCGAGGTTACCGATTCCACGCCCTCGATTTCTTCACAGATTTCCTGAAGCTCCCGCGATACCTGGTTGGTGCGTTCCAGTGTGGCGCCCGGGGGCGTCTGGATGATGGCGTAAATGGTGCCCTGGTCCTCCCCAGGAATGAAACCACCCGGCAATACCTTGTTTTCGATCAAAATACCAACACTGAATCCCATCAAAATGATAAACGTGAGGAGGCGCTTGCTCACGATACGTTGCAAGAAACCTACATAGCGGCCCGTCACTTTTTCAAAGCCGCGGTTGAAGCTCGCAATCACACGGTCGATCACATTCTTCTTCCTGGGTCGCCCGTGCGGACTTTTCAAAAGAACGGCACAAAGAACTGGGGTGAGCGTAAGGGCTACCAATCCGGAAAGCACAATCGAAGACGCCATGGTGATGGAAAACTGCCGGTAGAACACACCGACCGGTCCGGTCATGAAGGCAATCGGGATAAATACCGCGGTCATCACCAGCGTAATGGCAATGATGGCGCCTGTGATCTCATGCATCACCTCTTGCGTGGCCTTGTAAGGCGACATGTGCTTCTCTTCCATCTTGGCGTGCACGGCTTCTACCACCACGATGGCGTTGTCAACCACAATACCGATGGCAAGCACCAGCGCGAAAAGTGTGATCAGGTTAATGGAAAGTCCAAATAGTTGGATCACGAAGAATGCACCAACCAAAGAAACCGGAACGGCCAGAATCGGAATCAAAGTGGAACGCCAGTCGCCTAGAAAAATAAACACAACCAGTGCCACCAGAATAAAGGCATCTCTCAGTGTATGCAGCACCTGTTCGATGGAGGCATCGAGGAAGTTGGACACATCGTAGCTGATTTTGAAATCCATGCCCGGTGGAAAGTCTTCCTTCATTTTGTTTAACAAGTCCTTTACATCGCGGATCACATCGGTGGCATTTGTTCCCAGGTTTTGTTTCAGCATGATAGAGGCTGAGGGGTGCCCGTCCAGGTTGGAGTAAATGTCGAAGAACTCGCTTCCGAGCTCTGCGGTGGCAATGTCTTTCAGGTGTATGAGCTCGCCCTCCTCGTTTGCCCGGATGATGATGTTTTCATATTGTTCAGGCTTATTGAAACGGTCCTGATAGGCTAAGACATACTCCAACGATTGTGCCTGCTTTCCGGAACTTTGTCCCAGGCGGCCGGGTCTGGCGAGAATACTTTGGTCGAGCATGGCGTCCATGACTTCTTCGGCAGAAATGTTGTACGCTCTCATGCGGTCGGGTTTTAGCCAGATCCGCATCGCGTAAATGCGGCTACCGAGAATTTGAGCACGCGCGATGCCCGGGATACGCTGGATTTCACGTATCAGGTTCACGTTGGCATAGTTGTACAAGAACTTCTCGTCTGCTTCCTCATCGGTGCTGTACAAGTTCACGTACATCAACATGCTGGGTTGAATGGGCGTGATGATTACACCCTCGCGCTGGACGAGCTCGGGCAACAGCGGCATGACCTGGTCAACGCGTGTTTTTACCTGCACCACCGCCATGTTGGGATCCGTGCCTGGCTCAAAGATCACCCGGATGGTTGCCTCGCCCGCGCTGGTTGCATCTGACGAGATGTACCGCATCCCCTGCACTCCATTGATGGCCCGCTCCAGGGGTATCAGTGTGGAGTTCACCAACACTTCTGCGTTAGAGCCAGGGTAGGCGATGAAAATGTTAACGGTGGTGGGTGCAATCTCGGGAAACTGCGAGATGGGCAACGTTTTAATGGCAAGGCCACCCACGAAAAGAATCACGACCGATATGACAATCGCAAATACCGGCCTGCGTAAGATATTAGTAAACATGAAATAGATCTGTTAAAGGTGGCACTACTCTGCGAAGAGTTGGAGATGTGAAACCGCCTCAGCCGGCTGGACAAATTCAGTCACGATCTTGTGTCCCTCTCTGACTTTTCTTAAACCTTCCAGCAGTATCTTGTCAGTGTCCGCAAGACCGCGAATGGCATAAAGATGGGGTAGCTCGGCCTCCACGATAATGCTCTTGGACCTGACCAAGTTGTCCTCATCAATGATGAAAACGTATCTTTTGTCGAGGATTTCGAACGTGCATTTTTGAGGGATGAGCATGGCCTTTTTGAGCGGCACACTCATGATGATGTTGCCCGTTTCGCCATGGCGCAGCAGGCCGTCCGGATTGGGGAAGGTCGCCCGAAAGGAAATGTTGCCGGTTTCGTTATTGAAGTCGGCTTCAATGGTGGAGACCTGGCCCGGATAGTCGAAAAACTTGTTGTTTGCCATCAGCAATTCAACCCGCATCGTGCTGTCCTTCTTTACCTGTGCCTTGTAGTTGAGGTACTCAGCCTCCGGCACATTAAAGTACACCCACATCTTCGTGTTGTCTGCCAGGTTGGTGAGCAGGTCTCCTTCGTCTACGAGGCTTCCCTGCCTGACGAGAAACCGGTCGATGATGCCATCAAACGGGGCGCGGATCTCCGTGAACTGAAGGTGGATTTGGCTCAACCTGAGTTCAGCCATCGCCTTGTCGAGCCGCGCCTTGGCCATGGCCAGTTCGTTGGGTGCCACAATCTGCCGCTCTGCCAACGACTTGGTATTTTCATATTCGATCTCGGCCAGATTTGCTTCAGCCTGGGCGCGCTGCTTTTCTGCTTCATACAAGGTGGGCAGGATCTGGAAGAGCAGCTGACCCTTTCTTACCAGCTGCCCTTCGTCAACAAAGATCCGTTGCAGGTAACCTTTTTCCAGCGACCTGATTTCAATGTGCTGAATGGAACGTATCTGGCAAACATAGTCCACTGTTCTCACAGTATCTTTTGTCAGGGGACTGGTCACCAGGTATTTGGATTCTTCCTCTTTTTCTCCTGCATTCGAATCGCACCCCATCTGTCCGATGAGGGCGCAAAGTCCAAACAGTACAAAAATGCGATTTGTGATCATGATTTATATCGTTGTAAAATGCTAAAGCCTATGGTTTTGTTAACCGGACGGGCAAAGCGATTTGCGGCATGAGCAGCCCGCCACAAAAAGAATTAATCAGCGAATTGACGACAAGTGCCTCCCTTGTCCTGGGAGTATCAGATGCGGAAGACTCCGTTGAGGATAGTTAACGGAACGTCCGTGGGGGCACACCGGTTTCCCTGCTGGGTGCGGTGCGAAGAATGGTAATGAAGTTCAATGGAAACCTTTGCAGCGAAAGCGCTTTCCGCATGAAGCCGATTTCGCGCGCGCTTCGACAGATTTGATTCGGATTCATCTTCCTCAGATTCTTTCTCGTTGACTTCAGCTCTTAAAAACTTGAGGAAATGACTTGCTATGTCGTGCGGATTGTGTTTCCCAATGCCCACGTGAAGGGGCAACTGGCTGGCATCCACGAGCGCCTTCGAAGAAGCTGCTGGCGACTGAGCTTGCAGCAGCATGGGCGCTGCCGTGATGGCGACTCCCAGGCAAAGAATCAGCGCGTTGCGAACGAGCCCGGTAAGGTGCTTCTTCATTTCAGGGCGTGAAGCTATAGAATGTAGAATTGGTAAGCAAGCGAAGGGGTTGGTCGGCATGAATCCGGGCCACTTCATGCGGATGGGCGGCCACCTATCGGCCATTCGGCCAGGCGTGTCAAAGGTCTGGAAACAAGGAAAAAATATGATAGCCGAAGTCTCTTCAAACGATTGTTTGACTTACCGACATCTTTGATCTGCGTTTGGGCGTGCCTATATTACGACCAAACCTACCTGGAATGAAATATCCGTTTATTATGATGGCACTGTCGCTAACGGCCTCGCTAACGCAATGTGATGAGCAGAAGAGAAACGTATCGGGGTCGGATCGTGCGTGGTGGAAGGAAGAAATCATCTACCAGATCTATCCCCGGAGTTTCAAGGACTCAGACGGTGACGGGGTGGGTGACCTGCGAGGTATTATCCAAAAGCTCGACTACATCAAAGACCTGGGTGTCACTGCTGTTTGGTTGAATCCAATCTACAGCTCACCCAATGACGACAACGGCTATGACGTGAGCGACTACCGTGGCATCATGCGCGACTTCGGCACCATGGCCGATTTCGATGAAATGCTGGAAGGCATGCACGCCCGCGGCATCAAGTTGGTGATGGACATGGTACTCAACCACAGCAGTGATGAACACGAATGGTTTAGACGGTCGCGGAGTTCCAGGGATAATCCCTATCGGGATTATTACCATTGGTGGCCGGCCGAGAAAGGAAAACCCCCGTACCGTTACAGCCTGTTTGATGAAAAGGGCGATGCGTGGAAGTACGATTCTGCAACCAATGCCTATTACTTGCATTACTTTTCGGTAAAGCAGCCTGACCTTAATTGGGAGAATCCGAAGGTAAGGCAGGAAGTGTATGATATCATGAGATTCTGGGCCGATAAAGGAGTGGATGGTTTTCGGCTGGATGCATTTCAGTTCGCGGCCAAGGACACTGCGTTTCCTGAATTTCCGAACCTGTCGCACAAGAACTTCATTGAATATTATGCGATGCAACCCGGGTTGCACGAGTACCTGCAGGAAATGAACCGGGAGGTATTCAGCAAATACAAAGTGATGACTGTGGCCGAAGGCGCAGGCCGAAACTTCGAAGACGCCCACAACCTGGTGGATGCCGATCGCAACGAACTGCAGATGGCCTATGCCTTTGATGCGGTAGACATTGCAAAGGTTGATGGCTATGACCTGGGGGATCTAAAGAAAATCTTCAGCCGGTGGGACAGCGCATTTGCCAGTGACGGATGGTTGTCTATTTTCCTGGCCAACCATGATCAAGCCAGGCTGGTGAGTCGCTTTGGCAACGACCGTCCCGAGTTCCGCATTCCCTCGGCCAAAATGTTGAATACATTTATCCTGAGCATGCGGGGCACGCCATATTGTTATTATGGCGATGAGCTGGGCATGACCAACCTCAGCATGCAGACAATCGAAGAGTATAAAGACATCGCGGCCATCAACGGTTACAAAAAGGTGGTGGGTGAAGGTGGTGATGTAGACGAGTACATGCGTGTACTCCGCTTCAGTTCCCGCGATAACGGCCGAACCCCCATGCAGTGGAACGATGAAACGCATGCAGGGTTCACCACCGGTACGCCCTGGTTGCCGGTGAATGAAAATTATCGCACGCTCAATGTGGCGGTTGAGTCGGGTGATCCAAACTCGGTGCTGAATCACTTCAAGGCCATGGTGGCATTGAGAAAAGCCAGGCCGGTGTTGATTTATGGTGAGTACCAACTGGTTCAGCCTGAGCATCCTGCGGTTTACGCCTATACACGGGCACTCGATGGCGTAAAGGCGCTGGTATTGTTGAATTTTACGCAGGACGTGTCGAACATCGAGCTCCCGAAAATCCGGATGGGGAGCACCTGGATTAACAACTATGAGGATCTGAAGCGCGAAGGTGATTTGGTGTTGTTGCAACCTTATCAAGCCGTGATTGTCGAACTTGAATGAAAAGAAATTCACACCCATCATGACTTTTCCCCGCATGATTCCCGTATTGCCATCGCAGGATGTGGCCAGGGACGTGGCGTGGCACATCGCACACACCGGGTTCAAACCAGTCTTTTACGACAACATGTATGGTGTGTTGCAACGCGGCCATTTGGAAATCCATTTGCAGTGGCATGCCGATACACCCGATGATCCTTTGTTGGGCGGATCGGTGATCCGGATCCAGGTGGAGGACCTACGACCGTGGTTTGATGAGTTTTTGAAAAACGGTACCATCGCAGAAGATGCCTTGCGCCTGGATACGGCCTGGGGCACAAACGAATTTGGATTCTATGACCTGAACCAGAATGCCATCTTCATCATGGAAGATGCGTAGTGTTGGCGCAGTCCCTCGCCACCACGGGATTGTTATATTTGCGTCCTGTACGATCATTTGACTATGAGTCACTCAAAAATTTCTATCCCGGTTCACCCTAAGCGGAACTTTCTTCCTGAAGATTTTTCGATTACCCATTGGGATCAACTGAAACCCTGGTTCGATGAGCTGCTAAACCGACCCATCGAATCGAAGGCAGACCTGACGCAATGGTTTTCCGATCGGAGCGAGCTCGAGTCGGTCGTATCTGAAGATGCCGGCTGGCGATACATCAGGATGACCTGCTATACCGAAGATGAAGCACTTCGCAACCACTATCAGGATTTTGTGGAGAACATCCAGCCGCACATCGCACCGTTGTCGGATGCGTTGAACAAAAAGGCAGTGGCAAGCCCATTTCTCAATGAGCTCGAGAAGGAAGACGGGTACCACATCATGATCCGCAACCTGCGGAAAGACATCGAGATTTTTCGTGAAGAGAACGTACCATTGTTTACAAAGATCACCACCGAAACCCAGAAGTACGCCCAGATCTCTGGCGCCATGACGGTAGAGATCGATGGAAAAGAATTGACACTGCAGCAAGCCGGGGTGTTGCTGATGGAGACCGACCGCAATCTGCGCGAGAAGGTTTTCCATCAGATCGCAGAAAGGCGGTTAAGGGACAAACAAGTGTTGGACGATTTGTTCAGCGGCCTCATCTCACTTCGTCACAAGGTAGCCGCCAACGCCTCGTTTGCGAACTTCCGCGATTACATGTTCAAAGCCTACGGAAGATTTGACTATACGCCCAGGGATTGTTTTGACTTCCATGAATCGATTGCTTCGGAAGTGGTACCGCTGCTCAATGAGATGGCCAGGGAGCGAAAGCAGAAGTTGGGGGTTGAGGCGCTCAGGCCCTGGGATAAGGCGGTTGATCCCGAAGGCAGAAAACCCCTCAAGGCATTTGGTGATGCCAGGGAGCTGACTGAAAAAGCGATTGCCGTCTTTCAAGAAATCGATCCATTCCTGGGGCAATGCTTGTCCATCATGAACGAAATGGGTCATCTGGATCTGGGTTCGAGGAAAGGGAAGGCACCCGGTGGATACAACTATCCGCTCTCCGAAATTGGCGTGCCTTTTATATTTATGAACGCCACATCCACACTGCGCGACATGACCACGATCATGCACGAGGGTGGCCATGCCATTCACAATTTTTTAACCAAGGACCTGCCGCTCGGTGACTTCAAGTCTCCTCCCATGGAAGTGGCTGAGCTCGCCTCCATGTCGATGGAACTGATTTCAATGGATCACTGGGATATCTTCTTTGAAAACCCCGATGAGCTGAAGCGCGCCAGGCAGGAACACCTGGAAGACTTGATCGAAACGTTGCCCTGGGTGGCCACCATCGACAAATTTCAGCACTGGCTTTATGAACAACCGAAACACAGCCAACCTGAACGGAAACAGGCATGGAATCAAACGATGAGTCAGTTTTCGGATTCGATCACGGATTGGAGTGGTCTGCAAGAGGCGAAGGACTATCTGTGGCAGAAACAATTGCACCTGTATGAGGTTCCGTTTTATTATATCGAATATGGAATGGCACAACTTGGAGCCATTGCCGTGTGGCGCAACTTCAGGAAGGACCCGCAGTTGGGACTGCAGGGTTATCTCAATGCGCTCAAATTGGGCAACACGAGAACGATTCCGGAGATCTATGCGGCTGCCAATATTAAGTTTGACTTTAGTCGTGCGTACATCCGCGAGTTGATCAACTTCGTGCGTGCCGAGTTGCATGAGCTGTAGACCCCCGGTTTTCGTCAACACCAGGTTGCATTAGGGCGCGCTTCTTCGCGGTCGCAAAGGAATTCTGAGACCCGTTGGCTCCGTGGTTTAGAATGAGTCAATGTTAACAAGGGAATTTACAGAAATCACAAAGGAGAATTGAGCTGATTCTCTCTGGTGCTCTGTGCCTTCTTTGTGATCTCTATGCGTTAAGTATGGGAAGGGTCAATCAAAAGAGCTCGACAAGTACGGTAAGACAGTAAGAAGTCAGTTTTTGCTAAACTAACCTCGCATCTTATCGAGCAATTGGTTAAGCACTTTCGCCTCTTCTTCGGTCAATGAATTGATGAGCGAATCGAGGCTTTCCATTTTCTTGTCAATCACTTGCAGCAATTCCAGGCCCTGGTCGCTGATGCCTACGTCTGCTGCCCGCTTGTCCTTTTCGCTCGGCTCTTTGGTTACCAGTTTTTTGGCAATCAGCCGGTCAAGCAACCTGGACACATCTGAGTTTCGATCCAGCATCCTGGATTTGATTTCGATGCCGGATATCTTTTTGGGATGCTGGCCGCGGAGAATTCTGAGGATATTGAACTGCTGGCCGGTAATGCCATACGGCTTAAAAAATTCCTGTTGTTTGGCGTGGAGCCAGTTGCCACTGTAGACGATGTTGAGAAATACTTTTTGCCGGTAGTTGCGGAAGTGAGCTTGCTTGATTTCGTCTTCCAGTCTCATGAGGGCTCAATAGAAAAAAGTCATTCCCCGGTAATACGAGGAATGACTTGACATGGTTTCTTTCAAGGCTTTAGGCGGCTTTGTTCAGCTCTACCCTGCAGATGATTTGCACGTCATCGGCCACCACCAAATCCCCCGATGCTAACTTGTTTGCCCATTTAAGGCCAAACTCCTGCCGGTTGATGGTTCCTGTTATTTTAAAGCCTGCCTTCACGCCCCGGCCGGTATCCACCGATCCGCCATAGGTTACATCAAAGGTCACATCCTTTGTCACATCGCGCATGGTCAATTGTCCTTGCAGTTTGTACTTACCTCCATCCTTCATCAATTTACCCTTGAATGAAATGGTCGGATACTTCTCGGCACTGAAAAAGTCGTCAGATTTAAGGTGGTTGTCCCTGCGCTCATTTTCGGTACTCACCGATGCTACTTGTGCTGTGAACTCTACTTCAGCTCCGTCAAAATCATCTGACTTACTCACCACCTTGCCATCAAATTCCGTGAACCTTCCATCCACCTCGGATACCACCATGTGGGTAGTGGTGAAGCCAATGGTCGTGTGATTCTTATCCAGATTCCAGGTGGTTTGTGCAAAGCTTACTATGGAGAATCCCAATACGCCTGCCAGCATGCTAATCTTTCTCATAATTCATTCCTGTTTTTAATCGATTATCTATTGTAAGTATACAAACTAATTGTTTAAACACTCACACCGCCCGTCATGAAATAGCAGACGAATGTTCGGCTTGGAAGAATCAAAGATTAAGCCAATATGTAAGCTTAATTACCAGGGCTCGTAATTTAGGCTGCCCGACATCGAAGAACTGCCTTCCATCAAACGATTCTGCAAAGTAGTTATCGGTATAAACGATGAAAAGATCGGACACGGGCTTAAACCTCCATTGTAGTCTTGAGTTGATGTTGAGGTTGTTGATTTGGCTGTTGTACTGCAGGTAGGTAGTCCAAAACACCTTGCGGGAAAAGGTGAAATCGAACTTAGGGCCGATGAGCAGCAGATCGGCACTGTTGTAGGGATCGGGCATGCGGATGCCGTTGTAGGTAAGGCCCAGGGAAACCACGCCATACGGTTGGTAGCGGTAGCCCAGCGAAGCGTCCAGGTTGGCGCGGGTGCCGTTGAAATACCCACCCGAGCGAGTGCTGAGGCTGTAGGCAAAACGCCTCCTTGCGTCCGAGTCAAAATTTGCGATGATCACGTAGTTGCGGTAGTCCGACCCAGCGGGCAGTTCCAGGCCCCCGGTGTTGGTTGGATCAAAAGAGTTGAACAGGTAAACATATTCCGTTCGCAGCCGCATGTTGAAGTTGGCAGTATTCTTCCAACGGATACGGTACATGAAATTGACGTCATAATCTGTCAGTCCGTACAAGTCGTTGCCGATCACGTCAAAGTCAAATCCTGGCCCGTGGCTTTGGATGGTGCGCGAATCGGGGTAGATGTTGTACCAGATCGTGGGTGCCAGGCGCAAATAGTTTCTTCGTCTCACAAAACCCACCTCAGGATTGTAGTTGGCGCCCACATTGAAAGCGGAGCCGGAAATATCCCATCGCAAAGTGTTATAGGCCAATCTTACGGCCATGGAGTAGGTCGAATCGGGGTTGTCGGGTTGGAAAGATCGATGATAAAAAAATTTCCCCGTCCATCGATTGTCGGCACTGGCCAGGTTGTAGTCAACTCCGATCATGCGGTTGTAGTTGGCGGGCGACAGCGTAAACTCCGTGCCCAGGGAATCTTGAAACGCTTGTTTGTTGATGACGATCAATCCGATGTTCGAACGGCTGAAGAGCTTGTACTGCAGCGTGCCCACGGTATAATTGATAGATGGAAGGCTGAGTTTTTCGTCTTTGCCTGCCTGCATATTCAACATGCCTACTCTCAGGTTGTTGTTGATCTTTCCGCTTAACCGGGCGCCCGCATAAATGGCATTTTGCACATTGGAGCCGGTTGAGGTGTCGCGTGTAACGCCAATCCTTCGGGAAAAGAAGGGTCGCAATCCATCGAGGCCAAAGTCTGAAAACAGGTCGGCATTCTCCAGGAAGAACTGTCTTCGTTCGGGGAAAAAGATTTCAAATCGATCGAGGTTCGTCACCTGGTCGTCTACTTCCACCTGCGAAAAATCGGGATTTACCGTGAGATCGAGATTGAGGGCCGGGCTGAGCGCAATTTTTGCATCACCTCCGAAAGCCATTTCATCCGCCCGGTCGAGATTATCTTCGAAATTCCTGTTGGTACGCAGCGCCCCATAGGGAATTACTGAAACGTTGGCACCCGGACTGGCGAGTGGCTGTTCCCACTTCAGCTCGCGGTTGAAGGCCAGGTTGGTGATGGAGAACACCCGGGGTATGGGCGCCCAGGTCGATCGCTCCGCCAGGTCGCTATCGATGCGGTAGAAATTGATCAACCACGAGGAAAGGTTTGCCTTAAAACGAATCGACTTAAAGGGGATGGCCATCTCGGCAATCCAGTAGCCATCGTAAGTCTGAACCTCCGCATACCATTTGTTATCCCAGTTAAGCGACAGCCCATCATCGTTGCCTCCGTTGGAAATCAATCCTTCCCGTTGCACACCAAAGGGGTTCACTCCGAAAATAAAGGCATTGGTCTTATCCATATAGGTGTCGAGCACAATGCTGATGCCGTCATTCGCTTCACCGCGGTAGTCCCTGCGCAATGAGGGCGTCACATATTTTCTATCGCGCGTATTGTACATCTTCGCGCCCACGTAAATAAACTGATCGTCATACAAGAGCCGAACTTCGGTTCTGGCCTGCGCCAGCCCGGTGTCTAGCGGGAAATATTGTCTAAACGCTCCGGCCACATCAGCCTGCAACCATACGGCTTCATCGAGCCGTCCGTCAAGAATAATTGGATTCGAAATTTTTCGAATCGTGATGCCCTGTGCGCACCCAATGGAGGCAAACGCCAGTACCAGAACGAGGGAAAAAAGAAAACGAAGCGTCACGTCAATAAAATCGGTCGCAATGCTAAGCGATTCAATCCGAAACGTGAAAATATTTCTGATGAATGGAGGTGAAAATGGTACACCTCACAGATCAAGGTAGTAGTCACGGGTAAGTGCCTTGTAAGCTTCGCTCCATTCATTCTGTTGATCGTAGAGCACCAGCTCCTCCACCACACATGGGGTTGGGGATTGCCAGAATCCTGCCAGCACTCTTTCCACCGGCTTGGATGCCTTGGATCGGAAATGCAGTTGACGGAACGGATAAAGTTCGGATTGTGACGCCATCTCGTTAAATCGGTTGAATTCTGCGGGTGGCAACACGAGGTAAAATGAGCCATCCCTGGTCAACAACCTTTTTACTTGTGCGATCAAGTCGGTAAAGTCGAGCGATTGCGTGTGCCTGGTGTTGGATCGCCTGCCATCGGGTGGCTTTAGGCTGTTGACAAAGTAGGGAGGATTGGAAAGAATGAGATCATATTGAACATCGGATTCAAATTCCTGAATCCGTTGATGGAAGATTCGGATGCGATCAGCCCACGGGGTGTTCTTCACGTTTTGCCTCGCTTGTGCAACCGACTCAGGGTCCATCTCCACGCCATCCACGAGGGCCTCGCAGCGTTGTGCGACCATCAGAGACAGCACGCCTGATCCACTGCCGATGTCGAGTGCATACCGCACGTCCCTGCAATTTGCCCACGCGCCAAGAAGCACGCTGTCGGTTCCCACTTTGTGGGCGCACCGATCATGCCTGATACCGAATTGTTTGAAATAAAATACGTCCGTAGACCTTCGCATTGCGCGTGAAATTTATTAATTCGATATGAAATCACCTTCAGCGCATGAATTCCTTCCAATCTGATCTGCAAATCGCCCAGGCTGCCAGGCTTCGCCACATTGAAGACATTGCATCCAGGTTGGGCATTGAAAAGAGTGATCTCGAGCTTTTCGGAAAATACAAGGCCAAGCTGCCACTCCGGCTGATTGATGAGCGAAAGGCAGCTCAAAGCAAACTGATTCTTGTCACGGCCATGACCCCGACACCCGCGGGGGAGGGAAAGACCACCACGTCCATTGGTTTGTGCGAAGGCCTCAATGCCATCGGAAAAAAGTCAACAGTAGTCCTTCGCGAACCTTCGCTCGGCCCCGTGTTCGGTATGAAAGGTGGAGCCGCGGGTGGTGGCTATTCACAGGTGGTGCCGATGGAAGACATCAACCTCCATTTTACAGGAGACTTTGCGGCCGTGGAAAAATCCAACAACTTGTTGGCTGCCTTGATTGACAACGACATTCAGAAAGCAGGAGGAGGAATCGGCATTGATCCGCGCACAGTCGAGTGGAAGCGGGTGATGGACATGAACGACCGTGCCCTGCGCAACATCGTGACCGGCCTCGGGGGAAAAAGTGGCGGCATGATTCGCGAGACCGGTTTTAACATCACCGCGGCATCTGAAATCATGGCCATTCTGTGTTTGGCGAAAGACATGGATGACCTGAAAGAGAAGATTGGAAATATCTATGTGGGTGATACTTACGATCATCGGGCGGTTTTTGCCCGCGATCTGAACGCGCAAGGGGCCGTAGCGCTGCTGCTAAAGGATGCCATCAAGCCCAACCTGGTACAAACGCTTGAGGGAAATCCCGCGATCATTCATGGAGGACCTTTTGGAAACATTGCGCAAGGGGCAAACTCGATTATTGCCACGCGAATGGGATTGAGTTTATCGGATTACGTGGTAACGGAAGCTGGTTTTGGTTCCGATTTAGGTGCGGAGAAATTCATTGACATTGTTTGCGGATATGCCGGGTATTCTCCGCATGCGATGGTATTGGTCGCCACCATCAGGGCGATGAAGTACCACGGTGGCGTCAGGCGCGAGGAGTTGAGCAAGCCTAACCTGAAAGCCCTGGAAGTCGGCTTCCATAACCTGGAAAAACACATCGAGAACACGAAGATCTTTGGCGTGCCGGCAGTGGTGTCGCTCAACAAATTCTCAGCCGATACGCGAGAAGAGATTGATTGGGTACTCAATCGTTGCCACGCCCTGGGTGTGGACATTGCCCTTTCAGAGGGTTGGGAAAAAGGAGGTGAAGGCATGAAAGAGCTTGCTGCGAAGGCATCAAAAGCCGCAGAAAATTTCAGCGGCAAGTACTGGCCGGTGTATGATTGGAAAGACTCGATACACGAAAAGATTGAGACGGTGGCGGTGAAGATCTATGGGGCCAAGGGTATCGAACTGTTGCCTAAGGCCCGGCAAAACCTGAAAAAGATCGAGCGAATCGGTTTGAATGGCGTTCCGATTTGTATTGCGAAAACTCAGAACTCGCTTTCTGACGATGCCAAAAAGTTGGGCCGCCCTAAGGATTTTGTGATTACCGTACGGGAGATTGAAGTGGCTGCTGGCGCGGGCTTTGTCATTCCCATCACGGGCGACATCCTGAGAATGCCCGGCTTGCCCGCGGAGCCCGCGGCCAGTGGGATGGACATTGACAATGACGGTACAATCTCGGGACTTTCATAACAAAGAATGCGACCATCCGTACATCCCACGCACGTAAAAAAGTATTCGCCCAATCACATGGATGAGCAGCCGGATCTCGTGGCCGTGGAGGAGCCGTTGGAGATCCGACTCGGATTTGGAAAACCTGGACAACGCGAACAAAAACAGGTGTCGGTGACGATGCGCACGCCCGGTCACGATTTCGAACTGGCGATCGGATTTTTATTTACAGAAGGCATCATCCATTCGTTCGATGAGGTGGAGAGTATCAAGCACTGCACAGACGATAACAATCAGCTTTCGGATAACATCATCCGGGTGGAGGTGAAACCCGAAGTGAGATTTGATCCTGCCACACTTCAACGGAATTTTTACACCACGTCAAGCTGCGGAGTATGTGGGAAGGCCTCGATTGAGTCTGTCAAGGTGCACTGCAATCCCGTGGATGACGCTTTTCGAATTGGTCGCGAAGTGATTCAAACGCTGCCCGCTCAGCTCAGCAAATCTCAGGAGGTGTTTGAGCGCACAGGTGGCTTGCATGCCGTGGGCCTCTTTCGTGCAACCGGTGACTTGAAATTATTGCGGGAGGATGTGGGTCGGCATAATGCGATGGACAAAGTGATTGGTGCCAGTCTATTTGAGAAGCAAATTCCCATTGCCAATAGTATGGTGCTGGTGAGCGGCAGGGCAAGTTTCGAGTTGGTGCAAAAGGCTGCGGTGGCGGGCATACCCATGCTGGCGGCTGTAGGCGCGCCTTCGAGTTTGGCGATTGAACTGGCTCAGGAATGCGGCATGACGTTGGTTGGCTTTGTAAAAGAAGATCGATTTAACGTGTACACTGCGTTTCATAGAATCATTTGAGCATTCACCTCACTGTTTTATGATTGAACACGTGGCCATTTGGACTCCTGACCTCGAGCGATTGAAATCCTATTATGTAAATCATTTTAGCGCGGTGGCGAATGAAAAATATCGCAACGAGCTCAAAGACTTCGAGAGTTATTTCCTTTCGTTCAAGGATGGTGGCCCTCGACTGGAGATTATGAGAATGAAAGGAGTGCCGCCCAACCTGAATGACACTGTGAAAGCGCAGCACCTCGGCTTGATACACCTCGCTTTTGGTGTGCGAACCATGGCCGAGGTCGATTCAAAAGCGGAGGAGCTGAGTGCAGCGGGCTATCCGATCCTAAGCGGTCCACGAAAGACGGGAGATGGTTACTACGAATTTGAAACCTTGGATCCGGACAACAACCGCATCGAAGTGTCAACTGCCTGCAAAGAATAGCTATTCCTGGAAAATAGAACCGAGCACTTTCTCATCGCCATCGATGGAAGGGGTTTTCATCTTCAGCATCCTGGCAATGAGCGGGTAGATATGGATGTTTTGAAATGCGGGAAGGCGCGACCCGCTTTTTACATTTGGGCCCTGGGCATAAAAAATACCCCGCATATCTTCATTCGTGGCTGGGTCAAAGCCATGTGCACCAAAATGTTCCTGTTTCGGCATTGATGCAACAAACCGGCTGCGGTTCCGGTCGCGGAAATAAAAGCCTGGCTCTACCACCATCAACAACTCGCCAGACCTCGGATGATCGTAATGCCACCGTTCTGGAAACTCCTCCCTTTTCATCACAGTGAAGTGTTTTTCCTGACGATTCAAATGTTGAAAGAGTGAATCGCGTTGCTGTGGATTCGAGGTGTACAGGTGAACCTGCGTGCCGCCATTTGCAAAGCGAACGCCCGGATGGTTCAATTGCATCAACTCATCCAGAAAAATGAAAGTCTCTGACTGCAGCTTCATTTCTTTCATGCCGTGGTCGGACACCAAAATCACATTCACAGGCAGTCTTGTCGATCGCACACCCTGCATCAACAGGCCCAGCAACGAATCCATGCGTTGCAGTGTTTTTTGTGTTTCAGGTGCCACCGGCCCGAATTCATGCGACTCGTGATCCGGAGATGAAAAATACAGCGTGATGAAGTGTGGCCGTTCTGCCGCGGGTAACCTGAGCCAGGTGATCACCTGATCAATCTGTTGCTCGAATTCAATGGAGTCGTTGTAGAGATAATAATAGTCTGGGTGTTCGCCATCGACAGCCAATTCTGAACCCACCCAAAAATAGGAGGCGGATTTCAATTCATGCTGTCGTGCCAATTTCCACAGCGGGGTGCCGCCATAGTAATAGGGGTCTTCAACCGTGCTGCGCCATCTGCCTCCGTACATTTCGCCCCGATCGGGATCGTAGAATTGGTTGTCAACCAATCCGTGGTTACCCGGATACAAACCTGTAACGATGGAGTAGTGGTTGGGAAACGTTTTGGACGGGAAAGAAGGAATGAGTCCGTCTGCCGCGGCCCCCTCGCGAATGAAAGCCTGGAAGTTGGGAAGCTGAAACCGCTCCACATAGTCGTGCCGGAATCCATCGAACGAGACCAGCAGCACGTAGGGTGTTTGGCCGCGGAGGAGCAAAGACACAGCCAGGAGAAACGGAAGAAGCAGGCGGATCATCGCCACAATAATAGGCAACGTGTGGATGATCAAATAGTACGAAACACGATGCTTTCATTAAATATTCGCTGCGAGGGAGGATTGCGCTGAGATTTCGTCAGTTACAAACGACTTGAGTACCCTGTTCTTGCCTTTCCGGCAGACTGCCCTGCTTTTCTTTTTCCATCAATGTCCATGATATAGTCCACCAGCCGGTTGAAAGTGGGATAGAGATTCTTCCGGCCCAGTATTTCGTTGAGCACCGGGTTGATCGACTTATTGCCAAACCGGAGGAAGAACTCCACCTCTGAGACATTGCGGGGTTGGTAGCTAAACTGCTGCCGAAACTTTTTCTTCCATTCCTTGAGGTTGAACCCAAAACGGATGGACAGTTCGTTCCATACCATTTCAATGTGGATATCCTGAAAATTGCGCTCGATTTGAGGAGGAATCACATCCCAATATTGCTAAAAAATTTAGTATTCAACCAACCGATTCAGAGTGGATTTTGGGATTTGTCTTTATCTGGTTACCGCGCGGGATGCACTTTTTTGCCTCCATCTCAGACGCTGACTCAGATTTTGGTATTTTTCGCAATGAAGGTTTCGACCAATCCAGTTCTGCTAGCCGTGGTGATTATGGGCTGCACCACCTCAACCAAAACCGACAACATGCAAGCGACCAACGTTGATTCCACGGGTACCGGGCCGGTACTGCAAGCCATAGAACTTTCCAATCAGCGGGGCATCAGGGTCGGGATCACAAACTTTGGTGCCCGGATTGTTTCGCTTTGGACGCCCAATAAATTTGGCAAGCAAGACAATATCATTTTGGGTTACGATTCTCTTGAACAGTACCTTTCAGGTAATCCCTATTTTGGCGCAGCCATTGGACGGTTTGGCAACCGGATTGCCGGGGGTGTTTTTGAATTGGATGGAAAAACGTATCAACTGACAAAGAATAACGGTGAAAATGCATTGCATGGGGGCCCCGGTGGATTTCACAATGTGTATTGGGACATGCGCAAGAAAGAGGATGGGAACGCAGTGGAATTCAACTACCGCAGCAAAGATGGAGAGGAGGGGTATCCCGGTAATCTCGAGGTGAAGATGACCTACACCCTTACCGATCAAAACGAATTGGTGATCGACTACCAGGCTACTACCGATCAACCTACGGTGATCAATCTTACCCACCACTCGTTTTTCAACCTGGCCGGAGAAGGGAGTGGCGATGTACTTGGCCACGAGTTGATGATCAACGCAGATCGCTTTACACCTGTTAACGATCAATTGATTCCCACGGGCGAAATGAAGCCCGTGCGCGGAACCCCGTTTGATTTCACAAAGCCGCGCTTAATCGGTGAACGCATTGAAAGCAAGGATCAACAACTCATATTTGGAAGGGGTTATGACCACAACTGGGTGCTTAACCGACCGGACAATGGGCTCTCGTTGGCTGCCAAAGTGCGGGAGCCCCACACCGGGCGCACACTCGAGGTATGGACCACCGAGCCGGGTCTCCAGTTTTACAGCGGCAACTTTCTCGATGGAAGTGATAAAGGCTTTGGAGGCAAGGCTTATGAATTCCGCAGTGCCTTTTGCCTGGAAGCACAACATTTTCCCGACTCACCGCACCACACCCACTTTCCTTCCACTGTGTTGCGACCAGGTGAAGTATATCGGCAGCAGACCATATACAAGTTCGGTGTCGAGAAGGCTAACTAAGTTGAGGCGTCATCCCGGGGCGGCTGAATGAACCCGTTGGACGATTTTGTTCCATGTTGTGTTCAATTGTGAACAATAAATGGATTGTGAATACCCAAATATGAACCAGAGAGCAATGGTATGCTTTTTGGCATTAAGGGGTTGCCTTTAAAAATCATCCCCATGTACAAATTCATTCTTATCTGTATTTTCTTTATGACCGCCAGCGCGGATGCGCAAAGCCCACTTTCAGATCAACAAATCAGAGACAAGATTCACCGGATGGACAGCGTCTTCTGGTTGCACTACAATCAGTGTGACGTGGAAGGTATGATGAGCTTCATTGCTGCCGACTTTGAGTTTTATCATGACAAGAATGGCATAACCAAAGGCCTTGAGAAATTCGAAGCCACCACAAAGAACAACCTTTGCAACAATCCCAATTGGAGATTGCGCAGAGACGTTGTTCCTGGTTCTGTAAGTATCTATCCGCTGGGTCAATATGGAGCAATTATCCGTGGTGAGCATGTATTCTACATAGTAGAGAATGGCGAGCCGCCTCGCCTGGACGGACAGGCAAACTTCACCCACGTGTGGCTGAAACAAGCGGACGACTCCTGGAAGATGGCTCGCGTGCTGAGCTATGACCACCGGCCTGCCACTTACCGGCCATCCAAACCTTAATGGAGTTTTTGTAGCACATTGTTTTCTATGGTAAGTTGGTGCACAAAACTTACCCTATGAGAATTGTTTGTCTACTGTTGATTTCCTGTGCGGTGGCTGCCCAGAACCTTCGCTCGGGCGGGGTCTTAAAGCCTGTGCAGGCGCTCATGGACATTAAGCATTACACGATTGCCCTGGATGTTGATCCGGAGAAAAAGACGATTAAAGGATATACCGAGATTGACTTGACTTTGTCGGAATCAGCGCCCTTGTTGCTACTGGACTTTTGGCATGGCTTAAAAGTGGATGCGATTTGGGTGGATGGAAAAGCGGAAACATATGAGCATGGCGAAGATGACCTCGTCCGAATTCGCAGGCTAGGATCCTTTGAGAAAGGAAAGCACAAAGTAAGAGTGGCCTATGGTGGAACCCCTGGTGTTGCTGAACGCCCACCATGGACGGGCGGATTTCAATGGAGTCATGATTCGCAGGGAAACCCCTGGATAGCCGTGACCTGTCAGTCTGAGGGAGGCAAGATATTCTTTCCATGCAAGGATCACCCCAGCGATGAGCCTGACGAGGGCGCAGACATGATCATCACCGTTCCTGCCGGACTCACGGTGGCCGGACCCGGTATCTTGAAGGAGAAGACGAACAATGAAAATCAATCAACTTTCCATTGGTCAACAAGCTATCCGATCAGCAACTACTGTTTGGTTTTCAATATCGGAAAATATGTGAAGGTGTCGCGCAACTACAAGACCATTGCCGGCAATCAGGTGCCAATGGATTTTTATGTGCTGGAGGAGCATCATGACAAAGCCGCCCATCACCTGGATGTGCTGGCGCGTACGGCTGGCGTATTGGAAAAATACTTTGGCGAGTACCCATGGGTGCAGGAGAAGATCGGCATTGCCGAAACACCACACCTGGGGATGGAACATCAAACGATGAACGCCTATGGCAATCATTTCAAGTACACCAAGGTAGGAGGCGAAGATTTCGACTGGCTGCTGACCCACGAGTTTGGTCATGAATGGTGGGCCAACAAGGTGACAAACAAAGATTGGGCGCACATGTGGATACAAGAAGGCATCTGCAGTTTTGGTGACGCATTGTACGTGAGGGAACTCGCTGGCGAAGAAGCTTACCTGGCGAGGATGAGAAATACCGCGCGAGCTACCCAAAACGCAAAACCGATTGTGCAGGGTGAAGCCATTGACAGCGACCAGGCTTATCATGGAGATATCTATGGGAAGGGGGCTTTCTTTATGCACACGCTTCGCTATGTGCTCGGTGATAGTACGTTCTTCCCCATCCTCAAAAGACTTGCCACAGCCCCTGAGTATACTTACAATCATTTCGTTACCACGGATGATGTTGAAAAGTTGTTCAGCACGGCCTCGGGCAGGGAGCTAAAGCCACTGTTTGATTTTTATTTGCGAACGACTGAAAAACTGGAGGTGTCGGTCTTGCAGAAGTCGGACACGACATTTGTTGTGAAGTTTAACAACTTCAACGGTACCCTTCCAATCGATATACAAACTGATGCTGGGATCGTAAGAACAGAAATCGGTCCATCGGGAACGACCCTCCAATCTAATGCTGGTTGGATTCGCGTAGATCCAGTTGGGTACTACCTGAAGCGAGTTATCATGGAGTGATGGTTAACTCATAACGCTGTTCGCGTAACGGTTTATCGAAGATGTCGCTCTCCTTTTCTGATACAAGCTGGAAACCAAGACGCTTGTACAACGCGGCAGCGGCATGCTGCTCTTCGGTGGTGAGCAGGTAAACTTTCTTGTAACCTAAATCTCTCAACGCTTCCATAAACAACTCCATGAGCTTTTTGCCCAGGCCGATGCCCCGATAAGCAGGTTCGATAATGAAGTAGCGTAGTTGCGCAACCTGACCTCGGTTCATCAATACCATGAATCCGATCATCTTGTGGTCGTGTTCGCAAATCCAGACTCGATTGGTGGCAGGGTCGTATTGATGACAAAATTCAGCCAGCCCTTCCGCCACGTATGCTTCAAATCGCAGACCGTAGCCGTACTCCCGACCATATACAATACCATGCATGTGCAACACCCGCCCCAAGTCACCGGGCTTCAATTCTGTACGAATGATAATATCCTTTAGGGTAATTGGAGGTGACACGTAACAAATCAAAGGAGTAAGATAACAAAACGATACCATTGGTGTAATGGACTGTCATGAAACCGGTAGTTGCAGTATTTTTGAGTTTCTCAAAGCGTTCAATCCATGAAGAATTTCATTTTCGTTTTTGCAGCATTTGTTGTGCTAGCGTGTGGCTCAAAGAAAGACCCTGCCGACCTGGTGATTGAGGGAGGCAAGATTTATACCGTGGACGAGGCCAATCCGCAGGCTGAGGCCGTTGCCATCAAGGGAAATAGGATTGTGTACGTGGGCACCATGACGGGGGCTGAGTCTTACAAGGGAGAGCGCACGGAGGTTATCAACCTTGATGGAAAAGTGATGACGCCCGGCTTTATCGAAACGCATGGTCACATCATGGGGCTTGGCTATAACGAGTTGAACCTGGATTTGATGTATGTAAAAAGTTATGAAGAGCTTGTAGAGAAGGTGCGGGAGGCAGCTGCCAAGGCTCAGCCCGGAGAATGGATTTTGGGTCGTGGCTGGCATCAGGACAAATGGGATCGCAAGCCAGAGAAGATGATCAAAGGATTCCAGACCCACCACTTGTTGAGTGAGGCTTCTCCCGACAATCCAGTGCTCTTGAGTCATGCCAGCGGCCATGCAGCTTTTGCCAATGCGAAAGCGATGCAGATAGCCGGAGTGAATCAACTTTCCGTTGAAAAATTAGAGCGCAACTTGGGAGAAGGGGGTGAAATTATACTGGATGAGTTGGGAAATCCAACGGGCATTTTCAACGAACGTGCTCAAACACTCATTGCCAAATTCATCCCAGAGACCTCAGAAGAAAAAGACGAACAAGCCTTGACATTGGCGATGGAGGCATGCGCCAGAAATGGCATCACCAGTTTCCATGACGCAGGAGCCTCGCGTGAAAGCATTGCACTGTTCAATAAATTCAAGGACGAGGCCAAAATGAAAACGCGGCTTTATGTGATGATTACGGGGCGCGATCCAAAGCTGGTAAACGAATGGTTGGCCCGGGGCCCGGTGATCGACTCAACAGATTGGTTGACCATTCGCGCCATCAAACTCAATTGCGATGGGGCCTTGGGTTCCAGGGGAGCCTGGTTGCTGGAGCCATATAGCGACCGCCAGGATTTTTATGGCATGGCAACAATTTCTATGGATACAGTTCTCTCGGTTTCGCGCAGGGCACTGCGTGCAGGATTCCAGGTTTGTTCTCATGCCATTGGCGACAGGGCCAACCGGGAGGTGCTTGACAGGTACGAAAAAGCATTCAATGAAAACCCGGGCATCACCAACCATCGATATCGGATCGAACATGCCCAGCACCTGCATCCCGATGATATTGCGCGGTTTGGCAAACTCGGTGTCATTGCAGCCGTGCAAGCCATTCACATGTCGTCTGACAGGCCATGGGCGATTAACCGATTGGGCGAAAAACGCATTGTGGATGGCGCATATGTGTGGAAGGATCTTCTGGAGTCGGGGGCTGTGGTGATTAATGGAACGGATGTGCCCGTTGAACCCATCAATCCGATTGCCAGCTTTTATGCTTCGGTTTCGCGGAAGACATTGAAAGGAGAGCCCGAAGGAGGTTATGAACCGGCACAGAAGATGACGCGCGAACAGGCCCTGAGGTCTTATACATTGGATGCAGCCTATGGCGCGTTTCAGGAGAACTCGCTGGGTTCAATCGAAGTGGGCAAGCTGGCGGATTTCACCGTCTTCACCCAGGATTTAATGGAAATACCAGAAGATCAAATCCTGGCAACAGAAGTGGCCATGACCTTGGTTGATGGAAAGGTGATGTTCAAAAGGTAGACGAAAAGAAAACCCGGCCACAGGGCCGGGTCTTTGAATAGAATGACGAAACGAAACGAAATCCTATTTCAAAAATTTGTGCGCCCTGTCCATGAGCAACTTCCGATCGGCTGTGATGGTCGGATCGCTGTAAATCCTGCTTGACAGTTCGGCTACCACGGCTTTTTTATAGCCAAGCTTTTCGGCAATCTCCTCGCAAAAATGGATCTCACTTTTGAAAACTTGTCCATCGGCTTTCATTAGCTGGATCAGGTGGTAAAGATTTTCGAATCTTTGATCTTCTGAGAGAGCCGAGAGGTCGCCAATCGGCTTGGGCTTCTTCATCATTTCTTCAACCTCCTCTTTTGCCACTCCGTTAGCTTTGGCAATCATCTTGATCACCTTGGCTTCATTGTCGGCAACCTTGGTGTCGCTTGCCGCCAGGTTGATCAAAACGTTGAGCTGTTCTTTAATCATATCAGTGTAGTTTTCGCCTTGTTGGAGTTGTAAGTATCGGAAATTTAGCCAAAAAACCATAATTTTTTCAAAAGGGCAATAAAAACCTTCAAACGGTTATTGTCGTTAAGCAACCCTGCAGATATTGCCTTGTCTTTGGTACAAAGAATGAAGAACATGAGAAAACTGACCATTACAATCGCCCTGCTTGCCTTTTCGATGATGGTGCTCGCGCAGCAATCAGAGGTGCGCCAGTTGTCTTCCTTTAATGGAATCAAGGCGGCAGAGGCAGTGGATGTTTACCTCAAAAAAGGAGACAAGGAGAGCGTGCGGGTGGAGGTAACCGGCACAAACCTTGACAACGTGATTACTGAAGTGGCAGGGTCGTACCTGAGAATCCACATGAGAGAGGGCAATTATCGCAATCGGAACGTAAAGGCCTATGTGACCTACGTAAGCCTGGACAAAATATCTGCAAGTTCTGCGTCCAACGTTTTTTCAGATGGCCCCATCAAAGCCAATCAGATGGACGTTAGTGTAAGCAGCGCAGCTACCGTGGAGCTGCAATTGGATGCTGGCGATGTAACCGCAGACGCATCCAGTGCGGGGGACGTTGTACTGGAAGGAAAGGCGAGATCTTTGGAGGCCGAAGCCAGCAGTGCGGGAGACATTG
Source organism: Cyclobacteriaceae bacterium (assembly GCA_050250195.1). GTDB lineage: Bacteria > Bacteroidota > Bacteroidia > Cytophagales > Cyclobacteriaceae > ELB16-189. The sequence continues at coordinate 57,993 of JBFWPC010000013.1, read as the reverse complement.
ATGCTTATCGATTGGAATGTGAAGTAGTGGACGCGAGGGCGAGCAGCGCGGGAAGTATCAAAGTAAATGCGACCAAGGAATTGACAGCGCGTGCCAGCAGCGGAGGTGATGTGCGTTACCGGGGGAACCCCATAAAAACCAACACCGATAGCAGCAGTGGGGGATCGGTGAAAAAATCGAACTAACAGATTTTCATTTCTGACCCGCCCCGCTGAACAGCGGGCTCAGTGTCGACTTTTCCTCAATTCTATTCCGTTCAAGGTTCCATACAGCCATCCTGAACTGAAGGTGGTACGAACTTGGTGCTTTTGGCAACTTAGGCCATTTAGATGTCTTTTTCGATAGATTGATCATACTCGTGATGCTTGATACGTAGTTTTGGGGTTGGAGGTTCTTCGACTGCTACATTTGTTGATTAAGACACCTCACGATGGTAGAACCCCTATTGATGCCCAAGCTTACTGGGCCATTTACTTGGTAGTCGGGCTGTGATATGTTTTATTCTATGTGCCGGCCTTTATCAATGTCAATTTCGGCCCTACTTTCATTGGTGGCATCGGGGGGTGCCTGATTAGGAGGCGAACTTGGAGGCTGTAAAGTTGGGTGAGGAGCAAGGTTAATCCTTTACTTTAGCTCCGTTTTGACCGTCAAGATGGTCACTTTTCAAAAATTAGGATTCATTTTGAGCCTATTGTTGGCAAAAAAGATATTTTTGACCTCAAATAAGGTCAAAAAACAACCACTATGTCTCATCTTAGATTTGAAGCGCTTCGTTTGCTTAACGAGCGCAAGAAAGTAACAGCAGAAGCTCCGGCACCTGCGGTATCCGATTATTTTGGCGAGCTGATATTCGGCATTGAGCAAATGCGTGCCGCTCTCTCACCCGGCATTTTCAAGAAGGTAAGCAAGGCTATCAAGAACCATGAAAAAATTGACGAGGACACTGCAGATGCAGTGGCTTCGGCAGCGAAGGCCTGGGCCATGAGTAAAGGTGCCACGCACTTCACGCACTGGTTTCAGCCACTGACGGGTGGTACAGCCGAGAAACATGATTCATTCTTTGATGCCCTGGCCGGCATCGAGAAATTCCGCGGCAGCGAGCTGGTGCAGCAGGAGCCTGATGCTTCCTCTTTTCCGAGTGGCGGTATCAGAAGCACGTTTGAGGCGCGTGGTTATACGGCCTGGGATCCCACATCCGCCATGTTTCTCTACGGCAGGACTTTGTGTATCCCCACAATCTTCGTTTCCTACACCGGTGAGACACTTGATACGAAATCGCCATTGCTGAAGGCATTGAAGGTGGTGGACGCGGCATCGACAAAAGTGTGTCAACTCTTCGATAAGGACATTCAACATGTGGTAGCCTCTCTGGGATGTGAACAGGAATATTTTGTGGTTGATGAAGCCCTCTTTATGGCCCGGCCTGACCTGGTGTTGGCGGGCCGCACGGTATTTGGTCATGCGCCCGCAAGAGGTCAGCAATTAGAAGACCACTACTTTGCTTCAATACCTTCCAGAATCTATGACTTCATGAAGGATTTTGAGATCGAGTGTTGGAAGCTGGGTATTCCCGTAAGGACGCGTCATAACGAAGTGGCTCCAAGTCAATTCGAGGTGGCACCGTTGTTTGAAGAAGTGAATGTGGCCAATGACCACAACCAACTGATGATGGACGTGATGGGCCGGGTAGCCGAGAAGCACGCGGTGAAAGTCCTTTTTCACGAGAAGCCTTTTGCCGGCTTGAATGGAAGCGGTAAGCACAACAATTGGTCGCTGATTACAGATACCGGGGTCAATCTCTACGCACCTACCAGCAGCGCCCGGGACAACCTGCTGTTTTTAACCTTCTTTGTGAACACGATCAAGGCGGTGCATGAGCACGCAGATTTGCTGCGCGCCAGTATCGCCACTGCCGGCAATGACTTCCGACTGGGTGCCAACGAAGCGCCTCCAGCCATCATGTCGGTGTTTATTGGCTCGCAGATGTCGGCCGTGTTGGATGAGCTCGAGAAAAAGGGAAATGTGAAGATTGAGAAGGGCGACAACATGTACATGAAGCTAGGCATCGATCAGATTCCTGAGATCATTTTGGATGCAACTGACCGCAATCGCACTTCACCGTTTGCCTTTACCGGAAACAAGTTTGAGTTTCGAGCGGTCGGGGCAAGTGACAACTGTGCTACGGCCATGACGGCACTCAATCTCATTGTGGCTGATCAGCTGCAACTTTTCCACGAGGCGGTATCGAAGGAGATCGACAAGGGCACCGAAAAAAGAATGGCCATTGTGAATGTACTCCGTAAGTACATAAAAGAATCGAAAGATATTCGCTTTGAAGGTGATGGCTACTCCGAAGAATGGGTGAAGGAAGCCGAAAAGCGCGGATTGAGCAATGTGAAGAACACACCCCGTGCCATTGAGGCATACCTGACAAAGAAATCGGTGGCGCTTTTTGAAAAGCATGGTATCCTTTCTCACAAAGAGCTGGAGGCGCGCCAGGAGATCAAGCTGGAAGGCTATATCAAGAAAGTGCAAATCGAGGCTAGGGTGTTGGGCGACCTGGCCATGAATCACATTGTACCGATCGCCATCAAATACCAAAATGAATTGATTCAGAATGCCAACGGCCTCAAGGGACTGAACATCGACAACAAGGCGGTAGTCAAAACAATTACCGAGATTTCTGGTCACATCGAGTTGATCAAGACGAGTGTTCGTGAAATGATCGAGGAGCGCAAGCGGGTGAACAAGATCACCGATGCACACAAGCGAGCAATTGCCTACTGTGACGACATCAAGGAAAAATACTTTGATAAGATCAGGGATGCGGTAGACAAGTTGGAGCTGCTTGTGGATGATGAAGATTGGCCGTTGGTGAAATACAGGGAGTTGTTGTTTCTCCGTTGAATCAGTCAAGTCAAAAACAAAAAAGGCGGGTGTTGCTCGCCTTTTTTATTGACTGCTCAGTCCCTTCGTGGCATCATGGTGCGGCACCATCTTCATGATGGCGCTGGTGATTAGCGAGGGATTGCTCCATGGCACGAAATGGTCCATGTCTTTCACACGGACAACTTCCAGGGGCGCTTGTGTCATCATTTTTTCAGCAAAATCGGCATTGGCTGCGGGCACCAGCGAGTCTTTCTCTCCCTGGATGACAATTGTTTTTGCGCGAACGGACGGCCAGGACGAAACCATTTCTTGCAGCTGCGGTTTCAGTTTCCAGATTTCGTCATTGCTGGCGCGGATGGAACGCGGCAGGAGCAGTTTGAGAAAGGGCATGGCAAAGGGTCCGCGAAACCATTCATTGGGCTCAAGATCCGGATCGATGGAAGGGGCAACCATAATCAGCCCATCGATCAAGTCAGGATAATCCATGGCCATGCGGCCAATGAGTGGTCCGCCCAGGGAGTGCCCCACCAGAATAACATGGCGACCTTGTTTGTGCTTTTCCAGCAGGGGCTTTAATAGTTGGCTTTGTTTCTCCAGGGAGGGTTCCGCATGGCCGAAGTTGGAGGCGCCAAAGCCAGGTCGGTCTACGGTGATCATCTGCACGTTTTTCAGCAGTGTGTCATCTTTGAGAAAGTGAATGAACGCGCTTAGCGAGCCAGGGCTCCCATGAACAAAAACAACCAATGGCAACCGGTCATCTCCTGCCAATACATAGTTGATGACGCGATTGCCTTCACGATAGCTCAGTTGTTCTGCGTGGACAGACCGATCGCTGAAATAGGTATCGATTTCCTTGCTGCTCATCCTGAATTGCATGCATGAGTCGAGCAACAGCAGCGAACCGAAGAAAATGAAAATGATGATAAGACCAATCCGCATTTTGAGGGACGGTACTTTCATATCGAAATCAGAGGTTGAGAATTTTTTTGTATTCCGTTGGCGAGTTCAAGACCTTAATGGCGCGGCTTATATCCTGATCGTATCTGAATCCAGCTTCCGCCTGGCCTCTTTCCAGGTGATACCGGCTCACGATTTCTTCTTCCAGCAATCGCTTCACCTGATCTTTGAATATGTCGAGGTCGTTTTTACGGGTGGCAGCCAGCTTGGTGCGGATTTCCTCTAAATAAGGTTTCAAATCCTCATAGTATTTTTCCCTTTTTGCTTCTGCAATCAATTCGCTCAAATCCTTTTCCGCCTTTAGCCGATAGTTGTAGTCTTTGGTCTTTACCCAAGCCACAAATTGTTGATACTCATGTTCGGTTAGGGTGAATACTTTGGGTTCGGCAATGGTGGGGTGCTCATAAGCATATTGTGTGGCATAATTGAAAATCATCCCTGTCTGAAGCAACACTTGTGCTACTGCCGAAAGCTCGTCAGCCGGAACGGAAATATCGGGGTCGATACCACCGCCATCGTATACGGTTCTGCCACGTTCCGTTTTGAAAGGTTGCTTCAATGAATCGGGGATGGACCCCACACTGCCATCATCCCTGCGATGAGAATAGTCCAATACCTGGATGCAGCGGCCGGTAGGTGTGTAGTACTTTGCGGTAGTGATCTTCACCTGGGAATTGTAAGAAAGCGGCCGGGGCACTTGCACCAATCCTTTTCCAAACGACTTCTCACCGATAATCACAGCCCGGTCATAATCTTGTAGTGTTCCCGCTACGATTTCTGAGGCGGATGCACTTCCGCGGTTGATCAATACGGCTACCGGAATCTCCAGGTCAACAGGCGCGTTGAGAGTTTCGTAAGCCACATTGCTGTCGGGTAATTTTCCTTTGGTATGTACGACAAGTTTTCCCTTGGGTATGAACAGGTTGCACACGTTCACTGCCTCGAACAACAATCCCCCTGGATTTCCGCGCAGGTCTACCACAATGCCTTTTGCACCTTGCTCTTTAAGCGCAACCACTGCGTCCTTAACTTCATTGCCGGCATCCGGTGTGAAGTCGGAAAGTTGCACGTAACCCACCGTGGGAGAAACCATGCCCCAATAGGGTACATTGCTCATCTTTACTTTCTCCCGGTGAAATTCAATGGTGATTGGCTCCTGCACACCAATGCGTCTTACGGTCAGCTTTACTGGCGTACCCACTTGTCCCCGCATTAACCGATTGGCCTCCTCGATGGTGATCTTGGACAGGTCAACCTCATCCATCTTGATCACCTCATCACCAATCTTCAACCCATTTTTTTGTGCTGGATAGCCTTCGTAGAGCATCGAAATGAACGTTCGATTTCCAAACACCATAGTAGCGGCACCGATTCCACCGTATTGTCCCGTGTTGATGGTGCGGTAATTCTCCACTTCGTCTTCGGGAATGTAATTCGTATAAGGATCAAGCGAGGCCAGCATCGCATCGATACCGGTTCTCATCAGTTGATTGGGATTTACTTCATCCACGTAAAGTGAGTTCACTTCTTTGAATACCGATGCAAAAATTTCCAGATTCTTGGCGATCTCAAAATACCGATCAACCGGTGGTGCGAAAGAGACAATCAACACCACAAAGGGAATCGCCAGCCACAGAACACGCTTCTTCATATCGTTCAAATTTAATGATTATAACGGCCAAAAAGGAAAATAGTATAACGCCATAAGCGAGGGGCGCCAAAATACCGAAAACGAGAGGGTGATTACATAAAGAAATCTAGTGCGAGCACGCCTAGAAGGCCCACGATGGCCACCACTGTTTCCATGAGCGACCAGGACTTGATCGTGTCTTTGATGCTCAGATTAAAGTACTCTTTAAACATCCAAAACCCGCTGTCATTAAGGTGAGAAAACATCAGGCTGCCCGCACCGATGGAAAGTACCATAAGGTTTGGATCTGCCACACCCTGCTCGACAATCGGTAGTAACAAGCCCGCTGATGTGAGGCCGGCCACGGTGGCGGATCCTATGCTCACCCTGATCACGGCCGCCATTAACCAGGCGAGTATCAACGGGTTCAGACTTAGGCCCTGAATGGTGGCAGCAATGGAGTCGCTGATTCCGCTTTGAACCAGGATTTCTTTGAAAGCGCCAGACGCCCCGATAATCAACAGCAAGGGGGCGATGTCTTTGACCGCATCACTCAAAGTATCCGCTATTTGTTGCGCGGAAGTACCTCGTCCGAAACCGAGTGTGTACGATGCCACTAGTACTGAAACCAGCATGACGACTGACGGTTCGCTAATAAAGACAACAAACTGATCCACCTTTGGCGGCAACGCAACGAACCTGAGCAAGCCGATGAACGCCAACAAGATCACGGGTAGCAACGCAGTGAGCAAACTGTTGACAAGGCCCGGCAGTTCGTGTTCCGGCCGCGACTCGGATTGAAAAGACTTTAATGGTGTGGCGTGAATGTTGGTTAACACCTTCGAAAAAATCGGACCTGCGATGATGACCGTTGGAATCGCCACAATCACACCTAGCCCCAACGTGGTCACCAAGTCTGCCTGAAATAAGGTGATGAGCGCGGTGGGCGAGGGGTGCGGAGGCAGGAACCCGTGTGTGACTGATAAAGAGGCCAACATGGGAATACCCACCACGATGGCAGGCAGCCGTGCCTGGTACGCTGCCGCGAAGATCAGGGGGATTACAAGAACAAAGCCTACATTATAGAATAGGGGAATGCCGATGATAAACCCGGTGATCATCAGCGCCCACTGTACTTTTTTGGGTCCAAACAGGTGGATGATGCTATCGGTAATGCGTTGTGCGGCTCCGCTGTCGGCCACTAACTTACCTAACATGGCACCCGCGACAATGATAATCACCAGCGATCCAAGAAGGTCGCCCATCCCTTTGTAAATGCCCGAAATCACTTGGGTGGGCTCCATGCCCAGCAGGATGCCCGCCAGAATGGAAACCCCGATTAACGCGATAAAGGTGTTGACCTTAAATCGCGCAATAAGCAGGACCAGGAGTGCGATGCAAAAGATGAGGGCAATCATGCCTGGCATTTTCGGAAAACTAAGGAAAAACTGGGATCAAAACTTGTCGGGAATTTGAACGATTCTTACCACCAGTTCGTGGGGGTCGCCATCTTTGTCCAACAAGCTGAACTTCACCATCGGGTTGTCGCGCTTCAGGTTGGGCTCCACGTTGATAATCTCGTTGTCTTGTAGGTGTTTTTGAATTTCCTTTTGCAGAATCACCAATGCATTGGCCAGGTCCACTTCCAGCGGACTTGGATTGTAAGCGGTAGTCTTCATTCGGTGAGGGGTTTTACCATCGAATCAGCGCTGATGCCCAAGTAAAGCCGCTTCCAAATGCGGCCAGGCAAATTACGTCATTTTCTTTTATTCTCCCTTCCGCGAGGGCTTCGCTCATCGCGATTGGAATGGACGCGGCCGTGGTGTTGCCGTATCGCATGATGTTATTGTAAACCTGATCGTCCGAAAGCGACATCTTTTCCTGGATGTACTGACTGATTCTAAGGTTGGCCTGATGCGGAACGAGGAGGTTGATGTCTGCCTTGGTCATTTGGTTGGCGGCTAGCGCTTCTTTGATCACTTCCATAAACCGCACCACGGCATGTTTGAATACCTGGTTTCCGTTCATCACCACCTTGTAGGTGCTGGTGTCAAGGATCTGTTCGGGTTGTCGTTCTTCGTGAGGTCGACTGCTGCCGGGATCCTTCACATACAATTCTTCGGCATAGGTTCCATCGGAATGCAGGTGGGTGGAAAGGATGCCTGGCCTGTCTGATGCCTGCAACACCGCGGCTCCCGCGCCATCACCAAAAATCACTGCTGTATTTCGACCGCGGGTGGTAATGTCCAATGCGGTGGACTGAATTTCAGCACCCACAACCAACACGGTTTTGTACATCCCTGTTTTGATGAACTGATCGGCAACCGAAAGGGCATAGATGAACCCAGAGCAAGCGTTGCGAATGTCGAGTGCACCGATCCGTCCGTCCAATCCAAGCTCTCGCTGCAACAACACGCCAGAACCTGGGAAGAAATAGTCGGGAGTGATGGTGGCGAATACGATGAAGTCGATGTCTTTTACGGTAAGTCCTGCTCGCTCGAGCGCCATGCGCGAAGCCTTCGCAGACATATTGGCTACCGTATCTCTGGCCGGATCAATCCACCTGCGCTCCTTGATCCCCGTGCGTTCAGTGATCCACTCATCATTGGTGTCTATAATGTTCGATAAATACTGATTGGTAATCACTGTGTCGGGTACGTGGTGGCCGAGACCTACAATCTTTGAATGCTTCATAGTCAGATTAAAATGACCCCTAAGGTAAGGATTTGTTGCCTATTGGCCGTTAGGTTCTCTGACCAAAGTCATTGGAAATCAGCCTTGTTGATCTGAATTTTCGTATCAAAAATACGCGTATGATTGGCTCTCTGAATGATCAACAGATTAGAAACCTGCTGCAAAGTGAGTGGATTGGAAGGGTGGGCTGCCACGCCAGCGACCGCACCTATGTGGTGCCGATTACCTATGCCTATCAAGATCATAACCTGTATGGCCATACCAAAGAGGGCATGAAGGTGGAGTGGATGAGGGCAAATCCCAGCGTGTGTGTTGAAGTGGATAAAATTACCAACAACGCCAATTGGCAAAGTGTGATTTTATGGGGCACCTATGAAGAGTTGAAGGGCAGGCAAGCTGAGGACGCCCTTCAGATTTTGGTGAACAAGCTGCATCCGATGATGACCAGCGAGACCAGTTTGCCCAGGCATGGACTGGATAGACCTCACGCCCCGATTGATCCTTTGATTAAGATGGTTGTTTTCAAAATCAAAATTGAAGAAGCAACCGGGCGCTTTGAGCGGTCCTCCTAGCGAAGCGCTTCTTCGATGAATGCATAGAATTCCGCCCGAAATTGCTCCACGCTCCTGGCGAACGAAGTCAATTCCTCAATCACTTCTTTGTGTTCGGTAAAATATACCGTGTCGGATTCATTCAACTCTCTCAATGACCTGGCGAGGTGCATTTCGTGGGCACGAAGCTTGTCATGGAGTTCTGGTATCAATTCGCCACCGTAATAAATGATCAGGTTCTGAAAATGATCGACACGTTTTTTGTCGTCAAGGGCGGCAAACGATGCCGCGTACTTATCCAACAACTTCTGAAAAAAGGCAATTTCTTTTTTCCACAGTTCGCACGATGATTTGAGTTCTATGCTTTCATTGTGCATATCCATCAGGCTGGGTTGAAGAATGTAGCGGCTGGTTGCTCCTGTTACTGAAATCATGACTTTATCATTTAGGTTAAATTCAATCAGGCTCTAACCAAAAATGCAGTCAACGACTGCATTTTTGTAATGATAAAGGTCAGTTTAGAAAAGTGATTATTCTCAGATCACAAGACCACGTTCACGATCTTGCCCGGAACGATGATCACTTTTTTGGGTGGTTTGCCTTCCGTCCACTTTTGAATGGCATCGCTGGCCAACACCAGTTTCTCAATATCACTTTTGGGCATATCCAATGCAAAGTTCATTTTGGCCCTTACTTTGCCATTCACGGAGATGGGGTACTCAAAAGAATTTTCAACGAGGTACTGTTCGTCAAAGTCTGGATAGCGGGCATTCAAGATGGACGATGTGTGTCCCAGCAATTCCCAAACCTCTTCCGTAATGTGCGGGGCAAAAGGCGACAGCACGATGGTCAATGGCTCCAGGATGCTCCGCTTGTTGCATTTCATTGAAGTGAGTTCATTTACACAAATCATGAATTCACTCACGGAAGTGTTGAAAGAAAAGTTGTCGATGTCTTGCTCGACCTTGCGAATGGTTTTGTGCAGAACCTTCAACTCATCTTTGGTGGCGGCCTCATCCGAGATTTTTAGGTTTCCGCTGGCATCGTGGAAGAGATTCCAATACTTGCGGAAGAACTTGAACACACCATCGATGCCGTTGGTGTTCCATGGCTTGCTGGCCTCCAAGGGCCCCAGAAACATCTCATACATGCGCAGCGTGTCGGCTCCGTATTTCTCAATGATGTCGTCCGGGTTTACCACGTTGAAATAAGACTTGCTCATCTTCTCAATGGCCGATCCGCAGATGTATTTGCCGTCTTCCAGAATAAATTCCGCTTTGGCAAAGTCCGGTTTCCATTTTTTGAAAGCCTCGGTGTCTAATTCCAGGCCGTTTACGATGTTGACGTCCACATGAAGGGGATCCGTGTTGTATTTATCTTTTAAGCCAGCCGAAACATACTGCTGAGTTCCGCGTACCCGATACACAAAGCGCGAATCACCGGTAATCTTTCCTTGGTTGATCAGCTTTTTGAAAGGCTCATCAAAGCTCAAGTAACCCAGGTCATGAAGAATCTTCACCCACAGACGGGCATAAAGCAGGTGGGCCACAGCATGCTCAGATCCTCCAATGTACACGTCCACCTGGTTCCAGTAATCAAGTGCTTTGCGATCTGCAAAAGCATTGGGGTTTTTCGGATCCATGTAGCGCAGGAAATACCACGCTGCCCCCGCATGGGTTGGCATCGTGTTGGTGTCGCGGCCAGCTTCTTTCCAACCCTTTACATTGGCAAGGGGACCTTCGCCCGTGCCTGATGGGGTGAAGTCGCTGGAATCGGGGAGTTCGAGTGGCAGGTCTTTTTCATCCAACGGGTAGGGGATATCATCTTTAAATACCACGGGAAAAGGTTCGCCCCAATAGCGCTGGCGGCTCCAACCTGCATCGCGCATCTTGTAGTTGACCTGCCTTTTTCCAATCCCTTTCTCTTCTAATTTTTTCACCACCACATCAATGGCATCTTTCATCAACATGCCGTTAAGAAAGTCTGAGTTCTGCAGTGTGGCATCATAAGTGGGATTGGCTTCTTCCCCGTTGTAGTGATCACCAATGATGTTCGTGATCGGTAGATTAAAGTGCTTCGCAAATTTATGGTCCCGTTCGTCTCCACAGGGCACGGCCATGATGGCTCCCGTGCCGTAGCCCGCCAATACATATTCGCTGATCCACACCGGTATCTTGTTTCCGCTGAAAGGATGAATGGCATAGGCTCCTGTGAAACAACCGGTAATCTTTTTCACCTCTGCCATGCGATCCACTTCAGAGCGGCTCTCCACATATTTCAAATAGTCATCAACTTCCGTTTGGTGTTCGGCTGTGGTAATGGCCTTTACCAACTCAAGCTCCGGAGCCAACACCATAAAGTCGACACCGAAGATGGTATCGGGCCGGGTGGTGAACACTTCAATTTCAAATTCTGAATTTGAAATTTGAAATTTGATCCGTGCTCCCTTACTCTTCCCAATCCAATTCCGCTGTATTTCTTTCATCGACTCGCTGAAGTCGATCTCATCAAGACCTTTCAATAGTCTCTCTGCGTATTCTGTAATGCGCAGGCTCCACTGTCTCATCTGACGTTTCACCACCGGGTGGCCACCGCGATAACTCAAGCCGTTAATCACTTCGTCATTGGCCAGCACGGTGCCCAACGCTTCGCACCAGTTCACATCGGTGTAGGCCAGGTAGGCCAGGCGGTACTCCATGAGTATTTCCTGCTGGCGCTTTTCACCAAACGACTTCCAATCTGAAGCAGAGAATTGTTGAATCTCAAATTTTGAATTCGGAAACGGATGGTTAACGTTGCCCTCGGCTTCAAGAATTTTGATGAGTTCAGAAATCCTTTCGGCTTTTTCTTTGTTACGGTTAAACCAACTGTCGAAGATTTGAAGAAAGATCCATTGTGTCCACTTGTAATAAGCGGGGTCGCAGGTCTGCACCTCGCGACTCCAGTCGTAACAGAAGCCGATCTTGCTGAGCTGCTTCTTGAAATTCTCGATGTTTTGAGCTGTGGAGATCGCAGGGTGGATACCGTGTTCAATGGCATATTGTTCTGCCGGCAGGCCGAAGGCATCAAAGCCCATGGGGTGCAATACGTTGAAACCCTTCACCCTTTTGAACCGCGCCACGATATCGGATGCGATGTATCCCAGCGGATGACCTACGTGAAGGCCCGCGCCAGAGGGATAGGGAAACATGTCAAGGGCATAGAATTTCGGCTTGGAGTGATCCAGCTGTGTTTGATAAACACCGCTTTCCTGCCATTTCTTTCTCCATTTCTCTTCAATCCGATGGATCTCCTCCTTGCTGTATTCTGCCATAAACAAATGCGAATGGTCCTTTAAGAAGCAGCAAAAATAAGGGCCACGCTCCAATTTCTGAAGTCGCGGCCCGAAGATGGTTGGGTCGGCTATTGGCGCACGGCCGCCTTATCTACACGCGTGGGCATATCGGTGCCCTTGACAAGGGAGGTCGCACTCGTGGCTATCGATCGAATCGTGACGGTGAGATTATTCATATCCAATGTTTCCACCTCGTCATCCACCGTGTGGTAAAACTGATCTGTAGGAATTTGGTCCGTAGAAATGGAGTGAGCCGGCACGCCCAACCTGGCCAACGTGGCATTGTCAGATCGATAGAAAAGATTCTGCTCGGGATAAGGGTCGGGATAAAAACTGAAAGGGGTGCCCTCTAGGTTTTTCTGAAGAATTTCACCAAACGAAGATCTTTCAAAACCTGTGATGAAGGCACTGTTTGTACCCCATTTGCTGGGCTTCCCGATCATTTCAATGTTAAACATGGCCATCACCTTATCGGGATTGAGCTGCTCGCTGAAGTAGCGCGAGCCAAAGCCGCCAATTTCTTCTGCCGTGAAGGCCACAAACATCAGCGTACGCTCGTTCATTTTTGCTTTGGTAAAGTACTTCGCCAACGCAATCACCGCGGTAGTTCCCGATGCATCGTCATCCGCACCATTGGCAATGCTGTCGCCATTTACAGGTGCCTGTATTCCGATGTGATCATAGTGACCGGAAAAAACCACGATTTCATCCTTTTTACTTTTTCCTTCCAGCACGCCTACCACGTTCGCCATGGTGATGGTTTCGCGCTGGATGGTTGCCTCAGCCGTAATGGCTTGTGCCGAATCGAGTAACACGTAGATGGTTGAACCTGATGGGGTTCCGCCTGCATCAACAATTCGCGGTCGCGTCAAGTAACCATGCAAACGCTCGAAGTTTTGCTGTTGTGAAGCGGGAACCAGGATGATTTGATCGGTCGTCTCCCTTCTTCTCGCCTGGTACACCTGAAAGAGATTCTCGCCATCCTTCAATTGCCTGGCCGCTGACTGGTTCAAGCTTACCTTTTCCTTATCGGAGACGGTGAATACGTTTCCGGGTTCAACAGGTAGCCCATCGGCCACTACCGTTAGGCTGGTAACGGTGAGCCGATCTTTCTCGAATTCCTGGCGGTAGGTGGTAAGCCCACCAAAATAACCAAGTTTTGCCTTCTTGAATTCTGTTTCGATAAGCGCAGCAGCCTTATTGATGTCCTCCGGGCGCGAAGCAGACCTGCCGCGCATTTCGTCAGAGGCGAGTTCTGAGATTACCCTGGTCACATATTTTTCAGAGATCACTTTTTCAATCTTCTGAGCGAATGCCGGCCATGTGGTTGCCAGAAAGATGAGAACGGTAAGAAGTCGTTGCATGAAATTCTTGGTTGATGCCCAAATAACCTGCATCTGGCCGAATTTCCCAAATGCTTCCTGGCTACAGTCCATCCAGCGGATTCGACAGTTCAGTAAAAAGCAGGACGAGAAAGGTGGCCGGTCATCACAATTTTATCGTGGAATCGCGAATGAAAAAGTTGATTTTCATATTAATCTCGCTCAGCACCCAGACCTTCAGTCAGACGGTGATCTCCGGACGGGTTACTGACACCAAAGGTGAGGCCATCCCAGGCGCCAACGTTGTTTTGGAGGGCACTTATGACGGGGCCAGCACAGATGTTGCCGGCAGGTTCACATTCGAAACCGAGGAAGTGGGTGAAAGGCAACTCAGTATCTCCTTTGTTGGTTTTAAGAAACAGGTTCAAGTTGTGAATCTCGCTGGCGGCAAGCTTGAGTTGACGTTTCAGCTAAAGGAAGATATCAACCAACTGGATGCCGTGGTGATCACGGCCGGATCGTTCACGGCTGGTGAAGAGCGGAGAAGAACCGTGTTGAAAGCCACCGACATTGCAACCACAGCGGGTGCCACGGCCGACATCGCGGGGGCATTAAACACCTTGCCCGGCACCCAGAAGGTGGGCGAAAGCGGAAGGCTGTTTGTGCGCGGTGGAGATGGTGAGGAGACCCGGACATTCATTGATGGAATGGCCGTAATGAACCCCTATCAACCTTCAGCCCCCAACGCGCCCTCCCGCGGAAGATTCCTGCCCTTCATGTTCAAAGGCACCAGCTTTAGTACAGGCGGCTACTCAGCCGAATATGGCGAGGCGTTATCATCAGCTTTGGTGCTGGACTCCAAAGACAAAGCAGACCTCAATCAGACTGACGTTGGAATCCTATCCGTGGGTGCAGACATGGCGCATACACAGGTTTGGGATCGTTCTTCAGTTTCCGGTAAGATTCAGTACACAAACATCAAACCGTACTTCAACCTGATCAATCAATACATTGATTGGGTGGAGCCACCGACTTCGGTCGAAGGGAGCACGGCATTCAGAACGGAGGTAGGAAAGGACGGCATGTTCAAGTTCTTCGGCAATCTCAATCACTCGAGTTACACTCTTTATCAACCTGAGATTCGTGACCCTTCGCAAAAGCATTTGTTTGACCTGACGAATGATTATCAGTACGGTAACGCGACTTATCGACAGCCGGTAAATGACAAATCGCTGTTTCGTGGAGGAATATCCTTCACCCGACATCGCAACGACATTTCGATCGATGGCAACCCGATGAGTGAACAGGAAGTAGGTTTACATGCAAAGACGGTGTTGGAGAGATCGCTTTCGCATCGGATAGAGTTGAAGTTTGGAGGTGAGCTGATCCATCACCATTATACTGCTGCGCGGTGGGACGAATCTTCTGCTTCCATGCAGTCAATAGAATTTGTTGAGCCAATCGTGGCGGGCTTTTTGGAATCTGACGTATACCTGAGCAGGAGGCTGGTTACCCGCGCGGGCTTGCGGCCGTCATACAATCGCTTGTCGGGCGAGCTAAACCTGGATCCTCGCTTATCGTTGGCTGTCCAACCGTTCAAGGTGGGTCAGTTCTCATTGGCTTATGGACGATTCCATCAGTCGCAGGTGAATCAATATCTGCGATTGGATAAAGGCCTTAAGTCGCAGTTGGCCGAGCACTATATCCTCAATTACCAGATCATCCAAAACAACCGCACGTTTCGGGCAGAATTATACTACAAGCGATACAATCACCTGGTTAAGTTTAACAACGTTGTACCGGTCTCGCCAACGACTGAAGGACATGGGTACGCCCGGGGCTTTGAATTGTTCTGGCGCGACAACCGAAGTCTGAAGAATGTGGACTACTGGATTTCGTATTCCTACCTTGACACTGAGCGTGATTACCTGGACTATCCAACGGCATCTACTCCTTACTTTGCGTCCAGACACAATCTGTCGGTTGTCTATAAACACTTTGTTCAGGAAATCAAATCACAGCTGGGATTTACCTACAGCTATGCAAGCGGACGGCCATATCATAACCCCAATGTTGATGCATTCAATAGCGGCCGCACTCCTTTTTATCAGGATGTGAGTGCCAACGTGGCTTACCTCGCCAAGCCCTGGTTGATCATCTATGTGTCTGCCACCAACCTGCTTGGCCGCGATAACATTTTCGGCTATGAGTTCAGTTCGGAAACGGATGCCAGTGGCAGCTATGCGAGCAGGCCTATCCGGCAGGCCGCCAACAGGTTCTTGTTCATGGGCGTCTTCATCACTTTTTCCAAGAATAAGTCAGTGAATCAATTACCCAATTTGTAACTAAACACCAATCACATGAAAACGTTTATCTCATTCACCTTACTCCTGATTGTAAATCAATCCTTTGCTTCCGATGAAAAATACATCGAAGCGATGCAAAAGAACATTGCTGGTGTGTATCAGGCACAGTCCATCGAGGAGCTTCAAAAACATGTCAACGCGCTCGAGCGGATTGGAGGCGCAGAGAAGTCCAAGTGGGAACCATTTTACTACGCTGCGTTTGGCTACATCATGATGTCGACCAGAGGGGAACAACCCACCAAGCGAGATGCGTGGTTGGATCAGGCCGCCACGGCCCTTGCCAAAGCTGGAGAGATCAGCCAAGACAACGCTGAGATCGTGGCATTGGAAGGCTTCATCCTGATGATGAAAGTGGCCGTAGATCCAGGCACGCGAGGTCCGCAACTTTCCGGCCTGGCCATGCAAACTTTTGGAAAAGCGTTGGCGATTGATCCAAACAATCCACGCGCGCTGTCGCTGCTGTCGCAGATGCAACTGGGAACGGCTCGCTTTTTTAATTCTCCAATCGATGAGGCCTGCAAGTCGGCTAAAGCTGCATTGGAAAAATTTGAATCGTTTAAGTCCGACAATCCGCTGGCGCCCACGTGGGGTAAAGAGATGACTAAAGAACTGGTGTCACAGTGCAATTGACAAAATAGAACAGGCAATGTTAAATTTTGCAGTTTACACGCACGTGATTGCCGGGGTTATCGCGCTGGTGGTTGCCCCAGTCGCGATTGCCATGAAAAAAGGCAGCCGCCAGCACGTTCGCTGGGGAAGAATCTTCTTCTGGAGCATGACCTACGTGTTCGTCACCGCTGTAATTCTGTCCATTGTTAAATGGATTCCATTTCTCCTTATGATCGCATTCTTCAGCTACTATTCCATCATTACTGCTTATCGAAGCGTTCACCAGAAACAAATTCACAAAGGACTTGGCGTGACCTGGTTTGACTGGTTCATATTGGCCCTTGCGGGTGTGTTTAACGTGAGCTTTGTCGGCTATGGTGCGTACCAGGTTTTCAATGGTACAGTCGCTTTGGGCGTGCTGGCCATTGGCTTTGGCGGTGGTGGTTGCCTGCAGGCCTTTTCTCAATTCCGCACGTTCACGAAGCCTCCCAGCGATAAAATGCATTGGTTCTTCAGTCATGGTGGGAACATGCTGGGTGGCTACATCGCAGCAGTGACGGCCTTCTCAACCCAAACGATGCACTTTCTACCGGATTTCCTTCAATGGACGTGGCCCTCGCTGTTGGGTGTACCTCTTATTGCGATCACAATGCGCTATTATCGGGTTAAGTTGAGGGGAGGTAACACCGGGAGTGCCCTTGTGGAATGGCGGAGCTAAAGTATCTTTAATCTCGTGAATAATGTAGTCAACAAGAACTGGTTTGCCATCTTGATGCTTGTGTTGGTTGGCTTCCTGATGACGCTGATCTTCTACCCCCAACCCCAAACAAGAACTTTTTTGATCGTTGTAGGCTTTTCGTCAGCGCTCTGGATTTCGCTATGGATGGGAAATGCCTATCTAAGTGATCTTTTTAGCCGCTGGATTTCGTGGCAGACCAGACCATTGTTGAGAATGATTGTGGGATTTATCGGGATGCTCATTTACACTGTGTCCGCAGTGTACATCCTGATGTGGGGGTTTAGTGTTTTGTTTGGCCTCAATACGGGCAGCTTCACAGACATGCTCGTTGGAACGATCATTGTAACCACGGTGATTACACTGTTCATGACCGGTCGTTCCTTCCTTTTTTACTGGCGAGATGCTGCCGTAAAGGCCGAGCGCCTTCAGCAAGAAAATGTGAAGGCACAGTATGAGAATCTCAGAAGCCAGGTCAATCCTCATTTCCTTTTCAACAGCCTGAATGCGCTGACCAACTTGGTCTATACCGATCCCGACAAAGCCGCGAGGTTCATTAAGCAACTTTCGGACGTGTATCGTTTTATTCTCGATACCCGTGACAAAGAGCTGATTACGCTGGCCGAAGAACTGGATTTTCTTAATGCGTTCATTTACCTGCAGCAAATCAGATGCGGTGACAAGCTCCGTGTTGAAATGTTGCTGGATGATGAAAAGGGATTTGTGGCTCCGATGGCCCTGCAGATGTTGGTCGAAAATGCCATTAAACACAATTCGATTTCTGCGGACCAGCCATTCGCCATTCATATCTTCAAGGAAGGCGACTACATCATCGTAAAGAATGCCTTGCAGGAAAGGAGTCGGTTTGAAAACAATGGGAAAGGGTTGGGCTTAGAGAATATTAAGAAGCGTTATGCGCTCCTGAGCGACAAGCCTGTGGAGGTTCAACAGACGGCCACTGAATTTACGGTCAAAATTCCCCTGCTGAAACTGGAAAAATGAGAGTTCTGATTGTTGAAGATGAACCGCAGGCGGTGGAACGACTGGTATCGCTGATTGCGAAGGTCAGGCCGGGGGCGGAAATTGCAGGTGTACTTGACTCAGTGAAGAGTGCGGTGCGATGGTTTAGCCGCCAACAACACGCTGACCTGGCACTCATGGATATTCAACTGGGCGATGGGCTCAGCTTCGACATTTTTCAGCAGGTGCGAGTGAATATGCCGGTCATTTTTGTAACAGCCTATGATGAATACGCACTCAAGGCTTTTAAAGTCAACAGCATTGACTACATTTTAAAGCCTGTGGATGAGTCAGAGTTGGGCAGGGCATTTGATAAATTCGAATCGATGAAGAGCCAGTTTCTGAACCCGAACCAAATGCTCCACAGCATTCAACAAGCCATGCAGATGCTGACAAAAAAATACAAGGAAAGGTTTGTGGTGAAAGTGGGCGAGCACCTCCGGTCAATTGAAACCAGGGAGGTGCTGTTTTTTAACAGCATGGACAAAGCTACTTTTTGCTTTACCGATGATGGTCGAAAGCACGTGCTGGATTTCACGTTGGACCAACTGGAACAGGTTCTTGATCCAGCAATGTTTTTCAGGATTAACCGGAAATACATTGTTTCTTTCGATTCCATTCACGACATGATATCACACGTCAACAGCCGGCTCAAGTTGGTTTTAAAGAAATGCAACGACTCGGATGTGGTGGTTGCGCGTGAACGCGTGCAAGCATTCAAGGAGTGGCTGGATCAATAGGTTTTCCATATCTTGCTCCGATTACCTTTTTTTGAATGACTTGCATCAACTGTCAACAAGAAGCCACAGGTGCTTATTGTTCTCATTGCGGGCAGCGGACCGCCATTAAGCGACTTACGTTTCGCGAGGGCTGGAATGACTTCTGGTCGCGTATTTATGGTTTCGATGGCATGTTCCCACGAACTATCAAAGACTTGACCATACGGCCCGGCACCACTGTGCTTCGGTATATTGAAGGCAATCGCGTGAGGTACTACGGCCCGGTAGGGTATTTTTTTTTGATGGTTACCCTATTTGTGCTGGTGTTGAGTGCACTCGAAGTCGACTGGGCCACTTTCATCCAGGAGAAGCAAGGCGAAATGGCCTTGCAAGGAGAAAGTACGAAGGCAAGCCAGCGGATGGTACGACTGGTAACCGAAAACATAAAACTCGTCCTGTTCATGGGTGTACCTTTTCAGGCCCTCGCCTCCAGGTTTGTATTTTTCCGAAAGAGTGGCTATTTGTTTTTGGAACATATTGTTCTGCCGTTTTATGTAAGTGGACACCTGCTTTGGATCTCCATATTGATGGTGGTTTACCAAAAGCTCCTCGGGGCATGGCCCAGTCTTTGGGTGTCAGTAGTTTCTCCTCTTTTTTTCGGGTTTGCATACATGGGATTGTTCCGGGAGCGCAAGAAGGTTGTTACCTTTTTGAAGGGGATAGGTGTGTTCTACCTGGGGCAAGTGTTTTTTGTGATTGCCTTCATGGTAATCGTGGTGGTAGCCATTTTGGTTTTAGCCAACATTAACCCAGACGCCATCAGAGACTTTAGGCCTTCGGCACGATAATCACTTACTCATAAACTCGGCCAAGAGCCGGTGAAAATGGTGGGTGCCCTGTTCGCGTGTCACAGAGTAACGGCCATGCTTGTAAAATCTGGATCGAATGCCCCGCTGCACATTTTGCACGATGTCCTCATCTTCCAATTCCACCTTGTGCAAATCGGCTCCCGCGCCTTGTCTCAATTTACTTTCGTTCCACACATACGACAAGAATGAAACTTTGCACCGAGTTGGTGTTAACGGATTGACTACATTAATGGAGAGGCCCCACGGGTAGAAGTTGAACATGAGATTGGGGAAGACAAAAAAGTAATATCCACCAACCGGTTGCCCAAAGTCCGGTGACGTTTTGGGTAACTCAAACACCATTTCTCCGTCTTTGGCAATACCAAGTTGGAGTGAGCTGTAGCGATGGAGTTCAATCTTGTAGTTGCCATAGTCAATGACCGAATTCAATCCGGCATGAACAAATGGGATGTGAAAACCTTCCAGGTAGTTTTCGCAATACAATGCCCAATTGGCTTCTACCAGGTAGTCTTTGGAAAGTTCAGGACGCAAATAAAACGCTTCAAAAGGCATCCAATCCAGGCGCTTTTGCATGAATTCAAAAAAGCTGGCAGCCTCGGACTCGGGATGAAGCGAGGTGAATAGCCATTTGCCGAACTGTGCCAGCGGCAGGTTTGTCAAATCATCCGCGGCTGAGGGAAAATCAACCACTTCTTTGAACTCCGGCATCGAAGCAAATTGTCCGTTCAGCTTAAACCGCCTGCCGTGATACTTGCACCGGATGTCGTTAAGCTGGCAGGGTTGTTCTACCAACAAATTGCCCCGGTGTGTGCACACATTGCTAAGGCAATGCAATTGATTCTCTTTGTCCCTTGAAAGAATCAGCGGCTCGTCCAGGTAGGATTCCAATAAAGTGACTGGTGTAACCCAACCTTTTTCTTTCACCCGATCGGTATCGCCAACGTAGTGCCAGCATTTCGAAAAGATCTTTTCTTTCGATGCCTCGAAAATCGCGGGGTCCGTGTAAAAATCGGTCGACAGGGTTTTGGCTTTGGCAATGTCCGGATGGATTTCGAAACGAGGCATGCGGATGGAATTTGGATTCAATTTAGGAATATTACTTTAATCAGGGTGTTTCGTCTTGCAACCGACAAACCCGCTGTCGGCTCAATTCGTTAACTTCGGCTATGTCAATAACACAAAAAGCAATTTACTGGATTGCGCGCCTGGTGGCGGCCGTGATCATGTTTCAAACACTCTTCTTCAAATTCAGCGGGGCGGAAGAATCCATCTATATTTTTGAGACGGTGGGCATGGAACCCTGGGGCCGCTATGGCACCGGTGTTTTTGAATTGATCGCCTCTGTGCTGCTGCTGATTACCGCAGTGGCCTGGCTCGGTGCACTCATTGGCTTAGGATTAATGGTGGGTGCGATAGGCATGCACCTGACGATTCTGGGCATTGAGGTGCAAGGCGATGGCGGCCAACTTTTTATCTATGCCCTGTTGGTGGCAGTTAGCTGCGCCTATGTGCTGTATGTCGACCGGCAAAAATGGCTTGCACTGGTAAAGAAGACGTTGGGTTAATTCTTGTTGAGCGCTTCAAGAAAATTGGACAGCAATTCCCTTACCGAATCTTGCGAGCCCAATAGCTCCTTTAACGCTTCCTTTTGATAGTTGGGTATCACCTGGTTGCCTCTCAGTTTTTGAGCGATGTCGTTGAGCAGATCCTGCGCGTCACTTTTCCCCGCGAATTCATCCAGCTTGTTCACCTGAGATCTCAGGTCTTTGACCAGGTTTAGTTTGTCACGCGCAGCCGTGGACGTTGGTTTTTCTTCATCGATGATGGCGGGCATAGTCGCCAGGCAATCGTTAAATTCCTCGATTATTTTTTCAAGTTCATTGCGCCCCAACTCCGCTTTCTTTACCTGCTCGCTCACCTCGGGACACTCCGCAAGGAAGTCCGCCATCACAGCACGAAATCTCAAGTTGGGTACCTCCAGGGTGGACCCGTCAAGTTTTACCAATTGCCGGCCAGAATAAGTATTTTGGTTTTCAGGCTGAAAGGCATACAAACTCAGGTAACCCTTCACCAACTGCTTCATGAATTTGAAACCTTCGTGGCTCCGCTGGGTGGTGAAGTTTTCGTCACCAAAGCGAAGGAATCTCACCTCCAATGCTGTAAACTCCTGCTTCTTGTCAGTCGTGACGACCTGCACACGATCCAATTTCCGATCGAAGGTGAACAGTTTGATCTTGCCACGCAGTGTGTCGCCTTGAAGTGTTACCAGGTAATCATCCTGACCATTGCAAATGAAGCAAACCAAGGTGAATAAGAGAGCCAAGAAGTGAGGCATACGAATGATCATCATCAAAAAGTTTAAACGAAATACAATATTCGGGCCACAGAAAGTCAAGTGAAAGGGACGTTATTTTTGTTTGTGCCGACCGGCCTCTTTCAACGCTTTAGTGATGATCCATTCCAATTGACCATTGGTGCTGCGGAATTCATCGGCAGCCCATTTCTCCACGGCCTTGAGAAGATCCGGATCCAGCCTTAAGACGAAAGGTTTTTTCTGTGCCATAAAACTAGTGCCTTAAAACGCAAAAAATGTTAACGCATGTCATTCGGTGGATCTCATCATCAAACGAAGGGCTTCCTCCATCGCCTCCGGTTTTTGGGTGCCGATCATGATCTCCTTGTCGCTGTACGCTAACCGTAAACCATATTTTCCCCTGACGTTGTAAGTAAGGGTGCCCACGAATGACGGGAGAATGCCGATGCCCCTGAATCGGTATGGGCCAACGGTGAAGTTTTTGATTTCACTTTTAGCGATGAATCGCCATTGGGAGATAAAGGGGAGCAGGCGATAGTGAAATCCGCGCTTGTCAACCCGTGTGTCTAACTGAAAGCGGTAGAACAACCAGATTCCAAGAACCAGGGCTACTACCATCAGTAACATGATTGTGATCAAGGCACCATCAGACAGGGGAGTGTCGCCCCATGACTCACCATAATAGAGCTGCTGCGTTAACGCGTTGATGATCATGCCGACAAAAACCAATGAGCTGGTACCCATGATTAACCACAGGTACCATTGATTGAACTTCTGTGACTCCTCAAACAAATACCCGCCCATGGCAAAATCAATTGTTTAGCGTGCCTGCATTGATTACCGGGTTGGCATCTTTGTCGCCACATAGCACCACCATCAGGTTGCTCACCATGGCGGCCTTGCGCTCCTCATCCAGGTCGATGATCTTCTTGTGGGACAGTTGTTCCAACGCCATCTCTACCATGCTCACCGCACCTTCCACAATCTTGTATCGCGCTGCCACCACCGCGGTGGCTTGTTGCCTTCTTAACATGGCTCCTGCAATCTCTGGAGCATAAGCCAGGTAGCCAATTCGGGCTTCTATCACATGAATGCCAGCAATTTCCAAGCGGCTCTTTAGGTTTTCCTCCAGCGCATGGTTGATCTCGTCCCGGCCGGAGCGAAGCGTTAATTCTGCATCTTCGTCTTCAAAGTTGTCGTACGCGTAGGTACCCGCCAGTGTCCGCACGGCTGCATCACTTTGAATGCGAACGAAGTTTTCGTAGTTGTCTACCTCAAACGCGGCTTTGAAAGTGTCGCGTACTTGCCAGACAAGAATGACACCGATCTGAATCGGGTTGCCTACTTTGTCGTTCACTTTGATTTTCTCGCTGTCGAAGTTTCTTGCCCGCAAAGAAATTCTCTTTTTAGAGAAGAACGGGTTTACCCAAAAGAACCCATTCATTTTCACCGTTCCGCGGTATTCACCAAACAAGGTGAGCACCATCGACCCGTTGGGATTGATAAAGAAAAAGCCTGGAAGCAGTACCAGTGTAAATGCCAGCAGCAATGCGAACATTGGATTGCGCATGCCCATCAGTCCCACCATGCTTACCGTTAGCAGGATCAGCACGATGACCACCATCAGGTATCCGGACATCGGAGAATTGTCTTTTTCGTTGCTCATAAAGATGATATTAAAATGATATTACAATGATATATAACGGTGTGCACATTTGCAAGGTTGGGACTTGGGGCACTTTTTTTGTTTATTAGGGGCCGTAAATGCGTTTTCGATGGTAGAATACAACCCCAAAGCCTGGTTTTCGCTGATTTTCCATGCCTACAGCCGGCACGTTTTGCGCACGCTCATGCCGGTGCTGTTGTTCTTGCTCGTCCTTTCAGTTGGCGTTTGTTGGGTGATCCTGGATGTGTTGGAGTTGCACGAGGGGGCCTTCAAAAGCACACCTGCCATGCACTCGCTGTTGGGTATCGTGCTAGGTCTTTTCCTTGTATTTCGTACCAATTCGGCTTATGATCGATGGTGGGAGGGCCGTAAACATTGGGGACAAATGGTGAACAGCACCCGCAACCTGGCTCACAAGTGGAATGCCTTCCTCGATCCTGCCGACCATACCAATCGCAGCTACTTCGCCCAAATGATTCCCAATTTTGTGGTTTCGGTGAAGGAGCACCTGAGAAAGGGTGCGAACCTGGCGGACCTGGACGTGGTTGGCAACGACTTCATGAAGAATTTTCACGATGTCAAACACATCCCCAACCGTTTGTCCTCCATGATGTATGAAAAGGCCAACCAGCTTTATAAAAACAATATCATCTCAGGTGATCAACTCTTTCTGGTTGACAAGGAATTGAAGGAGTTTTCGGATATCCTGGGGGCCTGTGAACGGATCAAGAATACCCCGATTCCCTATTCCTACACCATGTACATCAAGAAGTTCATTTTCATTTACCTGCTCACACTGCCGTTTGGATTTGTGGTGATTGCAGAATACATGACCATTCCTATTGTGATGCTGGTATCGTTCGTATTGTTGACGGTGGAATTGATTGCAGAGGAAATTGAAGATCCGTTTGGCAACGACATCAACGATTTGCCCACCGATCAATTGGCAACGAAGATCAAAGAAAATGTGCGCGAGATCCTGCTTCGCTAGCCGGCAACCAACGTGTAAATGACATAGATCACGATCAGCAAAATCATGACCGCGTACATTACGAGGTCAACCCGCACATACTCTTTGTATTGTCGGTAAAACTTCCTGAGTCTCTCGAACAAGCGTTTGGCTGGTTTTGTCCGTAAATATTCATAATAATTTTCGGACTACTCGGAAACCTTAAAATCAATTCTACGTCTTAATCGATGTCTGACGACAAGCAACTGCCTGATTGGGACTGATGAAGGGTGTAAATAGGGGAAAATCGAAGGTTGGTTGTCAATGAAGAGAATCAACCACATCATGAAGCAGATTTTACTGTTTTGCGCCCTTTCCCTGATTTCCGCATTCACCCATGCCCAGGAGAAGTTTACCATCAACGGGTACGTGAAAGACTCGCGCAATGGCGAAGAATTGATCGGAGTTTCCGTGTTCGTGCAGGAACTGAAAACAGGCACTACCACAAATGCGTATGGATTTTACTCCATCACGCTACCCAAAGGCACCTACCACCTTCAGTTCAGCTACATCGGGTATAAAACGCGGATTGAAGAAATTCAGCTTGATCAGCAAATAGAGCGGAACATCGACCTGCAGGACGAAACCATGGAAATGCAGGAAGTGGTGGTGAAGGGAGAGCGTGTGGATGCCAACGTCAGCAACATTCAGATGGGCCATACGCAGCTCAACATGGATCAGGTGAGGAAATTACCAATGGTGTTTGGTGAGTCTGATTTGATCAAAACCATTCAAATGCAGCCGGGTGTGATTACCGCAGGCGAAGGTACATCCAGTTTTTTTGTGAGAGGCGGCAGTGCTGATCAGAATTTAATCCTGATTGATGAGGCTCCTGTCTACGATCCGTCTCACCTGTTCGGGTTGTTTTCGGTGTTCAATTCGGATGTCGTAAAAGAATCGGAGCTGTACCGGGGCGGGATTCCCGCACGCTTCGGTGGTCGCTTGTCTTCGATCCTGGAGGTGCGCACCAAGGATGGCAACAACAAGAACCTGGCGGGAAGTGGCGGCATTGGCACCATGGCGAGCCGCTTCATGATTGAAGGCCCGATGAAAAAAGAGAAGAGTTCGTTCATTGTCTCCGCCCGAAGATCTTATGTCGATGCGTTCCTGAAACTGGCAGGTGAAACGAACCTGGTGTATTTCTACGACATGAACGCCAAGCTCAGCTGGAAGCACAATAACAACAACCGGTTCTTTGTAGCCTTTTACAACGGTCGCGATGATTTTGACTTTGACGGAGTGTTTGGCTTCGGATGGGGAAATGCCACGGGTACCTTTCGCTGGAACCACCTCTTCAACGACAGGCTGTTCTCAAATACAACTTTAATTGCCAGCAACTTCGACTACAAGTTGGGCTTTGACGATCCCGTGCAGGGCTTCGAATGGAAGTCGCGGTTGCAGCAATTCAGCCTTAACAATGACCTAAACTATTTCATCTCACCATCCAGTGAAGTGAGTTTTGGCTACCACCTGACATTCAGGCGGTTTGCGCCCGCCACGATCACCCCGACTACGGAAGGGTCCATCTTCCAGACGGTAACGCTTGAAAAGCAGTTTGCATTGGATCATGCACCCTACATCGACTTCAAACAAAAGTTTGGCGATAAGGTGGAAACAACCCTGGGTGTTCGTCTTTCGATTTTCCAGAATGTGGGGCCATACGACTTGCCGCTCTATGCCGATCCAACCGACAATGTCAACATCATTCGTACGGGGGAGCGGAGCTACGAACGACTGGAAACGGTAAAGGCCTACGTAAATGCCGAACCCAGATTTTCATTCTTGTATATCCTTTCTCCTTACAACTCAATCAAGGCATCGTATAGCCGGATGGTGCAGAACACGCACCTGATTTCGAGTGGTACCGTGCCGCTGCCGTTCAATACCTGGAATCCAAGCGGATATTACCTGAAACCCCAAACCAGCGACCAGTATTCCATTGGCTTTTTCCAGAACACCCATAAGCACGACTACGAGTTTTCGGTGGAGACTTTCTACAAGGACATGAACAACATCACCGACTTTGCCGACAACGCCAGCATCTTCTTTAACCAGGATTTGTCTACAGAATTTAGGCAGGGAAAATCATGGGCCTATGGCGTTGAGCTATCCGCGCAAAAGAAGGAGGGAAGAGTCACCGGCTTTTTGAGCTACACCTACAGCAAAGTGACCCGCAAGGTGCCTGGCGTAAACAGTGGCATCGCGTTCCCAGCAAACTACGATCGTAGAAATGCATTGAACGTGGCAGCTGTCTACGACCTGAACAAGAAGTGGTCTTTCGGGGCTGACTTCGTGTACGGTACAGGCCGACCAATTACGGTGCCTTCCGGCCGATATGAATTTGGCGACCTGTATCAACCCGATCAGATTACCGAACGCAATGGCTATCGGTTGCCCTCGTATCATCGTGCGGATGTGTCAGCTACGCTCACACCTCAAAATCGCAAACAACGCAAGTGGCAGGGGC
The DNA here is from genome assembly GCA_050250195.1 of Cyclobacteriaceae bacterium. Classification (GTDB taxonomy): domain Bacteria; phylum Bacteroidota; class Bacteroidia; order Cytophagales; family Cyclobacteriaceae; genus ELB16-189. The sequence goes on along the minus strand of JBFWPC010000013.1, from coordinate 30,841 downwards.
AATGGGTGTTCTCTCTTTACAATATGTATAGCAGAAAGAATCCATTCTCCATGTATACCCGTCTGCGTCAGGATGAGGAAGGCAATATCATAGGTAATGGAACCGAAAAGGAAGCGCGCATGATCTACCTGTTTCCGATTCTTCCATCCGTTACTTACAACTTTAAGTTCTAAAAGATATGCAGAGAATTATTTGGGCCGGAGCTTTCTTCGCATTGCTGCTCATGTCTTGTGAGGAGACGATTGTGCTGGACCTGAACCAAACACAGCCGGGGATCATCGTGGAGGGGCTCGTAAGCAATGTACCAGACAGGCAATTTGTGAAAGTAACGAGGAGTGTCGGATTTTACGATACGGGTAAACCCACACCGATTACCAACGCCACAGTAACGGTGCGCGATAGCCAGGGCAACACCTATGCCTTTGTGCACAACCCGGCAGGGGAAACCAACTTGAACGGCTACTATTATCCCACGTCTGGTTTTGCAGGTACCGTTGGCCGCACGTACACGTTGAGCCTTCAAGTCGACAATCAAATGTATGAGGCACAAGACGAACTGTTGCCAGTAACGCGGCTTGATTCCATAGGCTATCGCCTGAGCAAGGACCAGGTGGAGGACCCGGATGAGGAAGGCAAGATCTATGAGCTATTGCTGTTCGCGAAAGAGCCTCAGGATACCAAGGATTATTACCTTTTCAAATTCTACCGCAACGATTCGCTCAAAGTCACGAACGACAACGAAATCTACTTTACCGATGATGTGCTGTTGGGTGAGCGCATTGACGGACTCCCATCACCCGTCTTCTTTGGTGAGCAGGACACGGCCCGCATCGAGATGATGAGTTTGAGCCGCAACGGGTATCTTTTTTACAGCGACCTGGTGAACCTGATCAACAACGATGGTGGCATGTTTGGGCCGCCACCGGCAAATCCCCGTACCAATCTCACCAACGGTGCGTTAGGTTTCTTTCAGGCGAGCGCCATCGAGGCCGACACCCTGCTCATTGTGAAAAAATAACAGTCGAATAAGTAGTATTTCCACCTCGCTGGTGTAGTTTCAAGGTTTTGGAAACGACTATGCGTGTGAGATGGATCGGGTTCGTAGCGTGCTGCCTTGCCGGTGTCACCTTTGCTCAGGAAACTTCCGTGCAGGCAAACAACCCCGCGGGCCTGAAGTGGTTTCAAATCAACACCCCCAACTTTAAGCTGCTTTTTCCCGAGGGATTCGAACAACCGGCACAACGGATGGCCAATACACTGGAGTCGATCCGTGATCCGGAAGGCGAGACCATTGGCGCACGGCCGCGCAAGATCAACGTCATCTTGCAAAGTCAGTCGGCCATCTCGAATGGTTTTGTGACGCTGGCACCGCGCAGGTCGGAGTTCTACGGCATGCCCACGCAAGACTACAATTTCCAGGGCACTGTGGATTGGCTCACTTTGTTGGCCATGCACGAGTACCGCCACATGGCCCAGTTTCAGCAAAGCAGGAGAGGGTTCAACAAACTTTTCTATTACACGTTCGGCCAGTTGGGACAAGCCGCCATGGCATTTGTGGCTGCCCCTCAGTGGTTTTGGGAAGGCGATGCCGTGGCCACCGAGACCGCGTTCACCCGGAGTGGCCGGGGCCGAATCCCTGAGTTTGACTTGTTGTTCAGAACCAACCTGCTCGAAGGCCGCACATTCAATTATCATAAACAGTACCTGCGTTCGTACAAGCACAACATTTCCGATCATTACGTGCTGGGCTACCACCTGGTGTCGTACCTGCGCCAGAAAACCGGTCGATCAAACATATGGGAAGACATTACCAAACGTTCCTGGGGCGTGCCGTTCCTGCCTTTCGCTTTTTCAAATGCCATCAAGAAAGAGTCGGGCCTTCACGTGGTGGATTTATTCAACGAGATGACCACCGAACTCAAAAAGGATTGGCAGGAACAAATTGAGGCAGCCGACATCACCCCTTTTGAGCGGGTCAATCAAAGATCGGGAAAGGCATACACCGACCTGTCCTACCCGCAGGTCCTTGACGATGGCACCATCGTAGCACTCAAATCGGGAATTGGCGACATTGCTCAACTTGTCACCGTCTCCCCAAATGGAACGGGCGACAAGTTATTTGTGATGGGGCCGGTGAATAACGCGGGCATGATATCAGCCGCGCAGGATCGGGTGGTTTGGAATGAATACCGGTATGACCCCCGGTGGCGGGCACGCTCTTATAGCGTTGTGGAGGCTTTCGATTTGAAAACAAACAAGAAGAAAATCATTTCAAAGTCTTCCGCGCGATACGCAAGTGCGGCCATCTCTCCGGATGGACAGCATGTAGCCACCATTGAAACCACTACGTCCTATCAAACACACCTGGTCGTTCTGAACTATGAAACGGGCGTGGTGGAAAAGATTTTCGACAACGCTGCGAACGATTTATTGGGCATGCCCCGATGGAGCCGTGATGGAAAGCAGATTGTGGTCTTGCGAATTACGCCAGAGGGGAAGGCCCTCACGCAATACGATGTAACCACCGGAACCTCGACCGACTTACTGCCGGTGAGCGATGAGAACGTGGGTTATCCGGTGCCGTTCAACCACTACGTTTTCTACAATTCACCCTTTAGCGGCATAGACAACATTTATGTGCTGGACACCCGCACCGGGCAACGCTTTCAGGTGACATCCAGCCGATATGGAGCCTACAACCCGGCCATCTCACCAGATGGGAAATCGATTTACTACAACGACCAAACGAAGGATGGGCTGGACATCGTGCGCATTGACTTTGATCCTGCTTTTTGGAAGCCCTTGGGTGAAGTGCAAAGTTCATCCCCCGTTTTTGCCGATCTCCTGACCGAGCAGGAGGGAGGAAGGAACCTGCCGGCCACAGTGACAACCGAAACGTACGACATCAAGCGGTACCGCAGGGTCAGCGGCATGTTCAACCCGCATTCGTGGGGTCCATATATCGAGAACACCCTGAGTCAGATCAATCTCGGCATTACTTCCGATGATGTGCTTAGCACTACTTCGTGGAGTGCAGGCTATTTGTATGACGTAAACGAAAGTACCGGCACCTGGCGCGCGGGGATGAGCTATCAGGGCTTTTATCCCATCATCGATGTGAATGTGTCGATGGCCACCCGGCAGCAGAATACGCGGCTGTTTGGAAGAGATGTTGACTTTGAATGGGATGAATATGGAGGCTCGGCAGGCTTGCGTCTTCCGCTGCTGCTTACCCGCTCAAAGTACAACACCTCGCTTGAGTTGAGCAACAGCCTGGGCTACACAAAAGTCTACAATTTCAAACACGCAGTCTCCGTCAACGGTCAGATAGTGAGCTCTGGTTTCAACCGCATTGTGCAAGCAAACGATTCGTTGGATTTCCTTTTCACCGACAGGATAGGTGAAGGCGTGCTTATATACAACCGTGCGGCCCTTTCCTTCAACCGGGGATTGAAAGTGAGTCGCAGGGATTTTCTACCACGGTGGGCGCAATTCTTTGCAGCCGAATACTACCACACGCCTTATGGCGGTGACTTCTCCGGTCGCCTTTGGATGGTTCGAGGCTCTCTGTATTTTCCGGGCCTGTTCAAGCATCATAGTTTTTACATACGTACCGGCCACCAGGAAGTGTTGTCTGGTTTTGAAGACCTGTCGAACTATGCTTTTCGAAACCGGCTTTTCAAACCACGCGGCCATAGCTATCCGCGTGATACCAAGTTCACCAGTTTTTCGGTTAACTATGCGTTGCCCCTTTGGTATCCCGACATCAGCATCGGGCCGGTGTTGAACATTCAACGGATCAAGGCCAATGCCTTTTATGACCACGGCATCAGCGAGGGGCGCCTCTACCTTTATCAATTCGAGGTGGGTGGACCAACCCAGGTCTACTTCATCGACAATGGCGACACCTGGCAGTCGACTGGCGTGGAACTTACTTTTGACGTGAACCTGATGCGGTTCCTTCCACAGTTCGAACTGGGGGTGAGGTCTACCTATAAATTCGGTAATGGGTTCACCAATGCAGCACCTGTTTTTGAAGTGATTATCGGGAATATTCCTTTCTGAGCAGCAGGGGTCACTACTTGAATGGAACGCTTTTTAGGCCTATTTTTGACCTCTTAATTGAATTCTGATACCTAATTCAACATTGCGATGGCTGAGATTGTGAGAATGCCCAAGATGAGCGACACCATGACTGAAGGTGTGATTGCCAAGTGGCATAAGAAGGTGGGCGACACAGTAAAGTCAGGAGAGCTGATGGCCGAGATCGAAACAGACAAAGCCACCATGGATTATGAGAGCTTTAATGATGGCACGGTGTTGTATTTGGGCGCGAAAGAGGGAGAAGCCGTGCAGGTGAACGGGGTGCTGGCCATTGTCGGCAAGAAGGGCGAAGACTACAAGAGCCTGTTGGATTCAGCAGGTAGCGAAGGCAAAACAGAAGAAAAGAAAGAAGCATCATCGGGTGGCGGCTCCTCCTCCAGGAAAGAGGCCGATACCGCAGTAGCTGATATCGATACTTCCAATATCAAGGCCGAGGTTGTGTTGATGCCGAAGATGAGCGACACGATGACGGAAGGCGTGATAGCCGCTTGGCATAAGAAAGTAGGAGATGCCGTGAAGAGTGGTGAGCTGCTGGCCGAAGTGGAAACCGACAAGGCCACGATGGAATACGAATCGTATAACACGGGTACACTATTATATATAGGTGCAAAGGCAAAAGAATCGGTGCCGGTAAACGGAGTGCTGGCCATTATTGGGGAGAAAGGGGCCGATTGGGAAACGTTGTTGAAGGCACACCAGGCCAAAGAAGGCAAGGGCGGTGGTAGCGATGGCGGAGAGTCAAAGTCAGAGTCAAAGTCAGAGTCCAAGTCAGCGCCTGCGTCCGCTCCTTCTGTAGCGTCTGCGAGCGGTTCAGCCAACGGGCATGAAAGTGGTGGCAACGGCCGATTGAAGGCCTCACCGTTGGCCCGGAAGATGGCCAAGGATTTGGGCTACGACATCAGCAAGATACGGGGCACCGGTGATCACGGCCGCGTAACCAAGCGCGATGTGGAAAACTTCAAGCCGGGAGCGGCACCTGCGAAGCAAGCAGAAAAAGGTGCGGCTCAGGTTGTCCTGCCGCGTGTAGTGGGCGAAGAGAGTTACGAAGAGATCAATGTGTCGCAGATGCGCAAGACCATCGCGCGCAGGTTGAGTGAGAGCAAGTTCACCGCACCTCACTTCTACCTGACCATGGAAATCAACATGGACAAGGCGGTGGAAGCGCGCAAGAGCATCAATGAAATGGCCCCGGTGAAGATCAGCTTCAACGATATGGTGATCAAGGCGGTAGCGGCCGCGTTGCGTCAGCATCCGGATGTGAACGTTTCCTGGCTTGGCGACAAGATCAGAAAAAATCATCACGTGCACATTGGTGTGGCCGTGGCTGTAAAAGACGGACTGGTGGTGCCCGTGGTTCGGTTTGCCGACAACAAGTCACTCTCGCACATCGCGGCAGAGGTGAAAGACCTCGCGCAGAAAGCACACGACAAGAAGTTGCAGCCCAGCGACTGGGAGGGAAGTACGTTTACCATTTCCAACCTGGGCATGTTTGGCATCGAAGAATTCACGGCTATTATCAATCCACCGGATGCATGCATCCTGGCCGTAGGTGGAATCAAGGAAACACCCGTTGTGAAGAATGGTCAAATCGTTCCGGGCCAGGTGATGAAGGTGACCATGTCGTGCGACCATCGTGCAGTGGATGGAGCCGTAGGTTCCGCTTTCCTCAAAACGTTGAAAGGGCTGCTTGAGGATCCTGTGAGAATTTTGATTTGATGTCTTTGTGCCTTCCTGCCTTTGTGGCGCAAATGTCCATGTAATATGCAAGCAATACACTCCACAACCATCCTTGCTGTGAAGCACAACGGCACGGTAGCCATTGCCGGTGACGGACAAGCCACCATGGGCAACACGGTAGCCAAGAGCAACGTGCGAAAAATCCGGAAGCTTCAGGACGGGAAGATACTGGCGGGTTTTGCCGGCTCCACTGCCGATGCGTTCACCTTACTCGATCGTTTTGATGAGAAGCTCAGTGCCTATGGCGGCAACATGAAGCGCGGGGCCATTGAGCTGGCGAAAGATTGGCGCATGGATCGTTACCTGCGCAGGCTCGAAGCGATGCTAATCGCGGCAAGCAAAGATGAGTTGCTGGTGCTATCCGGCACGGGCGATGTGCTGGAGCCCGACAACGATGTGGCCGCCATTGGCTCTGGCGCGATGTACGCGCAAAGCGCAGCGTTGGCACTCAAGAAGCATGCTTCCCACTTAAGTGCCGAAGAGATCGTGAAAGAGAGTATGCTCATCGCTGCCGAGATTTGTATCTATACCAACAGCAACCTGGTGATTGAGAAGTTGGGATAGGCTTACTGCCTTGCCAGGTACACTTTCAACCCTCCATTGATCAGCAGTGAACTAATTTTAGTCTTTTCGGTGCCTGAGTCACCAAAAGAAACGCGTTCAAAATAAACCACTGCCTCCACTCCAATCTTGTTGGTGATGAAGTAGGTCGTGCCTGCACCGAGTTGAAGAGAAGATCTTGCTGTGGTGGATCGCGATCCGGGTGATACGACAACACCCGAGACAATGACGGGTGGCTCTTTGTTGATGTCCGATCCAAAGTAATAACCCAACTCGGGAAAGGCGGCCCACTTACCAAAGGGGATATAATACCTCATGTTGGGTCCGGCCAGGATGGTCACGTACGAACTGGTTGATCCCGAAAAAGAGGTTCCGGTGTAATTGAAAGGAATACCAAGCCAATGGCAAGACCATCGTTAACGAAATAACCCACACTTGGCATCAAGTCAATCCTTCGATATTTGGTATCAAATGGCTGAGGTGCAGGAACGGTGTACTTGCTAAATTCCGCCCGAAGATTTCCTCCGGCAACCCAGGTACCTTTCGATGTCTGTGCAAAGCTTACCTCAACAATGGCAATCCCAATAAGGGTAAGGATGACGCTCGCTTTCATATTTATATTTTCCCTAACTTTTTGAAAATACAACTACGAGCGTTCCCGCTATACCTTTGTTTTCTTTTTCTTAGCCTTCTCCAGGTTCTCCTTCACCCTGAACTTCACAATTTGGGTAACCAATGCCAGCGGGGGGGTCTTGTCGATGGGAAACTGAATGGCTCCCTTGGACGTGGGGTATTTTGAGAGTTCTTTCCTGAAGGCGGCAATGCCAGACGGTGCCGGGTAAAAACCGATGTGATTTTTGAGGGCCGCAAAGTGTACCAGGTTGCCCTCTAACCTGAAAGTGGGCATCATGTACCGGATGGCTTCCTCGGCTTTGGGCGCAGCCTTCCGGATGGCAGCGCGCAACTTCTGTAGCCGCTCCTGAACGTCAACGGGAAACCACGAAATGTAATCGTCAATGTCTTTGGGTTGGCGGGTCATCATGGTGATGCAAACGTGATGTGGGCTCCAATTTAATGATAATTTGGAACGATGTTTTGTGCTGGCTGTCGATTATCATTTGCATTTGAACATTCCACACTTACTTTGCCTTGATTTTGAGTATATAAGCGAATAATGCGCTGAAATGATGAAGTTTATTCGATGGAGACGCTTGCTTACAATCATGTCCTTCACGGCTACGGTGTTTGTGGCGGGCGCCTGCCTGGAAGAATTGAACAACCTGGATGAGATCGGAGGCGCGGTGACTCCCGCCATTGAGTTTCCCCTCGTCAACTCCGATTTTACGCTGGAGGAATTCCTTTTGGAAGGAGAGACCCTCGGCTTAGTATCGGACGAAAACGGAGTGATTGTGATCACCTACAAAGACACCCTCGTCACTCCCCGGGCCGAGACCTTCTTCAATGTACCCGACCAACAAAGTCCAACCGTATCGTTCAACGGACCGGACGTGGTCTTCCCGGGTCCCGGATTCTCATTCACTTTCACCGACTCCAGAACATTCACCATCAACTCGACCGAACAGTTGGATTCCATTCTCTTCAAATCGGGACAGATGGTTTTCAACATCCAGTCCGACATGCCCACCAATATCAACCTGACCGTTGCGATTCAGTCGCTCCAGGGTGCCGGTGGCAATGTGTTCAGCCAAAACTTTGTTCTCAACGGACCCGCATCCATCAACCCCTCCTTTGATCTGCAAGGATCCTCTTTGGATCTGACAGACGGAGGCACCACCAACAACACGATAGCGTTTTCGATCACGGCAGTTGTCACCAACAATGGGGCTGCACTGTCTGGCACCAGCTTCAGCTTTAACTTTGAATTGAACAACCTTCTCTTCCGCGGTCTGTTCGGCCAACTCACCAGCCGGAATTATCAAACGCCCGTCAACACGCTGGACATCGATGTGTTCAACAACATGGATCAGGGCAGTTTCTCGCTCGTCAATCCCATGATCAGCCTGGATGTGGCCAACAGTTTCGGATTGCCACTTACTTTCGACATTTCGCAATTCACTGCCATTCAAAAAAATGGCAACGTCATTCCACTTTCTGGTCCGGCTGCCTCGGCCCCGCTCAATCCATACCTCATTGCCGCTCCCACCATCACCCAACTGGGGCAGGTTGCAGTGAGCAACATTTCGGTAACGGGCGCCAACAGCAACATCGATCAAATGTTGTCGGCATTGCCCGACAACTTGGTCTACACTTTTTCGGGTCAGCTTAATCCGGGTGGGGCCACCAACAATTTTGTGCTGGATGAAAGCCGGATGGTGATTGGCGTAGATGTGGCACTTCCTCTTCACGGCACCCTCAGTGGACTTGAAATGTCGAAGCAATTCGACTTTGACGGGCTCGGCATTGACGATGTGCTTGAATCGAAAGTGGTGGTGAAGACCGTCAATGAATTTCCATTGGACGTGTTCATACAGGCGTATTTCCTGAATGGCTCTGGCGGCATCATCGATTCACTGTTTGTCGACAACGAAAATTTTCTGAAAGCGGCTTCGGTGGATGCCAATGGGTTTACGCAAGCCCCGGTTGAATCGATAAAGACCGTGGTGCTGGATCAGGCCAAGGCCGACCGGATTGACCAGGCGACATTCCTGTTGCTGACTGCAACCCTGGGAACGACAAACAATGGCACGGTACCCGTGAAGCTGGCGATTGACGATCGCCTCAGGGTGTCCATCGGTGTGAATGCGAAGGTGGAGTATAAAGTGAACTAAGTGGTGAGGAAGTTTGGATTGATTCTTTGGGTGGCAGCCTTGAGCTCATGTCCGGCATGGAGCCAGAGTGAGCTTTCGTTGTACCGGCTGAGTGAGAGTCTGCCGCAGGCGAACATGCTGAACCCCGCGTTTTTCCCACATCACAAAGTGGTGATTGGCTTGCCCATCGTTTCGGGAATTTATCTGAATGCCAACAATGACGGCATCGCTTTCAACGATATGTTCATCAGGGACGCCTCGGAAAACCTGGTACTCGATACCCTGGGGTTGCCCGACAAATTCAGGAAGTCGCACCGCCTGCGTTTCAACGACCAGATTCAACTTTTCTATTTTGGACTGAGGGGCAAGAAGAGCTACTTCACCTTTGGCATCCACCAGGTGTCGGAGGCGCGGTTTTCTTTTCCGGGATTGCTGGCAAGTTGGGCGATCAGAGGTCCGGCTGATCCCCGAAATGCGGGCAATACCTTCGACTTTTCCGATTTCTACTCCCGCGCCATGCTCTACAACCAGATTTCGGTAAGCTACGGACGTGAGGTTATGCCCGACCTGCGCGTGGGTTTGCGCGTGAAGTATTTGCTGGGTGTTGCGGCCGGCCAGACTTCCCAAATCGGTGGCTCCCTTCATGTGGGTATCGACTCGGTATCCATTCGCACGCAGGACCTGGTGAGCCAGGCTGCCGGTGTCGACTTCTTCGACCAAAACAACCTGACCACCCGCGACTACGTGCAGTACTTTCTTAAACCCGGTAATAGCGGCATTGCCATCGACCTGGGCGGGCAGTACCAGGTAACCGACCGGCTGTCGGTGTCAGCCGCCCTCAACGACCTGGGATCCATTACCTGGAAGAATTACGTGAACACGTATCAAATCGATGCCATCAACTACACCTTCAGGGGGTTTGACCTGCTGGATTATTTCAACAACTCCAACCAAAGCAGCCTGAGCCAGGAAGCGGACTCACTGGAGAATTTGTTCAATGCAAGCGAGACCGCGGGTGGTCAGTTCAAGACATCATTGATCGGCAAATTCTATGCGGGCGTCAACTACCGGGTATTGAAGGTGAACAACTTCAGTGCCCAGTTCTATTTTGATTTGTTCCGGAAAGAATTCAATCCTGCCCTAAGCATCGGTTACACCCTGCAGTTGGGGCGAATCCTCAGTGCCACCATCGGGGCCACCTACCAGGACAGCAAGATCAACAACATTGGCGGGGGACTGGCTTTGAAGTTGGGTGGCAATCAATTCTATGCCACCTCCGATCGTGTGAATAGTTTGTATTACCCCGCGCGAGCGCCCCGGGCCGATGTACACGCGGGCATGAACCTCGTATTTGGCAGGCCGAACAAAGACAAAAAGAAGAAGGAAAAGGAGGAGGAACCCGAGCCGGAGGTGAAGCCCGAGCCCGTGCCCACGCCTGTTGACTCGGTCGTGCAGGAAACTCCCGAAGAGGAAGTGCCGGCCCCGGATACTGCCGTGGTGGAAAGCGTGTCCGTAGTTGAGGTAGACACGCTCTCGCAAGCAGAGGTAGCCCCTGCGTTGCCGCAGGATACAGCGCGTGTCGTGGAAACCGTGATGGAGGACACCGTACAATCAGTACCTGTTGTGGAGCCGACACCGGTCGAGCCCGACCACCAAACGTTCAAGAGGGGCAATAATGCCGATGAGTTTGCGCTCGGCCACTTTGTGATTGTGGGCGCCTTTGGTGTGAAGGCGAATGCTGAGGCGTATGTGCGGTTGCTGAAGCGGGAAGGATACAATGCCCGGTTCTCCTTTCTTACCGAGAAGTTACTCTACTACATCTACACCTATGAGACCACCAACCTGGACGCAGCCCGTGCGGAGCGCGACCGGCTGAGGCAGATCAATCAGTTCCAGTTTCCCAGTGCCTGGGTGTTGACAGTGGAAAGGTGAAATGGTACCTAGTCCCTAGTCCCCCAGTCCCCCAGTCTATGGTCCATCGGCCATCGACCATACCATATACTATGGACTCGGTACTCGGTACTAGTTACTACTTATTACTTCGGATCCAGGACCATATCAATTCGTTTGATGCAATCCGCGATGTGATAGCGCGTCATCGTATCGGCAGGGCGGGCTGCGGAGAGCCGCGACTTCAACGCAGTCAACTCACCCCGCACCAGCGGCCTGATGTCCGACTGACTCACGTCCACCGGGGTAACACCCAACCGCGCTGCGGCATTGCCGCTGGGTGGATTGGGTTCTTCCTTCATCAGGTATTCCATCCGCTCAATGTAGGCACGCTGCAGGTTCCTGCGGTAAGGGTCGATGGTGGCGTTTGAAGTCAACTCAGACCAGATGCCATTTCTCAGGTCGGTGAACATATCCAAAGGCGTGTAAGTGCGATTGCCTTGCACCGCCTCTGCTTCAATCAACCGGGCGATCCGGCTGGGGTCAAGCAATTGATTGAGGACATTCGCCTGAAGCTGACGGACACGATCCACCATGCCTGCATGCTCGATCTTTTTCAGGATGGCCTCGTCCAGCATCCACGTGGGTGTGGCAAACGTCTCGCGTTGCAAGTATTTCATCGCCTCTTGCTGCACCGCCCTGGGTACGGGCGTGTACACGTTACCCGATTGCTCGTAGGTCTTGTGCGTCTCATACACGCCACCGATGTTCGACTTCACATGGCCGTTGTAACGGTTCCACTGGCTAATCACGTTGCGATAAAGTTCTTCCAGGTCGTCATAGTCTTTGCCGGTTTCGTTCGTCCACTTGATCAGGTTGGGAACAATCCGCTTCAGGTTGGCCACGCCATAGGTGCTGGCCTTCATGGCATCGTTGCCCAGGTCTTCCGTTTGCGCACGCGGGTCGATGGGATTAAACGTCTGCCTGCCATAGAAGTACAACGGATTATCCGCACGGTCTACGATCCACTTGTTCAGCGTGGGTTTTTCTGCATCCGGAGTTTTGGCATCGGGTATCCAGCGATAGCCCCAGTTGATGATGTGCCGGTCGTATTCTCCGATCTGCGGCATCAATGCCACCCCTTCGTCACCGGGTTGCGCCACGTAGTTGAAGCGGGCATAGTCCATAATGGAGGGAGCCGTTCCCATCTTTGCTGTAAAGGTGGCCGACCTTAAAGAGTCGACCGGGTAGGCAAAGCTCGACCCCATGTTGTGGGGAAGGCCGAGGGTATGACCTACTTCGTGAGCGGCCACAAAGCGGATGAGGCGGCCCATCACCTCATCTTTAAACTTCACGCTCCGCGCCTCCGGGTTGATGGCGGCCGTCTGGATGAAGTACCAGTTCCGCAGCAGGTTCATTACATTGTGAAACCAGCCGATGTCGCTTTCGAGGATTTCGCCTGTGCGTGGGTCCGACACGTGCGGACCGTAGGCGTTCTGAATGTCAGATGCGAAGTAGCGGATCACGGAGTAGCGCGCATCTTCCGGGCTCCACTCAGGATCTTCCTCCTTGCCGGGCGGGTCTTTGGCGAGGATGGCATTTTTGAAGCCGGCTACCTCAAATGCTTTTTGCCAGTCTTCCACACCTTGTTTGAGATAGGGCCGCCACTTTTCGGGGGTGGCCGGGTCGATGTAGTAGACGATCGGCTTCACCGGTTCTACCAGTTCACCGCGTTTGTAGGCTTCGGGATCTTTCGGTTCAAGTCTCCAGCGGGCGATGTAGGCGCGCTCGGCTGCTTTTTGTTCGTCCATGCCGTAGTCGGTGTGGCGGATGCCGAAATAGCCGGCCCGCCTGTCCATGATACGGGGCATCATGGGCTTCTCGGGGAGGAGGATCATGGAGTTGTTGATCTCCAGCGAGATGGAGCCCACGTCTGAATTGGAGGGTGCCTCACCGGCCTTGTAGGTGATCACATTGCGGGCTTCAATGTTGGTGGGGTAGCTTTTGATTGATTCCACGAAAGTGCGCTCGGCATCCACCGCGGTCACCTTGTACTGCTTCCTCCTGCGGTCGTCAAGGCCAAAGGCGGGAACATCCTTGGTGAGCATGGGCGTAACCTCCACCACAGCGGATGAGTCTTTGCCGTAGGCTTTCACATCGAAGCCATACACGATGGGTTCGAAGTTGGAGTTGCGCACGGAGGTGGCGATGGGCAGCGAGTCGCTGGCTACGTTATTGTAAGACACCATGCGCAGGTACACCTTGTCGCCCTTGCGCTGCCAGCGAAGCACCTGTTCATTCACTTCTTCGCCCCCATATCCGATGTTCTCGGCCGTCTTGGCGATGCGGGTCACGTTGAGGAATTCCTTGCCGAACATGTTGGCCGGAATCTCATAGTAGAACTTGTCGTCCACTTTGTGCACGGCAAACACGCCCGTGTCGGTCACGGCCTTGGCGGTGATCACCTTGTCGTAGGGTTGCGGACCATCTTTTTTCTCTTCCTTTTTTGGGGCAGGGGTCTCGGCCTTGGGGGCCTCTTTGGATTTTTTCTTTTTCTGGGCGGTGGCCGGCAGGCCGATCAGCAAGCTCGCCAGCATAAATAGGGCAATGGTATTTTTCATCGTCATCGGATTTTTAAAAAGAGCCGAAAAATAGGGATTGGCTCTAATTTTCAGTCACCAAAACGGCCCTAAAGGTAAATGGGCCTGATGGCAGGCTTTGTTTAACGGGATGTGAGGAAGGGCGCGCAGGGCGTTGGCGTCATTTACGAGGCCGGGCACGACCGAAGCATCTGCACAGGAGGAAGAGGCCAATGTACATGGCTGCAGGCGTAACATCGTCATGCTGTGGATATATCACGGTCATGCTGGGGATATCACACGGTCATGCTGGGGATATCACACGGTCATGCAGGGGATATTGCACTGTCATGCAGGGGATATTGCACTGTCATGCAGGGGATATCACACTGTCATGCTGGGGATATCACACGGTCATGCTGGGGATATCACACGGTCATGCTGGGGGTATTGCACTGTCACGCAGGGGATATCACACTGTCATGCAGGGGATATCACATTGTCATGCAGGGGGTATCACACTGTCATGCTGGGGATATCACACTGTCATGCTGGGGATATCACACTGTCATGCTGGGGATATGGCACAGTGATGCAGTGGATATCACACTGTTATGCAGGAGGTATCACACAGTGATGCAGGGGATATCGCACTGTGATGCAGGGGATATCACACAGTGATGCAGGGGATATCACACAGTTGATGCAGGGGATATCACACAGTAATGCAGGGGATATTGCTTTTCGCACGGTCGGTGCTATCACCGGTAGAGTCTGGCAACTGGCGACTGGTGACTGGCAACCGGCAACTGGCAACCTTCGAACACCCCTCGCCACCGATCCTTTGGCGATCAAAAAATATTTCAAAATATTTTTAAGTTTTTTACGAATTCACGCAACAAAAGTATTAGGCTTTTGCGTATTAAGAACATGTACCATTAAACAATTAAATGTCATGGCACATGTAACAAATGTAGTAAGCTACTCTAGGTTAGTAGACATCTGCTCCGGGCACGGAGGCAATTACAAGCCCGGAAATGGAAACCTCCAGCTCAAAGCAATGAGGGCTTTGCTCGAAAAGGCACAAAGTTCATTGCACGATGTTTCACAAAAACGGAATGCGCTGAGCGAGATCACGAACGAACGCGCTCGCATGTTCTCAAGCCTGAATGCGCTGGTGGGGAAGGTCATCCGAACCCTGAAAGCCAGTCAGGTGGGTGACGACACCCTGGCCAATGCGCGCTACTACAGCCGCCTGATCAACGGAGTATTGAAGTCGCGCAACGGGCGGGAGCCGATCCCAAGCGAGGAGGCCGATGCGGATCCACCCGTGGGGCGGACATTGACCCAGCGGAGCTACGTGGCGAAAGCCTATAACTTCGGACGGCTGGCACAGCTGATCCAGGGAGTGGAGGGATACGCTACACAGTCCGAGGAGTTGAAGCCGGCAGGTTTGCTGGAAACAGCCAGGCAGTTGGAGGCGCTCAACGGGAAGTGGTCGCAGGCGAGAGTCGCTTTGAAGAACGCGCGAATTTACCGCAACGCGGTGTTGTACAAGGGCAAGGGCGCCCTGGTGCACAACGGTGCAGCGGTGAAGGACTACCTGAGGGCAGAGTTCGGTCCGCGAGGCGAGGAGTCAAGTCGATTGACGGAGATTGGTTTTACTAAACCCCTGATCAGATGAACACACTCGCAATTCCTTAAAAACCCCGGCAGGCATGTCGGGGTTTTTTGTTGGATCACTTTGATTGACTTTGAATTCGCTGGTGAAAGGTCCATGGGTTTCCGTGTGTCATGTGGTCTTGTACCGAGACAATTAGGGCCTTTTCTCTGTTGTTATTAATGATGGGGGAAAACGCATAGTCGTAGCAGATATAATAGAGCGTTTGATTACTGGTTAGATAGACCGAGGAGAAGCAGTTGAAATCATACCCTTTTTCTACCAGCACTTCTTTACGCACCACTGCTTTTCCTTCGGGGCATAGCGACTGAAGGATATTCCGGTTGTTGCGCAGGGTTCGATTTATGTCGATGATAGATTCGTTGATCGCAGCCCGGTAGTCGTGATTGAACGTGGCCCGGCAGTGGTCGGAGCAGAATTTTTTATCGGCCCGACCGATGACAGGGTCGCCACAGACGGGGCAGGTTTTTGCATTTAGCCGCATACAAACGATTAGTAACGGTTACAAACGTTTACAAACGGAAGTTTCCGGATAGCTCCACGCTTACGGACGTTTTTTCAGCAATGATTGCCAAAAAAACATATCACAGGCCATGGACCGACTTCCCATCATAACGCTTAGGCATTTGGTGATCGATCAGCAAAAATGCATCGGATTACAGTTTTTTCCTACGAAAACCATACTGGCTTTGGTAAAATCGCTGGACAATGCCCAATGGCACGATGGTTACGCCATGTTGTATGTAGAAAACAACCCGGCCAACCTGGATGCCATCATGAACATATTCAGGGGGGTAGCCTGGGTAAACTGCCGCTATTTTTTCAAAAATCGGCCCCTGCACCGCGATGCCCCGGAGGTGGACCTGGGGCTGATCAGGCGTTCGGACGCGCTGGTGTTGCAGCGCAGCAGCATGAAAGAATACATCGATTTGCTTGAAACGCGCAGGTACAGCTTTAATACGGCCAAATCGTATGTGAAGCTATTTGGAGACTTCATGAATTACTATCGCGACAGGGATTTGCTGGAAATCAATGAGGTTGACATTAAGGCTTACCTGCATATGATTGTAAAAAGTGGGAAATCACAATCCTACCAGAATCAGGTAATCAATGCCATCAAATTTTACTACGAGCAAGTGCTGGACATGCCGCAGCGATTTTACGAGGTCGACAGACCACGCAAGGAGACGCGGCTGCCCGTAGTGCTCAGCACCGATGAGATTCAGCTGTTGCTGGATGCCACAGACAACCTTAAGCATAAGGCCATTCTAACACTGTTGTATTCTGCCGGGCTCAGGCGGCAAGAATTAATCGACTTGCAAGTGACTGATATTCATTCAGATAGGATGCAGATTTTTGTGCGGGATGCGAAGGGGAAGAAGGATCGGTACACCGTATTGTCGGTGAAAGCATTGACACTTCTTCGAGAATACTACCGGGCCCACAGGCCTCAAAAGTGGCTGTTTGAGGGGCCAGGGAATTCCCGCTACAGTGCTTCAAGCCTCAAAAAGGTGGTGAAGATGGCGGTTTACAAGGCCGGCATAAAAAAGGAAGTCACACCACACACGCTTCGGCATAGCTTTGCTACGCACTTGCTTGAAAACAATGTGGACTTGCGGTATATTCAGGCATTGTTGGGCCATGGATCATCCAAGACTACGGAGGTGTACACGCATGTTTCGACCAAATTCACGCGGAACATTCAAAGTCCGTTGGATGCAATCATGAGTCCTGACAATGGAAATATATAGACACCAGGTGCGCATAGCCGGGTGTTGTAAGCAATAGCGGCTGGGTAGTTTTGTGTGACTCTTTCTCCAAGACCGACAAGAAATCGACCAGACTCCGGACGCTGAATGGATTAAAAAAAATGGACAGACTCGCAAGTCGAGTACAATTACTGCCCTGATGACAAGTGAAAGTGCTGCGCTCCGCATCTGGACAATAGAGAAAAGGAATTTGGGGTTTGGACGTTCAACTTCCGGAACAAATAAGAATCAAAAACGGTGGACCCGGAAGATTGATCTTAGCCGCTACTGCTTACAACACAAGCTATGGTCCATTGCGGGGTGATAGTGAATTTCGTAGCTTTCGTTTATTAATTTAATCCGGTGTATGTGGATTGAATCGGAGAGGGTCGCGCTTGTCATTCCCTGCGGTCATTTAACAAGCGCTCCTAAACCCGCAACGTCCCATAGCCAAACGTTGGCAGTAATAGGGCCCGGACAATTTTGTGTTTCGAATAACAACAGGTGACAGACCACTAACAAAGACTTCCCACGGGGACAAGTGAACGGCCTCGCAGACGACTTGGATTTTAAAAAAATTAAGGTTCGGGAACATACTAAAAAGTAATACGGCCGACCCTTCGCATTTTTAAGAAGATTCGCCTCCGAGTTGCCCCGCGCATTTGGCACATGGCATAGCCGCACAATCCCTACCGAGCCCCAAAGCTATGCCAAGAGCCAAATCTCCAGCCGCACTCAGATTTGATTACTCTTAAGATTATATTTGAATAATGACAGAACCTGAAGAACATATACAATAAATGGCTAACATCAATTTAACAAATGCCAAACTGGCAAAGAATGATGAGTTTTATACGCAGTACCACGACATTGAAAAAGAAATCAACGCCTACCTAGACTATAACCCTAAGGTTTTCCATGGCAAAACAATCTTGCTTCCCTGCGATGATCCAGAGTGGAGCAACTTTACCAAATTCTTTGCCCAGAACTTTGAACGGATTGGCCTAAAAAAACTAATAAGCACCAGCTACGCAGCAGAAAGTAAAAAGTACAAGTTTGGTTACCAACCTACGCTATTCGAAGAAAGCGCTCCTCAGTATGACAGAAAAAAGACAAAAACACATGGTAAAATATTTACCCTTACTCACGATAAGTTTGGAGATGGTAAGATCAATGTGGATGACCTAGAATGGCACTATTTGAAAGGTGATGGTGATTTCAGAAGTGATGAAATAATAAAACTTCGCGATGAAGCCGATATCATCGTCACCAATCCGCCTTTCTCGTTGTTCAGGGAATTCTTAGCGTGGATTGTCGATTCGGAAAAAAAGTTTGTGATTATCGGCAATATGAATGCTATCAAGTACAAGAACATTTTCCCTTTGCTTCAATCAGATAAGATTTGGCTTGGGCCTAGTATTAGCAGTGGAGATCGTGAATTTCAGGTACCAGATAATTATCCTTTAAATGCTGCTGGCTGGAGAATTGATGAAGATGGTAGAAAGTTTTTGCGAATAAAGGGTGTTCGTTGGTTCACCAATCTTGACCACGGACGCAGACATGAGCCTTTACAGCTGATGACCATGGCAGACAATCTAAAGTTTAACAAGAAACTGAAGGGAAGAGAATCCTATGATCATTTTGACAATTATGATGCAATCGAAGTATCATATACAGATGCAATTCCGAGTGACTATAAAGGATTTATGGGAGTGCCAATCAGTTTCCTTGATAAATATTCTCCCGAACAATTTGAAATCATTTGGCAAGCAAGTGGCAATACCCGTGCATCTGCACCAAAAGAAGTCTTGAAGAGATTAAAATATAAGCCACACCCCGAAGATAGAGGCGGTTGTACAATCTTAAAGGGAAAAAGGACTTATGATAGGATTCTAATAAAGCATAAGAAATAATGAAATGAAGACAACTTTACGAACCAACATAACTATAAAAGACATTTGCGATGGCTTTGTCTATAATGAATTAGAAGGCAAGGGTCTCTTTGGCTTGTCTGGCAAATTGACGATCCAACCGGAGTATCAGCGTAACTACATTTATGCTGATGGTAAAAAGGATGTGGCGGTCATCGAATCCATCCTTAAGGGTTATCCGCTTGGTTTGATTTATTTCGTTAAAGTCCAGAAAGACAAGTTTGAAGTACTGGATGGACAGCAACGTATCACCAGCTTCGGGCGTTATGTCACCAACAAATTTGCTGTGAAAGATGAAAATGGAATGGAGCAGTATTTTGATGGCATTGCAGCGGACAAACGAGCGAAAATTTTAAAAACACAAATTCTAGTGTATGAGTGCGAAGGTGAAGAAAGTGAGATAAAGGATTGGTTCAAGACTATCAATATTGCTGGGATTCCATTAAGTCAGCAGGAGTTACTCAATGCAATCTATTCTGGGCCTTTTGTTACACTTGCCAAAGAGGAATTCAGTAATAGTCAAAATTCGAACGTCCAAAAATGGAGCGCTTACATAAGGGGAAGCGTCAATCGCCAGGCTTTTCTCGAACGCGCATTAGACTGGGTAAGCAAAGGTGACATTGATAACTACATGGCTCGTCATCGCTATGACAAAAACATAAAAGAGCTGAAGACTTATTTCAATAGCGTGATCGATTGGGTGTCTAGTGTTTTTGTAGATGTGGAAAGCGAAATGTGCGGACTGGAATGGGGACGTCTTTATGAAGGCTATCATAAAAAAGCATATGACCCTAAAAAGGTATCATCACAAGTTAAAAAGCTATACAGTGACCCATATATCAAAAACCGAAAAGGAGTTTTTGAATTCATACTTGGTGGATCCAAGGATACGAACTTGCTTGATGTTCGTGTATTTGATGAGGCAACCAAAAAATCTGTTTATGCAATTCAAACTAAAGAGGCGGAGGCCAAAAAAGTATCCAACTGCCCACTTTGCGCAGTTGGACATGATGCTAACAAATCCAGAATTTATAAGCTAGCGGAAATGGATGCCGATCATGTCACAGCTTGGAGCAAGGGTGGTGCTACCGACAAGAAAAACTGTCAAATGCTTTGCAAAACTCACAATAAGGCAAAGGGTAATAAGTAAGTTATATCTGAAATCATAAGCTGAATTAACATTTAGTGAACCAATTCTGAGAGGTCTACATGGCAAAAATTGAAAACTTTAAATACACAATAGAAGAAGCCTTTCGTGACTGCTTTTACATTGTTCCCGACTATCAACGCGAGTATGTATGGTCTGATAAAGAGGTACATCAACTACTAGATGACATCAATGATGAAATGGGTGCTCCCTCTGTTAAGGAGTATTTTATAGGAACAGTGTTAGTTTCGCCTGCCGCTCAAAAAAATCATTACGATGTAATTGATGGACAACAGCGCCTTACTACGTTTTTTCTAGTGCTATGCGCATTAAAGAAGCTTTTTAAGTCTGAGCCACAAGAAACAACTATCAGTGGCCTAATTTCAACAAGCTATACAGATACAGCTGGAGAGACTAGAACAAATTTGAAACTCGAACCGCGCTATGAAAACGCTGGGGAGCTGATGGCAAAGCTTGTAGCTCTTAACGAAGAACCTGAGAAGACGCGAAATGCAATTCTTGCATCAGGAATTGAATCCTTTGGCTCTTTAGAAAATCTCCTTAATGCATATGGAACGATCTATAGGTACCTAGCTGACAACTACAAAGACAAAAATGAACTTAAAAAGTACTGGGGATATTTGGCTAACAATCTGGTGTTTATTCAAATTTCCACGGACATCAGTAGCGCATTAAAAATATTTGAGACGATTAATGAAAGGGGTATTGGGCTAAACCCAATGGACTTGTTAAAGAATCTATTGTTCACGCAAGTCGAAGCCAGCGATTTTACTAAGCTAAAGAACGAATGGAAAAAAATCACTGCTCCCTTAGAAAAACGAAAAGAAAAGCCGTTACGATTTCTTCGTTATTTCCTAATGGCCAATTATAAGATTGATAACGACAGGAGCGATGGAATTGTACGAGAAGATGAGATTTATGATTGGTTTATTGATAAAAAGAACGCCATCCTTTGCGACTATAAAGCCAAACCCTTCGACTTTGTTAGGAAGGTTATTAAGAATGTAGAGAGTTTTGTCGCCTTTTCGAGTGGCAAAGGAAATGACGGCAACGATAACCTATATATGGATAATCTAAAAGCTCTATGTGGCGCAGCTTTTAGCCTTCACTATGTTCTTTTGCTTTCGGCCAGTAACTTTCCAAAATCTCTATTTGACCATTTTGTAAAACAGCTTGAGAGCTTCTTGTTCTTTTACATTTTTACTAAAACCGCCACAAAGGAGCTGGAACGCAATTTTTCGATATGGGCAGATGAACTCCGCGCTATATCAGAGATAACAGATTCGACTAAGCAAAAACAGAAACTTAATGAATTCCTAAAAGAAAGGTTTGAGAAAAACATGACCAATAAGCGAATCGATCTATCTGATTCACTTAAGCGTTATACACTTAATTCAATGCAGCAATATCGTACTAGGTATTTGTTGGCAAAACTGACTCAATATGTAGATATGGCCTACAAGGGTTTAAAGTCTCCGGGTGCTTTAAATGAATATACCGTTTTGGAAATAGAACACATTTTACCAAATAAGCCGGACACTGTTCTTAAGGCTGACTTTATCGAAAAGAATCCCGGCAAGGAATACGACACGTACAAATCAATGCTTGGAAACCTTACGATGCTCGAAAAGCCGATAAACATTGTGGCAGGAAACAATTTCTTTCAGCTAAAGTGCGATGAGTATAAGAAATGTAAGTACTATCTCACTAGCAGCATCGCTGAAATTGTGCCGGTTGGGAAAAACTCATCAATCACTCGCATAAATTCAAAACTAAAATCTTTCTCGGATTGGAATGCCGTTGAAATAGAAGTTAGACAAGGTTTGTTGGTCGAGCTGGCTTTTGAAATATGGAAGATAGAGCCAATTAACTAAATGAAATAATAAGTGGCCAACACATGTGCTTGCTTCAGACATCTGTCACACCACAATACAGCAATACAACGACTCAAGCATGCTAGACAGATTGCTAAAAATATCATCTCTCTCAGGAGCTGTCCTTATCTTTTGTGGGGTGCTTAAGCTAATCATTTACTATTCAGCATTTAAGGTACCTATTGTTGAATTTCTGAGTTTTTCCGAAATAATAACATCGTTCCTTGACGACATTAACCTATTGCTGATTTATGTTCTGATTATGATTATACAGACTCTTCCACTTATGAATTACCTTCATAGGAAATCAAATCTAGACATTGAAGAACTCTACAACGCCCTACTGCTTTATGTGCATGATAGAAAATACAGGTTTGTAACCTTCTTTGTCGTAGTTGGATTGACTTTAGGAACCTTACTATTTTTTCAGATAGTTGACTTGAATTACGTTGTAATTTACTTATTGATCTTTTGCTTAATCCAAACTCTTACCTACTTAACTCTGTCACGGACAAATGATGGAAAAGCAGAAATATCAGATACAAGTGCTGCGCTAATCTTGTCTATATCAATAGGCGCTTCTATATTCCTTCTTGCACAACATGACATCCTCGAAACAAAACAGGGAGGTGTTTCGGCATCAATTCAGACTTCAACCGAAACAATTAACTGTAACCAAACGTCAGGGAACCTATACCTTGGTAAAACTGACAACTTTGTATTTATAAGGAAACAGAGTAGCCATACTGAAGCTATTCCAGTTTCAGAAATTAAGCGACTACAATTTCAATAGCCTGAGTCGCACACACATTGCCTGGCCACACATGCCACACGCATCCAAAGCCAGCCAATAAGTGTGCTTAGTGCAGTGTAAGGGGACAATGATGTTAATAAAAATGCCCCACCGCACGACTTAAAGAAAAGGGACAAAACCAAAAGTAAAACATGATGTGTGGACTGGGCCCTACTACTGCCAACACGAGCTATGGGCCATTTGCGGGCGGATAGGAATTTCGTAGTTTACGTTTCTTAACTTAGTTTAGTGTATGTGGACGAGAGTGGGAGTTGGTCGCGCAAGTCATTCCCGATGGTCATTTAACTTGCGCTCCTAAACCGCAAACGTCCCATAGCCAAACGTTGTGGGCCATTTTCTTAAGACAATTACGACCAATCGGACAATAAACTGTAAATGACGACTGACTTTGACATCGAAGGGAATTATGCGTTGAGACAAGACGGACTTCTATTTGATCTCCATAATAATTTTGACCTGTCAGACTTCCATTACAACGTAAAGACTCGTGAATTTATAATCACTTGGATAAAGACATCCGGAGAATGGGTCAAGAGTGACGAAGCAGACGAACTAACTATAAGACATAGGAATGTTTCATTTCTGACAATCAGCGACAGAGACGCGGACAGTAACTCGGATGACGATAAAACTCTAGGAGATATCTCATTTTTCCCATCGACAAGTAGAGATATCAATGACAGTGTCATAACTCAGGCAAGACCGACAACGGACGATGATATACTTTATTTCTTCGAAAACGGACAGCTAATTCGTGTTTGTTGCGAGACGATTGAGTTAAAGTATAAGAAAGCAAATTAGGAACGGTGACAGAAAACGGCCCACAACAAAGTGTTTATGCCATTGTGTTATCGGTCTTACGTTTATTATTTTTAACAACACAACGTCATAAACACGAACGTTACCGGCCATTCTGCTCAAGTCAACATCGCGGAAACAACTTATGGACTTTGACTTTTCGCGGACATGCAACTCGACTGCTTCAAACCTGGCACCGTGCGGCTTATCGAGAATTTTGAATTTTTAGAAATGAACAGCAAGTCGAGTTGCGCTACTACCCAGACGACTTGGACAAGTTTCAGTTCTCCGCATCCACTTGACAGAATTGAAATGAAGGGAATGGATTATGTAAGCGCAGAACGGGCCGGTAACACAAAGCTATATGCCATTGGCGGGTTGGTAGGAATTTGGTAGCTTTAGTATATTAATAGTGTTTGGCGTATGTGGAAAGAGTTGGTTCGGTCGCGCTTGTCATGCTACGCATTTAACAAGCGCTCCTGATCCGCCAACGGCATATAGCTGAACCGTTGTAAGCAATAGCGGCTGGGTAGTTTTGTGTGACCTCTGCTCCAAGACCGACAATTTGATCGACCAGACTGCGGACGCTGAAATAACAAAAAAAATCGAACGGACTCGTAAGTCGAGTTCAATGACTGCCCTGATGACGAGTGAAAGTGCTGCGCTCCGCATCTGGACGTTATAAGGAATTTGGGGATTTTGACGACCAACTTCCGAAAAAAAAAAGCTATGACTGTGGACTCGGAAGATTGACCTTAGCCGCTACTGCTTACAACACAAGCTATGGGTTCATTGCCGGGTACAGTGTAAAAGGGAATTTGCTATCTTTCGAAAAAGATTTGGTTTGGGGAAAGAATTGTCACAGGTCGCGCAAGTCATTCCCGATGGTCATTTAACTTGCGCTCCTACACCGGCAACGCCCCATAGCCAAACGTTGTGCGCAACCCATTTTCACAATGAGTGACACCTTTATAACAATCGTTCCAAAAAGTGTGACGAGTGAACAAGCGCGAATCCTTTCTAAAACAACCCTTGACTGGCTGGCCAATAAAGGGATCATCTCTGATGAAACGACTAACTGCGTTCCGGGCCCAAATGGTGGATATAGTCCTGGACAAAACTACAAGGACATCATAAATGAGGACTATCCGGATTTTCTTAAGCTCGACATAAACGGACTGGAAATAATAAACAGGAGACAGGTCTATGACAACGGCCAAAATGGTCTAGAAGGTATAATTTGTCCTAGTTGTGGTGGAGACAACATAGAGACCGATTGGGGACAGGCAATAGCCTCCTGGGACGGAGGTGGCGATGGGAACCTAAAGTGTTCACACTGCGGTAATGAGAACTCAATTTTGGACTATGACTTCAATCCAACTTGGGGTTTTGGGGACTTGGGATTAACTTTTTGGAATTGGCCAGCATTGTCATCAACCTTCCTTGACGACCTAAAGAATTTTTGGGACAGAGACCTGAAAATAATTTACGGACGATTGTGAAAATGGGCAGCGCACAACACAAGCTATGGTCCATTGCGGGGTGATAGTGAATTTCGTAGTTTGCGTTTATTAATTTAGTTTGGTGTATGTGGATGAAGTTGGAGTCGGTCGGCCTTGTCATGCTTCGCATTTAACAAGGCCTCCTAAACCCGCAACGTCCCATAGCCAAACGTTGTAGCCAATTGCCCGGTGCCTATCAAAGCAACTCCAAAACTCATGGGCTTATTTCAAGCAGCGGGACTGCTTCGCGAATCAAACTTGCAGGTGTGACTACTTGAGTGCCGAACTATTGATTGAATGAACTAATGAACGGAATTGCAAGTCGAGTTCAATTTGTGCGAATGGACAGGGAAAGTGATTCGCTTTGCATCCAATCAAGAGAATGAACGGAGGGATTGAACCAAGTTCTCAGCCATCGAAAGGAGAACAAAAACCAGCCCAGCCTGGTAAAAGATACGGTGAGGGCAACTGGCCACAACACAAGCTATGCGCCATTGTGGGGTAATAGTGAAAATCGTAGCTTTAGCATATTAATATAGAGTGGTGTATGTGGACGAAGTCGGAGAAGGTCGCGCTAAACATTTCGCTACGCTTCATTTTTTAGCGCTCCTAATCCCACAACGATCGCATAGCCAAACGTTACCAGCAATTGCGCCATGTTAGTTTTGTGTGGACCTGTTCGGGACCTGGACGACTGACTTTCCAAATGCGTGCGCTTCATGACATTCGGACGGAAAAGAGGATTTGAACCGCAAGTCGAGCAGCTTTACTGCCTGGATGACTTTTGGAAAGTCATTCACTTCGCATCCAATTGACAAAGGAATTAGGATTTGAAAACACAAAACCCCTTAGCCTTGGCAAAATGGTGGACGTGAAAACCGATAGATTTTTCTATGGCGCAACAGCTGGTAACACAAGCTATATGCCATTGGCGGGTTGATAGGAAATTCATAGATTTAGTGGATTAATGAAGTTTGGTGTATGCGGAAAGACTTGGTTTGGTCGTGCTTGTCATGCTACGCATTCAACAGGCACTCCTAAACCGCCAACGTCATATAGCCAAACGTTGTATGCAATCGCGCCATGTTAGTTTTTGTGTGGACCTCTCTGCCGACAATGGTTCAACTTGACCTGGACTGCGGACGCGAAAGTTCACGCTCATCAACGGTAGACAAGTAAATATGCGACATTGCAAATCGAGCTACGTGACTACCCTGACGACAGGGAAAGTTAATTCGCTTCGCATCCGCTGACCAAAACTGACTTTAACATTTGGGTATTGAACATAACCTTTGACAATTGACGGCAGAAAAACTAGAAGCTGAAAGATTGGTTGTTGGCGCGACTGCATACAACACAAGCTATGCGTCATTGTGGGGTTTTAGTGAAAATCGTAGCTTTAGTTAATTAATATAGGCTAGTGCATGTGGACGGAGAGGAGAAGGTCGCGTTTGTCATGCTTCGCATTTAACAAACGCTCCTAAACCCACAACGACCGCATAGCCAAACGTTGGCAGCAATGCTACCTGGACAAATTTGACAATTGAAAAATGAAGAAAAATAATTGGAGGACTGCTTTCTTTGCCCTACTGGTGGTCTTCATTGCAACGACACTGTTTTTGATTTACAGCATCCTAGATCAAGGCGTGACAATCACTTACATGAAAGAAGGATATAGGGACACAGAATCCGATCTAGAACAATTGTCAAAGGTAATTGAGGGACGGCTGACGCTTGACGACTTCAAAGGGAATGTGGATCCCGAACTTCAAATGGTTGACTCGACAACTATTGAGTTGAACAGAGTAACTATAACATTCGGGACTGACAAGAAGGTAAAAGGCGTAATGACTCGATGGTAGCACTGCTGCCAACACAAGCTATATGCCATTGGCGGGTGAATAGAAATTTCGTAGTTTTTATTTATTAATTAAGTTTGGTGTATCAGGACAAGAGTGGAGTTTGTCGCGCAAGTCATTCCCGATGGTCATTTAACTTGCGCTCCTAATCCGCCGACGTCATATAGCCAAACGTTACCTGCAATGCGCGCTGGACAAAGTTGACTTTAACGAACGGACGAACTAACAGACATTAAAGAGATGGACAAGGCTGACATCATGACTCTAGGATCGATTTTGAAATTTGGACTTGGATTTGTTGGCATCGTGACGACACTTGTGCTTTTGACAGCGGGACTTGTGAAAAAGGACAATAAGAAAATTAAAAAAGCTGGACTTATATTCTTGGGGACTTGGGTGATTTTGATTCTACTTGGGACACTTGAATTTCTCGTGTTGCAATAGAAAGGAGATCACGCGCGCACAGCAGGTAACACAAGCTATGCGTCATTTGCGGGTGGATAGGAATTTCGTAGCTTTCGTTTATTAATTTAGTTTGGTGTATGTGGATGAAGTTGGTTTCGGTCGCGCTTGTCATTCCCTGCGGTCATTTAACAAGCGCTGCTAAACCGCAAACGGCCGCATAGCCAAACGTTAGCGGGCATTATTTTTTTATGAAATATCTCCTATTGCCACTTGTGATGATTCTTCCGGTTTGGACGCAAGCACAAGACCGACAGGCAGACTTTTTGACAATTATGACGATGGCATTGAAGCAAGATCTTATTCCGAGTCAACTACTCACGGACGCTGATACTCTTTGGCGCGACAGGAAGTTTGATAATTACATTGTCATTAAGAATTCTAAGGAGTACGGATTGTATTTAACATCAATTCAGGATGGCGACTCTGAAATTGAGATTTGGGATTATGAAAGGATATTTCTGCATGATGTACGTTATTGGGTGAGCATCGAGCATCTTACAATCAATCAGCGTAAAGCAAAAATAGAGTATGTAACGCGGACTTATGGTAAGGAAGGTGAACCTGCAAAGTGCTTCGAAGGAAAAATAACTGGGAAACGAAGGGATCAAACGTGGGACGAGATAGAAGGAGACTTCAGACTTTCTGATTGCAAACTTGATTTCTCCTTTGGACATGAGAAAAAATAACGCCCGCTAACACAAGCTATGGTCCATTGCGGGGTGATAGTGAATTTCGTAGTTTACGTTTATTAATTTAGTTTGGTACGTGGATGAAGTTGGAGTCGGTCGGCCTTGTCATGCTTCGCATTTAACAAGGCCTCCTAAACCCGCAACGTCCCATAGCCAAACGTTGGCAGCAAGCGCGCTATGGTAGTTTTGTGTGGGCATCTTCCAGACCAGGACGACTGACGTTCCAAGTTCGTGCGCTTCATGACATTCGGACGTAAAATGAATTTGATTTGCAAGTCGATCAACTCTACTGCCTGGAGGACTTTGGAAAGTCATTCGCTTCGCATCCAATTGACAAAGAGATTTGGGACTTGAAGACACAAAACTCCTCAGCCTTTGCAAAATGGAAGACGTGAAAACCAATAGATTTTGCTGTAGCACGCCAGCTGCCAACACAAGCTATGGTCCATTGCGGGCGTATAGTGAATTTCGTAGTTTACATTTATTAATTAAGTTTGGTGTACGGGGATGAAGTTGTCTTTGGTCGGCCTTGTCATGCTTCGCATTTAACAAGGCCTCCTAAACCCGCAACGTCCCATAGCCAAACGTTGGCGGTCATTAATTTTATTCAATGAGGACTATAACGACAATTGGAAACGGTATGGAGAAAGACCTGTCCGATTTCATTGAGAAATGTTTAAGTGAAGAGTTTAAAAAGAGAAACATTGGACTTTATTCAAAGCAATGTGGACCAGGGCTAGGAGCTATAATGATTTTCAAGTCTTCGGACATGTTAATCAATGTAATAAATGATAAGTCTGTACTTGATATTACTTTGGGGACAATCAATGACAAAAAGAAATCTTGGGACTTATACTTAATTAAATCCTATTTTGACTTTAAGAATAATTCGGACACCAAGGACAAAAAAGAAAGAAGAAAAGTCTTGATTTTCAATTGGGACTGTGAGCAATCTGCCAAGTTCCTTCTTGAGAACTTTGACAAGATAGATGGACTCTTTAAAGAAGATAAATATAACGAGACAAAAAAAGAACTAGAAATAATAAAAAGGGAAAGGGGGAAATTGATGTGGACTAAAAATTAACGACCGCCAACACAATGTTTGCGCAATGGTGGCGGGACATCAAGGTATGAAGTTTAGTTTTTATATTACGTTTGCCCACGTGGACAGGACGCGGTTTCAGTAAGCCACCACTGCGCAAACACAAACGTTGTATGCAAGCTGGCCACTAATTAGGGACACGGAATACGAACGACAACTAAAAGACAAAACAATGCGGACTCAGGGACTCTGCGATCTAAATGACTGAAGGACTTTTGACGATAACGATTTCGGGACTCTTTAGTCTGCTTGGGGTTTTGATATTAGTAGCTCAATATAACAATCGACTAAAACGACAAGATGATGACAACCCTGCAATGAAGGCAGGTCGAATTGACCTGACGGTGTTAGCTATCGTTTTTATTGTCGGTGGACTAATAGTAATGATTAGAGAGTGGTGAGTGGCCAGCCAGCATACAACACAAGCTATGGTCCATTACGGGGCGATAGTGAATTTCGTAGCTTACGTTTATTAAATTAGTTTTGGTGTACCTGGATGAAGTTGGTTTCGGTCGCGCTTGTCATTCCCTACGGTCATTTAACAAGCGCTCCTAGACCCGCAACGTCCCATAGCCAAACGTTACCAGCAATTGCGCCATGTTAGTTTTGTGTAGACCACTTCGGGACCAAGACGACCGACTTTCTAAATGCGCGCGCTTCATGACATTCCTACGGAAAAAAGGATTTGAATCGCAAGTCGAGCAGCGTTACTGCCTGGATGACTTTTGGAAAGTCATTCACTTCGCATCCGATCGACAATGGAATTTTGACTTGAAAGCACAAAACTCCTCAGCCTTGCAAAATGGTGGACGTGAAAGGCGATGGATTTTTCTGTGGCGCAACAGCTGGTAACACAAGCTATGGTCCATTGCGGGGTGATAGTGGATTTCGTAGCTTTCGTTTATTAATTTAGTTCGGTGTATGTGGATGAAGTTGGAGGCGGTCGCGCTTGTCATTCTCCGCCTAAGGCGGATCATTTAACAAGCGCTCCTAATCCCGCAACGTCCCATAGCCAAACGTTGGCAGCAAGCGCGCTATGGTAGTTTTGTGTGGGCATCTTCCAGACCAGGACGACTGACGTTCCAAGTTCGTGCGCTTCATGACATTCGGACGTAAAATGAATTTGATTTGCAAGTCGATCAACTCTACTGCCTGGAGGACTTTGGAAAGTCATTCGCTTCGCATCCAATTGACAAAGAGATTTGGGACTTGAAGACACAAAACTCCTCAGCCTTTGCAAAATGGAAGACGTGAAAACCAATAGATTTTGCTGTAGCACGCCAGCTGCCAACACAAGCTATGGTCCATTGCGGGCGTATAGTGAATTTCGTAGTTTACATTTATTAATTAAGTTTGGTGTACGGGGATGAAGTTGTCTTTGGTCGGCCTTGTCATGCTTCGCATTTAACAAGGCCTCCTAAACCCGCAACGTCCCATAGCCAAACGTTACCAGCAATTGCGCCATGTTAGTTTTGTGTAGACCACTTCGGGACCAAGACGACTGACTTTCCAAATGCGCGCGCTTCATGACATTCGGACGGAAAAAAGGATTTGAATCGCAAGTCGAGCAG
>JBFWPC010000012.1:0-88875 GCA_050250195.1 Cyclobacteriaceae bacterium | reverse complement strand
CAAAAGCCGACCTGGCTTCGCTGATGGCGCGTTCCATTTGCGATTCAAACTCTTTCTCATTTTCTACGATGCGCATGCCCTTGCCGCCACCACCTGCGCTCGCCTTGATAAGCACGGGGTAGCCTACCTCCCTGGCGATTTTCTTGGCCTTCGTTACATCGTCAATTGGCTTTGAAGTGCCCGGCACCAATGGTACATTAAACTTGGCCACCGCCTCCTTGGCTGCGAGCTTGCTGCCCATCACTTCGATGGACTCCGGACTTGGACCGATGAAGATCAAACCCGCCTCCTCTACTTTTTGAGCAAAGACTTTGTTCTCAGAGAGAAAGCCGTAACCCGGGTGGATGGCCTGCGCCCCGGTCGCCTTTGCGGCTTCGATCAGCTTTTCCATTCGAAGGTACGACTCTGAGGAGGGTGGCGGACCAATGCACATGGCTTCGTCTGCAAAACGCGTGTGCAACGCGGTCCGATCGGCCTCACTGAAGACGGCCACGGTCTTGATTCCCAACTCGCGCGCGCTTCTCATTACACGCAAGGCTATTTCTCCCCGATTGGCAACCAGTATCTTCTTCATCTTCATCTTTTGGGCATGCACAGTTCACAATGCTAAACATTTAATAAGGAGAATGA
Organism: Cyclobacteriaceae bacterium; assembly: GCA_050250195.1. Lineage (GTDB taxonomy): Bacteria > Bacteroidota > Bacteroidia > Cytophagales > Cyclobacteriaceae > ELB16-189. The sequence goes on along the minus strand of JBFWPC010000012.1, from coordinate 88,245 downwards.
AAATTGGGCGCCACGGCCTGAATTTGGCCTCCACGGGCAGTTCTTGTCGAATTAGGAATCGGTATTTTTTTCTATTTTTGCCGCAATTTTAACTCCAGAAAACCCATGGTTGACTTATTTGATAAGCTGAAGATGGAAGCCGGCCCCCTGGCCAAATATTCTCACCTTCCTGACGACTATTTCTTCTTTCCGAAACTGGAGGGCGAGATTGCCCCCCGCATGAGCTTCAACGGCCGCCAGGTGCTCAATTGGAGTTTGAACAACTATTTGGGATTGGCGAATCACCCGGAAGTACGGAAAGCGGATGCCGATGCCACCGCCCAGTTCGGACTCGGTGCACCCATGGGTGCGCGTATGATGTCTGGCAACTCGGTGAATCACATTGAATTTGAAAAGCAGCTGGCTGAGTTTGTAATGAAGGAGGATGCCATGCTGCTCAATTATGGGTACCAGGGTGTGGTTTCAATCATCGACTCGCTCGTGGGTCGCAAGGATGTGATTGTTTATGATGCCGAGTCGCATGCGTGTATCATTGACGGAGTCAGGCTGCACATGGGTAAACGTTTTGTGTATCCGCATAACAACATTGACAATCTCGAGAAACAACTTCAGCGCGCCACCAAGATCGCTGATGAGACCGGTGGTGGCATCCTGGTGATTACCGAAGGTGTTTTCGGTATGTCGGGCGCAATGGGCGACCTGAAGGGGATTGTGGCATTGAAAAAGAAGTATAATTTCCGGCTTTTTGTTGACGATGCACATGGTTTTGGAACCATGGGCGAGACGGGGGCCGGAGCCGGTGAGGCCCAGGGCGTTCAGGATCAAATCGATCTTTACTTTTCCACATTTGCTAAATCCATGGCCAGCATTGGGGCTTTTGTGGCGGGTGATCGCAAGATATTGAAGTACCTCCGCTACAGCGTACGGTCGCAAATATTTGCCAAGAGCTTGCCCATGCCATTGGTGATTGGCGGCATGAAGCGCCTGGAATTGCTTCGCACCAGGCCCGAGTTGAAGGCCAAATTGTGGGAAATTGTGGATGCTGTACAGGGCGGACTGAAGGAAAGGGGATTCTATTTGGGTGCCACCCAGTCGCCTGTTACCCCGGTACTGTTCAAAGGGGGGGTAGGTGAGGCGGCCAACATGGCCATGGACCTGCGCGAGAATTACAATATTTTCTGCTCTGTGGTGATCTATCCCGTTGTGCCTAAGGATGTTATCATGTTTAGGATCATTCCTACGGCCGCCCATACCCTGGCCGATGTGGAGGAGACATTGAAGGCCTTTTCGGCCCTCAAACACAAGCTGGATGACGGTTTCTACAAGAAGGAAGAGCTGGTTTCAGTGACCCGGGGAGCCTAAAAAAGTACGTTTTCCGCTTGTTTTTAGCGTCTTTTCTTTAAATTGGCGTATAGAATTCATCAAAAATCTAAACATCCTATACAATGAAAAAATTTGAAGAGCTAAAAGAACTGATTGCCTCCATCGAGGGCGATGCTGACAAGTTCTACAACAAGGGCAACAGCGCAGCGGGTACTCGGGTGAGGAAGGGCATGCAGGACCTTAAGAATATCGCCCAGGCAATCAGGGCAGAAGTTCAGGAATTGAAGAATCAGAATAAGGGTTGATTAGAAGATAAAAGACCTCCTGCTTGCAAACACGAAGAGGATGGCCGTCCCGGGTGGATGGTCATCCTTTTTTATTTTTCATACCCTTTGTAAATCCCTTTGATTTTTGCCCGCAATGGGGAGGAAGCCGGCAACAGCGGCATTCTCACGTGCCGTCCGCAAACACCCATTTCCTCCAGCAGGCACTTGACACCCACCGGGTTACTTTCCTCGTACATCGGGCCGTTGATCTCCAGAAGTTCAAACTGCGCTTTTTGGGCCGAAGCCACTTGGGCGTTCCAAATGCCTTCCTTGATTCTCTTGAATGTGACCGGATAGGCGTTGGCCAACACCGATATTACACCCACGCCCCCAATGGCATAGATGGCCAGGGTCAGCAGGTCGTCACCCGATATCAGCATGAAGTCTTTGGGCTTTCGTTTGGCAATGTTCATGCATTGCTCCAGGTTTCCCGAAGCTTCCTTCACCCCAATAATATTCTTGTGGGCCGCCAGGCGCAGGGTCGTGTCGGCCGTAAGGTTAGATGACGTGCGCCCCGGCACATTGTAAAGGATGATGGGGAGCGGACTCGCATCTGCGATGGCAACAAAATGCTGGTAGATACCTTCCTGGGAGGGTTTGTTATAATAAGGACTTACCGAAAGGATGGCAGACACCCCTTTTAGATCCGAGCCTTTGATGGTGTCCATCACCTGCTGGGTGTTGTTTCCTCCAATTCCGTACACAATGGGTAATTTCTTTGTGTTGTTCACCCTCACAAAATCCAGAATCTGCATTTTCTCTTCCGCTGACACCGTGGCGGATTCACCGGTGGTACCCATCACCACATAGTAGTCAACGCCCTTCGCGGTATGGTTCAACAGTTTCTTCAGTCCTTTGTAATCTATGGCACCGCGGGTGGTAAAAGGAGTGACCAGCGCCACGCCCGTCCCATGAAGTTTTTTCATTTTAGTTGTTTGGTGTACTTATACATGTTATCGATCAAGCTCTTGGAAGATCCGTTGGATTGGATCATCAGCTCAAAACAACTTGATTCGGATTCGGTGAACCGGCCGATGCGACAATGCCCTTTGGATCTTGCCAGCAAGTTAATGATGAGTGGATTGGGCGAGCTGTCTACGTAGAAAACGTAGTCGAAAGGGCTTTCGATAAAACGGTCCGCTTTGATGGAATCGATCTTACCCCAAAATGTCAAGTCTTTAATGGTGAAGAAGTCAAACAAGAACTCATAGTTTTCTTTCTTCGAGGGGAGAAACTCCAGCACGGTCACCTTCTTTTCGTCCAATTCGAGCTGCTTGATAAAATCTTTTACTGCATCGTGCTTGGCGCGATCCTCCACGCTAAAGATGATGCCGACATTCTTAGCCTGTCGATAGGGTATGCTGGTTCGAATGCCCTGGTTTTTTTTCAGGGCCGAGAGCGTTCTCCACTTTAGAAATCGATATTTAAACAAGCTGAAGGATTAAATTGGCGTTGCAAATTCTACATTATCCCACGGAAAGTCAATTGATCATCTTTTCAAATTCCTCTTCGGTGATGATCTTCACGCCCAGTTTGGTCGCCTTTTCCTTTTTGGCCGGTCCCATATTCTCACCCGCCAATAAGTAGTCCACCTGCCCCGAAACGGCCGACAAAACCCGACCTCCATGAGATAGAATCACTTCTTTGAGTTCATCGCGTTCATAGTTTTCGAAGACACCCGACACCACAAACGACTTGTTATCCAGCTTGTCGCTTTGCCTTGAATTTTCTTTTTCAACCACCGTAAACTGCAGCCCGGCTTTCTTCAAGCGTGCGATTTCCTTTTGGTGGTCCTTGTTGTCAAAGAATGCCAGAATACTCTGGGCAATCTTTTCGCCTACTTCGGGCGCTTCGAGCAGCTTTTCGTAGCTCGCGCCCGCGATGTTGTCGATACTTTTAAAATGGCGGGCCACTTTTTCGGCTACAGTCTTACCCACATATCGGATCCCCAACGCAAATAGCACGGCCTCAAAAGGTGCTTCCTTTGAAGCTTCAATGCCCTTGAGTAGGTTTTGGGTAGAAAGGTCTTTGAATCCTTCCAGTTCCATGATGTGTTCTCTGGTCAGATCATACAGATCAGCCGGACTCTTCACCAAACCTTTTTCGTACAGCATTTGGATGGTGCGCTCGCCCAACGAATCGATGTCCATTGCCTTGCGCTGAATGAAGTGTTCGATGCGACCTGTGATCTGCGGAGGACACCCTTGGTCGTTCGGACAGTAGTGTGCGGCCTCACCCTCTTGCCGGATAAGTTTCGTGCCGCATTCGGGGCACTTTGTGATGTATTGTATCGGCTTGGCTTTGGTTTTGCGCTGGGCCAGGTCAACACCGGTCACCTTGGGGATGATCTCTCCACCCTTTTCCACAAACACATAATCTCCCTCCCGAAGATCGAGCCGTTCAATTTCATTGGCGTTATGAAGGGAGGCGCGCTTCACGGTGGTGCCGGATAGTAAAATGGGTTCCAACTCGGCCACGGGAGTGATGGCCCCGGTGCGTCCGACCTGGTATGTGATGGACTTAAGCCGCGTGCTCTGGCTCTCGGCCTTGTATTTGTAGGCAATGGCCCATCGCGGGCTCTTGGCAGTGTAACCGAGTTGTTCCTGCTGGGCAAAACTGTTCACCTTTATCACCACGCCATCGGTGTCGAGGGGCAGATCCAGCCGCTTGGTTTCCCAATCTTTGATATACTGAAATACTTCCTGAATGTTTTTGCATAGCCGGTAGGTGGGAGACACATGAAAGCCCCACTTTTCGAGTTGCGCCAGGGCTTGCGATTGCGAATCTACATCCAGGTCTTCGCCAAGCAAATAGTAGACATAACAGTCCAGTTTTCTTCTGGCCACCTCGGTGGAGTCTTGCATCTTCAGGGTGCCGGAGGCTGTGTTTCTGGCGTTGGCGTAAACTTCTTCACCAATGTCTTCACGTTCTTTATTGATCTGCTTGAATACGGACCGCGGCAAGAATACTTCACCCCGAACTTCAAAGTGGGCTGGGATGCCGTTTGGTTTTAGCTTAAGCGGCAGACTTCGAATGGTCTTTGCATTGCTGGTTACATTGTCGCCACGCACACCGTCTCCACGGGTCACTCCTGTGGTCAGGCGGCCATTCTCATACGTAAGGCTTATCGAAACGCCATCGAACTTCAGTTCGCAAAAGTACTCGTAAGGTTCTGCGCCAAGCGCCTTGGCAACCCGCTTGTCAAATTCCAAAAGCTCTTCATCGGAATAGGTGTTGCCCAGCGACAACATCGGATAACGATGGGTGACGGTCTCAAAAATTTTTGTGATGGTGCCACCCACGCGCTGGCTGGGGGAGTCCGGGTCTTTGAGCTCAGGAAACTCACGCTCCAGGTCTGCCAGCCGTTGAAGCAACTGGTCGAATTCAAAATCTGATATGACACTGGTATGCTTTTGATAGTAGAGCTCGTTGTGATGGTTGATTTGCTCTGTTAATTTTTTGATTTCCTTTTGAGCCTCAGCCTTGGTCATCCTTTGCGAATTGTGATGGCTTCGAAATTAAGATATCGCAACTGATCTGGCTAATGATTTACCAAGTTCAGAATGGCACAGGCCATTACCCCCGCGGTTTCCGTTCTAAGCCGGTTGGGGCCCAGGCTTACTTTTAAGAAACCTGCATCCATGGCTGCATTTAGCTCTTCTGAAGAGAAGTCACCTTCCGGGCCAATAAGCACCAGGTACTTCTTATTGGGCTCAGCCAACTGCATCAGGTGTTTTGGATTGGTGGCATCCACAAAGGCGATAAACTTCAGATCAGCGGAAGCACTCGCGATCAACTTGCCAAGCGGCACCATGTCGGTAATTACAGGTAGCCAGGCCTGTTGCGACTGCTTCATGGCACTGACGGCCTTCTTCTGAAGTCTTTCCGGGTTGATGGCTTTCCGCTCTGAATATCGGCTGTGAAAAAAATGAATATGTTCGATACCTAGCTCCACTGCTTTCTCCACAAACCATTCTGTTCGATCCATATTCTTGGTAGGGGCAATGGCCATGCCGATCTCAAATGGCCGCCTGTTTATTTTTTGGGTGGCCCGAATCTCCAGGTCACACCTCCTGCCGTGAAGGGCTGCGATGGCTGCCGTCACCAGGTGTCCTTTCCCGTCAGTCACGGTGATTTCACTCCCAGTTGTCAGCCGAAGTACTTTAGCGGCATGTCTGGATTCCTCTTCATCGAGATGGTGTGCGCCAGTTAATATGTGGGGCTGATAGAAGAACACCCTTTATTTGTAGGATGCCACGAGCCGATCGACCAGCGAAATGTAGTCGGCCATGGCATGTTCTTTCGTCACGCCTTTCTTTTCTTCCCATGCACTGTATTTGGCGATGGCCTTAAAATCAAAGCCTCCGGGCCGCTCGCCAGCCACGTCTCCTTCGGTAGCTTGCTTGAATAGCGCATAAAGTTGAAGGAGCTCTTCGTTGGTGGGCCGTTGCGTCAGCTCCTTTGACCGGCTGACGGCCTGATTGAATTGTTCTGTAAGATTTTCCATAAAAAAAGGCTGAATTGAATTCAGCCTTAAATATAAGTGCCTTTTTTAACTAACGTTTTCCAATCGGTACGTACGGACGAAGCTTTTCGCCAGTGTAAATCTGGCGGGGCCTTCCAATGGGCTCTTTGTTCTCGCGCATTTCGAGCCATTGTGCAATCCACCCTGGCAGTCGTCCGATGGCAAACATCACCGTGAACATCTCTACCGGAATGCCCAGGGCACGGTAGATGATGCCTGAATAGAAATCCACATTAGGGTAAAGCTTCCTTTCCACGAAGTACTCGTCCTTCAGGGCGATCTCTTCAAGCTTCTTGGCGATCTCAAGAATAGGATCGTTTACGCCCAGTTTATTGAGTACGTCATCTGCCGCTTTCTTAATGATCCTGGCGCGCGGGTCAAAGTTCTTGTAAACGCGGTGTCCAAAGCCCATCAAACGGAAAGGATCGTTCTTGTCTTTTGCTTTGTTGATCCATTTGTCCGTGTCGCCACCATCTTTCTTGATGTTCTCCAACATCACAATTACCTCCTGGTTTGCGCCTCCGTGCAGGGGGCCCCAGAGTGCGTTGATGCCTGCGGAGATAGATGAATAGATGCTTGCTTTTGATGAACCCACGATCCGCACGGTTGACGTGGAGCAGTTTTGCTCATGGTCGGCATGGAGAATCAACAGCTTGTCCAGGGCATCGGCCACTACCGGATCCACTTTATAGTCTTCGGCCGGCAGGGCGAACATCATCTTCAGGAATCTGCTGCAATAGTCAAGGGAATTATCGGGGTAGTTAACCGGATGTCCCACGGCATTCTTGTATGCCCATGCCGCGAAGGTTGGCATTTTTGCAATTGAGCGGATAATGCTCAGGTAAACGCCTTCTTTCGAGCGGTTCGGGTCAAGCGATTCAGGATAGAAAGCCGTTTGCGAACAAAACAATGAAGAAAGTACGCCCATGGGGTGCGCATTGGACGGGAAGCCGTCTAATATCTTCTTGATATCCTCGTGAACCAGCGTTCGGTCGCGAATGTCTTTGGTGAACTTGGCCAGTTCATCATGGGTTGGAAGGTGCCCAAAAATCAGCAAGAAGGAAACCTCCATAAAGGTAGACTTCTCGGCAAGTTCTTCAATCGAATATCCACGGTACCGGAGGATGCCATTGTCGCCATCGAGGAACGTGATCGCGCTGGTCGTAGCTCCTGTGTTCTTGTAACCAAAATCAAGGGTGACCACACCGGATTGATCTCGAAGATTCCCAATATCGATTGCTACTTCACCTTCCGTTCCTTCAAAAATGGGCAGTTTGTACGACTTGCCGTCAATGATAAATTCCGCTGTCTTTGACATATCGCTAGAAAGATTTAATTAAAACCACTGAGCCTTAAAAATAGCGCGCAGGGTTGTCTAATAAAAATGCAGGGTCGTTAATTATTTTGCTCAGTTGTTGCCCAGGATTAGTGGCATTCCATCTTTACCGGCACCGACAATTACAACCTTGGTGTTTGGCGATTTGGACAATTCCAGGGTCGCCTCAATGCCCCTCATTTTCAGCAACCGGTCGGTCAGGCTGTTATTGATGATGTTGTTGGCCCTCGACTCGCCCTCGGCTGCGATGCGCTTCCTTTCCGCCTCACTTTTTTCCTTATCCAGTCTAAACTGATAGGCCAATGCTTCTTGCTCCTGCTGCAATTTATTTTCGATGGCTGACCTGATTTGATCTGGCAAAACGATCGAACGGATCAATACAGCGGTAGCGTGCACATTGTTGGCATTCAACACTTTCTCGGTTTCGTTCTTGATGGCTGATTCTACTTCCGCTCGCTTGGTGGAGTAGATTTCTTCAGCTGTGTATCGCCCCATTACCTGGCGCACGGTGGACCGGACCTCGGGAATCACCAGGACGTTTACAAATTGTTTAGTGAAGTTCTCGTGCACATAACCGATCTTGTCGGGATAGGGAAAGAACCGGACGCTCACGTCTACATGAATGGACAGACCGTTCTTGTCAAGTACATCCATGTTTTCTTCCGAAGCCTGTTCGTTTACCTGGTACACATATACGTCATTCCATGGCGCCTTCATATGAATTCCGGGTTCGATCACGTTGTCTTTGTCGAGTCCTGTGCCGAAGGGGTAAAAGATGACCGCGCGTTCGGTGGCCTGGATCGTATAAAAGAGGCTGGACGAAAGCGTGAGTAAGACAATAAAAGCAATTACACTTAAAATAATGAGAGGTAGTCTGCGATTGTTCATAGTTGTAGATGATTAAACGGTTATATGTTAGGTCTTATTTTTTTCTTTATTTTCTTGTCGCGGTAAGCCTAGTAGTTTCCCGATGATCAGAATGGCATAAAGATTTGCCCACACGGCTTCTATCACACTGATGTTCCGCACCAGCCGCGATGGTTCAACACCGGTATCCATTCCTCCAAGAATGCAAAAGCTGTATGTTACACATTCGGAATAATTAGGCAACCCCAGTGGCACATCCACACCAAGGGCGCCCGGACTCGCGATGGAAATAAGGTCGTACAAGCTGCCAAAGGAAATGCCAATCATGAGAAAAACACAGGCCGCACCCCAAAGTTTTTCGGACGTAAGAAAGCTGCCGGAGAACAGGTCGCGAATGGTGTACGCAATCACAATCACCTCGATCGGAAACAGGGTGCCGTGCAACAAAAGCAAATAGGATTGGCGATCTTCAATTTCCAGGATGGTGAAATACGGAAACTCCCCCAGGATGCCCAGAATGATCACAAAGGCCAGCACCACCAATACTCCGATAATCAGAGTCCTGCTTCTGGTGAAGTTGCGCAGCAAATCCCACAAGAGAACGGCATAAATAGCGCCAAATGCCGAGAAAATGGTGACAATTAACTTGGAAATGGAAGAAGTGGGGTTGGCAATCAATGGTTCCGACAAAGTGAGCCCGGCCACAATGATGGCGATCTGCATGAGCACAATGTTGCGGTAGTCCTTTGCCTTTTCCTGTTGAAGTTCTATACTACTTAAAACCCTTTCCAAGGACAGCCTGAGCATGTGATTTCGGTTGTTGGCGAGTAACTGCAAAGTAAGAGAAAAATGGTAGGCCCCGGAATCGCGCGCTCTCAAAGTTTTTATTGCAGGAATTGGCGCTCATGGCGAAACTTCCTAGCTTTCCTGCCTTTGCTGTTTGGTGTATGGGCACGATTCATCATATGAAGAAGTTGCTAGGCATGTGCCTTCCCGCCTTTTTCGCCCTTACCAGTCACGCGCAGCTTCAATTAGCCGACAGTCTCAAGCGTGCGCTTGACTCAGAGAAAAACAGAGCCACCCGAGTGGATCTCCTGAATGGGATTGCCTACGCCTATTACGATTACGATGATAGTCTGGCCCTGGTGTATGCGGTAAAGGCTCTTGAGCTGGCAGAAGACGCAGACAACAGCAAGGGGTTGAAGTATGCCCATACGTTGGTTGGCATCGGGTACTACAGCCAGGGTAATTACAAAGAGGCGCTCCTTCATTTTCGGAAGTCCGACCGTATTGAAGTGGCTGGCGCCTTTCCTGAAGCCTCTTATAATTCGATGATGATGGGCAAGATCCTGTTTGAGCAAGCCAGGGACGATTCGGCCCTCTACTGCTTTCGAAAGGCGTTAACCCTTGCCACTCGCGGTGGCACCACCAGGCGACTGTCCAGCATCTACCGAAATATTGCCCAGCTTTATTTAACCGAATGGAACCATGACAGTGCCTATCACTACCTGGTAAAAGCTGACGAAGTAACGAAAGACCTAACCGACAGCGACTACATCGAGGCGGAAGTGAACAGCCTGTGGGGTACGTATTATGAAGACAAGCTGGACTACAAACGGTCGGCTGAATACTTCGAGAGAATGTGCGCCCTTTCGAAGCAGGGTGGAGATAATTATCATTTGATCAAGTGTTATTTGAATAAGTCGGAATTATCCTATAGAAAAGGTGAGTTCGCGGAATCGCTCCTTCACGGCTTCGATGCGCTGAAGGTTACTGAACGCTATGCGTACCCACCCCAGCTTACTGATACTTACCTTCAACTCGGGAACACATATACGGCCCTGAGCCAGCATGATTTGGCCAGCCGATACCTGTTCGAAGGCCTGGCCACGGCTGAAAAATATGGGTTGCCCAGAAAGGTTGCCTCTGCAAGTAGCAGCATCGCCTGGCTGTACTACATAAGGAAAGAGCATGGCCTGGCCTTGGACTTTATCAATAGGGCACAAGCAATCCGAGACACCATTCGTGACGTGAGGGGGATTGGAAATTGCTACAATGTGCGTGGGCTTATTTATTATAACCAAAAGGACTATGCCCGTGCACTCACGGAGTTTCGCGCGGCCGAAGGGGCTTGGGCTTCGATCGGTCATGAGGATGGGGTTTCATCTGCAATTTTCAACGCTTCGTTGGTCTTTGCCGAGCAAGGTCAATTGGCAAAAGCCCTGGAACTCCAAATGAAGTCGATTGAGGTCGACTTGAAAACACAAAACAAGGAAAACCTTGCGATCTCCTATAACAACATCGGTTCGCTGCTGGTCAGGATGAATCGGCTTGGAGAGGCCTTGAAATACCTGTCAGATGCGGGGCAGTTTGCACGGGAGTCGGGTGCCCGGTTGCAACTGCTTTACAATTATGAAATCATGGCCAGGTATTATGAGGCAAAGGAAAATTTTCGCGAGGCGAATGGTTACTTGAAGAGATCGAAAGCCCTGGCCGACAGCATTTACTCAACCAACAGCTCGGTAAGGCTGGCTGAAATGCAGGCGCTCTATCAGGTCGAGCAAAAGGATCGTGAAATTGAGATCTTAAGTCAAAGACAAGCATTGAATGAGAAAGAAATCGAATTGCAACGTGCGCAAATCAGCCGACAATATATTTTGGTAGCAAGTATTGGTGGTGGTTTTGGGTTGAGTCTGATCATTCTTTTTATGGTGGTGAGGTTTAACAGGCGCATCAAGCGAGCTAACCGATCCATCACGGAACAGAAGGAGGAGATCCAGGCACAGTCGGAGGAACTCATGGATGCCAATACCCTATTAACACGCCTTAACAGGGAGATCACCGAACAAAAAGAGGAGATTCAAGCGCAAACGGAAGAACTCGCTGAGGCCAACGAGGCGATCTACAGAACCAACCAAACACTGGAAGAGGCTGTGCAACAGCGCACCTCCGAACTGCGGCAAGCTTACCAGGAGCTGGACACGTTCTTTTATCGATCGTCACACGATTTCAGAAGGCCCATTACCACATTTTTGGGATTGGCGGAGGTCGCGAAGGTGACCATCAAAGATCAGAATGCGTTGGACTTGTTCGACAAGGTGAAAGCAACAGCCACCAGCCTCGACAAGATGCTTTTCAAGCTTCAATCCATAAGTGACCTGGGTGGCCAGCAAATGATCCATAAAGAGGTAGCGTTGAAAGAATTGATTGAGGAGATCATCCGGACTCATGCCGAATCGCTCAGTGCACGCAACATCCAGGTGAAGCTTGAGTATCAGTTGAAGCAACCGTTGATAAGTTACCCTGCACTGGTGAAGATCATCATTGAAAACCTGGTGGAAAATGCGATTGAGTTTGCAGGCGTTGAATCACCATTTGTAAGAATCGGTGTGGTCGACAACCATGGTCAGGTTGTGGTGGATATCGAAGACAACGGCCAGGGTATCGACATAGATTTTCAGTCGAGGATATTTGATATGTATTATCGTGCCAACGAGCGGTCGAAGGGAAGCGGACTTGGGTTGTATATTGTGAAGAAGGCCGTTGAAAGACTGGGTGGGTCCATTTCATTCCACAGTGTCCGTCACCAGGGTTCAAAATTTACCGTTCGTCTCACCAGGAAAACGGAGGTTACCAAGTAGCCGATCAGCCGCGCCTATCTGCGTCTTCGTTTTTTCTTGTCCTTGGTACTCTTGCCCATCCGATTCTGCTTTTTGTCAAAGTCAAAAATATAGGCGGCCGTGAGCGAGAGCGTCTTGATGTTGGAGCGAAGATCATCTTCAAATCCAAGGATGTTCATGAAGCTTTCACTTGTGTGTTTTCCAAGATGCGTCTGGCCCATGGTAAACCGGAGTTCGGCATAGATCACCTGGTTCCGCTGAATGACTGCATCGGCACCAATTCCAAAATCTATTCCAAACATCCATCGATTAATGTCGTTGTAGTAGTTGAAGTTGAAGTCTGCGTCTGGCTGCTGATTAATCCTAATCTTATATTTGAATGGATCACCACCAGTCTTAATCTTTCCAGTGCCTGTGAGTAGGTGCTGGACGTTTGGCCCCACATTGAAGTACCAATTGGCGATCACATTTTCCTTGAAGTTGATTCGAAACGACTTACGAAGCGCCATCGAAAGATCGATGAACTGATAGGTATTGCTGTTTTCCCATTCGTCACTGTTGAAGGTAAGCCTCCTGCCGCGCTGTGCATATCCGGCCTCGGCAACAAAGGTGTACTTCTCCTTCATCGGAAACATGATCAACCCGCCAACCTGGAAACCAGGCTTCGGTTTTGAACCAAATTCGTTCCGAAGATCTTCATCTCTGAATCTTGCCAATGATATGTTTGGTCCGGCCTTGATCCCAAGAGAATATTTCTGGGCGAGAGAGGGAGCCGGTGATGAATAAACCATCGTCACGATTAGGACGATCGTGAGCCATTCAACGGTTCTTTCCTTATAATGAAGTGATTCCAATGCCTACTGGTCGCGTTTTCCTTTCTGAATCGGGAAGTATTAAATATATTTCAAGGTCGAAAGATGCGCAAATAAGTGTTTAAAAGCTATCTAGGTGTATTTGTGTGGCTGATACTGCTGGCGCAAACAAGACTTTGCGCGCAGGACTACTATAACTTCACCCAATTCTACGTCAATCCATCGCTGCTAAACCCATCTTTGACGGGTGCAGATGGCAAATCCGCATTGTTTTTGGCATACAAAAATCAATGGACCGGACTTTCCGGAGCACCACGCATCGCCAACCTCAATTTGCAAACTGCGTTGCCAAGCCATTTGAATCTGGGAGTCAACCTTAACAGCGATAGAAAGTGCCTGATCAATACATCATCGTTGCTTTTTACGGGGGGTTATACGCTGCCGGTTTCCAATGTTCACTTCGTTCGATTCGGCATCTCCTTCGGTGCCGCCTGGAATGTGGTTGATATGGATCAAATTAACTTCGGCACCGTAACCGATCCGGTGCAAGGTGTCTTGCTCGACAACAGTTTTCAAACCCTGGGCAATGTAGGTGTGTCATTTCATTCCGACTACTTTCATGTGGGTGTGGCCGTGCCCAATATTTTTGAGTCGGTGTACCTGAGCCCGGATGCATTCAACGTGAACGTGTCCAATCCCTTTGAGACGCTCATCGCCCACGCGAGCTACCGGATGTACCTTGCCAACAACCAGCATGTGTTCGAGCCCTATATTATATATAGGTATCATCAGTCGAAGCCGCCACAGCTTGAGGCTGCGGCCGTCCTGCAACTTCAAAATGTCATTTGGGTGGGTGGGGCCTACAAGCAAGACTTTGGCATCTCCGGCCTGGGGGGTATCAAGTTAAACAAGGTGATGTCCATTGGATATTCTTACACATTAAAAAATACAGGAGCGAATGAGTTGAGCTTTCCGTCACACGAAATCAGCGTGGGCCTGCTGTTTGGCGAGCATCACAAAGAGGTGCCCAGTTATTCTTTTGTAAACACAGAGAAAGAAAGGCACCAAAAAACCTACAAAGAGCTGCTGGCTCGTCAGAAACGGAAAGAAGCTGAATTGAAAAGGCAATATGAGCGAGACAAGGCGAGGAAGGAGGCGCAAGCCAAAGCAGCTGAAAAGCCAAAACCCGTGGAGTCAGAGCCAGCCCAAACCCAACCTGCACCAACCCAGCCGGTGGTTGCGCAAACACCGCGACCCGACACCACCACGGCCAGGCCTCTGCAACACAATGCCGGCCCGCGTTTCCGGCACAATGACGATCCGCTCGCCAATAACCAGCAAGATCAACAATGGCATGAGGAGAATGACCGACTCAATCGGTTGGAAGCGCATGCCGATGATCCATTTGCCCATCACGAAGAGGAGGGGCACGCAAACGCGGAAAGGCATGAGTTCGTAAAGCGAGGCAATCACAATGCCGAGATGAACATGGCGGACTATGTGATTGCAGGAGTATTCAGGGATGAAGCGAATGCCAAGCGTTTCTCAGATGGCTTGCGTGACCTGGGCTTCAATGATACAGATTACGGCTTCCTGACTGAAAGAAACCTCTGGTACGTTCACATTTCTGAGTCGAACGATATTAATGATGCCAGGGCAGCAAGGGACCGGTACCGCAAAATGAAAATGTTTAAAGACGCCTGGTTGTTAACCGTGCATGAATAAAATAAGAGTGATATCGATCATGGTCGTGGTGGGAATGGCCACCCTCACGATGGCACAACCCCCGGTGATTAACTCGGTGTCAAAAGTTTCTGGTTATCCTACAGAGCGGATCGTGATTTCGGGTGCAGGGTTCAGCAGCACGCCCTCGCAGTTGCAAGTCATTTTCGAACATGCCAAAGGTACCATCGTTTCTTCCTCAACCCTGGGTATTGAGGTGGAGGTACCAGCCGCTGCCAAATCGGGCAACATCGAAGTGTTGAACCTCTCGACCCGGCTTTCGACCAAAACGGCAGGATTGTTCGATCCCTACTACAGCGGCACCACTTTTAATCCCGCACTGCTTGCCGCACCGATCTCATTCTCGGCAACCACCGAATTGTTTGATTTGTGTACTTGTGATTTGGATGGTGATAACAAACCCGATGTGGCAGCCACAAAGTTCAACCTGGTGAGCGATGGGCTGGCCCCCGACCTGATCATTCTAAAAAACCAAAGCACCGTGGGCGCTCCCACATTTTCGCTTTTCGATAGGAACAATTTGCCGGCTCTGAATTTGGGGGCACCTACGGAACGAATAACCTGCGGTGATTTGAATGGTGATGGAAAACCAGACCTGGTGGCCTCGCGTACAGGGTCGACCAAAAACCAAATCTTCATTTTACCCAACACCAGCACGCCAGGTACGCTGTCGTTCGGAGCGTTTATTCCCCGGGTGCTGGATATTGGTCACTTTGCCCGATCGGTGGCGATCCATGATTTGAACGCAGATGGAAAGCCGGAGATTATTGTATCAAACTCATTCAACAATCAGTTCTATGTGTTTTTGAATCAGTCCGCAGGTGGCGTGATTAATATCAATCCAACGCCATTGAAATTTACCATATCGAGCGCTGCCACCACCTACGGATTGGACATTCAGGATATGGACGGTGACAAGAAGCCGGACATCGTCATCAATCAGTTTCAATCAAACAATATTTACGTGTTGCGCAATACCAGCAGCGGTACCGTAAGTTTTTCCCCTCCTGTTCAAATCAACCTGGCGATCGCGCTCAACGATTTGCAGGCAGCCGACTTCAATGAGGATGGGTTGCTTGACCTTGCGGCTACCAGCACGCTCACAAATCAGTTGATCATCCTATATAATTCAAGCACATCAGGAAATATTGCATTTGGATCTACCACAACGCTGTCGACCGGAAATGGTGCCTGGGGTTTGGATGTAGGTGACATTGATGGCGATCAGGATGTGGATATTATCGTGGCCGTCAGGAACCAAAATCAGCTCAATGTTTTTCTTCATGGCGGCACCAACAGCCCCGTGTCATTCACCAAGGTAGACATTGCTACCAATAATCCGACAAGGAACGTAAGGGTCGGTGACCTGGATGGAGATGCGAAACCTGATATCGCCTTCACGTCTTTCAACACGGCCACTTCTACATTCACCCTTCAAGTTCTTCGCAATCAAAATTGCTTTGTACCCAATATTGTCAACCCACCCCCGCTAACAATCTGTCCAGGTCAAACGATCACATTGAATTCCATACCTGGCTTTGGAGTGAGCACCTACGACTGGAAAGAGTCAGGAGGCAGTATCGGCACAGGCGCGGTTCCTTCGTTCGATATCACCACGGCAGGAAGTTTCACGGTGGAGGCCACATCCGAATCCGGCAGTTGTGTTACCACGTCTGCTGCACTGGCGGTGGCGTCCGGATCCGGATCGTTGCCATCTGATCCAGCGATTTCGTCTAACTCCCCGGTGTGTACAGGCCAAACGCTTCAGTTGAACACTACGGCCACGGGCGTTACCTATGCATGGGCCGGTCCAAATGGCTTCACTTCTGCATTACAGAACCCGACAATTGCGAACGTGACGGAAGCTGCCGCGGGCGACTATACGCTGCAGGTTAGCAATGGCACGTGTAACAGCAACGTGGCAACCCTCCGCGTGGATATTGCCAGCCTCCAAAGCTTCAGCGTGTCGAGCACACCAGCCAATGCCACCGCGTGCCTGGGTTCGGGCGTCACGCTTACCGTCAATAATGTGGCTGGTCATAGTTATCAGTGGATTAAAGATGGGGCAGATATTTCGGGCCAAACAGGTACTTCATTCAGCGCCACCCAGGAGGGCAGCTACTCCGTGCGCGTTCAGAATATTTCGTTGGGTTGTTCAGTGGTGACGAGTACACTGCCGGTCACCATCTTGTCGATGCCTGTGGCTTCTTTCACAGCTCCGGCTACTGCGTGCACACAAACACCTATTCAGTTTACAAATACGTCAACGGTTGATTCAAGAGCCACGCCCAATTTCGATTGGAACTTTGGCGGTGGTGCTACCTCTACGCAATCGGATCCTACTCACACTTACACAACCGCGCAGACCGCGAACGTGTCGTTGACCGTGACCTATGCCGGCACCACGGGCTGTTCCAATACGGCCAATCAAAACGTCTCGGTGGCTGCCGCCACGTTGCCTGCCATCACCGCATCCGCTACTGCGATTTGCCCGGGCGAAACAGCAGACCTCTCAATTACCGGCACCTTCACGTCTATCAACTGGAGTACCACGGAAACGACACCCACGATTTCAGTTAATCAACCGGGAACGTATGATGTGAACACGCTTGATGGCAATGGCTGCGCGGGTACGGCTTCTGTCACCATCGATCCTGGACCCACACCGGCCCTGACAGTAGCCGCAGACAAGACCTCTGTGGCACCGGGGGAATCTGTACAGCTGACAGCCACCGGGGCGGATAGCTACCAATGGTCACCCGGCAGTACCCTGAGCGACAGCCTGATTGCCAATCCGGTTGCCACCCCGGTGGTCACAACCACCTATACGGTTGCAGGCTCGCTCAATGGCGGTTGTACTGCTACCGAAACCATCACAATTCAAGTGGATGGCAGCGCGATTGTGTTGAATGTTCCGAATGCGTTTTCTCCCAATGGAGATGCCGTGAATGACTTCTGGGTAATCCCCGGCATCGAAAATTACAGCGACTGCACTTTAACGATCTATGATGCAGCTGGGCGGAAGATTTTCAGCGAAACCGGTTACAAAAACCTCTGGAACGGCACCCATAAAGGTAAAGATGTACCTCAGGGAACCTACTATTATTTGATCGCCTGTCCGGATAATCAGCCGCTTGCGGGACATGTATTGGTAACCCGTTAAAAAGTGTAAATTTCGGATTGGTTGGCTCGAAGATTTGGGTGCTTAAACTGAACTTGATCGTGTTAAATGGAAGGGAAAAAGGGTTTTTGGTCGCTAAATCTCCTGCTCTTACTATTATTTTTTGCCCAGGTTTCGTTAGGGCAGTCTGTTGAGGTTTGTAACGATGGCATCGACAACGATGGCAACGGTCTGGTAGACTGTAACGACCCGTTTTGCAATTTCCCGGCAAGCGAGGAAAAAGGTTGCAATTGCTTCGATGCTGCCGACAATGATGGCGATGGGTTGGTGGATTCAGCTGATCCGAATTGCGCCACTTACTATGGCCTCGCGTTCGTGGGTGAAAGCTCCAATTGCAGCATCACACCACCACCCGGCCAGAGCCCGTTTGCCGGCATTGGAGCCCCGGCCGTCTCAGGCCAGAACACAGCCGATACACAATCAAAAGTCTCTGTGGGTGATGTGGACGGTGATGGAATTCCCGATGCTGTCATTACTTCAAAATGGAATTCAACCATCCGCGTGGTAGCGACTTCCGATGGTCAGCCAGATGGAAGTGACGCGGGCGACATCAAAGCGGATTTTAAAACGACTGGTCAGGGTGCCAAAATTTTCAATGGTTCAGGTGGATGCAATCCGAAGAATTTGCTTTTCGAGCATGAAAACTTGATTGCCGACATCGATAAAGACGGCAAGGCGGAGATTTTCGGAATTGTCAGCAACCGGGGGGGTAACCCGAGTACCCCGCCAACCTGCTTTTATCTGGTTGCCTTTCAATACCAGTTTGGCGGGCTCGTGCCCCTTTATGATGCCGTGGTGATCGGCCCCGACCGGCCGGGCGTACCAGGTATTGCCGACATGGATGGTGATGGCAAGGCGGAGATCTATTTGCGCGACAGGATTTACGCTGCTGAGACGGGGAAATTACTGGCTACTTCAAATGGAAACTGGGACCTGGACATTACGTCAGGGCCGGTAGCGGTAAACATCTCCGGAAGTTCTGTGATGGAGTTGGTGTGTGGGACCAAGATCTTCAGCATCCCGAGTTTGACCAACCGGAGTCCTGCAGCCCCGGCCGCGCTCACGATGATTCATGACATGAATGCAATCTCGGCCAACAAGTGTTTTGTGAAGTTGGCAAATGATCCGGTCGAGTACGGCATCGACACCCACAGCATGTGCAGCGTGGCAGATATCGACCGGGACGGCAATATTGACGTAGTCATCTCGGGTGCATTGAACAGCAACCTTGGCGCCACCGCTGTATTCTATTGGAATGTCACAAATGGTACCGTGTCCCATTTCCTGCCGCCAGATCCGTTATACCCTGGAACTGGCTGGCCCTGGGGCACGGGACGGGTGAATCTTGGAGATGCCAATGGAGATGGCAAAACAGACCTTACCTTTATGGCAGGCGCAAGGTTGTGGTGCATGACCACCGATGCCGGGGGAAACATTGTACCCCTGTGGGCAGGGCCAAGAACGGTGAATGACTCGCGGTCTGGCGTACTCACGGCCACCATCTATGACTTCGACAATGATGGAAAACCGGAAATGGTGTATCGGGATTCGCAAGAGTTGGTGGTGGTTGACGGTGCCACGGGAACTAACAAATTGTGGAGCGCCACCTGTCAGTCCCATACCTATACGGAAGGGCCGATCATTGCCGATGTGAATGGCGATGGCGCAACGGATATTTGCGTGCCGTGTAACCGGAACAATTCCTTTGACATCAATGACCCCATTCAGCAGCAGGCATTGGGAGAGGTGCGGTTGTTCTTTACCAATGGCGGTCAATGGTTACCCACCCGAAAAGTATGGAATCAGCCGGGCTACTTTGTAGTAAACATCAAAGACGATCTCACACTGCCGTTCCCGCAGTTGCAGCAAAACCTCATCTTCAGCACGGCTCCATGTCCGAACGGTACACCCGGTCCGCAAATGCCGATGAACGTGTTCCTTAACCAGGTGCCATTTCTCAACGCCAATGGTTGTCCGGTATTTCCTGCTCCCGACCTGGCCTTCTTTGGTGACGACCCTGCCAATCCGGGAGTCGACTCGGATGGGGATGGTACGTATACGCCAGCGGTGGTGATTACGCCACCGATTTGCGGTGACCTGGGAATTTCCGCATTCTTCAATATTGTCAACAGCGGTGACTTGCCCATTACCGACAACGTGCCGGTCGCGTTTTTCAATGGCGATCCCAATGCAGGAGGAACGTTACTCCACACGACTACGCTGGTCGTAAATAACCTGCAGGTGGGCGCAACGCTCGTTACTCCGTCCACCGCATTCAACGGGCCAGGGATTGTCTTTGACTTGTACATTGTGCTTTACAGCGATGGTACCTTGCCGCTCGTGATTGATTCACCCAATGAATGTTCGATCGCCAACAATACCTACATTATCAATATCGCCCCCGATCCATTTACCACCACCATTGAAAAAGTAAGTGAGAACTTCAAGTGCATCAATAGCGCCCCGGACAATGGTGAACTGCGGGCCCATGTGTTTAAGGGTGGGGTAGAAACTTTTGACTACAGCCCCTTTGCATTCCAATGGTATGCAGGACCGGATACGTCCACGCCCATTGCCGCTCCCCAAGGCACCTCGCCAAACCTCACGGGCATTCCAGAGGGTACTTACACGTTGGTGATCACCAACACCGAAAAAGGCTGTGCCAGCGATCCCATCAGCGAAGTGGTCATCCGCACGGGCAATGATCCCGATGTAACCATCAATGTACTGTCGGATCAAACCCAATGTAGCCCCGCCAATGGACAACTCGAGGCAGTGATCGCGGGTGGCAACACGGGCTTCTCCTTCGAGTGGTATGACATATCGCTGAACCCGCTGGGCATTACCGGCCCGATCGCCAACAACCTGTCGGCCGGTAACTATGTGGTGTTGGTAACCAAAGACGGATGTACGAAAGCATCTGACCCGGCCACAGTCAATGGCCCTCAAATTCCCGATGTACAAGCCCAGGTGCTACAGCATGTGGTGGACTGTAACAACCCCAATAGCGGATCGGTTTCTGCCGATGCGTTGATTAACTCTGTCATTCAGGATCCCGCTGGATTCACCTTCGATTGGTACTTCTATGATAATGCCACCAGCACCCGTGGTTCCATTTTGCCTCCGGTACATGGTACAGGGCAAACCAGAACGGGCTTGCCTGTAGGATTTTACCAGGTAGAAATTGAGCAAATCTCCACACAATGTGTGTCGGGTGTTTCGCCAATTGTGGAAGTGCTGGACCAAACGGTGACACCCGCTGCTGTGATCACCGAGATCGCCCCGCAAACTTCTTGCGATCCGGCCCAGCCGAACGGTATCTTAATGGCGGAGCCGCAAATCGGTGGCGTTCCGCAAAACCCGGCCGACTTTACCTTCGAATGGTTTGAAGGTGACAATACTTTGCCGGCCAATGCACACACGAGCGTGTCGGGCACAAACGGGCAAACTGCCAACAACGTAAAAGGCGGTGGACTGTTTTATACGGTGCGGGTTACCTCAGCCCTTAACTGTTCGTCAACCAGCAAACTGATCATCTCTGAAAATATCAATGTCCCGGTCGTCACATTAACGCCCACGCCCAATACCATATGTGATCCTGTCTTTGCAGGCACGAACTTCAATGGCCAAATGTCGGCCTCGGTCACTTTTGCAGGCAATCCTGTGTCGGATTTTACCAACTACAAGTTTACCTGGCATCAAGGATCGCTGGTTACCGATCCAACCATTCCGGTGGCGGACGATAAGGACCCGCTGTTGCCGCAACTCGATGGCGGCTACTACACGGTAGTAGTAGAGAGAACGGATTTATTCTGTACCGGGGTGCCCGTTACCGAGGAGGTGGTAAACAACCAGGTGTTGCCTGCAATTCTTACCAACCTCATCGCATCGACCCATTGTGCCGGTGGGGCCCCGAACGGTGTGTTGGATGGCGCGGTTGACGTAGGCGGTACACCGACTACGACAGGTTTTACCTTCAATTGGCACCAGGGAAATAGCACCACCGATCCGCTGGTAGGTTCAGCCGCTATTGTCAACGGACAGCAGGGGGGGCAGAACTTTACGGTGGAGGCCATTAATAATTCGACCGGCTGTCGAAACACGCTCACACAATTGTTGCCCGACAACAGCGCGTTGCCGGTACTTACGCTTACGCCATCCCCAAATACAATTTGTGACCCATTGATCGGTTTCAATGGATCCATCGCCAGTTCGTTTGTCGATGCCAATGGGTTGGGAGGCCATTCGTACAATTACATTTGGTCTACCGGCTCGGATATGACCAGCCCCATCGCGGGACAAAACGGCCCGGCCCTTGGGGGAAGAAACGGAGGCTTCTATACAGCCACGATCACGAACTCAAACTTGAATTGTACTTCTGATCCCGTGACGGTCGAAGTAGTGAATAATCAGATTTTCCCTGTTATCCAGACTACACTGACACCCTCTACCAATTGTCCGGGTGGAGCACCCAACGGTGTATTGGCCGCTGTGGTGGACGAGGGGGGTAGTCCCACCACCACAGGGTATAGTTTTGAATGGTTTGATGGAAACACCACCGCGGACCCGTCAGTAGGCACCACCGCCACGGTAAATGGTCAGCAAGGCGGAACCAACTATACTGTAGAAGTTTATAATGATAACACCGGTTGTACCAGTGTTACTTCCGTAACACTGGTTGATAACAGCCAACTTCCCAGCATCAGCCTTACACCAAGCGACAATACGGTTTGTGATCCATTGATTGGTTTCGATGGTTCTATTGCAAGCTCTTTTGTGGATGCAAATGGGTTGGGCACACACTCTTACACTTATACGTGGTCAACGGGTACCGATATGACCAGCCCCATTGCAGGGCAAACAGGCCCTGGCCTTAGCGGTCGCAATGGTGGATTCTACACTGCCACCATTACCAATAGCACACTCAATTGTACCTCCGATCCGGTTACCACCGAGATCATCAACAACCAGGTGTTGCCGGTCATCATCACCACGTTTACGCCTTCGACCAACTGCGCGGGTGGTACACCCAATGGTGTATTGGATGCCGTAGTGGATCTGGGAGGTCCCACGACTACCATTGGTTACACCTTCAGGTGGTTTAATGGAAACAGCATCACCGACCCGCAGGTAGGCTCGACTGCCAACGTGGGCGGCCAGCAAGGGGGTTCGAATTTCACCGTGGAAGTTTATACCAATGCAACGGGATGTACCAATACGAGCACAGGCATCCTTGCCGACAATCAGGCGCTCCCGGTGTTGACGCTTACCCCACAAGACAACACGATTTGTGTGCCCGCTCCGAATTACGATGGTCAAATCACCTCTTCGTTCACGGATGCAAACGGCTTGGGTGGGCATACCTATTCTTATGCATGGTCCACAGGTACCGATATGACCAGCCCGATTGCAGGTCAAACCAGTTCATCATTGCTGAACAGGCAGGCCGGTTTCTACACGGCTACGATCATCAACAATACGCTCAATTGTACTTCCCCTCCGGTGGTCACTGAAATCAAGGACAACCTGTTCATCCCGGTAATTAACATCATTGAAACGAACCAAACGTCATGCGATGCATTGAATCCAAATGGAGTTTTGTCTGCCTCCATTGATGAGACTGCGATCGGTGGCGGGCCCGGCACCTTGGCCGGATATAATTTCACCTGGACCGATGATGCCACCAGCACGGTGATTCCCAACGTGAGCGGATCGATTAATCAGTTGGAAGGTGATAAGTTTTATACCGTGGACGTGACACGCGCCTCAACGGGCTGCACCAACACGGAGACCATCTTCCTGGATGAGGTACTCACGATTCCGGTGGTGGCGGTAGTCGTGGCCAGCAATGTAACACGATGTGATGTACCCAACGGCAGGCTGAACGCCAGTGTGGGCGGGGGCGTAGCAGGATTTACATTTTATTGGTACAACGGCAACGATGCGGTAGATGCCCCATTTGTGATCGCCAACAATGATTTCAATGCGAACGGCAACGGCAACTACCTCAACCTCATCCCGGGCGACTATACGGTGGTGGCGGTCAACAATACCACGAGTTGCGTATCGGAGCAGGTGATTACACCTGTCGCGCTAACGGTGGCGCCCATTGCAATCAATATTAACATCACATCGTTCCCAAATACTTGTGGCGATGCCAACGGTGCGTTCAATTCTACTGCCGATAACGGTGGAGGACCCACCACGCTTGGCTTTACGTTCGATTGGTTTGATGGCGCACCGACCAACAGCGGGCCAATTGACTACTTTACAAACCCGCCAACGTTCAATCCGGCCGCACCCTTCGTAACCTCACCTACACCCAATGCCTTGACAGAAGGTGTGTATACCCTGGAAGTAACTGATCAGTCCAACGGCTGCAAGAATTTCAGGTCTATTACCCTGCCATTTATCAATTCACACACTAACCTCATTACGACAGTCAATTCAACGATCTGTCCTTACAATACCGGAAACGGTGAGGTGTCTTTGCAAATCGTTTCCCCCGGAACTGCGCCACCCGGTACCGATCAGACTGACTACATCGTAAGATTATTTCAAAACGGAGTGCAAATAGGGGCCGATCTCATTCCGGTGGATCCCGTCAATCCATTCCTGGTTAACAACACATTGCCTCCGGGTTCTTACGAGCTTGAGGTCGAAGAGCAATACACCGGCAGTTTCTGTTCTGTCACCGAGGGTTTCATCATTGATGCCAACGCATTGCCACCCGTTGTTACGTTGGTGGGGTCAGTGGTGTCTAACACGGCCTGCAACATGGCGTCATTTGACGGGCAGATCACTTTGAATGTCGACAAAGACCCCGATGACCTTACCGTACCCACATTCGACATCGACATGAACCCCGATCCAAATGCGGGCTTCCCGCTGCTGGCTCAGCCTTCCGGCAACTACATCGCAGGGTCGCTGGGGCCCAACACCTACACCTTCACCGTGACTGCCTCCACAGGTTGTACCACCGTGAAGTCTTTCACGGTGCTTGACACCCCTGTGGTTTCGGAGTTGGTAGACGGCAACGTAACGATACGCGATGCAGAGTTTTGTACGCCCGCGCTTGAGACATCCGCGAGTGTTGAAATAACTACCATTCAATTGACATCCGGACCGGCCGATCTCCTGGATGATTATCAGTTTGATTGGTATACCGACATCAGTTTGAATCCCGGTACGAGGGTGCTCCAGGCGATAGGTGATGGAACCGCAGCGAAAGGAGGTGAAATACTTTCGAATGTCGGTGCTCCGCTGCCAACTTCACCCACCACGTTTGGTAATTACTGGGTGGTGGCAACCAAAGTGGCCAACGCAGGCGGCACAGGTGGCGTGGGTTGCTTTAGCGCACCGTTGAAGGCCATCGTGCTTGATCATACCGTGAAGCCCACTGTCACGCTCACGCCTTTCGGCAACACTTCCTGTGATGGCAACTTCGAAGGCCAGATTCAAATCGATGCCGTTACACCAGTCGTCTTTGGGCCACCCGATGTGAGTCCGGGCAATGGCGGCACCTATACCTACAACTGGACATCCTCAGTTGCTCCCCCGCCCAATACTGCAGGTGAATCAGGTGTGGCAAACCTAACTCCCAACAACCTGCAGGACGGCACGTTTACTGTAACGGTAATCAACGAAGTGACTGGCTGCCAGCAAATTGCCAATACAACCATTAGCAAGATCACGCCTCCGATCTTTACCATGACGGCTTCCACCATTCCACAACAATTGTGCACACCCGATGGAACCATTACGGTGACAGACACTTTCTTGAATGGCGCCTCCGAGGGTGGCACGGGCAACTTCGATTTCACCTGGTTTAGGAATGATCCTAACACTGCACCGTTGGTTGACGGAGGGGCGGTTCAGATCATCGTGGATCAGATCACCAGCGCCAATTATCCAACCATTGGTCAGGGAACTTATTATGTGGTCGCCACGCGCAGGCCCAACACGGACCCTGGTTCTGGCTGCTCATCTGCACCGTTGCGTATTGAGTTGGACGATACGTCTGTAGACCCGGTGGTGGCGCTTACCCCTTTCTCCAATACCGCGTGCGATGTGAACTTTGAGGGCCGCATGCAAACATCAGCCACCACGCAGGCAGGTACACCAGGCGAGTTTGCCGACTATACCTATACCTGGGTCGTCACTTCCACAACCACACCTCCAAGTCCGCCCAATGCAGTGGGCAATGAACTGTACACCCTGCTGGAGGATGGCACCTACACCCTTACCGCTACCAATAATATCACCGGCTGTTTTGCGGCTGCCACCGGAACGATCTTAAGAAGCCAGGTGCCGGTGGTCATCGTTTCGGCTACACCAACACCCCAGGCATTGTGTTCGCCAGATGGCGCAATACAAGTCGATGACGTAACGGTTAACAACATCTCTGATCTGCCTAACCTGGCGACTAACTTCACTTATTCATGGTTCCTGGGCAGCCTGGGCACACCCATCCCCACAGCGACTACCCCGAACCTGAACATCGGAAATCATGCCTCCATCGGGGCAGGTACTTACCTGGTTCGCGCCAGGAGAAATCCAAACACAAGTCCGGGCTCGGGTTGTGAATCGGCTCCGCTGCAAGTGAAGATCGAGGATGTAAGCGTGGACCCGACCATTGGCATCACCACGGTCTCCAGCACGGCATGTGACAATAACTTTGACGGACAGATTACCGTGACCGCGAACACCGCGTCTGGGCCTGGCGTTGGGTCTAACTACGATTTCACATGGACGGCAGTGCCGGCAGGAAGCAGCGTGGCCAATGTGGTCAATGCAGCAAGCCCGTTTGTAACCGCGGCACCGGATGTAGTAGGCCCGGGCCTCTACAACGTGACGGTGAGAAACGTGACCACCCAATGTATCACCAACGGAGTCGTTACGCTTCAGTCTAAACCTCAGCCTGTCGACATTCTGACAGTCAACAAGACCGATCAGGCCATTTGCTTTCCGGATGGTAGTATTTCGGTTACATCCCTGAACTCAGGCGTGGTGGGCAACTATACGTTCGAATGGCACCGTGGCAGCGTAACAAGCCCGGCACTGGTCGATGGCACCAGCACGTTGATCACCGCGCCCACATTGAATACCGGTAACTTCGCGACCATTGGCGCAGACACTTATTTTGTAATCGGCCGGAAAAATGCCGGGGCTGCGCCAGGAAGCGGTTGCGTTACGCCTCCATTCCGTGTAGAGGTGCTTGATACGCATGAAGATCCGAGGTCGTCATTCACGTTCCAGCCCAATTCAAGCTGCGACAACCTTAATCCGAATGGAGTGGTGGTTGCCGATGCCTTTGAGCAGGATGGAACCAACACAGATAATTATGGATTTGCCTGGACGCTGAATGGGGGCGCCCTGCCCGGAGTAACGACCATCTCGGCTACCAACAACTCCAACCAATTGGATAACGCATTTGAAGGCAACTATGTGCTGGTAGTAACCAATGGAGCAACCGGATGTTCGTTCACGTCCAACCTGGCGGTGAATCTCGATCTCACCATCAGCCTTCCTAATATCATCGATATTGTCACCACCGATCCTTTGGACTGTCTGGCATCTGGTACCGGTGAAGTGACGAGCATTTCGATCGGTGGAGGTCCTCCGATCACAGGCGCGGTGCTGGGCACCGATTTCTCTTATGAGTGGTTTGCGGACGACTTTACACCCGCGAACATACTGCCCACCACTACTCCGCTGATTACTTCGCTGACCCCCCGTAAGTATTTTGTCACCGTTACGGATCTTTCAACTTTATGTAAGTCAGGGCCTACCGAAATGGAAATTGACGATGAACAGATCATTTATCCGGTGGTAAACATTGCGCAGACCGTGCCACAGATCAGTTGCATGGCGGCCACAGGCACGGCAGCCCTGGCGGCCACAGGTGATGGGCAGACCGATGCGAATCCCGCTTACCAGTTTACCTGGTACAATACATTGGATCTCACCGGTCCCACATTCGGAACTACCTCTACGATCAGCAACCTGCTTGCCGGAGATTATTCAGTTGATGTATTGAATACCACCACGGGTTGTACCGCCTCTTCCTTGTTCATTGTTCCAAACGAAGCGCCTCAGTTTACCCCTGTGATTTCCCTGGGTGGCCAACCCAGAACACTCTGCGTGGGCCAGGATGGTTCGATGTTGGCGAGGGTGATAGACATCAGCCCGGCATATCCGTTCCCCTACGATTTCACTTCTGCCCTTTATTTTGGCGCTACACCCAACCTGGCCAATCCGCCAGACGTGCCCAACATGGGACTTGTGCCGGGTTTCACAGTGAATTTCGTTGAGAATGGGTTGAGCGAAGGTTTCTATACCGTACGCATCACCGACAACAATACGGGCTGTACGGCTGTGCTCACCGAAGAGGTAAGGGACGAGCGTACACCGCCCGTGATTGCCGTGGTGGAAAACAACCCGATGACCAACTGTGATCCGCTTCGCGCCAACGGCCAGCTGGCCGCCACCGCTGACAACAACAAGATCAGCGGCTATACTTTTGACTGGTTCAGTGGCACGGCTGTACCTGCCACACCACCTGCACCAATCGTGTCCAACAACGTGTTAATTGGACAAGTTGCCGGAGACTATGTGGTTCGTGTTACCAACAACTTTACAGGCTGCTTTGCGGACGGTGGTGGTGTGATTACTGACGCTACAGTTACACCTCCTACGCCTACCGGCATCGTGGTATTTGACAGGACAAATTGCATTGCCCCCAATGGTTGGGTGACGGCCAACGTGGGCGGAACCACTTTCAATTATACCTTCGACTGGTATGATGGAAATGCGGTCGCTGGCGGAATCGACTTCACCGGGGTAGATTATCGCGACCGCGATATCGGCCAGTATGCCGTTACCGCTACAGACGACATTACCGGGTGCGTGTCTCAACCCGCAGTGGTAGAAGTGAAAGACGCCCGGTTGATACCTGAATTCAGAATTGACACCACACCATCTTATTGCTCGGATGTGGGCAAGCCCACCGGCATCGGTTCGGTAATCCTAACCTTAACGGTTGCCGATGTGGTGCTGCAACAGGTCGACTGGTATGATATGGCAACGAACGCCCCGGTGGGTACTGGCGATGCCTTGTACGACCTCTTCCCGGGATTCTACCGGGCAGAAGTGGTGTCGACCGAAGGATGTACCAATCAGGGTGAGGCGGAGGTGCCTACTGAAATCGGTCCCTACAATGGCATGTCGGTGAATGGGGATGCGCAGAATGACGTGTTTATAATCGATTGTATAAGCAATTTCCCTAGCAACAACGTGAAGATCTTCAACCGAAGCGGTATTCTTGTGTATGAGATTGATGGCTACGACAACGCAGACCGATCCTTTAAGGGCGTGGGGGAGAAGGGTCTTTATTTGCAGGGAATTGATTTACCGGTGGGTACCTACTTCTACATCATTGACAAGCGCGATGGCTCAAAGCCCCTGGCCGGATACCTTGAATTAGACAGATGATCAGGCGGACTTTCGTTGGATTGATCATGTTGTGCGCCAGCGGGCTGATGGCCCAGCAGCGCCCTGTGCAATCATTATACATGTTTGATCCGCTGCTGGTAAATCCTGCCTATGCCGGCACGCATGTACAATTAAGTGCCACTGCCATCTATCGCAACCAATGGGTAAACTTGCCAGGCGCCCCGAAAACACTTACGGCCACCATTCACTCCGGTTTTCTGAAGAAGAAGATGGGTTTAGGGGTCATCATTGCCAACGACCAAATCGGGATCCATAATGATTTCTCCTTTTATGGCGTGTACTCATACAAGATTCTGCTACCGAACAAGGCCACCGTTTCCATGGGACTTCAGGGCGGGTTCAACAACCTTCGTTCGAATTATAACCTGCTTAATCTGAAGTCACAGGCCGACCCTAACCTTACGGGAGTCATTTTTGATTTTGCACCCAATGTGGGTGCGGGCGCCTTTTATCATACAAATGATTTCTATTTTGGTTTTTCTGTGCCGCAAATCATCAACAACCCGGTGTTTAACCCCCTCGAAGGGGGGCAAAGCCTATCCGGACAAAACCGATACTATTATGTGATGGCCGGCATCAACCGGCAAATCTCGGCCAACGTCAAGTATTTTCCCTCGAGCCTCATCCGTTTTCAGGATCATGCTCCTTTGAGTTTTGACATTAATAACACGGTGATCTTGTACAACGCGGTGGGTCTAGGCATCTCGTATCGTCTCAATGACGGTATTGTCGGCTTGTTCGAACTCCAGCTCAACGACAATTTCCATGTGGGTTACGGCTACGACTTTACTACCTCAGCGCTCAACCAGTTCTCCAATGGATCGCATGAGCTCATGATCAACTACCGCATCAAGATCCCCCGCATCCACCAGGGCCTGGCTTGCCCTGCCTATTGGTAATAAAACTAAGATGAATTGAGGGAATTCACCCGCACCAATGAAAGTCGTAAACTATAGGTGCAAACCAAACAGTTACGATTATGGCAACAGTAGAATTCCCTCAAATCATTGAACGAGGCGCTGGCCTCGATGTTCACAAAGATACGGTAGTGGGCACAATCCGTGGTACAGGATTACAAGAACAGACTCGCACATTTGGGACGTTTACCTGT
This sequence comes from Cyclobacteriaceae bacterium, assembly GCA_050250195.1. GTDB lineage: Bacteria > Bacteroidota > Bacteroidia > Cytophagales > Cyclobacteriaceae > ELB16-189. The sequence continues at coordinate 57,887 of JBFWPC010000012.1, read as the reverse complement.
GATTTGGAACTCTTGATTGAGTGGCTCAGAGAATCAGGGGTCACTCATGTTGCCATGGAGAGTACTGGGGTTTATTGGAAGCCAGTTTATCACGTATTAGAGGGACAATTTGATATCCTACTGGTTAATGCCCGTCATATTAAGAATGTTCCAGGCCATAAGACGGATAAAAAAGATTCCGAATGGATTGCCCAACTGCTATTAAGTGGCCTTTTGAAACGCAGTTTTGTGCCTGACTCAAGGACTCGGCAGTTAAAGGCCCTTTACAGGCACCGAAAGAAACTCATCAATCAGAGGACACGGGAGAAGAACAGGCTTCAAAACATACTCGAAGATGCCAACCTCAAACTAGGGAGTGTGGTGAGCGATGTGTTCTCTAAAACAGGTCAAGCCATCATCGAGCATTTAATCAAGGGAATCAGCGATCCGATTGTATTGTCAAATTTGGCTAAAGGCTCGCTGGTGCGTAAGAAAGATCAATTGCAAAAAGCTCTGCACGGCCGGTTTACTGAAGATCACCGATTTATGATTACCCTGATCATGGATACGATCCACTCAATAAATTCCTTTATTGGCCGCGTTGAGAACCAAATTGCTTTAAATGCGCAAAACATTGAAAACGACTTAGCCTTATTGCAAACCATTCCAGGGATCTCTTATCAATCAGCTGTTGGCATAATATCTGAAATTGGGACAAACATGGCCGCGTTTCCTTCGGCCAAGCACCTTGCCTCATGGGCTGGTGTTTGTCCGGGAGTCCACCAGAGTGCAGGTAAACAGAAATCTTCCCGCGTAACAGAGGGTAACAACTATCTGAAAACAACTTTGATTGAAGCCTCGTGGGCAAGTTCTCATACACTTAATACCCATTTAGCTTTCAAATACAGTAAACTATCACTCAGGAGAGGAAAGAAAAAGGCAGCCATGGCCATTGGCCACGATATCCTGACCTGCGCATACCATATCCTGAGAGACAAAGTACCTTATCGTGAGCCTAAACTCAAACCAGAAATAGCAATGGAACGAAGAAGGGCAGAAATGGAGCGTCTGCAAAAAAGACTGGAGAAGTTAAAGACATTAGCGTCCAATAATTAAAAGGTCGCGCTTTTTTTGGTGGATGTTACCCCGAAAATAAAACTGATAACAGACGCTAAGCACCCGCAACTGTCGCCATAGAGCACGTAGAAAAAATTTTTCTCTTAAACCTTAGCGATCTCTATCAACGGGAAGGACTTTCAGAAAAAAAAAAGCGATTGAAAATTCAATCGCTTTGATACGCTCGGTGTAAGAACATTACATGCCCATGCCACCGCCCATGCCGCTGTCGGTTGAAGGTGCCGGAGGAGGCGCTGGCGCTGGTGCGGGTGCAGGCGCGGGAGCCGCTTTCTTCCGGGGCGCAGCCTTCTTCTTTTTAGGGGCAGCTTTTTTCTTAGGGGCAGCCTTTTTCTTGGGAGCCGCTTTCTTCTTAGCCTTCTTGGCTACCTTCTTCTTGGTCGACTTCTTGGCTTTGGCCTTCGATTTCTTGGCCGCCTTTTTAGCTTTTTTCTTTGCCATTTTTCTTGTTGGTTTTGTGTTTACAGCCTGCGTCACCCTGACTTTGCGAGTGAGTTTGCTTGTTCGACCTAAATTTAGCTAAGAGTTATTCGTGAATTCAAACGAAGTAAGAAATATTTAGTTCTCGTCTTTTTCCTTCACTTCAATTCGGAAAGATGTGAGAGCACCTGGTCAACTTCTTCGGCTGTATTGTAGAGCGAGATGCCAAGCCTGGTAACGCCTCCTTTCTCAAGGGCACCCAGGATTTCTATGGCACGGATCGCATAAAAATGACCATCCCATGCACAAATGTTTTTCCTGGCCAGGTGATGGCAAACCTCGTTTGCGGTCTTGTTCTGCCATAAAAAGGAAATGGTGGGCGTGCGATTGGGCGAAACAAAATCCTGGCCCTGGAGGGTGGCCTGCCCCATGCGTTGAATCCCTGTGAACAGCCGGCTCGCCACTTTGTGCTCGTGATCGGCAATGGCCGCGTACGCAGAGACGAGTTTGTCGCGCAGCGATGGGCCTGTTCCCAGTGAGGCGATGAATTTCACAGAGGCCAGCACGCCCGCAATGGCCGCGTGGTTGAGCGTGCCCGTTTCAATGGAGTAGGGGGCTCGTTGATCTGTCGTGCGAAGGCGGTCGGTCGGCAGCCGGTCAAGCAAACCGGGCTTGGAATACAGTATGCCCACATGGGGCCCGTAGAACTTGTAAGCCGAGCAGAGAAGAAAATCGCAGCCCATGGCCTCCACATCGATGCTGAAGTGAGGTGCATAATGCACTGCATCCAGCAGGAGCCACGCTCCATAACGGTAGCTAAGCTTTCTCGCGAAGGCAACATCATTTACCGTTCCAATCGCGTTGGACGACATCCCCATGGCCACCAGCCTGGTTTTCTCATTGACCTTCCTTCCAAAATCCTCATAGTCCAGTGTGCCATCGGGCTTAAGCAGCACCTCGCGCACGATGATGCCGAATTCCCTCAGCGCAAGCCACGGTCCCCGGTTGGCCTCGTGATCAAGCTGGGTGATGAGGATCTCTTCACCGGGCTGAAGCACTCGCGCAATCGCCCGCGACAGAGCAAAATTGAGGGTGGTCATGTTCTGACCAAAGGATATCGTGGCCTCGTCTGCGGCTCCAAGCAGCGTGGCCATGGCTACCCTGGCATCATACATTACCTCGTCCGTTTCGCGGGTGGTGACGAACATCCCGTGTGTATTGGCATTTGAGCGACTATAATAACTTGAGATCGCATCGATCACTTCCCGGGGAACTTGCGTGCCACCGGGTCCGTCCAGGTAGACAATGGGGTGGCCGTTGTCGGTTCGTTGCAGAGACGGAAAACGGGACCTGATTTCTTGGGTGTCGAGCGAAGCCATGGGAATGAGTTTGATTTCCACTAAAGATAGCGGGACAACCACTCAAGCCAAAGGATTTTCACACGCGCACTAGATTCTGGCTTGGTAAGTATACAGGTCGAAGTAGCGACCTTTCTTTTCGATGAGTTCATCGTGTTTCCCTTGCTCGGCAATCTGACCGTTCTCAATCACCAGGATCTGATCCGCCTGCCTGATCGTGCTTAACCGGTGTGCAATCACAAAGGTTGTTCTGCCTCTCAGCAATTGCTTCAAACTTTCCTGAATGAGCGACTCACTCTCTGTATCCAGGCTGGAAGTTGCCTCATCGAGTAATAGCACCCTGGGGTTGGCGAGTATGGCCCGGGCAATGGTCACCCGCTGCCGCTGGCCACCGGAAAGCTTGATGCCCCGTTCGCCAATCACTGTATCCAGTCCCTTTTCAAACTTGCTGCTAAACTCATTCACGTAAGCGCCCTGGATGGCGGCCTCCAGTTCTGCCTCCGTGGCATGTGGCTTTGCGAAGAGAATATTATCACGTATGGTGCCATCGAAAAGGAAATCATCCTGTAGAACCACCCCGAGCTGACTGCGATAGCTTTCGAGGTTCACCTTTGAAAGATCGTATCCATCTACCGTGATGATTCCGGATTTCGGAACCAGGAAGGAGGCGGCAAGCCCTGCAATAGTAGATTTTCCGGAACCGGAAGTTCCCACCAATGCGGTTACAGATCCTGCGGGAGCTGAAAAACTGATACCCCTCACAACTTCTTTCCCTTCCTCATAAGAAAACGACACGTCCTTGAATTCGATGTCGCCACGGATCTCTCCGACTTTAATCGTGCGGACAGTCTCATCGTCTTCCACGGGAGTGTTCATCAGTTCCTCGGTACGGTCGAGCCCGGCAAAGGCTTCTGTGAGCTGACTGCCAATGTTGCTCATCTGGAAAATTGGTGCGATCAGGAATCCCAGAAAGAAGGCGAATTGGGTCAACTCACCGGGTGTCAGTGTTTGCTCTATCAGCATGTAGCCGCCAATACCAAGTATGCCGACCAACGCCACGCCAAACAGGAAACTGCCTGTGCTCGTTACCAAGCTGGTGGTGGTGAGGCTGCTCTTCACGTTTTGGAAGATTCTTTCCACTCCTTTTTCGAACACGGCCGCCTCTGGCCTGGCGGCATTGAAACCTTTGATCACGCGGATGCCTCCGAAGGTTTGCGTGAGGCGGCCGGTTACCTCAGCGGTAATCTCACCCCGTTCCCGGAAGATCGGGCGGATGCGCTTGAACGCCTTCATGGAGATCACACCAAAAACAGACAAGGGCAACAGCGTGAACAGCGTGAGCTTCCAGCTGATGCTGATCAGAAAGAATAAACAAATGATGGCCATCAACACTCCGCCTATTAACTGAAGAAAGCCGGTACCCACCAGGTTTCTCACACCCTCCACATCGGTCATCACCCGGCTCACAAGCTTCCCTGTCTGTTGGTTGTCGAAGAAGCGCGTGGGCAACCGAAGCAAATGTTTTTGTACATCGGCCCGAAGCACGGATATCAAATGTTGGGCTTCGACACTCAGCAACATGGTGAGCGCGTAGGAGATCACAGCAGATACCAGGATGGAGGCAGAAACTCCAAACAGGATGAGGTTCAGGTTGGACAGGTCGCCTTTTCCGATCACATCATCGATGATGGGTTTTACCGAGTAGGGCAATACCGCTGAGGACACCCTGCTGATGACGATCAGGATGAAACCGAACAATAATATCTTCCGCCTGGGCCAAACAATCGTCTTAAAAACCTGGCCAATGCTAACTTTTCTCTTCGACATAATGGGATTAAAATGGTGTATGAGTCGCCTGATTTGTGGAATACACAAAGAGACGAAATCGGTGCGAATTTAGTCTAGGCTAACCCAAATCTTTCAGCGCTGCCACGAAAGTATCTAATTCCGCGGGTGTCGTGTATACATTGGGGGTAATCCGGCAACCCTGCACCCCCGCACCATCGATCGCCACCGTATAGATGTGGTATTTGCTGATGAGCGTATCGGCAAGGTCCTTGGGTTTCATGTTCTTGACACCCACGTTGGCGATGCCGCAAGAGCGCAGCTTGTCCTTGGGCGTGTTGATAACAATGTGGGGCAGGTCACGCACTTTGTCGACCCAATAGTTCTGTAGAAATCTTAAGCGGGCTTCTTTGCGGTCGCGGCCGATCATCAGGTAGTAGTCGATGGCATTGGCAATGGCCAGGTCGGTATGCACCGGGTGCGTGCCAATGTGATTAAGTCGCATGATGTCATCCTCTTCCTTGGGACCTTCCGCAATCAAGGGCCAAATGTGTTTGGCATTTCCCTTCTTCACGTACAGGAACCCGGCACCAAGCGGCACACTCAGCCACTTATGCAGGCTGGTTCCGTAGAAGTCGCAATCAAGATCGGCAAGCGAATAATTGATATGTGCAAACGCATGGGCACCATCCACCATCACTTTTACGCCATGCGCATGGGCCATGTCGCAAATCTTGCGGATGGGCAGGATGTGACCGGTAATGTTGATCATGTGACACACCATCAGCAGTCTGGTCTTGGGGGTAATCGCGTTGGCATACAGTTCCACAATCTCTTCATCCGATTGGGGATGATTGGGCACAGACACCACCTTTCTGACAATCCCGTAGCGGTCTTCCATCAACTTGAATTGGTTGAGCATGGCACCGTAGTCTTGTTCTGCCATCACGGCCTCATCCCCCTTTTCCCAATGGATGCCGGATATCACAAGGTCCAGCGACTCGGTGGTATTGCGTGTGATGATAAGCTCATCGGCATCGCAGCCGGCCAGCTCAGCCAGTTTGCTCGCCATCTTGTTCTTGTTTTCCCACTGCACGGTGCGCATGTAGTACGATCCCTGGTAGTTCACCTCCCGCACATGGTTGATGAAATTTTCCAGCGTGGGCTGAGGTAAGAAACAATAGTAGCCGTTCTCCAGGTTAATGTAGTCGGACTTGAGTTTGTAGTCACCGCGAATCTGGGCCCAGAAATCCTCGTCTTTGGCTACTTCAGTGGGCGCCACGTTTGCGACTTTGGCCAGCATACTTTCCAGTGCATGCAATGCAGGTGTAGTGCCAATACCAACAAAGGCCGCACTCTTCAGAAATTCTCTGCGCTTGTTCATGGGTTTGCAGTTTACAGGTAAGGGATCAGATACTGCAAGGTAAGGTTTTGCTTTCAGAAAGTCAGTGCCCGGCTGTGGCCGTCATCAGCATATAAAAGAAGACTTTAGCTTTCCACCACGGTCGCCACAGGCGCAGGCGCACCCGGGGCAGCCGGTCGCGGAGAGGCCGGTTGTGCATCAGGTCGGGTGGGGCCGGTAACTTTGGTGTTGATAAGGTTCATCAGGATGATGGAGATCACCATGGTGACCACCACCGTGATGCCCAACGCGGGATAATGCAGCAAAGGGCCCGTGCCTTCCTGCACGACAATCATTCCGGCAATGGCCGAGGCGATCCCACCCGAGATTTGCTGCACGGACGAACTGATGCTCATAAAGGCCCCACGATCGCGCTGATCCGGTACTGCCGAAAGCAGGGCGGATGAGGAGATCATGCGCGAGGTAATGCCAACGAACATGATCACACTGAGGATGATGATTGCCCAAAGGGGGGTAACGCCCAGGTTGGTATAAACCAACACGATGATGATGCTGAGGATGGTGCCGCCCACGAATACCGGGAACTTGCCGGTTTTGTCTGCAAGCCTCCCCACCAGTGGGCCAGCAAGAAAATTGAATGCGCCTGTAATGCCGTAGAGCAGCGGCAGTTGTGCCATCGTGAGTCCGAGGTTGTAAACTGAAAAGGCACTGCCAAAAGGCATGAGCATGAAGCCCCCCGTGGCCAACAAGGTGGTTGCCAGAAATGCTTTCAGATAAGTGGGGTTGGAAACGGTGGTGCTCAAATGTTTGAATGCGTTCTTCTGCGTTTGCAGCTGCAGGTGATCCGCAATCGGCCGCATGTAAATGGCGATGATGCCGCCCACCATGATGCCCACAATCGAGATCATCCAGAAAGGCGAATGCCAACCGAACTGGTTCGACAACACCAGGCCGATGGGCAGCCCCAGCACCTGGCTGGCCGCGAAGGCCATTTGCACGAATCCCATCACGCGCCCGCGCACTTCCCATTTGAATAAGTCGGTGATGATGGCAAAGCTGACCGAGCCGATCACACCGCCAAACAATCCGGTGATGATGCGCGCCACGAGCAGGAAGTGATAGTCGTTCGCTACTGCGCACAGGATGGTGCCGATCATGAAGCCTGCGTAGAAAAAAAGGAGCATCTTCTTGCGATCGAACCGGTCGGCAAATCCGGCAGCCAGCAAGCCGGCAATGCCTGCGCTGAAGGCGTAGGCGGAAACCACCCAGCCGAATTGGGATGGACTGATGGTTAATTCTTCCATGAGAAACGGCCCCAATGGCGACAGCACCATGAAGTCGAGCACGATGGTGAATTGAAGAAAGGCCAGCAGGGCAATGACAAATGCCTCGTAGTTGGTGAATATTCTTTCGCGTTTGGGGTTGGTCATATGCAAGAACAGGTGTTAAGGTAATGCCTTGAGAGGCAACGGAAAGGTTTGATCATCCGGGTGCTCTGGTTAACTGCTGCGGGGGCGCTGAGGTTGAACGTACAACGATAAGCGAATGTTCATTGGCCTACGATTATTTTAGGTAAGCGACTGGCTACCGCCCGGATATAATCTGCTCCAGTGCGTCACCAACAAAGTAAGACACTATGGCCGCAATGGCGCCCAACGCCAGGGTTTCCAGGATGCCTTTCCACACCGGGCTTTGGGTCACATTGGTTTTTAACGCACCCACCAGGATGAATCCGATACCGGTGAGGACAGAGGCGTACACAAACAGGTTGCCGCTGATGGGCGTAAAGAAGTCGATCACATACACCGTCATCGGGATAAGTCCTACCAGGATAAATGCCACCAGCGTAGAGGCACCAATCAGGAAGGGCGACCGCTCTTCCTTCATCATTCCCAATTCTTCCCGCATCATCACATGCACCCAACGATCCTTGTCGCTCGTAATCTGATCAACCACTTTTTCCAACAGCTCGCCCTCAAAACCCTTGGCCTGATAGATCTCCCGGATTTCCTGGCGTTCCACTTCGGGAAGGTGATCAACCTCCCAATACTCAATCTGCTTATGCTTTTCGTACTGGTCGCGTTCAGATTTGGCTGAAAGATAAGCCCCCACGGACATCGAAAACCCATCCGCCAGCAGGTTGGCAAAACCCAGAATAATGATGACTGCACTGTCGAGGCCGGCCCCCACAGATCCTGCCACCACGGCAAACGTGGTCACGCACCCGTCAATACCCCCGTAAACGAACTGCGCCAGGTATTTTTCGAACCGGCCCAGAATCGTGTTTTGCTTGTGGATGACGTGCTCGTGGTGCTCCTTGTGCGGGTGATTGCTCATGACTTCAGTTTAGAAACAGGCCTCAGTTTAGAAACAGGCCTCTGGCGTTAAAAATAGTATTATTTAGCCTCGTTCATAATTGTTAGACTAATCTAAATTTGTATTTTTGTAAGTCTTAATAATTCCTTAAAGGAATGAAAATTACCACCCTGGCTTTCATGATCCTCGCTGTGTTCCAGACATCGCTCGCACAACGGCTGGTGCATGGCGTGGTGCTGGATGCCAAATCCGGGGAGGGGTTGCCGGGTGCCAGCGTGTTCATTCGTTCCAATACACAGGTAGGAGTAGTTACGGATTTGGAAGGAAGATTTGAACTGACCGTTCCTGATGCTGCTGAAGAATTGCAGGTTTCGTTTACGGGCTACGAACGACAAACCATTAAGCTTGAGCCAGGGAAAGGCAGTTACATGATTAAATTGCCTGCCGCGCTCCAGACTTTAGACGAAGTGACGGTGGTGTCGGGCACATTGAAGGAAGTTTCGAAACTGGAAAGTCCCGTGCCCGTGGAGGTTTACACGCCTACGTTCTTCATGAAAAACCCGGCTCCGAGTTTGTTCGAATCGATGAGCAACGTAAATGGGGTGCGCCCCCAACTCAACTGCAATGTGTGCAACACGGGCGATATCCACATCAACGGACTGGAAGGCCCCTACACGATGATCCTAATCGATGGCATGCCCATCGTGAGTGGTTTGTCTACCGTTTACGGGCTGACGGGCATACCCGCATCACTAATCGATCGCGTGGAAATCGTGAAGGGACCTGCTTCCACTTTATATGGTTCCGAGGCCGTAGCCGGGCTGATCAATGTAATTACCAAGCGACCTTCCTTTGCCCCGGTCGCTTCTGCCGATGTGATGGCCACCTCATGGGGCGAAGTCAACACAGACCTGGGCCTTAAGTTCAAACCAGGTCCAAAGATTCAGTCGCTACTCGGGGTCAACTATTTCAACTATCAAATCCCCTTCGATCACAATGACGATGGGTTCACGGATGTGACGCTGCAAGACCGCATCTCGGTATTCAACAAGCTCAGCTTCGAACGAAAGGACAACCGAATCTTCACCATGGGAGGTCGCTTCAACTATGAGGACCGGTGGGGTGGGGAGTTGGAATGGACACCCGCCTTTAGAGGATCGGACATTTTTTATGGTGAAAGCATCTACACGCACCGCTGGGAGTTTATGGGCACGTACCAATTACCCACAACCGAGAAGTTGTTTTTCAATTTTTCGGCCAACGGCCACGATCAGAACTCCTATTATGGCACCACACCCTATATGGCCAATCAAAAGATTGCTTTCGGCCAACTCACCTGGAGCAAATCGGCCGGCCGGCATGATGTGGTGAGTGGCCTGGCGTTGCGCTACACGCAATACGATGACAACACCGTGGCCACGGAATCAAATGGCGCCAACAACCCTTCGGTCACGTGGCTACCGGGTGCCTTTATGCAGGATGAAATACAGGTGCGTCCGCGACACAAATTATTGGTGGGCATGCGCTACGATTACAACTCCATTCATGGCAGCATTTTCACGCCCCGCATCAACTACAAATGGTCTTCGAAAAGCAACCTCGACCAACTGAGGCTCAGCCTTGGAAACGGGTACCGGGTGGCGAACGTATTCACCGAAGATCATGCGGCATTAACCGGTGCGAGAACGGTGGTGTTCCTCGAGGACCTCAAGCCTGAAACTTCGTGGAATGTGAACCTGAACTATGTGAAGAAGATCCTGCTTTCGAGCGGATTCATCGGATTCGATGCCACGGCCTTTTATACACGCTTCGAAAACAAGATCTTTCCTGATTACACAACCCATGCCAATCAAATTATTTATAGTAACCTGGATGGCTACGGGGTCTCACAGGGGGTGTCGCTGAATTTGGATTTCAATTTCACCAGCGGACTGAAGATCCTGGCGGGAGGCACGCTCATGGACGTTTCCAATACAGAGAACGCAGGGGGCGAGTGGGTGAGCGAACGCCAGTTGTTGACTGAACGTTTCACGGCAGTGTGGTCGGTTTCTTACCCGATCAACGACAAATTATCAGTTGATTATACCGGCAATCTCTATGGGCCCATGCGTTTGCCGGTGCTGGGTGATCTGGATCCGAGGCGCAGGGAGTCGCCCGTGTGGAGCATCCAGAACATTCAGCTCTCTCAAAAGCTAGGCGGGCGCTGGACGATTTACGGTGGCGTGAAAAACCTGCTGAACTACACACCGCCACGCAACAGCATCGCCCGCGCGCACGATCCTTTCGACAAGCAGGTGATGTTTGATTCCAACGGTAGCCCGGTTCCCACAGCCGAAAACCCCTACGCGCTCACATTCGACCCTTCGTATGTGTTTGCACCCAACCAGGGTATCAGGGCGTTTCTCGGTGTAAGGTGGATTGTGGAGTAAAGTTGATGCTGGATGCTGGATTCTTAATTCCAGCATCTGGGATTCAGCAAATAGGCCGCTCCTCGGTAGATACTCAGTATTCAGGGATATTTCGACCGATCTGTCCTTTCATTCGACCCATGGCTGAACCGGAGGGGCCTGACAGTCGTTCATAGTCATGAAGCCATTCATTTTACGATGAACAGAAAATCATTTCTAGCCACGCTTGGGGTATTTCCCCTCGTGAAAGCCATTGGCGGCATGAATATTCCTTTTCTTTCGGCCGCCTGCCGCACGCAACGCGACCAGGAGGGACCCTTCTACAAGAAGGGGGCACCTGAACGAAGTACCATCGAATCGGGCGAAGAACCGCTGACAATCTCCGGATCGGTCATTCAGGCATCGGACTGCAAAACAACAGTTCCCTACGCAGTCATCGACATTTGGCACTGTGATGGAGAAGGATACTACGACAACCGGGGCTTCAAATGCCGTGGCATCGTGAAGGCCGATGCACAGGGTCGCTATGAGTTTAAGACCATTTATCCGCCCTCTTATGGCCGAAGACCGCGCCACATTCACTTCAAGGTGAGAGCGCAGGGATTTTCAGAACTCACCTCTCAGATCTACTTCAAGGGAGATCCAAATATCAACAACGACTTCGCCAGGAATGCCGAGGCAGCGCGGGTGATTGAACTTTCACGCGATGGCCTTGCAAGAATGGGGAGTTTCGATATTTATATTTAGTTTCCTTCCTCACAGCGGATAACTTAGCAGCGGCAGAGATATGCACCTCGGTGGTCCTCGGTGTTAAATTTCTCTGTGCCTCTCTGTGGTAAAACAAACAGTCGGTTATTATTCAAGAGCGTAATAGCTTAACCACAGAGCACACAAAGACGCTGCGTCTTCTACGAGAAATTCACTTTGTGCCCTCTGTGTTAAATGAAATTATTATTCAGCTACGCGAAAAGCTTAACCACAGAGCACAAGATGCACCTCAGTGGTACTCGGTGTTAAATTTCTCTGTGCCCCTCTGTGGTAAAAGGAATTATTATCGCAACCAACCAGGGTGCCTTTTGAGTGTCCGTTGGATTGTGGAGTAGCTGCAAGTTACCAGTTGCGAGTTACCAGCCAGAAAACTCACAACCCACAACTCACAACTAACAACCAACAACCAACAACCAACAACCAACAACTCTAGTAGTTAAATCCCAAAAAATTCCAATAATTCAACTGCCAGAGGGCAGCCACACTCACCAGGCAAAGCAACAGGTAGTACAGCCTGCTCCGGAGCTTATAGTCGGTATCCAGGAAAAGCCTGAACAGGAATACAAACATCAGCAGGGTGGTGGCGATCATCAGGAACGGGAAGATGAGTGCCACTTTGATGGTCGTGGGAATGCCAAACACCAAGTCGAATGGGTTGGCTGTGGCAGATGCAAACAGCAACAGAAACAACAACAGAAAGAAGTAGTTGGCCCATGCCACCGTCTTCACCAGGCCGGGGATGGTCTTGGACGCCACGTTGTTGGGACGATAGCCCCTCCGCACCCAGGCAATGATCGGCCAATAAAGCAGCGCAGCCAGGGTGGATATCACCACGATGATTGCGAGTATATTGTGCAGACTGGAGCGATCCAATCCGCCCACTTTATCAAAGGCCAGGATGGGTAGCAGCCCCAGGTAGCCATGCACCACTTCGCCATCCGCATTTTTTTCAAATACAAAACGGTCGTTCTTGTATTCCTCCCTGAACGTGACACTGTCGATGGGCACATAGTATTTCGTGTTATTGTCGGTAACAAGTTTGAGCTTGCCATCTGCCGCACTGATTTGAAGTCGCCCACCGAGGCTGGCGATCTTCAAGAGGTCGTCATAGGAGTAGCGGTTCACCATGTATTCGCCCGCAAACTGACTGAGCCATTCTTTGCTCATATCCAGGGCGGGCGGCAGCGGCCGCTGGTCAGGAAAATATTCGTCCATGAAGGCTTCGACCACGTCCATGTACACACCGCCTCCTTTGTCGGTGTTGAAGGATAAGAATAAGCCTGCGTTGTGTTCGGGCAGGAAGAAGAAGCCCGAGTGAAACCAAAAGGTATCTCCGCCATGCCCGATCAACGTCTCCCCATTTTGACTCACGTCCATGAATCCATAGCGCATGGGATTTACTTCTTCGTGGTGGCGATGCGCAGGCGACATCATCAAAGCTAGCGTGGCGCTATCCAGCACCTCGGCATCACCGCTTTTCCCATGATTGAGGTAGGCAAGCATCAGGCGCGTCATGTCCTCGGCTGTGGATGCAGCGGCACCCACCGGATACAAGGGCACGTATTCAAATGATTGTTCCACAGGCTCGTTGTTTTTCACCTGGTAACCTTTCGACATGTGGGCTTTGAATGCCCCTGGCAGCGGCTGACGGAAGGTGGTTCGGGTCATGCCCAACGGTTGCATGATGTGCGTTTCGATGTAGTCGTTAAAGTCCATGCCCGAAACCTTCTCTACAATATATGCCGCCATCGCGGTGCCGTGGTTCGAATAGGAGGCCTCGGTGAAAGGGGCACGCACGCGCGCGGGCATCTGCTGGCGCAACAAATCACCCAACGGCTTCAGGCTGGTGGAATCGCGACCAAAGAGTTCCATCACATGATCTTCAAAGCCGGGCGTATGGGTGAGCAAGTGCCGAAGTGTAATCGGTTTGCCAAAAGCTTCAGGTATGTTCACATTTTTCATGTATTGATTGATGTCGGCATCCAGGTCTACTTTTCCCTGTGCATGAAGCTGCATGATGCTGGTCCACACGAACAGTTTGGAAATGGAGCCAATCCGGAACAGGGTGGATGCCGGATCTACGGGTGTTCGTTTTGCGAGATCGGCATAGCCATACCCTTTGCTGAAGAGTACCTTCCCATCTTGAACAATGGCCAGGGTGGCGCCTGCAATATGCTCATCGTGCATCTTGGCTTGCAGCAGGCCATCCATAAATGAAAGAGTCCGGGCCGAATCCAGGCGCTGACCCGCCACGATGGTGTACGCGAAGACTAAAACGAAGATGATGAGGTGTCTCATAGGTGCGTGAATTACTGCTTGAATATAGCGAGTATCTCACATGAAACGGGCTCCGCTTGCCGAACACACCAGCTGGCTGTGGTGAATTCTTTTGGATACATGTTTAAACGCTTGTTATATGGGTCAAGCCTGCGTAACATTAAGGTTGATTTCCGCTTAAACCTTTGATGAAAGAACAATTAACTCAAGTAGAGGAATCCGACCAGCGGATGGTCACTCCTTATGTTACCATGTGGCTGGAGGGCCCGGTACTTTGTGCTACCTACAGCAACGATCTTCATGTCTCCCTCGAGGTGGCAAAAAAGTGCGTGGAGGCACGAATCTTCTTTTCCAAGGGACTGAGTTATCCACTCCTGATCGACATGCGGGGCATTCGCTCCACCACCCGGGAGGCAAGGCGCTACATGGCAACCGTGGGAGCCACTTTGGTTAAGGCAGGTGCACTGATAACAGGATCCACAGTGAATCGCGCCATCGGAAATATCTTCCTCAAAGTCGATCGGCCACCGGTTCCACTGAGGTTATTCACAGACGCGGAGAAAGCGCGTGAGTGGCTGCAACGATTTGTGTGATTCATTTGGCCAAGTCAGGCGGAGGTCCTAAGCGGAAAATTGGGTATATTCACAATACCTAAACCTGGTGACCATGAAATCATACTGGCTTATGATTTCAAGAAGATGGCATGTGCCCGAGCGTGCGGATGAGCTGGGGCGGGCGGTGATCCGATATGGCCAACTCCTCCTTTTTTTACTGGCGATGGTGGGATTGTTCTTTTGGTATCAGGCCATGCAGGAGACATTGGCCAACATCCTGAACCAGCCGGTTACGACTGGCATGCCCGAGCGATAGTCTACTCCTCCTCAGCCTCACTCGAAGAAGACTCTGAAATAAAAAGTACCCAAGTGACTCTGAGTGGGGGAAATGCTAATAGCTCATCTCCACAATTTCCCTCACCTTCTCCAGGGTGATCTGGTTGTTTTCGCCCAGCGATTCGATCTCACGTTCCTTAAACCGCCTTACGATTTCTTCGGAAGTCCCTTTGAAATCAGCAGTGTATTCAGAGAGCTTGGTTTTGATACCCAGGCCATGGAAGAAGCCGAGGGTTTTCTCAATGGCAGCCGCTGCTTTGTCGTCATCAGTTCCGGCTGTCACATCCCAGACCCGCGTGGCATACTGCGCCAGCTTTTCTTTCTTGGCATTAAACACCGACTTGTAAAGATTTGGTGCGATGATGGCGAGTGTGCGTGCGTGATCGATGCCGTACAGGGCCGTTAACTCATGACCGATGGCATGGGTGGCCCAGTCGGTGGGAACGCCCGCGCTGATGATTCCATTCAACGCCATCGTAGCACTCCACATAAAGTTACCGGCAGCTACCATGTCGTTGGGATTCTTCATCACCTTGGGCCCTTCTTCAATGAGGGTTTTCAGGATGCTTTCTGCAAACCGGTCTTGAATAGGAGCGTTGGCCGGGTAGGTGAGGTATTGCTCCAGCACGTGGGTGTACGCATCGGTAATGCCATTGGCGATTTGGTTCTGTGGGATTGTTTTGATGACGGTGGGATCGAGGATGGAGAAAACCGGGTAACATGAGGGCGCACCGAAGGACAGTTTCTCCCGTGTGGAGTCGCGGCTGATCACCGAATACATGTTCATCTCCGAACCGGTTGCCGGCAGGGTGAGCACAGTTGCGAGTGGTACGACATGCTTGATTTCTTTCGCGGTCTTGTTTACCAGAATTTCCCACGGATCGCCCTGCGTGTAATGAATAGCCAACGCCATGAACTTGGCCGCATCAATGACCGAACCGCCCCCCACGGCCAGGATGAAGTCGACCTTCTCCTGTCGACTCAATTCCACGGCCTTCATGATGGTTTCGTAGCGCGGGTTGGGTTCAATGCCACCGAATTCCAGAAAGGAGCCTCGCTTGAGGGCGTTCACCGCCTGGTCGTACACACCATTCTTTTTGATACTGCCTCCGCCATACAGCAGGAGGATCTTCTTTTTCTCTGGCAAGTATTTCGAAAGCTGTTGAAGGGCGCCTTCGCCAAAAATGATTTTCGTGGGGTTGTGAAAGGTAAATCGGTTCATGTTGCATAGATTTCTAAAGCATAAACAGAGGACAAACATCTTTAGTTTACAATACTAGATGGTCTGGGGGGTACGAAGATACTTACAAGTGGGGGAAGCACTTCGCCAAAGTAGCGTGAAGCACTGGGACAGAGTAAAGTGAGCACCGCACCGAAGTAAAGCAGGTACTGAGCCAAAGTAGTGTAGTACCCCACCAAAGTAGTGTAGTACCCCACCAAAGTAGCGTGAGGACCGCACCAGAGTAAAGTGAGCACTGCACCAGAGTAAAGTGAGCACCACGCGGAAGTAAAGTAGGTACTGAGCCAAAGTAGTGTAGGTACCGCACCAAAGTAAAGTGAGCACCGCACCAGGGTAAAGTGAGCGCTGCACCAAAGTAGAGTGGGCGCTGCACCAGAGTAAAGTGAGCACTGCCACCAAAGTAGGTGAGCACGGCACCGAAGTAAAGTAGGTACTGCACCAAAGTAGGGCGAGCACTGCACTGAAGTGAGGTAGGTACTGCACCAAAGTAGAGTGAGCACTGCACCAGAGTAGGGCGAGCACTGCACCAAAGTGAAGTAGGCACTGCGCCAAAGTAGGGCGAGCACCGCACCAGAGTAAAGTGAGCACTGCGCCAAAGTAAAGTGATCACCGTATCAAAGGAGAGTGAGTTGGAGTCTGGTCTTTTCGAGTCTGTTGAATAAACTGTTTCAGGGATTAACTATTTAACAGCCAGCAAGAGTTTACAAGCCTGACGGACCTTATGTAAATATGGAGGTGTCATAGTCGGTCACCGCAAACGATTTCGTTGAAATGGCCAATAATTGTATATTTAAGTTGGCGATTATTAGGGTATGAAGGTCGATGACCAACTCATTATAAGAGAGATCCAAAAACGCAATCGGGCGGTATTTGAAGCACTTTTTAAGAAGTATTATCCAATCATGGCCCGTTACGCAGAACGTTTCGTTTTTGGCAGGGCTGAAAGTGAGGACATCGCCCAAAATCTTTTCATAAGCCTTTGGGAGTCTGCCGACAAACTTTCGATTACTACGAATCTGAAGGCTTACCTTTTTCAGGCCGTCAGAAACCGATGCCTGAATCACTTGCGGGCTATCAAGGTTACCGACAAAAGGCGCCTGCTTTATCTCGAGGCCATGTTTGCCGTGGATGACGATTCGTCAGGTGCCGATCCGGAAGTCACGACCTCAATCAAGGAGGCGTTGCGCAACCTTCCGGCCGAGATGGCAAAGATTTTTGAATTGAGGTATTTGGTTGGCAAGAAGCAGAAGGAAATCGCAAAAGACCTCCAGATTTCTGAGAATACAGTTAAGACACAATTACTTCGGGCCAAGGACAAGCTTAGGAGAGCACTCTCTCCCTGTACTGAGCAAGTCAACTCTCCTTTGATCAACTAGCAAGGGATACCGCAGCTAAAGCACGGCACATAGCGAGACATCCTCCTTTTTAGTTAACCAAAGGGTGTCGCAACCGTTTGCGAAAAAAAACTTACCAAAGGGGAGTTTACCTGTCACCCTTTTTGACCTACCTGGTGTCATGACAACAATTTAAGATAAATGGATTTCGAGATTATTTGGAAAAAGGTTCATGCGTCCTTAAGCCCTGCTGAAGAGGAGGCCTTTCACGCATGGTTGGAAGAAAGCGAGGATCACAGGCGCTATTTTGAAAATGTGAAGAGCTTCTATACACAGGGATCTGCTTTGGAAAAAGATCCGGTGGACCTTGAGAACGCATGGGCGAAACTTTCGGAAAGCATGGAAGAACCAAAACGAGGCATCAATCGCAAACTTATTTTTGTGTTGGGCATGGCCGCAAGCATTGTGCTGGTGATGCTGGTTTGGTTCTTTACGTTACAGCCGGCCGAGAGAACGGAGATGGTGGCGGCTGAGACGAAACCAATCATAGAGCCAGGCAGCCACAAGGCAGTATTGATTCTGGACGACAGTTCTGTACACGACCTTTCGTCCGGCCAGGGATTGTCATTGCACACAGGTGGAGTCCAGATCAACAGCGAGGGCACATCGCTTGAATACAAGGCTGGCGAGAATTCAAACAAGGAAATCAAGTACAACACGTTGAAGATTCCACGTGGTGGTGAGTTCTTTCTTTCGCTTTCTGACGGCACCAAGGTTTGGCTTAACTCAGAGACCACGCTTCGCTTCCCCGTTCAGTTTGGGGGCGATAGCCGGGAGGTTGAGCTAACGGGTGAGGCGTATTTCGAAGTAACCAAGAGCAATATTCCCTTTCATGTAGTCTCTGGTCAGCAGGTGGTTCAAGTATTGGGCACTCAGTTTAATGTTTCATCATACCCGGAAGATCAAACGACAACGACCACGCTTGTGGAGGGTAAAGTAAACGTGTACCTGGGCAATGACCCAACAATCGTCCAAACCCTTACTCCCCGGCTTCAAAGCCAGCTCTTAAAAAGCGATGGGACGATTACCACCAGACAGGTTGACACGGAAGAATTCACAGCATGGAAAGAAGGACGCTTCTATTTCAAGGATCAGTCATTGTCGCAAATCATGAAGACGCTTTCCAGATGGTATGACGTAGATGTGACTTTTGACAACAAGAAAGCCCAGCAAATGCTGTTTACAGGCAATATCAAACGTCATGAAGATTTCGAAAATATCCTTGACCTGATTGCAAAAACAAACGAAGTCAAATTTGAAATAGAAGGGAGGTCTATCAATGTCAAATAAGACCCTTTTGCTATAAAAAGGGGGATGTTCGCACCATCCCCCTCCAACACTGAGAATAAACCCAAATGTTGTACTTAAACACCACAAACCTATGAAGAAAAAGCCAACCGAGCTACGATGTCAGCTGGCTCGGAAACTAACTCGAATCATGAAACTGACATTTTTGATCAACCTGGCGGTCCTCATGCAAGTTTCGGCCACGGTCTACTCGCAGGGGCCCAATTTGACCATGCGCCTCAAGCAAGCATCCGTAGAACAGGTGCTTGATCAGATTGAGAGTCAAACCAAGTACCATTTCCTGTACCGCTCCGACTACCTGAAAGGGTTACCGAAAGTTGACGTGCAGGCAGAAAACATGGCGGTCGACAAAATCCTTGACCAGGTTCTCGTTCCCAATGGACTGACTTATGAGATCGCTGAGGAAACCATTGTCATTCGCAGGAAGTTGGAAACCAAGAGCCAGGTTGCCGAGGAGGATCAAGAAATCACCGTAAAGGGAAGGGTTGTAGATGAAAAGAATGAAGGCTTACCTGGCGTGAACATCCTGGTGAAGGGCACCACGAATGGAACCATTACCGACTTTGACGGGAACTATACGATCAATGCAGAAGATAATGCCACGTTGGTATTTAGTTACGTGGGATACCTCAGCCAGGAGGTCCTGGTCAATAATCGAACAACGATTAATGTGACCATGGCACCCGATGTGAAGGCACTTGAGGAGATTGTTGTGATCGGCTATGGTACGGTAAGCAAGAGCGACCTGACGGGTTCGGTGAGTTCATTGAAGCCTGCCGATATGAATCCGGGTGCCAATGCATCTGTGGATCAAATGATGTTGGGTAGAGCCGCTGGTGTTCAGATTTCGCAAAGCAGCTCGGAGCCGGGTGGCGGGCTCTCGGTGAGAATCCGAGGTGCAAGTTCCATCAATGCGAGCAATGAACCCCTGTATGTGATTGATGGATTTCCAATTGATAACAGTTCGAACCTTGCCTCCAACGGTATCGGCACAGACCCCAATAGCGCGGGTGGAGGTTTCAGCCTGGGTGCCAACTTCAGCCCCAAGAACCCGCTCAATTCGATCAACCCCAGTGATATTGAGTCTATTGAAATCCTGAAGGATGCTTCGGCCACGGCCATTTATGGTTCACGTGGGGCAAACGGAGTTGTTTTAATAACAACGAAGAAGGGCAAGAGCGACAAGATGACGGTGAACTACAACTCCTACTTTGGTACACAAAAAATCGCCAACGAGTTGGATGTGTTGTCAACTCAGGAGTATATCCAGTTTCTAAATGATGTGTCCAACGATCAAGGCAATGGTGATGTGTTTACCGCTGCCGATATCGCAGCCATTGGCGCAGGAACAGACTGGCAAAAGCAAGTATATCGCTCGGCTCCGATTTCAGATAACAACGTTTCTGTTACCGGGGGAATCGGTGGCTCCAAGATTTATGCCTCGCTCGACTACTTTAACCAGGAGGGAATTGTACGAAACACCGGAATGAAGAAGTACATCGGCCGGATGAATCTTGATTCGAAAATTGGCGAAAAGGTTAACCTTGGATTTAACCTGAATACCAGCCTCATTTCCGACCGAAACGGAGTTGATGGCGTGAACACCAACGAGAGCGCGGGTCCAATCTACGCCTCTTTGTTATACGATCCGACCGAACCCGTTTACCAGGCTGATGGCACATTCACAGATTCACAATTGCTAACCGTAAACAACCCGGTTAGCTTGATTGAAGGTGTGATCAGCAAGAACCAGACAAACCGTACGTTGGCTAACTTCTTTTTGTCATACGAAGTGTTTGATGGATTCACGGCCAAGGTGAACCTGGGCTCCGACATCCAGAACTCAAAAAGGGATGTGTTTGTAACCTCACTGACCCGCAGGGGCGGACCTCAACGCGGTTACGCGGATGTCACAACGCTCGATCGATCAAGCTATCTGGCAGAGTACACCATGAACTACTCAAAGGATTTTAGCGCTGATCACAAGTTCAGTGTCTTGGGCGGTATCACATACCAGAAGTTCAACTTTGGCATTTTCAACGCCAACATTACCGGATTCCCTACAGACGCACTTGAGACCAACAACCTTAGCCTGGGTGACACCAACAACGACAACCTTTTTACAAACAAGGAGGATAACACCCTTCTGTCCTACCTGGGTAGGGTCAACTATACGCTGTTCAACAAGTTCTTGGTAACCGGCTCCATTCGTGCAGACGGATCTTCACGGTTTGGTGCTAATAACAAGTATGGCTACTTCCCTTCGTTTGCGCTCGGTTATAAATTATCGGATGAAGCTTTTGTTCCGGAAATTTTCGAGGAGCTGAAGCTAAGAGCAAGCTGGGGGCAAACCGGAAACCAGGAGATCGCAAATTACGCTTCGCAACTTACGTTTGGAACAGGGCCATTTGTGGTATTGGGTGGGGCAGTGTTGGGCAGCACACAACCTCTCAGGATCGCAAACCCCAACCTCAAATGGGAAACGACTACCCAGTTTAACGTGGGTTTGGATGCCAGCATGATGAGCGGAAAAATCAGCGCCACATTGGATTACTTCTCCAAGAACACCAGAGACTTGCTGTTCAACCTGCCGCTGCCAGCTGCATCTGGTTACAGCTCCATCCTAACCAACATTGGTGAAGTTTCGAACAAAGGTATTGAGGCGCTGGTCACATCAACCAACGTTTCCACCTCGAAGTTTTCGTGGAGTACTACGGTGAACTTCACCGCCATTACCAATGAAGTGGTTGACCTTGGCAGGATCGACCAGATTGTGACAGGTAACGTACAGGCAGTCGGAAATACGGCCATCATTAAAGTAGGCGAGCCATTGGCCGCATACTATGGATACGAGGTGAATGGCATGCAGCAAGCGGGCGACCCAAATCCGGGCTTCCCGAATTTCGTGGATCAGAATGGTGACGATGCCATCACGCCAGCCGATCAGAAGATCATCGGCAACCCATTCCCTGACTTCACTTATGGAATCAACAATAATTTCAAGTATGGAAACTGGAACTTCAGTTTCTTCTTCCAGGGCATACAGGGTGCTGATCTGCTGAATGTCAACGTGATCGAAAGCATGTATCCTTCCAATTTTAGAAGGAACAGGCTCGCCATGATGTTGGATCGTTGGACGCCAACCAACACCGATGCCGCATGGCCATCGCACGTGGATCCTAATTCATACTCAGGCAGCAAGGTGAACAACATGGTGCTCCAGGATGCTTCCTACCTGAGGTTGAAGACCGTGCAGTTGGGCTACAATGTGCCAACCCATAATATCAAGTTCCTGAACGCGCTAAAGGTATATGCCACCGCTCAAAACTTGTTCACGATTACTGATTATGTCGGTTTTGATCCGGAAGCCAATTCATTTGGCAGGAACAACGTGAAGTTGGACTATAGCAGCTATCCCTTGGCTCGCACGTTTATAGTAGGTTTCAATGCTACATTTTAATGGTTAACCGGATAACCTTGATCAATATGAAATCAATTAAAATAAAAATACTGGCAGCAATGGCACTGGTGGCTGTTGCCTGCGAAGGGCCACTGGAGGAGAACATTTATTCTCAGTTGGCGCCTGCTACCTTATTTACCACGGAAGGGGGTTTGACCTCGGTTCTGAACTCAGCCTATGCCAATGCGCACCGGTCCGGTGTGACGGCAACCTGGTCCGCTTATTTTTTGGGAGGCAATGCAGCTGGCGAAATATGGGGACAAGGAGGCTCCATCGAGTCACTTTGGGTGCAGCTTCAGGACTTTACCTGGGATGGCACACACGCACAAATCATCGCAGAGTGGGGCGTTTACTTCAATGCCATTCGGGACGCCAATATTGTACTTGACAATATCAACAATCCGAAGTTCTCGGCAAACTTCGTAAGTACGTCAACGGCTGAGGCTCATTTCATTCGTGGTTGGGCATACTCCGAACTCTATAATCTCTTTGGCCCGTTACCCTTATACAAGTCCTCGGCTGACGATCCGCTGCAAGCAAGGGCTTCTGACGCGGACACCCGCCAGATGATTGAAGACGAGTTGACGATTGCCATGAACACGTTGCCAACCGATGCAGTATTTGGAAGAGGTACCAAAGGCGCAGCGATGGCGATCCTGGCCAAATACTACCTCAACACCAAGCAATGGCAAAAGGCTGCCGACATGGCAAAAGGCGTAATGGATTTGAATAAGTATGCGCTGCAGGCCAACTATGCCAGCGTCTTCGCTTTTGGCAATGAGGGCAATAGTGAAATGGTATGGGCGCTTCCGAAAGATGCAACTGCCGCAACGGCTGCTAACAATGTGGTGGCTTTGGTCTTCCCACCGAACTATCCGCGACCGTTCACTAACAATGGAGTGTTTGCCGCACGCACCTATCTGTTCGATTCTTTTGTCAACTCATTTGCAGCTGGCGACACTCGAAGAAACTCCATTATCACCGCCTGGTCGGTAGGAGGGAATCCGCAGCCTGCATTGGGAAGCAACCGTTCCTTTCCGTTTAAGTACGGCTGGGATCCTAATTCACAGGGTGCCAATCAAGGCAACGATGTGCCGGTGATCCGGTATGCAGACATTCTTCTCTCAAGGGCGGAAGCGCTTAATGAAATCTCGGGCCCCACACAGGAAGCGATCGACCTGATTAACCTGGTTCGCGCAAGGGCACAGGTCACGCCTCTCTCACTCGGGGGCTTTACGCAAGCGTCTTTGCGGGATGCAATTCTACAGGAGCGCGCATGGGAGTTCTTCCATGAAGGAAAAAGCAGGGAAGATCAAATCCGGCACGGTGTATTCATTTCCAGGGCCGTGGCCCGTGGCAAAAATGCACAGGCATACCATGTGCTCTATCCGATTCCTGTCACTGAATTGGATGCCAACGATCTGCTAATACAAAACGAAGGTTACGACACGGAGAACTAGTTTTTTGTT
Source organism: Cyclobacteriaceae bacterium (assembly GCA_050250195.1). Classification (GTDB taxonomy): domain Bacteria; phylum Bacteroidota; class Bacteroidia; order Cytophagales; family Cyclobacteriaceae; genus ELB16-189. The sequence goes on along the minus strand of JBFWPC010000012.1, from coordinate 34,318 downwards.
TGGGTGTTGGGGGGCTGGCGGGAGCCGGCCTCTCTCTCTCCTTCAACTTTCTCGCGGTGAGGTAACAATATCAACTTCTTCAAATAATGGGTTTAGAAAAGCGAATTGAATTCCTTGTCGCATCGCTGATCATTATTTCAATGAGTAGTGCGTGGCTGACGAATCGGGCATTTAAGAAGGCACCCAACGTTCTGTTGGTAATCATTGATGATCTGGGGTTTCATGATTTGAGTCGGTATGGTTCTAAGATTTACCAGACGCCAAACTTCGACAATCTGGCAGGCGAGTCGTATTCGTTTCGAAACGCCTATGCAAACTACCCCCGATGCTTGCCATCGCGTTATGCGATGATTACGTCATCGTATCCTGTCCAGGAGTTTGATGGCAACCTGGCTACAATTCCTGAAGAAGCAAACTTCATCAAGCAGTTCAGGAAAGCGGGTTACACGTCCTATTTTGTAGGGAAGTGGCATCAGAAGGGAGAAGGTAACTCTCCAAAAGGATTCGGTTTTGACGACTCCTTTGCTGCCAATACAGCAGGTGGGGTCGCCTCACATTTTTATCCATACAATACCCGAAAAATCACCGCACCGATGGGTGAAGTGCAACCTGTTGAAGATGTGGAGAAGGAAGGAAAGGAGGGGGATTACCTGGCAGATGTGCTCACCGACAAAATGATTGGGTACATCAAGAAGCATGACAAGGCCAAGCCTTTCTTTGGTGTGCTAAGCACCTATGCCGTTCACTCACCCTTCGAAGCCAGGGAAGAAGATATTGAGCGCAACGAAGAGCAAATAGAGGCGTTCGACTTTGGCAACGCACCAGCCTATATCAAAGAAGGAAACGGTACCCGAAAGATGCGCCAGGATAATGCCGTTTACGCGGCCATGGTGGAGAACATGGATTGGAATACAGGCCGCCTGCTGGCGGCATTGAAGGAAGCCGGCCTGGAAAAAAATACGATCGTGGTATTTACATCTGACCACGGTGGTCTTTCCAACAATGGATCGATTGGCATGAAGACTGCAACCACCAACTTTCCCTTGCGCGCAGGCAAAGGTCATCTCTATGAAGGAGGTACCAGGGTTCCGCTGCTGATCCGGTGGCCAGGCATGATCAAAGCCAAGGAGGACAACGAAAGCATTGTACTGCTGATGGACTTGATGCCTTCCCTGCTGGATTTGGCGGTTGATGGCAAACTGTCCAGAGTGGATGGCAGAAGCTTTGAGCCGGTGATCAAAGGCAAAGTGAAATGGAATGAGCGCACAGTCTTCTTTCACGAGCGGCAGGCGAGACCTCAAACCACGGGCGATTTCCCCTGTACGGCCATGAGATGGGGAAAATATAAACTGCTGCATTATTTGGAGAACGATACCTACGAACTCTACGACCTTTCGAGAGATGTAAGTGAAGAAAACAATTTGATTGAAGATTTGCCTGAAGTGGCGAACAAGATGAAAGCTGAAATGAAGGCCTGGAAAGAACAACATCTTCAGAAAAAAAATAATGACTAAACCTATACTGTTTATAAACTATGAAAAGGAAATGCAATCATCGAGGAATCATATCATCAGCCCTTGCTGGTATCTTGGGAATTATGCTGACGGCATGTTCTCAGCCTGCAGACAAGAAGAGGGACACCGCAAAGCCCTATAACTTCGTCATCCTTTTTGCGGATGACCTTGGTTATGGCGATTTGAGTTCGTTCGGTCATCCCACGATTCGCACACCGCGCCTCGACCAAATGGCGGTTGAAGGACAAAAGTGGACCAACTTCTATGTGGGCGCCAGTGTGTGCACACCTAGCCGGGCTGCTTTGCTTACAGGTCGCTATCCGGTGAGAAATGGGATGACGAGCAGGGTTAACCGTGTTCTTTTCCCGGATTCCAAGAATGGACTGCCTGCGGCTGAAGTGACCCTTGCAGAACAAATGAAATCTGCTGGTTATGCAACTGCGTGTATCGGAAAATGGCATCTCGGCCACAAAGCCGAGTACTTACCGACCAGTCATGGGTTTGACTATTACTACGGAATTCCTTACAGCAACGATATGGACAACGTGGTTCCGTTCCGCGGCCCGGGCGGATACATGGAGTTTTGGAAATCAGAGGCAAGAAAAGATATCAACTCATTCAATGTGCCGCTGATGAGAAACAAAGAGATCATTGAACGCCCTGCTGATCAGCATACCATTACCAAAAGGTATACCGAGGAGGCCATCAAATTCATGGAGGGGAACAAGGACAAACCCTTCTTCCTTTACCTCCCATACAGCCTTCCCCACGTGCCGCTATTTGCATCAAAGGAGTTTGAAGGTAAGAGTCCGCGCGGCCTTTATGGCGACACAGTGGAGGAGATTGACCATAGTGTGGGACAAATCCTTGACTATCTCACCGAACAGGGTCTGGCAGGAAACACGATTGTGGTTTTCACCTCCGACAATGGGCCCTGGTTGGTGATGAACGATGAAGGGGGCAGCGCGGGTCTGCTTCGAAATGGAAAAGGCTCTACCTGGGAGGGTGGCATGCGCGAGCCGACCATATTCTGGTCGCCTGGCAATATTGAGCCGGCTGTGGTAACCGGAATTGGTACAACGATGGACCTGTTCACTACATTCAGCAAAATGGCTGGTGTAGAAATTCCTGGTGATCGTGTGATGGATGGCATCGACCTGACAGCAACATTGTTGGAAGGCAAAGAAAGCCCCAGGCAGGACATGTTCTACTATCGAGGTGAGTTGCTTTTTGCCGTAAGGGTTGGAGACTATAAGGCGCATTTCAGAACACAAGACGCGTACGGTCCTGACATAACAGAGCACAATCCCCCGCTTCTCTACAACCTGAACGTAGATCCGTCAGAAAAATATGATGTGGCAGCGACCCATCCCGAAGTGATTCAAAAAATCAATGAGGTGTTGAAGATTCATAACGAGAAGTTGGTGATTGGAGAAGACATGCTGAAGGACCGTGAAGGTACCGGTTCAAATTAATTTCAACAAAGTACTGTGCATTTCATTTTACCTCTAGTTAAACCAGGATTTATGAGTCGAGTCGTCCGAATTTTTTGTTCGCTATTTGTAGCCTGTGTTCTCGTTTTCCTTAACACAAAGGTTGCGATGTCGCAGCAACAGGTAAAACAGCCCAACATCGTTTGGATCGTTTGTGAAGACATTGGCCCCTACCTCGGTGCCTATGGCTACACAGGGGTGAAGACGCCAAACATCGATCAACTGGCAAGGGAAGGAGAACTTTATACAAAAGCCTACGCTACGGCCGGTGTGTGCGCACCAAGCCGGTCTTCCTTTATCACGGGTATGTATCAGACATCCATTGGTACGATGCACATGCGCACCCTGAACGAGGATAACCCAGCGAACTCCCCTTTACCAACCTATTCTGCCGTTATCCCGCCTTATGTGAAATGCTTTCCGGAGTATTTACGCATGGCAGGCTATTACACCACCAACAATGAGAAGCAAGATTATCAGTTTATTGCCCCCGTTACCGTTTGGGATGAAAACAGTGCAGCCGCATCATGGAAGAACCGGGCTCCCGATCAGCCTTTCTTTTCTGTGATGAACCTGGCCATATCACACGAAGTGAATCTTTTTGTTCGTGAAAAAGAGCCGCTCACTGTAGACCCGAAGGGCGTGGTGGTACCTTCATACTATGATCAGATGGAAACGGCTGCGAAGGCTGTCGCACGGCAACTCACCAACATTGAACGGATGGACAGTCAGGTGGGGGAGATCCTTGCCGAACTGAAGAAGGACGGACTGTATGATGATGCTTGGGTGATTTTCTATAGCGATCATGGAGGTGCCTTGCCGTGGATGAAGCGCGAGATGTACGAACGCGGTATTCACATCCCGTTCATTGTAAAGCATCCCAAAGGTGCGCATGCCGGTACCGTAAACAACAACCTGATTAGCGGAGTAGACTTCGCTCCTACGGTATTGTCGTTGGCAGGCGTACCGATTCCAACCTATATGCAAGGTCAGGCATTTCTGGGCGACCAAAAGGCTGAACATCCCAGAAGTTACATCTATGCCGCCCGCGATCGGATGGCCACACGCTATGATCGGGTGAGGGCGGTGAGTGATGGACGTTTCAAATACCTGCACAACTACATGCCCGAGCTCCCATACTATCAGGATCTCGCCTTCAGAAAGAGTATTCCCTTGATGAAGGAAATTCTCGCGCAGCGGGGGGCCGGTCAGTTAAATCCATTGATGAAAAGATGGTTTGAGTCCAAGCCAAAGGAAGAATTGTATGACACCCAAATGGACCCTGACGAGTTCCACAATTTGGTGAACGATCCGAAGTACGCTGAAAAACTGAAGGAGATGCGCGCAGCTTTTGAAGCCTGGCGGTCAATGACGACTGACATGGCGGTTATTCCTGAGAAAGAAATGCTGGCCAACTGGTGGAATGGCAAGCAGGAACCTCCTCAAACAGCGATGCCGGTTATTGCACGCACCGACAAGGGAATCAAGCTTTTTTGCGACACGGAAGGTGCTTCCATTGGATATCAGGTGATCAGAAAGGGTCAAAGTGACGACAAGTTGAAGCATAAGTATTTCTCATATGACTTTGGAGCGATGGCAGGCCGCTCTGGCAAGAATGGCGATGAATTCTTGTCGGATCGACCCTGGACACTCTACCTTCCAAGTCAGCCCATCGTGCTTGCAAAAGGCGATACGCTAATCGTGAAAGCCATGCGCATAGGGTACGAGGAATCCACCCTTACCCATGTGGAAAAGTAATTTTCTGGAACTAAACCTAAGCACCGTGATTAGGAGCGTAGTTGTCTCTTTGCTTGTGATTCTGTTGTTGGTCGGATGTCGAAGCACCAGAGCAGTCGTTGAGAAAAGACCGAATGTCATTTTTATATTGGCCGATGATTTGGGTTATGAGACAATGAAAATCAATGGCGGTGAGTCTTATGGTTCACCAAATATCGACCAACTTGCTGCTGAGGGTATGCGTTTCGAGCATTGCTACGCTCAGCCACAATGTACGCCCTCAAGAGTTCAGTTGCTTACTGGTATCTACAACGTAAGAAACTATGTCAACTTCGGATCACTGGATACTTCTCAAGTAACCATTGCGCAATTGTTCAGAAAGGCAGGTTATACAACAGGCGTAGTGGGCAAATGGCAATTGGGAAAAAATCCTGACAACGTTGATCGATTGGGATTTGATGACTACCTCGTTTGGCAGTTGACAGAACCACGTGCAGATCCGAACGGAAGAGACAATCGTTTTTCTGGACCCGTGCTTGACCTGAACGGCCAAGTCATCAGGTACGACAAAGAAGCCTATGGCCCCGAGGTTATCAATAAGCACAGCCTTGAATTCATCGATCGCAATGCCAAAGACGGCAAACCTTTCTTTCTGTTTTATTCGATGCTGCTGACACACTGTCCTTTCAGCCCAACTCCAGATTCTCCAACATGGCTAACGGATTCTGTTAGCGTGATGACATACAAGGGAAATGCCGAGTACTTTGGAGATATGGTAAGCTACATGGACAAAATGGTCGGCAATGTCATTGCCAAGCTCGATGAATTGGGCATAGCCGACAATACGCTCGTCCTCTTTACAGGAGACAACGGCACGGATACACCGGTCGTGTCGAGATTTCAAGGCAGGGATGTGGCAGGCGCCAAGTTGGAGTCAACCGATGCGGGTACACGTGTTCCGCTCATTGCCAAGTGGCCTGGTGTAATCAAACCAGGGACAGTCAATACAGATTTGATCGACTTTACCGACTTCATGCCTACCATGTTACATGCCGCCAACATTCAGGTTCCAGATTCACTAGACATTGATGGCGTGAGTTACATGCCTCAACTAAGGGGTGAAAAGGGAACGCCACGTGAGTGGATTTATAGCTGGTATCAAAATCCGGCCAGGAAGGAGCCAAAGATTTTTGCCCGCACCCATGACTACAAGCTTTATGGCGATGGAACATTCTATCGCGTGCCGAACGATTACCTGGAGCAAAATCCAATATCAACGGAAAGGCTGGACGAGAAAACAAAAGAAATCCACAAGCAACTACAACAGGTGATTGACGACCAGGCCAAGAGGCGGTTGGATGCCATCTGGAACAAATAAGGACTAACCCATGAAGACTAACCCCACATTACTGTGCCAATTGCTGATTGTGTTGATGATCTCGGCATGCAACCGGCAAAAAGAGGAGGCGAATGATCGCCCGAATATCATTTACATCATGGCGGATGACTTAACTACCCAAGCAATCAGTGCTTATGACAATGGCATCTTCGATGATATCGCGCCTACACCCCATATGGATCGCCTCGCGAAAGAGGGAATGATTTTTCAGAGTGTGATGTGCACCAACGCCATTTGTGGCCCCAGTAGAGCGGCAATTCTTACAGGTGATTACAGCCACATCAATGGCTACTACAAGAATCAAAATGGAGGCGAATTCGACTCTACCAAGTGGACCTTCCCACAAGAGTTTCAAAAGAATGGATATCAAACTTCCCTGTTTGGCAAGTGGCACCTGGGCTCAGATCCTGTTGGCTTCGATGAGTTTAAGATTCATGCTGCCGCAGGTCAACAAGGACTATACTGGGACCCTATCTACAATCACAACGGTAAACAGGTAAAGGAGACTGGCTATGCGACCAACCTTTCCACCGACTTTGCTTTGAATTGGCTGGACAGCGCGGATCGCTCCAAACCATTTTTGATGTTGCTTCAGTTCAAGGCACCTCATCGCGCCTGGCAACCCGATAAAAAGTACGAGACGCTTTGGGATGACATCGAGATGCCGTACCCCGCCAACTTCAACGATGACTACAAAGGTCGCGAACTGACAGCGGGAGATACGGAGATGACGATGGATTACCTGAACCGTTCGGACATGAAATTGACTCCCCCCGAGGGCTTAACAGGTGCTGATTTGATGAAGTGGAATTTTTATGGAATCAACCGCGGCGAGATCGTGCAGCCCGAAGGTATGACGGCCGAAGAGGGACGGAAATGGCGCTATCAAATCTACATCAAAGATTACCTGGCTTGCGTGAAGTCAGTAGATGATAACATCGGTCGACTGCTTGATTATTTGGACAAGAAGGGACTGACAGAGAATACCATGATTGTGTTGACGTCAGATCAAGGATTTTATTTGGGCGAGCACAATTTCTTTGACAAGCGATTCATCTATGAAGAATCCCTTCGCATGCCTTTCATCATCCGATATCCGCAGCGAGTGCAGGCTGGAACAGAAAACAAGGACGTGATTGCAAACATTGACTTTGCCCCCACATTTCTTGAAGTAGCCGGAATTAAAACCGACCATAACATGCAGGGAAGAAGCTTTGCAAGCATGTTGGATGGTGTCACCCCTGATGACTGGCGACAATCCATGTATTATCACTATTATGAATTTCCCTTCTGGCATCATGTGCAACCTCACTACGGAATCAGAACCGAGAAATATACGCTGGCCCATTTTTATTACAACATCGACAAATGGGAACTCTTTGATTTAGAGAAAGACCCATCGCAGATGAACAACGTAATTGACGATCCTGCCTACAAAGAAGTGGTAATGGATTTGAAAAACCAGCTTAAGAGCTTACAGGAACAATATGCTGAGGATGCCAACCTGGATCATTATCGCGAAATCACCGACCGGGATTTTGGATCGATCATCACGACAGATATGATGAAGCCAGGTGAGTTTGAGAAGGCCGTTCGTGACAAAACAGATGACAATAAGAAGAATTAATCAGAGATTGCGTCATACCCCGAAGGGACTGGATCATGACAATTAGGATTTCTTGTAATTTAGGCTGCCGGCATTTGTCGATTGTTCTTTCGGTTTTGACAATTTGCCTTTACAGTAGCTGTTCCACAGCGACAAAGGATACTCACAACGCACCTGACGGCATGGTACTCATCCAGGGAGGCAATTACACCATGGGGGGTCGCTCGAACCAGGCCAGTCGCGATGAGTTTCCGCGACACGAAGAACGGGTGAATTCGTTTTACATGGACGCCACGGAAGTGACCAACGAACAATTTGCGGCTTTTGTAAAGGCCACGGGCTACATGACCACTGCCGAAAAGGATGTGGATTGGGAAGAAATGAAAAAGCAGGTGCCTGAAGGTACCCCCAAACCCGCTGACAGTTTGTTATTGGCTGGCTCGCTGGTATTCAAACAAACCAGCACTGCAGTAAACCTCAACGACTACTCGCAGTGGTGGCGCTGGAAAACCGGTGCGAGTTGGAAGCATCCAAATGGTCCGGGTTCGGATATTAAGGACAAGATGAATCACCCCGTTGTGCACATTTCGTGGTTCGATGCACACGCTTATGCCAGGTGGGCCGGCAAACGACTGCCCACCGAAGCAGAGTGGGAGTGGGCCGCATCGGGCGGATCGTCTGATGTGGTGTATCCCTGGGGAAATGATCCGGCAAACCAGTCGGCTGACAAAGCCAACTTTTGGCAGGGAAATTTTCCTTATGAGAATACCGAAGAAGATGGTTTCTATGCCACCGCTCCCGTCAAATCTTTCCCGCCCAATAAATTTGGATTATACGATATGGCTGGGAATGTGTGGGAGTGGTGCGAAGATATCTACAACAATCAAGGATATGTGGAGATGGTACAAGATCAGGTTCCAGGAGGCCGCAGCTTCGGTGTAGAGCATGTTTTGAGGGGCGGCTCCTTCTTGTGCAACGACTCTTACTGCAGCGGCTACCGCGTGTCCAGGCGGATGGGTTCCACCCCAGACTCCGGATTGAATCATACAGGATTTCGTTGTGTTAGAGACAAGGAGTAGTTACCAGTCACCAGAATCCAGTTGCCAGAATATAGAATCCAGAACCTAGAATCCAGAATCCAGAATGAATCCAGAATCCAGAATCCAGAATCGAGAAGCTAGAATCCAGAACCCAGAAATTATGAAAACCTACATGATCATGTTAGTCGCCTCAAGTTTTCTCCTCGCTTGCGGATCCAAGTGGAAAGAAATACCGGGAGACTCGTTCAACACCATCGAAAACGAAGGAGGGAAAACATTGGCCTATTCACCTGCGTCTGGTGTTAAAATCCTAACGATAGACGGACTGGCATTTAAAGACCTGAACAAGAACGGCAGCCTGGATGCATATGAAGACTGGCGCCTGACGGCCGATGAGCGAGCGGCCAACCTCGCATCTCAACTCACGCTGGAACAAATCGCGGGCCTGATGCTCTACTCATCGCATCAGTCGATCCCCGCGCGCTCCGGGGGTTATTTTGCAGGAACGTATGATGGAAAACCCTATGAGGAGGGCGTAACGGATCCTTCGAACCTGACCGACCAACAAAAGAAATTCATTACAGAAGATCATTTGCGCCATGTGCTGATCACGACCGTAAAAAGCCCGGAGGTTGCCGCGCAATGGAACAATAAGTTGCAGGCGTTGTGCGAGGGCTTGGGCGCGGGCATCCCTGCCAACAACAGCTCAGATCCACGACACGGCACCAATGCCCGCGCAGAGTACAATGCGGCTGCCGGAGGGGCGATTTCCATGTGGCCCAGCTCACTGGGCATGGCAGCTACGTTTGATCCTGCACTGGTAGAGGAATTTGGCAAGATTGCGAGCACAGAGTACCGCGCGCTGGGCATCACCACGGCACTGTCGCCACAAATCGACATTGCAACCGAGCCGCGTTGGGCGCGGTTCAGCGGCACCTTTGGCGAGAGCCCACTGCTTTCCGCGGCCATGGGTCGGGCTTATTGCGATGGCTTTCAGTCGAACGAATGGGGAGCCAACAGCGTAAACACCATGGTGAAGCACTGGCCCGGTGGCGGGAGCGGTGAAGCCGGCAGGGATGCACACTATGCCAACGGAAAATTTGCGGTGTATCCGGGTGACAACTTCAAAGAACACCTGATTCCTTTTACCGAAGGTGCCTTTAAGCTGAACGGAAATACAAAGAAGGCGTCTGCCGTGATGCCCTACTACACCGTGTCATGGAATCAGACCAGCGAGAATGTGGCCAACAATTACAACAAGGAAATCATCACCGACTTGTTGCGGGAAAAATACGGCTACGATGGCGTGGTGTGCACAGATTGGCTTGTTACTGCCGATCATCGGGCGATGGACCTCTTCGTTGACGGAAAACCCTGGGGCATTGAGCAGTTGAATGTGGTTGAGCGCCATTACAAGGCACTGATGGCGGGGGTGGATCAATATGGCGGCAATAACGACATGAAACCCATACTCGCTGCATACGACATGGGCGTGAAGGAACATGGTGAGGAGTGGATGCGGGCGCGAATGGAAGAATCGGCTGTAAGATTGCTAAGGAATATTTTTAACACCGGCCTTTTTGAAAATCCCTACCTTAATCGTGAAAAGACAAAAGGAACTGTTGGAAAACCGGAGTTCATGAAGGCGGGGTATGAGGCGCAACTGAAGTCGATTGTCATGTTGAAGAACCACGAGAATGCGCTTCCCGCTGCAGAACAGATGACGGTGTTTGTACCCAAACGCTATATCGCGGCCAGCCGTAATTTCCTGGGGGTCGAAACACCGGCATCTGAAGAGTACCCGGTGAACATGGACATCGTGAAAAAGTATTTCAAGGTTACGGACAATCCTGATGAGGCCGACTTTGCCATCGTATACATCGAAAACCCAAAGAGCGGTATTGGGTACGACAAGGAAGACGTGGCCAAAGGCGGCAACGGCTATTTGCCGATTAGCCTTCAATACAGCGAATACATGGCCTTCGGGGCGCGTGCCGTGAGCATCGCGGGGGGCGATCCGATGGAAAGCTTCCTGAATCGAACCTACAAAGGGAAGAAAGTGACAACTCTCAATGCCACCGATGCCCAGATGGTGGTCAATACCCGGAAGAAAATGAAGAACAAGCCGGTGGTGGTGTTGATCAACGCATCCAACCCGATGGTCTTCTCTGAGATTGAGCCCCATGCGACTTCCATCCTGATGGGGTTTGAAGTGCAGGACCAGGCTTTCATCGAACTGATTGCCGGAAAAGCCGAGCCTTCCGCATTGCTGCCCGCACAAATGCCGGCAGATATGGCTACCGTGGAAAAACAGTTGGAGGATGTGCCCTTCGACATGACTTGCCATCAAGATGCCGATGGCAATGTATACGACTTCGGTTTTGGCATGAACTGGAGCGGTGTAATCAAAGATGGAAGGGCCGGGCAATTCAGAAAATAGAATGCACCAATGAATGCTGCCTGTTGGTTTGTTGAGGGGTGGCCTATCGATAGTAAGATTGGAATATCAAGTTTTCATCATGCTGGCAAGTACATTGCCATTCACGCTGCGAGCCCAGCCAGTCCAGGAGGTTATGATTCAAAACCAATTCCTGAGTGCGAAGATTGCATGCACCGGTGCGGAGTTAACAAGTCTAAAGGATGTGCAATCAGGTATTGAATATCTGTGGCAAGGAGATCCGGACCATTGGGCCCGCCAATCGCCTATCCTTTTCCCAATCGTTGGCAGTCTCAAAGATGACGAATACATTTTCGATGGCAATAGATATAAACTTTTGCAGCATGGCTTCGCAATGAATAAGGCCTTTAGGATAGTGAGTCAAACCGAGAAGGGCGTTACATTCTCCATTCAGGATGACGAAAAGACATTGCACATTTATCCATTTCGTTTTGAGTTGCGGATCACTTATGAGTTGATGGATCGCGTGCTGAAGATCGGGTATATGGTAATTAATCAAGACGACAAAGAAATGTATTTTTCGATTGGCGGACACCCCGGGTTCAATTGTCCGTTGCGACCTGGTGAGAAAAGATCGGACTATCAACTCGTATTCGATGAAAAAGAAGACGCAAGCATTCAGTTGAGAGCGGGGAGGTTAAGAAGCGGAGGTAGTGTGACATTTTTGACCAGCGAAAATGCGATTCCAATTTCAGAAAACCTGTTCGATAGAGGCGCTTTGATTTTTTCCAATTTGAAATCAAAATCTGTGCAGTTAAAAAGAGGCGATGATCGCGTGCTGACCATTCATTTCGAAGGATTTCCAAACCTTGGAGTTTGGTCAAGCAGCGCAACAGCACCATTTATTTGCATTGAGCCCTGGTTCGGAATGACCGATCCTGTTTACACAAATAAAAAGCTTGCAGAAAAGGAGGGAATTATTCGGTTGCCGCGGGGAAAGGAGTTCTTTGCCAGTTATGTAATTGAGTTGTAGTTGAATTCTGGCATTAGTATTTGAAGGTTTTCGGAGGCGGCAGGATTTAGGCTATGAATACGCTGGTTGGCAGAATTGGAGATGAAGAGACAAATATTTTAGATGACCATGAGAAAATCAATTCTATCGTGCATTGGGTTTTTGTTTGTTACCGTTAGCCTTGTCATGGCCCAGGATCTTTCTGCATATCAAAAAAAGGAATTCAAGTCGGAGTCAGTTTTGACGCTGCCGTATCGAATTCTTTTTCCTGCTGAATATGATGCCTCGAAGAAATATCCGTTGATTATCTTATTGCATGGCGGTGGCGAGCGTGGCACCGACAATGAGAAACAATTGGTGTACGGTGCGAAGTTGCTGTTGGAGAAACAAAAGGAATTCCCCGCCATTGTGATTGCGCCCCAATGTCCGCAAGATTCTTATTGGGCTTCTGTGAAAATCGATCGGTCAACGAATCCACTGAAGCTGGACTTCAACTATGCATATGACATCACGCACGCACTTGATGCCACCGTGTCGCTGGCGCGGGAACTCATGCAAACGGAAGCCGTTGACAAGGATCGCGTTTACATCGTGGGCCTGTCGATGGGAGGAATGGGTACGCTGGAGGCGGTGCATCGTTTCCCGAAACTTTTTGCCGCAGCCGTGGCAATTTGTGGGGGAGGAGATGTGCAGGCTTACAACAAGAAGGTGAAGCGCATTCCGTTTTGGTTGTTCCACGGCACCGATGACAATGTGATTTCCGTAGATCATTCAAGGAAGATGGTTCAACGGCTGAAGGAGCTGAAGGCAGAGGTGAAGTACACCGAGTACCCGGGTGTAAACCACGGTAGCTGGACCAACGCCTTTGCGGAGCCGGGACTGCTGCCCTGGCTGTTTTCCAAGCATAAGTAATCATAAAAGTGGGTGGTTTAGTTGTGTAGTTATATAGCTACATACATATTTGTAGTCAAATAGCTACACAATGAACCTGAGACGAGATGTATTCCAGGCCATAGCCGACCCATCCCGGAGGGCCATCCTGCTGCTGGTGGCTTCCCAATCGATGACAGCCGGGGCCATTGCAGCCAACTTCGACACCGCACGACCCACCATTTCAAAACACCTGCAGATTCTCACGGAGTGCGAGCTGCTCAAACCCGAACAGCAGGGCAGGGAAATTCACTATCACTTCAACGCGGATAAAATGAAAGAAGTAGCCGATTTCATTGAACCCTTCCGACAGCATTGGGACGACCGCTTCAACAAGCTGGAGTCGGTAATGAAAAAATATAAAAGCAAATAGCCATGGAACGAAAGACGCAAGTGCATGCCGAAGACGGTAAACAGGAATTGCTGATCACGCGGGAATTTGATCTGCCACTCGAGCTGCTGTTTAAAGCCTACATCCAGCCCGACATCGTGGAGCAGTGGATGGGCACCAAGGTGCTGAGGTTGGAAAACAAGCGACACGGCAGCTGGCAGTTTGAGACGACCGATCCCATGGGCAACAAACATGGCTTCAATGGAGTCATCCACGAATTTGTTCCCAACCGGAAGATCACGCGCACGTTTGAAATGGAGAATTCGTCATTCCCCGTTCAGTTGGAGTTCCTTGAGTTTAATAGTGTTAACAGCGAGCGCAGCCGCCTGCACATGCAAATCATTTTCAAGTCCGTGGCCGACAGGGACCAGCTGTTAAAACTGCCGTTCGCCCAGGGTATTAATATGGCTCACAACCGACTGCAGGAAATCCTAACGAAATCAAAATAAATCATCAAATGAAAAAGAGAGACAAAATCATTTATTGGGTGGCCACCCTGTGGCTGGCGCTCGGCATGACTTCCACCGCCATCGTGCAGCTCATGGGCATGGACCAGGAAGTCGCGAACTTCAGAAGCATCGGGTTTCCATTATATGTAATGACCTTGATCGGGGCGTGGAAGATGTTGGGCGTGGTGGCTGTGCTGGTTCCCCGGTTTGGGTTGCTGAAAGAATGGGCTTACGCAGGCTTTTTCTTCGCCATGTCCGGGGCGGTGATGGCACACGTCATCAGCGGCCATGGTGCCGCAGAAATTTTCGGACCTGGCTTACTGCTTGTCCTAACTGTTGTATCTTGGTATTTCAGACCCGCGAGTAGGAAAGTGATTCCGGTGAAGGAGGCAACTGTTTAGATCATTCATATCAATAACCGACCATGGCAAAAAAGAACCTAACTGCTAAACAAGCGAAAGACATCCTTGGACTGCTGGCCGAGCGCCTCACGAAGAATAAGAATCGTCACAAAGGGGTAGATTGGGACAAGGTGGAAAAGAGATTGATTGCGAAACCAGAAAAATTGTGGTCGCTACAGGTGATGGAGGAGACCGGAGGTGAACCAGATGTCATTGGCGTAGACAAAAAAACCGGTGAGTTCATCTTTTGTGACTGCGCGGCCGAAAGCCCCAAGGGACGAAGGAGTCTATGTTACGACCGCGCTGCACTGGATTCGAGAAAAGAGCACAAGCCAGCCGACAGTGCCATGGAGATGGCCAGCGCCATGGGCATCGAAGTGCTTACAGAAGAACAATATGCTGAGTTGCAGAAACTGGGCCCCTTTGATTTGAAAACATCCAGTTGGTTGAAAACTCCTGCGGACATCCGAAAGCTGGGCGGTGCCATCTTTGGCGACTGCAGGTTTGGACGGGTGTTCACGTACCACAACGGGGCCGAATCGTATTACGCGGCTCGCGGTTTTCGTGGGATATTAAGGGTGTAAATTCTCTTCATGCATGGTGACGGCAGGTGAGGTACATTCATTAGGAGCCTTCACCCGAATTCTATACTTTGTCTCATGCTCAAGCATTTTCCCTTTTCGAAAACGTTTGATTTGAAGATGGGCACCACAACGCTGCCTGCGGATGCGCCATTTATTGAGGTAGACGAAAAATATCTTCCGGAAGTGGAACTCAAGCGCAAGCTGCTTTCAGAGGATCATGGCTACTACTATCAATCACTCGGTGGAGATGAACAGGCGCAATGGGAGGTGCTGGACCTCGTGCTGCACCAACTGGGATCGCACTACCCAGAGGCATTCTCCCTCGAAAAGCATGATCACTTCTGGTCGTTTCGAAATCAAAAGCTGAACGAAGAATATGATTTTATCTGGGGAGACAGTGGCAGCTTGCCGCAAGGTCCATTGGATTGGGTAGGGAGGCAGGTACAGGAAGATCTGCTGATCCTCAATGAAAAAGGGGAGTTGATCAGTGGGCAATTGTGTTTTCCCAGCGGATGGAGCTTAGGAGAGAAGTTAGGCAAGCATTTCATGTCCATCCATGAGCCGCTGCCCGATCGGCTGACGCCCATGATTGAAGCCGCGGGCAAGTTGATGGAGCGCATTCCGCAGGGCAGGTCCATCCAGCGAACCAATTGGGGGTTTCGCATTTCTGACGAACTGGACATGTCGACCCGGCATGGTGCGCGTTACCGCGAAATGCTGAAGCCCACGGAAACATGGAGCGAGAAGGACGTTGCTGAAAACGTGTTCGTGCGCATTGAATATCAAACTCTGCACCGGCTGCCATCCCGCATGGTATTGTTTACCATTCACACCCACCTGAGCCCCATTGCCGAGGAGGTAAAGGACCCGGCCCGTGCGGGGAGAATGTTTGAATTTCTCGCCACCGTGCCGCTGGACGTGCGGAATTACAAGCTGATAACGCCCTATCACGCCAAATTGGGGCAGTACCTGAAAAACAGCATGGAATGATGACCACTTCAAGAAAAATAATCCATTGATGCTTGATTTACTTTTAAATACAAAGTACTTTTGATCCCACATTAACTAGATATGCATTATGAAGAGTCAACGTTTTTCAAGAGCGATTTTGGGCGTAGCCATCGCCACGGTCGTCATTTTATCCATACCCCTCGTGGCTATGCAGTTCACCAGTGAAGTGAATTGGAGTTTGAGCGATTTCGTAATCATGGGCGCCATCCTTTTCGGCACGGGTACGGCATTGGTAGCCCTCCTCAGACAGTCGACTCACCTGGCCTATAAGGTCGGTGTGGCCGTAGGGTTAGGGACCACCTTCTTCATGATTTGGGCCAACCTGGCTGTCGGCCTCATTGGCTCCGGACCGCACGCGGGCAACCTGATGTTCATGGGCGTGTTCGCTGTCTGCGCGGTCGGCATCATCCGGTCTCATTTCAAAGCCATGGGCATGTCACGCGCCATGTATGCGTCCGCATTGTCGGTAATCGTGGTGGGCGTGATTGCTTTGCTGGCAGGCATGGATAAATATCACGCAAGCTCGGTTGGAGAGATCCTGGCCGTCACTGGATTCTTTACCGTACTTTACGCGGTGGCAGGATACGCGTTTCAGTTTGCCGCACACGATCAAACGGCCGCTGCCTCTTCCAATTAGGGCCTGCAAATCATACCAACTCCTGGTGCAAGCATCACGCTTGTGCCAGAAGTCTATTTGACTTTCGACCACCAATCCTCCGATACATACGGGAAATCGTGTTGATAGCGTTCTCCCAAACGTGGCGTCACCAGGTTCACTTCTTGTGTTGCTGCGGCAGCCGTGGCGCGGTGAATCGGTTCGTCCCACGGATGATTTGACAATACAAACGTGCCCCAGTGAATCGGAAACATCACGCTCGCCTTCAGGTCCAGGCTTGCCTGCACCGAATGCTCTGGCACCATGTGAATATCGCGCCAGCTTTCGTCCATCCCATAGTCACCAATCTTGATGAAGGCGATATCGATGTGGCCCACGCGCTCGCCAATTTGTTTGAAGTGCGGACTGTAGCCTGAGTCTCCACTGTGATAAATGGTATGTACCGGTCCTTCAACCACCCACGAACTCCATAAGGTGGAGTTGTTTGGCGCTTTTCTACCCGAATAATGACGAGCAGGCATGCAATGAATGTTAAAACCCTTAAATGAAGCCTTTTCCCACCAATCCATTTCATGAATCTGTTCAACTGGCACATTCCAAACTTCCAGGTGTGCACCGATACCGAGTCCCACAAAAAAATGGGAGCCACCGGCCGCCAGGTGCTGAATCGTCTGCATGTCCAGGTGGTCGTAGTGGTCGTGACTGATGGTGACAATATCAACAGAAGGCAGCTCATTAAGGGCAATGGGCGAGCGGTTCAGACGTTGCGGGGCAACAAACTCAACGGGAAATGCGAATTCTGAAAGCATGGGATCGGTCAACACGCGAAGGCCATCGATATCAATCAATACGGTGGCATGCCCCAGCCACGTGGCGCTCAGGATGGAGTCTTGCGGCTCGGTCACCCTGGGCCTAATCACCGGAAACGCAGAAGGAGGGAACCGGTTCGTAGCGTGCCACCGGTCTTGGATGTTTACCCACAAGTTGTAGGGAACTTGAGGTGGCGTGTTTTCAAAGTGATCGTCCACATACTGTGGAGACTGCTTCATGCGCGCCAGCCGTTCGCCCGTTGCCGATCCCCCGAACGCTGGCCAGGAAAAAACATACCAGATGGAAATGGTGAGCACAACTACGAGTAGGGCAATGGATAAGCCAATGTATTTGAGTATTCTCATGGCGAAAGGTAAAGAATGATCGATCAAATTGTAAGCCTGCCGGTGCATGAAAGATGTATCCTGCTTTTACTACCTTCATGGTTTCGCTATGATCGTCCACCTCATTGACGGCACCTACGAACTCTTCCGGCACTTCTACGGGCAGCGCACCTTCAACAAAGGCAAAGACAAACCCTACGGTGCCGTGTCGGGGGTGCTGCATGGTGTGCTAAAGATGATCGAAGACGATGCCACCCACGTGGGTGTGGCTACAGACCACGTGATTGAATCCTTTCGGAACGGTTTGTGGTCAGGATACAAAACGGGGTATGGCATTGAGCGCGTGCTACGGTCGCAATTCAAACCATTGGAAGACGGGCTTGCCGCGATGGGTGTGGCCGTGTGGCCGATGGTGGAGTTGGAAGCGGATGACGGGCTTGCCTCGGCCGCGTACCTGGCAGCCAAAAGCAAGCGCGTGGAGAAGGTATGTATCTGGACACCCGATAAAGACCTGGCGCAGTGTGTGAAGAATGACCGCGTTGTGCAGGTTGATCGCAGGGCAAACATCATCCGTGACGAGGCAGGGGTGGTGAAGAAGTTTGGTGTGAAGCCTGCATTAATTCCGGATTTGCTTGCCTTGATTGGCGATGATGCCGATGGATACCCCGGCATCAGCGGGATTGGGAGGATCGGTGCGGCCAAGTTGCTCAACGAGCATGGCCCGATTGAAAAGTTACCCGAGAGCGTGTTGGGGAAGAAACGAAACGAGGCGTTGCTGTTCAAGCGGCTGGCCACCTTGCGCACGGACGCCAGGCTTTTTAAAGCTGTGGATGATCTGCGCTGGCTGGGACCTGCCGATTCGTTCGCAAAGTTTTGTAAGAAAATAGGGGATGAAAAGTTGCTGGAGCGGGCAATAAAAGCGGCCGACCGTGTTTGAACGCTCGCCCAAAAGCAAGAACATTCTATCTTTGAAGATGGTTAAATGGATCGGAGTAGTGTCAGTTTTCTTCCTGGCGGCTTGCCACAAACCAACAACCCAGGAAGAATCGGCTAAAGTTGACCCGCCTAAAGTGCGAAAGGTGACTATTGCCGAGATCGAGGAAGGAATCAAGGCTTACATTCAACAAAAAACGGAAGAAGGCAACGGGTACTTCTCTGTGAAAGACAATGACAACACCCTCCAAATGAAGTTGGTGCGTGTGCACACCGAATACCTTTCGAACCTGGGACCCAAAAGTCACTTTGCCTGTGTAGATCTGGCTGACGTGAGTGGTGACGTATATGATGTTGATTTTTTTTTAGAGGGTGAGCCGGGGCTGATGGACGTGACCGAAACAAGCGTTCACAAACTCAACGGAAAACCTTTCTACGCCTGGAAACAACGCGCTGACAAGACCTGGCACCGCGTGCCCGTGAAAGAGGCATCCACCCGGTTGCTCGGAGTGATTGAAGGAAGCGATGCATTCGAATTTTATTATTCCGTGTTCTTGCCTGAGATTACATCCCCCGGAGAAATCTGGATACCAATGGCTTCGAGTGACGAATACCAAACAATAGAACTCTTGTCGTTGAAGGCTCCCGATGGTTACCAGATATTGCGGGAAGAAAAATTTGGCAACACCGTGCTCTACGCAAAGGTCGGCCCAGCGAATAGCAACCAATCGCTTGAAGTCAGGTACAGGGTACAGCGACTGGAGAAGAGTCCCTACGTGGAATCAAAAGAGGTAGCACCCATGTACCTGCAGGCCAACAACACCATGCCTGTGGGTGGGCGATTTGCTGAGATTGCAAAAGAAACATTTGGCTCTACAACGGACAAGTTGATGCAGGCCCGGATGCTGTACGATTACGTGATCGACAACATGCGCTACATGAAGTATGGCGCCTTTGGGCAAGGCGATGCCAACTATGCCTGTGATGCGAAGACGGGCAATTGTTCTGAGTTTCACTCTTTCTTTATATCCCTTGCCCGGTCGGCAGGCATCCCGGCACGTTTTGCCATAGGTGCATCCATTCCTTCGGAACGCAACGAAGGGGGTATTGACGGATATCACTGTTGGGCTGAATTCTATGCCGAGGGAAAATGGTGGCCGATCGACATCAGCGAAGGCAACAAGTACACACCCCTGGCTACATACTACTTTGGTCATCATCCCGCCAACCGCATTGAACTGAGCCGTGGCAGAGACCTTGTGCTGGAACCGGGACCTAAGGCAGGGCCGATTAATTTTTTTGCTTATCCTGTGTTGGAAGTGGGAGGGAAACCCGTAATGACGCAAACGATCTTTTCGTTTGAACGACCCACCACGATAGGAGAATAGATCTGATCAAAGTGCATCTGAGGAGCCCGGTCCCCAGATACACTTCCAATCACATCTGCTATTGTGCGCTTGTCGAATCTGCCGGGTGTTCGGTAGAGTCTGAAGGGTGTTCTGCGGAGTCTGAAGGATGTTCCCCTTCCGGATGTTCTGCCTCTTCGGTCTCTGCTTCTTCCGTCTCTGCCTCCGAGCCAGCCTTTTGTCCGCAGGAAGCCAGCGAGGCAGCCGTGAAGAATCCCAGCGCAACAATGAGTATGGCTGAGAGTGTGATCTTTTTTAACAATTTCATGATTTTTAGTTTTAGTTTAATAGTCCAGGTTCCATGACAAATATACCATCCTCCCGCGAATCGATCACCAAGCTGGGGCTGAGATCGAATTGGCGCCAAGTCTCGCTACCGGTTATTGTGAACGCTTTCGTTGGTGGCATGACAGGTTTCGAACGTACCATCATTCCATGGCTGTCCGAAGTCGGATTTGGTATGGCAGCACCCTAGGGCATCCTCCATTC
This sequence comes from Cyclobacteriaceae bacterium, assembly GCA_050250195.1. Taxonomy (GTDB): domain Bacteria; phylum Bacteroidota; class Bacteroidia; order Cytophagales; family Cyclobacteriaceae; genus ELB16-189. Next base: position 13,755 of record JBFWPC010000012.1, on the reverse strand, counting down.
ATTGTGGTATTCGGGGTAACCAAGGCCATTACCAATGATTGTACAGGTAGGCTTGCCGATCGCATCGCCCAGCCGCGAAGTATTGGCATCTTCCCGTTCTAGCGCGATTTGAACTATGCCATCGTTCCTTGTTGACTGGCCTCATCGCTGATCGTTTAGGGTGTTGGCACCGCGGTTGACCATCGGTGTGCTCACGGTCATTTCAGCGATCATCATCCGATCAGGTTGCGGTGCCGCACCGCAGAGGATGCCGGAACCAGGAAGCTGCGACTGGAGGCGGGAGATCGCTAAGCAAACTCCTTCTCGCCAACCAAATGCTCGTCAATGATTTGCTTGAACGTAGCCTTTGGGAAAGCTCCGGGTTGCATGGCGGGTTGCCCCTTCATGGGAATGAATAAGAAGGTGGGGATGCTGCGGATGCCAAAAACGGCTGACAGCTCCTGCTCGGCTTCTGTATCTACTTTATATATGGTGACCTTGGCTTCATATTCTTTGGCCAGCTCTTCCAGCACAGGGGCCACCATCTTGCAGGGTCCGCACCAATCGGCATAGAAGTCGATGATGGCGGGTTGGGTACCCTTGTAATTCCACTCTTTCTCTGATGTATAGTCAAATACCTTGTTCTTAAAATCTTCGGTTGTCAGTTTTATCGTCATTGTCTGTCTTTGTTTCTGCTGCAAAGGTCGGTGATTGGCGTCATTTGTTTTGTGACGTTGGTCACCAAGAGATTTAATCAAACCTTTGCCAATTGAACATGGTTGGGCCGGGTGAAGTTCCCCGTCCAGTGGAAGGCACTACTGAATAGTCTCTAGTCACTAGTCCCTAGTCCTTAGTCCTTAGTCCTTTGTATCGAGTCCCAAGTCTTCAGGTTGCCTGTGATGACGTGATCTCCTTGACAAAACTTATAGCAGCCGCAGGGCCCGACACCCACCACCACACGTCTGGCATCGTCTCCTGCTGATAATGGTTGAGGAATGGTGCACCACTCACTGAACGGTCTCTCATGGCTTTCAACTTGCAAGGATGATGCAAGCCTTTCCATTAGTTGTCATTGCGCGGGAGGACCGCCTGCCAGCCGACTTGTCCAACAAAGCCAGAGCGAAGTTGGAAGCGCGAAGGCATGGAAGCAATCCCTCCCTTTGGTCAACAAGCTCTATCCCATCGTGTAGGTAGCGTTATGTCTTTGGTCAGCAAGCTCATTTTGTTGCATTCTTTACCAGGTATCCGAAAGCTGCTGCCGTGAGGTACATCTACAAGCTGTAGATGGCGGTGGAACGGGCATCGCTGAGTTGGCCGGCACACTCAATTCAACCTAGATGGCCATTGTTCCGTTGTGACTGCCAATCTCCATCCCAATGGCGATCATCTGTCGTTGGTCGATGTTTAATCGCAGGGATCCAGTAGCCGGAGGCCAGGCTCAAGATATTGAACAACACCACCTGCATGCCAACGCTGCGAAAAAGTCAATCAGTGAATTCCATCCCATTTCCGGAAACATTGTATCCGTTATTATCGTAATATTACGATAAATTCACCTGATTGATGAAAGACCCATTGTTACCGGTTTGGGAGGCGGTTTGTCCCGGCCTTCGCAGATTTATTTACGGTCGCGTTCGCGATCAATCACTGACAGACGATCTTTTGCATGACGCGTTCTTGAAAATCAGGCTGAAGATGGATACGGTCGAAGATCCCAGCAAATTGAAAAGTTGGATTTACCAGGTAACGCGCAATCTGATTGTCGATCATTATAGAAAAAAGGACCTCGTGCCGGAGGCCGGGGTGACTGATCCCGGTTCGAACTTCAACGATTGCGTTTCCAATCAAATGAGAAAACTCATTCACGCGCTCCCCGATAAATACCGGGAAGCTGTTCAACTCTCCGAATTGGGTGGTATGTCGCAGGTGCAACTTGCCGAATACTTGGGTATTTCCTTCTCCGGTGCGAAGTCGAGGGTGCAGCGGGGGCGCGTATTGCTCAGGCGGAAGTTGGAGGAGCACATGTTGCTCGAAGCAGACCGCTACGGCAACATCATCGACTGTGCTTGCAAGCAGGCTTGCTGATTGCCAGCAGTACGAGTCATTGCGAGGGAGGAACGACCGAGGCAATCCCCATTTGGATTGGGGATTGCTTCGCTTCGCTCGCAATGACTGGAGTGCTTAGCAACAGCCCGAGCCACCGCAACAACCACCGTCTTTTGAAATCAGGGTATTCATACGTTTGTGTTTAAAGTGAAAGCACATGAACCTTTCATGCGTTGATGGTAAGACGGCCCATCGCCCGAATGGACGCAAGAATGATGTGATTTTTTGACGATTTATCGCATTTTTCCTTGGCGGTGGCAAACTGATCACGCTGAATGTCCCTCCATTCATCGGCCACCACCATCACTTGGGCGTGCTTTCAGTTCGCTCATTCCTTTCCCCTTGAATCCGCGGTGACCAGTAGGGTACTTGGGCGTATAATGAAGGGATCGAGAATTCGAAAAGAAAATGCGGAAAAGAAGTTGGACCGTCTGGGGATCTATAGTTTTAGTCTGTATCAGTGCCCACCTGTTGGCGCAGGAAAATGGCAAAGGTCCGAAAAAATGGCAAAGCGATTGTGAGTCAACTCCGTTCTCAACTGAATTGACCCGGTTTGTGGATACGGCAGAAGGCTGCCGCGAAATTGTGCTGACCGTGTCGCATGATGGAACTGGGAAATATGACTTGTCTCATTTTACAGTTGACATTCCTTGCGGAGAGATTTTGGATCTCACCAACTCAAAAGGTTGGAAGCAGGAGTATGGAAAAGATCCTACCACGGGCCTCCAGGGTTTCAAGATTGATGATATCAGCAACTTTGGCGGACGCAAGCCCCAACAATTTAATGTATCGTTTAAACTTTGCGATGGCTGTCAGCTTGAACAGCTGATCGTTGGCTACAAGGCCGGCCGATGTGTTAATTACGATTCGCTGTCATTGCCGATCGACACACCAACAGATCCACGTGATTCGGTCATTACCGATCCGGGCGATTCGGTGATTACAAATCCGGGTGATTCCACTATAACCAACCCTGGCGACTCAACCACCTGCTCAACGTTGTTGGCCACGATTCAAAAAACGAATGTCAGTTGTTACGGGGCGCAGGAAGGCCGGCTTGCTGCCGTGATCACCGATGGGGAAGAGCCTTTTTCCTATCGTTGGTCGAACGGAGCAACCACTGCGGCCATCGAGCAACTGGCAGTCGGTGAGTATTCAGTGACCATCACGGATGCAAACGGGAATGTGCTCACGCTTACTGATCACATTTCGTCCCCTGAGGAAATGAGCGTAAGTGCCCAGACGGTCAATCCGTCATGCAGTGGAGTATCCAACGGGTCCATCGATCTTTCCATAACGGGTGGTGTGGGTCCGTACGCAGTCTCGTGGAGCAACGGATCACAGGAAGAAGATCAGGCGGACCTGGCTGCAGGAACGTATCTTGTTTACGTGGCGGATGCAAATGGATGTACCACCATTTCATCCTTTGTATTGACAAATGCCACTTCACTGAGTCAGAATGTTCAGCTCACACACGCGACATGCGGTCAATCCAATGGCGCGATTAATATCACGCCTTCCGGAGGCGTGGCACCTTACAGCTACTTGTGGAGCAACGGGGCAACTACCGAAGATGTGCATTCATTGCCGGCAGGTTCCTACACGGTGAAGGTGACAGATGCGGTAGGATGTTCCCGAGAAACGCCATATGTGTTAAGAAACGAATCGCCTGTTCGAATTCAATACGCGGTGACACCGACCAGCTGCCTTGATGATGCTTCGGGCTCCATCGTGCTCACGGTAAGCGGAGGTACTGCACCTTATACCTATCAATGGGAGGATGGACCGACTACAAAAGACCGAACCGGTTTGTCGGCAGGATTGTATCGGATTAACGTGACGGACAACACCGGGTGTTTTGCCACAGCGGTGATTAGCCTGTTTAAGAAATCATTTCAGATCAACAGTGAAGTTGTGCAGCCGACTTGTGCAACAGGTACAGGGTCGATTACAATTAATCCCATTGACGGAGTGGCACCTTATACTTACTCATGGTCTACAGGAGAAACAGGTAATTCTATTTCAGAACTGAGTGCCGGTTTGTACTCCATCACCATTACCGATGCAAGCGGTTGTTCGCGCACGTTCTTTTATTCCATCACCGCGCCCGCTGCAATCGGTGCAACGGTCGAGATTGCGAATGGGCAATGTGGAGCTGAAGGTGCATTCAACGTCAACCTGGCCGTTTCGGGAGGAAAGGCACCTTACACGTTCTTGTGGTCAAACGGGGCAACCTCGGAGGATCTTTCGAACGTTAACACGGGCACCTACACCGTATTGATAACCGATGCCAATGAATGCACAGCCACAAAGGAAGCAGTGGTTGAAGGGACCGATGCTTCCTGGTCATGCTTTATCAATCCCCCCACTGCACCTTTTGTTTGCAGTTCGGTTGGCAACGTGGTAACAACTTCCATTGAGGATGCTGACGTTTATGCATGGACATTGACAAGTTCAGATGGAAGTTGGCGGATTACCGCAGGTACGGGAATGTCATCTGTGGTGATAACTGCGGGTAATGCAAACAGTTCAGCCACATTGTCGCTACAGATTACGAAAGACGGTTGCACGAAATCCTGTACCTACGAGATCACAGCTGGTGGATGCATTGAAAAGGACAATACGGGTGGGGGAGATCCGCAGTCGGGAGATCCTTGCTCCGGTACCACGGTGGTGACCAATCCGGATTCCGATCCAACCCCTGGCGAGGAGGAAGAGGCCGATGAGGAAACCGAAGAAGAAAATGCTGACGGTGAAACGGAGGAAGAAGTTGAAGGGGAAAACGGTGATGATGGTGAAGAGGATATTCAAGTTGAGGCATATCCCAATCCTTTTGAAGATCGGTTAACTTTTGAGTGGAAAGCGAAGCATGATGATTTTGTGCACGTGGAGATTCTGGATGTGACCGGCCAACGCGTGAGTCCGATCTTCAACGGACCAGTGAAGGCGGGCGAACGGTACACGCGTGAGTGGACGCCTCCAGCGTCAGATAACTGTCTTTACATCTACCGGTATATTTCCGGCAGGGGCGAACAGGTGACAAAGAAATTGTTGAGGAAAAATTAGCTTGTCCTGCTGCTTTTGCACGCGTTAAAAACGCGCGCAAGCAGGTGGTCCGAAATAGTCGCTGGAAGTTAGCGCGCGTTTCGAACGCGTGCGAACTTCCTTAAGCAATCATTTCGATTTCGAGTAGCCCCTTTTTTGTTCCGAAATAGTCGCGTGCAGAACTGTGCAAGTAGGCTTCAGCTTCGTCAACGATGCCTGCTTCGACCGGGTTGTTGTGGAGATAGCCCACTTTCTGATCAATAAACTTATTGCTGAATAACAATTCAGGATGGTTGCCGTCCTGCCAGACTTTATAGTGCTTGATTCGCTTTAACTTTTCACCTGCTTTTTCAAATCTCTCCAGCAGCCAATTTCTTCGACTTTCATTGATGTTTTTGATCTCGGTGATCAGTTTCTTTGACGTAAATTTCTTGAAGTCCCGCATGAGTTCTGGAAGCGGCTGACCCTCTGAACTGATGATGAGATGCAGGTGACTTGGCATAATGCACCATGCATGGATGATAAGGCCCTTCTCTTTTTGGCAATACTTCAATGAATCAACAATGACATCCTTTAGCTCGTATCTCGTGAACAGGTCAATCCAATCGACTACAGTCATTGTTACAAAGTACATGCCGAACGGGTCATTGAACTTATATTTTTCCGACATGCGTTGAAGGTAGGAAATGTTTATGATTTTTGTCTTGGGATTTTTTCGGCTTTGCACGCGTTTCTAACGCGCGCAAGCAGGGTTTTTGTCTTGGAGATGCGTTTGCACGCGTTAGAAACGCGCGCAAGCAGGGGGCTTGGAGATGCGTTTGCACGCGTCAGAAACGCGCGCAAGCAGGGAGACAAAGAAATTGTTGAGGAAAAATTAGCTTGTCCTGCCCAATTGGAACAGCATGCGACCATGGCCCACCAGTGCGTCAAAGAAAGTCCGGTATTTCCGATAAGGTAGTCCGAATTCAGTTACCGTTTGTTCCACGATGGCCGCAATTCTCCGGTAGTGGACATGGCAAATGTTAGGAAAGAGGTGATGTTCGATTTGGAAATTCAATCCGCCTACGTACCAGGAAAACCAACGGCTTTTGTTGCCGAAATTTGCAGTGGTGAGCAGCTGGTGAATGACCCAGTTGGTTTCTATCGAGTTATTCTTGGGCAATGGAAAATGAGACCCTTCGCTTACATGGGCTGGCTGGAAGATGATGGCCAGGATAAAACCTGTCAGGTAATGCATGACAAAAATGCCCAACAGTATCTGCCACCACACCAGGGATGTTACGAGCAGCGGGACGGCAAAAATGTAGCCCACGTAGAATAACTTTGTTGACAGCATAATGAGCCATTCCCTTCCAATGTTCGCCTTCTGCTTTTTGGTGTGTCCTGCTTTGTGATATCGGATAATCCGGCTGAAGTCGGATACAAAAAGCCATATCAGGGTCATCAGACCGTATAGAACCCATGCGTAAATGAATTGATACCGGTGTATCCATTTCTGTTTGGAATGAGGGGACAAGCGCAAAATGCCCCTCGGACTGATGTCTTCGTCTTCTTCGTGGATGTTGGTGTAGGAGTGATGCAGCACGTTGTGCTGAATCTTCCAATTATAGGAATTCGCACCAATAAAATTGAGCGAATAACCAATCAGATTATTCACCCAAGGTTTTGACGAGTATGCTCCGTGGTTGGCATCGTGCATTACTGCCAGGCCAATTCCTGCCAGGCCGAATCCCATCACGACTGTCAAAGACAATAGCAGAAGTGGCGCAGTAACTACCTGGGTGACAATCAGGAAGTATGGAATCAGGTACAATCCGAACATAATGAATGTTTTCACAATCATTTCACCATTTGCGGTTTTGCGGATCTGGTTTGATGTAAAATAGTGCTGAACGCGCTTGTTGAGCTCCGAGACAAAATCGCGGGATGAGTGGGAGAATGAAATGATTCGCTTCTGCATGGTGCCCAATTGATGTTGCGCGGATTACGGATGATAAAAGAACAAAAAAATAACCATTCCTTCAATAGAAAAAGGACGACTATTATCCCACCTATTTTGGATGCCTTTCGTTTTCAGGACTCACAGTGACACGCCAATTGTGGTTGGCGATTTTTCATAATTTCAAAAGCGACCATATTGCTTTAGCGATCGCGAAATACTTAGGGATTTATCCAGGCCTGCGGTCATGCCGGACGGTCGTTCTGGCTGGATCTCCAGCCGGGTTGTTTCTTATTTGCGTTGAGGTTCTTAGCAAAAGGCCGCCTGATTGAGCAAGCGGCCTTCTATTATCTTGTGACTTGCTTAATGACTAGTCGAGTCTTTTTACGTTCACGGCATTCAAGCCTTTTCTGCCTTGCTCAACATCATATTCTACCTCGTCATTCTCGCGAATCTCATCGATAAGACCTGAGTTGTGAACGAAGATGTCTCCATCATTTGAGTTGGTGGGTTTAATAAAACCAAAACCTTTGGTTTCATTAAAGAATTTTACTGTTCCTTGCATTTGTTTGTTAAATAGATAAATAAAAAATTAATAGAGTTGGACCCTAAATTGCAGTAACCAATAATGCTCCCTTAATTTTTATTCCGTAACCGGAAAGAAGAATACCGAAAGGATTATGAATTATGACAGAATGTAGTGTGAACTACAAAGCTTCATCTATGATCTAACCGGGTACAAAGGTACCGCAATTAATCGTCCCAACCTATTTACTTCGTGAATATTATTTGTATACCGCTCAAATCTCATCCGTTGATGGTTCCTGTCGGGTCACGCGAAGGATGAATTGCTTGTCCATGGAGAACTCATAACAGCGTTCGGTCATCAATTCGCTGGCTTTTCTTGAACTGTTCAAGATGTAAAGCAGGTCGGATGCGATCGGCAACGTTCTGATGTTGTTGGTGGCTTTGCCTTGATGGGCTGCCAAAGTGAAAGTGAAATCTCTTTGACGTTGGTTTAACGATTTGAACTCATGAACAAAAAGTTTGTACTGTTGAGGTTCAAATTCGCTGGCCAACATCATTTGCACCAGCACGGGCTTGTACTTGTTCCACACGCTGGTAAAACCCTGATTCATCATGGCGTTAGAAAAGTGGGGTTGCATTTCATTAATTTAGTTGAGGTAGGTGCGCAATATCTTTGAGCTCGTTAAAACGCGCAATCTCCGGGTGGCTTTGTCTTTGATTTGCCTGACCCGCTCGCGCGTGAGGGCAAGTTTGATGCCCAGTGCTTCAAGTGTCATGGGGTCGCAGCCGTCCAGCCCGTAGTAGGCCCTGAGCACTTCGGCCTCGCGGAGGGTGAGGGCAGCGAGTGCGCTGCTGATTTCACTTTTGAGGGAATCCAGGTCCAATTCCGCATCAGGAGCTCTTTCTGACCGGTCGTGCATGGTGTCGAGCAACGTGTTGCTCTCTTCGTCATTCAGGGGGGCGTCAATGGAAACTTGTCTCTTGGCCACCCGTCCCGCAAGTTCAACATCATCTACAGGGATCTCAAGAAGTTCGGCCAACTCATCGGCAGTGGGTTCACGCTGAAATTTCTGTTCCAGCTCGGCAAAAGCCTTAAGCGTTCTGTTGAGCGTGCCCACACGGTTTAGGGGAAGCCTCACCACCCTGGATTGTTCGGCAAGTGCCTGAAAGATGGCTTGCCTGATCCACCACACCGCGTACGAAATGAATTTAAATCCACGTCTCTCGTCAAACCGGGTGGCAGCCTTCACCAGTCCAAGGTTGCCTTCATTGATGAGATCGTTTAGTGGTAGACCCCTAAACTGGTATTGCTTGGCCACTGAAATAACAAATCGAAGGTTGGCTTTCGTAAGCCTTTCCAGGGCCTGGTGATCGCCCTGCCTGATCCTGACGGCCAACTCCACCTCATCTTCGGGCGTGATCAATGGCACCTTGCTGATCTCTTGCAAGTACCTATCAAGAGACTGGTTGTCTCTGCTGGTGATCTGTTGGGTGATCTTCAGTTGCTTCATTCCAAAGGTTTTACTTGTTGCAACAGACTGGAGTCTGTTTTTTATTGTCTACTAAGTCGGGAACTGCTGCTCCCTTTCAATCGGAATAAATCCAGTAGGAGGAAATAATCTTAACGAAGATCGATCGCCTTCAAGAGGGATTCGTAAGAATTGATGTGTGAATATACGGAATTAATTGAACCGGGCCGTGCTCGCCAGCGCAATGATGATTCAGGCCAATGACCCAAAGGGCATTGTTGACCACTTTGAGAACCTCGACTGGTATTGGGTATTGAATCGGGCGATGAGGTTGACTGGATCCTGATCGATTAGCAAGAAAATAAAAACGGCAGGTGGATGGTCAACCCCAACTAGTCCTTGTCATCCAGAAAATCCGGGTCAAACGGAATGTCGTCATCCGGGTCTTTATCGAATGGGCCTACCCCTGGCGGGTTAAACAGTCCCCACCGGTCAATGATATAGTTTTCCTGATCGAAGCTTGCCACCCAGTCGATAAAGAGGAGACGGTACTCTTCCAGGAGATTCCTTACGATTTGGAAGTAGTGTACTTCTTTGAAGCCGAACATTTCCAGCGAATGATTGGTGACCATCAGGTCGCGGGCCGCCTTGCGGATAATGGCCGCAGCTTCCATCCTCAGGTCGTACAAATCTCCCCCACAGGCGCCTGCCACTTTTACAGTCAGTTGGGCAGCATCGGAGAGCATGTGGCCTTTCACGTCCTGAAGGTGCTCGTTGTCGTCAGGAATGAGTTCCGCAATCTTTTCAACGACTTCAACGATTTCCATACCCTTTCGAAAGAGGGGAATTGCGGCAGGGTCCAGGAATTCTTCTTCGTCTCGCACTATGCAAATCGTTGGAACTTAAGCATGGATTAGCAAGAATTCAGCATCAATATTCATTTCCTGTGTACGGCCTTCAGAAATGTAACATCGGGCTCACGTTTGCCAGTCATGATTTGAAAGCTTGGGCGCCCCGATGCCCAGTTTTTTTGCCAGTCTGGCTTGCGTTAACTTAAGCTCGGCCATCTTAAATTCAACGGCTTCTTGCAAAGTCTTCGGCTTGATGGGCATCAAATGCATGATGTTGTCCTCGTAGCTCTCCGCGGCCTTACTTAGCTTCGCAAGCATCACAGCCTCTTCCTTGGGCAACAAATGGAAACCGCCCAATCCAGTTGCTTTTTCCAGGAGCGTTTCGATGGTTTTCATGACCGCCTTGTATTCTTTTTCTGATTTGATTCTGTTAATCATTGCCAGATGGTCTTACGGTCAATCTTGAAGCCCAGTCGGCCTCCTTTGTCTTTTCCCACCAATCATTTAAAGCTTCAACTGCGTCCGCATGCTTGCTCCCAAATGCAGTCAACTTTGTTTTTGGAGGTAACTGCCATGCGGGGCCAATTGGTTTCAAAAATGGGAATTGTAATTCAATTTGTGAAACTATTGGTGTCGGTTCCTTTCCTTCAAAAACCTTTGGCCGGGCCAGACACCGACCGGGGGATTCATTTTCCGATGCAAAACTTCGAAAAAATGTTTTCGAGCAGGTCTTCAGTCGTGATCGTTCCCGTAATCTCTCCCAAATAATGCAACGCCTGGCGGATGTCCATGGCCAGGAAGTCGCCTGTAATTTGTTTGTCCATGCCTTCAAGCACGCGTTGCAACGACTCTTTGGTCTGCAGCAGGTTTTGGTAGTGACGGATGTTGGTCACCATCACATCCCCGGTCTTTACATTCTTTAGTTCGAATAACGACAAGATCCTTTCTTTCAATTCCTCAATGTGTGTGTGATTCTTTGCTGAAATGAAAATGAAATTGTGTGCCTTCAGTGCGTCCACTAAGGTTTGTTCAGCCTTGTCGATCTTGTTGCCCACTCGGATGTGGGGGATGCCCAACTGATTGAGTTCAGTCAACTCGTTCTCCACTTCTTCAAGGGTGGTATTGGCCAGGTCAACGAGGTAAATGATCAGTGACGCTTTCTTCATTTGATCGCGGGTACGCTCCACACCCAGCGCCTCAATAATGTCCTGGGTTTCCCTCAAGCCTGCCGTATCAATGAACCTGAAGTTGATTCCACCCAGAACGATTTCATCTTCGATAACATCGCGCGTGGTGCCTGGAATATCTGAGACGATGGCGCGCTCTTCGTTGAGTAGCACATTCAGCAGGGTCGACTTGCCTGCATTCGGCTTTCCGGCAATCACAGTGGGCACACCATTCTTAATCACGTTACCCTGGTCAAAGGACTGAATCAAGGCGTTGAGATAGCCGATGATCTTTTCAATAAGCAGTTTGAGGTCATCGCGCTTGGCAAACTCCACATCTTCTTCACCAAAGTCGAGTTCAAGTTCAATGAGAGAAGCAAAATGAATGAGCTCTTCACGCAGGTGATTAATCTCTTTGGAAAAACCTCCACGCATTTGATTCAATGCCGCCATGCGCGCATTGTCGGTCTCTGCGTTGATCAGGTCGGCCACAGCCTCGGCTTCGGCCAGGTCAAATCTTCCGTTTAGAAAAGCTCGCTTAGTGAATTCACCGGGGGTGGCCAGTCTCGCCCCGTTTTTAATCAACACTTTAATAATTTCTTTCACCACTAGGGGAGAACCGTGGCAGGAAATCTCCACCGCGTTTTCTTTTGTAAAGGAGTTTGGTTCTTTAAAGATGGAGACCAATACCTCATCAATAGGTCGGTCGCCATCCATCAGGGTGCCAAGGTGCAATGTATGACTCGGCTGTTCAGCTAACTTTTTACCCTTGAAGACTTTGCCTGTTATTTCAATCGCATCCTTACCTGAAACCCGGATCACGGCAATGGCACTTACTCCCTGCGCAGTGGCAGGGGCGGCAATGGTGTCGGATTCAAAGGCACTCATCCTGCAAAATTAAGAATGCAATTGAATGTCAACGGCTGTCCAGGTACCGTTCCCAACCGCGAAGCCGGTAGTATTTGTCGCGGGGCTTGGCTGTGAGGCCGTTGATTCCTTTGGACGGCAACACAAAACCGTGCACGACTGCCACAGCCGCCAGCATCGCGCCCAGGAATACATAAGTCCAGAGACGACCAATGGTTGAGGTAATCAACACGACCAAACCAACGAACAAGAGCAATTTCAACACCCTTCTCCATTTGGGCGTATGTTCTTCGAAATGACCGAAGAAGATGCTGCCAACTGAAGTGAGAGCGGTCACCAAACACACATCAAACCAAAGGGTGTCAATATTCCAATTCATGGTTTATCACTTTTCGCGCACAATAAGAACAGGAATGTCCACCCGGTGTCGCACGGTGTCGACCGTGGTTCCGAAGATCAGGTCTTTGATCAGGTTGTGGCCGTGGGCACCCATCACCAGCAGGTCGGCTTCGAACTCGCGCACCATCTCGGGAATCTTGCGCTTCGGGTTTCCAAAGCCGATCTTCATCTCACAGTCGTAGTTTTTATCCTTGAGCTGTTGCACGTAGTTGCTGAGCGAATCTTTGTCGAACGTAGATTCTCGGTCTTCGATGCGGCTTCCGTATACCATCGCACCTGCTGACTCCACCACGTGAATCAACAAATAGCGCGCATTGTGCCCTCCCTGGGCCAGGGCGCTTTGGATGGCGAGGGCATCCACTTTCGAAAAATCGATGGTGATGGCAATCTTCTGATAGATCGGACGCGTGATATCGTCAAGTTGGATGGCCGCCCCATGCGGAATACGGGAGACTTTCCCTCGCGCGCGCCTGTCGATCCAGGGTTTAAAGGTGATATACACCAACAAGCCGAAAGCTGCCGCGCACGCAGGGACCACCGTAATCCAAATAATCCAGCTCTTGTCTCCGGTAGCTTCGAGCCACCCGACAATTTCCTGAATCACCAATTTTACGTTCAGCGCAACAATGGTGATGGCGATCAGCCACGCCAGTATTTGTACCCAAAGTTTGTTCACAAACACGCCCATCTTGGCTTTGTCACTTGTAAAGTGAATAAGGGGAATGATGGCAAAGCCCAACTGCAGACTCAAGATTACCTGGCTCAGCACCAGCAGCTCGCCCGTTTTTCTTTCTCCGTAAAGAACGATTACCAGGTAGGCGGGTATGATGGCGATTAATCGCGTGATCAACCTGCGCAGCCAGGGCGCAATGCGCAGATTAAGGTATCCCTCCATCACAATTTGTCCTGAAAGCGTGCCCGTGATCGTAGAACTCTGGCCTGCAGCAACCAGTGCCACCCCAAAGAGCAGAGGAGCAAGTTCAGAACCGAGCAACGGCTCCAATAGTTGATGCGCATCCTGAATCTCAGCCACTTCGTAGAGCCCGGCCTTGAAGAAGGTGGATGCGGCAAGGACAAGGATGGCCGTATTCACAAAGAAGGCGGCATTCAATGCCACGGCCGAGTCGATGAAGTTGTATTTGATGGCCGACCAAATACCGCGTTCGGTGGTCGTGTCGATTCGCCTGGTTTGCACAAGGGAAGAATGCAGGTAGAGATTGTGGGGCATCACGGTAGCACCAATGATTCCAATGGCTATATAAAGAGCGGTGTCGTTTGGAATGTTGGGAATGAATCCGGTTACCAGTTCACCCATGTCGGGCTTAGCCAGGATCATTTCAACCAGGAATGCACCTCCTAAGATGGCCACCAGCGCAACGATAAAACCTTCCATCTAGCGCATGCCA
>JBFWPC010000011.1:88056-89973 GCA_050250195.1 Cyclobacteriaceae bacterium | reverse complement strand
CCTTGCTCTTGCTCTTTGAGAATGCCAATGATTTGGCTCTCGGTAAATTTTGTCCTTTTCATTTCTCCTTCAAGTTTAACGATTAATCTCTATTTCTAATCGTGACAACTTTTAGGGGAGCTTTCAGCCTGACCACTTATCAGAAGTGAGGGACTATTTAGTTTTCTATGTATTCAAGCATAACGAAAATTTACTTACCGTTGCTGATAAAGACACGGGTGAAATCTTATACCAGGGATTCAATTCCAATGTTGTGGGCGGAAATAGTAATAACCCAGACGGAGTGGCCAAAGAAGATCTTTTATTAATAGACTTTATGGACGAACTTATTGATAATAACATTCTGATTGGAGTGATGGATAATAAGATTTATGGCCTTGAAGTATTGAAATGATCAGGACAAGGCTTTTCTGGCATCCCATGAGTGTCACGCGCGTTAAGCAACCCTACCTCCGACCCGCTTAAACGCGCGCCAGCGGGTTGGGGGATGCCGCCACGGGGAATCTTCCTAACCGTAGGCTCTTCTCGACTATGTGCGCGTTAGATTCCATGATGGTCCCTAATCTAGCAAGCGTCCCGCTTGTGCAATTTGCCCTCCAGCGGCCGCGCGCAGGTGTCTGACACCCGCCACCACGCACCCCTTTTGAGGTGTCTGACACCTTCCAACGCCAACCCTCAAATCTCAGAATAAACCAATAGCTATCTTTGAAAGACGATGGCGAATAAGAAACTCGTGCCCGCCTACAAAACTGCTTTTGCATAATTAGATGATCTATGGCTGTAGATTCACTTAAAACACTTGAAATCATTGAAGCGATGGAAAACTTTATTGAGCGGAGAAGGCCACCGGTTTATATCCGGCCCACGCTCGATATTGGATATAAAATCGAAGGCCAAAGTGTGTTGTGTTGGAGATTCGCCCCCGGTGGGATAAGCCATCTGTCATTCAGGATGAACCCATCGCCAAAACAACTTTTGTCAAGAATTTTGGACGCGCCAGGATTTAAAGTGGCATTCTTATTCGCCTAAGCCAACCGTAAAAAAGCTGAAAGACTTCGTGAAGTTGGTGGATGAAGACTCGTATGGCTGCTTTTGGGGTTGACCCTAATCTGGTCCCTCTAGCACCCAGCGTAAGTAATCCTGTCATCGCGGTCCGAAGTCTGAGGGAGATGGGATCATTTAACCTAACCGCGATCTCCTCGATTGAACCATAGTACTCCGCAGGTGCCGGACAACCATCTCTGCTGCAGCTTATTTCTGATATTCAATTTTGGTAATGCGCCAAACAAATTGGGCCGTGACGGTTTTGACCACGGCTTCATCACCCACTTCTTTCTTCAGCAACGCCTGCGCCATGTGCGAGTCCATCGAGATGTAATCGGTGGCGCCAATGATTTCTTCGGAGCCCACAATGCGCAGTCGCTTCTTTATCTTCTTCTTTGTATTCTCAATTTCTACCCAAGCCCCAAACATGACCTTGCCCTCCTGGAAAGGGGAGTAGTGCACCACTTTCAGGTTGTCGATGCACTTGCGTAAATACAGGATGCGCCTGTCAATTTCGCGCAAGCGTTTCTTGTTATAATGATAGTCCGCATTTTCGGAGCGGTCGCCCAGGCTTGCCGCCCAGGAAACCTTTTGCGTAGTGTCGGGGCGCTCCACCCGCCACAAGTGGTCTAACTCTGCTTTTAACTTTTCCAACCCTTCGGGTGTGATGAGCAGTGTCTTCATGATGAGTCGGTCGTGCTGGTTTCCTGCACCAGATGTTGGCTTTCCATTGCAAGAGAAGCGAAATCATGGGATTATGCAACATTGCCATGAGGGCAAGTCCAATCAACGTTCTATCTTAAGATGATGAACGTCATGTCGGCCAAAGGGCTGCCGTGCCTATCTTGATCAGGCAATCGGCTTAATCATGGA
>JBFWPC010000011.1:0-87956 GCA_050250195.1 Cyclobacteriaceae bacterium | reverse complement strand
CGTACGAGACGATCGAGCGGATCATGAACGTTAACTTCTATGGTACGCTGTACATGATCAAGGCTTTTTTGCCGCATTTGTTGAAGCGGCCGGAGGCACACATTGCCAACGTATCGAGCATGGGTGGGTTTATTCCCTTCCCTGGGCAAACGCTCTACGGAGCATCGAAGGCAGCGGTGAAATTATTGAGTGAAGGATTGTATGCCGAGTTGAGAAATACCCGCGTGGGGGTTACCGTCATTCATCCGGGAGCGGTCGACACGCACATCATGTCGAATTCAGGATTGGCGACCGCAGCAGAGGAGGCGGAGTCCAAGAAATCACAACCCAATGTTGCGTTGCCTGCCGATGAGGCCGCGGCTATGATCTTAGATGCCATCGAAAAAAACAAATACCGTGTGATGGTAGGCAAGGATGCGCGTTTCATGGACTTCTTCTACCGGTTCAGTCCGCAGCGGGCGGCTCATTTCATCACAAAGAAGATGGGACAGATGCGCAAGGCATCACGCTGAGTTGCCAGGCCTCAAATAGGACCAAACAAAAGTGCCACCATCATTACAACAGCGGCACTCTTGAATTGTAGAATAACCTGTAAACTTCTGCTATAACGGACGGGCCAGCCCGTTAGTTTGCACTTTACGACTTTTTCTATCTCCCGAACGGATTCAATGCGCTAAGCGCCCTCTTCCCACCGCCCATCTTATTCATCGTCTTCATCATCTTCCGCATCTGCTCAAACTGTTTTAATAGTTGATTCACTTGTTGCACGGAGGTGCCACTGCCGTTGGCAATGCGGTTTTTGCGGCTGGGATTGATTTTGTCGGGATTTTCGCGCTCATCGATGGTCATCGACCGGATGATGGCCTCAATCGGCTTGAAGGATTCTTCATTCACATCCGCATCTTTGATGGTCTTGCCCATGCCGGGGATCATGCCCAGCAGGTCTTTCATGTCGCCCATCTTTTTGATTTGCTCCAGCTGGGTGAGGAAATCGTTGAAGTCGAACTGATTCTTGCGGATTTTTTTGTTGATTCTTCGCGCCTCTTCCTCATCAAAGGTTTGTTGCGCCTTTTCCACAAGGCCCACCACGTCACCCATGCCCAGGATACGGCTTGCCATCCGGTCGGGGAAGAACCGGTCGATGGCTTCCATCTTTTCACCTGAGCTGATGAACTTGATGGGCTTGTCAACGACCCTGCGAATGGACAGGGCCGCGCCACCACGGGTATCGCCATCCAACTTGGTAAGCACCACCCCATCAAAGTTGAGTCGGTCGTTAAACGCCCTGGCTGTATTTACCGCGTCCTGACCAGTCATGGAATCAACCACGAAGAGCGTTTCAGATGGCTTGAGCGCTTCTTTTAGGTTGGCGATCTCGTCCATCATCTGCTCATCCACGGCAAGTCGACCAGCGGTATCGACAATCAACACCTTTGCGTTTTGTTTTTTAGCGTGGTCGATGGCGGCTTTGGCAATCTTCACCGCATCCTTGTTGTCGGGTTCAGCATACACTTCCACGCCAATTTGCTCCCCTAACACTTTCAGCTGATCAATGGCAGCCGGTCGGTAAATATCGCAAGCGGCAAGCATCACCTGGCGCCCTTGTTTCTTTATGTAATTGGCGAGCTTTCCCGAGAAGGTTGTTTTACCGGAACCTTGCAACCCGGAAATGAGAACGACTGCCGGTGATCCCTCGATCTTGATATCCTCACCCTTGCCGCCCATCAATTGGGTGAGCTCATCGTTGGTGATCTTCACCAGTAGTTGGCCGGGAGACACTGCCGTGAGCACGTTCATGCCCATGGCCTTCTCCTTGATCTCGTCCGTAACTTCCTTGGCTACTTTATAATTAACGTCTGCATCGATCAGGGCCTTGCGTATTTCTTTAATAGTCGTGGCTACGTTGATTTCCGTAATCCGTCCCTGCCCTTTGAGGGTTTGGAAGGCTTTTTCGAGCTTGAGACTTAAACTATCGAACATGCGTGATTGGTAAAATGAGGGGCAAAGTTAATCGGTAAGCCAGAAAATGGGAAATGACGTTTTCCGTTGGCGGAAATACATTCCGGTCGGGTCTGATACGATGCTATATTGGGGCGTTTTTGCAACCTTCCGATGAAACACCTTGCGCTTGCAACCCTGGCCACTTTAGGACTTAGCTGGTCACTAGTCGCCCAATCCAACGTCACGATGCCCAATGTGAAGGAACGTCCTTCGGTGCGGGCGATCAAGCTGGAGGCGGTACCCGTCATCGATGGGGAGGTGAGGAATGACGAAGTGTGGAAGGCCTTGGAACCCTTTGACGGGTTGACGCAGATCAGACCGGTGTCGGGTCAGGCGGCATCGGAGCGAACAGAGATCCGCATCGGCTACACAGCTACCACATTATATGTGTCTGCGGTTTGCTATGACATGCAACCGGATAAACTTGTGGTCTCGGACGCACGAAGGGATGCCTCGCTCGATGGGACAGACAGTTTTTTGTTTATCATCGATACCTACCACGACAATCAAAACGGATTCATCTTCGGCACCAACTCTTTGGGTATTGAATACGATGGACAAGTGGACAATGAAGGTCAGGGCAACTTCAACAACAACCGCCAGCAGGGCGGAACCATTGGGGGGTTTAACCTAAACTGGGATGCCTCCTGGGAGGTGAAGGCTACTGTCGGAGATTATGGGTGGAGTTGTGAATTTGCCATCCCGCTCCGCACGATTCGTTTCGCTTCCGGAAAAGATCGCACCTGGGGCCTGAACATTCAGCGAAATATCCGCAAAACAAACGAAGTGGCTTACTGGGCGCCATTGCCGATTCAATTCGACTTGAAACGTTTGTCGCTGGCGGGTGACCTGACCGGGCTTGATCTTCAAAATCCGGGCAACCTGAAGCTGATACCTTATGCCCTTGGCCAGGTGTACCGCGACTTTGAAGCAGTGCCCAGCGAAACTGAGGTTCGACCGGATGCCGGTGCTGATATAAAGTACAGTGTTACGCCATCGCTCACGCTCGACCTCACCTACAACACCGACTTCGCGCAGGTGGAAGTAGATCAGCAGCAAATCAACCTCGATCGATTTAACCTGTTCTTTCCTGAGAAGCGACCATTCTTTTTAGAGAATGCAGGATTTTTCAGCGTGGGCAGTCCGGGCGAAGTGGATTTGTTTTTCAGCAGGCGCATCGGCATTGGAAACAATGGCCAGTTGGTGCCCATCGTTGGCGGTGCAAGACTTTCTGGTCGTGTTGAAAAAACGAACATCGGCATATTGAGCATGTTTACAGACGAAGCGCTGGACGATACCGTTTTGATCCAACGAAATAATTTCAATGTGGCGCGCATCAACCAACAGGTGGGGCAACGCTCTACCATTGGAGGGACGTTTGTGAGCCGCGAAGGCATGGGAGAGGCAGGAGGGGACTTTAATCGCGTGTATTCGATGGACACCAAGATTGGCTTTGGCAAGAAGGCACAGGTGGCGGGATTCTTTGCGCATTCGGATTCTCCCGATTCAATGGGCGATGGCAACTCCTTTAAGGTTCAGGCACAGTATGAATGGAACGGATTAAACGCCAACGTGGCTTATACACAGGTAGACGAGAATTTTGATCCGCAGGTTGGATTCCTGTTCAGGCGTGCATTCCGAAAACCCGAGGTGCTCGTGCTGAAGCAAGTGCGCATGAACGGGAAGTATGGTCTGCTCGAATTGCGCCCCCACGTTTCTTATCGCGGCTTCTGGAATTTCTCCGGGTTTCAGGAGACTGGATTTTTGCACATCGACAACCACTGGGTGTGGACCAGTGGCTTTGAAGTGCATACGGGCATCAACTTCACCACGGAAGGAGTGGTAACGCCTTTTGAAATTGCACAGGGAATTATTGTGCCGGATCGTACCTTCAACAACCAGGAAGCACAGATTGTGGTAATCACCAATCCCAGCAAAAATGTGTACATAAGCACCAGACATATCATGGGCGGATTTTTCAGTGGCTCTCGATCGGCACACAGCGGCACGGCCGGTTTGCGGCTGGGGGATCGGTTCAATTCCGAGATCTCATTTAATCACAACGAAATTCATTTGTCGGAAGGAAACTTTAGCACCGATGTGTGGGGTGCGCGCATCGCCTATGCCTTCAGGCCGCGCATCAATTTGCAGAGTTTTCTTCAGTACAACAGCGCTGCCGACTTGTGGTCTGCCAACATTCGTTTCAATATTTTGGAACAGGCCAACACGGGCTTGTTTGTGGTGTACAACGAGATCTGGAGAGATGGCAGCGTGAACAACCGGAGTCTTACCATCAAGTACACGCACATTATTAATGTGTTGAAATAGCGACTCACCCCGAGATCAAACCGGTCTGACCATTCACATACTCGAGCCTTGGCAGCGGTCGGAGCAGTCGTTTCACTAGATTTCTGAAACCTTAGAGGTGTCAGACATCTGTAGCGATCGGTTTGTCATTTCTTGACCACTCGCTCCATGAGCCCACATAGAGACTGGCGCCTTTGATGCCGGCTTGCTCCAGGGCTAACAAAGTGTGACAGGCTGTAACACCTGAGCCGCAATGTACCATCACTTTTGATGGATCTCTACCCTGAAGCACTTCGGTGTATTTTTTGAAGAGTTCTTCTTGTGAGAGGAAGGTGCCATCACTTTTGAGGTTGTCGATATAGGGAATATTAAACGCACCCGGAATGTGCCCGGCTACCAGATCAATGGGCTCACTTTCACCCCGGTAACGATAGCCTTCACGCACATCAATGAGGAGGTAGTCTGTATTTTTTGCCAGTTTCTCCACCTGAGCCATCTCGACCATCGGCATTTTCCATTCAGTAAAGGGATAGGCACCTTCCTTTGCTTTCGCGCGGTTCCCTGTTTCAACGGGCAAGCCACTCCGCTGTATGGCATCCCATCCACCGTCAATCACTTGCACCTTTTCATGCCCAGCCGCTCGCAACATCCACCAAAACCTCGCGGCAGCATTTGCTCCGTTCTTGTCATCGTAGATGACCACGTGGGAAGATGGGTTTATTCCCCATTCACCCAAACGATTGGAAAATTCTTCAATGCCGGGCAGCGGGTGACGGCCTCCTTGCCGGGGCATGATGTTTTCTTGCGTTAGGTCCCGGTCCAGATCAGCGTGTCTTGCACTTTTCAGGTGACCCTTCTCAAATCGCCTTGCTGAGTACTTTCCGCTCCGCGCATCGATCACTACAACTTGATCAAGCACCGGTTTCAGTTCTTCTATGGAAACAATTGAATTCATTCGTTATTTGCTCACTATGTTGGTGTACCATTCCTTCACTTTCTTGTGAAGAATTTCCCTTGCATGGGCAATTGCTTGTTTGGGAGGTGTGTCAGCATCGCTCAGACTGATCAGGCGATGGGCGCCCAACTCGTTTACCTGTGAATTTGTTAGTTCGCAGATACCGCACAGCAAGGTAACTTCTTTTTCGTTTCGTTTTGCCATCGATGAAATACCCTTTACCACCTTCCCCGACAGGGTTTGCTCATCAATCTTTCCCTCGCCCGTAATCACCAGGTCGGCATGCCGGATCTTTTGCTGAAGTCCGAGAAATTCCACCATGTAGTCGATACCGCTTTCGAATGTGGCATTCAGAAAGAGTTTGGCACCCGCACCCAGACCACCTGCCGCACCCGCCCCGGGAAAATTAACCGGACGATCACTGAATTTCCTTGCGATGGTTTCGAAATGACGCAGGCCTTCGTCCAGTTTGGAAATCATTTCATCAGTGGCACCCTTTTGTTTTGCGAAAACATGGGCGGCTCCCCGTGGCCCGTGCAGCGGATTGTTGACATCACACAACAAAAAAAAAGATGCTTGAGAAAGAGATGGGTGCTTTTGCTTGCTGAGAATCTCATGAATGCTGGACAAATTTCCTCCTTGGCCATCCAGCATCTTTCCGTCTGCGTCATTGAATTGAAAACCCAATGCCTGTGCCATGCCGATGCCCGCATCGTTGGTAGCACTGCCACCAATCCCTAAGACAACCTGCGCTACGCCCTGGTCGAGGGCGTGAGCAATCAGTTGCCCTGTGCCGAAGGTAGTTGTTGTCATTGGGTTTCGTTCGTGGGGTCGCAACAGTTGAAGTCCGGATGCTTTCGCCATCTCAATAAACGCGGTGCTGCCATCGTCAGAAATACCATAGGTGGCCTGGATGTTTCGCCAGAGTGGATCTTTCACAATCACCTCCACAAAACGACCCTGCGTGTTGTATGTCAGCACGTCTGCCGTGCCTTCACCTCCATCGGCCAACGGTGCGACCTCGATGTCAAGGGCAGGGTCGGCTTCCAGCAGCGCACCGCTTGTGATTTCGCAAACTTCATGAGCGGTCAGTGATCCTTTGAATTTATCAGGTGCGATCAGAATCTTCATAACAACCACTTCAAAAGAATGGCACTTATCAATACGGTAGCTCCTTGTACGAACGTAAGCAGCGTATAGCTTCGATACATGTGCTTGGGTGCAATACCACCAAACTGCGACACCACCCAAAAGTAGGAGTCGTTCGCGTGCGAGACTGTCATGGCTCCGCCTCCGATGGCCATCACCAACAAGGCGTGGTCAACCGTACTTTCGATTCCGGCCAGGGTCGCAATGGGGGCTAGCAACGAACTGGTGATGATGATAGACGAAGTGGAGGAACCTTGTGCCGTTTTTAACACTGCGGCTATCGCAAATGCAACGAGCAAAAAGAGGGTGCCGCTGGCTTGAGATGATTGCACAAACGATTCAATCACATTTGCTACTCCGCTGGCTTTGATCACTGATCCAAAGGCACCTCCTGCACCCGTGATCAATAGGATCAGACCGGCACCCAACAAGGCGCGGTTCACCCACTCTGGCCAGTCCTTGTCTTTTGTGCGATCAACCAGCGTCAACGCCAGCAATACACCGAGCATCAAAGCCACCGTGGGCAAACCCATGATGGCAAACACCGATGCGAACCAGCTATTAGGCAACCAAAGGTCGAAGAGTGTGCCACATGCGATCAGCAAAATCGGAAGCGCCAGGGGAAGCAGTGATTTGAAAAACGGAATATGTCGGGCGACCGTTGCGGATGATGCCTCTAACGAGTTGGGAATCATGAGTCCGAGTCGCCTGGAGGCAAAATAGCTTACCATCACAACCGGTACCAGTATCACCATGCCCAGTATCATCACTACGCCAATGGATTGACTGATCCCTAAGTTTCCTGCGGCTGCCAACGGACCAGGCGTAGGCGGCACCAGCGTGTGTGCCGCGTAAAGTCCGGATGAAAGTCCCAACGACAGCGAGGAAGCACTAGCCGTTGTTTTCGCTGCCAGGCTCGGCACCAGTTTAGACAGGATGATAAAGCCTGAATCGCAGAACACGGGAATACCCACCACGGTGCCAATCGTTGACATGGCCAGCAGCGATCGATGACTGCCAAACAGACGCAGCATGCCCGTGCTGATGCTTTCCATGGCTCCGGTTTTCTCCAGCAGTGTGCCAAGCACGGACCCCAGAGCAACCAACAAGCCAATTTGCTGGAGCAAGGAGCCAAATCCACTTTGCATGGAGTTGAGGGTATCCTTAACCGGCAAGCCCACAATGAGCGCATATAATATAGAGGCAAACAAGAGCGCAAAGAAGGAATTGATTTTGAAGAACCTGGGCCAGATGATCAGCAGCGTGATCGATGCCAGCAATCCAAGCGTGATTTGAAGGGGCGATGACATTACTTGCGGAAGGGATAGTAAGGAAAAGCATTTCCCGGCATAAACACGGTTTGGTCAGCGGGCAATTCCAGAAAGCCGTCCACCTCTTTCAGGTTTGCAAAATCACCAGAGCCTCCGCCAGGGAGTGGATAGGCCATTAATTTGCCGCCTTCGTTCTTCACGCTCACCTGCAAGAAATAAGTGAGCTCGGGTTTGAAGGTGAATGGCTCGGCCAGGATTGCAGTTTGCAGGGTTAAATTCACCCCCATACTTTGTTTTAACCAGGGTTTGATGTACCGGTGAAAGCACATGAATGTGGAGACCGGATTACCGGGCAGCGCAAACACGGTTTTGCCATTTCCCACACCAAACCAAAAAGGCTTGCCGGGTTTCTGACTCACTTTATGGAATCGCTTTTGGATACCCAGTAATTCCAACGTGCTCGGCACAAAATCAAATTTGCCTTGCGAGACACCCCCGGAGAGCACCAGCACGTCATGGTCGGCCAAAGCTTTGCTCAGCCCCGAAGCCAGATCTTCTTCATTGTCTTTCAGGTGAAACATTTCTACGGGACATTTCAAAGCGTCCAACTCAGAGGCCAGGGCGTAGGCATTTGATCTCCGGATCTGATGCGGCAGCGGTGTTTCCTTGATGTCCACCAATTCGTCACCTGTTGAAATCACAGCGAACCGTGGGGGTGCTTTCACTTTCAGCCGCGTCATGCCGATCGAAGCCATGAGCGCGATTTCAGCAGCGGAGATTTCCGCGCCTTCGGTGAGCAACACCTGGCCGCTTTGCGCGTCTTGTCCTTGCGGATGAATATTCTGGCGGGCCGATATTTCTCCTACCTGAAGGGTGGCGATACCGTTGTCGATCACGAGGTCCTCGTAGCGCACCACGGTATCTGTTTGGGCGGGTAGAGGAGCACCCGTCATCACCTCGATACATTTCAGGCCATCGTTGAGTATCTGCTGAGGCTGCCCGGCCGCGGCCATCGATTCGATGTTGAATTGGGTCTGCCCTTTCTTCCACGATTCAAATCGAAAAGCGATTCCATCCATGGCCACGCGGTCAAACGGAGGAAAATCTCGGTCGGCAAAAACCTTTTCTGCCAGCACCCTTCCAAGGGATTGCTCAAGCCTGACGGTTTCTGTCGATGGGGTAAAGGTCTGGGATTGAATAATCGAGGTGGCCTCGGAAACGCTTACCATGGAAAAATGATAACTTTGACATGGTAAGTTACAATCGGTCATTCATTTTATAAAAGGATCGAAGATGATTGCGGCACTTTGATATGAAGGGAAAGTTGACACACATCAATGAAAAAGGGGCTCCACAGATGGTGGATGTCTCCGCAAAACCTGTTACGCGCAGGGTGGCAAAGGCGCAGGCGATTATCGATGTGGGTGAGGAGATCTTGTCATTGATTGAGAATGACGAAATCGTGACCAAAAAAGGCCCCGTGTTTCAAACGGCCATCATTGCGGGTGTGATGGGAGCCAAGAAGACTTCCGACCTCATCCCCTTGTGTCATCCACTTGGCCTGGAGGATTGCAAAGTTGAGATCCGTGTGCGAAACCAGAAGATTGTGATCGACACGATGGCCGTGTTGGAAGGCAAGACGGGCGTGGAAATGGAAGCGTTGACAGCGGCCACGATATCTGCCCTTACCATCTACGACATGTGCAAGGCTTTATCACACGATATTGTGATAGAAGAAATCAAGCTGATGGAAAAATCCGGAGGCAAGAACATTTTTAAACGGTAAAATATGAATAGACTGAGAAACCAGGTTTATCACCTGCTGGCCCCCGGGCCCACCGATTTCGCGGGGCGAGTGATCGATACTTCATTGATAGGCCTCATTTTTCTTAACATCGTAGCCATTCTGGTTGAGTCGGTACAAACGGTGCATGCAGAGTACCATGAGCTCCTTCATGATTTTGAGGTCTTTTCCGTTGTCATTTTTAGCATTGAATACGTATTGCGTATCTGGACATGCGTGGAAAACCCCAAGTTCAAAAAACGGTTTGGTGGCCGCGTGCGCTATGCAACCTCCTTCCTGACTGTAATTGATTTGCTTTCGATTCTTCCATTCTACCTCACGTTCATGCCGATCGATCTGTTGATATTGAGGATCATCAGGTTATTCCGCTTGTTCAGGATGTTGAAGATTGCGCGTTACCTGATGGCGCTGAACCTGATCAAGGCCGTGATCTCGGAGCGCAAAGAACAATTTGTGCTGACATTCATGCTGCTGCTCTTCCTGCTGGTGATTGTGTCGACCATTATGTATTTGGTGGAAAGCCCCATACAACCTGAGAAGTTTTCGTCCATCCCGGCCACCATGTGGTGGGGTATTGCCACCCTCACCACGGTAGGGTATGGAGACATGGTACCGATTTCGACAGTGGGAAAAATTTTCGGTGGGATGATCGCCATCCTTGGAATCGGTTTGTTTGCCCTGCCGGCCGGTATTCTCTCCTCTGGTCTTTCAGAGCACATGCGTGAACACAAAAAGGGAAAGAAGTGCCCGCATTGCGGAGGCGATCTTGACTAAAGAATCTCTCATCGGTGTTGTTCTGGCCGGTGGCCAAAGCCAACGGATGGGCCGCGACAAATCATTAATCGATTACCACGGCATCCCACAACGGCATTATGCCTTCCACCTGCTAAGTGCGTTTTGCGATGAGGTGTATCTTTCCTGTCGAAACACTAAAGACGTCCCCGCTGAGCTCAACCCGGTGGAAGATCAATTTTCATTTCGAAGTCCGCTGAATGGCATCTTGAGCGTTTGGGCGCAGAAGCCGCAAAGTGCGCTGCTTACGCTGCCGGTTGACATGCCGTGGGTCGATCAAGCGTTGATTTCGCACTTACTTGCCGGACGCGATCCAAAGGGATTTGCCACTTGTTTCCGCGACTGCGATGGCCAGAGGCCGGAGCCGCTCTTGTGCTTATGGGAGCCAAAAGCTTTCACACCACTGAAGGTGTTTGCAGAAGTAGGTAACATCAGTCCGAGGCTGTTTCTGGAATCCAATAGTGTCGCACTTTTGGATGCCGAAAACCCTTTTAAGCTGACGAATGTGAATACACCACAAGATTTGTAGCGAACTTATTTTTACATCCGTTGAGACCCTGGGATGCGAAAACCGACATTCCGACCTCGAAAATGGGATATATTTGGCCAACCTTACTTGCATCCGCAGCTTTTTCGAAAATCTTCTTTAACAATAGAGAACGTTTGAATACAGTCTTTACAGGTGGCGAAAAAACGTAAAATCTATTCGTTAGATACTTTTTGTCTGCCATGCTAATCTCCTTGTAATCAGTCAGTGATTGATTTCACTACCTGGCTGTTCATTTTCCAACCTTCAATCATTGCAGGTCGAGTCATTGTGTTTAACAACCGCAGAGGTGACATTCAAAATCATGTTAGTTACGTGAAAAATTACATGCAATGTCGGTGATGAAAAATCCACGTCTGCCCGAACTCTATTTTCCTAAGTTTATGTTGTCTATTAAAACAGTTGGTATGAAGGCACACGGAAGAATTCATTTGAACCCCATCCACCGGGATTTATTGTTGGTGATAGCGGCAGGGATGGTATCTGCTGCAGTGTTTGTGGCTGCCGGTTTTTTGCTGGCCATTCAACTATAAAACAAAAAGCCCTCCAGCGAGGGCTTTGGCGACAAGTTTACGCGGGGTTGCGGATTAATGGTGCGCGTGCTCAATGCGCGGTGCCGCGGACACCCATTCCTCACCATCCTCAAATACTTCCTTCTTCCAGATGGGCGCTTTCTCTTTGAGCTGGTCTACAATGAACTGGCAAGCTTCA
Source organism: Cyclobacteriaceae bacterium (assembly GCA_050250195.1). Classification (GTDB taxonomy): domain Bacteria; phylum Bacteroidota; class Bacteroidia; order Cytophagales; family Cyclobacteriaceae; genus ELB16-189. The sequence goes on along the minus strand of JBFWPC010000011.1, from coordinate 76,419 downwards.
AACGACTCTTTCCGATGCGGGGTGGAAACGGCCACGGCCACGGCTATCTCGGTTGGTTTCAGGGTGCCAATGCGGTGGCTCACAGCCCAACCCAACAAGCCCCACTTCTGGGCGGCTTCGTCAATAATTTTCCTTATTTCAGCGACAGCCATCGATTCGTAAGCTTCATACTCCAACCAAACGACATTTTTACCATGGGCAGTGTTGCGAACAGTGCCAATAAAAACATTAACGGCCCCCGCACCTAAGCTGGAGGCCGTTTCGATGACTTTCTGTACATCGATCGGTTTCTCAGTTATTTTGATCATAGCTATTAAAGGTTGGCGTTAAACAGATAGGAACGATTGAAGATAACTAAACCGGCCTTCTGGTGAAAGACAATTCCCGAAAAAAGGCCCGGATTATTTTAGCCGCCACTTACGGGCGGAATTAAGGCGATTTCGTCCGTTTCGGCCAATGCTTGCCCATCGGCTGCGTAAGACTCGTTCACCGCAATGTAAAGCGAGTTCAACTGCTGCATGCGCGGAAATTGCTGGTGGATCTCTTTCTTGAGGTCCAGTACGGTGGTTGCCTGCGATTCAAACGCAATCAACGAGCCGCCCATGATTTCCCGGGCGATGCCAAATACTCTCAATTTATAGGTGGCCATGCAAATGCGATAAATGATAAATTAACCAGCAATTTCTAACTTTAAGCAAACATTATGGCTGTAAAGTTCAATTGAACTCACAGTTTTAATGGTCCTCGTCCACCGATGGGGGCAAGTGAAGCGATCGAAGATGCTGAGAGATAATCACAACAGGCCTATCAATTACCTGCGATTGGCGGTTACCGACCGCTGCAATCTCAGGTGCTTCTATTGCATGCCGGAGGAAGGCATCAAATATCTGCCCAAACAAGCTTTGTTGACTTTTGAAGAAATTGACCGGTTGGTTCGGCTGCTGGCCAAATTGGGCATCTCTAAGGTGAGGTTAACCGGAGGCGAACCGTTTGTAAGGACTGATTTGATGGATCTAATCGAACGCGTTGTGGCAGTGCCCGGAGTGGAGGATGTCCATCTTACGACCAATGGGGTGCTCACCAAGTCCTATATTAAAGACTTCAAGAGGTTGGGTATTGCTTCGGTTAACCTGAGCCTTGACACCTTGGACAAAGATCGGTTCAAGGCAATCACCCGCAGGGACGAGTTTGAAAATGTGATGGATACGTTCCACCAACTGCTCGCCCATCGCATACCCACGAAAATCAATGCGGTGGTAATGGAGGATAAGAACATTGACGACATTATTCCGCTGGTCGAGTTGACGCGCGATCATCCGGTGTCTGTTCGGTTCATCGAAGAGATGCCGTTCAATGGTGAGGGCAGCCACTACCCGCAATTGACCTGGACGCACAAGAAAATAATCGAATTCATCCAGCAACACTTTCCAAACCTGGAACGACAACAAGATCCTGCATACGCTACAGCCTATCATTATAGAGTAGCAGGATACCAGGGATCACTTGGGGTGATTGCCGCCTTCAGCCGCACCTTCTGTGGCACGTGCAATCGCATCAGGGTAACCGCCCAAGGAACGCTGAAGACTTGTCTTTACGATAACGGTGTACTAGACATAAAACAACTCATGCGATCGGGCGGCAGCGATGATGAGATCACCAAAAAGCTGTTGCAATGTTTTGGCCAGCGTGCCAAGGATGGATTCGAGGCAGAACAGAACAGGATGCACGGTGCGCCTGTGTCTGAATCCATGTCAACCATTGGCGGGTAGCTCGCATGGATTTCTACCTGATTGTTGCTGCATTTTTTGTTATCGCAGTCATTTACTCATCTGTCGGATTTGGTGGCGGGTCAAGCTACCTGGCATTGTTGGCAGTTGCGGCCATCGACTATCAGCTGATTCGACCCACCGCTCTGTTTTGTAATATCATTGTCGTTACCGGAGGCACCATCATTTTCTTTCGGGCGGGTCAACTGAACGTTAAGAAATTCTGGCCCTTTGTGGCCGCGAGTATACCGGCTGCATTCCTGGGGGGATATTATCCCATCAAAGAACGAGTCTTCTTCATTGTGCTGGGATGCACGCTGATTGTCGCGGCCCTATTGTTGTGGTGGAAGGTGAAGTCGAATGAGACTGTGGGAAAATCAGGTAACCTCGGTTTGAACCTCCTGTTGGGGAGCGGCATTGGCTTTCTATCCGGTTTGGTCAGCATCGGTGGTGGTATTTTTCTGGCGCCCGTGCTTCACTTGATCAAGTGGGACAGTGCAAAAAAAATAGCTGCGCTCGCCAGCTTTTTCATACTCGTGAATTCTATCAGTGGTCTGGCGGGACAATTCACGCAAGGTGCAATTTTTAACTGGTCGTTTACCTGGCCCTTATTGCTGGCTGTTTTTGCTGGCGGGCAAATTGGCTCCAGGCTGGGTGCGAACGTCTTTAATCCAACCTACATCAAGCGAATTACAGCGGTGCTCATCCTGGCCGCGGGGATCAACATTTTGCGAAACAACATTTAAAACCATATGAAATTCATTCTCTCGTTCTCACTTGCATTGTCGGTGATCAGCATGGGCTGGTCTCAACGGATTCATCCGATCATCAAAAACCACGGTGGCATTTTCGACATCCCCTATGCCGATGAAAAAGCCGACCCAAATTTGCAGTACAATATCGTGATCGAGGTTGAGAGAGGCAGTGTCTCGCCCGACTCGTTGAATTGGGCCCTCAACAATGTGGCGCGTCTAATCAACTTGCATGCGACTGCGGGCGTGAAGAAGGAGAATTTGAACGTAGTGTTGGCCATTCATGGTGGTGCTGCTTATACCGTGATGGACAACGAGGCTTACCATAAGAAGTATAAGACAAGTAATCCCAATGTAGCATTGTATGAGGAACTCAGCGCTGCAGGCGTTACGTTGTTTGTGTGTGGACAGTCGTTGATTGCGCGCAAGATCGACCGCACCAGAATGTTGCCGAATATAAAGGTGGCTACCTCCATGCTCACCACCGTTACTACTCATCAGTTGAGGGGTTACTCATACCTGCGGTTTTGATATAAACCGTAAGTAGATGCATTGTGGCTATTTGGTAATGGCCAAAACACCAGATAAATTAGTAGAATGGCGAAGAGCAGAAGTCGGTTAATCCTGCTGTTCTTGCTGCTTTTGACTGTGGGTTTGTGGGCTCAGCGGGGGTTGATTGTTAAATCAGGCAATGCAACAGTTTTCGATCCAAACGGGGATGGGTTTGTCTCCCAAACCTCAGCGGGATTTTCCAATGATGGATATTATGTAGATGAGTTTGAGGTGCCCATGTTTGGGGTGCCCATTGTGGCAGATGGTGATGTGCTAAACGACAATCAAGCCGGTGCGAAATGCGGAACCACCGACCTCACCGTGGATTCAAAAGGCTACTCCGTGTATGGGGTGTTGGACACCAACAACAACCTAATCTTCCGATTTAGGATTGGTGACAATAAACCCAGTGTCGAGGCGTATTCCATCCTTATCGACACGGATGGCAAGTTTGGCGTGGACGATCCGAATGCCACACCGAATAACCCCGGCTTCGAAATAGATATCACGCTAATCAAGAATCACACAAAGGGCGTTTATGTATATGACCTGGACGGCATCGAAAGTTGCCCAACCCCCTTATTCAATTACAGCTTCAATACTCATTTTCAGATAGCGATAGCTGATATCGTGAGTTGCGGCAACCCGGATTATTTCTACGATATCTACGTGCCTTTTGCCGACATCGCAGCCGCCTTTGGTATTGCCGATATTACTGAAATGCGCTTTGCAGCCATCACCAATGTATCGGCCACCTGCGCGATGGCCGGAAAGATCTCAGACGTGGGCGGAGTTGATGATACCCTTTACGGAGGATGCAACTCCTGCGCGTTCACAGACCTGACTTCAAACCAATGCCCCACTGCGCTGATTGACCTTTGCCCCAGTTGCAAGGGTTTTCAAATTGGCGTTACGCCCAAACCTACCATCGACACACCATTGAAGGGCGGTGAATTGGAAGTGACCGGTACAAGCTTACCTGGTGCCGATGTATTTGTAGATGTATTTGATGTAAATGATATCCTTCGCGATCAGGACACGGTGGTAGTGGATCCCAATGGGATTTGGCTCGCCACGCTTACGACTGTATTACAATTGGGGGATTCGGTTACGGCACGGGCTCAGGTCATCGGGCAATGCCAATCAGGAACTTCGAGTTTGGGAACCAGCTTCACCATTGTGGTGCAAAATCAACCACCGGTGCTGAGCGCGGCCGCCAGTCCGATTTCCTATACTGAAAATGATGCGGGCCTCACTGTTTTTGGAGGTGTCACCATCACCGATCCGGATGACACAGAGATGGACGGTGCTACGGTCACTTTTCAATCTGGTTTTGCCAGCGGGGAGGATGCGTTGCTGTTCACCGCGCCACCAGGTGCAACAGCCAATTACAACGCTGCCACAGGAGAACTAACTGTCACGGGAACGGCATCGCTCGCTGACTACCAGACATTCGTTCAATCGATCCGGTATCGAAACAACAGTGATAATCCCAATACCACACCCAGGGTAATTTCTGTTTCGGTTACGGATGGCTTGCTTAGCAGCAACGCGATCAATGTGCAGGTGGATATCGTGCCCGTCAATGACCCTCCGGTCGTGAACGGCACCACCAATCAAATTGCCTACCTGGCAGGCCCCATTGTGCTGGACAATACCTTAAACGTGACGGACCCTGACAATACACAGTTGGCGGGTGCCACGCTCACGATTGCACAGAATTTTGCAGCGACCGAAGACATTTTGACGTTCACAAATCAAAATGGAATTACCGGAACTTATGATACGAATACCGGTGTACTCACACTTACAGGCACAGCCTCCTTGGCCGATTACACCACCGCACTGGCAAGCATTGAATTCTCAAGCACGGCCGCCTCGCAGCTGACCCGGAGGATTGACGTGGTAGCCAACGATGGCGCTTTGAACAGTGCGGCATTTGCGTTGTTTGTTGATTTCACGGCATCCAATGGCCCACCGGTCGTGGTTGATGACCTGGACAACCCTGTTGATGTTGTCAACTTCAACACGTTGGAAGACACGCCCCTGAATGCATGCCTGACTGTCATTGACCCCGATGGCGATATTGTGAACATCACAAACATCACCAAGATTACAGACAATGGAACGTTTGTGCTCACGGGTGGGCTCTGTTTTACTTACACACCCAATGCCGACTTTTTCGGGGAAGATCGGGTGACCATTGAGGTTTGTGACCAAACCACACCGAGTTTGTGCGACCAGGTGGAAGTGGTGATTACCGTGCAGCCGGTCAATGATCCTCCGGTTATCGATGTGCAGGTGGTACAGGTAGACGAGGGGTCCACCACCGAGATTTGTATCTCCGTCACCGATAAAGAGGGCGATCCGGCCGTATTCAATGACGGAACCTCTGCAGAAGGGACTGTCATCGATCCGGACACGGGTGATCTGTGTTTTGACTTTACACCAGATGACGGCTATCTGGGCGATACCAAAATAGATGTGACGGTATGTGATGCCAATGACCCCACCGTATGCTCCACCGGTGAGATTAATGTTACGGTGATTCCACTCCCCAATAAACCACCCGATTTGTTCATCAATGGAATATTGGGCGATACACTGCGGGTAAGCACCCCCGAAGACAGCACCCTGGTTTTTTGTTTTGAAGCAATTGACCCCAATGGCGATGACGTGACATTGCTTTCGTTTGATCCGGTGGTTGCCAACGGTACATTGACTTATGCAAATATTGAGTTTTGTTTTGAGTACACGCCCACGCCTGATTTCAACGGGTTCGCCACCTGGACTGCCGATGTTTGCGATGACCGTTCGCCCGCCCTGTGCAGCCGGGTGGTTATGATCATCGAGGTAACTCCAGTTAATGATCCTCCAGTGCTCACCTTTACACCTGTTGATGTGTTGGAGGGGACGACCCAGGAGATTTGCATTACCTACACTGATGTGGAAAATAATAATGCTGCATTTTCTACCGGCCTTTCGGCCAATGGTACCACGGCAGCCGGGCCTTCTGGCGGTGCCTGCTTTGATTTCACGCCAACCGCATTCTTCAATGGCAACACCACCATTGATGTGACCATTTGCGATGAGAATGACGCCACGGTTTGCACCACGGGTGTGCAGCCCGTTTACGTTATTCCGGCTGTCAATCTACCACCTGATTTTTTGGTCAACGGAACCAAGATTGACACCCTGTTCTTAACGACTCTCGAAGACACAAACCTCGACTTCTGCTTTCAAGTCGAAGATCCCAATCGCGACCCCGTTACCTTATTACTGGTGTCGAACAACGAAGGTGGTGGCACGCTCAATCAGGCAGACCCCAGTGCTTTTTGTTTCGGGTTTTCGCCCGTTGAAGATTTTTTTGGCAACTCGATCTGGAGTCTGGAGGTGTGCGACAATCGTTCTCCATCGCTGTGCAGCTCGTTGGTGGTTTTGATTGACGTACAATCCGTCAATGATGCGCCCACCGCCCGCAACGACACCGTCACGGTGTTGCGTTATGTTGAGTTTTTTGGCAACGTGATGGACAATGACTTTGACAAAGAAGGCAATGCCATCAGCATCCAAACGTTGCCTGTAGCGGGGCCATTTAACGGGAACATCACGCTGGATGTGGACGGTGTCTTTGCCTACCGGTCAGGAATTACATTCCGGGGATTGGATTCCGTTCGATACAGCCTCTGTGATGATGGGGTTCCCAGTGCATGCAGTGAGGCTGTGTTGTGGATAAATGTGGATGACCTCCCGTTGAAAGCGTACGAGGGCATTACACCCAATGGAGATGGTAACAACGACTACTGGCGAATCGATGGGATTGACTACTACCTGAATAACCAGGTCCGAATCTTTGATCGGTGGAACAACCTGGTGTTCGAGATCTCTGGTTATAACAATGAGAATGTGGTGTGGACCGGACAATCCAACAAAGGAGCAGGAGGGCAACTTGCTGAAGGCACCTATTTCTACAGCATCAAACTGAATGATGGAAAGGCACCCGTGACTGGATTCGTCATGCTGAAGAGAAAGTAATTCGATGAAAAAGAGCGTTGTCATCGTGTTGATTTTGATTGCTGGCAAGGTAGCAGCACAGCAACAGGCAACCTATGCGCAGTACATGTTCAATGCAGTGGCCATCAATCCTGCGTATGCGGGCACCCATGAAGCGTTGAGTGTGAGTGCACTGGCGCGGTTTCAAAATGTGGGCCTCAGTGGTGCACCAAATACCCAGTCGCTCGCCATTCATTCTCCCCTGCCCAATGAGCGGGTGGCGGTTGGTCTCTTGGTAGTGCATGATAAGATTGGCGTAATTGGCCAGACGGGTCTGAATGGCATGTACGTGTATCGGCTGCCCATGCCGAATGGGGCCAAGCTCTCCATGGGAATCCAGGCGGGCTTTAGTTCTTACCGGGCATCGTACTCACAGCTCGAGCTTTATCAACCCGATGTGCTCTTTAACGAAGACGTAACGCAAACAAGACCCAACATTGGCGCAGGTCTTTTTTATAGTACCAACTTGTTCTATGCGGGCATATCGATGCCGCACATCGTTAACAATGTTTTCAGTCGCAGCACAAATTTCCGAACGGTCTATCAGAGTGTACCGGTGATCCTCACTGGCGGTTATGTGATTACCCTGCACGAGATGATCAAGCTCAAGCCTAACTTTTTGTTCAAGTTTGCAGACAACCGGCCCGTGGAGTTTGAATTGAATGCCAACATGCTTTTCGATGAGGTTTTGTGGGCAGGCTTATCGTATCGGTTTTCCAATGCCATCACATTGCTTACCGAACTTCAGGCAACCGATCAAATTAGAATTGGTTATTCCTATACACTCAATACCGGCACGGTGCGAACAGCAGAAATTGGTTCGCACGAGTTGTTGATTAATTATCGATTCAAATTCAACATGAGGGGCATAGTAACGCCACGTTATTTTTAGTGATGCGGAAGGTTTTGATATTTTCTTTATGTGTGTCAGTTCAACTGGTTTGGGCTCAAAGCACGAATATCGCTTCGTTGTTCAAGAGTCCATTCGAAAAGGCTGAGATCCAATATGAGCATTTGGCTTATCGAAATGCCCTCGAATTGTATTTGTATGCCATGGAAAAAGATCCAGCCAATTTGGTGATTCAGGATCGCATTGCAGATTGTTACGTGCGACTGGGGCAAATAGACGAGGCGGCCCGTTGGTATGGGTTGCTGGCCAACAACCCGCAATCAACACCGCTTCACAAGTATCACTATGGTCAGGTGCTCAGCATTCAGGGTAAGTATGCCGATGCCCAACAATGGTTCTCTCAATACATGGCAGCTGAACGCGATAATCCCCAGGCGCAGATGAAGCACGACTTCATTTTTTATATCAGCTACTACTACCGGGATTCCCTGCTCTATAATATTGAGAATCAATATTTCAACTCAGACCAGTCGGACTTTGCCCCAACTTACTATAAAAATGGAGTGGTCTTTATGTCAGCCCGTGACCGCGATCTGTTTATCAAGAAGCGTCCGACCACTGCTTTGAATGACAATGAGGCGATGCTGAATTTGTACTACAGTTCGCCAACGCCCGAAGGTGATGACGCGGAGCCGCTTGAATTCGAAGAACTCAACACGGCCTATCACGATGGCCCTGTGGCCTTCTTTGACGGGGAGAAACAAGTTGTGTTCACACGCAGCAACATGAAAGGCAAGAAAGCAGTGGCCAGTGGGCGGGGCAGGGTTAACCTGAAGCTGTACTTTGCCCGGATTCGCAACGATGGCAAGTTGGGGCCTGTTGAGTCATTTCAATACAACCACGATGATTATTCGATCAGCCACCCCTGGGTATCAGAAGATGGGAGTATGCTTTACTTCGTGTCGGACATGCCTGGCGGCTACGGTGGTACCGATATTTATTTCTGCAAGCGAGACGGAAATAGCTGGTCTAAACCCACGAACCTGGGGAATGACATCAACACCATTGGCAATGAGTTTTACCCGTACTTGGTGAACGACAGCACCATGTACTTCGCCTCGAACGGGCACGGTGGTCTGGGTGGACTGGACTTGTACGTGAGCGAATTCAGGGATGGAAAGTTCAGCTTTCCGGAGAATCTTGGATATCCGCTCAACTCAAGCCACGATGACTTTGCGTTGATCGCGGACCAGTCGGGACGCACCGGCTACTTCTCTACCAATCGTGCCGGTGGAAAAGGCTATGACGATATCTACAGTTTCAAAGTGAAGTCATTCTTCATGGTCGGGCGGTCCATCGATCGCAATGATTCCACGAAGGGGATCCCCAACGCCATTATTCATGTGAGCGATACCTTGGGCAATCGACTCTTTACGCTCAACGCTGACGATGAGGGCTATTTCAGCAAGGACCTTGATTTTGATCAGGATTATGTGTTCACGGCCGAGAAAGAAAACCACGAAATGATCGCGCCTGTCCGCTACTCGACATGGACGCGAGCGATGGGGGTGGACAGTTTCAAGATTGCCCTGTGGAGACAGAACCTTCAACTTTCTGGGCGCGTGTTCAGCAATGAAAGCCAGCAACTCTTGCCGGGTACTGCATTGGTTTTGAAGAATTTGAGTGATGGCACGGAGCGCTCGATCACTACCGATTCCACGGGAACTTATCAATTCAAGTTGATTCCCGAAAGGCGTTATGTGCTGTCGGCCACCAAACACGGCTTTCTGGACAATGGATTTAATTTGAATACGAAAGGCATCTACTCCGGAGACTTAAAGAACGACATCCTGATGGAGGAACGGTTTGTGGAAAAGGCGCTGGTGCTGTTTGAGTTGAACAAACACCGGGTGGAGAAGAACTATTTCTCAGAACTGGATCAACTGGTTTACACATTGAAGAAGAACGCTGCGGCAACCCTTTACATTGGAGCGCATGCCGATGCACAAGGAACGAACGAATACAACCTGAGGCTGAGTAACAGGCGTGCGGCAGAGTTGGTAAAATATTTTGTTGCTAAAGGTATTGCGAGCTCCCGCATTGAAGCGATTGGCTTCGGGGAAGAGCTGTTACTCAACCGTTGCAGCGATGGCGTGGAATGCCACGAAACCGAGCATCAATACAACAGACGGGCTGAGATTAAGGTGCAGATGCCCGAAGACGAGTCATGAGGTGTGATCATAGACAATCACCCACTTTCCTTTCTTGCGCTGAAACAGCAGCGTGAAGATTCCGCTAAGATCTCCGATGGATCGACTAAGAAAGAATTTCCCTGTTACCAGCACGGCCTTATTGCCGATCGGCTTGTACTGCAAAATTTCGAATCGCAGCGTGCCCATGGCTTCACGGGTAGGATAGCCCTTCTTGTAACCATCCAATGTGTTTTGCCAACCCCGGTTGATGCCTCGCGAGCCAATGAATTGCAGCGAGTCTGATCTCCAATAACCTTCCATGAACGTTTCAAGATCGCCACGATTCCAGGCTTCTTCCTGGGCGCTCATGATCGACTTGATGATGGTGACAGCGCCTTTTCGATCTTTTGTTTGAGCGAACGCATGGCTTGCCATCATCGCGCCAAGCCAGCACAAGCCAATGATTAACCTGCTCATCGAACTAATATTTTAATGTTGTTTTCTATACCGGTGAGAAGCAGTTCGTGAAACTGACCATCAACGGTGGGTTCCACTACGCTGCCATTTACCTCGTAGGAGGCACCAGTCTGCGCCCCGGTTCTAAACACGATCGTCCAATCTGCCACCGACTGGCGCACGGAATATTGGACCACGCGATCGCTGGTGGTCTTCACAACACCAATTGCGTTTTCTCCGACCGCTACGTTTGATAAAGAAGCGTTGTCCCAGGAAGCTGGCATATCCGGTTGGATGATGATTCGCTTCTCATAAGCCGCAGGCTTGATGCCAAAGAAATGATCTATGATCGGTACAGCCACTGCGTAGATCGTCCAAGCCTGAACAAACATGCCGTAGTCGGGACTTACTTCGTAAAGCGAACCGGGCAAAGCATAACTAAAGGAGTTGTTTAGCATTTTCAGGTAGTCGAGGGACTGGTCTGGATTTCCATAGGATGCTTCCGAAATGGCCTGCACTCCTGTTGGTAAGGTCATCACCGCTCCCACGTAGCTGAATGACTTCCATTTTTCGGTTGACGAAACATTTTCATCCCGGTCGATGCCTGTTACATACATGCCAAATCGGTTGGTGTATTTACGGGCTGTAGCTAGTGCTTGTTGTGCTTTTGTGTCATCGGCCACGCGCATTTCAATGGGCGTGTTTACCACCCAATTGTGATGAACGACAAATCCATTCTGGCCTGTGCTGTGCAGCACCCGCTGCCTGGTTTGTTTAAGCTCATCCACCGCCCAGGGCTTTTTTAACGTGTCTGCGCGGACAATCGCCTGGTCGATCAGTGTGAGCGCGTCTTGTTTGGTAGACTTGAAGTCAACAAACGACATGGCGCCCTCGCTCCACCAATTTTCATTAATCTCCTGGCGCAACTCGCTGGCCTTTTTTTCAAATGCCTGTTGCGATTTGCTGTCCCCCAATTGGTTGGCCATCAGCGATGCAGCCTGATATGCCTGCTGCGTGTATACCGCCACATCGATCATCTCGCTGTGCAACCCTGGAATTTCCATCATGCCCGCCCCATCGGGATATCCATTTCCATCATGATCCTGCGATTCCAGCCAGTCAAGTCCCTTCTTTACAAATGGATAGTATTTTTCCAGAAACTCGCGGTCACCGGTCCAGGCATAGGTTTGCCAGATGAGCACAGCGAAATGTGGTGTCTCATTCAAGTTGCCGGGATTGTAGGTGACACCATTGGTCGATACCTCGTGAACTACGCGGCCATTTCCATTTCTTTTCTCTGATAATTGATAGATCAGGTCAATGGTTGTCTTTACTTCATCAAACCGGCCGGTGGATAACAATCCTTGCAGCGCATAGCAATTGTCTGCACCAAACCACCAGGGATAATCGGGTAACCCGGCAGACAGTCCGCGGCCTACGCCCTCCACATCGCGAATGAGCCAATCGGTATTGTACTTCACCCACTCGTAGAGCTTTGCGATGGCGGTATCGGGAACAGAAAGCTTGGCTTGACTTTCAATGCTCCGATAGCGCTCTATTTTCTCGTTTAGTAATTCGGTGGCGTGATCCTTCAGACGCTTCATCGTGGCGAGGGCATCGTCCTGGCTTTCATGCGATCCGGAAATAAAATATCGGATTGTAGCAGTGCCGTGCGCCTTCACCGATGTTTTGGAACTGAATGATGCGTCTGGCCGTTTGCCTTTGCGCTGTTGTGTACAACCGGAAGATTCCGTGGGTTGTGATTGCCGGTTTGCGCCAAATACCACGAACCAATCATTGAGTGAATCCTTGGCTACGATGGCATTGGATTCCTCTTCCCACGCATACAAATCGGGACCATCGACTATGCCCAGGCTATCGGCCAGCCAGGTAGGCCGCAAGTCAACCATGCCACTGAATACCAAAGTGAATTCCCGGGCTTCATCGCGGTGATTTTGGATTTGCAGTTCGATCACCACGCCCTCCATTCCGTCCGGTACAAACTGTGTTCTGGCAATCGTGATTTGATCTGCGTCCAGGTTGTAGACCAACTTATTGCCAACCGGGTAGTTGATGAAAGTCTTCGCGCGATCAAGGCATGTCATTTTATCCTGCTCAAGAATACCTATGGAAAAGCCATCCATGAGTTTGATCGGGTGATCCCAGATGCCGCCCATTTCGCCTTCGATATGCCAGCCCAGGTCGGGGAAAGTACCATCCTGATGTCCGACCAAATACAAACGATCACCAGCGGTTACGTAAGGCGTCCCCAGATAATCACCGTTGCCGGTGATGGAAGGACAATCGTCCAGCAGAAGTTGGAGGGACTCAGCCGGTCGGTCAGGGGACTTGCAAACAAAAAGGAAAGCGGCTATCGAGGCGAACAACGAAAGCGACAATACTTTTTTCATGATCATTGATTGAGTTACTGCGGTATGGCTTAAAGATAAGCAAATGGGAATTTAAGGATATTACTTGCTATTTTGCACGGTCAACCTTTTGGGCAATGAAGATTCGTTTCAAAGATCATATCCTCCCTCACATCCTGGCTATCCTGGTCTTCCTGTTGGTGACCATTTTGTTTTTTAATCCGGTCTTCTTCGACAATCGCACCCTTGGCCAACACGATATTGCACAGTGGGAGGCTTCATCCAAAGCGTTAAGAGATTATCGTGCAGCCACAGGAAACGAAGGACTGTGGACGCCCTCGATGTTTAGTGGCATGCCCGCCTATTTGGTTAACCTGGATTGGAGCGATGGTGTGATTGTGGGAATGAAGAAAGCGTTGTCGTTTGGCTTGCCTCATCCCGTAGTCAATATTTATTGGGCTTTTCTCAGCTACTACATCATGTTGCTTGCCTTCCGCATGCGTCCCATGCTCGCGATTGCCGGAGCACTGGCATTTGGATTATCATCCTATCTGATTATTGGACTGCTGGCTGGCCACAACGCCAGGATTGGTTCCATCGCATTCATGCCGCTGGTGATGGCGGGCATTCACCTGACCTTCTCAGGTAAGAAAATACTGGGTTTTGGGGTGACCACCGGTGGACTGGCTTTTCACTTGCGCGAAAATCACCTGCAAATGACATACTACCTCGTGTTGATCGTGCTTGGTTATGGATTGATGCAACTGATCATTGCCGCCCGCGAAAAAAGGCTTGGTGAGCTTTTCAAAACGGTGGGCTTGCTCGTTCCGGCTGCCTTGATTGCTGCGGCCACCTTCTTCGGTCAATTCTGGGCTATTACAGAATACAGCAGGTATTCCATTCGTGGTCCGTCAGACCTGAAGAATCCGAACGCGCAGGTGGGTGGGCTGAGCAAAGAATATGCTTTTGCCTACAGCAATGGCATCGGTGAACCAATGACGCTGATGATTCCCAACTTCTATGGTGGTAGTAGCGGTGATTTTTTTGTTCAGGATGAGGAGAGCAACACCTATCGTGCGCTCGTTCAGTCGGGTGATAATAATTTGGCCAATCAGCTGGCTTCCTATACACGTGCCTACTGGGGTCCGCAATCCCTGGCGTCTCCGTATTATGGCGGGGCCATTGTGGTGTTCCTGTTTGTGCTGGGGATACTGCTGGCAGAAAGAAAATATGTGTATTGGCTGGTGCCGCTGGCAGCCCTTAGCATCATGTTGAGTTGGGGTAGCAGTTTCCCTTCGTTCAACTACCTGATGTTCGATTACTTTCCGGGCTATGACAAGTTCCGCTCGGTGACTTTCGCCCTCATCATCATCCTCTTCGCCATGCCTTTGTTGGGAATGCTTGGCCTCGAGCAATTACTGGAAAAGGGTTTGACACCGGAATTCAAAAGGAGATTGCTGATTGCTTTCGGTGCAACGGGTGGACTATGCCTTGTCCTTTGGTTGGGTGCAGGGATGATGGGTTTTGTGGCGGAGGGGGAATCCCAGTTTCCCGCGTGGTTCCTGAATGCGTTAAAGGCCGACCGTCAGGAATTATTCCGTGGCGATGCCATCCGTTCGTTCGCGTTTATCGCCATCGTGTTTGCTCTCCTCTATTTCGAAGTGCAAAAGCGCATTTCTTCTTTTGGATTCTTTGCATTGCTCATTTTCCTGATCGCCATCGACCTCACGGTAGTAGATAGAAGGTATATCTCAACCGATAACTATCAACGAAAGCGGGCGTCCCGTCATGTGGCCAGCGCGGCCGATGAGGAGATTCTAAAGGACAAATCCTACTATCGGGTTTATAACCTGCAAGAGTCTTTCTCGATAGACGGCAGCTCATCGTATTTTCATCACTCCGTGGGTGGCTACCACGGGGCAAAGCTCAGGCGATACCAGGAACTGTATGACTCCTGTTTGTTCCGTGAAACAAATGAAATGATTCGCGATTTCCGACAAGGCGTCCCCAGGTTTGAAAACTACGGGATCATCAACATGCTTAATGTCAGGTACCTGCTGTACGGTCCGGATAAAGATAATTTTGTTACGAACCCGGAGGCAAACGGCCCCGCCTGGTTTGTAAAGGATTTGGTAAAAGTGACCTCCGCCAATGAAGAACTGGAGCGGGTGTGTGAGTTGGACACCAAGAATGCGGCCGTGATGGATGAATCAAAATTCAACGTTGCCTCGTTTGGTTATGATAGCGCGGCAACGATTGAACTGCAGGAGATGTCACCACCTGTGATGAGGTATCAGTCCAGGTCCGCAGAAGCAGGGCTTGCCGTGTTTTCGGAAATCTATTATCCGAAAGGCTGGCGTGCAACAATTGACGGGCAGGAGGCATCTATTAAAAGAGTGAACTATGTGCTGCGCGCGCTGGAGGTGCCGGCCGGGGAGCATGCAATAGAGTTCAGGTTCGAACCGAAGGCCTACACCATCGGCAATAAGGTGACATTTGCATCCTCGTGGCTGATGGCTTTGGTGCTGCTTGGTTGCGTGGGTTGGACAATACGACAAGAATTCACCAAATGATCATTCAGCAAGCCGTGCGGGACGCCTTCAAAAAAGGATTTGGCCAGACTCCGCGGCTTTTTCTTGCACCGGGTCGCATCAACCTGATTGGCGAGCATGTCGACTACAACGAAGGGTTGGTGCTTCCTACGGCCATCGACCGCCAAATCGTTTTTGCGTTAGCTGCCAACGACTCCGGTGTGTTCAGCTGCTATTCGCTGGATCGTGAGGAAGAAATCTCATTTGGCTATCCGGATTTCAAACCGGGCCACCATTGGTCGAACTACCTCATGGGGGTACTGGCGGGACTGAGGGAGCGTGGAAGCGTTATCGGTGGTCTTGACTGTGTTTTTGGTGGAAATATTCCTCAAGGGGCCGGACTTTCATCATCAGCTGCATTGTGTTGCGGATTTGGTTGGGGCGTGAACCAGTTGTTTCAACTCAACCACGACCGGCAGGCGATTGCCATTGTCGGGCAAGAGGCGGAGCACCATTTTGCGGGGGTTAAATGCGGGATCATGGACCAGTATGCGTCACTGTTTTCAGAAAAAGATCACGTGCTTTTGCTGGATTGCCGGACACTCACCCACAAGACGTTGCCGCTTGCCTTGGGCGATTACCAATTGCTATTGATCAACTCCAACGTGGATCATCAATTGGCCTCTACAGCCTACAACGACCGCAGGGCAGCTTGCGAAGAGGGTGTTTCCATATTGCACAAAACGTTTCCTGAGGTAAACTCACTCCGTGATGCCAGATTGCAGCACCTCGATCAGGTGAAAAACCAGATGAACCCTGACACTTTTCGCAAGTGCCGGTTTGTGATCAGTGAGATCGATCGGGTGATCATGTCGACCAAATTCCTGAACAAAAAAGACATTGAGAGCTTTGGAGCCTTGATGTTTCAAACCCACCACGGACTCAGCAAAGAGTATGATGTGAGTTGCCCGGAAACTGATTTTCTGGTTGAGCTCGGGAGACAACACAAGGGTGTGGTCGGAGCCCGCATGATGGGTGGAGGCTTTGGCGGCTGCACCCTCAATATCGTTCAAAAAACACAAGTGCAATCGTTTACGGATGCCGTCCGATCCAAATATTTTGCCCAGTTCAGAAAAGAAGCTGATTTTTATTTGGTTAAGCCTTCGGAGGGCGTGCATGAACTGACAACCTCTGAAGTCTCCTAACCCAACCTCGCTTCCTCTATGCAACAACTCCAGCTTGCTGACTACGTCATCTTCCTGATCTACTTTGTAGTCGTGGCCTCTTATGGCTATTGGATCTACACGCGCAAGAAAAAATCAGAGGTTGATTCGAAGGATTTTTTTCTGGCGGAAGGCTCACTCACCTGGTGGGCGATCGGTGCTTCATTGATTGCTTCGAACATTTCCGCAGAACAATTCATTGGCATGTCAGGATCGGGATTTGCGATGGGCCTGGCCATTGCATCTTACGAGTGGATGGCGGCTGCCACTTTGTTGGTGGTGGCGATCTTTTTCCTTCCCATATATCTAAAAAATAAGATCTACACGATGCCGCAATTCCTGGCGCAGCGATACAATCCGCTGGTTGCCACCATCATGGCGGTATTTTGGCTCCTTGTCTACATCTTCGTGAACCTTACTTCCATTCTTTACCTAGGGGCGTTGGCCGTGGATACCATCAGTGGCATTGGTTTCACGACCTGCATCATCGGGTTGGCGATCTTCGCCATCTTCATCACGCTGGGTGGCATGAAAGTAATTGGTTATACAGACGTGATCCAGGTGTTGGTGTTGGTGATGGGTGGCCTGGCAACGACCTACCTTGCGCTTGAGTTGGTGAGCCAGCGATTGGGTGGGGGAGATGTGTGGGGTGCGTTGGGCTATGTAAAACAAAATGCCTCTGATCATTTCCATATGATCCTCAACCAGGGGCAAATGATGATCCCGGATGGGAAAGGCGGGGAGCAGGACGCCTATCAGATGCTGCCGGGGATGGCGGTGCTGATCGGTGCGATGTGGATTGCGAACCTGAACTACTGGGGTTGCAATCAGTACATTACCCAGCGTGCCCTGGGCGCAGATCTTCGTACGGGTCGGTTGGGTCTTTTGTTTGCCGCGTTTCTCAAATTGTTGATGCCGGTAATCGTGGTGCTGCCGGGCATTGCGGCTTACGTGCTTTACAAAAATGGATTTTTCCAGCAAGAGATGATGGAAACGGTGAACGTAGATGGCGTGGTCAAGGAAGTGTTGAAGTCGGACAAAGCCTATCCGGTGTTGCTTAACTTGCTACCCACGGGTTTGAAGGGCCTTTCCTTTGCGGCTCTAACCGCGGCCATCGTGGCTTCCCTGGCAGGTAAGGCGAATAGCATATCCACCATCTTCACCCTCGATCTGTATAAGAAATATTTTAAACAAGATGCCACCGAGGCACACCTGGTTTGGGTGGGTAAGATTGCCATCGTGGTGGCCATGGTTATTGCGATCGTCACGGCCCCTCAACTCAGGCGTTTCGACCAGGCATTCCAGTTCATTCAGGATTTTACGGGATTAATTTCCCCGGGTGTGGTAGCCATTTTCTTATTGGGTATGTTTTGGAAGCGGGCCACGGGTTTGTCGGCATTGCTGGCGGCTTTGGGTACGTTGCCGCTCGGGCTTGCTTTTAATGAATGGCTGCCGGGCACGCCCTTCTTGCACCGGATGGGCTATGTCTTCTTGATTCTTGTGGCGCTGATGATTGTCGTAAGCCTGATCAAACCGAAGAAGGACGATCGAGGTGTCATTGAAGTAGACCGTTCCATGTTCAAGGTATCTACCCCTTTTGCGATTGGGGCGCTTTTGTTGTCAGGCATCATTGGTGCGATATACCTCATTTTTTGGTAGGCAACTTATCAGACCGTTATTCGTAAATTTGATTTATGAACCGGATCGATCGACTCACCGCCACGCTGATACAATTGCAAACCAAACGCATTGTGAAGGCGGAGGAAATCGCTGACCGGTTTGAAATCAGCTTAAGAACCGTGTATCGCGATGTACGCGCGCTGATGGAGGCCGGTGTGCCGATCGGTTCAGAAGCGGGCAAGGGCTACTTCATTGTTGATGGCTACCATTTGCCACCGGTGATGTTTAGCCAGGATGAGGCCAGCGCGTTGTTATTGGCGGGCAAGTTGGTAGATAAGATGACCGACAAATCGGTGCGCAAGGCTTACGAATCGGCCATGTTGAAAATCAAAGCCGTCCTCAACGAATCGGAAAAAGACCACCTGGAGAACCTGGACGATCACATCGAGGTGCAGATCCGGCAATGGAGAAAGCCCGACCTTCCGGACCATTTCATTACGCAGATACAGAGTGCGGTGGCACAAAAGTCGGTGTTGCGGCTCACCTACATCAGCAACAAGGAAGAAGACACGCTCCGCGATGTGGAGCCCATAGGCCTTTTCTACTACAACAGCGCCTGGCATTTAATTGCCTGGTGCCAGTTGCGGAAAGGATATCGGGATTTCCGGGCGGATCGGATCAAAGACCTGAAGACCATCGACAAGAAGTTTGACAGCGACAAGCTTCTCTCACTTCAGGAGTATTTGAAGACACACGTCCATCACAACAAAGACCTGATCCGTGTAAAAGTGCTGATTGATAAGTCGTTGATTAGCGCGCGGCCGGTGTATGGATCGGTGGCTGAGACCGATTTGGGAGACAAGGTTCGATTCGAATTCCTGATTGATAAACTCATTTTTATCGCCCATTGGTTGCTCATGTTTGGCACCAAGGTGGAAATTGAGGAACCGGAAGAACTGAAACCGCTCATGGCAGAACTGGCTACCCAGTTGCATCAACACTATTCGCTCACGGCCGAGCCCGCCTGAATTTTTTATTGAAAATAATTGCCCTCGAGTCCGCTGTTGACATACCGTTGACAGTGTGGGTGTCTTAATTCGTAATCAAAACGGCTCAAATGGAAACTTTTATTTTGCAGATGGAACTGGCATGGCCACGCCAGCCGCTTTTCAACTACCTGGCTGACATTGAGAATAACGTGGACTGGCAAACGCAGGTCCTGGATTCCAGATGGATCGACAAATCCGAAGAGCGCACGGATTCAGCATACAAGGAGATTTGGTTGTTGGGCAATGAGGAGGTAGAACTGCAATTCAATGAAAGCTTGTTCTGGCCTTTGGCGCGGAGGGCGTTTGTTACAACGTCAGCCGGGGTGCGTATTGACGTGGTCTATCACTTTGTTGACCGCGGAGCAAGCACATTATTTAAGATGGAAGTTAGGGCGGGACGAACGATGGCCAGTCCACGATTTGCGGAATGGCTGCGCGCAACCTGTGAACTGAATCTGCTGCAGCTAAAGGCCATTATTGACAGCGACAACGAAAAGGCGGAAAGCGTCCATTCCAAACCGCGCGTAGGCGAGGATGCCAAACTGATGATGACATGAGAAAGGTAATCCTTGGTGTGGCAGTGAGTCTGGATGGCTTTATTGAAGGACCCAATGGCGAGTACGATTGGTGCTTCACCGACCAGGACTACGGCATGAAGGATTTCCTGAAAAGGATCGACACGGTTTTGTACGGACGAAAGAGCTTTGAGATGGCGGGTGGCAATGTGTTCCCCGATAAAAAGGCCTACGTGTTTTCCAATACGCTTGGTCAAACCGAGGGAGCAGGGCTACTGCAAGGTGACGCGCTTACCGCACTGGCCAGCCTGAAGGCGGAGCCTGGAAAAGACATGTGGTTATTTGGAGGAGCGGAGTTAACCACCAGCCTGCTGAACGGACGGCTGGTAGACGAACTATGGCTTGCCGTACACCCCCTCTTGTTGGGAAAAGGCAAGCTGTTGTTCCAGGGCCTCCCGGGCCGAATCCACACCCGGCTTATTTCTCAAAAGGCCTATTCCACCGGCCTGGTTTCCCTGGCTTATGAGGTGAAATACCACGACCAGCCTTGAATTTATCGAAAATTAAGGCCTAGCCATATCCCTAAAAATATTATGCCGGCTGCTAAAAAAGTGTGATTCTTTTTGGTCTAACTTTGTTCCCGTGATTGCACCTTTTGCTTGAGCATCGAACACCTGGTCCAGGAAGTCGAGGAAGTTTACCGCGGCCTGGACGTTGAAATCAGTAATTTTAGACAATGGTCTGGCCTGCAATGCAATGTGGGTTGCATCAAATGCTGCCTGAAGCCGGACATCGAGGCTACCGCCTTGGAGTTTCTTCCGTTGGCGCTAAAATTTTATCGCGAGGGCAAAGCGTACGAAATCCTTGAGACCCTGAAGCAAAACGAAGGCTCATTCTGTAAGATGTTGGATGTGGAAGGTGGGCGCTGCGGGATGTATGCCCAGCGAGGGATGGTTTGCCGGCTATTTGGCTATACGGCAAGGGTCAATAAACACGGTGCCAGGGAACTTGTAACCTGTTCCACGATCAAGACCGGGCAAGCTGAAAAGTTCCAATCAGCCGCAACCCAGGTTGCCGCAGGCATCACCGTGCCAGTCATGAGCAACTATTACATGCAGCTTCGTGCCATAGATGGTGAGTTGGGGCGCGAGTTCTTTCCCATCAACAAAGCGATTCGAAAGGCGATTGAAATGGTGTTGAGCTACTATGCCTATCGCGAGGATGCCGAAGCGGCAGCGGTTTGAAAGACAGGCAAAAGTACTTTTCCTACCGTTTTCCTGATCTCCCCGGGTACACTCAGGCCCGTCCTGGGTGCGACCTCCGTTTCATTGGCCTTCGACTTCACGGGCTGATCCCGGTAAACCAGGGTAGTAAGGGTAATGACCACTGCCACAAGGATACCAAAAAAGAGGAGCCAGTCTTTATAGGAGATCTTCATGCCGTTTCAATTTACCAAACTGGGTGCCACACTTGAAATCGTCCATTTGGCGGTAATTTTGGTTTTTAGCCCGTTATTTTTTGCCCACTTTCGGACAATTCCGCCATATATCCGTACATACTTCGGGATTTGGGCAAGGTTACCCGCTCTATAGATTTCGCAATTCTCGGTTTTGCACGTATTCGGTTCAAACGTCATCATGGCTTGATTCTGTTACATTTGTAGACACATGGTTCAGAAAATTACACGCTGGTCGTACTATTTCGCAGCGGTTATTTGCGCCAATGCCATTCCTGTGCAGGCGCAGACGTCCGAAACGGTCGGTTCCGAGGCTGTTCATTGGCTGACTTTTGAGGAAGCTGTTGAAAAGTCGAAAACAGAAAAGCGCAAGATCTTCATTGATGTGTACACTGAATGGTGCGGGTGGTGCAAGGTGATGGACAAGAACACCTTTAGTGAACCTCTCATTGCCAGGATTCTAAATGAAAACTTCTATCCGGTAAAGTTTGATGCAGAACAGACAGCGGATGTGGAATTCAGGGGAACCACATTTAAGTTCGTACCTTATGGTAGTAAAGGCACGCATCAACTGGCCATGGCGCTGCTGAACAATCAACTTGCCTACCCGTCAGTCGTGTTTCTCAATGAGGAATTTGAGATGATCCAGCCGCTGCAGGGGTACCAGAAGCCGGAAGAGTTTCACAAAATCATTCAATTCATCGGGCAAGACCACTACAGGAAGATGAAGTGGAAGGATTGGCAAGAAGTGTATCAGTCACCCTATTGAGGGTGGCCTGTCATAAAAAATAAAAGCCCATTCACGAGATGGGCTCTTTGTTTATCGGCAATAACAAAGCTCTTAAGCCTGGTCGTTTTCTTCTTTCTTGGTCTTTTGGTAGTCAACATATCCCAGGGCAGCCGCAAAACCGATCAATACGGCCACGATGATGATGAAAATGTTGGCTCCGTTGGCAATTACTTGATCAAACATATTGGGATCTCATTTAGGTTGCTTCAAAGGTAATGTTAAACTTGAAAATCGGAAACCCTCAAATTCCAAAATTTCAGATCCCAAGCTCATCCTTGTGTTTGCGCAGTACGTCAATAATAAAAGCGATGTGCTCCTTCAGGTCCACGCTAAGCAGTTCCACGCCTTTATACACCTCATCCCGTTCTACCTTGGCGGCAAAACTCTTGTCCTTCAGCTTCTTGATCACTGATTTGGTCTCAAGGGTACTGATTCCTTCCGGCCGAACCTGCGCGCAGGCCACAATAAAGCCGGTCAACTCATCTGTGGCAAGCAGCGCCTTGTCGAGCAGCGTTTCATAAGGCACGTTCCATTTTGTGTAGTGAGCCGAAATGGCGTGGGCAATCTTTTCAAGTCCCCTTTCGCGTAGTTGCCTCACAATAACCTGCGGGTGTTGATCGGGGTAGGCTTCGTAGTCCGCATCATGCAGCATCCCGGCAATGGCCCACTCTTCGGGATCTTCACCATATTTCAATGCATAGGCTTCCATCACCAGTTCCACGGTGCGCATATGTCGCAGGAGGCTGGCACTTTGTGTTAGGGACGTGAGGATGGCTTTCGCCTCTGATCTGGTCATGAATAACTAGGCGTTGATGCGCTTGGCTTTTTTGCGGGTGTAGAACAGGTTGGTGATGCCCACCACAGCCACAATCGTTAACACGATGATGGTAATGACCATGCGCGTGTTTCTTAGCTGCAGGGTTTTGATTTCGTCATCCTTGCGGAGTTGTTCGAGCTCCTTTTCTTTTTCAGCCATCTGCAGGGCCATCTCCATCTGGGCGATCTTGCGCGTGCTCTCTTCGCTGTGGATTCGCTCCTTGGCTTGGTCGTACTTAAGTAAAGTTTGATATGCCTCGGCCATTCTGCCTTGTTTGTAGTAGTTGGTGGCTTGTGTCTTCAGCAAGTCCGGTTCAAAAATGAATGCCTTGAGGTTTTTGCTGAGCGCGGTAGCTTGGTCGATATATTTCTGTGCCGTGGCCGTCTGGCCTGCTTGCACATACACCTGGGCCAGGTTTGCAGTGATGTTTAATAAATTGATGCGGTTGTTGTTTTTCTCAGCCAACGTCAGGGCGCGCTCATAGTATTCCACAGCCCGCTGGAGGTTTCCTTGCTTGTAGTACAGGTTGCCAATATTGGAAAGCGGATCGGAATAGGGTTTTCCAATTTTTTCACTGAGTTGGTAGGCCTGTGAATAATATTTCAAAGCCTGCTCATACAACTGAAGATCGCTATGCAGATTACCGAGGTTATTCATCGTTCCCAGGATGCGGCTTTCGTCATTGATCTTGCTAAACATCTCGTAGGCCTCTTCAAAATATTTCATTGCCTGACCATAATCCTTTTCCAGGCTATAGATGGTACCTATGTTATTCTTGGTAGTCGCGATGCCCTCGTCATTTTCCAGGGTGTTATAGATGCGCAGAGAAGTCAGGTAGTATTCAAGCGCTTTGTCGAGCGCACCCTGATTGCGGTAGGCCACACCCAGGTTGTTATAGGCTGCCGCCATGCCTTTCTGGTCTTCTATTTCCGTGGCGAGTGTGAGCGCTTCGCGCGTATAGCCGATAGCCGTTACCGGGTCGGAGTTGATGTAGGCCCTAAAGAGCTCATTCAGGGTTTTTACTTTCAGGTCTCCTTTGGCAGTCTCCAGCGCACGCATCAAACTATCCGTTTCTTGTGCCGGCACAGAAACAACCAAAAGCAAACTCAGACAAAGGCCTAATGTCAATTTCATTTGGCAAAATTTGACCCTAAAATAAAGATTTAAACCCAAAAGATTGCCTGATTGCCGGTCCGTTCGGTGCCATCTCGATCAGGCGCCATTGCCAGGTTGGTTCGATTTTCGCTTACCTTCGGAGCTCAATGCATCAAACCATGACTCGAAAACTGTTACCCTTCTTGTTTTGCTTGCCCATCGCGTTGATGGCACAGCGGTCGCCCGAAGAGCCCGCCATCCTGCATCCTATCGTCAATTTGTTTAAAGGCATGAACAAAGGCGATAGTGCCCTGGCCCGCCAATCTTTTTACGAGAATGTAAATCTGCAAACGGTGACCAAAGACAAGGAGGGCAATGTGGTGCTTAGGACCGGAGACCTTGACGGATTTATGAAAGCCATTGGTACTCCCCACGAGCCGGCATGGGATGAACCGATTTGGAATGTGAAGACTGCCGTAGACGGAGACTTCGCACAAGTGTGGGCCAGCTACGCATTCTACCTTGGGAAGGAGTTTCATCATTGCGGGGTCGATGCCTTTCATCTGATAAAAACACCTGACGGTTGGAAAATCTTCAACCTGGTTGACACCCGGCAAACCGAGGGTTGCAATGTGCCCACTGAAATCAAAGCACGATACAAATGAGAAAGTTCATCCTTCCGTTGGTGTTGTCGCTGAGCGCGGCCTTTGCCGAGGCGCAGGACGGCATCACTACATTCATCCTGGTACGCCATGCCGAAAAAGCTGACGATGGCACCAACGATCCACCGCTTACCAAGGCGGGTGAGGACCGGGCAGCAGCACTTGTTCAATTGTTGCGCGAGACACCCGTGAACGCCATCTACAGTACACCTTACAAGCGCACACGCGGTACCGTGCAGCCACTGGCGGAATTTAAAGGCCTCTCCCTGCTGGCGTACACACCGAACAAGGCGGAACAGATGGATGAGTTGCTCGGGAAATACAGGGGAGGCACCGTGGTCATCTGCGGACATTCCAACACAACCCCCTGGATTGCAAACTATTTCCTTGGAAATGAGAGATTCAGCACATTCGAAGATTCGGACTATGACAACGTGCTGGTGCTTACCGTGGTTGAGAAAGGGCAAGCGACCGTTACCTGGCTCAACTACGGGGCGCCTTCCAAATAAATCACCCGGAATTCCATTTGGGATGGCGGATCCTTTTCCTCGATTCTTCGTTATCTTCATGTAAGTTTAGCAATGAATCGGGGAGTGGCCATCCTGCTGATATTCGCAGCCGGCATCGCTTCGGCACAGGAGCTGCGCAAAAGCATCTACTTTGGTGGGGGCAGCTACTATGTAGATGAATTTCAGATGGCCGAACTCACCCATTGGATTGACTCCATCCCCAACCTGCTTCAGAAATACCAAATCCAGCTTACCAGTCACACCGATCCGGTGGGCGGCAAAGATTTTAACGAGTGGCTTTCGAAGATGCGAAGCCGGGCCGTTTTACAGATTTTAGTGGAACACAGCGTGCCCGAGGAAATGATCACCGTGAAAGACTGGGATTATGAAAATGCCGTTTATCGCAACGACTCCTACCGCGGGCGGGCGCTCAACCGCAGGGTAGACGTGATTTTGCACCCCATTGTATTTTAGGCCTGTTTTGCGTCCGAATTAGGACACCTTTTTTCGCCAGCGGACGAATTCTTTGCAACTTTTGCCTGTGGCCTGCGTCTTAATGGAAGATTTGCCGTTGGCATTATTCTTGGCATAAACGCAAACGAAATTACTATTTCATGATTCAATTAAAGGATATCGACAAATATGTCGATTCAAGGTTTCAGCGCACGTTCATCCTCAAAGGCGTTGATCTTACCGTTCAGCAAGGTGAGTTTTTGACGATTATGGGGCCCAGTGGCGCGGGTAAATCCACGCTGATGAACATCGTGGGCATGCTGGACGAACCCTCGGCCGGAGAGTACTTCTTCTTTGACGAGCCGGTTCACAAGATGAAGGAGCGGCAAAAGTCAGACATGCACAAAAACTATATTGGCTTTATTTTTCAGGCTTATCACCTGATTGATGAGCTGACCGTATATGAAAACATTGAAACCCCGCTTCTTTATAAGGGAGTAAGCGGCAGTCAGCGCAAGAGCATGGTGGCCGAACTGCTCGACCGCTTTAATATGGTGGCGAAGAAAGACCTGTTCCCGGAACAACTCTCTGGTGGCCAGCAGCAGTTGGTGGGCGTGGCGCGGGCCATTGTGGGCCAACCCAAGTTATTGCTTGCCGATGAGCCGACTGGTAACCTCCATAGCGAACAAGGCAAACACATCATGGACATCTTCGAACAATTGAATAAAGAGGGGATGACCATCATACAGGTGACTCACTCGGAAGAGAATGCGGCCCGGGGAAAGCGGGTGGTGAAGATCGTGGATGGTGCCGTGGAGAGCGACACACTTGTGGAACGTCAGGAGGCGAAATAGATGATACACAATTTGAATATGAAGAGAATAGGTTTACCGATCACGTTTTTATTTTTTGCGGCCAGTCTCCTTGGGCAGGACCCCAAGGTGCTCACCTTTCAGCAAGCTGTGAAGATTGGCTTGGATAACAACCTGGCTTTGAATCAACAAGAAAACCTTCTGATATCATCCAGGGTAGCCAAAACCGCTGGCATTATGGGGATGACACCAACCGTATCCATCAATGGCAACGCGGGGCGGCAGGATGGTAACTCATTCAATCAGCAACAGGGTCAGGTGGTGAACGGTGTGGTCGACTTCATTGGGGCAAACGCCAGCGCCCAGCTACCGCTATTTCAAGGATTGAACAATTTCAACAACTATCGTGCTGCAAATAACTTGTACGAAGCGCAGTTGCACCTGGTGAAGCGGTCTACCCAGGATGTCATCCGAAATGTGGCGAGCCAGTACCTGCAGTGTTTGTTGGACAGGCAAATCGTAGAGATCAGACAGAAAAACCTGGAGACACAAGAACAACAGTATGAACAAATCAGCGAACAGGTGTCTGCAGGCAGTCGTGCCGAAGTGGACATGGTGAATCAGGAATTCCAGGTGAAGAATGCCGAACTCACCTTGTTGCGTGCGAACATCACACTCCGCAATGACGTGGCTACGCTCGCGCAGACATTGCAAATTGATCCGCTTCAGCAGATCACTTTGGAAGAACCCACATGGGATGTTAATCTGGAGGATGCCGAGGTGCCCGCATTGGAGTCGCTGAATGAAACGGCCATCGAAAGCAGGAGTGACCTTGCCAGCGCAAAGTATACTGAGAAGGCAAACGAATTTGGCTTTCAGGCAACGCGGGGAATCTACTTTCCGAGTGTCACCGCCTTCGCGCAATACGGGTCACGTTACAACTACATTCACGCCTCCGAAACATTTACGCCTCAAAATCGTGGATTTGACGAACAGTTTTTTAATGACAATACCCAGCTTACTTACGGTGTCACCTTCAGCATTCCTATTTATGGAGGATTTAATACGAGGGCAAATGTGGCACGCAACAAGGCTTTGTATGAGAATTCGAAGTTAACACGGGAGAATGCGGAAATCACCGTAAAGAGCGATGTGCTGCGTGCCTACCAGAACTACCGCGATGCCCGCACCAGCTTTGAGTCAGCCTCATCGCAATTGCGTTCTGCAGAACTTTCCTATCAACTGGAACAGGAGCGTTACCGGCTGGGGATTTCTGATATCGTAGCCCTGACGCAGGCCAACCAGAACTTCACCCAGGCGCAAAGCGACTTTCAGAGTGCCAAGTACACCCTCATGTTCCAAAAGCTGCTCATCAACTATGCTGCTGGAACGCTCAAATTCGAAGATATCCCTTAACAATTGCGGGGTTAACACCCCCAAGCGCAGCTATTTTTGCTTACATTTGCAGCCCCGATAAGTGTCGGGGCTCTTTTTTTGACCAAAAAAGGGCTTGTTTAACCAAAAAGTGCTGCCTTGCACGCCCCGGGGCCGCATGTATCGACAGGGCGATTTATTATTATGACAAAATCTCAAAAACCGGAAGGTAAGCCTAAAGCCAAAGCAGCTGACGAAAAATCAGCTCCCAAGAAGGCGGCAAAGTCAACCAACGAAAAGGAAATTGACGAAACCGAAATCCTGGAAGGTGACGAACTGGCGACCTTCAAACAACAGCGCAAGCACGAAGAATTAGGTGAAGAAGGCGTGGCCCGCATCATCAAAGATGTAACTGCACGCAGAGGCGCATCCGTGTCTCCTGTTTCTACCGAAAACTTCGACTGGGATGCATTCGAAACCAAAGGATTTGGCGAAGGCTATTCCAAGAGTGAGCGCGAAGCCATGACCAACAAATACTCTGGCACCGTTACCTCTGTTAACGAGAGTGAAGTGGTGGAAGGTATTGTGGTGGGAGTCAACGATCGTGATGTGATCCTTAACATTGGATTTAAATCTGACGGACTCGTGCCTTTGGCAGAATTCAAAGACATGCCTGAGCTCAAGATCGGTGACAAGGTGGACTTGTTTATCGAAGAGCGTGAGAACGCCATGGGTCAGCTTATCCTATCCCGCAGAAAGGCCAAGTTGTTGAAAGGCTGGGAGAAGGTACAGTCAGCCCTTGACAATGACAGTGTAATTGAAGGATTCGTGAAACGCAGAACCAAAGGTGGTTTGATCGTGGATGTGTACGGCATCGAGGCATTCTTGCCGGGTTCACAAATCGATGTGAAACCCATTCGCGACTTCGATGTATATGTGAATAAGTCGATCGAGGTGAAGGTCATCAAGATCAACTATCTCAACGACAACGTGGTGGTATCGCACAAGGTACTCATCGAGAAAGACCTCGAGCAGCAGAAGGCCGAGATCCTCAACAACCTGGAAAAAGGTCAGGTGTTGGAGGGTGTGATCAAGAACATGACCAACTTTGGTGTGTTCATCGACCTGGGTGGTGTGGATGGTTTGTTGCATATCACCGACATTTCCTGGGGCCGGATCAACCATCCGGAAGAGGTGTTGAAGCTTGACCAGGTGGTGAAGGTGGTGGTGCTCGACTTTGACGAAGACAAGAAGAGGATTTCTTTGGGCATGAAGCAGTTGACGCCTCATCCATGGGATTCACTTCCTGCCGATATTAATGTGGGATCGAAAGTGAAAGGCAGGATAGTGAACGTGGCCGACTATGGCGCCTTCCTCGAACTTCAGCCTGGGGTGGAAGGTTTGATCCACGTGTCGGAGATGAGCTGGTCACAGCACCTGCGCAACCCTCAGGACTTCATTAAGGTGGGTCAGGAGTTGGATGCGGTGGTATTGACGATCGACCGCGAGGAGCGCAAGATGTCACTGGGCATCAAGCAGCTTACCGAAGATCCATGGACTCGCCAGGATGTGTTGACCAAGTACGCCATCGGTACCAAGCACAAGGGTATCGTGCGCAACCTGACCAACTTCGGCTTGTTCATCGAGTTGGAAGAAGGCATCGATGGCCTGGTGCACGTATCTGACCTGAGCTGGACACGCAAGATCAAGCATCCTTCTGAGTTCACTAAAGTTGGGGAGACCCTGGAAGTGGTGGTGCTGGAACTGGATGCAACCAACAGGAGGCTGGCGTTGAGCCACAAGCACCTGGAGGAGAATCCTTGGGATACCTTTGAGACCGTGTTTACCCCTGGCTCTGTGCACAAGTGTACGGTGATCAATAAGAATGACAAGGGCGCGATCCTGGAACTTCCGTACGGAATCGAAGGATTCTGCTCTGCGAAGAACCTGGTGAAAGAAGACAACACCAAGATCGAGCCGGGCGAAGCGCTGGACTTCAAAGTACTGGAGTTCTCGAAAGATGATCGCAGGATTGTATTGAGTCACAAGGCCATGTGGTCTACTGCTGAAGAAGACAAGACGCCTACTGCGAAGAAGGCACGTCCTGCTTCCAAGGGCAAGACCATCGACAAGATCAACCAGGAGTCAGAGAAGTCGACACTGGGAGATTTGGAAGCGTTGAGTGCACTGAAGGAGAAAATGGCGGGCAAAGGAAAGGCAGAGGAGTAACCTCATCGGTGAATACACGATAAAGAAAAGGAGGTGACGATGAGTCACCTTCTTACTTTTGAGAATTCATTTTCCTAATTTCGCAACAGAGAGATAATAGTAAGGTCTCGTGGCCGAGTGGCTAGGCAGAGCTCTGCAAAAGCTTGTACAGCGGTTCGAATCCGCTCGAGACCTCAAACAAATCCGACAAAGGCCCCGACAGAATGTCGGGCTTTTTCTTTTTTGGAATGATGAGTCGAAATAAGGTTTGAATGAATCATTCCAAAAAGAAAAAACGCTGGCGGAGCCAGCACTTGGTCGGTTTTGTGTGACGCGTCCATGTTACGGATCAACGCGAGCGCAGCGAGCGTTAATCCTTTTTTTGTTGCCGGGTTCGTGAGGACAGAACCGGGGTTAGGTTTTGAATGAATCATTCCGAAAGAAACGCTGACGCTGCGAATGGTTGCGCGGTTTGTTTGACGCCTCCATGGCACGGATCACGAGCGGAAGCCGGACATCGGGAAACAATCCATTATCAGGCTGGCTTTTGCAATTGGATGGCCAGCAAACGGGTATTGTTGACGCCTAAAAGCTACCCTTTTTGATTGGAAATGATCTCTTCATTTGGCGCCTTCGAACTAATCGGAGATTTTACCCATGTGCATAGCAGGGCGCCCCTATTAATATAGATTTTTACCATTGCCTTATTATAATACAATATTTTACCCATTTGGTAGTTAATTAATCTGAAAAATTACCCAATTTGTAAAAAAATAGATCAGTTAGTGGGAAAAATTACCCGTTCAAACGTTCAGGAAATCATTTTTGCCTCTTCTGAAAAAAAAGAGTCAAGACGCATTACCGGGTTATTAAAAGAGAAGTTAATTCGAAAAATTGCTCCTCGTATCTATACCTCCAACTTGGAGGAGGACCCGGCTTTGATCATCAAAAGAAATTGGTATCGCATCCTGGCTAACCAATTTCCAGAAGCTTTATTAAGTCATCGAAGTGCGCTGGAATTTAAACCAACACCTAAGGGACACATTTTTCTAACCTATTCCTATACTTCAAACATTTCCATTCCAGGACTTACCATCCATTTGTTAAAAGGTCCAAAACCACTTGATGGTGATGCTCCATTTTTTGAAAATCTTTTTGCCTCGCAAGAAGCAAGAGCATTTTTGGAAAACCTTCAGGAGACAAGAAAGAAGGGTGAGGAATCCAAAACCTTGCCCATATCAGTAATTGAAGAAAAGTTAGAGACCATCATAAGAGCCAGAGGCGGGCAGGCTTTGAATGCGCTGCGAGACCAGGCCGGGGCTATCTCCCAAGGCTTGGAGATGCAGAAGGAATTCAAAAAACTGAATCAGTTGATCAGCACTTTATTGGCCACGGGAGAATTAAGAAACTTAACCTCGCCAATTGCAGTAGCGCGCTCACTTGGTCAACCAGTTGATCCTGCCCGAATCAGATTATTTGAGAGTTTGTATGAAGAATTAGCGGGCAAGGTATTTCCCGAGCGCAAGGCATCCGGTTCACTAAACAACTATAGGACATTCGCATTTTTCGAAGGTTATTTCTCAAACTACATTGAAGGAACTGAGTTTACGGTTAATGAAGCAAAGGAGATCGTGCGAACAGAGACGCCATTGCCGACCCGTGACGAAGATTCGCATGATATACTCGGAACCTACAGAATGGTCTCAGATAAAAAAGAAATGGGCTTATGTCCATCCTCTGCAGATGTATTTCTCGACTTGATGCGAAATCGCCATGCTGTATTGTTACAATCCCGTAAATCAAAAAAGCCCGGTGAGTTCAAAGACAAAAACAACCGGGCTGGTAGCACCGAATTTGTAGACTGGAGTTTGGTCAATGGAACTTTGAAGAAAGGAATTGAATGGTATTTCTTATTGAGGGACCCATTTGCAAAAGCGGTATACATGATGTTTTTAGTAAGTGAAGTACATCCCTTTTTGGATGGAAACGGTAGAATTGCGAGAGTGATGATGAATGCAGAACTCTCTTCAAAAGGCTATGTTAAGATTATTATTCCTACGGTGTTTCTTGAGGATTACATGGGAGCATTGCGCAAGTTAACACGTCAGCAAATCGCAGATCCTTTCATCGGAATGATGCTGAGGGCATATGACTTCAGCGCAACCTTAAAACATGAGAATTTGGATGAAATGGAGCAATACTTAATATCCTGTGACGCCTTCAAAGAACCAAAAGAAGGAAAGCTAAGATTTGAATCAGTTTAGTCCCGCGGGTTGCGAGACCAGAATCCTTGGGCGTAACGGGCGGCAGGAGCAATGTAGAGCGGCAGACCCTCCATTTTGAGCCTTGAGGCAGCCCGGCCAGGCCCACCTCTGCCTGTTTATCATATAATTTCCCTTCGACCCCGCTAATTATTGTGAGATTTTGCTATTTTGGTAAAACCCTAAACATTTCTCCTTGTATCGGACTAGGATTATTATTCTGCTAACCCTCACCCTGGCGGGCAAACTCACCCTGGCACAAGACCTGGAAACCATTGGGAAAAAGGACCCTTTGCAGCTTTCGGGAGGGTTATCCCTGAATCAGATATTTTATGGGGTAAACGGCATCGAAAGCAGGCGGGATCCCTATTCGTATTTCCTCTCAGGAAACCTCAACCTTTCGCTATACGGCTGGAGTGTACCGTTGTCGTTTGCAGTTTCCAACCAAAACCAATCGTTCCAGCAGCCCTTCAATCAATATGGCCTTCATCCTACCTACAAGTGGGCGACTGCGCACCTTGGGTACGCATCGATGACCTTTTCACCTTACACGTTGTCCGGTCATATTTTTAGGGGCGCGGGGGTAGAGCTCAAACCGGAAAAGTTCACGTTTAGTGCGATGTATGGTCAACTGAGGCGTGCAGTGGAGGCCGATACCCTGCGCAATACAACTCCCGCCTACGAAAGAAATGGTTTTGGCTTCAAAACCGGCTATCGAAGCGGAGGTGACGTAGCGGAAGTCTCCATGTTTTATGGCAAGGATGAGGAAAGTTCTTTGCGAATGCTTCCGCAGGACAAACCGCCCTTGCCTGAGGAAAACCTGGTGTTGGGTATTTCTTTGGGTAAGCAGGTGCTTGAACGTTTCTCTGTCATGGTTGATTACGCATCCAGCGCCCTTACCCGCGACATGCGTGATGAAAGCGGTGCGGTCGACAATCTCTTTTCAAAACTGGGTTTTGACGGCAATGCGTCTACTTCGTTTTATGATGCATGGAAGGCTTCGTTAAGCTATCAAAACCAACAAACAAGTGTGGGCGTAGCTTATGAGAGAATTGATCCCGGCTATAGGACTCATGGTGCCTATTACTTCAACAACGACCTGGAGAACTTTACTATAAATGCGTCTTCCATGCTGTTGGACGCCCGGCTGAGCGTGGGCGCGAGCGTGGGTGTGCAGAGGGATAATCTCGACAACTCAAAGATGAGTACCATGAACAGGGCGGTCGGCTCGATCAATGCCAGCCTCTCGGCAACCGAACGCCTTTCGGTGAATCTCAACTATTCCAACTTTCAATCGTACACGAACATCCGATCGCAGTTTGTCAACATCAATCAGTTGACACCCTACGATAACCTGGATACCTTGCAGTTTACGCAAATTGCACAGAACCTGAATTTGGGTGCGAATTATATTTTAAGCCAAAATCGAGAAAAACAGCAAACCATCCTGGTCAACTTTTCTGTGCAGGATGCCGCAGAGCGCCAGGGCCAGGTTTCCGAGAATAGTGGCTCGCGGTTCTACAATGTGAACGCTTCTTACTCAGTAAATTTTGTGCCACGCAATTTGATGTTGATGTTCGCGTATAACCTAAATGAGAATCAATCACCTTTAATACAAGTGCTCACGCATGGCCCAACAGCTTCTTTGAATAAATCGTTGCTGGATCGGAAGATGCGGTTGAGTTTGGCCGCAAGCCATAACATGACTTCCGCCCAGGGCAATTCCCTGAGCCGGATTGTAAACGTGAGGACCTCCGCGGGGTATGTGGCAAAGAAACAGCATCACTTTTCAGTGGGGCTCACTGCGTTGAACCGGACAACCGGAGGTGAAAAGGGGGACACTACCTTTACCGAATTCACAGGCACCGTAACGTATAGCTACTCCTTCAGTCGATGAAACCCAGGTTTGCTCTTGTCTTCATTCTTTTGGGCGCATCCTGCCTGTCCGCAGGGTCGCAGAACCTGGACACGTTGGGGCTCGAACTAAAAGTGCTTGCGAGAACCTCAACCGACTCGATTGTGCTCAGGTGGGCACCGGCTGATGTGCAGTCGTGGCTTGCCGGGAACCGCAATGGCTACCAGGTAGAAAGATTTACCCTGCTGAGGGATGGAAAGCTATTGGATTTGCCTGAAAAAAAACGCTGACGCCCCTTCCCATCATGCCATGGGAAGAAACCCGCTGGGCTTCGATTGTGTCAACCGACAAGTATACCGCCATTGCAGCGCAGGCCTTGTTTGGCGATTCGTTTGAGCTGACCACCGAAGGCACAGACGTGTTTCAAATCGTGAACAAAGTGAAAGAGAACGAAATGCGTTTTGCATTCGCGCTGCTAGCTGCAGATTTGTCCACGCAGACTTCCAGGGCGCTTGGGTTGAGATTCCGCGACAGCGATGTGAAAACAAATGAGAAATACCTGTACCGGATTTCCACGCAGTCGGGGATGGATACCATCAGGGGCAGCGTATTTGTGGCACCGGAAAAGTATGAGTTGCCGCCACCGGTGGATTTTACAGCACAGGTAGACGGTAGCATTGTGAACCTGCGCTGGGACCAGTCATTCCATCGCGGCATTTATTCGTCCTACAGGGTGGAGCGCGCTGCCGATGGCAAGAACTTTATGCCCTTGTCGGATGAACCGCAGGTCACCCTCACATCGTCCGATCGCAGGGAGATACGGTTCCAAATGGCAACCGATTCGCTACCATCCTTATCGCAGGTTTTTTACTATCGCGTGCGAGGGCTATCTCCCTTTGGCGACTATGGCCCACCCAGTGAAGTGTTGGCCGTGCTGGGTGGCGAGACAGTGGCTTCAGTGCCATACCTCACAGAAGGCAAGAGCCCCGACAATCAGTCGGTGCATTTGAGCTGGGAGTTTCCCGCGGAATCGGAAAAAGCCATCAGGGGTTTTGAGGTGAGAAGGGCGACATCACCTGCCGAGGCCTGCATGAAAGTAAATCGGCAGGGAATTTCAGCGTTGGATCGCTCGTATGTCGATGGTGCTCCCGGTCATACAAATTATTACCAGGTAGTGGCCATCGATTTGCAAGGCAGGGAATACAAATCTCCCATTCGGTATGTACAACTTGTGGACAGCATACCACCGCTGCCGCCCCGTGATTTAAAAGGGAGCGTGAATGACGAAGGCATCGTTACCGTTAGCTGGAATGCGAATGGGGAGGCTGATATGTATGGATACAAGGTGTTTAAAGCGAACAACGTGAACGAAGAGTTCGCCCAAATCACACCGGCAACGATCAAAGAACGTGAGCTTCGCGATCGGGTGAACGTGAACACACTGAGCAGGGAAATTCACTACCGGGTAATTGCGGTCGACCAAAGTCAGAATCAATCCGCTTTTTCAGAGGTGCTCACTTTAAAGCTTCCCGACAAGGTGAAGCCGGTGCCTCCATTCTTCTATCCGTTCAAGGCGGATGCCGAAGGTGTTGCGCTGCAGTGGACGCAAAGCAGCAGTGATGATGTAAAATTTTATGAAGTATTCCGAAAGCCACTGTCCGGACAGGAGTGGATCTTCTTGACGAGGGTCGAACATACAAGCGACACTGCGTTTCATTTCCTGGATCGCACAGGCGAGGAGGGCATGCGATATGCTTACACCTTGTTTGCCGTAGACGAAAGTGGACTTCGGTCGGACCCTGTAAGTCCAATCGTGGCGGCCAAAATCCCGACTCAGGTTAAAGAAGCTGTGACCATTGGCAAGCCGACTATTGATCGCGAGCAAAAGCTGATTAGACTGACCTGGCGTTATGAACCCGGGGGTGTGATGAGATACCAGGTATACCGGGCAGCAGAAGGTGAAAAGTTGAAATTATATCAAACGATCGATGCGAGTCAACAGGAGTTTGTGGACAAGAGACTTACCGTTAATACCATCTATACCTACCAGGTTGTTGCCGTGTTTCGAACGGGCGCCCGGTCGGCCATGGGGGAGAAGGTAATTGTCAACTACTGATTGCCAAATCATCCCAACCCAAGGCAAATACCTAAAGTGCCTTTGACGCGGGCTTTCCTGATTTCCCG
The DNA here is from genome assembly GCA_050250195.1 of Cyclobacteriaceae bacterium. Taxonomy (GTDB): domain Bacteria; phylum Bacteroidota; class Bacteroidia; order Cytophagales; family Cyclobacteriaceae; genus ELB16-189. Next base: position 40,015 of record JBFWPC010000011.1, on the reverse strand, counting down.
AAAAGGCTCATTCGGGGGTTGCATGAACAGCATGGGTGGGAGCTTTATGGTTCCCAGGCCCGGACGCGGATTCATGGCCCCGCTGACGTATGTCATGCCAGGTTTGCAGGCGGCAAGTTGACGCGGGAGTGCTACGAGGCGCTGTCAGCCTTCCCTTTTGAGTGGATTCAATGATAGGACCGGGTTTAGGCTGCGTTTTTTATAGTCTACTTCACGCAAGTTTTTCCCTGAAATTGACCTTTTTGGATGATATCAACCCCGTAACTTTAGTAGCCCCGGAAAATGGGTGTTGATGATGTCTATTCGTGTTTGTGTGGCTGATGATCATGCGCTGTTTCGCAGGTTGATTTCCGACATGATCTCCAAGTTTGATGGTATTGACCCTGCAGTTGGCGAGGCATCTAACGGCAAGGAGCTGTTGGATTTGATGACCCGACATACCTATGATGTGGTTGTTGTCGATTTGTCGATGCCGGTGATGGATGGAAAAAGAGCGGCCGGGCACATATTAAAAAACCATCCCAATGCAAAGGTGGTCGTGTTAAGCATGAACGATTCGCCCCCGGTGATCCTCGATCTGATGCGAATGGGTGTGCATGGTTACTTGAATAAGAACGTTGATCCAGCGGAGGTTGAAAAGGCGATCAAGGGAGTTTATCGCAACGATTTTTATCATAACGAGCTTACCGCTGGTGCCTTGCGACTCGCTGCAAAAACAAAATCAGCAGCCGTCCAACCAAAAAGGCAAAACCTGAGTGCGCGCGAGTTGGAAATACTCGTCCGTATTTGTTCCGAGCAGACTTCACGTGAGATCAGCGAAGACCTTCACATCAGTCCGAAAACAGTCGAACACCACCGCATCAGCATTTTGAAGAAGGTAGGAGTACGCAACACGGTGGGGCTCATCAAGTTTGCCTACGAGCAAGGTATCCTGTCGCTCGATTCTAGCAACTGATTTTGTAAGAAGTCCCTGATTTTCAATAGGGGTTTTCCCCTAGCCGTTAGATACTTATTTTTTGCACGTATGCAAAGTTAATCGCCTGATCATTTGGTGATTACTAGATTTGGACTCCTGCTGATGGGCAACAGGCCTGCCAACTCCCACAAAGTTCATTATTCAAATTTGCTATTATTATCCCTTAAAAATGCACTAACCTATGTCGACTGCCAGCAGCGTAGCCAAACTTTGTATCATTTTTTATCCAATCTTCGGATTTAGTCAATCACAGCCGGATATTGAAGTACAGAAAATCATTCCTCCAACGCCTAACGCTGCTAGCCTGGGGAATTATGGCAATATTCCTATTGGGTTATACACTGGGCAACCTAATATCAGTTTTCCTCTCTACAACATTCAGTACAATGATCTTTCGGTGCCAATTACTCTTTCATATGGATATTCAGGTCTCAAGGTCGAAGAATACCCAAGTTGGGTTGGCACTGGATGGACATTGAGTGGAACAGGAGTAATTAGCCGTCAAATGAGGGGCCTCCCAGATGAAACAACCGCTGGTTACAATGGTGCAGAGCAGAATGGGTTGAAGGCGGTGAACTTTGTCAGCAATGGAACCAATCCTCAAGGCTTCGAGAATTATCTGACGGGGATAATGAATGGAGCGAAGGATGGTGAACCAGATATGTTTATTTTAAGTGCGCCTGGCCTTTCCGGGAGATTTTTCTTTGATGAGACCCAATGTGGTGTCACAGTCAAACAAGCGGTTGTCAGCCCTCATCAAAACTTAAAAGTGTTTGGGTATTTCAACTACTCTGGTATTTATAACATCAGACCTGGAATCATCGAAAAATTCTTGGTTATCGATGAGAGAGGAGTCCAATATACTTTCGACATCACGGAAAAGGCAGCCGGCCTCGAACCGGGCGACCCGGATGAAGCAGACTTTGCTACATCTTGGTATCTCAGCAAGATAGAGTCTCCAAATGGTAACATAGTCACCTATACATATAAGTTCAGGGTACTCGATATGCCCCCGAGCTTATTTGAAAGGCGCGTTGTGCCTTTTAGCAACGATCCAAATGCTCAATTTACAGACCTTTATACTTTGGCCTTCAATAGCACGTCAACCAATGAGGCAATACTTGAGAGAATCGATTTTCGCAATGGAAGTGTAGAATTTGTAGAAGGAAACGAGCGCCTTGATTGGAATTCGGAAGGATGGAATTACTCAAAACGCAAAGCCACCGAGCAACCCAAATCTCTTTCCAAGGTCCGCGTCAGGATTGATGGGGTAATGTTGAAGGAAATCAACTTCAACTATGACTATTTTGAGTCGAATGCGAGGTTGAAACTCGAGAGTTTTCAGGAAATCAACGGGACCACCGTTAAGCCGCCCCATCGCTTTGAATACCTGGGTGGGTTGTTTCCTATTATCGGAAATGAGTACAACCTGTTTCACCAGGATCATTGGGGTTACTTTTTAGGTACATCGATCCATGGTGAGGCCATAACTACACTGTTGCCACCTTACACAAACGCAATTCCCAAGCCTGATGGCTCTATGATCATTTATAGTGTCCCGGGCAATTTGAGAACGGCAAACAGCAACTTCTCAAGAGCTGGATTGTTACAACGAATCACTTACCCAACTGGTGGATTCACCGAGTTTGAGTATGAATCAAATGACTACTGGGGTGAACCTGAGTTCAATATCTGCGGAGGTGAATTTCAACAAACAGGAACGGCCGGAGTCGAAATTGGTGAAGGAGACTTGAACGATTCATTCACGTTTACTGTGTCTGGGCCAACATGTATCAAGTTTGATTATGATCTTCAGACCCCTTGCCTTGACGGTGAAGCGGGTGTGGATCTTACAATGGATGGGGGTGGTGCGCCTATCATGCAACATATCCAGACGAAGTACCAATGGGGCATCGATTATGTCGACTCTGGCGCTGCTGAGAATGAGCTTTTTTCATTATCGCCCGGTAACTACACTATAAGGGCCTGGGTGATAAATGAAAACAATTGCGGCTCGATGACAAAATCCCGAATCAATCTCTTTCAAATCATTCAAGATTCCTTGGGTGCTGCCAATCTAACAGCGGGTGGCAACCGAGTGAAAACAATGCGTGACTGCAATGACGAGAACGATTGTGTAACAAAGCATTATTCATATCGCGATCCATTGAACCCCAATCAATCAAGTGGAGTGATTGTTAACCCGCCAATTTATCAACACTATCAATTGGTCAGGTTCGATGGCGAGTCGGCTGGGGGGCAAACGAACTACGTGGACTTCATGTGTTCCATTTTGACAGCCCAGAGTGAAATACCGATCGCAACCACTTCCGGCTCGGTGATCGGTTACAAGTATGTAAACGTTCTGGAAGAAATAGACAGCTCAAAGGGAAGATCGGAATTTCACTTTACTGCCCCAGATGACTACCCCGATGCAGGTATTACCAGCTATCCCTTTCCCCCATTATCCTCCAATGATTGGCAACGTGGGCTTCAGCTATCAAAGTCCGATTTTGGAATTGCAGGTTCAGAGGAGAAAATCTTGTCGCACTCAGAATCGACACCCTGCATTACCAGCCACTATAGCAGATCCATTGCCTTCAAGCTGAAAAAGACTTTTGATACCCGCGGCTCGTACAGCTTGACCTTACAAGACTACGAGTTCACACCCTACCAATTACAATCTGGGTGGCAGGTCCCATGCACTGAACAGCAATTCCAGTACAGCTACAAGGATGGGCAGCAACAGTCCCTTAGCTCAAATCAAGAAATGTTCTATGAAAATGACGCCCATTTGAGGGTGACTAGGATAGAGACGACCAATAGCAAAGGCCAGCAGCTCAAGACTACCTTCAAGTATATTGAAGACGTAGGTGATATTGCCGGTCTCACCTCCGCTGAAATCACCGGCATAACGGCCCACCCCAATAAAACGGCTGTGGTGGAACAACAAAGCTTTGTTGACGGCCAACTTCATTCGACCAAACGGAACATTTACAATGGAATCGATCTTGTCAAAGTCCAATCGGCTACCGGCAACAATGCCTTAGAGGACTATGTCACCTACAATGAATATGACAATTGGGGCAACGTAGTCAACTACACCACGCGCATGGGCGACAACAAATCGTACCTATGGACTTCAGACGGAATGTACCCGCTGGCTGAAGCATCCAATGCCGCACCAACGGATATTTTTTTTACGAGTTTCGAAAGCGGTGGAGTCCTCTTTAGCGATGCCAACGGCAACAACCTGGCTTTAAGTGGAATGAGAGTGTTGAACTCAGGGAGTTACGTGTTTCCTGCTAGCTTCAATCCTTCCGATCCCTCCAATATCTTGATGAGCTATTGGTATTGGGAAAACAATAAATGGAATTTTAGCGGTGAGATTCCTTACAACGCTACCATCACTACATCCGGAACCAAGTTAGATGAGATCAGGGCTTTTCCTAAAGGCGCCCAAATGGCAACGCTAAACCATGATCCTGGATTTGGTGTGACTGGAGTAACGGACCCCAACAACCAAAGCATGCATTACGAATATGACTTGCTTGGCCGGCTTATTTTGATCCGTGACCACGATGGAAACATTCTGAAGGAGTACAAGTATCACTACAACGGGCAAAACTAATATCGCAATGAGAAACGACAGGTTTGTTACTAGATATGTTGCGTTGAAACGCCCGCAATGTGGTAGATATACCTTGTCATTCGGTGTGTTCATAATTAGTTCGTTGCTTTGCCTCACGTCAATAGGCCAAAGTTTTACCGGGCCTGAAGAAGTATGCCCCAATAAGAATGCCAGCTACTCATACTATGATGATGTTGAATATACTGATGTAGTATGGAGCGTGGCCGGAGGTGGAATTATTGTGAGCGGTTCTGGACTATCGAGAGTGATAAAATTCCCCTCAGATGGTAGTGTTACAGTGACACTCTACAATTACGGCCTACTTGTTAGCACTGGCACAAAATATGTCACTACGCTCACTCCAGGAACGCTTTCCTCAACAACACAAACTTGTGCTGGAGGGGCTGTAAGTCTGTTTCTTTCAGGCCATACGGGCTCTTCATTCTATTGGGAGTACTCAACGGATGGTACCACATGGAATGCGATTGGCACGTTCGGTGCTTCGATCACTCAATATCCAACAGTCACAACCTATTATCGCTGTTATCCTGGTTCTTGTGGCCTTGCATTGTCAAATGTCGCAACTGTTAACGTTTACCAATATCCCGTCACCTATTCAATGACGGGTGGTGGGGGATATTGTTCAGGAGGTAGCGGTACTACGGTTGGAATCAACGGGTCTCAAAGCGGAGTAAGCTACCAACTCAAGCTTAATGGAGCCAACTATGGAGCTGCCATCGGTGGCACCGGTGGCGCGTTAAACTGGAACAATCTCACAACGGCTGGATCCTACACGGTGGTGGCGACTTCTGGTATTTGCAGCTCCGCTATGTCTGGCAGTGCATCTGTATACATTAATTCTTTACCAAGTCAGTACAATGTATTTGGAGGGGGAAGCCATTGCAGTGGTGGAAGTTCAGCTGTGTTCTTGTCGTACTCTCAGTCATCAGTCAATTATCAGCTCTATCTGAACGGAAGTCCTTATGGAGGAGTGCAAGCTGGCAATTTTAGTCAGTTGGCGTGGACTGGTTTAACTTCGGCAGGCAATTACACTGTGATTGGTACCAATCCAACTACCGGTTGCGTCAATGGTATGATCGGAAGCGCTTCGATTACAGTATATCCCCTTCCAAATAGTTACACAGTTGCAGGAGGGGGTGCTTACTGCACGGGAAGCAGTGGCGTCACTGTTTCCCTCAATGGATCACAATCCGGTGTAAATTATTACCTAAAAATTAACGGGCAATATGCGGAAGGAGTAACTGCGGGAACCGGTGGGCCCCTTTATTGGACTAACCAAACTACATTAGGGAACTACACTGTGGAAGCCGTTGGGCCCGGACTTTGCTACCAACAAATGTCAACCTCGGTGAATGTGTCTACAAATCCAATTCCGGGCCTTCCATCTGGAATGGGGGGAAGCGTTTGCGGATCGGGTTCTGTGTTTCTTTCAGCGAATTTTGGGAGCAACGGAAACAATGTCAGATGGTACAGTGCTCCAACTGGCGGAACGTTGTTAACTACGGGTCTTTCCTATACAACACCTTCAATTAGTGCATCTACTAACTATTATATCTCCAGTTATAACGACATAACCCTTTGCGAGAGCCAACGAGTGGCGGTTTCGGCAACTGTGCACGCCATTCCCGGCACACCCACACCTGTGAATGGAAGTACCTGTGGCACCGGAACGGTTTCTTTATCCGCAAGTTTTGGCGCCAATGCCAATACCGTGAGATGGTACGCAACGCCCAGTGGCGGGGCACCATTTGCAACGGGCTTGTCCTATGTTACGCCAACAATTAGTTCTTCTACCACCTACTACATAAGCAGCTATCATTCCTCCACGCTTTGTGAGAGCGCCAGAGTCGCCATTGTGGCTACTGTAAAAGCGATTCCCACTGCCCCGAGCATTTCCGGACATGAAAGATTCGGAAGCGGCACTTTCAATTTGCTTGCTTCGGGCGGAAGCTCTTATGAGTGGTATAGTCCTTCAAATGCTTTGCTGTCAACCAGCGCCCTTTACACCACACCGGTCATTAGCACGACAACCGCCAATTATGCATATGCCAAGAAAATCGAAAATGGATGCTACAGCACCCCAACTTGGGCCAACCTGGTCGTTTACCCGGATGTAATGGTCGTGGGTACAGGGAACGCAATTGCGCTGGCAAAAGATGTGGTGCTTGATGCAGGAGCTGGCTATCAATCTTATGATTGGCGAAATGGTGGGCCTAGCCTGGGTTCTGGAAGGTATTACTCCACAAATGCTCCTGGAAGTTACACAGTCACAGTTACCCAGGGGTCTGCAACGGGTACTTCAACTCCCTTTGTGCTGACAGAGCAATTTGAAAATCTAAACTACAATTATGTGGTGAGCAATAATTTGCAGACACCTGTTACCAATGCCGGTGACATTAAGAATTTACCAGTGGCCTTAAATTCACAGTCTGTACAGTATTTGGATGGACTGGGACGGCCATGGCAGTCTGTGGTCACTCAGGGATCACTGTCAAAGAATGATATTGTCCAGCATGTGACCTACGACCAATACGGACGACAAGCCAAGAAATACACCCCCTATGTCTCTGACTCTTTTACAGGTATTTTGATCTTAAATCCCACCGGCAGTGGCGGAAACTATTCCGGTTCCATTCACTATAATTTCTACAACAACGGGGGCACTGATAAGATTGCCGATGACGCACGTCCGTTCACGGAGACGTTTTTTGAAGCATCGCCTTTGAACCGACCAGTCGAGGAATTTGGTGCAGGTACCGACTGGCACGCGAACTCAAGATCCACAAAGTTTGAGTACCTCATCAATCAGCATGGAACGGGTTCAGGCCAGGAACAAGTGATTGTTTGGGACGTGAACGGTAGCGGATTACCGGTGAGGCGCACAAGCTTAAATGCCGGCTATTACCCCAATGGCGAATTGAGTATTTCATCAATAAGGGATGAGGCTGGTAATGAGACCAGGGAATATAAAAACAAAGAAGGACAGGTTGTTTTGAAGAAGGTGCAGTATGTGGCTAGCCCGGTATTGTCCAACAAAGATCACTGGACACAAACCTACTACATCTATGACGAACGTGGCTTGCTTCGCTATGTGCTGCAGCCTGAACTGAGCAAAACGCTTCACGCCAGCGGAACCACCAACCCCACCACCACCCAGCTCAACAACTTTGCTTTCCAGTACAAATATGATTACCGCAACCGCATGTCTGAAAAGAAAGTACCCAGTGGTGCATGGATTTACATGGTATACGATTCACGCGATCGACTGGTCCTAACCCAGGATGGCGTGCAACGCGCCACCTCCACCAAGTACTGGACGTTTACCAAGTACGATGAACTCAACAGACCGATCGTTACAGGAATTAAGGATACAACGGTGGGACTCACTCAATCGCAAATGCAGGGGGTGGTAGATTCGCACTACCAAAAGGCTTGGGCTCGTTTTTCAGAAACCTTTGTGGGAAATGCTTTGGGCAACATGCATGGCTACTCCAACCTTGCCTATCCCATCAGAACCAGGGCAGCTGTGGCTGATCCGAATTACTACCTCACGGTGACTTACTACGATAACTACGACTTCCAATCAACCTACTACAACAGCACTGCCTACAACTTTGTAGATAGTGATTTTACTGGCGAGCAAGTTACGCAACCGTTCACGCGTTTGAAGGGACAGGTAACAGGTACAAAAACCAAGGTAATGGACGGAGGTGTAATCGGAGGATCGACCTACCTGAAGGCCATCTCTTATTATGACGACCGCTATCGGCTGGTGCAAAGCATTGTCGATAACTACAAAGGTGGCCAAGACCGAACCACCAACGTGTATGACTTTGTAGGCAAGGTGCTCAAAACAAAAACAACTTATACCGACCGCGATGTGACCTGGAAAGACCAGGTGGGGACGGTGTTGGTCGGAAACAGACTGATTCGCAGTTCCACTGCCACGGCCGGTGCGGCATCTACCCAAATGCTGGGGGCCGGTGTGGATGGCTACCTGGAGTTCTTTTTGATTGCCCCATCGTCTACACATCAGTATTACATCGGTTTTAATGACAACAATCTTGATGTGGGGAACGCCAACATCAACTATGCATTCAGGGTAAACAATGCAACCCTGCAAGTGTGGGAGAATGGTGTGCAAAAACTATCGCAGACCAACGTTTTGAAAACGGGTGACGTGCTGAAGATCGATAGAACCGGCAGCACCATTCGGTATTACCGGAATAGCAACCTCGTATACACTTCCGTCACGCCATTTACTGGTGCGCTGCTAATCGATACCTCATTCCCCACCAACAACGCAAATATGGTGGGGCTCGTGGCGTCATTTGCGGAGACGAGCCGCTCCATCACAAGGCGTTTCACCTACGACCATGCCGGACGGCTGATTGATGTGCATCATAGTCTAAATGATGCCCCCGAGATTCTGCTCACCCGCAACGAATACAACGAGCTCGGTCAGTTGGTCGACAAAAAACTGCACAGCACAGATGGCACCAACTTCAGACAGTCGGTCGATTATCGTTATAATATTCGCGGCTGGCTCACTTCCATGAACAACGCGCAACTTCAAGTAGCTGTCAACAATGACGATAGCAACGACCTGTGGGGCATGAACATCGCCTATAACGAGGTCGATGCTGCGTTGGGAAACACCAGTCTTTACAACGGAAACATCAGTGCCATCAAGTGGAGCAAGAACCTCGGGTTGGGTAACGAAAAACAGCAGGCCTACCGTTACAGCTACGATCCCCTCAACCGCCTGCAAAATGCCGACTATTTCAGACACAACGGCAGTTGGTCGAACCCCGACAGCCGGTTTGCCGAAAATGGGTTGACCTATGACCAGAATGGCAATATCAAGACGCTGCTGCGAAGAGGTGACGCAGGAAGTTTAATGGATAACCTGGTCTACACTTACAATGCCAATAACCAATTGTTAAAAGTGGCCGACTCAGGCGACAAGGTGACCGGCTTCATTGATGGCACCAACACAGGCAACGATTACACCTACGATGCCAATGGAAATATGGTACGAGATCAAAACAAAGGTATTACCAGCAACATCACCTACAATTTCCTCAACCTGCCCGAATTGGTAGTTAGGGGCACGGGTAACTCGGTGCGTTATATCTACGATGCCACTGGCCGCAAACTCGCGCAGGTGGCCACTTACAGCCTATCCCAAAAGCAAACCGATTATTTGGGTGAGCTGGTGTACGAAAATGACGAACTTCAGTTTATCAGCCACGAAGAGGGCCGCATTGTATTGAGCGCAACCGAACCCATTTACGGCAACCAGGCAAACACCCTCGATGATTTCACGCCCACGAATGCAACCGCAGGCATTACTACGCTCAATGGCAACCAGAACTATGTCCAGGTAACATCGAGTGGGACCACGCCTCGTGCAGGGGTGTTTCCAATAGGAAACTACATAGCCGTACAACCCGGTGAACGTTACAAAGTGCGTGTGAAGGGCTACCGAACAGGTACCAACCCCGTGTACATACAGGTTAAAATCAACGGAGCCGACAACGGCTGGCCGGGGGCGACACTGCCTAACACAGCCGCCTCCGAAAGTTGGGTGGAGCAGCACGTGACTGTTCCGGCCGGTGCCAGCGTGATGGACGTGGGCGTGGTGTGGAACACCGTAGCGGCAGGAGAGGTGTTTTATATCAATGATATTGAGGTTATCCAGTTGCTCAACAATGAGGCCGAATACCAATACCATTTGAAAGACCACCTGGGCAACACGCGATTGACGTTTACCACGCGCGAGTCTGTCACCACCGATGTGGCCACCCTGGAAACAGCTCATGCGGCAGAGGAGCAAGGGGAGTTCCTGTACTACGAGGAAGCGGTGAAGGTCAACTACGATTTGTTCGACCACACCAACGAGGGAGGTACCTGGTACTCCACACGACTGACAGGCCAGGGTACTAACTCGATTTATGGCTTGGCGAAATCGTTGCAGGTGATGCCGGGCGACCAGGTGAGCATGGAAGTGTACGCCAAATACCTCGACCCCGAGCAATCGAATTGGACGGGTGCGCTCGCCAGTTTCATGGCGGCCGTAGCGGGCGGCACAGCCCCTCCGGGCACGGTGATTGACGGTGGTGTACCCGGCAGTATCGGCAGCGAAACGTACCCATTTACTCCCATCGACCACAGCAGCGAAGGGGGCACGGCACCGAAGGCCTATTTGAACTATATTTTGTTCAACAAGAAGATGACCGATGTACTTGATTTTGGCTACAGGCGCGTTACCAGCAACAGCAGAGAGTACGGACAAGATGCCCCCCATGACAGGCTGTACTTTGATCCGATCACCATCACCGAGCCTGGATATATGTATATTTACCTATCCAACGAGAACGACACGCCCGTGGAAGTTTACTTCGATGATCTGGCCGTTACCCACACGCAAAGCCCGGTGGTGCAGAGTGATGAGTATTATCCATTTGGATTGACATTTAACTCGTACTCTCGCGAAAACTCAGCTGAAAACAAGTACTTGTATCAAAGCAAAGAAATCCAAGATGGCCTTGACTTGGATACATACGATTTTGGTGCAAGGATGTACGATCCATCGGACGGTCGTTGGTGGAGTCCTGATCCACTTGCGGAGAAGTTTTACAGTATGTCTCCTTATGTAGCGATGGCAAACAATCCGATACGCTACATAGACCCCAATGGGATGGAGTTTACAGAAGCAGCATGGGCATGGGTTAATCGATTGGTCGCTGATATCAACAGCAGACAGGAACGGAACAATGAAAAGATTGGAGAGAAACGAGAAGCACTTGCAGCAGGTGGACTTTCAGAGAAACAAACTAATCGCCTCAATAGACAAATTGGTAGACTTGAATCTAATAACCAGGCACTTGAAGAAACGCGGGGGGAAATAGGAACGATGGCGGCATCAAGTCAAGTGTATAATGTAGTTGAAAGTTCCTCGTTAAATGAAAACGGGCCAATATCGGGCATGGGAAATACAGTAGCTGCCACCTCATTTAATTTTGGTACAGGTGCCGTTGACATCACGATCTCATCTAATGCAGGACTTGGGCTTTTTGCTCACGAACTGAAACACGGCTATCAGTTTGAGACCGGACAAATTAGTCTAGGCTCACAAGGTAGACTTGGTGCTCCTTTTTTACTTGATAAACATGATGAAGTGGCCGGCTATCAACGACAAGCACTTTTTGGAAGTAGTGAGCCAGGCGCAAACGGGGTGAACTCTTTGCCAGATAGATATAAAAGTTTGCCTACCGGCCCCGTGGATGTAAATAATTATAGTTATCAAGGAAGGCCGTTAAGTCAAATGAATCAATACGAGCTGACTCGATTGTCTGGGTTAACGAGACAGGCATTTAGGTTTAATGGAACTACCTACTACCAACCAAATAGATGAGAAGCATTTTGACTTTGACTTTTTTGATAATCTGTTTTTCCGCTTTCGGTCAAATAAATTTTAACCTTTATGGCTATGATCCTTGCTCAAAGGAGGTCAGGAGGATTGATTTTTTTGGACTAAAAAAGGATGGAATTGCTTTCAATACCCAAGATACCACTGGTGTTCTCATATTGAAGGATACTGGTACATATGTTCTATCTTATGTGATTGGAAAAATTGATAGCACTGAACTTGGGAAAAAGTTTGATGTAAAATCAATTGAAAATTTTAGTGACACACTTCGTCTTATAAGAGTTAGTTCATGCCTTGAACCAACATCGCATCCTAACTTCATTGGTTATTGTTGCTGTGATCAGAAATGCGAGGGTACTCAAATTGATTACTATGAAAATGGTAATAAGAGGGTTGAGGGATTTTTTAAAGAAGGTATTCCGATTGGAAAGCTGAAATTTTATTATCCGGACGGCAAATTACGTACCGTTAAGAAGTATAGCAAAAAAGGTAAGCTCATAAAGACATACACATACTAAAACTTAGAAGCCCAGCCTAATCGCTAGGTTTTTTCTTTATAAGAAATTGCTGACGAGTTGGAAAGCAAACCCGATCATAATCACGCCCATTCCATACTTAGCGATTTTGTTTCTTCGGTTGACAACAGGATCGTCAGCAGTGGCACCGATAAAGGCAGTGGCTTCCAGCTTGGGAGAATTTAGAAAGATCATCAGCGCACCGATGATGTCAATGACCAGGCCGGCAGAGTTAACAAGAGAAGCAGTGCTCATCAACTATAAGCTTTACGCGCCTTTGCATCGCGGATATAAGTATCAATGAGATTAAACAGGACAGACCTGGTTTTGTCATCCATGGACTCAATTTCCTCAATGCGCTTCACAGTCTCTTTGCTGTACGAAGCGTGCTTACCTTCACCAAGTAGGTAGTCCACCGGAACATCAAAGGCCTTGGCAATTTTTACCGCCATCTCCACAGAAGGGCTGTTCTCATTACGTTCGTACTTGCCAATGATATCCCTGGAAGCCCCGATGGCTTCAGCCAAATCGCTTTGCGACCAGTTTTTCCGCTTCCTGAGCTCAGTAATCCGCTCCCCAATGTTGACCATGTTCTGCTAAAGATTAAGTTTTACAACTGATTTTGGCGAATTTAGTTTAATGTGTTCTACAAAAAAAGAAGGTATTCGTTTTGAAAAATCCGAACAAGTTCTACTTTTGTTGCAGATGTTACACAACAGAAAAAAATTTTCATGGCAGACCGCAAGCTGAAAGTTTACCACTCTTACCGCAGCAACGACAAGAAAGCAGTACCCGAAGTCCGATTGATTGGCCAATGGTTGGAACAATCCGGCTTCAAGATTGGAGAGCAAGTTCAGATCACAGTGAAAGACCAGGAGATCACCATTAAACCGACAGCCAATGGAAATAGCTGAGATCAAACAGCAGCTCACCATCAGCCAGGTGCTCGATCACTACAGCCTGAGCACAGACAAGAATAACATGCTTTGCTGTCCCTTCCATAACGACAAGACGCCTTCCCTTCAAATCTATCCGCAGACCAATACCTTTTGTTGCTTCTCATCCAATTGCAAAGCCGGCACAGGAGATGTGATCGAGTTTATCCGGTTAATGGAGAAGAGCACGAAACGTGAAGCGATCCTGAAAGCCAAGTCATTGCTTGGCTTTATTGAAACGAAAGCAAATCAACCGGAAGAACTTAGCAGGGTTGCCGTTCTTGCCCGTTACCTGGAAGGATGCCGGAAAGGAATGTCTAACGGAGAACGTGCGAGAGTATACGCCACTGGAAGAGGATTAGACTGGCAGACATTAAAGCTTGGCTTCACTGGGGAGAAAGTACCGGAGGGCTGGAACAAGCAGTATAAGGAAAGCGCTGCAGCAATTGGATTGATCAGCAAAACACAGGACGGGCGTTACCTCAATCGCTTCAAAAACTGTTTGGTGTTCGCCCTGCAAAATGTTCAAGGCCACACGGTGGGGATCTATGGCCGCAGCGTAAGTGAGGATCCCGGGACCGGCAAACATTACTACTTACCCGGTCCACACCAGGGCCTTTATCCTGCTTATCCAGGAGCGGAGACAAAGAAGCTGATCTTAACAGAAGCGATCATTGATGCGGCCACCTTGCATCAGCTAACAACGATCACAAGCGAATACACCGTATTGGCCTGCTATGGAACGAATGGATTTATCCAGGAACATGAGCAAGCGATCAGGGAACTGAAGCACCTTGAAGAAGTGATTTTATTTTTTGACGGTGATGAAGCCGGAAGAGAAGGGACAAAGAAAGTAACAGCAAAGCTCCAGGAGATCAGAAAGGATATCACGATTAGCCAGGTGAACACACCAGAAGGTGAAGATGTGAACAGCCTGGCGCAGGCACATGAGAAAGAAATCTTTACACACCTGATCGAGAAGCGAGTTGTCATTTTTTCTCCGGAAGGAGTCCCAGGGAGAGTTGAAAGTAAAAGCACGGCTACACCAACGAACAGCTACAAGCTTGAAATCTTCCCCCATCGTTTTTTGTACAGAACAGCCACAGCAAACTATCACATCAAAGGTGAGCTGCACGGCAACTTTGAATCCCTGCGCGTAAGCCTTGATATCGAGCATCCACAGAACGGAAGAAAGAGCCGCAGCAAGATTGATCTGTACGAAGATAAGCAAGTAGATAAGCTGGCCAGGGATGCAAGCGATAAGCTTGGCTTGCGTGCCGATATGATACAACTCGATTTGGAAGAGCTTACCAGCTTATTGGAAGCACACCGGGAAAAGCAAAGCCAGAACAAAGAACCCGCAACCTCACAAGGCATACAAGTACCGTTACACCTGGAAGGCAAATGCAAAGAGTTTTTGAGTAAGCCCAACCTGATCAGGAGACTCAACGACCTGATCGGCCAGGCCGGAGTAGTTGGTGAAGAAACGAACCGTATTTTTTTGTTCGGCATTGCATCGAGCTATAAAATGCCGGAGACACTGCACGCGCTTATCCAGGGCTCGAGCGGATCGGGAAAGACACATCTACTGGCAAAGGTCTCGAGCTTCATACCGAAGGAAGGCAGGAAAGCATTTACAAGAGTGACGGAAGGCAGCTTGTACAATTACGGCATGTATGACCTGAGCCATCAATTGATCTGCATCGAAGACCTGGACGGGATGAAGGAAGAAGCGCAGCTTGCCTTTAGAGAGCTGCAAAGCAAAGGTGTGATCATTAGCAGCACATCCAGCAAAGACGAACACGGCAACGTGAATGCTTACGAGCGAATCGTTTACGGCCCGATTGCATCGATGGCTTGTACTACCAAAGGCGAGATATACGAAGACAACATGAGCCGTTGTTTTTTGATTGCTGTAGATGAAAGCCACGAGCAGACGATTAAGATCATCCAGTATCAAAACAAAAAGAGCGCTGGCCAGATCGATGAAAAGAGAGAGCAGCAGATCACGGAATTTTTACAGCATTGCATCAGACTTTTAAAGCCGTGCCAGGTGATCAATCCCTATGCTGACAAAGTTCATCTTCCGGAAGAAGCGCACAAGATCAGAAGGCTGAACGGCTTGTACCAGGCGTTTGTGAAGCAAATCACTTTACTACATCAATACCAGCGAAAGACCGATGCACAAGGTCGATTGATCAGCGAGAAAGAAGATCTTCAAATAGCAGCCGAGATCATGTTTGAAAGCATTGTGCTGAAGGTGGATGAACTGGACGGAAGCTTGCGGCAGTTTTATGAACGATTAAAGCAGTATGTCAAAACGAAAGGCAACAGTCATTACCAAAGCTACGAGTTTAACCAGCGAGAGATCAGGCAGGCACTACACATCAGCAAGAGCCAGTTGCACCGCTACATACAAGACCTGTTGGCCCTGGAATACATCCGGCAGGCCGGAGGATACATCAACAGAGGCTTTAACTACAAAGTACTTTACTGGGACAACATACAAGCGCTTCGCGCGAAAGTAAAGAGACACCTGCAAGGCCAGCTTGATCAGCTTGAGTTAATTACAGTTTAGTCTTGGCGTCCCAAACACCTGGGACGCCAGATGGGACGCCAGAACAGGCAAGAATCGGCCAGAACAATCAGCAAATGAAGAAAACGTGTCTGGCGTCCCGCGTCCCAGAAAGGGTGTATAAGGAGAATCCAAAATTTTTACTAACCATAAACCAAGTAGCATGAAAAATCTACCCTTGAATACCTATGCATACCGTGAGCTGGAACTCGACTTTAAAGAATGGCTTGCACTGTTAGGCTATGCCGAAAACACCGTGTACAACATGCCACTGTACATGCACGAATTTTTTCACTGGCTGGAAAGTGAAGAGGTCAAGAAAGTCCGGGAGATAACAGCACAACACGTTCACGATTTTATTTTTCAACTGAAGAAGCGGCCACATGCCAAACATGGCGGAAAGCTAAGCACTGGTCACATCAACAAATATCACCAGGCCCTGGTCTTGCTGAGCCAGTTCGTGAGACAAACCGATCGAGGAAGCTTTACAGTGGAGACCGAGCGACTCCCGGAGAAACGACACGTGCCTGATATCCTGACCACAGCCGAAGTGAAAGAGCTTTACAAAGCCACGGACGGAAGTGTACTTGGCTTGCGTGATAAGGTGATGCTGGGAATTTTTTACGGTTGTGGTTTAAGAAGAAATGAAGGGGTGCAGCTCGATGTAAGCGACATAGATTTTAACAGCCAGCTCGTGTATGTGCGAAAAGGAAAGAACTACAAGGAACGATACGTGCCGGCAGGTGAAACAACCCTGCAGCACATCAAAGATTACCTGGATCACAGCAGACCATTTTTGATGACCAGAAACAAAATCCCTGCATTGCTAGTCAGTGACAAAGGCTATCGCATACGAGGACAAAGTTTACTGATCCGGTTGAGAAGACTTGCCAGGTTATCGAAGATCGAAAAGGATATCGGCTTACATACATTACGGCACAGCATTGCTACACATCTTTTGCAAAGCGGAATGAAGCTGGCGCACATTGCAAAATTTTTAGGACACCGTTCACTGGAAGCAACACAAATTTATACCCATGTCATCCATGAAAAGCTTTAAAGACTACTTAACGGGAAAAGAGTTCTCAGAAAGTACAATCCGGATTTACGAGAATGGGATCAAGGAATTTTTGGAGTGGATAGACAAACATCACTATCCGGTCGAGAACATCCGCTATGCAGACCTGATGAACTATATCAAATACAGTCATAAAAAAGGTAAAAGTAAAACCAACGTTCAACATCAGTTATTGGCGATACGGCATTACTTCCATTACCTGGTAAAGACGTGGAAGGTAAAAAGCAATCCGGCACAAGGCGTTTACATCAGAGGCATAGCCAGGAGATTACCCCATGACCTGGTTGAGTATGACGAGCTGATGAAGTTGTACGAAAATTATCAGGTAACCGATATCAGAGATCAACGGAACAAAGTAATACTTAGCTTACTAATCTTCCAGGCTGTGACGATAGAAGAACTTGAACTACTCGAACCACGGCACATCAACTTACGGGAAGGAAAAATAAAAATCCCTGGGACAGACCGGACGAATGAAAGGGTATTGAAGCTGGAAGCAAGCCAGGTGTTTGAGTTGCAAGAGTACTTGAACAAGACAAGGAACCGGATTTTATACGGGCCAAAAGTGACTGATCCGGAGAAGATCAAACAACTGATCATTGGTATGGAAGGAGCGACAAGACTTGCCGGAGAAGTTGGTTGGATGATGAAGCGATTGAAACATGAGAAGGTAAAACATGCCAGTCAGATCAGAGCCAGCACGATAGCCGAGTGGACACGAAAGAATGATATACGAGTCGTTCAATACATGAGCGGACACAAATACGTCAGTACCACGGAAAAATATCAGGCCACCCATTTAGAAGATCTGCAAGAGCAACTCAGGAAGTACCATCCATTGCAGTGATCCGGCCGACCCTGCTTCCCGCGCACATACCGACCCTCGCCTGGCATCCTTCGGCATGCCTCAAGGTAGAAGCGGAGTGCTGCGCACAAGTTGTTCAGGCCTCGGAACACAAGTCACGCCAAAAGCTTCATTACAGTAAGTAAAATAAATGGACGAATGGTGTGGCCGTGTGCCAAAGTAAACTTCAGTTGAAAAAGAAAAAGGTGTTTGCTTCGTCACACCGCCACCACGTTGATTGATGAACATTTATTTTACCTACTTCCATTACGCTTTTGTCATGCCTTGTGTACCTCGGACGTTCCATTCCTTCGTGCCTCAGTCATTCCACTCGCTTCACAACTTGTGCTTGCACGGTCATGGCTGGCGGAAATTTTTTGCGGGGGGAAAGCGGTCGCCAGCCATGCCCCATTGTTCGTGCGCGCCTTGTTCCTCGCAGGCTCCCCCCGCAACCCCCGTACGCCTGCTCGGGCGCGCATGGGTACTCACCGTGATGGAGCGTTGTAGGAAAGTTCATCGGATAGCCAGGTGTGTTGTTAAAACCGGCTGGATGCCGGAAGTGAAATACAGGTAAAGACAACATCAAAAAAAGACGCACAAAGGTAGGTGGACGGTTCAGCCGCAAGCAAGGTCAAGCCCTGCGGGTTTTGAAGAAAAAATTTTTGATGTGCTTGATTGATAAGGGGTAAAAATTTTTTCTTCAAAAACCTTGCTTCCGTCTGCCCCGCCACCTGGATGAAGCGCTTTCTTTTTTTCTGTTTTTTCTTTTAGGAAATGTCTTTTAAACTCTAAACCAAATCAGCTATGTATTACATCAGAAAGTACTCCAACGGATGGGCGATCCACAACGATGATAACGGAGAAGCCCGGTTGCTCAATGACCAGGAAGTAGAAGCCGTAAAACAGGAGTTCCCCGACCTGCAGGACGAAAAGGTAGCAACCGTTTTTGCCGATGAAGTGAAGTCCATAAAGGAGAAGCCCTGAGCTTCTCTTTTTGCTTTGTAAGCTGCCGGAAATGGGCAGCAGCAAGATGTATTTTTGTCCACAAAAATGCCTCGGAACTCGGCCTTTCTTTTTTTCAATTGAAAGAAGAAAAACCTATCTTTAACCTGCGAGTTATGACTTGCAAAAAGTTCTTTGAAAAGGTGCTGCAGGGGGTCTGTGAAGGTGTCGGAAAAGTGGTGTAGTTTATTATCCATTTGGATTGACATTTAACTCGTACTCTCGCGAAAACTCAGCTGAAAACAAGTACTTGTATCAAAGCAAAGAAATCCAAGATGGCCTTGACTTGGATACATACGATTTTGGTGCAAGGATGTACGATCCATCGGACGGTCGTTGGTGGAGTCCTGATCCACTTGCGGAGAAGTTTTACAGTATGTCTCCTTATGTAGCGATGGCAAACAATCCGATACGCTACATAGACCCCAATGGGATGGAGTTTACAGAAGCAGCATGGGCATGGGTTAATCGATTGGTCGCTGATATCAACAGCAGACAGGAACGGAACAATGAAAAGATTGGAGAGAAACGAGAAGCACTTGCAGCAGGTGGACTTTCAGAGAAACAAACTAATCGCCTCAATAGACAAATTGGTAGACTTGAATCTAATAACCAGGCACTTGAAGAAACGCGGGGGGAAATAGGAACGATGGCGGCATCAAGTCAAGTGTATAATGTAGTTGAAAGTTCCTCGTTAAATGAAAACGGGCCAATATCGGGCATGGGAAATACAGTAGCTGCCACCTCATTTAATTTTGGTACAGGTGCCGTTGACATCACGATCTCATCTAATGCAGGACTTGGGCTTTTTGCTCACGAACTGAAACACGGCTATCAGTTTGAGACCGGACAAATTAGTCTAGGCTCACAAGGTAGACTTGGTGCTCCTTTTTTACTTGATAAACATGATGAAGTGGCCGGCTATCAACGACAAGCACTTTTTGGAAGTAGTGAGCCAGGCGCAAACGGGGTGAACTCTTTGCCAGATAGATATAAAAGTTTGCCTACCGGCCCCGTGGATGTAAATAATTATAGTTATCAAGGAAGGCCGTTAAGTCAAATGAATCAATACGAGCTGACTCGATTGTCTGGGTTAACGAGACAGGCATTTAGGTTTAATGGAACTACCTACTACCAACCAAATAGATGAGAAGCATTTTGACTTTGACTTTTTTGATAATCTGTTTTTCCGCTTTCGGTCAAATAAATTTTAACCTTTATGGCTATGATCCTTGCTCAAAGGAGGTCAGGAGGATTGATTTTTTTGGACTAAAAAAGGATGGAATTGCTTTCAATACCCAAGATACCACTGGTGTTCTCATATTGAAGGATACTGGTACATATGTTCTATCTTATGTGATTGGAAAAATTGATAGCACTGAACTTGGGAAAAAGTTTGATGTAAAATCAATTGAAAATTTTAGTGACACACTTCGTCTTATAAGAGTTAGTTCATGCCTTGAACCAACATCGCATCCTAACTTCATTGGTTATTGTTGCTGTGATCAGAAATGCGAGGGTACTCAAATTGATTACTATGAAAATGGTAATAAGAGGGTTGAGGGATTTTTTAAAGAAGGTATTCCGATTGGAAAGCTGAAATTTTATTATCCGGACGGCAAATTACGTACCGTTAAGAAGTATAGCAAAAAAGGTAAGCTCATAAAGACATACACATACTAAAACTTAGAAGCCCAGCCTAATCGCTAGGTTTTTTCTTTATAAGAAATTGCTGACGAGTTGGAAAGCAAACCCGATCATAATCACGCCCATTCCATACTTAGCGATTTTGTTTCTTCGGTTGACAACAGGATCGTCAGCAGTGGCACCGATAAAGGCAGTGGCTTCCAGCTTGGGAGAATTTAGAAAGATCATCAGCGCACCGATGATGTCAATGACCAGGCCGGCAGAGTTAACAAGAGAAGCAGTGCTCATCAACTATAAGCTTTACGCGCCTTTGCATCGCGGATATAAGTATCAATGAGATTAAACAGGACAGACCTGGTTTTGTCATCCATGGACTCAATTTCCTCAATGCGCTTCACAGTCTCTTTGCTGTACGAAGCGTGCTTACCTTCACCAAGTAGGTAGTCCACCGGAACATCAAAGGCCTTGGCAATTTTTACCGCCATCTCCACAGAAGGGCTGTTCTCATTACGTTCGTACTTGCCAATGATATCCCTGGAAGCCCCGATGGCTTCAGCCAAATCGCTTTGCGACCAGTTTTTCCGCTTCCTGAGCTCAGTAATCCGCTCCCCAATGTTGACCATGTTCTGCTAAAGATTAAGTTTTACAACTGATTTTGGCGAATTTAGTTTAATGTGTTCTACAAAAAAAGAAGGTATTCGTTTTGAAAAATCCGAACAAGTTCTACTTTTGTTGCAGATGTTACACAACAGAAAAAAATTTTCATGGCAGACCGCAAGCTGAAAGTTTACCACTCTTACCGCAGCAACGACAAGAAAGCAGTACCCGAAGTCCGATTGATTGGCCAATGGTTGGAACAATCCGGCTTCAAGATTGGAGAGCAAGTTCAGATCACAGTGAAAGACCAGGAGATCACCATTAAACCGACAGCCAATGGAAATAGCTGAGATCAAACAGCAGCTCACCATCAGCCAGGTGCTCGATCACTACAGCCTGAGCACAGACAAGAATAACATGCTTTGCTGTCCCTTCCATAACGACAAGACGCCTTCCCTTCAAATCTATCCGCAGACCAATACCTTTTGTTGCTTCTCATCCAATTGCAAAGCCGGCACAGGAGATGTGATCGAGTTTATCCGGTTAATGGAGAAGAGCACGAAACGTGAAGCGATCCTGAAAGCCAAGTCATTGCTTGGCTTTATTGAAACGAAAGCAAATCAACCGGAAGAACTTAGCAGGGTTGCCGTTCTTGCCCGTTACCTGGAAGGATGCCGGAAAGGAATGTCTAACGGAGAACGTGCGAGAGTATACGCCACTGGAAGAGGATTAGACTGGCAGACATTAAAGCTTGGCTTCACTGGGGAGAAAGTACCGGAGGGCTGGAACAAGCAGTATAAGGAAAGCGCTGCAGCAATTGGATTGATCAGCAAAACACAGGACGGGCGTTACCTCAATCGCTTCAAAAACTGTTTGGTGTTCGCCCTGCAAAATGTTCAAGGCCACACGGTGGGGATCTATGGCCGCAGCGTAAGTGAGGATCCCGGGACCGGCAAACATTACTACTTACCCGGTCCACACCAGGGCCTTTATCCTGCTTATCCAGGAGCGGAGACAAAGAAGCTGATCTTAACAGAAGCGATCATTGATGCGGCCACCTTGCATCAGCTAACAACGATCACAAGCGAATACACCGTATTGGCCTGCTATGGAACGAATGGATTTATCCAGGAACATGAGCAAGCGATCAGGGAACTGAAGCACCTTGAAGAAGTGATTTTATTTTTTGACGGTGATGAAGCCGGAAGAGAAGGGACAAAGAAAGTAACAGCAAAGCTCCAGGAGATCAGAAAGGATATCACGATTAGCCAGGTGAACACACCAGAAGGTGAAGATGTGAACAGCCTGGCGCAGGCACATGAGAAAGAAATCTTTACACACCTGATCGAGAAGCGAGTTGTCATTTTTTCTCCGGAAGGAGTCCCAGGGAGAGTTGAAAGTAAAAGCACGGCTACACCAACGAACAGCTACAAGCTTGAAATCTTCCCCCATCGTTTTTTGTACAGAACAGCCACAGCAAACTATCACATCAAAGGTGAGCTGCACGGCAACTTTGAATCCCTGCGCGTAAGCCTTGATATCGAGCATCCACAGAACGGAAGAAAGAGCCGCAGCAAGATTGATCTGTACGAAGATAAGCAAGTAGATAAGCTGGCCAGGGATGCAAGCGATAAGCTTGGCTTGCGTGCCGATATGATACAACTCGATTTGGAAGAGCTTACCAGCTTATTGGAAGCACACCGGGAAAAGCAAAGCCAGAACAAAGAACCCGCAACCTCACAAGGCATACAAGTACCGTTACACCTGGAAGGCAAATGCAAAGAGTTTTTGAGTAAGCCCAACCTGATCAGGAGACTCAACGACCTGATCGGCCAGGCCGGAGTAGTTGGTGAAGAAACGAACCGTATTTTTTTGTTCGGCATTGCATCGAGCTATAAAATGCCGGAGACACTGCACGCGCTTATCCAGGGCTCGAGCGGATCGGGAAAGACACATCTACTGGCAAAGGTCTCGAGCTTCATACCGAAGGAAGGCAGGAAAGCATTTACAAGAGTGACGGAAGGCAGCTTGTACAATTACGGCATGTATGACCTGAGCCATCAATTGATCTGCATCGAAGACCTGGACGGGATGAAGGAAGAAGCGCAGCTTGCCTTTAGAGAGCTGCAAAGCAAAGGTGTGATCATTAGCAGCACATCCAGCAAAGACGAACACGGCAACGTGAATGCTTACGAGCGAATCGTTTACGGCCCGATTGCATCGATGGCTTGTACTACCAAAGGCGAGATATACGAAGACAACATGAGCCGTTGTTTTTTGATTGCTGTAGATGAAAGCCACGAGCAGACGATTAAGATCATCCAGTATCAAAACAAAAAGAGCGCTGGCCAGATCGATGAAAAGAGAGAGCAGCAGATCACGGAATTTTTACAGCATTGCATCAGACTTTTAAAGCCGTGCCAGGTGATCAATCCCTATGCTGACAAAGTTCATCTTCCGGAAGAAGCGCACAAGATCAGAAGGCTGAACGGCTTGTACCAGGCGTTTGTGAAGCAAATCACTTTACTACATCAATACCAGCGAAAGACCGATGCACAAGGTCGATTGATCAGCGAGAAAGAAGATCTTCAAATAGCAGCCGAGATCATGTTTGAAAGCATTGTGCTGAAGGTGGATGAACTGGACGGAAGCTTGCGGCAGTTTTATGAACGATTAAAGCAGTATGTCAAAACGAAAGGCAACAGTCATTACCAAAGCTACGAGTTTAACCAGCGAGAGATCAGGCAGGCACTACACATCAGCAAGAGCCAGTTGCACCGCTACATACAAGACCTGTTGGCCCTGGAATACATCCGGCAGGCCGGAGGATACATCAACAGAGGCTTTAACTACAAAGTACTTTACTGGGACAACATACAAGCGCTTCGCGCGAAAGTAAAGAGACACCTGCAAGGCCAGCTTGATCAGCTTGAGTTAATTACAGTTTAGTCTTGGCGTCCCAAACACCTGGGACGCCAGATGGGACGCCAGAACAGGCAAGAATCGGCCAGAACAATCAGCAAATGAAGAAAACGTGTCTGGCGTCCCGCGTCCCAGAAAGGGTGTATAAGGAGAATCCAAAATTTTTACTAACCATAAACCAAGTAGCATGAAAAATCTACCCTTGAATACCTATGCATACCGTGAGCTGGAACTCGACTTTAAAGAATGGCTTGCACTGTTAGGCTATGCCGAAAACACCGTGTACAACATGCCACTGTACATGCACGAATTTTTTCACTGGCTGGAAAGTGAAGAGGTCAAGAAAGTCCGGGAGATAACAGCACAACACGTTCACGATTTTATTTTTCAACTGAAGAAGCGGCCACATGCCAAACATGGCGGAAAGCTAAGCACTGGTCACATCAACAAATATCACCAGGCCCTGGTCTTGCTGAGCCAGTTCGTGAGACAAACCGATCGAGGAAGCTTTACAGTGGAGACCGAGCGACTCCCGGAGAAACGACACGTGCCTGATATCCTGACCACAGCCGAAGTGAAAGAGCTTTACAAAGCCACGGACGGAAGTGTACTTGGCTTGCGTGATAAGGTGATGCTGGGAATTTTTTACGGTTGTGGTTTAAGAAGAAATGAAGGGGTGCAGCTCGATGTAAGCGACATAGATTTTAACAGCCAGCTCGTGTATGTGCGAAAAGGAAAGAACTACAAGGAACGATACGTGCCGGCAGGTGAAACAACCCTGCAGCACATCAAAGATTACCTGGATCACAGCAGACCATTTTTGATGACCAGAAACAAAATCCCTGCATTGCTAGTCAGTGACAAAGGCTATCGCATACGAGGACAAAGTTTACTGATCCGGTTGAGAAGACTTGCCAGGTTATCGAAGATCGAAAAGGATATCGGCTTACATACATTACGGCACAGCATTGCTACACATCTTTTGCAAAGCGGAATGAAGCTGGCGCACATTGCAAAATTTTTAGGACACCGTTCACTGGAAGCAACACAAATTTATACCCATGTCATCCATGAAAAGCTTTAAAGACTACTTAACGGGAAAAGAGTTCTCAGAAAGTACAATCCGGATTTACGAGAATGGGATCAAGGAATTTTTGGAGTGGATAGACAAACATCACTATCCGGTCGAGAACATCCGCTATGCAGACCTGATGAACTATATCAAATACAGTCATAAAAAAGGTAAAAGTAAAACCAACGTTCAACATCAGTTATTGGCGATACGGCATTACTTCCATTACCTGGTAAAGACGTGGAAGGTAAAAAGCAATCCGGCACAAGGCGTTTACATCAGAGGCATAGCCAGGAGATTACCCCATGACCTGGTTGAGTATGACGAGCTGATGAAGTTGTACGAAAATTATCAGGTAACCGATATCAGAGATCAACGGAACAAAGTAATACTTAGCTTACTAATCTTCCAGGCTGTGACGATAGAAGAACTTGAACTACTCGAACCACGGCACATCAACTTACGGGAAGGAAAAATAAAAATCCCTGGGACAGACCGGACGAATGAAAGGGTATTGAAGCTGGAAGCAAGCCAGGTGTTTGAGTTGCAAGAGTACTTGAACAAGACAAGGAACCGGATTTTATACGGGCCAAAAGTGACTGATCCGGAGAAGATCAAACAACTGATCATTGGTATGGAAGGAGCGACAAGACTTGCCGGAGAAGTTGGTTGGATGATGAAGCGATTGAAACATGAGAAGGTAAAACATGCCAGTCAGATCAGAGCCAGCACGATAGCCGAGTGGACACGAAAGAATGATATACGAGTCGTTCAATACATGAGCGGACACAAATACGTCAGTACCACGGAAAAATATCAGGCCACCCATTTAGAAGATCTGCAAGAGCAACTCAGGAAGTACCATCCATTGCAGTGATCCGGCCGACCCTGCTTCCCGCGCACATACCGACCCTCGCCTGGCATCCTTCGGCATGCCTCAAGGTAGAAGCGGAGTGCTGCGCACAAGTTGTTCAGGCCTCGGAACACAAGTCACGCCAAAAGCTTCATTACAGTAAGTAAAATAAATGGACGAATGGTGTGGCCGTGTGCCAAAGTAAACTTCAGTTGAAAAAGAAAAAGGTGTTTGCTTCGTCACACCGCCACCACGTTGATTGATGAACATTTATTTTACCTACTTCCATTACGCTTTTGTCATGCCTTGTGTACCTCGGACGTTCCATTCCTTCGTGCCTCAGTCATTCCACTCGCTTCACAACTTGTGCTTGCACGGTCATGGCTGGCGGAAATTTTTTGCGGGGGGAAAGCGGTCGCCAGCCATGCCCCATTGTTCGTGCGCGCCTTGTTCCTCGCAGGCTCCCCCCGCAACCCCCGTACGCCTGCTCGGGCGCGCATGGGTACTCACCGTGATGGAGCGTTGTAGGAAAGTTCATCGGATAGCCAGGTGTGTTGTTAAAACCGGCTGGATGCCGGAAGTGAAATACAGGTAAAGACAACATCAAAAAAAGACGCACAAAGGTAGGTGGACGGTTCAGCCGCAAGCAAGGTCAAGCCCTGCGGGTTTTGAAGAAAAAATTTTTGATGTGCTTGATTGATAAGGGGTAAAAATTTTTTCTTCAAAAACCTTGCTTCCGTCTGCCCCGCCACCTGGATGAAGCGCTTTCTTTTTTTCTGTTTTTTCTTTTAGGAAATGTCTTTTAAACTCTAAACCAAATCAGCTATGTATTACATCAGAAAGTACTCCAACGGATGGGCGATCCACAACGATGATAACGGAGAAGCCCGGTTGCTCAATGACCAGGAAGTAGAAGCCGTAAAACAGGAGTTCCCCGACCTGCAGGACGAAAAGGTAGCAACCGTTTTTGCCGATGAAGTGAAGTCCATAAAGGAGAAGCCCTGAGCTTCTCTTTTTGCTTTGTAAGCTGCCGGAAATGGGCAGCAGCAAGATGTATTTTTGTCCACAAAAATGCCTCGGAACTCGGCCTTTCTTTTTTTCAATTGAAAGAAGAAAAACCTATCTTTAACCTGCGAGTTATGACTTGCAAAAAGTTCTTTGAAAAGGTGCTGCAGGGGGTCTGTGAAGGTGTCGGAAAAGTGGTGTAGTTTATTATCCATTTGGTTTGACGTTTAACTCGTACCAGAGAGAGAACTCGGTTGCTAATCAATACCTCTACAATGGAAAAGAGAAGCAGGATGAGCTAGGAATTGATTGGTTAGACTACGGGGCTAGGATGTATTTACCAGAAATCGGAAGGTTTTTTACTCCAGATAGATTCTCAGAAAAGTATTACCCAATTAATCCTTATCAGTATGGAGCTAATAATCCATTAATATTTATTGATCATAAAGGGGATAGCCTTATCAAAGTAACGATTAATGATGAATCTGGATATATTAAAGGAGAGAGTACAGTGTACATTGATCACACAATTTTTAGTGATGTTCAAGATATACTTGGGGATGCGGTTGAAACAGGAACTTATATACACATTAATAGTTCATTTAGAACAAATAAAAAGCAAGAAGAACTGGGTGGAAGCAAGGATGCGATTACACCAGCTTCCGCTGGGAATAGTCCCCATAATGCTGGGCTTGCTATAGATTTCAACATTTACACGGATAACGATGTCTCGAAGGGATTAGAATCAAAGAATAAGAATCTGAAATCAGATCATGCATTCATCAAGAAAGTAAAAGAAAAAGATTGGAGATATGGAGGAGATTTCAATGATCCTGACAGAGTCCATATCGACAAGAGGGGTACTGATGAAAACTTTAAATCAATCCGTGACGCTAATCAAACACAGGTTGATGGTAGTACTAACAAGACTGTTGATGATACAAAAGTGAAAAGAACTGAAACCATAACTGTCAAGAAGAAAGAGGATGAAAAATAGCCGCAGAAACTGGGTCTTTATTGTATTCGTGCATTTTGGTTTTTGTTTGATGGCATGTACCGGTTCCTCCCAAAACAGAATTGACAAGGCTGATAAAATTATCTCTCTTACCCAAGAATTAGTTCAAAACAAAGATTTAGGTGCTGTAAAAATATTTACTCAATCGTCAATGAGTTCGATGCCTCAAAGAGTTTATTCATTGGACAGTATGAATGACAAACGGTATAACTATATGTATAATGTCGTTTTTAGGGAAAATAAAGTGATTGCACTCATTGGAGTACCGTTTATTGAATCCGGGGATTACCGAGTCACAGTTTCTCATTATTTTGACAGAGATGGAAATACGATTGCTTACAAGAAGAAGATTACTTTTTTCGACTCCAACTGTAGCGAAGACCCATTAGTATCTGAAAAGGTCGTTTATTACGATAAGAAGGGAGGGGCAGTCCTTAAAAAGGAGCAATTGAGAGATGTTCAAGGTCGTGCCCTTAAAAACGAATCAGAATGCGTTCTAAATTTTTCGTATCCGGATAAGGTCTTTCTAAAATATTCACAAATACCATTCTCCGAAACACTAGCTAAGGCTTCTAATCATTAATTCAGTGCAGAGTGTCCTGCAAGGATGCCCCCACACTGGCGCGGATGTTGTGGGTAGGGATTGAGGGATGGTCATCCGTGCGCAGTTGCTATCCGAACAAGATTTTTTTCCACTAACCCAACCGCTTGGCTTTTGATGGCTATGAAGTAATAGCTGGCATATAAAACCCCTATTTAACTGCAGTTATTTAACTACCTTTACTGAGTGAAAGGGCTTGGCAATTTAGCAACTATTTTGACCTCAGTCAGGACAGCGGTTGTTGGGGTAGGCCTGTTACTACCTTTCCTTGGTGCTGGGCAGTCCGATACCTTGCGCCTCAAGGCCGATTCGGTCCTGACAGTTGAGTTAAAGAGCCTTGATTCAATAACCGCCCTTACCAAATCAAGAACAGACAGCCTTGCAAATGCCGTTTCGCAGGCAGGAAACAAAATCGATTCTATAGCACTCGTTACTCAAGTTCCCGGCACTAAGTTGGATTCGATCACTGTCCGTGTACAATTCAAGATCGACAGCCTGACGATGCTCGGTCAACCTACGGAGGCCTACACTCGCCTGCTGGATAGCCTAAAGCAATCAAAACCGATGCAGCAGCTGCAAAAAGCCGAGTCAAAAGTATCTCAGGTGCAACAGAAATTGAATCAACCCCTAAATGCCGTGGAGAGCGAAGTGAATGAGAAGTTGAACCTCATGCGCTCTGAAGGTGGATTCGATGCCAACTTGCCCGGCAATGTAGATCTGCCGGGCGTGGATGATCAATTTCCAAACACACCTGTTCCCAACCTGAATGGAGAGCTACCAGGTAGTGCCAACCTCAGCATGAATGGACCGGACTTACCAAACCTCAAAGAAAAGTTGCCAGGAGCAGACGAGTTATCACAGGTGCAGCAGACGCTCGGTCAGGTTGGCGAGGTCACCGGTCAGGTACAAGGGTACTCTGCAGACGTGAAGAACATAGCCAGTGGTAACCTCGAACAGGTGGAGCAGTTGCCTCAAACATTGGAGCAACAGGCGATGAAGTTGGATGAGCTGCAGGGCTTCCAGGAGCAAACGCAGGCACTGGATGGGTACAAAGAAATGGCAGCCATGGGCAACGATCCAAAGGCCCTGAAAGAACAAGCTATACAACAACTTCCCAAGTTGGCAAAAAACCATTTTGCCGGTCAGGAGGCGGTTCTCAAGCAGGCAATGGATCAGGTTTCGAAATATAAATCGAAGTACAGTGAACTCACCAGCCTCAAAGACGTTCCCAAGCGCAGACCAAACGAGATGAGAGGAAAGCCTTCTGTGGAACGCCTGGTGCCGGGAATTACTTTTCAGGTACAAAATTCAGAGCGCGTGCTTCTGGATTACAGTCCTTCGCTAGGCTATAGAATCAGCGGCCGCCTCACGGCTGGACTTGGCTGGAACGAGCGTGTGGGCATCGGAAAAAAATTACGCCTCACCAGGGCAGACCGGATTTACGGTCCACGCACCTATGTGAGCTTCCGTTGGAAAAAGGGGATTTCTTTTCGTGCAGACGTAGAACAGTTGCACACCTATATGCCACCCACGCTGGGGGGCACAGGCAGCGACCCGGATCGCCACGACTGGGTGTGGAGCGTCTTCCTGGGTATCAAGAAGGATTACCAGTTTATGAAGGGTGTGAAAGGAAACTTCCAATTCACGTACAATGTCTTTGACGACCGCGATAGCAGCCCTTATTTAAGCCGGTTCAACGTGCGCTTCGGCTTTGAATTTCCGCTCAAGAAGCGGAAGATGCCTGAGCCAGTCAGTGCTCGTCATAGCGATTAGCAAATCTGACCACACCAAACACAACCTCCTGGCCGGGACAGTAGAGTTAAGCAGCCGGACCTTTGCGAGTAAGCACCCGTGCAGAGTAGTGTAGGCAGCCGGACCTTTGCGAGTAAGCACCCGTGCAGAGTAGTGTAAGCAACCGGACCAGAAACCAGCATCCAGCATCCAGCATCCAGAATCCAGAACCCAGCATCTAGAATCCAGTATCCAGTCTTATTATATTTGTTCTTTTAAGCTCAACCACTACCCATGAAGCCATACCTGGATTTAATGCAGGACATCCTCGACAACGGCACCCGCAAAACCGACCGCACGGGTACGGGCACGCTGTCTGTCTTCGGTCGTCAGATGCGTTTCGACCTCTCTCAGGGATTCCCACTTGTCACCACAAAAAAACTCCACCTCCGCTCCATCATTTATGAACTGCTCTGGTTTTTGAATGGGGACACCAACATCAAGTATCTCAATGATCATAAAGTAACCATCTGGGACGAGTGGGCCGATGAGAATGGCGACCTCGGCCCGGTGTACGGCAGCCAGTGGCGCAGTTGGCCTGCACCGAATGGCGGCTCGATCGACCAGATATCAAAAGTGCTGGAGCAAATCAAAACAAAACCTGATTCAAGACGGCACATTGTAACCGCCTGGAATCCCGCAGAAGTCGATCAGATGGCCTTGCCCCCGTGCCACGCGTTGTTTCAATTTTATGTGGCCGATGGCAAGCTATCATGCCAGTTGTATCAGCGCTCGGCTGATTATTTCCTGGGCGTACCTTTCAATATTGCCAGCTATGCCCTGCTGACAGAAATGGTGGCGCAGCAGTGCGATCTGCAACCGGGAGAATTTATTTGGACCGGGGGTGACACGCACCTGTATACGAATCACCTTGAACAGGCGAGAGAACAGTTGTCGCGATCTCCCTACCCGCTGCCGAAGTTGATCATCAAGCGGAAGCCGCCCACGTTGTTCGGGTACCAGTTCGAGGATTTTGAGATTGTCAACTATCGTTCCCACCCTTCGATCAAGGCGCCCATAGCCGTATAAGTATCTCCCCCGCGTACAAGGTGCTACAGTTTCAGGTATGGGTATTTTTGCCCTGATACCTTATTTTTGGCATTCATTGTAACTTTTTCTAAGGGTATTGACCTATTTTCGCAGCCGCGGATCAGAATTATGTAGTACCCACATCCTTTTGTCGACTAATTCCGTATTGAAGCTAGAATATGCCTGAAAAAAGTAGCGTTTTTGATATGATCGGCCCGATAATGATTGGCCCGTCAAGTTCGCATACGGCAGGCGTGGTGAGAATCGGCCGGGCAGCAGTCGCCATCCTTGGGTCAGTGCCCGAAGAAGCCGAAATCACGTTCTACAATTCCTTCGCCCGAACTTACGAGGGTCATGGCAGTGACCGCGCCATTATCGGTGGCCTCCTGGATTTCAAGCCGGACGACAAGCGCATCAAAGAGGCCCTCCATTTGGCCGGCAGTGCAGGGCTCAAATACCAATTCAAGTCAGTGGGAAATGCCTCCACCCTGCACCCCAACACGGTGAAGCTGCGTCTAACAAAGGGCGGCCGGAAGGTTGAGGTGCTTGGGGAGAGCCGCGGTGGCGGATTGGTAAATATTGCCGAGGTCAATGGGTTCAAAGCCGATTTCAGTGCGAGCCTGCACACGTTGATCATTTTTGCGGATGACGTGAAAGGAAGCATCGCCTTCATCGCCAACGTGTTGGCACATGACGATTGCAACATCGCCACCATGTCCGTTTCCCGCAAAGGCAAGAACGACCTCGCCTGCCTGGTAATCGAAATGGATTCGGATGTGAAGGATGTAACATTTGATTACCTGAATAGTCTTAGCTGGGTAAAAGAAGTGATCTATATACCGCAAATCTGAAAACCTGAAAACGATGAGGAGACTTTTACTGTTCGTATTGGTGAGTTGCACGGTACACGCATGGGCGCAGGA
The DNA here is from genome assembly GCA_050250195.1 of Cyclobacteriaceae bacterium. GTDB lineage: Bacteria > Bacteroidota > Bacteroidia > Cytophagales > Cyclobacteriaceae > ELB16-189. Next base: position 7,548 of record JBFWPC010000011.1, on the reverse strand, counting down.
GGAAGCCAGGGAGTGGACCTTGCAGGAGTGTGTGAAGGTGGCGCTGGACAATAACCTCGCAGTCAAGCGGAGTAACTACGGTGTGGAGACAGCGCGCATCAACTACGTTCAGTCCAAGATGGCCCTGTTTCCGTCATTGAACGTGGGTGGATCTTACGGCACCAACTCAGGCCGCTCCCTGAACCCCGTAACAAACCAATTCATTAACCGGAACCTGAACAGCATCAATGTGCAGGGTACCAGCTCCGTGACGCTTTTTAACGGATTGCGTTTGCAGAACACCATCAGGCAAAATGCACGCGACTATCAAGCTTCAGGCAAAGACCTTGATAAGGTGAAGAACGATGTGACCATTAACGTGGTAACACTTTACATCAATGTGATTTTCAATCAGGAACTTTACGAGAATGCCCGCTATCAGTTGAACTCAAGTCAGCAGCAGTTGGATCGGATTGCCCGTCAGGTAGCAGCCGGTGCGTTGCCGAAGGCAGATCAGCTAAATCAGGAGGCGCAGGTGGCCACCAATGAGGTAAACCTGATTAACCAGGAAAACGCGTTGAACCTGTCATTGCTGCAATTGAAGCAGGCCATGCAGCTTCCGGCCGGCACGCCCATGCGCGTGGCCATTCCCCCATTGGAACCCGAAGATGTGATCCTGGAGGAAACTCCCGAACAGGTATACGCAGCGGCCGAGCAGACGATGCCGGAAATCCAAAGCGCGAAGTTGAGGATGGAGAGTGCAGATGCGGCCCTGAGGGCGGCACGCGGAGGATTGTACCCGCGATTGTCGCTCAATGGATCTATGCAGTCAAACTACTCGAGCGCCTCCGATGCGCCCATTACCGCACCAGACGGCACGTTTACCGTAGGTACCGTTCCGGTGGGCGTGGTAGGCGGAGCCGGTGGTCAAAACGTGTTTCTCTACCAGCCCAATTATACTACCGTTGCTGAAGGGTACAGCGAAACCGATCAGCTGAAAGACAACCTGTTTAGAACTGCGAGTGTGGTTCTCACCATTCCCCTGTTCAACGGCTGGCAGAATCGGGCTGCTGTGGAGCGCTCCGTTATTCAACGCGAGATTGCGAACATCTCCGCACAGGAAACCCGAAATACATTGCGCCAAACCATCGAGACGGCCTACAACGATGCACTCGCTGCCGCGAAGAGCTATTCAGCTTCTTTGAAGCAAGTAGATGCACGCGAGGAAGCTTACCGGATGGCAACGCAACGTTTTGAAATTGGTGCCGTGAACTATTTCGAATACCAGATTACCGAAAATGATTTGTACCGTGCCAAGTCGGACCTGGCGCGCGCGAAATACAATTTTATTTTCAGGAAGAAGATCCTTGACTTTTATCAAGGCAAACCCATTGACTACTAACCACAACCTTTACTATTAATTCTCATTACGAATGGCTAAACAGAAGCGGAAATCGAACAAACTTGTTTACTACCTTATTGGTGCACTCGTTGTAATTATTCTAATTCTCGTTATCGGCAAATCCCAGGGTTGGATTGGTAAGGAGCGTGAGATAGAAGTTGAACTGGCCAAAGCGGCCAAGAAGACCATCGTTGAGAAAGTGAGCGCCTCGGGCACCATACAACCTGTGACTGAGGTTAAGCTCGCACCCGAAGTTTCCGGTGAGATCATCGAACTTCATGTTGAGGATGGAGATGCTGTAAAGCAAGGTATGTTGTTGGTGCGCATTCGCCCCGACCAGCAGATCAGTCAGTTGGAACGGAGCGAGGCAACTTTGAATCAGCAGAAGGCGAATGTGGAATCTGCGAAGGCGGCACTGTCGCGCTCGAAGGCGACCTTTGTCAGGGCCGAAGCGGATTACAAACGCCAGGAACAGTTATATAAAGAAAAAGTGATCTCTGATGCGGAATGGCAGCTGGCCCAGCAGAACTACCTGATTGCCAAGAACGATCTGGAATCTGCTGAGCAGTCGCTCGAAGCGGCCAAGTATATCGTTCGCAGTACGGAAGCCTCGGTAAGAGAGGCGCGCGAAAACGTGAGGCGTACCAGCGTGGTGGCGCCATTGGACGGCACCGTCTCCAAGTTGAATGTGAAGCAAGGCGAGCGCGTGGTGGGAACGGCCCAAATGCAAGGTACGGAAATGTTGCGGATCGCAGACCTCAATGTGATGGAGGTAAGGGTGAACGTGAACGAGAATGACATCGTTCGGGTGCACATGAACGACACGGTACTGATCGATGTGGATGCTTACGCGAATACAGGCAAACAATTCAAAGGACTTGTTACCAATATTGCCAACACGGCCAAGGAGAAGCTTTCGGCCGATGCCATCACAGAATTTGAAGTGCGAATCCTGGTGTTGCGCTCATCTTACGAAGACCTGATCGCGCAGGGCAACCGTTATCCATTCCGCCCCGGCATGACGGCCAGCGTGGAGATCATCACCAACCGGAAGGAAGATGTGTTGTCTGTTCCGCTTGCTGCTGTTACTACCCGCAATCCGGATGAAGCAACCAAACCTGAACAAGGAGGGCCGAACAGTAACGATGACAATGATCAGCGCCAGGTGGTAAATGAAGATGCCAAGAAACCGGAAAAGAAAGAAGACAAGATTGTAGTGTTTGTGAATGAAGGGGGCACAGCCAAAATGAAGGAAGTGAAGACGGGTATCAGTGACTATGAAAACATCGAAATCCTGTCTGGCATTTCTGACTCCACCGAGGTGATCACTGGTCCGTTCCTGGTCGTATCCAAGCGATTGAAGGACGGAGACAAGGTGAAGCAGGCGGAGAAAAAGGAGGAGCCCAAGAAGTAAAGATTTCTTAACTCCCGGCTAACGGAAAAGAGAGGCTGGCTTTTTGAGACAGCCTCTTTTCGTTTGAGCTGAAGATTTCACCTTATCTTCGAGGCTTGAATTGGCCCGATGCGCATAGGATTTGATGCCAAGCGATTGTTCAACAACTTCACCGGCCTGGGTAACTACAGCCGGTTCGTGGCTTCTGCACTTTACCAACATCCTCGCCAGCATCAGCTCTACCTATACACGCCCAAGATCAAGCGAAATAAGGACACGGAGTTTTTCATCGAAAGAGAGCGGATTCAAATTGAATTGCCGCCTCGTTTCTTCCGCGCCATGCGCCTGCAAAGTTGGTGGCGAACCTATGGTGTAGGCAAGGCGGCCGAAAGGGAGCAACTGGATGTATTTCACGGCCTGAGCAATGAGCTGCCCATCCATAAGCCGAGTGGCGTGAAAACCGTGGTCACGATTCATGACCTGATCTTCAAACGCTTTCCGCAATTTTATTCTTCCATTGACGCACGCATTTATGATTGGAAAGTGCGCAAAGCGTGCGACCTGGCCGATCGAATCGTGGCCATCAGTCAACAGACCGCCCATGATCTGGCCGACTACATCGGGGTGAGTAGTGAAAGGATTGAGGTGATCTATCAGGGTTGTCACCCGAATTTCAATTTAAGCTTTGATCCGGCAGCACTGGAAGGGATCCGGACAAAATACCGCTTGCCCCAATCGTTCATTCTCAACGTGGGCACGATCGAGAGCCGGAAGAACGCATTGCTGATTGTGAAGGCATTATCAAGGTTAAAGCAATCCATTCCACTGGTGGTGGTTGGCAGGGCTACAAACTATGAAAGGGAAATCACCCGTTGGGTAAAAGAGCACGCACTGGAGAATAGGGTGATGCTGATTCGGGATGCGGCATTTGAAGACCTGCCGAAGATTTACCAGTTGGCAAGTCTATTTGTTTATCCGTCCTTGTTCGAGGGATTTGGGATTCCCATCGTGGAGGCCATTGCATGTGGATTGCCGGTGATTACTTCAAAGGGCTCTTGCTTCTCGGAGGCGGGTGGCCCAGGCTGCGTTTACATCAACCCCTACGATGAAGATGAGCTTGCCCACGCCATCGATCAGGTGCTGAGTGACCAGCAGAAACAAGAGGAGATGAAACGGACTTCCCGTGAATATATCAAACGCTTCGAGCCTGCCGCGATAGCCAATGACCTCACCAGGCTCTATGAGAAATTGGTGCAACGCTAGAAGCGTTTAAGCTCCTCGTATACCTTGTGCATGGGCATGCCCATTACCGTGAAGTAGGAGCCGTGGATCTTTTCGATGCCCACGATACCCAGCCAGTCCTGGGCTCCGTAGGAGCCTGCCTTGTCGAAAGGTTTGCACCGATCGATATAATAGTAAATCTCATCCGGGGTGAGGGAGGCAAAGGTGACGAGGGTACGATCGTCAAACACAACTTGCTTTTCCTTTGCCATGATGCATACTGCCGTAATTACCTGGTGCGTCCTTCCCGCCAGCATCGAAATCATCCTGAAGGCATCTTCACGATCTGCCGGCTTGTTGAGGATATGATGATCCAGGATCACCACCGTGTCGGATGTGATTACCAATTCATCAGACTTGATCATGCCCGCGAGTGACTGCGCTTTCTTCTCAGCGAGGTAACTGGCCACCACCTCGGCCGGCAAGTGGTTGGGAAACGACTCATCATCAGCTGGTTTGGCTAACGTAAATTCAAAGCCTGCCTCCTTCATTAGGAATTGCCTGCGCGGACTGCTGGAACCGAGGATGAGGGGGCGATTAAGCTTCATGTTCAAATGATGATGCGGCATCCTTTTTTTGTCAACTCAAGCATATCATGGTTGTTCATTAAAGAAACAATCCGATCGAGTTCATACTCAAACAACTTCACTAGCTCAGCGAGCCTCAGGTTTCCTGTGGAAACAAAAATCAGCTTGTAAGGTCTCCTGTGCAGTAAGAATGAGTGGAGGAAGTCGTTATCTTTGGTGATCAAGATTAACTCTTCCTGAATCGAAATCGAGTTGATATCCTCATCGGTGGTTTCGTTCCCATGTCGCAAATCGCGGGTGTGAATACAGGAAATACCTTTAGTTACGAACAGATCACAAATAAGATAAGGGAGTTGGGCGTCAACCAGAAACTTCATCTACGCTGAGTGCGAAACGCTCTTCACTTTTAGGACTTCCGTAGCGTAAGCGATGCATGCCTGGATGTCCTCTTTGGTGAGGTCAGGATAAAACTTCAGAATGTCTTCACTTGTATCACCTGCTGCGAGAAACTCAAGAACAGACTCCACCAGGTAGCGCGTATTTCTAATGGTCGGTTTCCCATGAGCAACCTGTGGGTTGACAGTAATTCGTTTAAGCAGCACCCTGTAATCCATACAACAAAAATACGTCATTTATGGCAACATCTTAAAGCCCTTACAACTCATCATTTCTGATGGAGCTAAATAGGAATCCACAAATGACCTTTGGATAAAAGTAAGTGGATTTTTGCGGCATGGTGTAGCCACTGTTACAAACCTGAAGTACTTGTTTGATGGAAATCTCTTGCGTGATGATGGCCATCTGGGCCTGCCCGGTGATCACCTTGGTCATGCAGTCGGTAAAGCTGCGATCGAATTGAATGTTCTCTGAAGTGCGCTGTTGTTTGCCGGGTATGCCCAATACTTTTTCGATGATAAAATAGTGCATCACCGTGAGATCGAGTTTCTTGATTTCGTCAGGAAAGGGCCAGGTCATTGTGGACAATACTTCCGGCTTCAGACGTACTTTAATGGCTCGGTCCTTGAAGATCACTCCAAACGCCCACGGTTTTCCCATGATGATCTCGTTGATGGTATCGGCCTCCTCCACGGGTTTGATAATGAAATCCGATTCGAGTTTTTTAACAATGGCGACTTCGTCAAAATCTTTCAACCCGTTGATTAGCCGGTGCGTGGGTAAAATGCGGATATCACCGGCCTCAGTATTGGTGAGATACATCAGGTGGAAGTTGTATCCTTCGTCTCCGGTGTGGTGGGGGTTGTTCCTGATCATCTTTTTTTTGAGCTCGAGTGAACCTTCATAGCGGTGATGACCGTCAGCCAATATAATCTTCTGACCTTTTAACCGTGTAACAAACTGCTGAATCACCTCTGCGTCATGGATCACAGCAAGCACATCCCGCACGCCCTGGTAGTCTTCGGTTTCATAAATGGGCAGCGTGATGGCTTCGTCCATATATTTTTCCAGCACAAAGTCGGGATCTGAATACAATCCATGCGTGGGGCTGGCATGCAACTGCGTTTTTTCCAGAATCGCGATGCGATCGTTAACGGATTTCGGCATCGTGTTTTCGTGGCGGAGAACCACACCATCCTCCCAGTCGTATGCTCGTATATGGCACACGAAGCCCTTGCGGCAAAACTCTTTTTCCAGTCCAGCCAGTTTAAAGTATTGATAATAGACGTAAATGGCGGGAAGCTTGTCTTGTTGGATTACACCGGAACGTTTCCATTCATCCAGTCTGGTGGCGGCTTCAGCGGCCGGTTCGTGCCCAAGTGGTACGGAAACATGGATGCTATTGTAGGGATTTTGATATAGGGCCTTCCGCTGCTTGTCCGATACGACATCAAACAGGGGTGAGGTAAGGCTGTCGATTTGCTTAGCGAGATCAGGATGATAGCGCCACGCGCGGATCGGTTTGATTTCGGCCATTCCTAGGTGCGATTCCTTTTCCAGTTGCTGGTTGCCGCCCGTTGCTGGCTCTGAACCGGTCGGTGATTTGTTCTCAGCTCCATCACCGCAAGGGCAGCTGCGATGCGTTCTTCGTCCGAAACAGGCTTTTTGCTGAGCATCTCGGGCTTGAAGTATTGCTCGACAAAGCGCGTGTCGAAGTTGCCGCTCCGGAATGCCTCGTGACGCAACACGAAATCGCAAAAACTCAAGGTCGTTTCAATTCCCGTGATCTGGTATTCCTCAATGGCGCGCAAGGTCTTTGCTATGGCAAGTTCCCGATTCTCCGCATGACAAATCATCTTGGCAATCATCGGGTCATAGTAGAAGGGGATATCCATTCCCTCTTCGAATCCGTCATCGACACGAATGCCATGCCCCTGTGGACGTTGGTAGGTGATCAGTTTTCCGATGTCGGGCAGGAAGTTGTTGCGCGGGTCCTCGGCATAAACCCGCACTTCGATGGCGTGACCATGGATTCTCAAGTCCTCTTGCCTGAATGGGATTTTGCCGCCTTCGGCAATGTGAACCTGGAGCTTAACCAAGTCGAGGCCGGTGATCTCTTCGGTAACCGGATGTTCAACCTGCAAGCGGGTGTTCATTTCGAGAAAGTAGAAGTTGCGCCTCTCGTCCATGATAAATTCCACCGTGCCCGCGCCATAATAGCCGCATGATTTGGCCACGTTGATGGCCGCCTCGCCCATCGACTGCCGGATCTCGGGGGTGAGAATGGACGAAGGCGCCTCTTCGATCACCTTTTGGTGCCTTCGCTGAATGGAACATTCGCGCTCGAACAAGTGAACCACGTTGCCATGATGGTCGCCAAAGATCTGGAATTCGATGTGCCTTGGTTGTGTAATGTATTTTTCAATAAAGACCGAGCCATCGCCAAAAGCCGACCTGGCTTCGCTGATGGCGCGTTCCATTTGCGATTCAAACTCTTTCTCATTTTCTACGATGCGCATGCCCTTGCCGCCACCACCTGCGCTCGCCTTGATAAGCACGGGGTAGCCTAC
>JBFWPC010000010.1:0-95528 GCA_050250195.1 Cyclobacteriaceae bacterium | reverse complement strand
GTCGGCCACGCGAAGCCTTAATTGTTATGCAGCGTTGTTATGAAACTGTTCAATTGAGTCAAACTCCTTGGATTTCATTTTTTTCTCTTCCTCAATATCAAAATCGTCTTGCAGACCTAGCCAAAACTTAGCGGTAGTTCCGAAATATTTTGAAAGTCTCAATGCTGTATCAGCTGTAATCCGTCTATTTCCCTTTAGGATTTCTGATATTCTCGTTTGGGGTATTCCAATGTCCTTTGATAGTTTGTATGCACTTAACTCCAACGGGACTAAGAATTCCTCCTGAAGTACTTCTCCTGGATGAATGTTTCTAATCTTTTTCATTTCCAATTAACTTTAATGGTAGTTGATAATTTCAACATCAGAAGCGTTTCCCTTGTCCCATTTAAAAACTATTCTCCACTGACTATTTATCCTGATAGAATAATACTCTTTTAACCTCCCTTTAAGTTTCTCCAATTTATTCGAAGGCGGGATCTGTAAGTCTGTTAAATTTTGTGAGTTATTTAACATTCTTAATTTTCGTCTCCCAATTTCCTGTATTTCTGTGGCGAAACTCTTAACTCTTTGACCGTCCCATATTTTCTTGGTTTCCTTAGAGCCAAAGGAAATAATCATACTTCCGTCTTGCGTTACTTACGCCAAAGGTAAGTACTCTATCTCAGATGTCCAAATTCTGGCGTTTAAATGCCCCGCTTGTGCTCTTAAGTCCTCCTTGCGGATTTGACAAGGCAGGAAACACCTGGCAAGCTAAAGCGTGTCGTGCCTTCGTCAGGTTGGCTTGTGCAGAATTGGAGTTACCCTACTCAGCAAGAGCCCAGGCCCGAGAGACAGGCTGGGGAAAGAAGAACAGACCCGGCACAGTCGGGACGCCTGTGCTGGATTAGCGCTGACCTTGCCCGTTAATCCAATACTTCACAGGTAAAACCGCTTTCCTTGACAAGCCACATGACACTGGTCGCCTCCACCCGGTCGTCCTCCACCCTGAGCACACGGTCGCAGTCTGAAAGATCGAAGCTAATCTTGGAGGATGGGAATGCATCGGTGAGCACTCTTAGCAGCATTTTGCTTTGCGTTTTCTTCTCAATGTTGGTTTTGAAGACTTCAACCATCTCTAATCGAATACTTACGGGGTTGAGGTATTTGTATCTCAGCTTACTGGCGACCGTTGCGATAATGTGGCCAGCAGGTTTTCCAGGTTGGTCATGCTCATCATAAACCCTTCTTTGAAGCCCATTTCAATCATCTTCTCCATGCGGGCAAGCGACTCATTGTAAATGGTAATTCGCACGGTGGTCCTTCCATTGAGTTCGCTGAAAGTGTAATCCCATTCCGACCCCGGCAATTCGGGGTTTCCATCCTGATCGGCAAAAGCGTTGAACATCTTGAAATGGGTTTTCGGGTTAATGGAAATGTATTGCTGGATCGCCCATCGCGCTTGCCCCTCCGGGCTCACCATCGCGTACAATCTTTGTCCGCCCACTTTAAAATCCATGAATTTTGTTTTCGATGACCAGGGTTTCGGTGCAACCCATTGGTCTAGAATTTCAGGTTTGGTAAAGGCATCCCATACCAGTGACAGGTTGGCGTCAAATTCCCGGGTGATGCACACCGTTTTTGTTGCTTTGTCAACACTAAACTCAAATAGCAGGTTGTTCGTCATTTTTTTTGTTTTTTCATGGCGGATAGTACTTTGTCGAGCTGGTCAAACTGCGTTTCCCAGATTCTTCTGAATTGGCTCAGCCATTGGTCGATCTCCTTCATTTTTGCGATTTCAAGCGAGTAGTAGATTTCTCTGCCCTGTTGCTCCTGCTTCACCAGTTCGCATTCGGTGAGAATCTGAATGTGTTTGGAAACGGCTTGCCGGCTGGTATGGAATTCTTCTGCAATGGCGTTGGGCGTCATGGCCTGGGCCGCGATTAACAGGAGGATGGCCCTGCGGGTGGGGTCTGCTATGGCTTGAAAGACGTCTCTCCGGGTTTCCATTTTGTGCAACTATGTGGTTGCAATATATATGCAATTATATGGTTGCACAAATATTATTGATGAAAAATGATGCCTGTCTGGGGGCGATACTTGACGCGGCCAGGTGTCTGACACCTCAAAAGGGGTTGCGTGGTGGCGGGTGTCAGACACCTGAGCGCGGCCGCTGGAGGGCAAATCTGCACAAGCGGGACGCTTGCTGGATTAGGGACCATCATGGAATCTAACGCGCACATAGTCGAGAAGAGCCTCCGGGTAGGAAGATTCCCTGTGGCGGCATCCCTCTTTTCAGGTATATAGGCTAGTCCCGAGTCTTTAGTCCCGAGTACCAAGTGCCAGTCGCCAGAATCCAGTTACCAGTTGCCAATTACCAGTCGCCAGTCACCAGTCACCAGTCGCCAGTCACCAGTTACCAGTTGCGTGTCTTGCTCTACATCCCACCGGTGTCTACTCTACATCCCACCGGTGTCTACTATACATCCCACCGGTATCTACTATACATCCCACCGGTGTCTACCCTACATCCCACCGGTGTCTACCCTACATCCCACCGGTGTCTACTCTACATCCCACCGGTGTCTACTATACATCCCACCGGTGTCTACTATACATCCCACCGGTGTCTACCCTACATCCCACCGGTGTCTACCCTACATCCCACCGGTGTCTACTATACATCCCACCGGTGTCTACTATACATCCCACCGGTGTCTACCCTACATCCCACCGGTGTCTGCTCTACATCCGCTACATGTCAGACGTGGTCGAAATGAGTCCGGGAACGCATTCCTACTCAATCCCTACCCACGGTACAGGGTGTGCAATGGTCAGCGCCCACTGTCAGGCCGAGAAATCGCGTGAGGGATGGTAAGGGTGAGCCGCAGGCGAAGTGCGCAGCACCGGAGCGACAGCGGAGCCCTGCACAGCCCGGCCCTGGGGCGCAGCACCAGGGACACGCCATGATTAAGATCATAACTCATGACAAAATGACTTTCCAGCGCGCTTCTCGCCCGATCATGCAAGCCGCTGCATGCCAGCTAATCGCAAGACGTATTGTGTCCAAACCTGATGATGTGTCCATCGGGGCATTCGACATACATCTCGCGCATGTTCCACTCCTGGGTTTTGGGTGCGGCAAGGATTTTGGCGCCACCGTCTTTGATCAATTCATAGTAGGCATCCACATTGTCGACCACCACCGCAAGCCAGGTGCCGGGCTTTCCCTGGCCGTCTTTGCAAAAGAAGATCTCCACATCGTCCCGAACCACCCCACCGAACGTGGGTGGGTCGTCCCACTCCCATTTGCTCTCAAACTTCAGCTTGTCTACAAAATAGGCTATGCTCTTCGACACATCGGTGGCATACAGGATGGGAACGGCTTTATCGAATTTCATATGACGGGTATTGTGCGGATTGTGAAGATAGCGTGATTCTTCGATGGCGGGGCCCTGGGAGGCAGCGGCTTTTATTGCCGGCTTATCCAATCTGAATATTTCGTTTCTTCCGTTACATCGGTATCACTTTCAAAGTCGAGCCGATAGCCGTCAGGGTCCATCAACGTGGTCACCCACATGCCGTTGCCCACAAAGGGTTCCCGGGGCTGAAGTCCTTTTTGGTGAAACTCGGTGTAAAGCGAAAGCGCATCCCTGCACATGATGCAAATGGAGACACCCACGCCCAGCTTTTCCTTCGGTCGCAAACCCTGGCGGTACTCCTGCAGCATGAGCGCCACGCCTTCTCTTTCGATATAGCACCATTCGATTTTTCCATTCGGCCGCCAGTCTTTCTTGATCTCAAATCCCACCCCCTCCGTATAAAATGCGATGGAGCGGCTCATGTCGGTGACCATGAAAAAGGGAACGGCCTGTTTCAGATTTGCGTTTGCCATTTGATCAATATCATCATTTAACCATTTCCCGGAACAGGACGCTTTACTTCAAGATGCTGAAATAGTGATGTTGTACGACCAGCACAATGTCGTTCACTATCTGATTGCACTTGATCACCTTTTCTTTCTTTTTCTCGTCCGCATAAGAATCAATCTGAATCAGCAAGTCATCATTCCTCCACTCGATGATGGTTCCTGTGACTTTTGCCCTGCGACCGGCCGGAAGGATTCCGCACTGATATTCCAGATAACCAACAACCTTTTTCCCCGCGGTCCATTCATTTTTTTTGGTCTGGAGTTGGGCCCTTCCTATGGAGTCATGTCTCATTTGAACCTTGTGGCGATAGGCGGTGTCTGTCTCCATCTGGTTAGCATGCTCCTGAGATTTCTGCCAGTAGTCCCGGTAATACTTAATCTGTTCATCCAATTCCCATGCCCTTCCGGTAAGCTCCCTGTAATAACAGGTCAGAATAACGCTCGACATGTCATCAGGATGGAACAAACCAATGGAGTTGAGGTATTTAGCCAGTTCTTTGCCTCTCCACAATCCCCAATTGTTCCTGATCCACATCCCAAGCCCAAAATGTGAACCAGCCAGAAATTCATTTTCCGACATCGCCCGTATTTTTGCTTTGATCGTATCATCGTGGATGATCGCCAGGTGACTTACCGCATCCTCCAAGTTGACAGGCTTGTACTTTAAGGTCTCCCTGTCTTGACAATACGCGAGCAAGAACACGAACGGTAGCGCGGCAACCAGGAATCCTTTTTTCATCGGGCTTTGAATTGCAGAAATAGGTCAATCATGCACCTGACACGAGAGTCGACCAACAAATATAAATATCACCCGCGATGCTTGGACTAGCGATCGGCCGCCTTTGCCTCCCCGTCTGCGTACTCCAGGATGTCACCGGGTTGGCAGTCCAGGGCTTTGCAAATGGCTTCCAGGGTGCCAAAGCGAATGGCCTTTGCCTTTCCCGTTTTTAAGATGGAAAGATTGGATAGCGTTAACTGCACCTTTTCGGAAAGCTCATTGAGCGACATCTTCCGCTTGGCCATCATCACGTCCAGGTTCACTATAATCGGCATGGCTTAAATCGTTAAATCATTTTCAGACTTCATATCCACGGCATGCCGGAGGATTTTCTCCAGCACGGCCACCGCGGTCGCCACCGCCACCGATATGATCGTGGCTATGATAGACAATGCCAGGAAGCCGGCCGGGTCGTCATCTTCAGGATGAAAAATCCTGATGTAGATGGCTGCCATCACAATCAGCGCGCTTAACGCGATGGCACAATACTTTATCCTCCTGAGGGTTCGCAAGGCACTACTTGAATACAAGTTGTTTTGCCCGATGCAGCCGAGTAATCTGATCACCTGGTACAAGCCAATAAAGAAAGCAAGGGAGGATGCATAGGCATATATGATGAATGGGTCGGTGTAGATGCTCCACAGATCCAAATTCACAGCCCTCCCCTCGGTGAGCGGAAACCGGATCAAAATGAAAAGTGACAGAATTCCGACCAGCACCACGACTGCCTGGAGAAACAGGATGGAAATGCCTTTCATGACTTATTCGTTAAATAATAATGCAATAATAATAATTATTAATCGATAAACAATAAATCTTTTAACAAAAAAACCACATGCGCACGGTCACTCGAAGAGGACACCATTGGGTTCGTGAGGGCACGTGAGGACACAATAAGGACAGGTACCTTGGTTAGAAGGCTGATGCCCGAAGTATTCGGAGGTTTTCTTTCAGTATGAGTTATAGGTCTTATCCGCTCCCCTGATCAAAGTTAGCCACTTGCTTCGTGGTCGCTTTCGGCTGGTATCTGTTCACATGCGCGCAGTCCCGTCTGGGATGGGGCCTATTCTGCTGCTGCAGACCGTCCTTTCTCTCTTTGGCACGATTGTTATTCCTACATTTAGGAAATAATTATTTACCAAGTGAAGAGGTATCAACTCGGGGAATTCGAAGAAATCGTGATCCTCACCATTGCAGTCCTGTTCAAGGAGGCCTATGGAGTATCCATTAAGAAGGAAATCGAATCAAGGTTGGCAAGAGGTGTTAGCATGGGCGCCCTGCATACCGCGCTGGTTCGGCTTGAAGACAAAGGCTACATCAAATCCCATGATGGCGAAGCTACCGAAGAACGTGCGGGCAGACCCAAGAAGTATTTTCAGATCACCGCCCTGGGAAAGAAAGCCATGGAGTATACCAAGGCTACACGCGATGAGCTGTGGAGTGCCATTCCAAAAATGGCGTTGAACCCTAAAATGATTGCGGGTTTCCGGTTGCCAGTTACCGGTGACTGACGACCAGAGACTGCAAGGTATTAACAAAGTGACAAAGTGAAATCAAGAACAACAATTCCACCCCGGCTTCCCCTGAAGTTCTTCCGATGGTATTGCCACCCAAGGCTTGTGGACTACATCGAAGGGGACCTTGTGGAACTTTATAGGGAAAGACTTACCAAGAATGGAAAGTTGATGGCGAACGTCCGATTCTTTATTGACGTGCTGCTCCTTTTCCGTCCCGGAATCATACGACCGAGTAGAAAGACCAATTTGTTAAATCAACCTGACATGATCGCAAACTATATCAAAATCGCGTGGAGGATCATCAAGAGAAACAAAGGATATGCTTACCTGAACATCGCGGGGCTGGCCATCGGCCTGGCGGCTGCCATGCTCATCCTGCTGTGGGTGCAGAATGAAGTTAGCTTTGATCGATTCCATACCAAGTCCGATCGCATTTATAAAATGTACAGCCGCGATTACTTTAATGGTCGCACAGATGTATGGCCTAACACACCATCCCTCCTTGGTCCGGAACTGAAACAATCCTATGGCGAGGTGGAAGACGCAGCACGCTACCGTGTTGTCTTCTTCCTTGTGAAGGCAGGAGAAGAGCGCTTTAACGAACAAGGTGCATTTGCCGATCCCTCCTTCTTTAAACTTTTCGACTTTGAGCTGCACAATGGCAACCGCAGCGCGCTCACCAATGATTTCGGAATTGTGCTCTCGGAAGCGCTTGCCATTAAACTATTTGGGAATACCGACTGCGTGGGCGAGTCCGTAATCGTGAACGACAATGACCCCTTCACGGTAACGGCTGTCATGAAATCCCTTCCAAGAAATACAGAGTTCAAATTTGAATTTTTGCTTCCGTGGAATTACATGGATCGCCTCGGATGGTCGCAGTTCGACCAATGGACCCAAACCAACGCAGTCAACTATGTCTTACTGAATGAAGGTGCATCCCCTGAAGTGTTTCAGTCGAAGGTGGAAACGATTGTCCAAGGTCATGTTGAAAAAGGCGATGGTTCCACGCGCGAAATAATCGCGCATCCACTCGAGAAGGCGCATTTATATTCACAAGCAGAAAATGGTGAGTTGGTTCGCGGTCGCATTGAAACGGTAAGATTGTTCTCAGTCATTGCCGTTATTATTATTCTGATCGCTTGCATCAATTTCATGAACCTGAGTACCGCACGCAGTGAGCAGCGGGCACAAGAAGTAGGTGTTCGCAAAGTCGTGGGCGCCCAGCGGACTTCGTTGATTGCTCAATTCATCAGCGAAAGCATTGTGCTGGTCATGTTGGCATTTGTAATCGCACTGGCACTTGTACAGATTTCTTTGGGTGCGTTCAACATTATTGTGGAAACTCCCCTGCAGATTGATTTTTCGAATCCTCAGTATTGGTTGTATGCAGTGGCGCTTATTGTAGTGACTGGCCTACTGGCCGGCAGCTACCCGGCATTTTATTTGTCTGCCTCCAAGCCGGTGCGCGTCCTCCGGGGCGCCTTCAAAAATGTACGTTCCCTAGTACCGCTAAGGAAGGTGTTGGTAGTGGTACAATTTACTTTTGCCATCGTGCTAAGCATTTGTGCGATTATGGTGCAACGCCAAATTGACTATGCTGTGAACCGCGATGCCGGATACGATCGAACAGGTGTCGTGTACAACTTCACGCAGGGAGAGGTACCTCAGCATTTTGAATCCATCCGCAATGAGCTCCTTTCAAGCAGGGCGGCAGTCTCTGTTACCCGAACATTTTCGCCCGTTAACTATATCTGGAACACAAGCAATGGTTATAGCTGGCAGGGCAGCACTGAGGAAGAAAAGACTTCAAAGACCTTTCTCCAATTTGGCAGTGATGTGGGCCTTGTTGAAACTTTCGGGGTCACCATCAAGCAAGGCCGCGACCTCGACATTTACACTTTTCCCTCGGATACTGCAGCCATGTTGTTGAATGAGAAGGCGGTTGAAATCATGGGCCTGAAAGATCCGATTGGCGAGGTGGTCAAAACTGAAGATGGACGATCATTTCACGTGGTAGGTGTAGTGAAAGATTTTATCGTGGGCTCACCTTATCAGGAAGTGGGGCCGATGATGATCATGGGTTGGACAGACCGATACGGGGCCGTCAACTTCAAACTGAATCCCGCACTCTCCCAGGCGGAAGCTTTGTTAAAGGCGGAAGATGTGTTTAAAAAATACAATCCGGAGTACCCATTTGAATATGCCTTTAGTGAGGACTATTACAACAGAAAGTTTAGCAATGAAAGGAAAACCGGAAAGCTGGCCGTGATATTCGCATCATTGGCCATTTTCATCTCCTGTTTGGGACTGTTTGGCCTTGCGGCTTACATGGCCGAAAACAGGACCAAGGAGATTGGGATAAGAAAAGTGCTGGGTGCCTCAGCCCTTGGTGTCACTTCGCTGATTTCAAAAGATTTCATTCGGCTTGTGGTCATTGCCATAGTATTCGCCTCCCCCATTGCCTACTACATAGTCGACAGCTGGTTGCAGTCTTTCAACTATCGCGTGTCCATCGGTATTTCGGTTTTCCTTGCTGTTGCCACATCAGCGATATTTATTGCGTTGATCACCGTGGGCTACCAGACCCTAAAGGCCGCATTGATGAACCCCGTGAATAGTTTGAGAAGCGAGTGAAAAGTCTGAAGCGACTAAGGTTGCTTCGAAGTCGGGCAACTTTCATAATACAGAATAACAGCTCCGCCCTGGAAGGTTTTGGTCTTCTTGAGATTTAGCATGACCCTGTTGTTCATGTGTTCAAATAATAACATGCCAGTTCCGGCCACAACCGGATGAACGCAAAGTTGAAACTCATCAATCAAGCCAAGTTCCAATAGCTGAATAATCAAGCTGCGGCTACCCACCAATACGTTTTTGCCGGGTTGCTTTTTGAGATGTAAAACCTCTTCTTCCAAATCCCGTTTGGCCAGGGTGGCACTTTTCCAATCCACCTGATTCAGTGAATGGGAAAAGACAATCTTGGGAATGCGATCGATGGCCAGGGCAAAGTCGTTCATCGATTTTTCGGCTGAAGGTTTTTCCAAGAATGTTCGCCAAAACTCCATCAGCTCATACGTGGTTCTGCCATAGAGAATGGCATCGCCCTGCTTCAACAGGTCAGTATAATGTTGATGGATTTCCTCCCCAGCTTCCAATGCGGTGTGGTCGCAAACCCCGTCAATGGTCATGTTAAGTGCTGCGATTATTCTCCTCATGTATTTTGCAGAATGTCGCTTTTGCCAACTCTTCTTCTGAGCCCCGGCCCACGGCAGGGTTGAATCTGAGAAAGTGCTGACCTCTTGTTGAGAACAACCAATTTAATGAAATCCCAATCTCGTTGCCAAGAAGAATAAAGCGGCTAACGACAAACGTGGTCTCACCTGCTCAGGCCAGTCGCAGTTTACCCTGAGTGTACCCCCGTTATCCCAGAGTCCCCGCCCACGGCAGGGTGACTGAGCAGGTGCCTGGCCATGGACGTTGCCCCTCCCCCCATCGCTGTCAGCCCGGCCGAAAAGCGTGGACCAGCCATCCGGTTGCGTAAGGCCAGCGGTTCATTGTGACTTTATATAGAGCCGACCTTTGGTTTTCGATCCTGAAAAAATTCTGATGTTACCTCCATATTCGATTATCTATTAATATTGCTACGGCTGAAAAGTACCGTCCAGGCCATATTCTATAGTTCATGAGGATTGTCGGGTTTATTCTTTTAACCTTTATTACGTCCGTAGCCTTTGGCCAGCGGTATTGGGTAGCCACCACACCGGGCAATTGGAATAATACAGCCAATTGGTCGGCTGCCTCCGGAGGCGCGGGGGGTGCGTCCGTACCGGGACCCGCAGACCTGGTTGTTTTCGATGGAGCGGGGGGTGCCAACGGCAATTGTAATCTGGATATCGCTCCCACGGTAAACGGCATCACCGTTAACGGCTATGGCGGAACGATCGACCTGCTTGGGTTTACACTTACCACCACCGGCACTAACACTTTTACCTCGGGCACCATCGCCAATACAGGAGGTTCCGCCTCCGTGGCGCTCAACACCGCAGGCACTACTACGTTTAACGGGGCCACCGTTGGGGCCGATGTAACCGGAAGCACGGGGCGTATTTTCTTCAACGGCTCAACCTTCAACGGTACCGTTGCCGTCACCAAATCAGGCACCGGAAATGACAACAGTACCGGAAACAATATTTTCAATGGAGTCACCACCATTACCAACAACAGCGACAGTCAAATCATGCTTGGCAACGGCAACCCCGATCAATTCAATGCGGCCACCACGTTCAATAATAATGGTACCTACCGATTCCATTTCGCTCAAAATCACAACGGCTTTACCACAACCTTCACTGACCTTACACTTAATAGCAACAAATCCGGTGGCACCGATCAATGGTCATTCTTTGCAGGAGAAGGAACCAATACAAGTTTCACGGTTTCCGGAAACCTGACCATCAACTGTGCGGGTACGCTTCAAAGCAATCATCGATTTTTGAATGGCGGGGGCAGTACAGCCACTTACGGAGGAACGGTAACGGTTAACAACACCAACACAAATGCAGCCACTGACATCACGTTAGGTACCAATGGTACGTCTGCCTACAACGGCAACCTTGTTTTGTCAAATTCAGCCGGGGCCGGTGAAATTTATTTTAATGCAAATGCTTCTGCAAGCTCTACCCAGGCAGCCACACAATCCATCTCCATCGGTGGAGGAGGTTTCACTGGCGGCCGAATCGCGTTGAGAAGATTTACACAAGTGAGTGCGACACAAACCCTCACATTAACCGGAACCAGCCGGATAGATATTGGGCCCGGCTCTTCCTTCGGTGGAGATGTTGCGATTACTTCGCCAAGAATCTTCCTGGATGGTGTTTCAATCACCGGCAATGCGTACTTCGAAAAAACCGGAACCTCCGCAGACAACAGCACCGGGGGCAATGTGATTTCCGGCACCACAACAATTGTCAACAGCAGCGACTCGGAGTTTAATTTGGCCAATACCAACCCTGACACTTTTCAAGGGCTGGTTACCATCAATAACTCTGGGACTTCCCGTGTCCAAATTGGAATCAACTCGGCCGGCAACGTGTTCAATGGCGGCCTGACGATAAATCACGATGGCAATGCAAGCGGGAGTGTGAACACGATCATTGCGAGAAACGCAGCAAGCACAGCTACGATAAATGGCACGCTAACCCTAACAAGCAACAATGCAAATTCCAATTCGGGTATCATCATAGCCAATGATGGAACGGCAGCTATCAACGGCAACATCATAGTCAATTCTACAAATGGTCGTGGTGTGTATTTCGGAAACGCTTCCGGGGTGGTGACACAGGGTGCGGGCTTCGGTGTAACATCCGGAACGTTTAACAGCGGAACCCTTTCCTTTAGTCGGTTTACCCAATCTGGAGCGCAACCGTCAACCCTGAGCCTGAGCGGGTCAGCCACACTGACGGTAGGAACCAATTCCGAATTTGGGGGCAATGTATCCTTCACGGCACCGCAGGTTTTGCTGAATGGATGTACCTATCAGGGTACCGCATCCATCGAAAAGACGGGCGCAATCAATGACAATGGTACCGGGGGCAACACTTTTAATGCTGCCGCCACCCTTGTGAATTCGGGATCGGGCTATTTGCGAACAGCAGGTACCAACCCGGATATTTTTAATGACCAACTTACCGTTACCAACACCGGCACAAGTCTTATCTACCTGGCTCACGCAAGTGCCGGCAACGAATTCAATGGGAACATTGTGCTCAATGCCACCTCCGGCAACGGTATTTATTTTTCAGACAACGGTGCCGGAAGCTCAACGTTGGCGGCCACCCGAACCCTATCGATCGGGGGGTCAGGTTTTACATCAGGAGAGCTGCGAATAATCCGGCTCACACAACTGGGAACGGAAGACACCAACTTGACCCTTGGTGGTGCCAGCTCGGTTTTACGAGCCGGCCCAGGTACCACATTTGGTGGCAATGTCGATTTTCGATCGCCACAACTCTACCTGGACGGAATCACGGTGGCCGGCACCTCTTACCTGGAAAAAACCGGGGCTACCAACAACGCCAGCGATGGTGGAAACATATTTACAGGCCAGGCAAATGTGGTCAATAGCGGCAGCGGTTACCTCCTTTTTGGCAACGGTACCAGAGATCAGTTCTTAGGCGATGCCGTCTTCGACAACACCGGGAGCTACAGGATCTACTTTGCGCACAATCACCCGGGGCAAACCACCACTTTTGCTGCCGATCTTACACTCAATTCAAATAAATCTGGCGGTGCCGATCAGTGGTCGTACCTGATTGCAGAAAATGGAACCTCTTCATTTTCAGTGGGTGGAGCTTTTGCCATTAATTGCCTGGGGGCGATCAGGAGTGACTATAGATTACTCAACGGCACCGGATCATCGGCCACATACAGCGGTACAGTTAGCATTAACAACGCCAATTCTCATCCTTCTACCGTCATCAGGATGGGGGAAAACGGAACTTCGACCTATTCCAACAACATTTCTGTGGCGAATGGTGGCGGAGCATCCGGTATCATTTTTAATTCGAATGCTGCCGCCAGCTCGACCATGAACGGGACGATTTCTGCGGGTGCGTTTCCCGGGGGGACACTTAACTTAAACAGGTTTACACAAACGGGTGTGGCAGCACAGAACCTCACGCTAACGGGCAGCGCAACGCTCAATGTCGGACCGAATTCGAGTTTTGAAGGTGATGTGATGTTCCTATCTCCTTCGTTGTTGCTCAACGGGGCAAACTACATGGGATCAGCTCACCTGGAGAAAACCGGAACTTCCAACGACACTGGTTTGGGCAACAATGTCTTTTCGGCTCTGGCTGTCATCGTCAATAATGGCTCTGGCAACCTCAGGACCAATGGAAATAACACTTTCAACGGATCCACGACCATCTTAAACAACGCCTCATCGGATATTTTGCTGGAGCTAACGACCGGCAGCGCATACAATGCAGATGTGGCGTTCACCAACAATGGAAGTTCATCCATTCGGGTTGCGTATCAGGGTACGTCAACCTTTGCCGGCAACATCACTGTGAGCAACACCGGAACGGGGATATACTTTTGTGAAAGTACCGGCACGGCAACCATGGCAAGCCCGGCCGTGATCGCCATCGGTTCTGGCTTTAGCACGGGCGAACTGAGACTCAGGAATTTTTCTCAGACGGGCGTTACCGCACAGGCACTGACATTGACGGGATCAGCCCTGCTGACACTGGGACCCTCCTCCAGCTTTGACGGAGACGTTACATTCACATCCCCCCGCCTACTGCTGCATGGAACTACATACAATGGAGCAGCATACCTTGAGAAAACGAGCGTTGTCAATGACGATGGCAATGGCGGCAACACGTTTAATCAGATCGCTACGATCGTGAACTCTGGCGATTCCTACCTGCGTACGGGAATCACAAATCCGGATATTTTTCAAAGTACCTTAACGATCGTCAACTCCGGGGCTTCGACAATCAGGCTGGCCGATAATTCTGCCGGCAATCAATTCAACGGAAACATTGAGTTGAATTCGACATTTGGTGGTGGAATCTATTTCTGCAACAATGCCAACGGCACCGCCACCCTGGCTGCCACCAGGACCATTGCTGTGGGTGGCTTTGGAGTCATCAGCGGAGATGTGAGACTTATTCGCTTTACACAGGTGGGCGCCACAGCGCAAACCCTGAGCCTTACAGGAATTGCTACCCTCACGCTGGGACCCAGTTCAACGTTTGATGGTGATGTCAATTTCAGCGCTCCGGGACTATTGCTCAACGGAACCACATTCAATGGCACGGCCGCATTAACCAAAACGGGTGCCAGCAATGACACGGGCACGGGAGGTAACATCTTCAATCTCCCGGCTTCGATAACCAGTTCCATGACGGCCAGCGGTCAATGGGTTACGGCCAACACTTCGCCCGACATTTTCAATGATAATGTGGCCGTTTCAAATCTCGGTTCAAATGTTATCTACCTTGCCAACAACACGGCAGGAAACGAATTCAACGGGGACATTACCCTGGAATCGGGGCTGGGCAGCGGAGGAATATATTTTTGTAACGCCAGTGCCACAGCTACCGCAACTTTAAATACCGGTGGCTCTCTCCTGGTGGGTGGTGCCGGGTTCATTGATGGCCGGTTGCGAATGAGGAGATTCACACAACTAGGAGGCACAGCTCAGACACTGACTTTGACGGGGACCGGGTTACTCGAGCTGGGCCCTTCATCCACCTTCAATGGGAATGTTGATTTTCGCGCCCCACAATTTGAATTGGATGGCACTACCTTCAACGGTACAACCCGACTGGAAAAAACCGGGGCCACCAACAACGACAGCCAGGGAAATAACATCTTCAATGGAATCACCACGATTGCCAATTCCGGAAGTGGCTACTTCCGATTTGCAGTAAGTGCACTGGATCAGTTCAACAACGACCTGATCCTTGAGAACACGGGCACCTCAACGATCCGAATGGCCGATGTGATCGCGGGCTCCGTTTTTGATGGAAACATCCAGGTGAACTCCACGCTCGGTGGAGGAATCTATTTTGGAAACAATCCTCCTGCGAATGCAACGCTCACCGCAGGACATACCATTACCGTGGGGAGTCTCGGATTCAGCATTGGCGAGCTCAGGCTTGACCGTTTTATTCAGGTGGGGGCAACGCCACAAAACATGACGCTCACCGGAACTGCTTTGCTAACGATCGGCCCTGGTTCTTCTTATGATGGCGATGTGACGTTCAGCGCTCCGCAATTGGCGCTTTCAGGTGGCACATTTAACGGTGCAGCAACGTTGACCAAAACAGGGGCCACCGGAAATACGGGTAGCGGCAACAACGTCTTCAATTCTACTACCGCAATCACCAACAGTGGAACCGGAAACCTAAGAACAAACGGCAACAACGTTTTCGGGGGACCCACTACTATTGCAAATACTGGTTCTGGGGATCTTCTGCTGGAGCTAACCACAGGAAGTACCTACAATAACACGGTGACATTTACCAACACCGGCACTTCGTACATCCGCGCTGCATATAACGGGGCAAACACCTTCAATCAAAATATAATCGTTAACAGTACTGGTGGGCTCGGCATCTATTTTTGTGAGAATGCTTCGGGCACCTCCACTTTGGCCGCCACTCGCACCATTGCGGTTGGTGGCACAGGATTCAGTGCAGGAGACCTTCGGCTTGATCGATTCACACAGTTGGGGGCAACCGCTCAGAGTTTGACATTCACCGGAAACGCAATTTTCAGAACCAGGAACTCCAGCATTTGGAATGGCAATTTAACCGTATCCGCTCCGAGAATTTTCGTTGAGAACTCTACCTTCAATGGAGATGCTTCATTTACCAAAACCAACTCGAATACCGACACCAATGCAGGAGGTAATACTTTCAATGCTGAAACCACCTTCACCAATAGTGGGGCGGGAATCCTGAGGCTGGCCAACACCTCGGCAGATACATTCAATGGCAACGCCACCTTCAATCAACCGGCAGGCACGCTACAACCGGCCTACAACGTTGCCTCCAACTTCCATGGCAATATCACGGTGGGTGGCAATTCCGTCATGACTTTCGCGGCAGCGGGCGGCTCGGTGGTATTTGCAGGTAGCAATGCGCAAACCGTGAGTAAAACAGGAACTGCCTCTCCCACTTTCCGAAGGATAGAACTCAACAAAGCCGGTAACAATGTGACCCTTGCCACGGATATCAATTTGAGCATTAATGCAACCTTCACCGCGGGTGTTCTCAACACCGATGCAACCAATATCATCAACTTTGCTGACAACGCCACGGTAACCGGAGGTTCAAATGCAAGCCACGTAGATGGACCTGTAATGAAAACAGGCAACGATGCATTTGTCTTCCCGACCGGTGATGCGGGGATCTTCCGCTCAATTGCGATATCGGCTCCTTCCAATGTGGCGCATGCCTTTACGGCTGAGTATTTTTTCAGCGCGCAGGCGTTTGGCAACGAGTCCACGTACGACCCCAGCTTTTTTTCGGTCAGTTCCTGTGAACACTGGATCCTTGACCGAACTTCGGGCACTTCCAATGTGTCAGTCACCTTGAGTTGGAATTCCTCGGACTGCACAGGGCCCTACATTACGGATCCCGCCACGCTGCGTGTCACCCGGTGGAACGGTTCGTCATGGGTGAACCATGGCAACGGGGGCACCACTGGAACATCGGCCAATGGTACCATCGTGAGCTCCGGAGCAGTCACATCATTTAGCCCCTTTACCCTTGCTTCAACCACTTCTGCGAATCCTCTGCCGATCGAACTGATCGAATTTGTTGCCGTGCCGAACATGAACTCTGTTGGACTGCATTGGTCCACATTGTCGGAATTGAACAACGATTTCTTTACCATTGAAAGGTCGGAGTCGGGTGTCGAGTTTGAGGAGCTGGCATGGATCAAAGGAGCCGGTACGACAAATCAAAAGCAGATCTATACCTACGAGGATACCCAGCCGTTGAGTGGCCTATCCTACTATCGACTCAAACAAACCGACTTTGACAAGTCTGTTTCTTATTCAGAGATCGTGAAGGTAAATCTTGGGGCACCAGGAATCATGGTATTATATCCGAATCCGGTAAACCAAGCTGAATTTGTGACTGCCAATTCTATTGATGTTTTCGCATTATATAACAGCCTTGGGCAAATGGTTGTCCAAACAGAGCGCACTCGCGAGATTGATATCAAAGGATTGCCCGCTGGTGTTTACACGGTGCGAAGCGCGTCCGGCAACGTGACCCGGCTGGTGATCCACTAACCTGCCAATATGCCGGGTATACAGCCGGGGCCGCCCATAGATGTCGGGCCGTAAGTCCGCTCGCCTTCATCTTTGCAAGACACCATCACGACAGAGCTTGGTGAGAAACATATCACTCCATTTGGTCTCTTCGAAGGAAGATTGGCAGATACGCTTTTAAAAAGGTACGGCAAGTCGCCCTCTCCGGCCCGGCTTTTTTTTTCGAAGAAGGGATGATGCAATCAAGAGCCCGTCTTGAAACCAATTGCGTACAAACGGAAAATCCATTAGGTTAACGCCCGTATGAAACTCCTTGGACGATCCGACCGCGTGGACCTGCCCGGACTGGGTCTTTCGAACATCCATGCCAAAATCGACACGGGTGCCTACACGAGCAGCCTGCACTGCTCGCGGGCGGAGGTGGTGAACGGAGAGCTGGAGTTTGTGCTATTGGATGAAGAACATCCGGAGTTTACGGGCATGAAGTTCGTATTCAAAAAATATAAACAACGCCACATCAAGAATTCGTTTGGGGAAACCGAAAACCGCTACATCATTCGCACCACCATCACCATTCATGGCGAGACCTACCGCACCGAGTTTTCTTTGAGTGACCGCGACAACCTGCGATTTCCCGTGCTGATCGGCCGCAAATTGCTGCGCAAGCGATTCCTCATCGATGTCACCCGAAAAGACATTTCTTTTGATACGAAAAATCAGCTCAAATCTGATTCATAATCCCTTACTTTGAGTTGTTTATGAACATCGCCATCCTTTCCAGGAACCCCAAACTGTACAGCACCCAACGACTGAAAGAAGCCGGTGAAAAACGGGGCCACGCGGTGGAAATCATCGACCACATGAAGTGTGTGTTGCTCATCGAAAAGAAGAACCCGATGGTGTGGTACAACGGCAAACGCCTCGACTACTTCGATGCCATCATTCCAAGGATCGGTGCGTCCGTCACATTTTATGGTGCTGCGGTGGTAAGGCAGTTCGAAATGATGAAGGTATTCACGGCCATCGAGTCGCAGGCGTTGATCCGCTCGCGCGACAAGCTGCGCAGTTTGCAGATCCTCTCGCGTGCAGGACTGGGTTTGCCCAAAACCATTTTCATGGACTACTCACGCGATACCGAAGGGGTGATCGAGGCGGTGGGTGGTGCGCCTGTGGTAATTAAACTGCTTGAAGGCACGCAAGGCCTGGGCGTGGTGTTGGCCGAAAACAAGAATGCCGCCAAATCAGTTATCGAGGCCTTCCACGGCATGAAGGCCCGGATCATCGTGCAGGAGTTTGTAAAAGAAGCGAAGGGTTCGGACATCCGCGCCTTTATTGTAGATGGCGAAGTGATTGGTGCCATGAAGCGCACCAGCAAGGCCGGGGAATTCAGATCCAACCTGCATCGTGGCGGCACGGCCGAGGTGGTGAAGCTGAGCCGCGCAGAAAAGACAGCTGCCCTCAACGCGGCCAAACGCATGGGCCTTGCTGTAGCCGGTGTGGACATGCTCCCTTCGAAGAGAGGGCCGCTCATCCTCGAGGTAAATTCCTCACCCGGGCTGGAGGGCATCGAACACGCCACCAAAACAGACATCGCAGGCAAGATCATCCAATACCTGGAAAAGAATGCCGGCAAGAAAAAAATTCAGAAGGATAAGGTGAATGCTTAATCGTTACAAGTTCCGGGTTCCTTGTTACAAGTTTGGAGTAACAGCGACTTGGAACATGGAACTTGAAACCCGGAACAAATCATATGCGCAAAGTCTCCATAGCTGGTCATGAGATTCTCCCGGGCGAATACAAGGAGATCAAGATCAATATTGCCCGGCTCCCTTCCCACACGATGATCGACACGCCCATCTACGTGAACCGGGCCCTGGAAGATGGGCCAGTAGTGGCATTGCTTGCCTGCATGCATGGCGATGAAATCAACGGCATGGAAATCATCAGGCGGATCATAGATGGAAACCTGAACCGCACCAAGCGGGGCACCGTAATCTGCATGCCGATTGTAAACGTGTATGGGTTCCTCAACTACTCGCGTGATGTTCCCGATGGCAAAGACATCAACCGCTCCTTTCCCGGGCACAAAACGGGCTCGCTGGCCAGCCGGGTGGCCTATCACCTGATGAAGGAGGTGATCCCCAACATCGACTATGGCGTAGACTTCCATACGGGGGGTGCCATGCGCACCAACTACCCGCAGATACGTTGTGTCATGTCAGACGAAAAGAACGTGGCACTCGCCCAGGCGTTTGCCGCACCCTTCACCATCGACTCACCCTTTCGTCCCAAGTCGTTGCGACAGGCGGCCTCGAAAAAAGGAAAAAATATCATAGTGTACGAAGGCGGAGAATCGATCCGGCTGGACACCCACGCAATTGAAGCAGGCATTGCCGGCACGCTGCGACTGTTGAAACACCTGGGCATGATTGAGTGGGCCCCGGAGCCAACTGAAGAAAACAAAGTGATCTGGAACTCCACGTGGATCCGCGGCCGCACGGCTGGTCTTTTCCAATCACTGGTGCGCCCCGGCCAACTCATCGACAAAGGCCAATACGTGGGCACCATGACTGATCCGTTCGGTGAATTTCATGAGCAGATCGTTTCGCCTGTCAAGGGATATGTGATTGGACTAAATAACAACCCGGTTGTGAATGCAGGTGACGCACTCATGCACATTGGCCAGGATAATTTTTGCAAACTGCCGGGCGGAAGCCGCGAAGACGAATAGTTGTCTTTAAGGTGCAATTTCTTTCCCTAGTTCCAAATGCAGGATGGGATAAGGCTTTCCCAACGGATCGGTGGGCGACCGGCTCACCACCTTAAAGCCCATGCGTTGATAAAAAGCGGCAGCGCCCGGATTGTCCTCATTCACATCCACTTTTTTGATATGGTAATGCCGGATGCAATGCATAGTCAACGCTTTTGCCCAATCCCTTACCGAAATGGTCGGGATGCACAAACAGCATTTCCATTTTGTCTTCAGCCACACCTGCAAATGCAATGATCTTGCCCCCATCGTCACGAATGCAAGAGAGCGATACGGCTTTGAGGTAATCCCGCAAAATAAGCGGCTTGAAATACTGGATGTCCTCTTCCGGCAAGAAGTGGTGACTGGCCCGCACAGAGATTTCCCAAAGGTCAACCACCTCTCCATACTCTTGAGGATCGATGGCGCTGATTTCGTATTTCATTGCAGCTGGTTTGTCGCTCGTTGAATATTGGATCCCATTCTTCGTCACTACAGAAAAGAAAGCATGCAGGGCATTTGCCTAATCTCTATCCAGGCGAAGTCGAAGCTTATCGAGCTCAGCACGGTCGTAATAGGCGCCTTGCCGGAACACGGCATAAATTTGTCTTGTGTTCTCAATGTTGTCTAGCGGATTGGCGTTAAGCAGAAGCAAGTCGGCCCACATGTTTTCGCGAATCAAACCCAACTCGCTGTCCATTCGAAAGTAGCGTGCGGGATTGAGCGTTGCTGACCGGATGGCCTCGAGTGGTGTAAGTCCGCCCTTCACCATCATGGCCAACTCGTTGTGCAGGCTTACTCCCGGGGTTTGAAAACCAATGGGTGTGTCGGTGCCTGCCATAAACGGAATGCTTGCCTCCCTCATTTTCCCTACCATATTTAGCATCCATACCGCATACTCTTTTTGAAAGGGCGGCACTTCTCCATTCATAATCTGATTTGTCAGGGCCCTCCAGCGCGCTGCCGTGCTATCCGGCAGGTATTGAAGACTCTCCTCCCACCAGGTGTTGCGAAAAAATTGCTCGCTCCGCAGGGTGTTTAATGCGAGCGTGGGAATTTGCCACGTGTCGTTTTTCTTCAGCGCCTGAATGACTTCTGTTGCCCGGTTGGGATCAAAGTTTCCCACAGCCACCTCGCGTTGTGCTGCATGAATGCTGCTGCGAAGGTCTCCGCCCGAGAGGCGATTGGCATTCTTCAACATTTCCCTCCGCTGATCCCACAACTCCTGCCAGTTGGAGGCACAAGAGATTTCTACATTGCGCAAATGCTCCATGCTGTTGAGCCCCGCGTTCGATGCAGAGATCACATCCATGCTCAAAGGCACATGACCTGTTACCTTGAGACCGCGTTCACCCGCCATGCGAATCAATCGCTTGAATTGATCGGGCGTCAGCATTTCATAGGCTTTTAGAAAATCAACTCCGGCACTATCCAATTGCCGGACTTTCTTCTCCAGGTCACCCACATCACGCAGGCCGCTGGAAAGTGGTGGGTGGCCGGGATCGATGCCATCATATACATTAGGCATCCCATCCAGCAAGGGTCCGGCAATCATAACCCGCGGTGCGTGGGTGGGGTCACGTTTCGCCTGGTCGCGGTAAGGAAGTACAAACTCCAACTTTCCGCCCGTGTCGCGTACACTCGTCACTCCATACAACAAAAAAAGGTCAAACATGCGCGGTGCAAGTTCTTCCATGTAGGCAAAGTGGATGTGTGTATCCCAAAGGCCAGGGATGAGGTATTTTCCTGTACCGTCTACAATCTTGTTCTTGTCCGATAGTGGTAAATCAGCGGAAGCTGCCAGTTTATAAATCTTGCCATCTCTGACAACCACGGTTTGATCCTCCCTGAGCCCCACCAACGGATCAATGGTTGAAACATGTTCAATACATATCGCATCCTCGAAATAGTTGGCTTGCGGCCGGCAACAGACAAAGGTTCCACAGATAAGTAGCAGGGTTGGGTATTTCATGCAGTCAATTTCTATCAAAATGAGATTCTTTCCAATGGTTCGATTTGTCTCACACCGGCTTAAAAGCGTGGCGGGATTGGTGCTGCGACTGATATAGATCATGGTGATACAGAGAAACATACCTGATGTCCCTTCGGCATGGGGCAGATTCTGCACACCAGTGGCCCGGTGCCATGAACGGTCGTTAAACCGTTTGAATTTCGCAGGATTTTGTTTTCGAAGTGCTACCCATTTCGAGGTGCAAGTCGTAACTTCATAGCCTGTTTCAAAACGCAAACAAAACGTTACCATGGCGACCTTCAACCTCAACATCAATGGAAAGCGACAGCAGGTGGATGTCGATCCCTCCACACCCATGCTGTGGGTACTGCGGGATCACCTGAATCTGCTCGGAACGAAATTCGGATGCGGCATCGCCCAGTGCGGGGCCTGCACGATCCACCTGAATGGAAATGCGACTCGGGCCTGTGCGCTGCCGGTTTCAGCGGTGGCCGATCAGGAAATCACCACCATCGAAGGGTTATCGGAAAATGGCGACCATCCCGTGCAACAGGCATGGCTGGAAATGGATGTGCCCCAATGCGGGTACTGCCAGGCCGGGCAGATCATGAGCGCGGCCGCGCTGTTAAAATCCAATCCCAACCCGGGCGATGAAGAAATTGAATCTGCAATGAACGGCAACATTTGCCGCTGCGGAACCTACGTACGAATCAAGCAAGCCATCAAACTGGCGTCCAACAACTCCAACAAATAAAGACACACACCTATGACACTGATAAAAACAAAAATAGGCAGACGATCTTTTCTGAAGAGTTCAGCCGTGGCAGGCGGTGGCCTGATGCTAAGCTTCAGCTGGCTGGGTGCTTGTACAACCAAACCAGAGGATGCCCTCGCCATGCCGAAGGAATGGTTTGAGATCAACGGTTACCTGAAAATTGGTGACAATGGCGTAGTGACCATCATGTCGCCCAATCCGGAGATCGGTCAAAACGTAAAGACTTCCATGCCGATGATCGTGGCCGAGGAGTTGGATTGCGACTGGAAAAATGTAATCGTAGAGCAAGCGCCATTGAATACAGATATTTTTACCCGCCAATTGGCAGGTGGCAGTCAATCTATTCGCCAGGGATGGAAAGGCTTGAGAATGGCCGGAGCCACCGGCCGGCATATGCTCAGGCAGGCAGCCGCTACCACCTGGAATGTGCCAGTGGATGAAGTGACCACCGAAGCGGGTGTGATTCACCACAAAGCCAGCGGGAAATCGGCTTCTTACGGTGAGATGGCCTCGGCCGCAGCAAAAGTGGAGGTGCCTGCAGAGGTAAAAGTGAAAGACCTGAAGGAATTCAAGATCATTGGTACGGACCGCAAGAACGTAGACGGCAAGAAGATCGTAACAGGTAAGCCATTGTACGGACTCGATTACAAGAAAGAAGGGATGCTTACGGCCATGATTGCCCACGCGCCAGCGTTCGGCATGAAGCTGAAGAGCGTAGATGACACCGAGGCCAGATCCATGCCTGGCATCAAGGACGTTTTCACTATTAACACCTACAAGGATGAAACCGGTCGGCAATGGTCGGATGTAAGCGCCTTTAACGAGTTGGTGGTGGTGGTTGGCAATACCACCTGGGAGGTGATGAACGCAAGGAAGAAACTGAAGCTGGAGTGGGAACCCTTCAGTGCGTACAATGTGAAATACTCCCGGGGCGACAATACCTCTGAGGTGACTGTACCCGCAGGCCTTGAAAGTACGGCAGGCCATATCCAAACGATGAACAAACTAGCCGCTAAACCCGGTAACATTGTCCGCAGAGATGGCAATCCCGAAGCCGCGTTTAAGAAGGCCGCCAAAGTAATTGAGCGTACCTACACGGCACCGTTCCTGGCTCACAACACCATGGAACCGATGAACTTCTTCGCCCATGTGACCGAGGAAAAAGCCGAACTCGCAGGCCCTATTCAAACTCCGGAATATTTGGAAATCAGTTTGGCAGATCGGCTGGGCATGCCCAAAGAGAAGATCGACATCCAAATGACCCGCATGGGTGGTGGTTTTGGAAGGAGGTTGTACGGTCACTTTGGTGTGGAGGCCGCTGTGATTTCGCAGCGGGTGAAGGCGCCCATCAAGTTGATTTACACACGTGAAGATGACATGACTTTCGGAACCTATCGCCCGTCTTATCATGCCACTTATCGCGCAGCATTGGATAAGGACAACAACCTCCTCGCCTTCCATGTGAAGGCGGGCGGTGTGCCGGAAAGTCCGTTGTTTGCGAACCGCTTCCCGGCAGGGGCCATCGACAATTACCTTGCGGAAGCATGGGTAGGTGAGTCCAACGTGAGCATCGGGGCATTCCGGGCGCCTCGTTCCAACTTCATTGCTGGGGCCGAGCAGGCTTTCCTTGATGAATTGGCTGAGACCATGGGCAAAGATCCCATCACCTTCCGCCTCGAACTGCTCGAGCGAGCCAAGAATAATCCCGTGGGTGAAAACAACGACTATGAGGCCGCAAGGTATGCAGGCGTCCTGGAGTTAGTGAGAGACCGTTCGAACTGGGGAGCGGAAGATGGTGTGCACCGCGGAGTGGCCGCCTACTTCTGTCACAACTCCTACGTGGCTCAGGTGTTGGAAGTAACGATGGAAAACGGCAAGCCGCGTGTGCAAAAAATACATTGCGCGGTAGACTGTGGTATTGTGGTGAATCCGCTGGCAGCCACCAACCTGTGCGAAGGGGGCTCGGTAGATGGCGTGGGTCACGCGATGTTCAGCCGCCTGTCGTTTACCGATGGCGTGCCGGATCAAAACAACTTCGATAAGTACCGCCTGATTCGTCACCGCGAAGCGCCCAAGTCAATCGATGTACATTTTGTGAAGAGTGAAATCGATCCGACTGGCTTGGGAGAACCCACGTTCCCTCCGGTGATTGGTGCACTCGCCAATGCGATGTACAAAGCAACCGGGAAGCGTTATTACCAGCAGCCATTCATGGCTGAGGGGATCGATCTGGGATAACTGAATGAGTGATAAGGTCGTCTCAAAAAGGGTACGTCATTGCGAACGAAGCGAAGCAATCTCCCACCATTTGGACTGATAAAGGAGATTGCTGTTGGCGTTCCTCCCTCGCAATGACAGACTCTGTTTTTGAGACAGCCTCCTTCTTAGCAAAAAAGGCGCCCAGTGACGGGCGCCTCTCTACGATTAGGTTTAGGTATTTACTTAAACGTATTGATTCAACATCACCGGCATGACCAGCATGAGGATGTCCTCATCCTTGTCCTTCTCGGCAGGTAGAATTACTCCCGCTTTGTTCGGTGCCGACATATTCAGTTTGATTTGTTCCGTGTCGAGATTGCTCAACATCTCTATGAGGAAGCGTGCATTGAATCCAATCTCAATGTCCTCACCCTCATGCTCACAAGAAAGTCTCTCGTTCGCCTCGTTCGAAAAATCAAGGTCTTCGGCTGAAACTTGAAGTTCACTGCCCGTTATTTTCAGACGCACCTGGTGGGTGGTCTTATTGGCATAGATCGAGATGCGTTTCAGCGAACTTAGAAACTCTGCTCTGCCGATCGTCATCTTGATTGGATTCTGCGCGGGAATCACGTTCTCGTAATCCGGGAATCGTTCATCAATTAACCGGCAGATCATACGGATGGTCCCAAATTTGAAGAATGCATTCGACATGTTGAAGTCGATACTCACGTCTGTGTTCTCCACAGGGAGTGTGGCTTTCAGCAGGTTCAATGCCTTGCGTGGAATGATGATCGCATTGCCATTGTCCGATTTGATGTCGCTTCTGCGATAACGAACCAAACGATGGCCGTCAGTGGCTACAAAGGTGGTGTTCTTTTCACCCAGGTTTACATACACGCCAGTCATGGCCGGCCTCAATTCGTCATTGCTGGTAGCGAAGATGGTATTGTTCACAGCCCGTGCGAGCACGTCCGAAGATATGTTCGCAGAGAAGTCGTTTGAAACGGAGGGCACTTTCGGAAAATCGGTGGCATTCTCTCCGCTGAGTTTATATCGTCCGTTGTCTGAACTGATTTCGATTGAATAGGTTGACTCGTCAATAGAAAAAGTTACGGGTTGGTCAGGCAGGTTCTTCAGGGTATCAAGAAGTATGCGCGCGGGCACGGCTATGTTCCCTTTTTCCTTCGACTCCACCGAAATCTCGGTGATCATGGAAGTCTGAAGATCGGATGCGGTAACGGTCAGGTTATTTTTTTCTATTTCGAAAAGGAAGTTCTCAAGGATGGGAACAACCGGGTTGGTGGTAATCACTCCGTTGATATTACTCAACTGCTTCAGCAAGTAACTGGAGTTAACGATAAACTTCATCTCAAATCAGTGGTTTTTGTGGTTTGCAGGCGGTAAAGTTATGAAGAAAAACCAATTCTGGAAATCAACGAAAAGCGACCGCCCTCGAAGTTTTAGGGCCTGAAGTCACTCCGTTTTCGAGAAATCGGAAGCCAGCGATCGGCTGTCAAAATCAACAATGTGCTGTCATCCATTCTGCCTAAAAATCGTCCTTCACGCAGTGGGTACACGTCAAGCCCATAGGTACGATTGGCAATGTCTGCCACTTCAATCCTGGCCATGGGTTGTGAGCTGGTAATGCGATCGTATTCCTCGGTTGTGTTCACCAACTCGCTTGCTTCAACGAGTGAGACGGCATCCAGGTAATTGTTAAGTTGTGTGGTGTCGACCGCAGGCATACCGGTGATGCCGAACAAACCGTCTCTGTGCTCCACCATGAAACCTTGTGCGGGATCATTTGGAAAGCGGGCCTCCAGGCTCCTGAAATTGCGCCAGTTGAAGTTGAAGATTCGTTTCTCCCGCCAGTCGAAAGTGGCCAGTTCAAAAATTCCCGCTACATAAACCCGGTAACCCGGAATGGTAACCAGGTAGATTTCATCCTCACTTGCAAAGTACGTATTCGTTTTGCGCTCATCTCCTACAATATCAAACGAGCCAACCAACTCACCGGCTGCGTGAAGATCCATGTGAATACCGTGCTCTTCCAAACGGGACCTGATTTCCTCTTCTTGCTGGATGGGTACAGCCCTCCGGGGTTCCACCTGCTCAAGCGTAGCAAACAATAGTGTAACCATCCGGTTCTGTGCCTGATACTCACCATTCACTTTCCACCGCACTCCGTCATAGGTGAGTGTGGTCTTACTCACTGCCGATTGAAGGACCACACTGTCGACCTGGCCAAGCTGCGGCACGTGGAATAAATCTGTGTCTGCCCGGAAGTCAGTGCTTTCAAAACCAAGTGCATAAAACAATGCGGTTGTCGCGATGCTTGCCAACAATAGTGCTGTCAAAAACTTATTTCGTTTGGCCACCGTCATTTCACCGCAAACTTTCTTTTGCGCCAGTAACTGCGACCTACACCCAATGCAACCACAAGCAGCAAAGGAAGCAGCAGGTTCATCAGTTGCCAGTACAGTTTGTCTTCCACGATCTTCCGCTTATCCAAAGGCCGTATCCGAAACTCCTTGGTGCGTGCATTGATCAAGCCATCCTCATCCACCAGCCACGCTACCATGTTCAACAGCAACTCCTCATTTGCAAACCTATGACCGAAAACCGGATCAAAGCCCAGTTGTTGCGGCTGGCCGGTTCGGTAATTGATTTCATTCCGCGCGAGGTCTCCATCGGACACAACAATGATCTTGGTTGGCACGCTGGACTGAACGATCTCAGTGGTTGTAACACCCTCCGGCACAAATCGATTCCTATACACAGAGGTAAAGGTACCCTCCAGTAAATAAGCCGCAACAAATCCTTCCGATTGAAAGGGCAGGTTTGCGAGCTGCTTCAGATCATCCACGTTCACGGCTACGGGTGCGCCAACCACCCTCGAGCTGTTGGATGAGTAAATTAAGGCCGTCTTGCGCACGCCTTCCGCCTTCACGGTATCCATGCTGCTTACAAACTTCAAGCTCACGGCATCCAGGTTTCTTGTGATCGGGTGGCTTGCCATCTTGTTGGCGAGTGGAAAAAACGGCCAATCGATCGGAACAATTTGGGGCTGCCCACCGACTGCGCCTGTAACTACCGGTTGTTTTAACGACCTTTTGTCTTGAATCAGGTCCAGGTTGATTCTCACGCCATAACGAAACAGCATGTCATCGAGGTTTGTGTTATAGGGAAACGCATAGTAACCACTTTGGGAAGCGCTGTCGATGGAAGCATCCAGCCTGTCGAGGAGCATCAACAATCGTCCTCCCTTCATCACGTATTGGTCCAACTTGAACTTATCAGCCTCGGTGAAAGGCCTGGTGGGTTTCAACAGAATGAGCAGATCATAGTTTTCAACCTGTTCCTTCCTGTCAAGATCGACCTTGAACACATCATACTGATCCAGCAGTGCGTTATTGAAGCTCGCGATCGAAAGGCTATCCAATTCGCCATGACCCGTTACCATTCCAATGCGCTTTCTTTCAACGTTACTGAGTTTTTGAATGGCACTTGCCAATTCAAACTCCAGGTTCTCCACAGATTGGTTCAGGATTTCCTGCGATCCCTGGGCGCGGTTTCCTTTTAGCAAATTGACTGAAGTTTCCAAGCCACCGTAACTTACGAGAGCCCCGGGGAATACCAGCTGCTGTACCTGTTCGCTGCCTTTGTTGTCGATCACGTTCATCGGCTGAATGCCCTTGGACATCAGCTCCTGCATGAATTCATTTTGAGCCTTTTGACCTGTTGCAGAGGCAGGATCGGTAAAAACAAACTGAACTTTGTTACCCGACCGGATTCTGAATTCTTCCAACATTTCCCTGGTGGATCGCTGCAATCGCTTAAAGCCCGCATTGAGATCGCCTTCCAGGAATACCTCCACCAGCACCAGGTCATCCAATTGTTGCAGCATCTCGATGGTAGGCTCCTTCATGGTGTAGCGTTTTTCCTCGGTCAGGTCAACGCGAAAGAAAAACTTGGAAGCGAACAAATTCAGGAGCACGGCCAGTACCAAGCCGTTCGCCAGCAGTAACCCATCGCTCAGTCTCTTGCTGCTCCAGTTTACCATTGTCTGCTGCCGAGTACGGTCTTGGTTAACAAATGCCCCACCATGGTGGCGGTAAAAAAATAAACCACCGACCGGCTATCGATCAGGCCCTTGCTCAGGGAATCATAGTGATAAAGGATACCCCATTGCTTTATGCGCAGTGCCATATCCCCGTTCGCAACCAGCGCAGAGACGGAGTCAAGCCCTGTATAAAGGATGAAGCACAGAAACGCAGCTATAATAAACGCCACGATCTGGTTGCCGGTAAGTGATGAGGCGAAGATGCCAACCGAACAAAACACGCCACCCAACAACCACAAACCCAGGTACGAACCAAGCACACCAGGCACGTCCAGGTTTCCAACCGGATCTCCCAACTCTATCAGCGCATAAACATACACTGCCGTGGGTACCAACGCGATCAATACGAGTACCCACGCAGCCATGAATTTTCCCAAAACAACATCCCAATCGCTTAAGGGCTTTGTAAGCAGCAACTCAAGGGTGCCCATCTTACTCTCTTCGGCAAAACTCTTCATGGTAATGGCCGGAATCAGGAACATCAGCACATAGGGGCCCAGCGAAAAAAGCGTTTCCATGTCGGCATAACCATAATTCAACACTGAGGTCTCCGGAAAAACCCACATCAACAAACCGATGCCCGTTAAAAAAACACCCATCACCACGTAAGCAATAAGTGAATTAAGAAAACTGTTAAACTCCTTGAGAAATACCTGGGTCATGCTTCTGCTGACGAAGTCAGGTTTTTGAAAATATTTTCCAACGACCGCTCCTCTACCTTCAAACCCACTACCCCTATCTTTTTTTCGGTGGCATAGCGAAACAATTCACTTCTCAGGTCAATCCCCTTTTTTGAAACAACCCGATAGCTGCAAGGCTTCAGTTCATGCACTTGATCCACTCCCTCAATAGCTGCCAGTTCATCCAGGCCTGCCGGGTTCTCCAGGTCAAGCACGATGGTTGATTTCCCTTCGTTTTGCTGCAGCAGATTGTGGAGACGGTCATCGGCAACGATTCGCCCCCGATCGATCACGATCACCCGATCGCAGAGCGCCTGCACCTCCTGCATAATGTGAGTAGAAAAAATGACGGTCTTGTCCCTGCTGGTGGCCTTGATCAAATTCCTGATCTCCGCCAATTGATTGGGGTCCAGGCCGGACGTGGGCTCATCCAGGATCAGCAGTTGGGGGTTATGGATCAGTGCCTGCGCCAAACCAACCCGTTGCCGATATCCTTTTGACAGCGTTTCAATCTTCTTCCCCTGTTCGCGCGTCAGGCCACACACAGAAACCATCTCCTCCACCCGTGTCCTCAGATTCGGAATGTCATATAATCTCCCTATGAATTGGAGGTACTCGTGCACATACATATCGAGGTACAGCGGGTTGTGTTCGGGCAGGTAACCTGTGAGCCGTTTGGCCTCCCTTGGCGCCTCCGTTACATCGATGCCACAAATGCGAACGCTCCCCTCGGTGGGCGGAATGTAGCCGGTGGCCACCTTCATGGTGGTGGATTTCCCTGCCCCATTTGGCCCGAGGAATCCGACAATCTCACCCTCATTCACCGTAAATGAAACATCGCGCACAGCCCACTGCTCTCCGAACTTCTTTGAAAGATTATTTATTTGTATCGACATAGCACTGGCGCACAAAATAATTTAAAGCGTGGCGTTAATCCTAACCCGGATGCCGCGATCTGGCGATAGATGGTCACTAATCGAAAGCGTAGCCCATTAATTGCCGTGGCATTCAGGATATTTTTTAAGAAATTTGACAGCTAATTGATAATTGACATGGGAATTCG
Source organism: Cyclobacteriaceae bacterium (assembly GCA_050250195.1). Classification (GTDB taxonomy): domain Bacteria; phylum Bacteroidota; class Bacteroidia; order Cytophagales; family Cyclobacteriaceae; genus ELB16-189. Next base: position 64,970 of record JBFWPC010000010.1, on the reverse strand, counting down.
GATCGCATGGGTACTCGCAATGGTCGGCCTTTGTACAAAAGCACAAACCGGTTATCAGCTTGATTTCAAGATCAAGGGATTGAAGGACACAACGATATACCTGGGCTATTATTATGGTGAGCAAACCTACATTAAAGACACCACTCGGGTAAACAGCGATGGGTCGTTTCGCTTTGACGGCAACCAGTCGCTGCCCCATGGGGTCTACTTCATCGTATTGAATAAGACGCGTCTCTTTGAGATGGCAATGAGTGCTGATCAGCAGTTCTCCCTGGCCACGACTACAGATGACTACGTAAAAAACATGAAGGTGACCGGTGACGAGGACAACCGGCTGTTTTTTGAAAACATGGTGTTTAATATGACCCGTAACAAGGAGGCTGAGCCGTACGTTGCGATCCTCCGCGACAGTACGAAGTCTGAAATTGAGAAAAAGGCTGCCCGCGAATCGTTCGATGCCATTGGCTCAAAAGTGATGGCTTACCAAAAAGATTTGATCGCGAAGCATCCACAAACCGTAACAGCCAAATTGCTGAATGCCAACAGGCCGGTGGAAGTGCCCGATCCACCAAAAAAAGCAGACGGAACAATCGACTCAACATTTCAATACCATTATTACAAAGCCCACTACTTCGATCATTTTGATTTGGCCGATGACGCCCTGATCCGGCTACCGAAACCCATATACCAGCAAAAATTGGTCGAGTACCTGGAAAAAATGATTGTACAAACGCCAGACTCACTTGTGAAAGCCATTGATGAATTGGCTGCACGCGTCAAGAAAAATCAAGAGACCTACAAATACCTGGTGTGGAATTGCATTGTCAACTACCAGTCGCCCAAGATCATGGGCCTGGACGAGGTGTACGTGCGGCTATACGACAAGTACATTGAATCGGGTGAAATGGACTTTTGGCTGAACAGCAGCATCAAGAAGAACATGAAAGACTATGCCGATAAATTGCGGCTGAGCCTCATCGGCAAGACAGGCCCGAACCTTATCATGCAAGACCTAAGCCTGCAGCCCAAGTCGATGTATGACATCAAGAAGAAGTACACCATCCTGTACATCTTCGATCCGGACTGCGGGCATTGCCGCGAGGAAACACCTAAGTTGGTCTCGTTCTACAATAAAAATAAGTCGCGCTTTGACCTGGAGGTATATGCCGTGAGTGCGGATACTTCCCTCAGCAAGATGAAGAAATACATCACCGAAATGAAAATGACCTGGATTACGGTGAACGGGCCGCGAAGCTACGTGGGAAGCTATCAAAACCTGTACGATGCCTTTACCACACCCAGTCTTTTCATCCTGAACGATCAGAAAAAGATCATCGCTAAAAAGCTGCCCGTGGGCCAACTCGAAGACTTCCTTGTGAACTACGAACGGGTGCAGGAACGCAGGGCGAAGACCGCGAAGGGCACTTAGTACCCCTTCAAAAAGCGCGATTCAGACCTCAAAATTGACGGTTCGCACAAAAAAGTGGCCATGCATGCAACTATTTGTGCGTTATAGAGTATCTAATAGGGTAAATAACCTAACAGCTTAATCGGAAGACATGGCCTTATTAGACACACTATTCGGCAAAAAGAAAAAGGAATTTCGCGCGACCTGCAAGATCACCAAAGAACCCCTTGAAAAGGGCTACGGTTATTTGTTGACAACCGCTCAGATAGTGACTTCGAAGAAATATTGGGATATGATTATGACCGAACCAGAGACGATGTCATATACCATTTCGCACTTTCAGAACCAGAGCAGTGGTACACAGATGAGAAGCATGATCTTTGAAAAATACGCTACGGAAGCGAAGCCATGGATTGTCTCTGACTCCATCATCAATTATTTTGATGTAGACCGCAAGGAGGCACGTGAAATGGCCAGGCAGTGGTGGGAAACCGAAGGAAGCTTTACCCCGGAAGAAACGGGTCCTGCGCTGGAGCACCTGGATCCAAAGGAATATCAAGACCTGAAAGAATACGCCATTCTGGAGGCGGGTCGTGAGCGCGCAGCCCAGGCTTAGCCTTTAGGCCTGAGGGGCCTAACTTCAATATCTACATGGTGATAATTATCGGATGCCTGGAGGCAATGCAAAATCGTGGATGCAATGTCTTCAGGCATCATCATTTGGTCGTTGGCTGTTACTGAATCAATGGCATCAAAAAAATGCGTCTTCACTGAACCAGGGTAGATGCACGTAACCTTAATACCATGATTGCGCACCTCTTTATACAGGGCGCTTGAGATGCCCTTCACCGCATGCTTTGTGGCGCAATACCCGACCATGTTGGGCACACCCGTTGTACCCGCAATGGATGAGATGTTGATGATATGACCCGCCTGATGCTTCTTCATCACAGGCAGGATCAGTCGGGTGCAATAGAAAATGCCATTGACATTCGTATTCATCATCACATGCCATTTCTCAACTGAAATCTCATCCAGGGGAGCCTCGAAACCCAATCCGGCATTGTTGATTAACACCAGGGGTGGCACCTCAAAATCGTTCACCGTTTTTTCCCAGGCGCGTTCTACCGATCCATGGTCGCTCACATCTACGTGGTAAGATTTGAGCCGGGGATGACTCGCGTTCGAGAGTGACCGGCTCCATCCGGCCACCCACATTCCGTGGTCTAATAAGGTTTTTACCGTGGCCAGCCCAATCCCTTTGCTCGCCCCGGTAACAATCGCCAGTTTGTTTTTAATATCCATTAGTTCTTCCTGTCGATGGTAAACCGAACCAACGCCATCAATGACTCTTTGTGGGTTGAATCCGGTAGCATTGCCGCCAATTCAATCGCTTGTTGATGATATCGATTCATGGCCGTCTGGGCGTACTCAATTCCCCCGGTGGCTTTTACAAAATCAATCACCTCGCGCACCTTCCTGGGTTTGTTGCTGTCGTTGCGAACCGTATTGATCACCTTTCTTTTCTCCAGCCAGCCAGCCTGCGACAAGGCGTAAATCAACGGTAAGGTCAGTTTCTTTTCTTTGATGTCAATGCCCAGTGGTTTTCCAATTTCATCATTTCCGTAGTCAAACAAGTCATCCTTGATTTGGAACGCCATGCCCACCGCTTCGCCAAAGCTGCGCATTTGGTTCACAACTGCCGGGCTGGCACCCCCGGAGCTTGCGCCCACCGCACAGCAGGATGCAATCAAAGAAGCGGTTTTTTGCCGAATGATTTCATAATACACATCCTCGGTGATGTCGAGGTTGCGGGCCTTTTCAAACTGAAGCAGTTCTCCTTCGCTCATCTCACGCACCGCATGACTTACAATTCGCAAAAGCTCGAACTCATTGTTCTCCACTGAAAGCAGCAAACCCCTTGATAACAAGAAGTCTCCAACCAATACAGCGATCTTGTTTTTCCACAAGGCGTTTACGGAAAAAAAACCCCTGCGATAGTTGGCACTATCAACCACATCATCGTGGACCAGTGTCGCAGTATGAAGTAGTTCGATAAGGGCCGCTCCGCGGTAGGTGGACTCTGAAATCGATCCACATGAACCGGCACTGAGGAAAACGAACATCGGGCGCATTTGCTTCCCTTTTCGCTTCACAATGTAGTTCATGATCTTGTCGAGCAGCATCACGCTGGTTTTCATCGAAGCCCTGAACTTCACTTCGAACTCGTCCATCTCCTTAGAAATGGGCGCTTTTATCTGCTCCAGGTTTAAGGTCATCAGGTGCAATAATAGCATCAATAGGTTAATAACGACCTTGTTTATCAAAATAAACCCTCCGTTGATCGTCAAAGGTGACAACTCCATTGTATTTTGAGGGGCCAGTAAAGTAGACCTATGAGCAATCGCAAAAAACGCTCCCAACCCTTCTCACCCGGAACCTTGCCCGCGGATAGCAACGTAATTCTGGAGATGATCACCTTCAACGAGAAGGACTATGCTTTTCACAAGAACCTGCCCCTCCCCGACCTGTTGAATCAATTCCGGGCAGGTGATGTGAATTGGATTAACCTGGATGGCCTTAGTGACAATGCCATTGTCAACCAAATCGGTGAGCACTTTAAGCTGCACAGTCTGCTGCTGGAGGACGTGACAACCGAACATCAGCCCAAGGTGGAGGAGTATGACGACTACCTGTTCTTTACCCTTAAGATGCTGTATCGAATTGAGGATGACCATATTGACTACGAGCAGATCAGCTTTGTGCTGGGCAGAGACTACCTGATCTCTTTTCAGGAGAAGGAGGGTGATTTGTTCGACAGCTTCCGGGAGCGAATTCGTCTTGATCAGGGGCGAGTGAGAAAAAAGAAAGCAGACTACCTGCTCTACCGACTGGTTGACATTATTGTTGACAACTATTACGTGATACTCGATGCCGTGGGAGAAAAGGTAGAGCAAATTGAGGACGACATACACAATAACCCTACCGGTGATGAATTTAGAAAGATTCAAAACGTCAAAAAAGAACTCATCTACCTGAGAAAAGCATTGTATCCCCTGAGAGACGCCATGAGCAAACTGATCAAGGATGAATCAGGCTTTGTAGATGACACCAACATCCGATTCTTTTCAGATGTCTATGACCATGTGGTCCATCTTATTGATTCAATGGACACTTACAAGGATCTTACGTCCAGTTTGATGGATATCCATATCAACACGCTAAATACACGAATGAATGAAGTCATGAAACTGTTGACGGTCATTTCCACGATCTTCATCCCCCTTACATTTATTGTGGGTGTATATGGCATGAACTTTCACTTTATGCCTGAACTGGAATGGCCATGGGGATATCCGATGGTGATTTTAATCATGATTGGCGTGGTTCTCGGCATGGTGAGGTATTTCAAATACAAAAAATGGTTTTAACTTTAAGACCCTAACCCCCGTCTATGTGGCTTTATTTCCTCCTGCTGGTTGCAGGCTTCGTGATCTTGATCAAGGGCGCTGATTTCCTCGTTAGCGGTGCGTCCTCCACGGCAAAGAAGTTTAACATTTCCAACATTGCCATTGGATTGACCGTGGTCTCCTTTGGTACCTCCTCCCCCGAGTTGTTGGTTAACCTGATGGCCTCTTTCAAGGGTTTCAACGATGCAGCCTTTGGCAACGTAATTGGTAGCAACAATTTTAACTTGTTGATGATTTTGGGAATTGCCGGTATCATCTTTCCATTGGTGGTTCAACGAAATACCGTGAAGTATGAAGTGCCCATTAGCATTGTGGCCGTGCTGGTACTCTATGTACTGATTAACGACACGATGGTAAACGGTGCAACAAGTAATACCTTGAGTCGCTTGGACGCGCTCATACTACTCTTCGTTTTCGGACTTTTCATGGCCTACATCTATCGCACCATGAAGCGGAGTGGAAGCGGGGACTTAGACCAGGGAACACCAATCAAAATTCACAGCACGGCCAAATCGGTCGTGTTCATGCTGGTGGGAATGGCCATGCTGTTGGGCGGTGGACACCTGGTTGTTGAAAATGCGGTTACCATTGCCCACCAATACAACCTCAGTGAAAAGATTATCGGATTAACCATTTTAGCTGCAGGTACTTCCCTACCGGAGTTGGCGACCTCCGCGGTTGCTGCGGCAAAGAAAAATACTGACATTGCCATAGGCAATGTGGTGGGTTCAAACATCTTCAATATCACCTTTATTCTTGGCGCATCCGGGTTGGTGAAGCCGCTGAACTATAACCCTCAGCTTAATTTTGATATGCACGTCACCGCTGGCGCAAGCTTGATCCTGCTTATCTTTATGTTCACCCTCAACCAACGGAAACTCGATCGCTGGGAGGCCGTGATGCTCTTCATCGGCTATATCACCTACACAGTCTATTTGGTAGGATTGGAATAAAAAAGGGGCTGTTTTGGGCCCCTCCTTTGTTCGTTTGGGACATCAATTTACCTTGCCTTCTAATTCCGTCACTTTTGCCTGCGCATCGGTATGGCCAAGTGACACCGCCTTCTTGTACAGATCGAGCGCCTCTTTTAAAGTTTCTTTTTTCTTGCGAGGTGCCAACTTGGTGCGATTGGCTGCTTCTTCAACCGCCACCGCACGCGCATAATAGGCATCGGCTTCACTCACCTTGCTTTGGATCATCAACTCCTGAATCCGTGCCTCAATGAGTGCCAGTTCCTGTTGCTTGGTAATGATTTCCTGGGCCTTGTCTTTCAACTCCGCCTCCTGGAGCGACACCGTTTGAATCAAGTTTTGGTTCTCATTCCTGTAGGTCTCCACCTGCTCTTGCAAGGCTGCAATTTCCTTGTTTTTGGACTCGATTTCTTCCTTCAGTTTTTTGATGGTTGCAGAAAACGCATTGGCTGCACCTTTGGATTTCTTCAAGGCCCGCTCCAGGTCTTCGATCTTCTTTTGCGTATCACGCACGTAGTTGTTGATGTCCTTCATGCGTGCCGAATAGTCGTCATAAGTTGTGCCTTCAACCATATTAACACGCAGCAACTGTCTGTTGGCATCGATGGAATCCATCAAAACACCTACCTCCTGCAGGGTAACTGCCATTTGCTGGCTGGTTTCCAACTCCAGTTTCAGGCTATCTACTTGTGAACGGAGCTTTTCCGTCTCAGCACCTCCGCAGCCCATTAACAGGCCAAGGCTAATTATCGTTAGGGTTTGTTTAATCATGTGACTTGTGATTTAAGTGCAAAATTAAAATCTATTGCAAGGGCCCTTCCACATTGAATTAAATATTTTTCAAAAGCGAGGAAATCCTTCGTGTTGCCTTAAATTTGGCCCCGGTTTTTACGCACTGCCACCTTAATGCCCAAGTTGATTACTACACGCACACGTATTGCGGATTTGGGCCAGCCCCGAATCATCGTAATTGGAGGTGGATTTGGCGGACTGGAGGTCATTCGTAACCTGCGTGGCGCGAAGGCCCAGGTCGTTCTATTCGACAAATACAATCACCATACGTTTCAGCCGCTACTTTACCAGGTGGCTACCTCAGGCCTGGAGACCAGTTCAATCGTTTTCCCGTTTCGCAAGCGATTTGCGCACCGGCCGGAATTCTACTTCCGCCTGGGGGAAGTGAATCTGATCAAACCAGAAGAAAACTACATCGAGACCACCATCGGTGGCGTGAAATATGATTATCTGGTTATTGCAACGGGTGCCGCCACAAATTATTACGGCATGCAGGAGGTGGAAAACAACGCCATGGCGATGAAGACCATCACCGATGCCATCAAGGTGCGCAACCGGATTATTCGCAACATGGAAATTGCATTGCTAACCGATGATGTGGAGATCATGAATAGCCTGATGGACTACGTGATCGTGGGGGGTGGTCCGACAGGCGTGGAACTGGCAGGTGCCCTCTCGGAGCTAAAGCATAATGTTTTTCCTAAGGACTACAAAGAGCTGCAGCTCAGCGCCATGGACATTCACCTGGTGGAGGCTTCCCCCCGGCTATTAAATGGCATGAGCGAAGTGGCTTCGCGCAAGGCGCTGGAATACTTACAAAGCATGGGCGTGAAAGTGCACTTGAACTGCGCGGTAAAGTCCTACGATGGATACGAAGTCCTTTTCAATACAGGTGAAAAGTTGATTTCACGTACGCTCGTCTGGGCAGCAGGTGTAAAAGGCAACCCCATCAGTGGGTTGGGCGAGGGCGCGATAGCGAAAGGCGGTCGGTTGCGTGTCGATCATTACAATCGGGTGATGGGTCATGAAAATATTTTTGCGATCGGTGATGTGGCGCTGATGGAAGGTGATGAGAAATATCCTAACGGTCACCCAATGATGGCGCCCCCAGCCATGCAGCAAGGAAAATTGCTTGCGCAGAACCTGAAAAACCTAATCGGCAACAAACCTTTAAAGCCATTTAGCTATCTTGATAAAGGAAGCATGGCCACAGTGGGCAGAAACAAGGCAGTGGTGGACTTGAAAGGCTTGAAAATACAGGGATTTTTTGCCTGGTACATCTGGATGTTTGTGCACTTGATATCGATCATCGGATTTAGAAATAAAGTATTCACTTTCTTTAGCTGGGTATGGAGTTACTTCTCTTACGACCGCAGTAATCGCTTGATTATCGGCCGGCCCAAGGAAGAAATATAGATGGATATCAAAGATTCCACGAAGAACAAGCTCTCGACTGCCGGTGTACTGGTTTCGCTGGGGATCATTTATGGCGATATCGGCACCTCACCCCTCTATGTGTTCAAAGCCATTATTGGCGAGCACACGATTACCGAAGAACTTGTACTGGGCGGTGCCTCATGCGTAATCTGGACGCTCACGCTGATCACGTCCATCAAGTACGTATACCTCGCGCTGAACGCGGACAACAAAGGTGAAGGTGGAATTTTCGCATTGTATGCGCTCGTAAGAAGGTATAAGGTGCAGTGGGTGATCTTCCCCGCCATCATCGGATGTGCCACACTCATCTCCGATGGATTTATCACACCCGCCATTAGCATTTCTGCGGCCATTGAAGGTCTCACAATTGGAAATCCGGACTTCCCAACAGTGCCGGTTGTCATTGTCATCCTTATCCTGCTTTTTTTCTTTCAGCAATTCGGCACCAACGTGGTAGGAAAAACTTTTGGACCGATCATGATGGTTTGGTTCCTCACGCTCGGAGCCTTCGGAATGGTTCACCTTCTGCAAAATCCGATTGTGTTGAAGGCATTCAATCCCATACATGCCATCCACTTGTTAACAAAATATCCGGGTGGGTTCTGGCTTTTGGGTGGGGTTTTCCTCTGTACCACAGGTGCCGAAGCACTGTACTCTGACCTTGGACATTGCGGAAAGGGTAACATTCGTTTAGGGTGGGGATTCGTAAAGACGTGTCTCCTGATCAACTACCTGGGTCAGGCAGCCTGGTTGTTAAGTTTGGAAGGAAACGTGCTCGATGGTCGCATTCCATTTTATGAGATCGTGCCTGACGGTCTCCTGATTTTCAGTATTGTGATCGCCACGATGGCAGCCATAATTGCCAGCCAGGCATTAATCTCCGGCACGTTTACGCTGGTGAACGAGGCCATGAAGTTAAAACTCTGGCCTAGTACACGGGTTCGCTACCCAAGCCAGATCAAAGGTCAGATCTATTTGCCCGCCATCAACTGGATACTTTGCCTCGGTACGATTGTGGTGGTCCTGATCTTCCGCGAATCGTCCGCCATGGAAGGAGCATATGGGCTTGCCATCACCTTCGACATGTTGATGACCACCACGCTGCTGGTGTATTTCTTCACAACAGCCAAGAAGTCCAGGTTCAGGTCTACGGCACTCGCGTTGATCTTCTTTAGCCTCGAAGGCATGTTTTTGGTTTCGAACCTTAGCAAGTTTGTGCACGGTGGTTGGTTTACCTTTACCATTGCCTCGTTCTTCTTCCTGATGATGTTTATTCTCATGAAAGCGAGGCATCTCCGCGATCGTCATACGGACTTTGTGAACCTGAAACACTATGTACCGTTGATTCAGGACCTTCAGGCAGATGACAAGATTCCGAGGGAGGCAACCAACCTGGTGTACATGGCCATGGCCGACAGCAAGCGATACATCGATGCGAATATCATTTATTCGATTTTTAAGAAAAGGCCTAAGCGGGCAGATGTTTATTGGTTCATCCACGTGGATACAGTCGACAGCCCCTATACCAGCAAATATTCTGTCGATACGATCATACCGAAGAAATGCTTCTTCGTCAGGATCAAATTGGGCTTCAAAGCAGACCACCGGGTTAACTTGTTGTTCAACAAGATTCTGCACGACATGGCAGAGAGTGCAGAAATTGACCTGGTAAGCCACTATGACTCTTTGAAGCGGCACAGCATGCCGGCAGACTTCAAGTTCATCATTCTACATTCACTTGCGTCCATTGATAGCGAGATCTCCACTTTTGACAACCTGATCATTCAAGGGTACCGGTTCATCAAGAGTTTCAGCCTGTCAACCGAAGAAATGTACGGGCTGGAATTGGCCAACGTGGAGGTGGAGCGCGTCCCCATTATGGTGGGGCCGACTGCCAAAGTGCGGATCAAGAGGGAATTAGAGGAAAAGGAGCGTGAAAAAGAGATGCGGTACTTCTCAGGCCAACGCTGATCGTTTTCGAACACCACTGAACGCTGATGTACTTACAGCGCCATCCAAACGGCCATTTCTGAAATAATAATCCGGTTGTAACCATTGGCATCTTATTGGGTATTCCATCCTGAACCCAACTATGCATGCTATCGAATTATTTGAAAATCGCTTATCGAAACCTCCTTAAGCACAAGATCTTTTCACTCATCAACATTATCGGCCTTTCGGTTGGCATGACATGTTGTATCCTGCTGGCGCTCTATGTAAAAGACGAATTCAGCTACGAACAGCATTTCACCGGCCACGATCGGGTGTACCGTTTATACACTGGGTTTACCAAGGATGGTGAGAAGAATACTTTCCCGAGGGTATCGCCTCCGATTGCTCCCGCGCTTCCCAATCTCCTGCCAGAAGTGGAGATAGCCACGCGTGTAATCACCCCCCCTGAAGTGGAACAACACCTGATCAGGTACGGTGAAGCCCTTCACTACGAAAAGAGAGGATACCTGGTGGACTCGACCTTCTTTGATGTTTTTGACTATGACTTTGCCGAGGGCGATCGACACACAGTGCTCGATCAGCCTGCTACCGTAGTGCTTTCATCAAAAACCGCCAGGAAAATATTTGGTGAAAAATCTCCACTGGATGAGCAGCTGATCATCAACAGCGGTCCATCGATTGACACGTTCCGCATCACCGGTGTATTGAAACCCTACCGCAATCCCTCCCACCTGGACGCAGATTTTTACATGTCGTTGCGGAGCGAGGGTTGGGGCGATTACATCTCATCAGTCACCACCTGGGCATGGCAAAATTTTGCAAATGGCTATGTGAAGTTAAGACCCCTGACTCACGCACGAGAGGTGGAGGCCAAGATTCCCCAACTGATGGATAAATATGCCGGTGCGGATCTGAAGGCCTCCGGGCTGATCAAGGAGATTCACCTGCAACCACTGGATGACATCCGCCTTTACTCCGACTTCAAAGACAATTTCAACCTGGGAGGCAGCTCGGGGAGTATCACTTACGTGTATATCCTTTCGACCATCGGCATTTTTATTTTGATACTGGCATGCATCAACTTTATGAACCTCACCACGGCAAAGGCATCGCAGCGCGCTGGTGAGGTAGGCGTGAGAAAGTCGCTGGGGGCAACACGTGGAAACCTTGTCAAGCAGTTTCTTGGCGAATCCATGACCATTGTGGTGATCTCCGCATTGGTTGCTATTGCAGCCGCCAAACTTACACTTCCATTCTTCAACCACTTGACCAATAAAGCGCTTTCACTCGAAGGCTCGAACCTGCTTTTCGTGACGGGGATTGGTCTTTTGATCACGCTACTGACTGGAACGCTTGCCGGGAGTTACCCGGCTTTCTTCCTTTCCGCATTTGAGCCTGCGCGCATCCTGAAGGGTAAGCAAATGGCTGGCGGCTCACAATGGGTTCGCAAAGGATTGGTGGTGTCCCAATTCACTATATCCATCACGCTGATTTCGACCATCGTCATTATCCATCAGCAATTTGAGTTCATTCAAAACAAATCATTGGGCTTTGATCCCACCCGCAACATGGTGATTCCCCTCCGAACGCAGGAAGCTCGCACCCAATACCTGAATTTGCGAGATAGGGTCTCACAACTGGCTGGAGTAGAGGCTGTCTCGGCTACCACCAGTCTGCCCTCCACTCCCTTGCTGCGCGACTATGCACTTTATGTCGAGGGTTCTTCCATGGAAAAGGGAGTGTTGCACAGGATGATTAACGTGGACGAGCGCTACCTCGACCTGCTGGACATGAAGTTGATTGGCGGTCGGCATTTCATTTTCCAAACTGACAGCTTTTCAAACGTTCATCCCAGAAACAGAGTGATCGTAAATGAAGCCAGCTTGCGCGAGTACGGAATACCCCTCGAAGACGCAGTGGGTACCCAACTCCTCTCGGAGTTTTCAGGCGACATTATGTACCACGAAATAATTGGTGTCGTAGAGGATTTTCATCAGCAATCGTTGCACGAACGCATTCCGCCAATCATGTTCAGGATACCTTCACAACGCGATGGGTTCATCTTTATGACGATGAAATTGAAGGGCAATGACTACAGCAGTGTCAGTTCGCAGGTGGAGCACATCTGGAAAGAATTGGTTCCCTCCACCCCGTTTGAAAACCAGTTCCTCGCGGACAGCATCAAACTTCAATATGAAAAAGACCAACGCGTATCCCGTGTAATCACGATCTCAACCATCCTTGCCATGCTAATCTCTTGCCTTGGGCTTTACGGATTATCCATATTCATGGCTGAGCGGAGGACAAAAGAGATCGGTATTCGAAAAGTGCTGGGCGCCAGCGTGCCAGGAATTATTGCCATGTTGTCGACAGATTTTTTGAAGTTGATTTTGTTGGCCTTCGCCATTGCCGCACCGATCGGGTATTACGCCATGGAACAATGGCTTGAAAGCTTTGTTTACCGCATGGATCTGTCAGTTTTGATTTTTGTGGTTTCTGGCGTCATCACCTTCTTAATCGCCTGGCTAACGATCGGTTTTGAGTCAGTACGTGCAGCCCTTAGCAATCCAGTGAAGTCTTTACGCAGTGAATAACCCCATCAACAGATGCTAGCTAACTACCTTAAAATTGCCCTTCGAAATCTTTTCAAGAACTCGGTTTACTCTATCATCAACATCTCAGGCCTGGCCATCGGCATCACCTGCACGATTCTGATCATGCTTTGGGTAATCGATGAGACCTCATTTGACAAGTTTCTTCCTAAAGCCGACCGGCTATACCAGGTGTGGATCAACGCCCATTTTGATGGTAAGGTCAATTCGTGGACATCTGTTCCACTGCCCAGCTATGAGGCCCTGAAAACCGCTGATAGCCACATCAAACGATCGCTGGTAACCGACTGGGGCTACGACCACCTCCTCGCAGTTGATGAAAACAGAATCTACAAACGTGGTTTTTATGTAAGCGAAGAATTCCTGGAAATGTTTGAGTACCCGTTGGTGCATGGGGCAGCCGACCAGGTATTGGATGACCCACGCTCGATCGTGATCACTGAATCAACGGCCAAAGCCTTGTTTGGTGATGAAGATCCGCTTAATAAAGTAATTAGGGTAGACAATGCCGAAGACTTGAAAGTGACGGGGATACTGAAGGATGTTCCCACAAACTCCTCTTTTCAATTCGATTTTCTGCTTACCTGGAAGTTCAGGGAGCAAGTAAACGAATGGGTGCGAAACAACACCACCAATTGGGGCAATAATTCTTTTCAGGTATTTGTTGAATTGAACGACCCTGCCAATGAAGAAGCCGTGGAGGCAAGTATTAAAGGCATGCTGGCCGAGCACGGGCAAACGGATCCAAAAAAAGAATTCTTTTTGCATCCACTATTGAGATGGAGGTTACACTCCAATTTCGAAAATGGAAAGGAGGCTGGCGGCATGAGCGATTACGTGCAGCTATTCACCATCATTGCCATCTTCATCATCATCATTGCCTGCATCAATTTTATGAACCTCGCCACGGCACGATCAGAGCGCAGGGCACGTGAGGTGGGTATTCGGAAAAGCGTGGGGTCCAAGCGTTATGACCTGGTTGTTCAATTCCTTGGCGAGTCGATTTTGATTTCCTTCCTTGCCTTCGCCATCGCGATCATCCTGGCACAACTGCTCCTACCGTCATACAACACACTGGTCGAGAAAACCCTCTCTATCGATTACTTATCGAAAGAGTTTTGGTTGTTTGCCCTTTCGATGATCCTGCTCACCGGAATCACGGCAGGAAGTTATCCCGCATTCTATTTATCGAGCTTTCAGCCAGTGAAAGTATTAAAGGGAAAACCCACAGTGGGGAAAGGCGCCAGCGCACCAAGAAAAATTCTGGTTACCATGCAGTTTGGTTTTTCAATACTGTTAATCATTGGAACGATTGTGATTTACCAACAAATTCAGCTGGTAAAGGGTCGTCAATTGGGTTACGATCAGGAAAACCTGATGGCGGTGGACTACACCCAGGAGGTTTCAGACAATTACAGGGCGATTAAGCTTGACCTGCTCAATTCGGGTGTCGTGGAAGCAGTCACCCGTGCCAATAGCGAAATCACCAATATCAATTCCAACAACTTCCTGGGCTGGCCCGGGAAGCCGGAAGACCTGAGGGTGATCTTTACCACCATTGTTACCGAATACGACTACACCAAGACCATGGGAATTAAAGTGCTGGAGGGCCGCGACTTCTCCGAAGATTTCAAGAGCGATAGCTCGGCCATTCTCATCAACAAAGCGGCATTGGACCTCATGGGCCTGGAAGATCCGATCGGAACGGAGCTTGACCTATGGGGCGGCAAAAGAAAACTGATTGGCGTTGTCGACAACGTATTAATGGGGTCGATTTACCGACCCGTGAACCCCATGTTTGTGATCATGGATGACTGGGGTGGATCGGTGTCGATCCGTTTACGCAAGACCAACGACTTGCAAGAGTCCATCAGCAAGGTGGAGGAGATCTTCAAAAAATATGCGCCTGAATATCCCTTCCAATACAGGTTTGCCGATGTTCAATTTCAAAAGAAATTTACTACCATCAACCTCACCAGCAAGCTGGCGAGCTTGTTTGCAATACTCACCATGATAATCACGGGACTTGGCTTGTTTGGGTTGGCCTCATATACTGCCGATCAGCGAACCAAGGAAATCGGCATCAGGAAAGTTTTGGGCGCTACGGTGCCTGGGTTGGTAGGCCTGATTTCCAAGGATTTTTCCAGGCTCGTCATGATCTCCTTTGTGATTTCGGCACCAATTGCCTGGTACCTGATGAATTGGTACCTCGAGCGCTACCCCATCCGCACGGAAGTTTTATGGTGGATTTTCCCGCTCACAGGCCTCATTGCGTTGCTCTTTGCCCTTGCCATCGTAAGCACGCAAGCGCTAAGGGCCGCCCAGTCCAACCCGGTAAATTCATTGAGAAATGAATAGCTTTCTTTGCGTGCTTCATAGGGGGCTAAAGCGTGAATGGTTGTCTTAAAGGCGATTTAGCAAACAAACAACTTAACATTGCAAAAAAATGGAAACCCCCGAGCAACCTTTTCAACCAACCGAGCATCTCCTTGGAAACAGCACCAGCATGAAAAAACAACTACTCTTCAACCTGGCAATCGTGGCAATCGTTAACGGGTTGATTTTGGGCCTGATGGGCCAGGCTAAGGCACAAACCATAGAATCGCTGCCGTCTTTCAGTAAGATTGTGGCGTCACCTCACATCAATGTGGTACTGCAAAAAGGAGACGCTGAATCCATACAGCTTGTTTACCATGGCGTGGATGCGGACAAAATGAACGTGGAAGTACAGGGCAGCAAGCTGCATCTCTTTCTCGATCACGCAAAAATTGTTGAGCGCCAGAAAAGATTTGATGGACCTGGGTATTCATACACCAAAGGAATTTATCAGGACGCCTCGGTAACGGCCTACGTTACCTACCGACAGTTGGAAAGTGTGGAAATGCGAGGCGAAACGGAGCTTTACAGTGAGGGTCAAATTGAGTCAGACAAGTTCAAACTGAAAGTATATGGCGAAACAGAAGTTAACCTGGCCTCATTGCGTGCGCGCAAATTCAAAGCTTCCGTGTATGGCGCCAACAAAATCAAGATTCGCGATGGCGAAACCGGAGATCAACTGCTCCGTGTATTTGGCGAAAACAACATTGATGCGGCTGGCTTGGCGAGCAATACAACCACTACGCGCATCTATGGCGAGGGATTGATCAAAGTGCTTGCATCAGAGGAATGCAGGGTAACTGCGTTTGGAGAGCCTGAGCTTCAGATTAGGGGCGGAGGCAGGATAAGCAAAGGAATCATCATTGGCGAGGCCAACATTTCCACGAGGCGGTAATTCGAAGTCTCTGACCTCATTTTTGAAGTGGCGCTTTTTGAGCGCCTCTTTTTTTGTGGAATATCCGGTTGAACTGCATCCTGTTTGAAAAAACGCTCAGCAATGAAAACATGGAAGTTTTTGGCAGCCGCGATACTGGCAACGCTTTGTCTCGGGCTGTGGTCATTCCGCTACCTCAATGCGGACAAAAGAATCAATAAAACCACCTATCGAAGCATTCCGCAAGGTTGCGTATTTCGAACGGTAATGGGTGAGGAGTCCTCCGATTCCAGCTTCGTTTACTTTTCAACTCCGTTGGTTGAATCGTCCATCAAAGAGGGTCTGGCCTGGCTCATGCGAGCCCAGCATCCCTCCGGAGGTTGGGGTGCGGGTACCCACGCACGGCAAGATGTAATGGACCCGCATGCGGTACCTGCAGACCCTGCCACAACCTCAATGGTGGGCATGGCGTTGCTTCGATCTGGCAACACGCCTACCCGTGGCAAATATGCCGAGCCATTGAGGAGGGCGCTTCTCTATGTGGTAACGCAGGCAGAGCAGTCTTCCCCAACTTCCCCAACGGTTACGGAAATACGTGGCACACAAATTCAAAGTAAGCTCGGAGCCAATATCGATGTAATTCTATCCACTCAATTTCTTTCCAACGCCCTCAATCACCTCCAGCATGATGAACAAATGACCATACGGGTTCAGCGGGCATTGGATAAGTGTGTCAAAAAAATTCAACAATCTCAAAACCAGGATGGCAGCTTTGCCGGTTCGGGCTGGGCCGGAGTGCTGCAATCTTCCTTTGCCACCACTGCCCTGGAGGAAGCCAAAGCGCAAGGCGCCAACGTGGATGACCAGGTGCTGAACCGGTCGCGCGATTTCCAAAAAGGAAACTATAATGCTCAGAATGGGGACGTAAAGACCGACCTGGGCGCAGGCGTAATCCTATATTCTGTGTCGGGATCGACTCGGGCGAGCGCGAAAGAGGCTAGGCGTGTAGAGGAAGAAATGGACAAAGCCAAGAGACAAAACCGACTTCCCTCGCAAGCTGCGCCTACTGCGGAAAATCTTGAAAAAATTGGATTTGGGAAAGATGAAGCATTGCGCCATGCTACTGCGTACGAAGTCTATCAGTCCGCCAAGCTAAAGTCGCAGCAGGCCGATGTGATGGATGGGTTTGGAAGCAACGGGGGCGAGGAATTTCTAAGCTACCTGCAAACAGGCGAGTCAATGATTGTGGGCAAGGATCCTTCGTGGACAAACTGGTACGATAATATCTCGGGTCGGCTATTAAACATCCAGAATGACGATGGAAGTTGGAGTGGTCACCACTGCATTACAAGTCCCGTATTCTGCACTGCCACTTGTGTATTAATTCTGTCAGTTAACAATGATGTAGAACGGTTGATGGAGTTGGGTCGATAAGCGATGAGTTAGGTAGAGGGGTTGATGAGTGGGTCCCGACTTGGCGGGGCCCACTCACGTTTTTTCACCCTGTAAAAGCACTTCTACCTGATCGACAAAGCCTTTATATTCGCCACCTTAAATGCTCCGAAACTATCTTACACTTGCCGTCCGGTTCATGCTCAAGCAGGCGGCATTTTCTTTCATCAACATTTTCGGACTCACCATTGGCATCACATGCAGTTTGCTAATCCTCCTCTACGTCCACTACGAATGGAGCTATGATCGATTCATCCCTGATGCGGAGCGCGTTTATCGCCTCAACCTGGAGGGCAGGCTGCAGCGAAGATCCATAAAAACGTCTCAAACGGCCGGTCGGGTTGCACGAGAGATCGTGAACAAAATACCGGAAGTTGAAGAAGCCTCACGACTCGTCAGCTGGAGTACGTTCCCCATGCGGATAGACAGTGAGGCATTTACCGAAAAATATATCCTGCTTGCCGATTCGAACTTCTTTGACTTCTTCGGTCAGGGGCTGGTGGTGGGCAATGCCAACGAAGTATTGTCAGGGCAACGTAAGGTGGTCGTTACCGAATCTGCTGCCACCAAATATCTCGGCTATAAGGGAGGTGGCGACCGAAGTCCACTTGGAAAAAAACTAGTCCTTGCACAGGGATATGAAGCATTCGTAAGTGGAATCGCCAAGGACCCGCCAGAAAACTCGCATTTCCACTATTCGTTTGTCCTGTCGTTGTCATCATGGCCTGAAGTAAACGAAAATAGCTGGTACGGGGGTGACGTAGCCACTTACTTTAAGATCAGTAAGCGCGCGTCAATCGATCACACCCTCGCTCAAATTAATCAATTGCTTACCAAACGGATTAACGAGGAGCTGGGGGTCAAACGAAACATCACGATCGAGGAGTTCAGAAAACTGGGCAATGAAATTCACTTCACGTCTATTCCCCTCACCGGCATACATCTGCGCGCACACTACGAGAACGAAATTGAAGCCAACAGCAGCATTCAAAGTATTTATATCTTCAGTTCTATTGCATTTTTTATCCTACTCTTGGCCTGCATCAATTTCATGAACTTGAGTACAGCGAGATCTGCCAGCCGTTCGAAGGAGGTGGCCGTTCGAAAAACAATGGGTGCGCACGTAAGTCTGATCATTCATCAGTTCCTGCTTGAGTCATACTTATACCTCGCGGTAGCCATCATACTATCTATGATTCTGGCTTTCATCTTCATCGGGCCATTCAACTATTTCACCGGCAAGCACATTAATATGGATGTACTGCTCCACCCGGCTGTGTTTTTTGGAACACTACTTTCAACCATTGTATTGGGACTGCTGGCTGGAAGCTATCCCGCTTTGTATTTGTCAAGATTTACTCCGATTCAGGTACTCAAGGGTAAATTGAGAAGGAAGCTGCAATGGCTGACCGTGCGCAACGTGCTGGTGGTTTTTCAATTCTTTATTTCGGCCAGC
The DNA here is from genome assembly GCA_050250195.1 of Cyclobacteriaceae bacterium. Classification (GTDB taxonomy): domain Bacteria; phylum Bacteroidota; class Bacteroidia; order Cytophagales; family Cyclobacteriaceae; genus ELB16-189. The sequence goes on along the minus strand of JBFWPC010000010.1, from coordinate 46,169 downwards.
CTGATTATCGCCACGATAGTGGTTTACCAACAACTCAACTACATCCAGAAGGCAGACCTGGGCTTCAGGAAAGAAAATGTGATTGACCTGCTACACACAAAGAATCTTGGGTCGAATGCTGAAAGCTTCAAATTCGAAATATCAAAAATTCCCGGAGTGGTTTCAGCAAGTTTCTGCAACCGATTGCCACCTAAGATGGACTGGCAAAGTCTGTTTCGTGTGGTTGGAAGCAAGCAAGACCACTTGATCACGGTTTACGAAATGGACTACGACCACCTGACCACGATGGGGTACACGATGAAAGAAGGCAGGTTCTTTTCGCCCACGGTTGGAACAGATTCAACCGCGGTGATCCTCAATGAAACAGCCATTAAAAAAATGAAGCTTGCGGGCGCGTTGGATCGAAGTGTGGTTACCGAGTATGACCAAGTGGCAAATCTGGAGAGGCGCGTGATTGGCGTCATGCATGACTTCAATTTTCAGTCGCTGCACGAAGAAATTCAACCGCTCGCCATCATTCTCGGCAGGAGCCCCAACTGGGAAATGGCCATTAGAATAGAAGATACTAACCGGGAGATCACACTCGAATTGATCCGGGAAAGCTGGAAAAAACATGCACCGGGTGCCCCTTTCGAGTATTCATTCCTGGATGAAAACTTTGAAATCCTACAGAAGAGTGAGGTTAACGTGGCCTCCCTCTTTCTGCTATTCACGTTGCTCGCGATTTCAATTGCCTGCCTCGGACTATTCGGCCTTGCGACATTTGCCACAGAACAACGAACCAAAGAGATTGGAATTAGAAAAGTGCTGGGTGCCACCATCGTGAATCTCGGGGTGATGCTCAATATCGACTTCATGCGCCTGGTGCTGCTGGCCAATCTGCTGGCATGGCCTTTTGCGTGGTGGATGATGACCTTGTGGTTAGGCCAGTTTGCCTACCACATCAACTTTCAATGGTGGTTTCTTGTGGTGGCCGGGGCCATCACCGTTTCGATTGCGCTCATCTCTGTCAGCTACCAGGTGGTAAAAGTCACGCTGAATAATCCGGTTGAGTCGCTGCGTTACGACTAACCATTGATTTCTTAAATTCAAGTCATGTTTCAGAACAGCAAATCCGTTGGACTTCTTTTTCTATTGATCTCGTTGGTAGTGTTCGCGTGTAAGCGTGAAATAGCTGTGGAAGCAGGCATTTCGAAAAGGCTGGCACTCGAAAGAAAGGAGTTGATCAGCCACCTCCATTACAAACTCCACTTCAACATCCCCGACTCCGTCACGAAGCCCATTGAAGCCGCTGAGACGATCACGTTTGATCTTGCGTCAATTCCCGATCAACTCCTGCTCGACTTTAACGTAGATCCAGGCCGTTTACAGTCGATAATCATCAACGATAAAACCGCTTCTTTGCAACATCAGCATGAACACATCATCATTGATGATCACATGAAAACCGGCAACAACAAAATCACCATCCGTTTCCAAGCCGGAGATATGTCGCTCAACCGCAACAACGACTTCCTCTACACCCTGTTTGTACCAGACAGGGCTTCTACCTGCTTTCCTGTGTTTGATCAGCCCGACCTCAAAGCGAAGTTCCAATTGACCTTAGACTTGCCAGTAAACTGGCACGGACTTACCAACGGCTCGCCCGTGAAGGTTGATACCACCGGTGTGCGCAAGCGAATGGAGTTTTCTGAAACACATCCGATCAGCTCCTACCAATTTGCGTTTGCAGCAGGCGCATTCAAACTCGCAGCCGGCAAAGGCATGAACATGTATTACCGCGAAACAGATGAAGGCAAGGTTAAAGCAAACACGGACCAGATTCTGGAATTGCACGAGCAAGCTGTCAGCTGGCTTGAAGCATACACGGGAATCCCCTACCCTTTCGAAAAAATCGATTTCGCCCTGATCCCTTCATTTCAGTACGGAGGTATGGAACACCCCGGCAGCATCTTCTATCGAGAGAGCAGTTTGATGCTTGACCCTTCTGCATCGGTGAATATGCAACTACGAAGAGCGAGTCTGATTGCACATGAAACCGCCCATATGTGGTTTGGCAACCTGGTCACAATGAAATGGTTTGATGATGTGTGGTTGAAAGAAGTGTTCGCCAACTTCATGGCAGCAAAGATTGTGAACCCGGCCTTTCCACAAATCAACCACGACCTACGCTTTGTGATGGCCCATTATCCGGGCGCCTACGTGATCGACAGAAGCGAGGGATCACACCCGATTCAACAAGACCTGCAAAACTTGAAAAATGCCGGCTCATTGTATGGAGCCATCATCTATCAGAAGGCGCCCATCATGATGCGCAACCTCGAAACACTCGTGGGTGAACGTGCTTTTCAAATGGGACTACAGGAGTACTTAACTACTTACTCGTATGACAACGCCAGTTGGGACGATCTCATTTCCGTGGTGATGAAGCACACCAACCTGGACCTGAACCAATGGAACAAGGCATGGATCAAAACCGCGGGCATGCCGGAAATCCAGGTCGCAGCCACTTCTACGAGACTGGCCGTGTCCGTCACCAATGATGATCAGCAAGTGATCTGGCCCCAATCGTTTTCTTACCTGCTTCGCGATTCAGCGAGCGAGCAAATAAGCCACATCGATTGGATTGATGGACTCAGCGTGGTCATGAACGTGGACCAGAAAGATGGAAGGGTGGTTATCCCCAACTATACGGGCAATGGTTATGGATATTTTAGAACTGATCAAAACTCATTGCAATTCATGCTGAGGCACGCGAATGAATTCGAAGATCCCATTGGGAGAGCCAGCATTTGGTTAAATCTTTGGGAGGCTTTTCTCCATCAGGAAATAGCACCGGATGAATTGCTCAGCAACCTTTCGTTAACACTCGAAAATGAAAAGGACCCGCTGCTTCTTGAGTACTTGTGCAATCGACTGACCACCACCTATTGGCAGTTTCTAAGTCCGCAGGGTCGCGCCACATTCAGTAGCCCCTTGGAGAATCATCTTTTTGACCTGATCGCTCTAGATACTGACCCGTCTCGCAAGCGAACACTGTATCAGTGTTACCGCGGCATCGCCACAACGCCCGAAGCCATCCAGAACTTAAGAAAGTTCTGGGGCAAGGAAATAACATTGGGTCTTGAGTTTTCCGAACGCGACTACATGACACTTGCCTATGAAATTGCTGTGCGTACACCTGCCGAAAGCAGTGAGATCCTTGCCAAACAGCGGTTGCGAATTGATAATCCCGATCGTCAACAGGAATTTGCATTTGTAAGCCAGGCACTTGCCCATTCCGATGAGGATCGAAATCGATTCTTTGAAAGTCTCAAAAATCCTACCAACCGCGAACATGAGCCCTGGGTACTGGAGGCCCTTCGGTGGCTACATCATCCCCTTCATGCCTCCCGATCAATCCAATACATAAGACCCAGTCTTGAAATGATCGAAGAAATACAGCTGACAGGCGACATCTTTTTCCCAAAAGGCTGGCTGGAAGCTACTTTGGGGGAACACCAGTCACCGCAGGCGGCCGAGGTCGTCAAAGCTTTTCTGGCCGACCATCCGGAACTGCCTGATTACCTGCGAAATAAAGTGCTTCAATCTGCCGATATGTTGTTCAGGGCGGCCGAGGTAGTGGAAATTTCACCAAGATTGCAATAGATTGCCACTGCGGTGCAACCCCACGTGGGCATCGAAGGTCTTTGTCCTGAACGTTAACCCAAACATCATGACTATTCGAAGAATCTCAGTTGTGTTATTGCTGGCGAGCCTGGCCATGCCTTTGGCCGTGCTGGCACAAAAAGAAGCCTCCAACACTTTTAAGGGCATCAAGCGCATTCGCATGAGTACCGGATCGGGTGATGTGAACATCGAAAAGAGCAACGATGCCAATGTGTCTGTACAAGTAACCTACACGTACGATCCGAACAACTACGAACCAAAGATGGAACAGGTTGGCGACCGCCTGGAAATCCAGGAGGTTTTCAAGTCGAAGAACAGCGGGCGAGGCGAATCCCAATGGAGTTTAAAAATTCCTGACGGCCTCGGTGTGAGATTTACTACAGGTTCCGGCAACATTAATATCAGCGATCTTCAGATTGAATTGACAGCCGTTACCGGTTCAGGAGACATCACCTTTAGCAACCTGACCGGGGAGATCAAAAGCACAACCGGATCGGGAGACATTGAACTGAATCGTGTCAAAGGTGAATTGCAAGCCACCACGGGTAGTGGTTCGATCACAGCCGATTCAAGCAGTGGCGAGATGTCGCTCACCTGCGGGTCGGGAAACATCAGGCTTGATAATTCACAGGCCGCCTTCAAAGTGGCCACCGGCAGTGGAGACATCCGCGGAAGGCAGATTGCAACAACTGGAGCGAGCTCCTTCGCAACCGGCTCGGGCGATGCAACGCTTGCCCTGTCCGCTTCTCCCGCGGCCGACCTCTCTGTGGCCAGCGGCTCAGGCGATGCTGAAGTTGACTTTGGTGGAAATGTCATACAGGGTGAAATTATAATGAAAGCCAACAAGCACAATGGTGATATTGTGGCGCCATTCGAATTCGATAACGTGGAAGAAATTGAAATGGGTGATGACACAGTCATCAAGAAGACGGTAGTCAGGGGAAGTGCAGACAAGCGAATTTCGATTAGTACCGGGTCAGGAAGTGCAGTGCTTAGGCAATAACGGGCAACACAATCAAGTGAAAGCCGCCTACTGGGTGGCTTTTTTCATGTATTTCCAATTTCTGGGTTTTCCCTCTCCTATCCATTCAATGGCCGTGACCAATCGTTTTTCGCGTGTGGCTACCGTCTTGGCATCAATCATCCACTCAATATAGTCCTCCTTTTTAGACGGACTGAACGACTCCCACACCTTCCACGCATCATGGTCTTTCTTAAGTGCTCGCATAAAGAATTCCGGGGCTTTGAGGGCCTTCTTCATCTTTTTCACTTTCACAGGCTTTACACCTGCTTCGTTCAACTTCATACTTTGCCAAATGAAGTCACTCAGCACCTTGTCGGGAGGTAAGTCTTTTAGGGATGTCATTTTACCCAAATGGCCCATCGCAGAACCGCCCTCAATTTTTCGCTCCTTCAGGTATTTCTTGGGGTCCTTTAACAATGGAGCTTTCCAAAATCCCCCCACCGCATGTTGTTTAAAGGCTGCCATCATGAAAAGCGGTCCATGGTAGTCAAATGCGGGCATGCCCCACTTGATGCCTTCCACCACCTCAGGGCACGCCTTGTGCACCAATTCACGAAGATGAACCAGGATTGGTTTCGCAAAATCTGCCGACTTGGCAATGTAAGCATCTATCCTTTTATCTTTCTTTCCCATACCTAAAATTCAAGATTTCAAATTCAATATTCAACATAGATCTTGCCCTTACCGGAGGCGGATCAAGGCTTCGCCTCTACACCGGCAGTTTTGAATTTCGAATCTCTAATTTCAAATTGAGATGACCGCCAGCGAACGGTTTCGCACGCCCGCGTACAAGAAGAATCTCAAAAAGAAAAGGAAAAGGGCAGATTTGGGTCCACCCACAGCAAAAAGGACATTTGGACCGATAATCGCATTGTTCGCAAAGTGATGGAAAACGCCCTCACCTCGCACACTAACTACCAAATAGTAACGTCATGGGTCGGGGCGCTTCTCCCAAAATCGCATAAACCTTCAGACCATGTTCAAAAATCTCAAGATCGCCTCACGTTACCTTTTTAAGCACCGGGAATACGCCATCATCAACATTGGCGGCCTGGCATTCAGTCTCGTTTGCGTATTTCTCATTGCACTTTACCTGCATGATGAGCTCAGTTTTGATCAGTTCCATTCTGCCTCTGATCGGATCTACCGCGTGGTGGAGGACAAGACTAACGAGTCGGGTGAAGAAACGAGTTATGCCGAGGTGGCCTTTCGCCTTTCGAACATCAAAGAGGAGGTGCCCGAAATAGAGGACGCTGTAAAGATCACCGGCTTTGGCAGGATGAACGTATCGAACGAAGAGAAGACAGTTAACTTCCACCACGATGCAATTTATGCCGATCAGTCTTTCCTCGAAATCTTTGACTATCCCCTCCTTCATGGCGATCGCCACACTGCCCTTGAGGAGGCGAATACAGTTATTTTGTCTGAGACCATGTCGAAAAGAATATTCGGCACAGCGCAATCTGTAGGAAAAACGCTGCTCGCAGGAAATGACCCCTACAAAGTGACAGGTGTTTACAGGGATTTTCCGTCCAATTCGCATCTCAGCGTGGATATCCTTTATTCGATGCAGACACACGCCTCACGCGATTGGTATAAACGTTTCCAAACCAGCGATTGGACTTCCAGCTATTTTGTTGTTTATTACCTGTTACGCGAAGGTGCGGATCCGCTACAAGTAAGCAACAAGGTGAATGCGCTCGTGCGCGCCAATCGCACGCAAGATGATCATCAGTCCACGTTCTGGCTTCAGCCGCTGACTAACATTCACTTTCATTCTGCCCACATCCGCGGTGGCAGCAATGCACACCCGGGTGACATTTCCTACATCTACATTTTCGCGGCCGTGGGCCTTTTCATCCTGATCATCGCCTGCGTTAATTATATCAATTTGTCTACTGCATTTTCCATCACACGAGGAAAGGAAATCGGAGTGAAGAAAGTGGCCGGGGCCCATCGCTCACAACTGGTTGCGCAATTCATTACAGAATCAACCGTGGTGGCATTGATCTCCGTTGCGCTGGCCCTGGCGGTCGTCAGCATGCTACTTCCCTCCTTCAACCAATTCACGAACAAAACCATTGATACACAGCTGTTGTATCGCATTAACACTTTGCTTGTCCTGGTTGGCTTTGCCTGCATCATTGGATTGGTCTCTGGAAGCTATCCGGCATTTTTCCTTTCGAAGTTAAAACCTGTGGCCGCTATTAAAGGCATCGCCAAGGGCGCACAAAAATCCTGGATGCGAAAGGGATTGGTGGTATTTCAGTTTACCCTTTCCATCATGTTGATCATCGCATCCATCACGGCCTATCGGCAGCTGCAATTCATTCAAACGAAAAACCTGGGCTTCAACCAGGAACAGCTCGTGGTACTCGATATTAACAGCGGTGCAGTAAGGCGGGGCGCTCAGACCGTCAAAAACCAACTATTGCAGATGCCCGCCACGAAGAGTGTCGCCATTACTTCCCGGGTGCCGGGCGAGTGGAAGAATCTTACGCAAGCGAGAATTACGACCACCGAAAACCCGGAGGGATCCATGGCCTACTTCTTCGGGGCCGATGAGGACTTTCTGGCCACCTTTGAAATTGAATTGCTGAATGGCCGGAACTTCAGTTCGGGAAATGCCGATTCACTCCGGGTATTGATCAATGAAACCGCAGCGCAGTTGCTGGGTATCAATGGGCCAGGATATGAACTCGTGATTCCTTCTGTAAGCTCTGGAGCGTCTGATGAGGCGCTGGAAAGGCCGTTCCGGGTGACGGTAGTGGGTATCGTTCGTGATTTCAATTTCCAAAGCCTCCACGAGAAGATCGCCCCGTTGGTCATCGCCCATCCCACGAATCCAATTCAATCGATTGATTATTTCACGGTCAGGCTTCAGCCGACCAGCCTTGATCAGGCGCTTAAATCGATGGAGTCAATCATTGCATCGGTGGATCCCAACCATCCGCTTGAATACAATTTCCTGGATGATCGTTTGGCAGACTTCTACAAGCAGGATATTCAGCGCAGCAGGCTGTTCGCCATCTCCGCATTTGTGTCCGTTGCGATTGCCTGCCTGGGCCTGTTTTCCCTAGCCTCGTTTAACACCGAGCAGCGCACGAAAGAAATCGGGATCAGGAAAGTGCTTGGCGCTTCGATGGGTCAAATTACGTTGTTGCTTTCCAGCAGTTATGTCAAGCTCGTCATGGTTGGTTTCCTCATTGCAGCGCCTTTGTCGTTTTGGGCGATGAAAGAATGGCTGACATCGTTTGCCTATCGGATTCAAATCGACATCACCATTTTGGCATTAGCCGGTGTGCTGTCGATCGCCATTGCATTGTTTACGGTAAGTTACAAGTCGATCAGGGCAGCCCTGGCCGACCCGGTCGATTCCTTGCGAAGTGAATAGAATGATGTAACCAACTTCAATTTTGCAAATATCATTGAAAATAACCCTGCTTGCATGATCAAGAATTATTTGAAAATCGCGATCCGAAACATTCTCGAATACAGGGTCAGTTTTGAGTCCATCAAGGCAGCGTTTATCAATCCGGCTAACATCCTGAAAACGGAATGAATCAGTTAATAATGGAGCAATGAACCAACCCCCTCATCCAGGTCATGACAAACCGCCAAGCAACCTGCGAAGGGATGAACGGTCTTTTACTGTAACCATCTTTCAATATTTAGAGTCTAATCCACGACCGCCAAAGTCAGTCCTATGATCAAAAACTACATCAAAGTTGCGTTCAGAAACATTTTTCGAAACCGACTTACTGCCTTTATCAACATTGCCGGACTTGCCCTTGCCATGGCATGTGCGCTGCTTATTTATCTGTATGTGGCTGATGAAGTGAGTTATGATCAGCATCACGGCAAGTCGGATCGCATCTATCGCATTACACGCGACTTCATCTCTCCGGATGGAGCCGTTAATCTTCGTTTGGGTAACGTAGCACCCCCGATTGGCCCCTTATTGAAAAATGACTTTGGGGAAATCGAAGTGCTGGCGCGAACCATTAACTATGGTCTGGTGATCGGGCTGGAAGAAAATGGTGAGCTGGTAAGAAACTTCTCTGAAGACTATCTGTTTGTGGCCGAACCTGCCATCTTCCAAATTTTTGACATTGAGGTGACTCAAGGTCAGGTGCCCGCAGCACTGGAGCGTCCCTTCACGGTGATGCTTTCTGAAAAAACTGCAAAAAAATTCTTTGGCGAAGGCAGTGCCGTAGGCAAGAGACTGCGTGCCAACAATCAATTTGACCTTGAAGTTACAGGCGTATTCAAAGACTTCCCCGCGCAATCTCATTGGCATCCGGAGTACCTGGTATCATTTAGCACCCTGGAAAACGACAATGTGTATGGCCGAAGGGGATTGGAATCGAATTGGGGAAATAATGCCTTCGGAACCTATGTGCTGCTTGAAGAAGGGGTCGATCCACAGACACTCGAAAAACAACTGCCCGACTTCCTTGACCGCCACTTTGGCCCGTTTGCCATCGCCAATTTCGGTGCGCCTCCGGACTTTGTCGCTTCAAAAAGGACGGCATTGCACGTGCAAAAAGTAACCGACATACACCTGCGGTCTCATCTTGATGACGAACTGGAGGTAAATGGCAATATCAACAACGTTTACATGATGGGCGTCATTGGTTTATTCATCGTGCTGATCGCTTGCTTCAACTTTATCAACCTCTCTACGGCCAGGGCCACCAAGAGATCGAAAGAGGTTGGACTGCGCAAGGTCGTGGGCGCACTCAGGAACCAGTTGATGACGCAATACCTGAGCGAGTCGATTATCATCGCTTTGATTGCACTAGTCCTTTCAATAGGCCTGGCATGGACTGGCTTGAGCTGGCTAAACCAGTTTACAGGCAAGGCGCTGTCAATCAATTTTGTTGAAAATGTTTTGTTACTGATCGGGCTGTTGGGCACTGCCATCCTCATTGGTGCGCTGGCGGGTGTCTACCCTGCCTTTATCGTCTCTGGATTTAAACCCGCGCTTACGCTGAAAGGGCAATCCGGATCGGTCAAAGGAAAAGGCTTCATCAGGAAGTTTCTGGTGGTGATCCAGTTTGCCATTTCAGTTGTGCTGATCATCGCCACGGCCATAACCATTCAGCAGTTGAGTTACCTTAATCAACGCGACCTGGGATTCGACAAGGATCAGGTGATTACGCTGCCCGCCTACCCCGAGTTGAACGATGCCTTTGATGCTTATTACAATGAGATGACAAAGTCTGCAGTTATTCGCAACGTGGGCCGCTCATCGCGGGTGCCAACGGGCAGACTGCTGGATTCACAAGGCGCACCTGCCATACAGCTGGGCGACAGCCTGGTGAACACACAAATCACAACCAAGAACGTACGGGTTGACTACGAGTTCTTTCCCACTTATGGCATTGAGTTTGTCGCGGGCAGAAACTTTTCGAAGGCCATTCCAACTGACGATTCCATCGCCTTCGTAGTGAACGAGGCAGCCGCACGAGCTTACGGCATCACTGATTACCAAACTGCCATTGATCACGACTTCCAATATGGCGGCCGCCTTGGCAAGCTGATCGGCATTGTCAAAGACTTCCACTTCGAATCACTACACCAGGATATTATTCCGGTAGTCTTTCATATGAGCGAGTCTGGACGATACGGCAACCTGTCCGTAAAGATCTCGGGCGGAAACTTCACCGAAGGGATCGAATACACCGAGAAGTTATGGAAGGAGTTTGTGCCCAACCGGCCATTTGAGTATCAGTTCATGAGCGACCGTTACAACAGGCTTTATGAAGCCGAGCAAAAACAGAGTCAGCTCTTCAGCGTCTTTTCGGGGCTCGCCATCTTTATCGCCTGCCTGGGACTGTTCGGCCTGGCCACATTCAATACCCTGCAGCGCGTGAAGGAAATTGGTATCCGCAAAGTGCTTGGCGCGTCCGTTCCCACCATCCTTCAGTTGCTCTCAAGAGAAATCGTGATGTTGATTTTGATCGCCAATCTGGTAGCCTGGCCGGTAGCGTGGTATCTGATGGATGCTTGGCTCGGCTCGTTTGCGTATCACATCGACCTCAACTTGCTGGTATTCCTACTGGCCGGGGTGGTGGCGGTACTGATTGGGTTGTTGACTGTAAGCACACAAACGGTGAAGGCAGCCCTCACCAATCCATCGCAGACGCTTCGCTATGAATAGTCACTGCGTTTCCTTGGCTATGCGCTGTTCAAAAATAAACTTGATGGTGTAGCCAAGGATCATTCCAAAGAGAGCAAAGCCACCGACAAGGAAGAGGAAATGTTCCTCAATCAGCTCAATGGTCAAGTCAAAGAATCCGCCTATGAGGTAGCCCAGCGTACCCACGGTGAGCGCCCAGAGCAGGCCCGTGCAAATGCTGTAGCCCAGGTACCGAAGCGGGGTGACGTGGCTCATGCCAATGATGAGGGGTATGAGGATCCGGAAGCCGTACAAGAACCGGTAGGAGAACAGGATCTGAAGTTGGTGCCTGGCAAAGAACGACCTGACAGGCTGCACTCGTGCCTTCAGCCTGGGGCGGTGGTCGATGAAGTGCTTGCCGTTGAGTCGGCCAATCAGGTAGTAGAACCAGTCGCTTACGAAGGACCCGAGAAATCCGAACAGAAGGGTGTAGGGCCCTTCGAGCAGGCCCTTGTGCACGAGCGAGGAAGCAACAAGCAGGGCCGTCTCACCTTCAAAGAAAGTGCCGAGCGACAGCGCCAGATAGCCATACTGGTCTAGGAACTCATTCATGCGAGAGAGCAAGATACCCGTTCAAGGCCAAAGCAGATTAAACCTAATGTTAATTTTCACGTCTATATACCGAGAACCAGGTGAAGACGGCCTAATAGCTGTTAGCTGAAATAAATGAAGATTTGTTTTAACATTTATAAATAATAGCCCGTACTTTGCACAAACTTTTTTGAATGCTTTAGGGTAACCAACGTCAAAACCACTAACTGAAGTTGAAGAAGATCATAACCATTATCGAGCAGCAAGGACGCAAAGTCCTTCTCTCCCTCCCCGCCCTGGCGGGATGGTTAAATCCCCACGCCCACCTCGTTCCGCAAGAGGTAAGGCGACCCCGAAGGCATATCCGCATTTGATATCCTGATCCTACTCTTTTTGATCAGAGGCGAAATGCGGAGCATTTCGCCAGTTGTGCTTTTTCGGCACTTTTCATTTTTATCATTCTAACAAAGAACAAAAGTGGACAACAACAATATCATTGTTCGGTTGGCTACCGCCAACGATAAACATTATGCGGAGACCATCACCACCGAGATGGAGGAATCGGCCAAAGCGCGTGGCACCGGCATTGCCAAACGCTCGCCCGAGTACGTGGAGCGCAAGATGGAAGAGGGCAAAGCCGTGATCGCGGTGACCAGCGATGGCACCTGGGTAGGCTTCTGCTACATCGAAGAGTGGCAAGACAAACAATTTGTAGCAAACTCAGGCCTGATTGTGTCACCTCCTTTCCGCCAAGGCCACGTAGCCACCGATATCAAGAAGCGGATCTTTGACCTTTCGCGGGAAAAATATCCCAATGCGAAGATCTTTGGACTTACCACGGGCCTGGCCGTGATGAAAATCAACTCGAGCCTGGGGTACAAGCCAGTGACTTACTCCGAGCTGACCTCGGACGATGCCTTCTGGAAGGGATGCCAGAGTTGCATCAACTATGAAATCCTCATGGCCAAAAATCGCAAAAACTGCATTTGCACGGCCATGCTTTATGATCCGGCCACAGCCAATGAAGGTGTGAAACCCGAGCCCGTAACCATCGTGACGCCTGCCGGTGTGGTGCGTCAAAAGACGAAGCGTGAGTTCAAGGGCAACTTCCGCCTGTTCGAACGCTGGGTGAAGTTCAAGAAATTTGTGCTACTCAAGAGCAGAAAGAACAACGACAAGAATCCCAACAATGGCGGTTCGAGCGTACTTTCCAAAATCCTTTTCTTCTGGTAATGAAAAAGAAAGTTGTACTCGCCTTCAGTGGCGGCCTGGATACCTCTTATTGTGCCAAGTACCTTTCCGAGGACAAAGGCTATGACGTGCATACCGTTACGGTAAATACGGGTGGCTTCGACAGCAAGGAGTTGAAGGAAATTGAGCAACGTGCGCTCAAACTGGGAGTCGCCTCGCACAAAACCGTTGATGAAACGCGGAACTACTACGACAAAGTAATCCGCTACCTGATTTACGGTAACGTGCTGAAGAATAACACCTACCCTCTGAGTGTGAGTGCGGAGAGAATGTCGCAGGCATTGGCCGTAGCCGCTCACGCAAAGGCCGTGCATGCCGATGCGGTGGCCCATGGCAGCACGGGGGCTGGCAATGACCAGGTTCGTTTTGACATGACCTTTCAAATTCTTGCACCTGAGATGGAAATCATCACCCCCATCCGCGACATGCGGTTGAGCCGGGAGGAGGAAATTGACTACCTAAAGTCGAAGGGTGTAGAATTTAACTTTGAGAAAGCCAAATACTCTATTAATAAAGGCCTCTGGGGTACAAGTGTGGGCGGCAAAGAAACACTCAACTCGTTGGGCATGCTGCCTGAAGACGCCTGGCCCACACAAGTGACCGCGAAAGAACCCCGCGAATTGAAGCTCTCTTTCAAGCAGGGAGAATTGATGGCCATTGACGGAGAAAAGTTTGCGCACCCGGTCGATGCCATTCATCATTTGCAGAACATGGCCGGCCCTTACGGCATTGGCCGCGATATTCACGTGGGTGACACCATCATCGGCATTAAGGGGCGAGTGGGATTTGAAGCGGCTGCCCCCGTCATTATCATTAAGGCACATCATGGTTTGGAAAAACATGTGCTTACCAAGTGGCAATTGAGCTGGAAAGATCAACTGGCCCAGTTCTATGGCAACTGGCTGCACGAAGGTCAATATCTTGACCCGGTGATGCGTAACATAGAGGCTTTTCTGACAAACGCGCAAGAAAATGTGAGCGGTGAAGTTTCTGTGACGTTGCTACCCTATCGATTTCAAGTCAATGGCATCGAATCACCTTTCGACCTCATGTCGGCCAGGTTTGGAAAGTACGGTGAGATGAACCTGGGGTGGACAGGTGACGATGTAAAAGGTTTTACCAAGATCTTCGGCAACCAGGTATCTATATTCCATAAGGTGAAAGAAACCGCTGAAACAAATAATTGACGATGTCGCAACAACGCATACGTGTGGGAATTATTGGCGGAGCCGGCTACACCGGTGGAGAGACCATCCGGCTGTTGGTGAACCACCCGGAGGTCGAATTGATATTCGTTCACAGTCGGAGCAATGCAGGCCAGTCCGTTTCCCGTGTTCACAAGGATTTGGTCGGTGATACCTCGCTCGTCTTTACCGATAAATTCCGGCAAGATGTGGACGTGCTTTTTCTCTGCCTCGGTCATGGCGAAAGTCAAAAGTTCCTGGCTGAAACCCAGATTGAAAGCACAATCAAAATAATCGACCTGAGCCAGGATTTCCGACTGGGTCAGCAATCAGGAGTGCGCAAATTTATCTATGGTCTGCCGGAGCTGAACAAGGCAGTCATCGTCTCTGCCAGTAACGTAGCAAACCCAGGCTGTTTTGCGACCACCATTGAACTTGGCTTGCTGCCACTGGCCAAGGCCGGACAACTGGACGAAGTATTCTGCACGGGCATCACTGGTTCAACGGGTGCGGGCCAAAAATTGCAAGACACCACACATTTCACCTGGAGGAGCAGCAACATCTCAGCCTACAAGACACTTGCCCACCAACACCTGGCCGAAATCACCCGATCGATCAAACAACTTCAGCCAGGATTTGGGAAGGCCATCAACTTCGTGCCGTGGCGTGGCGATTTTACGCGAGGCATTTTTGTGAGCTCGGTCGTCACTTCCGACCTGTCGTTGCCACAAGCCAAGTCGTTGTACGAGGACTTCTACCACGATGCTGCCTTCACTCATGTGGTTGATGACATGGTAGACCTGAAGCAGGTGGTGAACACCAACAAGTGCCTGATCCATTTGGAAAAGGAAGGTGACAAGCTGGTGGTGCACTCGGTGGCCGATAACCTGCTGAAAGGCGCAAGCGGACAAGCCGTGCAAAACATGAACCTGATGTTCGGTTTGCCTGAGAAGTCGGGACTACAACTTAAATCAACTGTCTTTTAGTCATGGAAAAGATTGCGATCATTGGGGGAGGAAACCTGGGTGTGGCCATCGCACGTGGGCTGACTGGCTCCGGCAAATACAAGCAGGACGATTTGATCCTCACCCGCAGACACGTTGCCAAAATTGAGGAGCTCAAGAAAGAGGGATTCAACATTTCGAACGACAACGTACGTGCAACCCAACAGGCATCGACTATTGTATTGTGCGTGCAGCCAAAGCAACTGGCCGATGTAATCGCAGAGATCAAAAATCAACTGGAACCGGGAAGGCATACGCTGGTGTCTACCATCACCGGTGTTACCACGTCAGAGATCCAAAAGCTTGTGGACAAAGACATCGCGATCGTGCGGGCCATGCCCAACACCGCCATCGCCATCGGGCAATCCATGACATGCATTTGTTCGAGCAATGCACCGAAAGAGACGCTGAGTCGGATTGAAGCGTTATTTGAGCCGCTCGGCCAGACGCTCATTATTGAAGAGCGCCTGATGAAGGCTGCCACCGTGTTGGCCGCAAGTGGCATCGCCTTTTTTATGAGATACATGCGTGCCGCCACACAAGGCGGTATTCAACTTGGCTTCGATGCGGAAGAGGCGCAACTCATTGCAGGGCAAACGGCCCTGGGTGCCGCGTCTCTGCTGCTAAAAAACAATTCGCATCCGGAAATTGAAATTGATAAGGTGACCACACCTGAAGGCTGCACCATCGCTGGATTGAATGAGATGGAGCACCAGGGGCTAAGCTCAGCATTAATAAAAGGCATCCTGAGCTCCTATGAAAAGATCAACAACATTCGTAACTAATACCGATGAAGCTTTTTGACGTATACCCTCTGTTTAATATTGAGCCGGTTAAGGCCAAGGGTTCCTGGCTTTGGGATAAGAACAACGTCAAGTATCTCGACCTCTACGGTGGCCATGCCGTGATTTCAATCGGTCACGGGCACCCTCATTACGTAAAGGCGCTGAGGCAACAACTGGATCAAATTGGATTTTATTCCAATAGCGTTCAAAATCCCTTACAAGAGAAGTTAGCCGAAAAACTGGGTGAGCTGTCAGGTTATCCCGATTACCAGTTGTTTCTCTGCAACTCGGGGGCGGAAGCGAACGAGAATGCATTAAAGCTCGCTTCCTTCGCTACCGGGAGAAAAAAAGTAATCGCGTTTCAAAAAGCATTTCATGGTCGCACTTCTGGTGCCGTGGCTGCTACCGACAATCCAAAAATTGTAGCACCGTTTAACGCCAGCCATGAAATCCAGTTCCTACCCCTCAACGATGTAAAAGCCCTGGAAGAGGCCATAGATAAATCTGTGGCAGCGGTCATTATCGAAGGCATACAGGGTGTGGGAGGCATTCACTCACCAGAGAATGCATTCCTCGAACTCCTGCAAAAGAAGTGCGAGGAGATCGGTGCGCTGTTGATTCTGGATGAAATCCAGTCTGGCTATGGACGTTCAGGAAAATTCTTTGCTCACCAATACGCTGGCGTAACGCCTCACCTCATCACGGTTGCCAAGGGCATGGGCAACGGCTTTCCTATCGGAGGGGTGATGATTCATCCCGACCTGAGCCCGTCTTACGGCTTGTTGGGCACCACATTCGGTGGCAACTATTTGGCCTGTGCAGCAGGACTGGCCGTGCTTGACGTAATAGAGCAGGAAGACCTCATCAGCCATGCACGCGAAATTGGATCTTATTGGATGCGCGAGCTTTGTGAGTTCACCCCCATCACGCAAGTGCGAGGCAAAGGCCTGATGATTGGATTCGACCTGGATGCCGAGCATGCCTCTTTACGGCAGGAATTGTTGTTCAAACACAATATTTTCACAGGAGAAGCCAAACCCAACACGGTGCGTTTGCTGCCCTCCCTGGCGATTACGAAAGCGGAAGCTGACCTGCTACTGGATGCACTGAAAGTTGAACTGAATCAGCCCATTGGCGCATGAAACAATTTCTTAACCTGCATGATGTAAAGGACTTGCCTGCGCTCATCGCATCGGCCCTCGCGCACAAGGCTTCACCATTTGCACATAGATCGCTGGGGGAACAAAAAACCTTGGGGATGATCTTCCTCAACCCCAGCATGCGCACGCGCATCAGTACACAACGTGCCGCGAAAAATCTGGGCATGGAGGTGATCGTTTTCAATCTTGATAAAGAGGGATGGCAGATGGAACTGAACGAAGGGGTAATCATGAACGGTGACAAAGCTGAACATGTGAAAGAGGCAGCCGCGGTGATGGGTCAGTATTTTGATATACTTGGCATTCGCACTTTCCCCGGCCTGAAGGATCGTGATGAAGACTACCGGGAGCATACGATTCAGCAATTTGTAAAGTATGCAGGTATTCCAATTGTAAGCCTCGAGAGTGCCACGGTGCATCCCCTGCAAAGCCTGGCTGACGCGATGACCATCAAGGAACACATGCCTACGGATCGCAAGCCCAAAGTGGTGTTGACATGGGCACCGCATGTGAAGGCCCTGCCCCAGGCCGTTCCCAATTCCTTTGCACAATGGATGAGCCATTGGAGCGAGGTGGACTTCGTGATCACCAACCCCAAAGGTTACGACCTGGACCAAACATTCACAGGCAATGCAGCGATTGAACACGATCAGGACAAAGCCCTGGAAGGGGCAGATTTTGTGTACGTGAAAAACTGGTCGTCTTATGAACTTTACGGGAGTATCATTCAATCGGATCCATCCTGGATGATCACCAATAAAAAGATCTCCAAGACCAATCAGGCGAAAGTCATGCACTGTCTGCCTGTTCGCAGAAATGTAGTTATTGCAGATGGAGTGCTGGACGGCCCGCAATCCGTAGTTGTTCAGCAGGCAGGCAATCGCATTTGGGCAGCGCAAGCCGTGCTGGCTGAAATCCTTCAATCAAACTAATTAGTCGTCATGCAAAAGTTGTATATCATTAAAATCGGAGGCAACATTCTGGATGATGAGCAAAAGCTCGAACGCTTTCTCACCGACTTCGCATCCATTGAAGCGCCCAAGATCTTGATACACGGTGGCGGCAAACTTGCCACGAAGATTGGAACCGATCTGGGCATTGAATCGAACTACATTGACGGACGCAGGATAACGGACAAAGCCACGCTGGACCTCGTCACCATGGTCTATGGCGGACTCATCAACCGCAAGCTAGTGGCGCAGCTTCAGCAAAAGCATTGCAATGCCATGGGCGTAACCGGTGCCGATGGCAATCTATTAAAAGCCACCAAGCGCCCGGTCAAAGAGATTGACTATGGCTTCGTGGGGGACATCAAGCCTGACTACGTAAACACAGCCCTGCTCTACTTTTTGCTGAAACAAAATGTGACGCCCGTGTTTGCACCGCTCACCCATGGCGATGGTACCATGCTCAATACCAATGCCGACACCATTGCATCCGTCCTGGCAATTGCGTTGAGTAAACATTTTCACATCCGTTTGATTTATTGTTTTGAAAAGAAGGGCGTGTTGGAAAATGTAGACAATGATGGGTCCGTCATTCATCTATTGACCGCCTCCCGCTACCGGGAACTACTAACCCAAAGCGCATTGAAAGAAGGTATTCTGCCAAAACTTGAAAATGCCTTTCGTACCATTCAAAGTGGCGTGAGTGAAGTACTGATCGGAGACGCCATGGACCTTCTGAAAAACATGGGCGAGGAAACAGAAGGGACGCTCATCCGACAGTAATGGACGCCCTCACTGCCGAAGCCATAGAACTGCTGCGCCAACTCATCAGCATTCCGTCTTTCAGTCGGGAGGAGGATAAAACTGCCAGCCTGATTGATGAGTTTCTGCAGCGTCATGGTGTTAAGACTACACGTAGCGGCAACAATGTTTGGGCCGTGGGTAAGACGTTCGATCCATCGAAGCCCTGCCTCCTCCTGAACTCGCACCACGACACGGTAAGACCCAACCCAGGTTATACACGCGACCCATTTGCTCCCGAGATTATTGATGGCAAGTTGTTTGGTCTCGGCAGCAACGATGCGGGCGGCCCACTTGTGGCCCTGATCGCCACCTTCCTGCACTTTCAGGGTCAGTCACTTCCCTACAACCTGGTATTGGCCGCAACAGCCGAAGAAGAAATCTCCGGAACAGGCGGCATCGAAAGCATTTGGAATGAATTGCCCAAGATCGACTGTGCCATCGTGGGTGAGCCTACTTTGACGCAAGTGGCTGTTGCTGAAAAGGGTTTGCTTGTTCTTGACTGCATCGCCCGGGGCAAGGCCGGGCATGCCGCGCGAGAGGAAGGGGTAAATGCAATCTACGAGGCATTGCAAGACATTCAATGGTTCAGAACCTTTGAATTTCCCAAGGTGAGCAAATCGCTGGGAAAAGTGAAGATGTCGGCAACCGTGATCCACGCTGGCCAGGCGCACAACCAGGTGCCTGCTGAATGCAAGTTTACCGTTGATTGCCGGGTGACGGATGCCTATACGTTGGAAGAAATGATCGAAGTAGTGAAGCAACATGTAAAGTGTGAAGTAAAACCTCGGTCGCTGCGACTACGTCCATCCGGAATTGCCAACGACCATCCACTGGTCCGTGCTGCAGAAAAACTCGGCAAGAAGATGTATGGCTCCCCCACCACATCCGATCAGGCGCTGATTCCTGTGCCTTCCGTTAAAATGGGTCCGGGCGATTCGGCCCGATCGCACTCCGCAGATGAGTTTATTTATGTGGAGGAGATTGAGAAGGGCATTGAGGATTATATTAAATTGATAAGACAGTTGCCGGTCGCCAGTGTCCAGTCACCGGAAACTGGTAACCGGTAACTGGTAACTCACCATGACGCTCTGGAAAAAATGAAATGTTCATTGGTGTGGTTACGGGCCAATGACCCTTATCAAAACCTCAGAAATTAGTATCTTTGATTATGGTAACAATTCTCAAAAAAGGCGCGCCAAAAAAGAGACTCAGAGCTGTCATCGCTGACGCAAAGAAGGCCCCAGCCAAAAAAACACTTGATGCTTACCAGTTTTGCAGAAAGGTGAAATTTAAGGCGGACGGCCTAACACTGCAAAAAGAGTGGCGCAATGAGTGGGAATAGGGTCCTGCTGGATACCAACATCATTATCTATTTGTTGTCGGGCGACAAAACACTTGCAGAATTATTACAAGGAAAGACTGTTTACGTCTCATTCATTTTCGAACTGGAACTATTGGGATTTTCCTCGATGACTCAACGTGAAAGCGAAAAAATTAGTCACTTTCTAGGGCAATGCTATATCGTTGACATTAATCCCGAAATTAAGACACAATCTGTAACTCTCAGGAAGAAACACAAAATCAAACTTCCAGATAGTATCTTGATGGCAACCGCCCTTTTCTTAGATGTACCATTAATCTCCGCAGACAAAGGTTTATCGCGCGTTGAAGGAATCAACTTCATCTTGTACGAAAGGTAACTAACAGCTGTAATCCTAGATTAGAAAATGAAACTTTGGCAGAAAGATAAAGCCTCCCTCGATGCTGTGACCATCTTCACGGTAGGTAAAGACCGAGAAATGGACCTGTACATGGCGCATTTTGATGTGTTGGGCTCCCTTGCACATATCCGCATGTTGGCGTCAATCAGTTTACTGACGAGTGATGAGCTTAGGCAACTTTCCAAAGAATTGGTATCGATTTACACCCAAATTGAACAGGGGAATTTCAAAATTGAAGAGGGTGTTGAAGACATCCACTCGCAGGTAGAGATATTGCTCACCAAAAAGTTGGGTGACATAGGGAAGAAAATCCACAGCGGCCGCTCGCGGAACGACCAGGTGCTGGTAGACATCAAGCTATTTCTTCGTCATCAGCTTCAACAGCTTACCGGAGATATTCAACTGCTTTTTGATTTGCTGATCACGCAGAGTGATAAATTCAAAGATCATTTGTTGCCAGGTTATACGCACCTTCAATTGGCGATGCCTTCGTCATTTGGTTTGTGGTTGGGCGCTTACGCGGAAAGCCTCGTTGATGACCTGATCACGCTACAGGCTGCTTATCGCGTGGTCAACAAGAATCCACTTGGATCGGCCGCTGGATATGGATCATCCTTTCCGTTAAACAGAAAGCTGACAACGGAATTGCTCGGTTTTGACGATCTGAACTACAATGTGGTGTATGCGCAAATGGGTCGGGGCAAGTCTGAACGGATTGTGGCGCAGGCACTGGCCAATGTGGCTGCCACGCTGGCGAAGCTGGCGATGGATGCTTGCCTATACCTCAATCAGAACTTTGCATTCATCACCTTTCCGGAAGAACTGACCACCGGCTCCAGTATTATGCCGCACAAGAAAAATCCGGATGTGTTTGAACTGATTCGCAGTCGCTGCAACAGCCTGCAGTCGCTACCGAACGAAATTGCGATGATGATCACTAACCTCCCTTCCGGTTACCACCGCGACCTTCAGCTCATCAAAGAGAAGCTTTTTCCTGCTTTTGGCATGCTCCGCGATTGCCTGCAAATGACGCATCTGATGTTGTCCAACCTGGAGGTAAGGAAGGACATTCTCAAAGACGAAAAATACAAGTTCTTGTTCAGTGTGGAGGAAGTTAACAAACTCGTGTTACAAGGTGTGCCGTTCCGCGATGCATATCAACAAATTGGACGCGCCATCGAAAGAGGAGAGTTCACCAACTCCACTGACATCAAGCACACGCACGAGGGCAGTATCGGCAACTTGAAAAATGAGGAGATCAAGCGGATGATGAGGGACGTGCTTGGTCAGTTCAGCTTCAATAAGACAGAAACAGCATTGAAGAGGTTGCTTGCCCCCGAGTGAACTATGCGTACAACATAACCGCAGAGACGCTGAGGCGCAAAGGGTTAAGAAAAAACATCAACGCCCCCAATTTTGAATTTTGGACATTGAATCTTGAATGTGACTGGCAAGCCGGCCACCGGTAACAGACGACTATTTCCTCAGACTCTCATCCTCGGCCATATCCTGCAGTTCAATCTCTAATGCGCGGGTGCTGATGTACACTTCATTCAAAGACATCGCTAAAGAAAGCAACAACGCACCCAGGCTCAAACCGAAAGTCACGAAACCCCACACTTCGAAATTGAAATAGACGAACAGCATGCACAGCACGCAAAGGAAAAAGCTGACAATGCCGCTCGCCTGCATCAGCTTCACCAACTCCAATCTTCTTCGTAAGTTTTTGATTTGCTCTTTGATTTTATCTTGTTCTTCCGGCACCTGCTTGAACTTCGTGTGAAGATTTCTTATCAGGCTGGCGAGGCCGAGAAAGCGGTTGGTGTAAGCGAGCATCATGAGGGTGATCGCTGGAAACAACAAGGCCGGGGTGTTAATGCCAAATTCCATGGAATGAAATAAATTTGCGACAAAATTAGACCAGCGGACATGACTCCTCAAACGATTCTCACGATTATCCTTTCTATTGTGGCCATTGGCTACGTTTTCGAACAAGTGCTCGACTACCTGAATTTAAAAGCGCTGAGAAAGGACCTTCCAGAGGAAATTGCCGCATTCTACGATAAAGGCAAGTATTTGAAATCGCTGGAATACCAGCGCGAGCAAACCCGGTTTTCGTTCATCACTTCCGCCTTTGGTTTCGCAGCTTCATTTCTGATGTTGGCACTTGGCGGCTATGGTTGGGTGGACGGTTTCCTCAGGGATTATTTCAATAATGAGATCTACCTTGCCCTCGCTTTCTTTGGTTTGATCGTGCTCGCCTTCGACCTCATTACCATCCCCTTTCAATGGTATAGCACTTTTGTCATCGAAGAAAAATATGGCTTCAATAAGACCACGGTCAAAACGTTTATCACCGATAAGGTCAAAGGTTACCTGTTAGGTGCGGCCATTGGCGGGGCACTGATTTCATTGTTGATCTATTTGATACACGTGATCGGCCCGGAATTCTGGATTTGGTTTGGTGTGATTGCCGCCATGTTTGTCCTGTTCGTTAATATGTTCTACACTTCCCTGTTCTTGCCGCTGTTCAACAAGCTCACCCCGCTTGGCGAAGGGGAGCTAAAAACGGCCATCCAAGCCTTTGCTCAAAAAGTAAACTTTCCGTTGGATAACATCTTGGTAATGGATGGAAGCAAAAGGTCAAAGAAAGCCAACGCCTTCTTTAGCGGCATCGGCAAAAAGAAAAAGATCGTATTGTTCGATACCTTGATTGAAAACCATACAACTGAGGAATTGGTGGCTGTACTGGCGCACGAGGTAGGGCATTTCAAGAAGAAACACATCATTTGGGGCTATGTGTTATCTGTGGTGCAGATCTTCTTCACCCTTTTCATCTTGTCGCTGATGGTGTTCAACGAAGACCTTTCCTTGGCCCTGGGAGGATCGCAGCAAGCCATTCACCTGAATCTGATGGCTTTCGGCATTCTCTTCTCTCCCATCTCCGCCATTACCGGCTTATTCATGAGCATGCTCAGCCGGAAGAACGAATACGAAGCGGACGCCTACGCAAAGGAAACATTTGATGGAACCGCGCTCTCTCAGGCATTAAAGAAACTCAGTGTGGACACGCTGAGCAATCTGTATCCCCACCCTACTTACGTCTTCTTTCATTATTCACATCCTCCCTTATTGAAACGCCTTGAAGCGCTGAAGTAGTCAAACCACGCATAGATCCTCTGGTCATTGTCATTTTTTGGTTAGCTTACAGAAGCAATTCCACGACTATGACAAAGAAAGCACTGTTCACTTTTCTCCTTTTTACGGCTGTCCTATCGGTGAAGGCCCAGGATGAGGTTTATGAACTTCGCACCTATGAATTAACATTCTTTAAGCCGGCTGACGTCCTGCATAACTATATTGAAAAAGCACTCATTCCGGCATTGAACCGGCAAGGAATCAAAAATGTAGGATCCTTTGAGGAGGCTGATGCCTCCTTGCCCAATAAAATCTACTTGCTCATTCCACATCAAAACATAGCTGCCTTTCAGGCCGCGGGCGATGCGTTGCTGAAAGACAAGCAATACCTGGAAGATGCCAAAGATTATTTGAATGCAAGTCCCGAGACCATGCCTTATAAAAGGATCAATATCAATCTCATCCGGTCAACTGCAGGTTTCCCCAGGCTCGTGAAGCGTGAAGGTGCCAGCGTATTTGAGCTCAGGATCTACGATAGCTATAACGAAGACGCGTTGAGGCGTAAAGTCAAAATGTTTAACGACAGTGAATTCAAGATCTTTGAGGAGGTGGGATTGCCCATGATTTTTTTCGGTTCCAACATAGCCGGTGATCAGCTGCCCTGTCTTACCTACCTGCTGGCATTCAAGGACATGGACGAGCACCGCGCCACCTGGGCGAAGTTTGGCGAACATCCTGAATGGAAAAGAATTGTGGGTTTGGAGGAATACAAGAATGCCATGAATGAGATTAGGAGGGTTTTTCTGAAACCGCTATCTTACTCCCAGCTTTAATTGCTCGCCATGACAAAAAACATCATCATCGCCATCTTGGCCATCACCACTGTGGGCTCTCTTGTTTTCGGATTCTATCAGAAAACGCAGGCTGAAAAGAATGCACAAAGAGCATTCGAGATGGAACAAGAGGCCCAGGCAATGCGAGAAATCGCCAAAAAAGCCGAAAAAGAAGCCATGATGCAGCGCCAACTAGCAGAGGAAAATATGATGCGTGCAGAAGGTGCGAGGGCTGAAGCTGAAAGGAGACTGGCTGAAGCACTTGGCAGGAAATAACCTTGAAGCAACGGCAAGAATTCAGCCAGGACGACTGCTGGCAAGCGAGGACTTCAAATATTCTTCCAGCCTGGTGAATGTAGACCCCCATCCATTGTAAAATCCCATCTTCTCCTGCTGGTTGCAGTATTCTTTCGTTGGATGAATGACATTAAAGGTAAACAGAGTCTGATCTCCCTTTGCTTCCAGCAATACCTGCAGGGTAACGCCTTCGGTCATCGGCTTAAAGTCTGCCGTGGTAACAATTCGTGTAGGCTTTTCAATTTCCAGGTATTCGCCCTCGGTCACAAATTCCTGGCCGTTGGGCATGGTCATCGTGTACTTCCATTTGCCGCCTTTCCGGAAGTCATGGCTTACAATCCTTACCGGTAACCCCTTCGGGCCCCACCATCGCGCAATGTGCGAAGGCTGCGTCCAGGCTTCCCAAACAACATCGATGGGTGCGTTGAGTGTGCGCTGGATAGTGAGTGTACGACTGGCTTCATCTGCTTTGCTCATCTCTTTGTGCTTTTGGTTTGAAGTTTATTTACATACTCGTCAAAAGAGTCGATTCGATTTTCCCACAGCGTTCGGTATTGATCGATCCACACAAAGGCAGGCACCAGTTGCTTCGCCTGGATACGATAATATCGCTCCCGCCCTTGCTGCTCAACGGTAATCACCCCACATTCACTCAGCACCCGCAAGTGCTTTGAAACAGCTGGTCGACTTACGTCAAAATGATCTGCCAAATCTTTGACGGTCAATTCCTGTCGCGATAACAAATCAATAATGTCGCGCCTCACCGGGTCGGCAATCGCCTGGAAGATGTCTCTTCTCATTAAATGAGTAACTGTTCGGTTACCAAATATAACGTAACCATCTGGTTACACAAATACTTTTTTAACCTTTTGAGTCTGGGCAAAAAGAGGCAGGATGCTCATTATTAGTATTTTAAGGACTCAACAACCCACCATGAAAGTAGCAATATTCAGCGCCCACGCCTTCGAAATGGAAACCTTGCTTGCAGCCAACCAGCAAAAGCATGAACTGGTGATGATTGATGCGCGCCTCACGGAAACCTCTGCCCCACTCGCCAAAGGCTGCGATGCCGCCAGCCTCTTTGTTCAGGATCATGCTGACGCAGAGGCCCTCAGTGTCCTGAACCAGGGAGGTTGCCAATACATCGCCCTGCGGTCAGCGGGCTTCAATCATGTAGACCTGGCCATGGCCAAGACGCTGGGCATCCGTGTGGCCCGCGTGCCTGCCTATTCGCCCTATGCCATTGCGGAACATACCGTGGCGCTCATGCTGGCCCTCAACCGAAAACTGGTACGTGCCCATCACCGCATCATGGATGCCAATTTTTCTCTTGACGGACTGGTGGGCTTTGACATGCATGGCAAAACGGTTGGTATCATTGGCACCGGTAAGATCGGTCAGGTGCTTGCGGGCATACTGCACGGCTTTGGCTGTAAACTCATCGCCAGCGACAAATTTGAGAACGAGTCGTTGAAGCTGCACTACCAGGTGCAGTATGTCGACAACGACACCCTGTTCAGTCAATCGGACGTAATTACCCTACATGTTCCCCTGAGCGAAGACACTCGCTACCTGATTGATCGGCCCTCGATTGCTAAAATGAAACCAGGGGTCATGCTCATCAACACCAGCCGGGGTGGATTGGTGAACACCAAGGCCGTGATCGATGCGCTCAAAACAAAACACATCGGCTCTTTCGGTATCGATGTGTACGAAGAAGAAGACGGACTATTCTTTGAAGACCACTCGGAAGAGGTCTTGATGGACGATACCATCGCCAGGCTCATGACTTTCAAAAACGTGTTGATCACCAGTCACCAGGCTTTTCTTACGGATACTGCGCTACGGAACATTGCAGACACAACCGTTTACAATTTGGATTGTTTTGCCGCAGGAAAACCGTGCGAAAACGAGATTATTCTGTAAAGGGTGCGCTTGCTAAAAAACTTGACAGGATGACATCCATACGAGCATATGGTTTGCTTGAAAAAGCGTACCTTCGATTCCAACAAAAAATCAAACACCATGAAGAAACATCTACTCGTTATCGCAGCTTTGTTCACTACATCGCTGCTGTTTGCACAGGGTCAATTTCAGAATGAAACAGCCGGTTCGCTGAGCTTTGTCTCCGGGCAGGTAATGCAATTGGCGGAAGCCATTTCCGAAGATACCTATGCATGGACTCCGCAAGAAGGCGTGCGCTCTGTGGCAGAGGTTTGTGCGCACATCATATCCGCAAACTATTTCTTTGCCTCCAAGCTGGGCGCTACCATTCCGGCAGATGTGAATATGCAAACGCTCGAAAAGGACTTGAAAACAAAAGAGGCGATCTCGAAGGAATTAAAGAGGTCTTACGAAACCATGATCGGGGCCATCAGGAACACGAAGGATGCAGACCTGGCTAAGAAGGTTGAATTTCCCTTCCCCGGTGAGTTCACCAGCATGTCGGCTATCCTGATTGCGCTTGGCCACAGCAACGAACATCTGGGTCAGTTGATCGCCTATGCCCGGTCAAACAAAATCACCCCACCATGGAGCCAGGGTAACAACTAGCAGGACATTGAGTCCGTTTGCGCAGTGTCACCTTTGTAGGACGATCCTTCGATCTCTTACCGTCTCCTGATTTTATTCAGATACATCAGAAGTCCCACTTCGGGGGCAATGTCGGTGGCATCCGGGGAGATGCCAATCGCATTGTTCAGCCGGAAGAACAGCCAGGGTGCCGGAAAGATCTGCAATTCGGTGATCCATTCCGTCTCTTCAGGAATTCCCTCAAAGGCCGTATAGACTCTGAATGTCTTGTTAATCCGCTTCAGGTATTCGATGGTGAACCCACCAAACGCATACTCCTTCGCATCAGTATCATATTGGATTGCGGTGTTGATCGACAACGTACCAAAGTGAAATCCCTTGTACAGTCCGGTACCTAGCTTGAATTCGTAACCGGGCGTTCCGATTAAGCTGTTGCTGCCCTGCGTGGGCAACACGGTAAGAAAATAGGAATATAACTCAGGCTTCCGTGCCGTCTCCTTCCAGTATCGCCACCGCACCTGACCTTCGATATTTTCAATTCCACTTTCCTTATACACTGCAGGCATGTTTGAGTTGTCACCAGAATCCTTCGTTTGTCGAGCCTGAATCACCGAGGCTTCCAACTCAAACATGAGCCAATCGTTGAGGCCATATGCCACATAGACCAATTCTTCACGAGCTGAAAATTTGCCTCTGAATGCCTGGTTGGTATTGAAGCCCAAATCAAGCGGATTGTACTCCGACTGCCGTTCAACGTAGTATTCGTAAAAGGGATAGAAAATAAAGTCTCCTTTTTCGATGTAGGTGCCAAACAAAGATGTCGGGATTCCATCTCCGCGGTCGCGCAGGAAGTCATTGGTTTGTTGTTCCTGGGCATATACGCCCGGTGCCATCAGCAATACCGTTGTAACTACTATAAGTTTTTCCATATGTGAACTGTTACGGATTATCCTGCGGATAAACAAAAAGGACTGAATCGGAACGAACGGCCGATCCGAATACACCGATGGCACCAACCAATTGCGTCTCTACAAACACGGGTTCCACGAAAGGATTTAATATCGACTCCAGCTGCCTGTCGAGGCTGATGTAAAACCGGGCCGCCTTCTCATCCAACGATTGCATGAAGATCCAGGTGCTGTCTCCCTCCTTGTACTCAAAAGATACCTCTACGGGCATCGTCATCAATTGTCCATCAATATTTTCATCACTGAATATATTCCTTCCCAGGTCGGTAATAGGATACATTTCTCCGTTGGAGCAATCTGACTTCAATCCGTCCAGTGTGTGTGCGTGCAGGCGTTCGTTGTCAATCTTGCGGTTCATTTGAAAGCGGTAGTAGTTGCCAGCCCCGGGGGCATCCCTGAGTTTGATCGTCACGCCATCATGGCCTCCGTACACATCAAAAAACTCAGGTGTGTACTCTATCTGCTCGATGTTTACCTTTGGCTGGCTGATGGTTGTACTGGCCACCACGATTTGACCCTTGTAGGTAACAGAGAGTGTGTAGGTCTCGCCTTGTTGTGCAGCAATGCCCCCTCGATAGTAGGGAACCCACCGGCACCTGAACAAATCAAAAGTTGAATCCGGTGCCAACGTATAGTTGTTTCCGGCATGCGTGAGGGTGACCACGGCACCACGCGCATAAACCTGCTGGGGCGTCACTTCGCTGTCAAAAAACGGAACGGCACGGCTTACGTAAATGCGCGGCACCTCCCCCGGAAACAAGATGCCCTCGATGAACAACGACTCCTGATAGTTGGATTTAGGTTTGATCTCGATATCCTTTTGACACGCCACGGTTGCTATCGCAAACAGCCAAACGATTGATTGCTTCATGATCTAGAATTTGAAATTGAATGAAACACTGGGAATGATGGGCAACAAGGACACTTGTCGTGCTTTTGGCTTGTTCTCGCTGTGGTCTATATAGAAATAAACGAAGTAAGGATTGTTGCGACTGTACATATTGTAAAAACTGAACACCCATTCAGCATCATACTCTTTGCCAAAGATTCTTCGCGTCTTTTTGTATGTTGCCGCAATATCCAACCGATGATAGGCCGGTAACCGTGCATTGTTTTTACCCTCGTAGATGAAGTAATTACCTTCGAACAAGGTACCTCCGTAGGCGGGCCGGATTCTTCCTACCGGGAGCGTGAACGCATTGCCCGATGAATATACAAACACACCCGAGAGTGTCCATTTCTCATTTAACTTGTAAGTTGCCACGCCAGACAACACATGCCTGCGATCGTACTGAAAGGGAAACCTCTCGCCAAAATTGAGATCGGCAAACTGCTGATCCGTTCGTGATAAGGTGTAAGAAACCCACCCCGTGAGTTTGCCCACATTCTTTTTCACGAATAGTTCCGCGCCTTTACTCCAACCTCTTCCGTAAACCAGCGCAGTATCCACGTTAAAGCTTTCCACCAAACGATTGCCTTCCGGAAAGAGAACCTGATTTTCCATCTCTTTGTAGTAGACCTCCACGCTTGCCTCGTAGCTGTTCTTGTAGAAATTCCTGAAATAACCCACGGCAAACTGCTCAGAAACTTGAGGTCTCGTCCGTACCGAACTTGGAATCCAAACATTCGTGGGTACCGAAGCAGTGGAGCTCGGCACCAGGTGAATGAACTGATTCATCAATGTGTAAGAAGCCTTCAACGATGAGGTGGGCGACAAGGACACCTTCATGGTGGCACGGGGTTCATAGCGGAGGTACTCGATGTTCTTCGATGCAAACCCCGGAACCCTAAGGCCCAAGTTGGTTGAGAGCCCTTTCGTCAGCGTGATTTCATCGTTCACATAAAAGGCATACTCGTCAAAGTATTGGGCGGGGATGGCTCCGATGTTGAGCCCTTGCGTTGACGATGATTTAGCTTCCGCTTTACCTCTTGCCTGAAATTTATGATAGATGTATTGTGCCCCAAACCGAATCGAGTGGTTTACATTCGGGATGAATTGAAATTCCGATTTTGCCGTTTGATCGGCAATGCCATTGAAAACCTGCGAGAAGGCGTTGTTTTGAACCGCCTCGATGTCCTGATCATAGGTGTTGTAAATCAGGGAAGTGTTCACAAACAGCTTGGGCGATAGGATGTGGTTCCATCGAAATGTAGCGGTGGAATTGCCAAACATAATCTTGTAGAAAATACCAACGGTCTCTTTGTAAGCGGCATCATCACGACCATTAAAAAAACTGAAGAACACGCGGTCTTTCGGGCTGATGCGCCAGTTTACCTTGGCGTTCACATCATAGAAATGATAGTCAGACCGATTGCCAGGATTGGTAAATGGTCGTGCCAATAAGTCAATGTAAGTTCTTCGTCCGGAAAAGATAAAGGAAGCCCTCTCCATTTTGATGGGTCCTTCCAGCGACAGGTGCGAAGTAATCAATCCGATTCCACCTTGCCCATGAAACTCTTGATTGTTTCCTTCTTTCATGGTCACATCCAGGATCGAAGAAAGCCTGCCCCCATATTGTGCTGGAAATCCGCCCTTGATCAGCGAGACGTTATTTAATGCACGTGAGTTAAAGGTACTGAAAAGACCGAATAGGTGATTGGGATTATAAACGACCGCCTCATCCAGTTGCACCAGGTTTTGATCGGTATTTCCACCTCTTACAAAAAAGCCGGTGGTGCCCTCGTTGCCTGACTGCACGCCCGGCAACAGTTGCAAAACTTTCAGTACATCCGTTTCACCGAGTATCACCGGCAATTCACTGATGCGCTTTACCGGTATATCCACCACGCTCATCTGCGGGCGCTGCACATTTTCATCATCGCGCTGTGCAGTAATCAGCACTTCCTCAAGCAGCTCCCCGGATGCCTCAAGTCCTATGTCCAGTCTTACATTTTTAGTGAGGCTAATTCGTTTTACCTGCGGCTTGTATCCCACATATGAAAACACTAGAGTGATGCTATCGGAAGCTGGTAACGTAATTGAATAGAAGCCATAGGCATTTGCCACAGCTCCCCTCTCGCTTGCCGCAACGTAGGCAGCCGCACCTATCAACGCTTCACCGGAGAATTGGTCAACAATCGTTCCACTAATCGTGAATTTCGTTTGTGCCTGCAACGCCAGGCTGGTCAAAAAAAGGAGCGCAAATATTCGTAAATTCATGGGAACGTATTTGAAGTCTACACGCATTGAACGCGCGGATGGTGGGTCGAAAAAAGAAAATTCTTACGCAACCAACCATTCTGCCAAATTCTTCGTGCTGATGTTACCAAACCCGGCCTATCGAAGAGCGGGACCTATATCGACTGCTGGATTCCTGTCGGAGAGGAATTCGCACTAGTCAGGACAGGCTATATAGGGAGTACTACGCGTATTCGATGAGCATCTGTTTACGATATTCCCGAACACGTGAGGAGGCGATTGAAATCGTGAATGACGGATTCATTAAAATCTTTAACAAACTCGAACACTACAGTAAGGGGCTATCTTTCAAAGGATGGCTTCGAAAAGTGATGATCAACTCGTCCATCGACTATTTCCGAAAAAATGAAAAGCACTATCACAGCCTGGACATCTCTCACGTCCAGTATGAGGCTGTGTCAGAGTCGGTATTGGACCACCTCTCGGCTGAAGAAATTATTGCTGCCATCCAGCGCCTACCGCCATCCTATCGAATGGTTTTTAATCTTTATGTGATCGAGGGGTATAAACACGAAGAAATTGCCAATCAGCTCAACATCAGCGTGGGTACCTCAAAATCCAACCTGGCTATTGCGCGCAATAAGTTGCAGAAAATGATTGGTGAGGAAAGGTCAGACCAAACCATGCACGGGCAAAATGGATGAAAGTCGTTTCGATAGCACCATCAAAGCAAAACTCGAAAACTTCGAGCCAGCAACCTTTGACCCTGCCGCCCTGGCTGCGTTGCATCATCATATGGCTGCGCAGACGGTTGTGCCATGGTATCGGGTTTATCGCAGCGAATTATTTACTGCGGGTTGTGTAACGCTGGCTGCCACCGTCATTATCTTTTCGCAGTGGTGGTTCACCAGCAAAAACGGCAGCCGTCTTGAGTCGGAGTTGAAGATTCTTCAGGATCAGGCTGCACAAGTAGATCAACTTCAGCATAAATTGAATGAATTGACATCCGCACCTCGCGACACCGTTCGCATCATTGAAGTGCGCACTGAATCAGCTACCGCATACCTGAGGCTAGTGAAGCGGATTGCGCAACTGGAGGCCGAACTTGACAAATGGGAAAAGGCATACCTGATCAACGGCCCGGTGCCCAAAGCAGTTGCCCCGAATGTAGCCTCACTTGACGGTACCCCGGCAGCCGTTGACGTCCGTGGTAACGCCCGCATTAACCCGCGTACTTCGGAAAGTGAATCCGAAAAGGCCGCACCAAAACAACTGCCCATGGACGTTGCAAAGGCGCAGCGCAGCCTGTCGGCCAAGACCGTTCGCGATATCCAGCAGCATTATCAAAAGGGCTTGGGTGTGAGACTGGGGCCCGCACTTTCACTTACCCACGGATCGTATGATTTGGGAACAGGGCGGTATGACCTGGGCATTGGCCTTCTGACTGATCTGATTCTGTCACCTTCACTGAGTTTGGAAACAGGTGTCAACTACACGCTGCGCCATAACCGCGTGCAGGGTGCCCAACTCACCTCCCCGGGTTCCTTCCCGGGAACGGACTTATCGCTTGGCGAGGTTCAGAATATCGATGTGGAATCCTGGATTTGGGAAATCCCGATCAACCTGAGGTACCGTTACCCTATTTCATTGCAATCAAACTGGCTTGCAACAGTCGGTTACTCCAATCCCATTTATTCGCTACAGGTACTGGAACATAGCTATAGATTTGATCCGGGGCAGGCGGCCATGCTTTCTACCAACCAACGTTATGAAACACCAAAGCTCTATGCCGGCACGCTAAACCTCGGCCTGGGTTATGCGCATGAATTAGAAAACAAAAAAATTATCGAAACTTCGATCATCTACCAGCATGGACTGGGAACGAGCGGTGTGGAGCGAACTCTACCTTCTTTTTTGGGAATTAGAGGCGTTTACTACTTGAAAGTAAAATAAGCCACAACCCGGTTGACTTCGATCATGTGAACGACCGCCTGCAAATCTACACCTGGAAATTAAGGGCGATGCAGTGGGCAACGTGGGATCCAGGCTGCCCATGGCTGCCGTTTCAATGAGAAGGAATACCCAGCCCGTTACCACCCAAATCACGGCAAAGGGTATGATGCGGGAGATATTTCGTTTGAACCTGGGCGAAAACTTGAGCATCATCTGAAGATGAAGCTCATGATAAGATTTTTACTAGAAACGAACGAAGATTACCGGTTGTCTTACTCCTTCGGAAAATTTGCTGCGGAAGCTATGCCTGCCTGGCGAGTCGTTTGTGATGATAAATGTACGAGAGGGTACCCAACCCGTAAGGGATCAGCATGGTGAGCATCAACGGGTCAAATCCACCGACTGACAAACCGGAGAACACCGCACCGGTAAGGTCGAAGAAGAACCCCGCATAGGCCCACTCCTTGATGCGGGGAAAGCCCGGCACCAGCAGCGCAACGATACCAAGTATTTTGGCCGTTCCGATAAAGGGCAACATGTACACCGGATAACCAAGCTGCGTGAACAGATCAACCCACACCTGGTCGGACAGGATGTTGGGGATTGCTGACGTGAGCATGAACGCACTGAAAAGGCCGGTGAAAATGTAAAACAGAATGGTGTCGCGTTTGTGGGTTGATTTCATAACGTTGAATTGTTGAAGATGATGAAGAAGTGTTTTCTATTTCCGTTTACCTTCAATCTCACGGCCGCCCTGATAGAGGATCAGCTTGTTGAATTTTCCTTCCTCTGAAATGAATTCCAGCTGTGCATCCACCACTTTTCCCGTGACCTTCTTCCACGTAGCTGACTGTCTCGGGTATTTGTTCAAATGGAAGCGATTCTCCACCTCAGCGTAATCTGACCCGACAGCAGGTCTTTGTGATTCGGTGTCACCATCAACGGGCTGAAATGCAGGTCCTTTCCTGCGTAAAGCTACCCGGCATCATGGTCTGAAAAAGATATCCACCTAAGGCTTGGCTAGGGAAGGACGCGGGAGGATGTCTCCCAATTCAACGCCTTCGGGCAAACCTTGCGGAAAGCGCGCATATTTGGATAATTCACTCCAATCGGTCGAAGGATAACTAACCGAATTCACTCGCCTCCCCTCCGATGTAGAAGTAGAAATGCCCGTTACCAAATTCACCGGCAAGGTGAATATCAGAAAAAACCCGTTAGCAACCGTCAGCAACGAATTCAGGAACGTCCAGGTGGCATATCCTCCCTCTTGCGTTTTGAACATAACGAGTTGCGCAGTGGTGATCTGTGCCAATGGCACGGGCCTGGTTTCTCCGGGACGGCAAACAATGACCTGTTCGCCAGACACGGCAATCAATTCTCCGGCTACCTCCGAGCTATCGTTGAGTTGCAGGGTGATCCATCCCCCATATGCATCGGTTCCCATTTTTACCATAGTTGGCACGGAACCCCGTGGTGCCTTTACAGCCGTACACGCCACAAAAAAGAATGACACCAGAAATATCGCCCAACTACTTCTCATAGCGGCTGTTCCAAAAGGTTGCTTCCATCGTAGGTTCAAGTTGCTTAAACGCTGGTGCCATTTTTTTCAAATATCGATCCGGACGTTTCAACATCATCCCCAACATGCGATAGTTTTGTTCCTTGATCCAGTCTTCACGCATCCACTCGAGGTAGTAGCCACTTGATGCAAGAAATAGTTCTACATTCTCACTCGGCAGCGAATAATGAATTCGATACACATCTCCAGGATAAGTAACGAGGTGCTCCTCATCATCCACGAGCTTTTCCAGCGGGTGATTTTCAGAGCCGTTGACTTGCTCCACCCGATCGGGCGGCACCACGATGGGCTCAACAGCCTCACCCATTTCCGCCAAAGCCACATAGTTGATGCGCCACATTCCCTTGGTCATCTTTAGCTTGAGCGATACATTACCGGCTGGGACATCCAGTGGGATGACGTTGTAATCGGTGGCGATGGGCCCCGTTTCATCCAAAGCACCTGCCAGAATCCATTGATCACCCGATTGATAATAAACCTCTATGCCGCCCAACAACCTTAAAATACCATCTTTGATCTTTTCATTCCCGCGTTCTACTTCGGCCAGCCAGTAAGTAGCGGAGGCACCCATGTAGGCAAGTCCCTGATACATGAGGAACGTAGTGAGCAATGTTTGTCTTTTCCCGATCACCAAACCGACTGGCCGACCGTCCGTTCGCTCAAACTCCAAGAAGACCTCCTCCTTTGAGTTGAGATCAATTGAATCAGTCGCTGAAAAATACTCTTCAGTATCAACATTCGACAGTTGAGACCGGCAACTTCCATATGCGGATTGACAATGCGTTGGCACTCGCAGGTTAGCACACCGATAAAAGGTTTGCTCTGGCGTGACAAATACCCGCTGTCCGGAATCCCTCTCCGCAAGTAACAGGTTTGCATACCGAATGCTATGTGTTTCCAGTGCTTCATTGGTTAACGTCAAAACAAAATCGCGGGAGGGATGGGCAGTGTACAGCATGTCGATGTCTTCCTTTTCCAGGGAAGGCGCAATGCTGGTCGAAAAGCCTTCGGCCTGAATGGAGAGTGTGTCACCATCAGAAGCAAAGAAAGTGGGACAAGACCCAAAACATGCCTTGGGGTTAGTAATGCACAGCACCGCCATCACTGCTGTAATGCCCGTCACCACGATCATTCCACCGGCCAATGAAGGACCGGGGTCGTTGGTTTCAAGCAATGCCACCTGATCCAATGGCACGGAGAAAGGCGCGACAGTCTTCGCTGTTGTCTTATTAATGTCGCCCCGGCTTTCTAGTTCTTTGCGATTGATGTCAAGGAGCACGCCATTGCCAATCAATGTGTTTGTCGGTTCATCGAATCGCCATCCAAAAAGTACATAGGCACGGCCATCTTTCATGTGTGCCTTAATGAACTTCTTATTGGGGCTTATGGATGCAATTTCAGATACCTGCTTGAGTTCTCTTCTGGGAGGCGCAGTACGACAAGCGGCAAACAAGATAATCAAGAGGCAAAGGCCTACAAGTCGTTTGATTGGCATACGGATTAGGATCGGGAACATTCACAGATCCTTACCCTAAAATAGCAAATTGCCGCATAATTTGTGAAATAATGCCAGGGAGCAGATAGGCTGGACTCGCTCCCAAAAACGTTGTTTTCCTTTCCGCCCCGGTGACTGCCAACCGATCCGTACCCCCATTTTCCCTTTGGCACGACCTTCTTCCCCGTGGCTCACCCCCTCGGGAATATCACGGCTGGCCTCCATCCTGTTGTTTACAAATGCCTTCAATACAAAATTGATTAACGGGGTTGCTACCTAATCCAAAGACACCTGTGCTTGCCTTACCCCTTTAATCATCAACCACAGGCAAAGGGAAAGTTCTGCCACCACTGCCGGTCCCACCACAATGGTATCGAACAATGCATGCTGAAAAGGCCAGATGAAATTGCCGAAACTATTTAACAAATATCCTATCGATGCGATGATCGTGAAATACCCCAGTATGCCCGGAAAGGAAATCGACTTAATCAGGAGACATCCAAGTAATAAACAATGAGTCCCGAAGAAAACACCCGCAACCAGGCAGCTGATTTTTACCCGAGAAGAACGAAGATTACCGGTTGTTTTACTCCTTCGGAAATTTGCTTCGAAATCTACGCCTCCCTGGCGAGTCGTTTGTGATGATAAATGTACGAGAGGGTACCCAACCCGTAAGGGATGAGCATGGTGAGCATCAACGGATCAAATCCACCGACAGACAAACCGGAGAACACCGCACCGGTAAGGTCGAAGAAAAATCCAGCGTAAGCCCACTCCTTGATGCGGGGAAAGCCCGGCACCAGCAGCGCAATAATGCCAAGTATCTTGGCCGTTCCGATAAAGGGCAACATGTACACCGGATAGCCAAGCTGCGTGAACAGATCAACCCACACCTGGTCGGACAGGATGTTGGGGATTGCTGACGTGAGCATGAACGCACTGAAAAGGCCGGTGAAAATGTAAAACAGAATGGTGTCGCGTTTGTGGGTTGATTTCATAACGTTGAATTGTTGAAGATGATGAAGAAGTGTTTTCTATTTCCGTTTACCTTCAATCTCACGGCCGCCCTGATAGAGGATCAGCTTGTTGAATTTTCCTTCCTCTGAAATGAATTCCAGCTGTGCATCCACCACTTTCAGAAAGAACTTGGTGGGTGACTCAGGAAATAGCTCCACCTTTTGCTGCCCTGTCGCCTGTGACATCAGTCGCCCTTCCTCCAGGGTGATGGTAAGATCGAACCCCGGCTGAAGTTCGTACACACCTGCATATTTCTTAAGGGTTGAGTCGTCCAAGTATATTTCAACGTGCTTCGGAATCGGCTTGTCTGTTTTTATTCCTTTTGTGACATCTATGCGGTTCTTGAACACCGCCTCTGCCTTCCCCTTCTTATCCCGCGTGAAAGTGATCGTGGCAAAGCCCGCAAACGCAAAAGTGGTTTTATCCTGCGCAAAGATTTCAAATCTGGAGCCTCCACTTCGCTGGCTGTAGAGCTTGCCGTCTTCATACGTAATGATGCGCGTTGACCCATCGTCAAAGTCGTAAACACCCGTCAGGGAGACGGCATAGTCATCATCCAGTTTTACTTTTGCGACAGCTTCCGGGTAGGGTTTTCCAATTGCCAGCGCAGCCACCTTTGTGGATACCTCACCTGGCGGATTGCAGTCACAATTGGTGAGCACAGCCACATATACATCTTCATTGGGCAGATAAATGCCGTTGGTGGTGTAACCGAAGATGCCGCCCGAGTGCTCACGGGTCGGACTCCCATTGATGTCGTTAAGTCCCCATCCATAGCCGTAGTTAGTTTCCTTTCCATTGTTGAGTCTGTAATTGGTGTAGGCTTTGTCCAACGACTCTTTTCTCACCAACTTATATGACTGTACAGCATTATTCCATGTCAACAGGTCGTCTACAGTAGACATGAGCGATCCGGCCGAGTAAGGTTGAGTATGACTGAGATACTCCGCATTTTCATACTCTTCACCCCGCTGGTAACCCATGGCGCGATTCTTGATAATTTGCGACCGGCTGCCGTAGTAAGAGTTGTTCATCTTCAACGGCTCAAAAATATGTTTCCGTATAAAGTCCGCATAACTCATCCCTGACGCTTTTTCGATAACCACTCCCGCCAGGAAGTAGGCTGAGTTGTTATAGCTCCACTGTTCGCCCGGAGCAAAGTCCATAGGTTCATTCTTAAACAGGTTCACCATCTCTTCGGTGGTCATGTCCTGCCTCCAAAGTTTTGTCCATTTTTCCATCCCCGTATAGCTCTTGATGCCCGAAGTATGTGTGAGCAAATGATGCACGGTGATGTTGTGTCCATGCGTGGGATAGTCCTTTACAAATTTCGTAATCGGATCTTCCAGCGACAGCTTGCCTTGTTCCATCAGCATGAGTATGGCCACCACTGAAAACTGCTTGGTGATCGAACCTATTTCAAACACATGGTCGGGGGTCATGGATACATTGCGCTCCAGGTCGGCCATACCATAGGCTTTGCGAAATATTGGTTTTCCTGCCTTTGCCACAATTGCTGCTGCTCCCGGGCCGTCCGCAGGGTATTGT
This sequence comes from Cyclobacteriaceae bacterium, assembly GCA_050250195.1. GTDB lineage: Bacteria > Bacteroidota > Bacteroidia > Cytophagales > Cyclobacteriaceae > ELB16-189. Next base: position 7,406 of record JBFWPC010000010.1, on the reverse strand, counting down.
TTGGCCAGCAGGGCGTCCATTTGATCCACCATGGTTTGAGCCGTTGCCAAAAGACTGAGTAAGACCAGCAAAGCGAATGGCAGTAATCTCGGGGGGTACATATCAGTAGCGGTTTCTTAAGATTGACATTTTGAACAATGAAATTAATGAATAGTTACCACTCTCACATTCGCCTCACGCTGCCCGTTTCTTCCCCACCTTCACGCCCGGCATCGTCCTTCGAAGAGGACCATTCGCCAAACAATTAGACGATTGCCACAACCCTCTGCTCGTGATCACTCCGCCTGGCTGCCTCAAGAATCTTCATCACGTTCACTCCGTCTGCGGCTGTAACCGGAGGGGATACTCCATTTTTGATGGCCTGATAAATTCCCTCGTAGTAGGCCATGTAATCGCCACGGAGGGCCTTCACCGTTGTTTTCTCCTGTCCATCCAGGTGAAGAACACCTGCCCGTTCAACCGGCTCCAGTCCCCAATCGGCACCCGTAGGTGTTAATCCTTTTTGCAGGTCGGCTTCCTGTACATCGCCACGTAACTTTTGAAAGGTGCCCCGCGTGCCGTGAAGCACAAAAGCAGGACCCGGCTCCTTCGCAAAATAGGTAGACCGCAATCGCACAATAAAGGAAGGGTACATCATCAGGATTTCAAAGTAGTCATCCACCTGGCTCCCTTTCCGTCTGATCGCGAGTTTGGTAAACAACGAATCAGGCATGCCAAACAAGACCAGGGCCTGATCGATGAGGTGCGGACCAAGGTCGTTCAACAACCCCGCACCGGGGCCCGGCAATTCCTTGTGCAACTTCGGACTGAGTTCACCCTTGTACCGCTCGAAGGAGAGGGTAATTTCAACCAGGTCGCCAAGCAATCCTTTATCGATTACGGATTTCGCTGTGAGAAAGTCGCTGTCCCAGCGCCTGTTCTGATACACCGACAGCATTTTGCCTTTGGCTTCCGCTAAGGCATCCAACGCCATTGCCTCCGAAGCCGTGGTAGTGAATGCTTTTTCTACAATCACATGCTTGCCCGCATTCAACGCCTTCCTCGCAAATTCATAGTGCGTGTTCGTGGGCGTGTTCACCACCACCAATTGAATGCTTTCATCATTCAAAATACTATCCAGCGAATCATAGCTCTTGCTTGATAGATAATGATCCCGTATCTGTTTCTTGCTTCGCTCCCACGACCCGGCCAGTTTAAAGCCCGGATGTGTGTCGATGAATGGTGCGTGGAATACGCGGCCGGACATGCCGTAGGACAACAACGCGGTGACAATCGACATGGCAACAAGATAGGAAATTAACATTTCGCCTCACATCTTGTCCAGCACCGCCTCCTACGGGACGATGTGCATCATCTGGCATTTACCTGGAATTTCTGATCAATATCTCCACCCTGCGGTTTTGGCTTCTGCCTTCCGGGGTATCGTTGCTGGCGATCGGTTGTGTGCTTCCCATCCCTTCAAACACCACACGGTCGTCATTGGCACCCTTTGCGATCAGGTACGCTGCGACTTCCTCCGCCCTTCGGACGGAGAGCGTTCGATTATGTCGTTCAGTACCGGTGTTGTCTGTGTGGCCGGTAACCCTAACCTCCAATGTGGGGTGGCGACTGAGGAATTGTCCAAGCGAATCGAGCTTAGAAAGATGTTCACGCTTCAGCCGATAGCTGTTGGATTCAAATAACACTTCACTGAGAATAATCAAGCTGTCGGCTTTGAGAATGGGGGGTGCGGGGATGGCCACAGGTTCTTCCCTGACAATCGCAACCAAGGTATCGGGCACAACCTGAACGGTGTCGGGTGCGGGTGTTACGGGTACGTAACGTTTATACACACCCTTCTTTGCATTCTTTTGAATTTTTTTCTTCAGGTCGTGCATGGTAATGGCGCGAAGGGTTTTCCTGCGGCCGATCATTTTGCGACAGGGGTAATTGAAGCATAACACCTTTTGAAAGATATGGTGATGACCCGTCCGGGCCAGCGCCCACTGATTGGCGGACGGCAAGTGGGATACGACCCACGGGGTCTTCGGATTTCCATACTCCCTGCCTTCATTGACGGGTACAAAGGGCCCCTTTGCACACGAGGCGAGCAAGCAAATGAGTCCAAAAACGATTAAAGCAACTGGACAAGAGGGATAAACGGCATTCCGCATCTGCCTCCCGGGGCTACATGGCACAGTTATTCAGGGATATTTGGTCGCATTTATAACGATGCCTGCCTTCGGAAAATTGCAGGCATCAGCGGCTATCTTGAGCCTGCCGAAATTAGTGATTTGCAATCTCGCCTGTCGGGCATCGGCTCTTGAAGAGGACAATGCCTGGCCCAAACTACACCAGCACCAACCCTCTCTTCCAGATCACTTCCCGCACGTATTCCAGGGCGGGACCATACGTTTCGATGCCATGTCCTACGTTCTCAAATACCTTCACTTCAACCAGCGTGGAAATTCTATCTTCCGCGTTTTGAATGGACGTTTCATAGGGAAAAAGCAAGTCCTGGTTACCTTCCAACAGGTAAGTGTCAATTTTCACCTCGCGAAGTTCACTTTCCATGTCGTAAGGTTTCTGGGTTTTATCTTTGTAGCGGGTAAGAGCAAAGTGTTCGTAATCCACAATCAGCTCCCACGCCTCTCTGGATAATTGATGATTGGGTTTGCAAAAGATCGCCTTGTCCAGGAACGCCTCGATGTTTTTCCTTTTCGGGAAAAAGATAGGCAGTAAATTATAGTACAGGTTTTTCCAGCTGAATGAGAATGTTTGCAGGCAACCTGGGTTTAATAGGAAGGCCGCCTTCACTTTGTCCGGATGGGCGATCGCCAGCTTCATGCAGATCAGCCCGCCAAACGAGGCACCGGCTACGTAGGCATGCGGAATCTTCAATTGCTCCATCACTTCCGAAGCCCAATGGCCGTAGTCGAGGGATTTGATGTCGGGTGTCGCGCCATCGCTGGCATTGGGCAAGCCATTGGTTTCCACCAGGTAGATATTGAGGTCGGTGCCCAGGTGATCCAGGTTGCGGTCGAGATCCCAGAACAGCACGCTGGTGCGGGCACCTGGAAAGATGACGATCGACTCTTTTTCAGGGCGTCCGGTGTGTAAACCCCATATGCGTGTGTTGCCGAGCGCGGTGGCCACATTCAGACGCTGAAATTGGCGCTTGTTGACCTTTTCCAGCCTGCTTGCCCAGCCTTCGAACCAGGCCAGGTCTGCAGCGGGGTCTTTGAAAGAAGAGGTGCGGGCAATGTGCATGCGAAGGGGTTTGCCTTTAATACGGGTTAACGCGATGCGGGTTGCGACCATCGCCTTCAACCTTCATGGCCACGAGGGCGGCACCGGCAGCACTCAAACTTCGCCCGTCTTCAAGATACGTTGTGACGTGATCACATTCTTGATTCTTATCAACGCTTCCTACTTAAGTATTATTCGTGTAATGGGTAAACTGCTATAATTGCTCACATCGCATCCAACTTAGCTCAAAAAGTATGGAAAATGAACATCCATTTAATCTTTCGCGGCTCTCACACAACGAACCATAAACTTGCGAAGTCTCTTCTCTTTTCTCGGGTTAAGGTGATGATCATGGGAGTGGATATTCGAGAATCCATTGTTGCGGATATGAATGTGGGTTTTACCATCATACACCACCGGCAAGACATGAACGTGATCCTGCTTTGAATGATTCAGGTCATGCGACCACTCTGGCGGGTCCAGGGTCCAGTAATTGGCAATATTCTCCGGATCAGTGAACTTCTTCCCTTCCACCATGCCCGTGCCTGTCAGTTGAAGCGGATTATCATCGGCAAACAAATTGAGCTTTTCGTGGTACCCCCCTATGCCAAGGCTCCTTTCATCTCCCATGTATTTCAATGGAGCCATGGAATCCACCGACTTAACCATAAAGCTGAAGTAGCTCAGCCAGTCCTCCAGGTCAGGCAGTCGCCACCCATCCGGACAAACACAACAGATTTCTTCAAGATGATAGTAACGACCGGTAAGCTTTGTATTTTTCGCTTGCTGAGGTGCGGATGAAACAGAAAGCGGAGTTTCAAAATTGAGGTTTTCAGCCATCCATTCATTTTCTCTTATTCTTACTACAGAATACTCTTGGTGATCGCGGGGGTCTACAAAAACTTGCTGCCCAAGCGTAATTTGAACCACCCATGCAAACAAAAAGGAACATAGCAGAAATCTCAACCTCATAACTCAAACTTGCCAAGTTACTAATACCATCGCGATCGCATATTGCTCTTTGGGTTTAGGAGGACTTATAAAGGTCTAATTTACTTACATGTGGCGCACCGGGCAACTGCTATTCAATCTTCTTAACGAGGCGATAAGAGAATTCTGATCCAGCAATAGCTTCACGAAGCAACTCTAAGTCGATGCTCACGGTCAGCAGCAAATGAAAGGCAGGCATTGATGTGATCTTCTGTCAGTTCTGGAAAGTCGTCAATAATTTCCTTCTTTGCCATTCCGTTAGCTAGCCAGTTGAGCACATCGTAGACGGAAATCCTCGTCCCCTTATTTACCCGATCTTTTTTTCGATTTCTTCTTTTATCTGGCTTGTGTTAGATAATATGTTTTCCTTTGACTCTTTCGAAAACTTGTTAATCGCTTCTCCGATAATTGCAAGGTGCCTTTCAACCGCTCCTTTAACTAAGAAATTCATCTTGTATTGGTCAAATGATTTCAGATCATTTGTGAAAGTTAAGATATGATCTATCGAATTTAAAACATCAGACAAATACTTTCTCTCCTTGTCCGTCATAGATCAATTTTTTTGTGGCCTCAATACTTTTTCTTAGATAGGGATTATGTATTGAGTCTTCAGTTAACAAGTCCACTTTCCTCTCAAAAAATATCTCTAGATTGTCCCAAAGTAAAAGAAGTGTTTCTCCATATTCTATTGGATCCTCAATATCCAAGTCAACTATCACGTCAATGTCACTTTTAACCGGGTCAAAATGATCAGTTATTGAAGATCCGAAAGCATAGATTTTACTAACTCTATGCTGTCGGCATAAGTTAATGAAGTCATTATACTTGTCCTTTATTAATGAATTTAGGTTCATTCGCCAAATATAGTCAAAATTGCCCTTTTTAGGGCTTGCAGGTAACGTGAGTGCATGTGCCGTAGCGGGGTTTAGGAGGACTTTAGCAATGCATTGCCTGACGAAGCTTAAGCGTAGTCAGGAAGAGTAGCGGAATGTTTAGCGCGACCGTCTCCAACTCTCTCCACTTACGCCAAACCTTATTAAGTTACGAAAGCTACGAAATCCCTATCCGCCCGCAAATGACGCATAGTTCCCATGGGTTGGCGGGCGTTGCAATTCCAGGTCAACCTATTTCCGATCGTCCGTCCAAATTTGCTTTTCCTCAGTCCGTGCCGTAAAGAAGTCCGGGCATTTTCCATCACCATTGCCAGTGAGTCCACCGTCTGGATTACAAATTAAATTACAGGTTTCGTCTAGTAGCACGCTTGGTATATCACAGCAATACCGAGGGATAAAGTAAACAGTTTGTCCATTGTACTTGTATTGCCAAACAGAACCTGGGGGGTTCCGTAATTTTTGAGATCTTATTTCATTGATTTTGTCATTAACACAAGATGGCACATCTTTCAAATCTGATTCACAATTACTCATGCTGATTAGAATTACCAGTCCTAAAACATGCAGCTTACTTACAAATAGAGTTTTCATATTCCAGTTTGAGTCCATGCAATGAGCGCCCAACGGTTTCGCTAAGGGCGTTGCCGGCTGGCGAGCCCAAGCTAAATGAGCCAGTGTCAGACTGGTGAATGACTTGGGCGAGCAGAACCAACTTTTTGCTCTTCTCCAAACCCAAGGTGTAAGATAACTATTTTCCTCATTACCAAAACCCGGCAATGACTTATAGTTCCCAGGTGTTAGCGGCAGGCCCCTTACAACCTAATTTCAGTCGGTCCGGCTTTTAAGTTAGAAGTCAACACTTTTCTAATTTTTTCAACAAGACCCTTCAACGTCACGTAACTATTGTCCGGGGCGTTTAACACCAAAACAGAAATCGAAAATTTGGCAAGATTCTGCTGATACTCCAAATTCTTATCAAACGTTAATAACACCTCGAATTCATGTTCGATCAACAGTTCTAATAATTTTCCATTCGAAATTCCAGTCCAGCCCTTGTCGGCCACCGTGTAAATCTCGTGTTCCTGAAAGTCTCTTTTTAATCGTTTTGGAAGGTTCTCATCAAGCAGCAGTCTCATAGATTTGCTCGATGTTCTTTGAGGTGAGAATCTTACCGGCAATCTCAATTACCGCTACGGCTTGTTTTTTCTTGACTGTCGGAAAGTCCTCCAAAAATTCATCCAATGGAATTCCTTTTTCGAGATGATCGAAAAGAGTCTGGATAGGAACTCGTGTCCCCTTAAAAACCGGATTTCCGGACAAGATTTCCTTGTCAATGGTTATATAGTCCTTGACCTTATACACTATTGTCCAAATTTACGAAAAAGTCAATATGTTGTTGATCGGATTAAGGGCATGCCGCCAGTCGAGTTCTACATCATGCAGTGGTGCACAGTCGAGTCATGCAAGAGATTTTCGCCCTTGCGTTCTCACAGAACCGAGTTTGACCGCAGTTCGGAAAAGAGAGTCTAGCTTTTTGCTATATGTATTAGACTTATTGTGCTTGCTCCAGAATTGTAAGATTTGCTTTCGGTCACCCCGCGCTCGAAGCGACCAAACTACCTCCCTAACCATTCGTCAGCGTCCCTATTTACCTGTTCATTGGTCAGAAATTGACCTTTCCTAATTTGCGCGCGAGACTCCTCTATCGCCTTTTTCTGGTCCTCGGTCAATTTGTAGGTCCCTAAGTCCTCCGTCTCCATTTCAAGCAATCGGTATGCTTCCTCCAGGATTTTCTCATCTTCGGTTTCCTGAATTCGTTCTATTAGTTTCTTTCTCAGCTCTACAGTCGACATGATAGCCTGGTTTGTTAATGCAAAGTACGAATTTTACGGGAAATTTTGGAACCTTGTCCCAGGGCGGCTTGCTGCCATTTTGTGTTTGCGCAGTGGTGGGACTTTGAAATGCTTCATTGTCCCATGTGACCAAACGTTGAACGAAGATAGCACTTTGAGTTTACACTGAACCCCACCATTGCGCAAACATTTTGTCGGCAGTAGTAGGGCCCTTCTCCGAACTTCATTCGTAGTCTTGTCTTTTGTCGCTCGTTAATTCTCACTTCATATTTTTAGTCAGTCGTGCGGTGGGCCATTTTTCACTAACGTCACTGTCCTGAAAGCTCCCCTAAAAGTTGTCACGATTAGAAATAGAGATTAATCGTTAAACTTGAAGGAGAAATGAAAAGGACAAAATTTACCGAGAGCCAAATCATTGGCATTCTCAAAGAGCAAGAGCAAG
>JBFWPC010000009.1:77171-97043 GCA_050250195.1 Cyclobacteriaceae bacterium | reverse complement strand
GCAAATGCAATCGCCTCGGTCCACTCGCTGGTGGCCGACTTGTACACCTTGGGCAATTCGTGAAGCTTGCCGATGTATTTTACGTCTTTCTGAAAGCCGAGGTAGGGGAGGTAAATGAAGAAACCGAAGAGCAGCAAAAACTGATTGAACAGCGAATCCTTGCCAAAGCATTTCAATAAGTCAAATAGCAATACGAAGTAAGTGAAGATGTTCAGGATGGGGATGAACAGGTAGAGCATCCACCACACCGGCTTGCCCAAGATCCTGATCACGTAGTATTCGCTGTAGATCGGAATGAGGGAGCGCCAGCCTTCCACGCCCGCTTTCTCGAAGAGCTTCCAGTATCCGATGGTTACACCCAGTCTTACAATCAGCAGGATAATAATTAATGCATTCACAGTACTCTCAGTTTAAGCGGTGCAAAGAAAAGTATTTTTGGTCGGAAATCTAAAAGGGCAGGAAGTCGGCCATGGTGAGTACGCCCTTGCGGTCTTTGATCCACTCGGCCACCAACACCGCCCCCAATGCGAAGCCTTCGCGCGAATGGGCCGTATGCTTGATTTCGATGTCGTCAATGGCACTGGTGTATTTGATCGCGTGCGTTCCCGGTGCCGGGTCCACACGAAATGACTTTATAACGAGCTGATCGGGGTCGGAGGTTTCGCTGTTCACCCACGCTTTCTTCCGTTTAAAAAATTTTAGGATGCCCTCTGCCAACGTAATGGCCGTGCCGCTGGGTGAATCCTTTTTTTGGGTGTGATGGGTTTCCTCGATGTGAACGTGGTAGTTCTCCTGCGGTGCCATCATCTGTGCCAGCTTTTCGTTGATCTTAAAAAAAACGTTTACGCCCAGGCTGAAGTTTGATGCGTAGAAGAGCGTGCCGTTGTTCTGTTCGCAATGGTGCTGCAAGGCGGCTTTCTGGTCGTACCAACCCGTGGTGCCCACCACCACCGGCACACCCAGGTCGATGCACTTTCTGATGTTCAGGGGAGCGGCTTCGGGCTGGGTGAACTCGATGGCCACATCCGCACCTTTGATCTTTTCAATCGGATCGCCTTGCAGGTCTGCCTTGGCCACGATCTCATGTCCGCGATCCAGCGCCACCCGCTCGATGATCTTGCCCATTTTGCCATAACCGATCAATGCAATGCGCATGTCTAGAATCTTAACGTTAAGGAGAAGCCTTGCGTTCGGCCGGTCAACTGGTTATTGTTGAATGCAGGTTCCAGGCCAATCTGCAGTTGGGGATTGAGCTCGAACTCTTTCAGGTGGGCATCCACGTGGGCATCCACCATCTGAAGGATGTACCAAAAGCCCGTCATGATGGTCCAGAAGTCGCGCTCGCGTTTCGTCTTGCGAATGAGGGTGCGCAGCTGCGTCTCGGTAAATCCTGAGAGAGATAGGCCGCCACCGTCTTCAAGCAAATCGAATAACTCCGTCTTGTAGTCATTGTGAATGTTCTGATAGCTGGTCACCAGCACGATGCCGGTGGCAAAACCGGCATACACCAGGGGCGCTTTCCAATACTTTTTGTTGTAGATCTGGCCGGCTCCCGGGAAGATGGCCGAATACAGAAGGGCCTTCCGCGGGTCAAAGCGGGCGGCATAGGATTCGATGGCCACCACCTTACCGCCTTCTGCGCGAATCAGCACGGAGTCGGCTCGCTGCGCGGGCACACTGTCACTTACCACTTCTGCCTGTTGTCCACAAACCGATAGCGAAACACAGAGTGCCGTGCTGAAAAATAGTAGCCTCATGTGGTCATTGCTCGTCCGCAAAATGGACTCTCTTAAAGCTTCAGAATCTCCAATATCCTGTTAAGGTCTTGCACGGAAAGGAAAGGAATCTTGATTTCGCCTTTCTTTCCATCCTCACTCTTTACATTCACTTTCGTGCCAAAGTGTGAGGAAAGTTGTGATTGGAGCTGCGTAATTTCTTTCGGTGTGCCGCTGGCGGGTTTCTTTTCCCCTGCTTCCTTGGTGGGCGACATGAGCTGGCGCACCAACTCCTCCACTTTTCTCACTGAAAGATCTTCTTTCACCGTTTTGTTGAAGATGTAAAGCTGCGTGTCGGGACTGTCCACACTGATGATGGCACGGGCCTGACCCATCGACAGCTTGTTGTCGCGTATGGCGATCTGAATGTCGGGTGGCAACTTGAGCAAACGCAGGTAGTTGGTAACCGTACTGCGGTTCTTGCCCACGCGCTCTCCCAGCGCCTCCTGCTTGAGGTTGCATTCGCTGATCAGCCGCTGATAGCTCAATGCGATTTCAATAGGGTTCAGGTTTTCCCGCTGGATGTTTTCGATGAGCGCCATCTCCAACATCTGTTGATCATCCGCGGAGCGAACATACGCTGGAATGGTGGATAGCCCGGCTAACCGGGAAGCCTGGAGTCGTCTCTCTCCGCTGATGAGCTGGTATTGATTCCGGGATAATTTCCTGACGGTGATGGGCTGGATAATGCCGTGAACCTTGATGCTGTCGGCAAGTTCCTGCAAGGCCTCCTTGTCGAAGTGTTGCCGCGGCTGAAAAGGGTTGGTTTCGATCTCGGCAACGGGGATTTCACTCATGCCTCCCGATCCGGCTGCGGGTATCGCTTCCTCCAGGTGTCCGCTCTCCTCTGAGTCACTCAGCAGCGCACTCAAACCGCGGCCCAAACCGATTTTCTTTTTGCTCATTTTGACTTTCCGTTTTTCTTCAAGATCTCATGCGCGAGGTTCAGGTAGCTGATCGCCCCCTTGCTTTCGGCATCGTGCACTATGACCGGCAGTCCAAAGCTTGGCGATTCACTCAGCTTCACATTACGCGGAATAATGGTATCGAAAGCGATGTTCTTAAAGTGCGTTTTCACCTCCTGAACCACCTGATTACCCAACGAAGTTCTGGAATCGTACAGTGTAAGCAAAATACCCTCAATCTCCAGCTCGGGGTTCAGGCGTGTTTTGATGATTTTGATCGTGTTTAAGAGCTTCCCCAATCCTTCCAACGCAAAGTACTCGCATTGCACAGGGATGATAACTGAATCAGCCGCGGTAAGGGAGTTGATGGTAATCAGGCCGAGGGACGGAGAGCAATCGATGATGATGAAGTCATAGTCGTCCTTCACACGCCTGAGGGCGTCACGCATTTTTTCTTCCCTGCGCTCGATGTTCACCATCTCCACTTCAGCGCCCACCAGGTCGATGTGCGAGGGGAGGATGTGCAGGTATTTCAAGTCGTTTGGGACAACCGCCTGGTGAGGGTCTTTGCCGTCCACCATGCACTCATAAATGCCGATCTTGATGTCCTTGGGATTCAGCCCCAGTCCGGAAGTGGAGTTGGCCTGTGGATCGGCATCCACCAATAATGTCTTGTACTCGAGTACGGCCAGGCTGGCGGCCAGGTTGATGGCAGAAGTGGTTTTGCCTACGCCTCCTTTTTGATTCGCTATCGCGATAATTTTTCCCATCCAGTGAACAGTTGTCTTAAGATAAAAAAATTCCCCACCCCGAACGGGAGCAGGGGCACAAATATAAATACTTCGAAGTTACCAGTTACCAGTTACCAGTTGCCAGCTGTAACTTATGCTCGACCTCCGGATTTTCTGACTCCGCGGCATTTGTCATTTGTCATTTGTCATCCACTTGTCAGCCGAAGTTTTAACGAAGGCTGGTCAATTGCCTTTTGCCAAGTGTCAGCTATTCTAGGACAAGACGGCTCCTACTATGGACTTGGGACTCAATACTATATGCTACTTACCCTTCCGCTTGGCCTCCTCGCTCGCCTTCATCGCCTCCTGCAACTTCGCCATGAACTTGGATTGTTTGCCGCCACCGGAGGCGATCTTCTTCTTGTGCTCATCCATGATCTTCTTGATCTTGTCTTCATCCACGAAGCGTTTGATGATGGCCTGCTGTGCAAACGTCACCAGGTTGGAAACGAAGTAATAAAAGCTGAGCGCTGCCGCGAATGAGTTAAGCACAAACATGAAAATCACCGGCATGATCAGCGACATGGTCTTCATCGGTCCCTGTACCGAACTGATCTGGTTGTTCTGCCATGTGTAGATCATGGTCGAGGCTGTCATCAGCAATACGAACAAGCTCACGTGACTGCCATAGAATGGAATGGTGAAAGGGAGGTTTAGAATGGAGTCATAAGTCGATAAGTCTTCTGCCCACAGGAAGCTCGCCTGCCGCAGCTCAATGCTCACCGGGAAGAAATAAAACATGGCAAAGAGGATCGGCATTTGCAGCAGCAGCGGAATGCAGCCGCTGAATGGACTTACCCCTGCCTGTTGGTACAACTTGAGCTGTTCCTGCTGGATCTGCGTCATGTTGTCGCCATACTTTTCCTTGATTACATCCAGCTCAGGCTTCAGCAACTTCATCTTGGCCATGCCCATGTACGACTTATAAGACAGCGGTAACAAAATGATCTTGATAATAAGTACCAGGATCATGATAATCACCCCATAGCTACCGATGAACCTTTCCAGGAATTTGAAGATCGGCAGGATCAAGAACTTGTTCACCCACTTCACCGGTGGCCAGCCCAGGTAGAGGTTGCTGTTGAATTCGTGATCGATCTTAGACGTGATGGAGTATTTGTTCGGACCAAAGAAATAGGTGAACTGCGCCCCGGTGCTCGCCACTTCGGCCTTGGGGATGATGAGCCGCACGGAGGCGTCCTTGATGGTGGTGGTATCGGAGGGATTTACGGAAGTGCGTACCTCGCCACCCTGGAAGCTGCTCTTGGCAATGATGCCACTGAGGAAGAATTTCTGTTTGATGGTCACCCACTTCATGGGATTGGCAAATACCTCCGTTTCGGTGTCTTGCGAAGCCTCGGAAAGTTCGTCATACTCGCCTGCTGCGGAGTAGTAGGTGATGGTGGTCTTGTTTCGGGTGTCGTTGATGTCTTTTTCCACCGCGGGGATTTGATCGCGCCAGTTCAGGATGAAGTAATCGCTGGAGAGGTTGTTGACTCCCTTCGTTTCGATGCGATAGCCAATCTGGTAGCCGCTGGGCGGTACGGTGTACGTCTGGCGAATGTAGGCACCATCGCCCATCCTGGCCGTGAAAATCAGTTGGGTAGAGTCCTGCACCTCGCGGGTGGAGGCCTCGTAATAGAAAGCGTACAGGTCAATGTCCTTGCCCTCATATTGCGTGATGAGGGAAAATGTATTGGTGCCCGGTTGCACCAGGTAAAGGGGCTGTTGATAGTATGTCTTGAATTTCTTCAGCTCAAGCTCTTTCACAATTCCGCCCTTGGTTGAGAAAGCCATGCGGAGATCTGCATTTTCAACCTGGATGGATTTCTCTTCTCCCTGCAACAAGGTGGCCAGCGCACCGTATTGAATGAGCTTCGCACTGTCTACTGCGAGGGTCACTGTGTCGACCGGTGTGGAAGGATGGGTTTGTTGCGGTAGTGTAGTGGTAGCGGGACTTTCTTCCGGCTGGGGTGCGGGTGAGAAGAAATTGAAATACACCAACAGCAGTACGGCAATAAGGGTCAGTCCAATGGCTGAGTTTCTATCCATGATTTCTAGTTCGAAGTGCTTTTCTTATGATTCAATGATGCTTCCACAAATTTTACAAACAACGGGTGCGGATTCTGGACCGTGCTCCGCAGCTCGGGGTGGTATTGTACGCCAATGAACCAGGGGTGGTCCTTCAGCTCTACCACTTCCACGAGGTTGAGGTCGGGATTGGTACCGGTAGCCTTCAGGCCTGCTTCCTCAATTTGTTCCAAATACTTATTGTTGAACTCGTAGCGATGGCGGTGACGCTCGTGGATGGGAGAGTGGCCATAGACCTGGTATGCCTTCGACCCTTTCTTCAACCGACACTCGTAAGCACCCAGTCGCATGGTGCCGCCCTTGTTCGTGATTTTCTTTTGTTCCTCCATCAGGTCGATCACCGGGTGTTTGGTCTTCGGATTCAGCTCCGTGCTGCTGGCTTCCAGTCCCAACACATTGCGCGAAAACTCCACCACGGCACATTGCATGCCCAGGCAAATGCCGAGGAATGGGATTCTGTTTTCCCGCACGTACTTGATCGCCTCAATTTTTCCCTCCAGCCCGCGCTCACCAAAGCCGGGGGCCACCAGCACGCCATGCAACCCCTGCAAGAGCGAAAGCGATTCTTTGGTGATGTCTTCCGAAGAGATCCACCGGAGGTTCACTTTGCAGTCGTTTTGGGCGCCCGCGTGGATGAAGGCTTCGGCAATCGACTTATACGCATCGGGTAGCGACACGTACTTGCCCACCAGTCCGATGGTTACCTCATCAACCGGGTTCTTGAGCTTGCCCAGGAATCCTTTCCATTGCTCCAGGTCCGGCTCCTGCCTGGCCGGTACCTTGAGCTTGGCCAGCACGCGCTCGTCCAGCTTTTCTTTTTTCATCAGCAGCGGCACATCGTAGATGGTGTCGGCATCGATGGCTTCGATCACGCTATTCAAGGTAACGTTGCAGAACAAGGCGACCTTCTTACGGATTTCGATAGGCAGGGGCATCTCACAACGACACACGAGGATGTCCGGTTGGATCCCGGCCTCCAGCAATTGCTTCACGCTGTGCTGGGTGGGCTTCGTCTTCAGTTCTTTGGCGGCCTTCAGATAGGGGATGAGGGTGAGGTGCACCACGATGGCGTTGCTGGGGCCGAGGTCCCACTTCACCTGGCGCACGGCTTCCACAAAGGGAAGCGACTCGATGTCGCCTACCGATCCACCAATTTCCGTAATCACAAAGTCGTACTCACCGCTTTCTCCCAGCAGACGGATGTTGCGTTTGATTTCGTCTGTAATGTGGGGCACCACTTGCACGGTTTTGCCCAGGTATTCACCCCTGCGCTCCTTGGTGATCACATTATTATATATGCGACCGGTGGTGACGTTGTTGGCCTGGGAGGTGGTGATGTTCAGAAAACGTTCGTAATGGCCCAGGTCCAGGTCGGTCTCGGCCCCGTCATCGGTTACATAGCACTCGCCATGCTCATAAGGGTTGAGGGTGCCGGGGTCTATATTAATATAGGGGTCGAATTTCTGGATGGTAACGCGGAAGCCGCGGGCCTGAAGGAGTTTACCCAGCGAGGCGGAGATGATACCTTTACCCAAAGAGGACGTAACGCCTCCGGTCACGAAGATGTATTTGGCGGAAGAACTAGACATCAATTAAAGTCTGAATTGACAAACCTTGCCAAGTCATTTAAGGTCACTGCGATTGGCAAAAAATAAGGGAAGAACAAGTGAAGTGATAAGATCTTCCAGGTTCTGCCCTGAGTAATTGTTGCAACGCGCACCTTATAAAGACGCTTGCCTGCCGAAGCTCATCGAGCGAAGGCAGGAAGCCTTGGCGAAGATGGGCGCAAAGGTAGGGGATTATGGTTGCCCGCAAACCCGGTCCTGTGAAATATTTAGAATTTGAGGGATTTGGGAAATGTTGCCTGCCTTCGCTGAAGCTGGCAGGTGAGACCAGTTACCAGTTACCAGTCACCAGTCACCAGTCACCAGTCACCAGTAACCAGATACCAGTAACCAGATACCAGTAACCAGATACCAGTAACCAGATACCAGTAACCAGATACCAGTAACCAGATACCAGTAACCAGATACCAGTAACCAGTCACCAGTAACCAGTGACCAGTCACCAGTTACCAGTGCCCTAACTTGTCGATTGTCAATTGCCCACTGCCCACTGCCTAACGCCTAACGCCTAATGCCCACTGCCCACTGCCCACTGCCCAATGCCCAATCCCTAATGCCCAATCCCTAATGCCCACTGCCCACTGCCTAATGCCCAATGCCTAATGCCCAATGCCCAATCCCTAATGCCCAATGCCCACTGCCTAATACCTAATGCCCAACGCCTAATGCCTAATGCCCACTGCCTAATGCCCAATGCCCAATCCCTAATGCCCAATCCCCAATCCCCAACTCGTTGTTGCAATTGACCAGGTTCTCTATTGACAATCCCCATACCGTGAGGTTGCCATTGTTCAGGTAGGAGGTATACAATGATGCATCGCAAGGTTTCCTCTGGTACGGAAGTTTGTTGACTTTGTGATACCGGTTTGTTGCCATTGATCAGGTTCTCTGTTGACATTCCCCATACCGTGGGGTTGTCATTGTTCGGGTAGGAGGTGTGCAATGATGCATCGCATGGTTTCCTTTGGTACGGAAGTTTGTTGACTTTGTTATACCGGCTTGTTGCAAGCGATCAGGTTCTCTGTTGACATTCCCCTGCCGTGAGGTTATCATTGTTCGGGTAGGAGGTATACAATGATGCATCGCAAGGTTTCCTTTGGTACGGAAGTTTGTTGACTTTGTGATACCGGTTTGTTGCAATTGATCAGGTTGTCTGTTGACATTCCCCATACCGTGAGGTTGCCCTTGTTCGGGTAGGAGGTATACAATGATGCATCGCAAGGTTTCCTTTGGTACGGAAGTTTGTTGACTTTGTTATACCGGCTTGTTGCAAGTGATCGGGTTCTCTGTTGACATTCCCCATGCTGTGAGGCTGCCATTGTTCGGGTAGGAGGTATACAATGATGTATCGCAAGGTTTCCTTTGGTGCGGGTGTTTGTTGATTTTGTTATACCCGTTTGTTGTAATTGATCAGGTTCTCGTTGACATTCCCCATACTGTGAGGTTGCTGCCCACTTCCTAATGCCTAATGCCTAATGCCTGATGCTTTTCTGCCACTTGTCTATTGCCTATCGCCTATTGTCAATTGCCCACTGCCCACTGCCTAATGCCCACTGCCTAATGCCTACTGCCTAATGCCTAATGCCTACTGCCCAATACCTAATGCCTTATGCCCAATGCCTAATGCCCCAATCCCCACTACCTACTTCCCCTACCATGGACTACGGACTATCGACAGTCCACATGGGAATTCAGAACCCTTCACCCTTCAACCATGTAACCAGTAACCAGTAACCTATTGTCAACTGTCAACTCCCTCCGTACTCCCGACCCATTTCCATTTTACCATCCTTATCATTAAGTTTACCAGACTGGAAATTGTCTTTTTCTTGGTTACAACCGCATTTCTCACCGTATTCACGAGTTGATATTTGGAAACTCACTCACCCCGCATGAACCCCAGGCCCTGGCGCGCTGCCTTTAAATTTCTTGTAGTTGGATTGGTGGCCTTCATCTCAGTGAGCGGGGAGGTTTGGGGGCAGGTGAGTTTTGTATCTGCGCGACATGAGACGATATCGCAACGAGAGGTTGATGTGACTTTTAATGGGGCTGTCTCATTTAGCGGAGCGCCAACTTCGACTGGGTGGTCAGTAACTGTCAATGGCTTCATAGTTCCTATTACAAGCATTGGGACATTTGGCCCGAATACAGTACGAATACAGTTTAATGCCAATGGAATCGCTGGCCATGGAGCTTTGGAGACCTTTTTGAAACCCGGAGAAGTATTGAGGGTAAGTTATGCGGGTGGCGGCAACTTGACAGCACCGGGAGCAAATCCTTTTGCAAACCAACAATCTCAGAACAATTTTGCTTTTAATTGTTCTGAGATCCTGTTTTTTAATCAAGGTATTATTCCAGGTAATTTCGCAGACGTTTGTGCCCCTGTGAATATGAATTTTTATCAGTGGTTATACCGGTTGAGCTTGAGAATGGTCAATTCCTCGGCATTTAGCGCAGGCAATTTTAGATATTTCTTCAACTGGGGTGACGGCAGCCCTCTTCAACTTGTATTTCCATATAGATCAGATCTGACTGGTGCTGCAAATGCGACCTTCATCGATCCCACTGGATTCGGTGGAAGTCCACAAACGATTTGGGCATCGCGACCTACAAAGCTCTATCCAGCAACAGTCACGCCAACTCCGGATTGCTCTTGGGACGTAAGTGTTGTTCCTCAATACGTTCCTACTCTCTGCAGTGGACTAGCGCAGTCAACTATATTCTCAACGTACGACAACGACAATGCTAACTCTGGTATGCTGAGCATGCCCCCCTCTGTTGCTGGCTCAAACTTGGTTTGCTTGGGCAACAATGTAAATATGCAGTTTACTGACGCCACCACTCTAAACTGTAGGGCAGCATTTGAACCGATTGTGCCTAATGAACAGACCCGGCATATACGAATCGTTTATGGGAGTCAAGATTATGACTCTCCTTCGCTTCCAGGCGCAATAAACAATATTCCGGACATTAGGGTCGGGGGGGTTCCGGTAACCAACAATAATGCAACGGGGTCTCGTATTTTTCCTGCTGGATACTTTCCAACCGGTGCGGGAGGAGTTGGTGTGCCTGATTTCAATGGCGTAATTCAGTTGGCCTCGCCAGTAACCGTTTCAACTGCAACGGCCTTTATGCAGACAATCACCACCACGTTAACAAACAATCAAGCTGTATCGCAACGATTCTACGTTCGCTTGGAGTATTGGAACGTATGCAATCCCTATAACGCGGGTGATTTGACGAATCCGGCTCCGGTAAGCATAACTAATTTTGTTGAAATTATCGACAGCCCTAACCCTCCAACTGTCAACAATCCGGTGGTCTGCGAGAGTGTAGGAACTGGCAGCTATAACATCACAGCTACAGGTGTCGGGGCAGGAACACTGACCTACACATGGTACCTCACTCCCGGTGGGACAATTTTGCAGGGTCCCAGCACTGATGCCACCTTCAACCCGGTTACTGAAGGACCTGTTGGCAATCGAATTAACCCCAACGTGGCCGTTAGCACGATTTTCAATCGGTACGTCACTGTAACTCAGAGTAGCAATAATTGTACTAGCCAACCTCAGACCATTACTATTCAGATTGATGCACTAAACACTCCAGGGTCGATTGCTCATCCCCTGGGCGCATCGCCAATTACGATTTGTAATGCAGACGATCCGGTGGCATTCACAAGTACGGCTGCGGGTACCGGTGGTGGACCCGGTGGAGCGTTTACTTATCAATGGCAGCATGCAACCGCGTCAGGCGGTCCCTACGTGGATTTGCCAGGCGCAACGGCCGCCACCTATAATCCTACGCCAGCCGATATTGCGGCCCGAAGATTCTTCAGGAGACGCGTGCGGTCCGGGCAATGCGCAGACGTGTTCTCAAACATCATCGAATTTAGGGTCGATACTCCCGTAAATGGCGGAACCATCGCGGCAAATCAAACAATCTGTGCCAACCCTGGCGACCCGGCCAACCTGACAAGTACTGCGGCAGCTACTGGTGGTGCATTCTCAGGGGTATACAATTATCAATGGGAAGAGTCTACAACGAGCGCTGCCGGACCGTTTAACACGATTGTTGGAGCAACCGCCACAACTTACAATCCCCCGGCTGGAGTTGTGACCACGACCTATTATAGAAGAAGGGTTACTTCGGGTGTGTGTACAGCAGACGGACCAGATCCCGGCACAGATCCCGATAACATCGCGTACTCCAACGTGGTGACTGTTACAGTCGATCAGATAGTGGTGCCAGGTGTAGTCAACAACCCTCAAACAATTTGTTCAGGGCAAGATCCGGCCATACTGGGCGAGACAACTCCTCCTAGCGGAGGGGATGGAGTAACTTATACCTTTCAGTGGCAGGAATCTGCAACCGGAGGTGGGGTTGGCTTCGCTGCCGCACCAGGCGTTAACACGAATGCCACTTATGATCCACCCGTATTAACAGCGACCCGCTTTTATAGAAGGAGGGTTACTTCGGGTGTGTGCCCCGCGACTTTTAGCAATGAGATCCAAATCACGGTGAACCCACTCCCCACCGCCCCCAACCCAACCGGTGGCGGTGCCGTCTGTGCCGGCAACCCTGCACCGGATATCGTTTGGACCGGCCTGACAGGAACCGCTCCCTTCACCATTACCTACGAAATCAGTGGGGTACCCCAGGCGCCCGTTGTGGAACCTACCACCACATTCACCATCGCAAGCCCGCTGGTCGCTGGTAATTATCAAATTACCGTTCTCCAGGACAACAACGGATGCTTTGGCACTTCTCTCGGTGGTTTTGCAACGGTCACTATCGGAGGCTTTCCTCCCGCATTTGATTCGGGGCCCACGTTGAGCGTATCTAACGTATGTGACGATGGTGGCGCAACTGTCGACCCCGTCCTGAACTTCAGCCTGGACTTTAACTCGGCCTCGCTCAACAACTTCACACTTCGTTATACGATTGACGGTGGCGCAGTGCGCACCAAGACGTTCAACACGGATGCGGCTGGAGACCCCACAGGTCTGGATGCCCCGATCACTTTCACCGATGCTGAACTCAACACCACGGTGCCGAGTCCACACGTCATCAACATCGTGTCAATTATTTCCCAGGCAGGGTGCCAGACGGTATTCAATACGCCTCTTAATTTCACGGTTAACCCCCGGCCTCCCAACCCCGCTAATCCTGTCGGTGCCGTGGCCTGCTCGACAGACGCAACGGGAGCGACCATCAGCGTGGATGATCCGGGTGCCGGTAACCTGATCCTCTGGTTTGAAAATGTTGGTCTCACCATTCCAGCAACAGGGGTGTTGGGTGGCACTCGCCAAGAGCAATTTACACCCACCAGCAACGCTACTTTCACCTACTTCGCAGTCACCCAAAGCCAAACCGCACCTACCAATTGTTTGAGCCCAGGCTCAACCATGGTGCAGCATACGCAAGACATTCCACCCACCGCAGCAGCTGATTTTCCCGACTTCGCAACCTGTAATACCACTGCAAACCTGACCGCAACGCCCGCAGACAATGGCGGGTCGGGATTGTGGACCATCGGGGCGGCAGTATACTATGAGACTTTCCCGTCTGCAGACAACAACCTGGGAATTACCGGTCCCAACCCACACGCCACATCATTCACGCACCCTGGCAACAACTGGTCGCTGACGATTCCTAGCAACAACCTGTTTACTGCCGTTGACGATTGGCTCAAAGTGGACAATGGTCGCATGTCGGCCCGCGATGTCAATAGCAATGAAGTGGTGTGGGAATCTGAAATCGTTGTGCTGGCAGGCAGCGTTGACATTTCAGCGGACCTGGCCGAAACCGGAACCCAAGCCGGCACGGATTACATCAGGGTCTACTACAAGATCAATGGTGGTGGCGAAACCATCTTCGGTGACATTACTGACGATGCAACTGACGGTGTTTTCCAGACCTTCACCGCCAACGGCATTGGCGCTGCTGGAAATACCCTGCAGATCGTCATGCGGGCCCGCAATAACGGGGGCAGTGACGAACATTGGCTCGACAATGTGCGGGTGTCAGCAGCCGGCACCGGACTTCCGGTAATTGCGGATGCGAACGACCCGAATTCACTGGTCTCCAATCTCCAGGTTGGGACAAATGTGTTTACCTGGACGATCACAAGTGCACTGGGTGCCTGTCCCCCAACCAGTGATATGGTCACCATCACACGCCATGCCTTGCCCGATGCATTGGATCCACTGCCCGTGCTTTGTGAAGATACCTACCTTGGTGGTGATGCGACCGTCACGGCCGCTTACCTGGCTTCTGCCGCGATCACAGATGGTGTTACAGGGATCCCCGGCTCTGCCAATCGGATTGTACAATTCTTTACGGATCCCGCCCGCACCATTCCTGTGCCAGACCCCTACCTGGTCGCGGACACCGAGATCATCTATACCAGGGTAACCAGAACGGATGTGGTGCCGAATTGTCAAAATGACGGCACGATCACCTTCACCGTTAACCCGTTGCCGGAAGCCGTGGATCAGGACAATACCAACCCGGAGACGGTTTATTGCGAACGCCTACCAGTAGGGAGCGGCCTGGCGGATAATGTGAACCTCACGCTGATGGATGACGACATCATCAACGGTGCCGCCAACCGGGCCGTTGCCTGGTTTGAATCGGATATGACTACGCCCGTGGCCACGCCCACCGATGTGGATGGTGTGATCGATGCGCGCATCTTCTTCGCCCGCGTTACCAACACCCTCACCAACTGTATCAACTTCGCCCAAGTGGAAATCACGGTAAATCCGCTGCCGTTGGATAACCCCATCGAAGCGCCTGATGGAAGCACACCCGCCACCTATACTGTGTGTGCGGGTTCCAGCATCATCCTCTTCCAGGTAGATCCCGGACTGAACGCGGGCTCTACCTACAACTGGACGATCCCCACAGCCCCCGGGCAATTTGTGCTCTTTGGGGGTGGCAATCCCGGAGATTTCTTCGTGCTCCTGCAATTCCCTAATCCTGTGGCGGGCCCCGGTCTGCCCATTACCGTTCAGGAAACCTCTGCAGACGGTTGCGTGGGCAATGTCAACACCATGAACATTATCGTGGACAACGCCCCTCCGGCACCTGTGATTGTGGGCGACAACAACGTGTGCGCCAATCAGCAAAACGTTGTCTACAACATCAGCGCACCTGTGGGCGGCTCTACCTACACGTGGACTGTACCGGGTACGCTTGGCTCGATCGTAAGCGGACAAGGAACAAGCTCAATCGTGGTGAACATCAGTACGACCAGTGGGAATATTACCGTATCCGAAACGAATGCCAACGGTTGTATCAGTCCACCGGCCGCACCTTTTAACGTGACGGTAAACGCCAGACCTACCATGACTTCCCCGGCCACGGCCAGCATCTGCAGTGGCGCAACGGTAAACAGCGCACTCACGCTTACTGCCTCGCTGGTAGGCACGGAGTTCGATTGGGTGGTGGTCGGAAAGGTAGGCCCGGTGGGTGGCGCATCTGTCGGCAATACCGGCAACGGACAAATCACGCAGTTGCTCACCAACACGTCCAATTCCATGGGACAAGTGATCTATGACGTCACGCCCAAAATCGACATCGATCCGGGTCTCGGCTTCGAATACTGCAATGGTCCTACGCAAAATGTGACCATCGATGTGCACCCCGAGCCCGTGGGTCAGAACCATGCGGTGAATGTCTGCAGCGATGTCCTGTTCAACTACGACATCCAGACTGCCAACATCAATGCTTTCGGGAATAGCCTGCCCAGTGAGTTTACCTATACGGTGGTGTCATCCGATCCGGGCAATGTGCCTGCCGAGGCCGACCGGGTTGCTTTCTCCAACGCGGCCATCAACCACACCTACACAAACTTAACAACGGCAGTTGTCACGGTTACCTATACCATCACCCCAAGGTATGCGGCTCCCCAAGCCTGCTTGGGTGCCAACTTCACCGTTACCCTTTCGGTGCGGCCCGAACCGGTGGGCGTGCCGGATACAGACATCATCTGTAGTGGCAATAATGTTGCCTACGATTTGGTGGCCAACATCACCTCAGGGAATGGATTGACTGCGGGTACCACCTACAGTTGGGTGGCTGCCAGCAACGGCAATGTGGGCGGTGAGAGCACCACACCGCAATCGGGATCCACGATCTCCGATGTGCTCACCAACTTCACCACGGGCAACGAGATTGTAAACTATACGGTGACACCCACGAGCTCGCTCGGTTGCCCTGGCAATCCTTTCAATGTGGACGTGACCGTGCGGCCGGCTCCCGTGGGAAGCAATAGCACGGAGACAAGGTGCAGTGACGTTGCGCTAGGCGTTAACCTGACAACCAGCGGTGGCGCGGTGGCCGCAGCCACATATAATATTACCAACATTGCCACGGGCGGACTCACCGCCAGTGCAGGCGCACCGGTTACCGGCAATGGTTTCCCCGCCACGGAGATTGCCGATGACGCCTGGACCAACACTGGCCTCAACCCGGTGAACGTGGTGTACACCATCGTTCCGGTGAGCGCAGCCGGATGCGCGGGCGCCAGCTTCACCGTAACGGTAACGGTGAACCCCGAGCCGGTAGGCAACAACAGCACGATTACGCGTTGCAGCGACAATGCGGTGAACGTTACACTCACCACCAACATCACTTCGGTGGCGGCTGCAACCTACAACATCGTGGTCACCGACAATGGCCTCACGCTAAGCAGTGGTACCGATAGCAACGGCAACGGCAAGGCTGCCAATGAACTGGTTGACGATGTGTGGACGAACACGGGCGCTGTACCGGTCAATGTGATCTACGACATCACCCCGGTAAGTGCGGCTGGTTGCAATGGAAATGTCTTCACCATCACGGCAACGATCGATCCGGAACCTGTGGGTATCGTGAATGCGGCTACTTTCTGCAGCGATCAGGTATTGGGACTCAACATTACTACGCAGGGCGCATCGGTACCCGCAAGCACCTTCAACATTGTGGTGAACCCCAACGGCCTGCTGCAGAGCGCAGGAACCAGCAGTGCGGGTAACGGCAAACTGTCGACAGAAATTTCAGACGATGCCTGGCGCAACACCGGCCTTCTGCCTGTAGATGTAATCTACACCATTACACCCATCAGCGCGGCCGGCTGTCAAGGCAACGATTTTACGATCACGGCCACCATCAACCCCGAGCCGGTGGGAAGCAATAGTGCGCTGACCATATGCAATGACCTGCCTTTGGGAATTACCTTAACTACCAGCGGAGCTTCCGTGGCGGCAGCCACCTATAATATAACCAACATTGCCAATGGCGGACTCACGGCAAGTGCAGGCGCCCCCGCTACCGGCAACGGATTTGCCGCCAACGTGCTGGCAGACGATGCCTGGACCAACACGGGCCTGGCACCGGCAAATGTGGTGTACACCGTTGTTCCGGTCAGTGGAGCCCCCGCAAGTTGTCAGGGCGATGCCTTCACGGTGACGGTGACCGTGAACCCCGCCCCGGTGGGCAGCAACAGCGCAGCGACCCGGTGCAGTGACGTGGCGGTAGGAATTACCCTCACCACCAGTGGTGCTTCGGTTGCGGCTTCCAGTTACAACATTGCCGTGAATCCAAATGGACTGACATTAAGCGGAGGTACGGCCAGCGCAGGTACGGGAAAGGCAGCCAACGAAATTGCAGACGATATCTGGAGGAATACAGGCCTCAACCCGGTGGATGTGATCTATACCGTCACCCCGGTGAGTGCTGCTGGTTGTGAGGGCGCGCCCTTTACCGTCACCATCACGGTCAACCCCGAGCCGGTGGGATCAAACAGCACCGCCACGAGATGCAGTGATGAGGTACTCGGCATGAACCTAACCACGAGTGGCGCCTCGGTCGCTGCCGACAATTACACCATTGCCGTAAATCCGAATGGTCTTACGCTCTCGGGTGGAACAGCCTCTGGCGGCACGGGCAAAGCGGCCAACGAACTGGCCGATGACGTGTGGAGAAACACAGGCCTGAACCCGGTCGATGTAGTCTACACGGTAACGCCTGTGAGCGCAGCCGGGTGTTCAGGTGATCCGTTCACGGTGACAGTAACCGTCAACCCGGAACCTGTGGGTTCTAACAGCAACATCAGCCGTTGCAGCGATGTGGCAGTGGGTGTGAACATCACCACGAGCGCGTTCTCGGTAGCCGCAGCTTCGTTTACCATCGCAGTGAATCCGAACGGCCTCACGCTGGTGGCGGGCACGCCAAGTGCTGGCGCGGGCCGGGCGGCCAACGAAATTGCTGATGACGTGTGGCGCAACACTACCGCTGCATCAGTTAACGTGGTCTACACAATCACTCCCGTTAGCGCTGCTCCTTGCAACGGTGATCCGTTTACCATTACAGTGGCAGTGGATCCTGAACCTGTCATGTCGCCCGCACTGAATGGCACCGTCTGCAGCGACAACATCGTGAACCTGACACTCAATACCGATGGAGCGAGCGTTGCGGCTGCCTCCTATAATATTGTTGACCGCAGGGTGGCTGGTGGGCTTACGGCCGTCTCGCAGGTGACGGTGCCCACCAACGGGGTGGCCGCCAATTATCTGCGGAATGAAATTTATCGAAACACAACCAATGGCTCACTCACGGTAGAGTATGATGTCGTTCCGGTGGGCACGATCAATGGATGCCTGGGCGACATGATTACGATTGTGATCACCATAGATCCCGAACCGGTGGTGTCGGCTACGCTGGATGCAACGGTTTGCAGTGACCAGGCCGTGAACCTGGTGCTGGCAACCAATGGCACGAGCGTTCCTGCACTCAATTATAATATTGTCAGCCGAGCGGTTGCCGGTGGACTCACGCCCGTAACCCAGGTGGTGGTGCCACAGGCAAGCGTTGCAGCGAATTATCTTCAAACGGAAGTGTACCGCAACACCACCAACGCTTCGCTTACCGTACAATACGTAGTAGAGGCGACCGGCACCATCAACAATTGTTTGGGTGATCAGCGGACCATCACCATCACGGTGGCACCTGAGCCCGTGATCTCGCCTTCACTGGATGCATCGGTGTGCTCCGACAACATTGTCAACCTGGTGCTAAATACGAACGGCACCAGCGTGGGTGCAGCCAATTACAATATTGTGAGCCGCACGGTGGCGGGCGGGCTTACACCCGTCACCCAACAGCCTGTGCCTGTCAACGGTGTGGCAGTTGCGTACCTGCAAAATGAAGTGTACCGCAACACGACCAACGGATCACTCACGGTTCAGTATGTAGTGGAGGCTACAGGCACCATCAACGCATGCCTGGGTGATCAGCGCACCATTACGATTACCGTTGATCCTGAACCGATCGTTTCAACGACCCTCAACGCATCGGTATGCAGCGATGAGGTGGTTGGCCTGGTATTGAATACGGAGCCAGGAAGCATTGGGGCTGCGAGTTACAATATTGTAAGTCGTACCGTGGCGGGAGGACTCACTCCCGTGAGCCAGGTGCTGGCACCGGCCAATGGGGTTGCTGCTGCCTACCTGCAAAATGAAGTTTATCGCAATACAACGAACGGTGCATTGACAGTTCAGTATGTAGTAGAGGCGAGGGGAACGATAAACAACTGTCTGGGCGATCAGCGAACCGTCACCATCACCATCAATCCGGAACCTGTTGTTGCCACCACGCTGAATGCGACCGTGTGCAGCGATGCGGTGCTGGGCCTCGTGCTGAATACCAATGGTACATCCGTAGGTGCGGCCACTTACAACATCGTAAGCCGGATTGTCGCGGGTGCCCTTACTCCCGTGACCGAAGCCGTGGTGCCCGCGAACGGTGTGGCGGCCAATTATCTGCAAAATGATGTGTACCGCAATACCACCAACAATTCGCTCACGGTACAATATGTGGTAGAGGCCCGCGGAACCATCGGAAATTGCCTGGGTGATCAGCGCACCATCACGATGACGATCGATCCTGAGCCGGTGATTGCAACTACGTTGGATGCGACCGTGTGTAGCGACAACACGGTGGGCCTGGTGCTGAACACCAACGGAACGAGTGTATCTGCCAGCAATTATAATATTGTGAGCCGGACGGTTGCGCCCGGATTGGTACCGGTAACCCAAGCAGTGGTTCCGGCCAACGGTGTGATTGCTACCTATCTGCAGAATGAAGTGTACACCAACACCACCAACGGTTCACTGACCGTTCAATACCTGGTTGAAGCGCGAGGCAACATCAACAACTGTTTGGGCGAGCAGCAGACGATCACCATCACCATCGATCCGGAACCTGTGGTGGCCACCACCCTGAATGCCACGGTGTGCAGCGATGATCCGGTGAACCTGGTGTTGAACACAAATGGTTCCAGCATCGGTGCGTCAAGCTATAACATTGTAAGCCGCATCGTGGCTGGCGCATTGTCGCCCGTAACCCAGGTGGCGGTGCCTGCCACGGGCGTTGCGGCCAACTACCTTCAAACCGAGGTTTATCGCAACACCACTGCGGGCCCGCTGACCGTGCAATATGTGGTGGAGGCCAGGGGTACCATCAATAACTGCCTGGGAGATCAAAGGACAATTACCATCACGGTGGATCCGGAGCCGGTTATTTCTCCTACCCTGAATGCCACGGTGTGCAGCAATGAGGTGGTGAACCTTGTACTCAATACCAATGGTACCTCCGTGGCGGCAGCGAACTACAACATTGTGAGCCGCACGGTGGCGGG
>JBFWPC010000009.1:0-77071 GCA_050250195.1 Cyclobacteriaceae bacterium | reverse complement strand
CCATCAATGGTTGTTTGGGTGATCAGCGGACGATTACGATTACCATTGCTCCTGAACCTGTCATCGCTACAACGCTTGATAATTCCGTGTGCAGTGACCTGGCGATTGGCCTGCTACTCAACACCAACGGCACCAGCGTGGCCGCGCTGAATTATGATATTGTAAACAGGGTAGTAGCGGGGGGACTGGTACCGATCAGCGAACAGCCTCTTGCCAATGGAGTGGCTGCGAACTACCTGCAAAATGATATTTATCAGAATACGGGTAATGTGCCATTGGATGTGGTTTACACGGTGGAAGCCACAGGCACCATCAACAGTTGCCGCAGTGATCAGCGGATCATTACGATCACCATCAACCCCGAACCGGTGATGGATCCCGGTCTGGATATTCCGAACCTATGCAGTGGATTGGCCTCCGGGCTCACGCTCAACACCAACGGCACATCGGTAGCGGCAGTGAACTACAATATTGTCAGCATCACGGTGGATGCAGGCCTGACCGCCAATGGGGCCAATACACCCGTGCCCGCGAACGGTGTGGCTGCCAACTACCTGAGCAGTCACATCTTTACAAATACGGGTGCCACACCCCTGAATGTGGTGTACCGCGTGGTCCCCGTGGGGCCCTCAGGTTGCCTGGGTGATTTCATCGACATCACCGTTTCGATTGATCCCGAGCCGGTGGTGGATCCCAATCTGAATACAACGGTATGCAGTGACCTGGTATCCGGCATTGTGCTGAACACCAACGGGGTATCCGTGGCAGCGATGAATTATGACATTACCGCGGTAGTAGATCCATCGTTGACAGGGGTGGCTACCACGGGCAACAACCTTGCTGCCAACGCAATCCAGAATGATGTCTTCACGAACACGACTTCCGGCCCGCTCACGGTCGTATACCAGGTGACACCACGCAGTGCCATCGGCTGTGTAGGTCAGCCTCGCAGCATTACCCTGACAGTTCTTCCCGAGCCTGTGATGAATCCTTCCCTGGACATCACGCGATGCAGCGACCTTGACTTTAACGTGTCGCTGGCTACCAACGGTACCTCCGTGCCGGCAGCGAGCTACAACGTGACCAACATCACGGTAGCAGGCGGACTTAATCCACGCGCGGGTAATATTGACCCCACGGGAGTTCCCTATAACAACGTGGGCCCCAATTTCCTTGCCGGTGATGCGTTCGAGAACACCACCCTTGGCAATCTCACCGTTCAATACACGGTGGTGCCGGTGAGCCCGCAAGGTTGCCTGGGCGATCCAGAGGTTATTGTTTTTACGATTCAGCCTGAGCCCATCCTTGACCCGGCACTGAGCCCTGCACCAGTGTGCAGTGATGTGCCGGCAGGCGTGTTGCTCGCGGTGGCACCTGGTTCGGTGGCGGCAGCTTCCTATAATATCAATAACATCATTCGCCAGCCCGGACTTGTGGCCGGAGGCAGCAACGCATCCATCGGCCCTGCTCAGCCCGCGAACGCGTTGATCAATGATGTGTATACCAACACCACCAACACCGCCCTGACGGTGACTTACAAGATTGTGCCTGTCACGGCAGCTGGCTGTCTGGGTGATGAACAGGATGTGGTGTTCACCATCAATCCCGCTCCGGATGTGGCTTCGAACCTCAACAAGACCGTTTGCTCAAACGAAGTTTCCGGTATCATCTTCGCCACCTCGGGCACCAGTGCACCGGCCGCCAACTACAACATCACGGCTGTGAATATCCAGGCAGGGTTGATTCAGACAGCCGGTAACACGGGCGTCAGAAACAATGTGGCGACTACAGAAATTCAGAGCGACCGTTTCCAAAATCCCACCAACGGACCATTGACTGTTACCTATTCAGTTCAAGGGGTGAGCGGAGCGGGCTGTCTTGGCCCGGTGCGCAACATTGTGCTGACGGTCGAACCGGTAATTACTGCGGTGGCCACCAACAACAATCCGAGCATTTGTAGCAACGGTGCTACCAATGTGGCGCTCACATCGCCCACAACACCTACTTCCGGTGTCATTACATTCGACTATACCGCAGTCTCTTCAATTGGCGGACAAATGACCGGATTTGTGCCCGCGTTGAACAACCTGCCGCAGGGTTACACCATTGCCGACAACCTGGTGAACAACAGCAACAGTGCGGCAACCGTCACCTACACCATTACTCCTCGTGCCAACGGTGCCAAGCAGGGGGTAGGGTGCGTGGGGACAGCCGTGGTGGCGGTGGTTACGGTAGAGCCCAAGCCAAAAGTGGTGGCAACACCTATGATCCAGACCATCTGCGAAACGGATGTGTTACATACTTCGCCCACCAGCATCTTGCTGACCACACCGACCACGCCTGCTGCAGGAACGATGGAGTTCTTTGTGGCTAATGTGGTACCTACCGGTGGCATGACATTGCTTTCACCTCCCAAGACGCTGTATGTCAACAACGAAACCATTGCGGATCAGTGGAGCAACCCAACCACCAGTGCACAGACAGTCACTTACACCTTGCGTCCACGAATCAACGGTGGCTTGGCTTGCGTGGGTGATGATGTGACCGTAACGGTAACCGTAAATCCTCGCCCCACCATCACCGCAAGTGCGCAGGCTCCGATCTGTAGTGGCGACTTCGTGAACATCACGTTGACACCGGATGTGGCCAACACCATTGCCACCTGGACGGTAAGTGCGCCCGCCACGATTACGGGTGCGAATGCGGGTGCCGGCAACCTGATCTTCCAGACGTTGTTCAACAGCGGAAACGTACAGGAAACGGTAACTTATACGGTAACACCCAAAGCCAACAATTGCGATGGAACTCCGATCACGATCAACGTACTGGTGAATCCGAAACCTGCCATTACAGGCTTGGCGACCACCATCAATGTGTGTCACGGGGCCACCCTGAATGTGCCGCTGACAAGCACCGTAGCAGGTACCAATTTCAATTGGACGGTGGATAATCCGAGCAGTTTGCCGGGCATTCCCCCATCGGGTTCGTCTACAACCGCAATCAACCAGCTCATGAACAATGCCACGGGGGTGCAGGCCACGCTCACCTATAACATCACTCCGGTGGAACCCAATGGCTGCCCTGGCAACCCGAAGATTTTGATCGTAACCGTGGCGCCACAGATGAACGCGAGCTTCATCAGCACCGACTCTTATATCTGTACCGGCAGCTCCGACTTCCTGGTAGTTCAACTTGATGGCCAGGCACCTTTTACCCTGGTGTATAATGATGGTACGTCCGACATCACGCTGAACAATGTAGGGAATGTGAAAGTGATCCAGGTGACACCGACTGTGACTACCACTTACACAATCAAATCAATCAGCGATGGTTTTGCCTGTCCGCTTACCGTGGCCGGACAGAGCGTAACCGTAAATGTGGGAGATACCGATGCCGACTTCAGCGTTGTGGGTCCTGCAGCGGCATGTAGCCCTTACCAGGTGTCGTTCCAACACGATCAGGTAGCTGGCACTGAATACACGTGGCAATGGTTTGACGGAACCCCTGACAGCGTGTACGTGGCCGCCACCTCGGTACCAAACCAGATCATCCAGCATACATTCACCAATCCCAACCCGAATTCTGCGGTGACTTACAAGGTCACATTGAGAACCGCGTTGCCGGCACCGTTCCCGGGTTGCTTCAAGGTGCAGTCGAGAAATGTGCAGGTTTATCCTACCATCATCACCAACGCCTTCCCTGACCGCGATATTATTTGTAGCGGAGAGTCGATTCAGTTCTTCAACCAAAGCTTTGGTGTTACCTCGCATCGGTGGTTCTACCGCGTGCAGGGCAGCACTACCGAAATGGATGTGAGAACCACGGCCAACGTTCAGTACACGCTCACAAATACAACCACCACCAACCCGATTGTTTACGAGGTGGTTTATCAAGCCAACAATGGCAACTGCCCCGCTCCGGATGTGGTGATACCGATCACCGTGTACAGAGGCATTGTGGCCGGCTTCGATGAAGGCACGGTGCCCCCTTACATTGGAGGCAGCTCGGTCGCCACGTTCACCAACACATCAAATCCGGTCGATGCGTCCGCCTTCCGCTATGAGTGGGAGTTTGGCTTCGACTCAAATCCAAACACGGCCAATGCTGCGGGCCCTATCACGGTGACTTACACCACCCCGGGTCCGAAAGATGTGTCGATCAAGGCCACAAACATTCAGGCAGAAGCCGATGGCGTTACCTGCGTGAGTGAGTTTGCGAAGACCATTGATGTGCAGTTGCTGCCGCTGGTTGCTGACTACGATTATACGCCTGAGTCTGCGTGCTTCCCGATCAATGTGGAGATTACTGCGAACCGCTCAACCGGTGATGTGATGGATTGGCGTGTCATTGACAACAACGGCAGGGTAGTGGCCACCTCGAATGCCCTGTTGCCTGTGTTCAACATCACCGCGCCGGGTGAGTACAGCATCCTGTTGACCAACTCCAGTTCGTTGACGGGCCAGGTGGCGATTGCGGATCCGCGAAACTTTGTGGTGTACAGCAATCCCGTGGCCTCCTTCCAGGCCCGACCGGCCGTAGTGTTTGTGCCTGATACGGAGTTGACCACCTTTAACTTCAGCACCGAAGCCAACTTCTTTGCGTGGGATTTTGGAGACGGTGGTACCTCTGATCTGCGCGAACCCAAGTATACCTACAAGATTGAGGGTGTATACGATGTGGTGCTGGTGGCTGGCTTTGAACATGACGATGGCGTGGTGTGTACCGACACGACCTCTCAGAAAGTGACAGCCAAGCAAGGTGGAATCACGAAAGTGCCGAATGCATTTACACCTTCTTCCTTCGGCCCGACCGGAGGCCAGGGTGGCAGTGGCACGTTCAACGATGTGTTCCTGCCGATTGTGAAAGGCGTGGAAGAATTCAACATGCAGATCTTCGATCGATGGGGCAACCTGGTGTTTGAGAGCAACAATGCAACGATCGGTTGGGATGGCTACGACCGAAATGGAAAGCTGATGCCTGCAGGAGTGTACGTGTATAAACTGACGCTGCGGCTTTCGGATGGTCAGCGGACTACACAGATTGGTGATATAACGATGATTCGATAACTTAGAAGGATGAAGCGGATTTCACTTGCCCTGGGATTTTTTGGTTGGCTGTGTGCCGCGGTCGCGCAGGATCCGCAGTTCTCCCAGTTCTATCAGGCCCCGCTTTACCTCAACCCTGGCTTCACCGGTATTACACCCCAGCAACGGATCGTGCTCAACAACCGCATTCAATGGCCCAATCTTCCACAGGCATTTACTACCTATGCTGCGAGCTACGACATTTTTGTGGATGAACTGCGAAGTGGCTTTGGCATTCTTGCCACCACCGATAAAATGGGTTCGGCCGGCTGGCGAACGACCAACGTGGGGTTGCTTTATAGCTACAAAGTGAGAATCAACGATCAGCTCGTCTTCTCCCCAGGGATTTCCTTTGGATATGGGATCAACGGACTGGATCGCAGCAGGCTGGCGCTGGGTGATGGCCTTGAATTCAATGGCGTTTCACTTGACCCGGAATTGAACAAGCTGGGCAATCAGCAGTACTTTGATTTCGGTTCCGGGTTCTTGCTGTACAGCCGCAGTTTGTGGATCGGTGCTTCATTTGCCCACATGAACACACCCAACCTGTCGATTCTGAATGACGTGGCACGGCTCCCGATGAAGACGACCGTCCATGGCGGAGCACGGATTTCATTGTACAATGGTCCTCGCACGGGCGGCAAGGTGTCGTACTTAACGCCATCATTCATCTACCGCGCTCAGGGTCCCATCAATCAGTTGGACTTTGGTCTCAACTACCACATTGATCCCGTGTCGGTGGGTGTGTGGTACAGAGGCAAGCCGTTCGATACCAACGTGATTGGAACGGTAAACCAGGATGCACTCATTTTCACCATGGGCCTGTACCTGAAGAACATGACCATCGGCTACAGTTATGATTTTTCCGTGTCGGAGCTGTCGGCCGCATCGGGTGGCGCGCATGAGATCTCGCTGGTGTATGAGTTCGTAGCCAAGCCCATCGCCCGGGCTGTGAAGAAGCGCAACCGCCTCATACCTTGTCCGACCTTCAACCAAAAGCCCAACTTCTGGAACTGACCTGGCGAATAATTTTCGAATGTCCCGGTTGCCCGTGGGCCATTCGACCGTGATTCCGGTACGTTGGTCGACCTGTATTTCCTTCTGCTGATTCTCATGGTTTCCTTGCGACCCCCTTCCTCATAAAGGGTGTCTAAGTGTGGCTTTATCAATGAAAGAAATTGATGAAGGCCGTAATAATCAGGATCGTGCTTGTGGGCTTGCTGGGGTGGCTTCCGTTCCCATCTGCCATGGCCCAATGTGGTGGCATCATGGAGCCGGGGTTTGCTTTTCTAACCAGCAGCCGTGGGTGTGCCCCCTTTACGGTAAGCATTGAGACACTCTATTTGTCGAGCGTTCCGGGCACTGTTTATTATGTCGACTGGGGAGATGGAACCCCCGAAGAGGCATACACGCAGGTGGGGCCCACCGGAGTGACGGTGATGCACACCTACCCGAATTCGCCCGTGGATTGCGGCTACGATGTGTTGATTGATGCTTCGAACGGCTGCAATCCCAGGGGCAGTGTGGTACCCATTCAAACGCAGGTGGTCGTGTGGACCAACGATGTGATCTCCGTCAACCCGGCTGTCTTTCGTGTGTGTCAGGGGTTTGCAGCGGATGTACAGTTCACCGACAACAGCGACTGGAATTGTTTTCCGCGGGCGACCCGCGAGAACAACGCGCCACGCTGGATTCAATGGCTGTATGGTACCGGTGCGGCAGGCATCAGGATACCGGGGATTCGCGTGAATGGCATTCTTCCCGGGGCCTATCCATATTTGGATCCCGCGCCCTTCCGGAACCCAATCTACCCGGTGCTGGCCCCCGGGCTGCAGAGCCTGCAAATCAATGTGCCCGTAACCGTACCTGCAGACATCGGCAGGGAATTCCAGATCACGCTGAAGAACTGGAACCAATGCAACGCGTACGACAACAACATCCTGGATGGAAACCCATTCAATCCCGTGAGCGGCAACCTGGTGGACGGAGACAACCCGCCTCAACAAATCAACGCCCGCATTGTGGTGGTGCCTTCGCCCGAGCCGGATTTCCTCACGCGGCTGGGAGGAGCGGGTGGTCCGGTGCAAACGGTATTTTGTGTAGGCGATAACATCTATTTCGACAACGAGACGCCAGCCATTGCCGGGGCTTCCTTCCAGTATACCTGGCAGTTTTTTGACGACCCCACCGGCACGGGTGCACCGCTGGCTACCCGAACCAATACCAATCCCACGTTTGCCTACCCTACGTCCGGACAGAAGCTCATCCGCCTCTCGGTTCGCGATGCCAACGCGGCCGGAAATTGTGTGGCGACCTACGAGGGTGTCATCACCATCTCGCCTTCATTGATCGCGCAGATCGGATTGCGCGACTGGTCTGACAATCCCATCGCTGGCGACTTCTGCCAAAATGCAGCGCCACCGCTTACCGGCTTCCAGGTTCGGTTCGTTGATGTTTCGGTTGGCGCGGCCACACCCACCACTCAGTGGAGATGGGAGTTCTACGATGAAAATAACGTCCTCATCCAACAGGTGCCGGCCGGGGGTGGGTTCTCTGGTGCCGCGTTGGGTCCTTTTGACCAAACTTTCACCAATGCAGGAATCTACAGGGCCCGGTTGGTAATTAGGGATAATGTTACCTCTTGTGAAACGGTGGACGAGGCGGAAGTTCGGATATTCGAAAGGCCGGTGCCCGAGTTTACGGCTGCAGAAGTGTGCAGCGGCAGTCTCACCCACTTCGAAGCAACCTCAACCTTGAATCCCCTCATCGGGGAGACGATCGCCCTGAGCGAGTGGGATTTCAACTACGATGGGGTGACGTTCAACAAAGACCCTGCTTTTGACAATCAAATGTCGTTTGACCGTAACATGGGTGGTGCCGGTACCTACCAGGTGGCTTTGCGCGTCACGGCCAGCATCAGCGGCTGTTCAGCCATCCTTGCCTTGCCGGTGACCGTACGACCACTACCCAATGCAGCGTTCACACCCGATGTGTTGTCGGGATGCAGCGAACTTACCGTCAACTTCACCAACACTTCAATTGCCGGTCAGCCTGATGCCATTGCTTTGTACGATTGGCAGGTGGACGCAAAGATGGGGGCCGGTTTTCAAACGGTGGGAACGGAAGATCCGGCCGCGCCCGGTTTTGATAACATCTTCTCCCACACGTTTGTGAATACGGCTGGCGCCAACCGCGACTTTGACGTGCGGCTGCGGGTGGTGACCGTGAACGGATGCGAACAGATTTCTGCTATTTCTACCATCACGGTGTTTCCCGGTACGCTGGCAGGATTCGTTTCAACCAACTATTCGCCTTTCAATGACAATTGTTCACCGGTGTCCGTCAATTTCTCGGTGGATGCACAGACACAATCCTTGAACCCTTCTGATTACACCTGGCGAATCAGCGATGCCGGTGGTTTGCTCTCTGAGGTGAGCACGGGTACAGCACCTGCCTTTAATTCCAATTTTGTGAACACCACCCAATCCATTAAGAACTTTAACGTAACCCTTATCGCCACCTTGCCCAGCGGATGTTTCGGGGATTCAACCCGGATGATCAGGGTGAACCCGGTGCCGTCATCTGCCTTTCAAGTTGATACGCTGCTCTTTGATTGTGAGGTGATGCAACTTCGCTGGACAGCCGATCAGGCGGGATTGTCATCTTACCATTGGTCCATTTCAGAAAATAGCACCCTGACAACCGATGTGGTTACCGCGAACCCCACGCTCACCCACACATTTGCGAGGCCAGCGAGCGGCACAACTGATATCAACGCCACAACTGCGCTTGAGACGACCAACTTTGCGGGGTGCCCGAGTGTGGTTTCCACCCGTGCCGTTGTCGTCCCGCAAAGGGAGAATCTGTCTGCCACGTTCACGGCAACTCCGTTGCTTCAGACTTTTCCGAATGCAACTGTAACGCTGAGCAATACGAGTAACCCCGGTCCGTGGCAATATGGTTGGGATTTTGGCGATGGCACCGTGAGCACCCAGCGTGACCCCGGTAGTCACACCTACGCTATCTTCGGCACTTATGTTATCAGGCTTACCGTCTCAAATGGAGCGTGTATAAGAAGCCAGACCCAGACCATCGTTATCGAGCCCATTCCGCCCGTGATTGATTTCACGTTTGATCCGCCCAACGGTTGTGCGCCCTTAACCGTCAACTTTACGAATCAATCGCAGTTTGCCGACCCTGATCAGTTTGAGTGGAAGTTCGGGGAGGGGCAGGCCATGTCGAACGCCATCTCACCCACCTACACCTACTACCAACCCGGCAAGTACACCGTTACCTTGTCGGGCTCGAATGCATCCGGGGTGGTGGTGCAGGAGGTAAAACAGCAGATAATCGAGGTTTTCCCTACACCCAGTGCCCAATTTGACATCAAGCCGGCTGTCGTGTATGTGCCCGGAGGTACATTATATACCGACAACCAGAGCTTCAACGCCAGTTCTTTCGAGTGGGATTTTGGAGATGGGTCCACTTCGCTGGATTTTGAACCCCAGCACACTTACAACTCCGCTGGCGATTACACCATCGTGCTGACTGCCGGCAACGTCCACGGCTGTTACGACACTGCCGCCAGGGAAAACGCAGTGCGGGCCATTGTGGGTGGGCAAATCTTGGTTCCCAATGCCTTTTCACCAGGCCGGGGCGATGGATCTGGCGCTGCGCAGGGCGATGGCAAGAATGATATTTTCCTGCCGTTGACCCGGGCCGTATCCAATTTTCACATGATGATTTTCAACCGCTGGGGCGAATTGCTTTTTGAGTCGCGTGATCAAAGCATCGGTTGGAACGGATACCATAACGGCAGGCTTTGCCAACAGGATGTGTACGTGTATAAGATTACCGGAGAGTTGGCCACCGGTGAAACGTTTGTGAGAGTGGGTGACGTAAACCTGATTCGGTGATGAAACAGTCGCTC
Organism: Cyclobacteriaceae bacterium; assembly: GCA_050250195.1. Lineage (GTDB taxonomy): Bacteria > Bacteroidota > Bacteroidia > Cytophagales > Cyclobacteriaceae > ELB16-189. The sequence goes on along the minus strand of JBFWPC010000009.1, from coordinate 67,057 downwards.
TTGCTCCTTTGCTTATTGCGGGTTGTGACACTCATGGCCCAGGATCCGGAATTCTCCCAATATTACGCGGCACCGCTTTACCTTAACCCTGCCTTTGCCGGCTCGTCAGACGATCACCGCTTCATCGCCAACTATCGGAATCAATGGCCTAACGTGGCAAGGGGATTTGTGACTTACGCCTTGTCGTACGACTACGATCTGCAACGCTACAACAGCTCCCTGGGCGTGCTGGCCATGGTCGACAAGGCGGGCTCGGCCGGCATGAAGTCGACCCAATTGAATGCGATCTATGCCTATCGGTTGACGTTGGGAAAAAAGGTGATCGTAAGTACCGGACTGAACTTTGGCTATGGATTTCGGGGTATCGATTTCAATCGGCTGCTCTTTGGTGATCAGTTGCAATTTGATTCCGATGGCCTGGCACCCAGTGATGATCCTGCTTCTTATCTTCAGAACAACGTAGGGTATTTTGATTTTAAGGCAGGCATGGTGGCGTACAGTCGGAAGTTCTGGCTGGGCATGGCCATGAGCCACATCAACCAACCCAACCGGTCGCTGCTGGACGAGCAGGCACACATCCCCATCAAGACCACCATCCATGGGGGCGTGCGGCTGCCACTGTACGCCAACTCTTATCGCCAAACACAGGAGGCCATCTTCTCACCTTCGTTTGTCTACAAAAAACAGGCACGCTTCGACCAACTGGACCTGGGTGCTTATTTTATTTACAGCCCTGTGATGCTGGGGTTGTGGTACAGAGGCATTCCCATTCAGCAAAATGCAGCCGACAACATCAGCCAGGATGCGGCTGTGATTATCCTCGGATTTCAATTCGATGACCTGGAGATTGGATATAGCTACGATTTTACCGTTTCGGAATTGGGCCCCATTTCCGGGGGCACGCATGAGATTTCACTGCAGTATCATTTCCCGGTTCAGATTTCCACGCATCATAAACGCAAGCCGAAATTGATTCCTTGCCCCACCTTCAACCACAAGCGGAAATAGCAGACTGGCGTGTAGACTTAGCCCTCTGCAAAGCGATTATTGGTTAAATTTGCGGCCATTGCAGGCCACATGGCCTGACGTACCTCTTAAGCGCTGCATTTAGTTTTGAATTTCTCCGCCCACCTCGATCGTCATGCCATCTTCAAGACCGTTTCAGCTGCGGCCGAGCGGATCCAAGTGCCCGCTTTTGTGGTGGGAGGTTACGTCCGCGATCTGATCCTGGAGCGCCCCAATAAGGACATCGACTTTGTGTGTGCGGGCAGCGGCATCGAATTGGCCCGGGCGGTGGCAACCGACCTTGGCAACAAACAAGTGACCGTGTTCAAGAATTTTGGTACTGCCCGCGTGGCCCACCCTGAATTTGAACTGGAGTTCGTGGGGGCGCGCAAGGAGTCGTACCGGTCGGACTCGCGCAAGCCGATCGTGGAAGATGGTTCGTTGGAAGACGACCAGCTACGGAGGGATTTCTCCGTCAATGCATTGGCCATCGACCTGTCGAAGGAGAGGTGGGGCCAATTGATCGATCCGTTCAACGGAGTCGAAGACATCCGCAGCAAAATGATCCGCACACCGGTTAACCCGGACATCACTTTTTCTGATGATCCCCTCAGGATGATGAGGGCGATCCGGTTTGCTTCTCAACTCGATTTTGACATCGATGCCGATACCTTCGAGTCGATGGTAAAGAATGCGGCCCGCCTGAAGATCGTATCGATGGAGCGCATCATCGATGAGTTGAACAAGATCATTCTATCGCCTGTACCATCCTACGGGTTCAAGCTGCTTTTCCAGGCCAAACTGCTGCATCAGTTTTTTCCTGAGATGGTCGCTCTGCATGGCGTGGAATATGTGGACAACAAGGCGCACAAAGACAACTTTTATCATACACTTCAGGTATTGGACAACGTGTCGCAGGTTTCGCAGGATTTGTGGTTGCGGTGGGCCGCCATCATGCACGACATTGCCAAGCCTGTGACGAAGCGCTTTGACAAGACGGTGGGCTGGACCTTCCATGGACATGAAGACAAGGGTGCCCGCATGGTGCCAGGCTTGTTTCGAAGACTGAAACTCCCGATGAACGAGCACATGTTGTTTGTTCAAAAACTGGTGAGGCTGCACCTCAGGCCCATTGCACTGGTGAAGGAAGTGACAGATTCTGCGATACGCAGGCTGTTGTTCGAGGCTGGCGATGACATCGATGCCCTCATGAAACTCTGCCGGGCAGACATCACCTCCAAGAATCCCGAAAAGGTAATGCGTTACCTGAAAAACTTTGAAAAGGTTGAACAGAAGTTGTTGGAAGTGGAGGCGGCCGACCAGGTGCGCAACTTCCAGCCACCCGTGACGGGGGATGAAATCATCAAGACCTTTCAACTCACCCCTGGCCCGATAGTTGGCGAAATCAAGGAGGCCATCAAAGAGGCCATCCTGGAGGGGGTGATTCGAAACGACCGGCAGGAAGCATGGGATTTTATGCTGAAGACGGCCCAGGAAAAAGGACTGGTGTTGCCGGATCAGCAAGGTTTAAATACGGGGTCAAAGCATTAATTTTGAATTTTTGAAAATCGCAATTAGATGAAAGTTATTTATGTCCTGTTCCTATCGCTGCTGATTGCCAGCACCGCGGTGGGCCAAACCCAAACTCAAAAGCCGACTGCGGAAAAACCAGTGGCACAACCTGCGCAGAAGAATACCAGCAACGACCTGGTGCAGCACTTTCTCCGCAAGTATGCGGTGGCTTCGCGGTGGGGCGATGATGAAGTGGCGAAAAGCGCCTTGTACGATCTGATCGTCCAGGTGCCATCAAGCGACTCCCTGATATTTACGCTCGCTTACTTTTACTATCAAAACCGCCAGTTCGCCCCGGCCATGCTCGTAGGCCAGGAGTTGGTCAATCGCCAGCCCAAAAACCAGGTGTACCTCGAATTGGCGGCCTCTTCCTACGAAGAAGTGGGGGTTTTAGACCGGGCGCTGCAGAATTATGAAACTCTGTATTTGTTAACCAACGACCTGACGGTGCTCTATAAGATTGCGTTCCTGCAGTTTAACCTGAAGCGCTATTCGGAAGGACTGACCATTGCCGATATTCTGCTCTCCAAGCCGGAGGTGGACACACTGAAGGTGGTTTACAATAATGTGGAAAACAAAGCCACGGAATACGCGATGAGGGTGGCTGTGTTGAACCTGAAGGGCATGCTCGCGCAGGAAAATGGCGACAATGAAGGCGCCAGGAAGTTGTTCCAACAGGCACTCGCCCTGGCTCCAGACTTCCTGCTCGCCAAGCAGAATTTGGCCAAAATCAAATAAGATGCAACCCTTGGCCCCGGCCATTGTCTTTCGTTAGTTAAGAACCTTCCTTTTGGAGGCACAGCAAGAACATATTCACGACCGACTTGTTCAGAGGTGTCTCAAAGGAGATAGCTCGGCATTCAGGCAGTTGTACCGGCTTTATAGCCGAAGCATGTACAACGTGGCGTTTCGCCTGGTTCACGACAAGGACGAAGCGGAGGACGTGCTGCAAGAGGCATTCATTAGCGCTTTCCGCAGCCTTGACCATTACCGTGGCGAATCCACATTTGGTGCCTGGCTGAAGCGGATCGTGATTAACAAAGGCATCAATGCACTGAAAAAGCGCAAGATGGAACGGTTACCGGAAGACGACCGGTTTGACTTGATGGAAGACGAGGAGGATGAATTTGAAGGTTACCCATTGTCGGTCGAAAAGGTGAAAGCGGCCATCGAGCAGCTTCCCGATGGATACCGGATGGTGCTCTCGCTCTACCTGATTGAAGGGTACGATCACGGAGAAATTGCCGAAATTATGGGTATTTCAGAATCGACTTCAAAATCGCAGTTTAACAGATCGAAAAAGAAACTAAGGGAAATATTGGAGGTGCCACATGAGTAAGTCGCTAAAGAACTTCGTTGAAAAGCACCGGGATGCTTTTGACGATAAGGAGCCACCCAAAGCGGTGTGGAAGAAGATTGAAAATGCCCTGCCGCAGCGCAAGCATATGTCGTTGTGGGCATCGGTGGGGATGTGGCGCGCAGCGGCTGTCCTGTTTATGGGATTGTCTGTTTACCTGTTGCTCAGCAGCCCGGAGGGTGAAAGTAACAAAATGGCTTCGCGCGAAATGCAGGGAGAATTCAAAGCAGTGGAGTCATTCTATAGTGCGGAGATAGAAAAGAAAGTGAAACTCATCAACGACTTTGATGGGTTGTTTGAGAAAGACCAGTTCAGCCAGGACCTCGCCAAGTTGGATGCCATGTACCAGGTGCTCTCCGATGAGATGAAATCAAGCCCGTCCCAAAAGGTGAAAGATGCATTGATCCTCAACATGCTGGTGCGTATTGATCTATTAAATCAGCAGATCAAGAAGCTGGAAGAATCGAAGGAGAAAAAGGGCGGAGACGAGCGCAGCTCATAAGTCTAGATTCTGGATGCTGGATTCTGGATGCTGGATTCTGGTTACTGGATTCTGGTAGCCAGCATCCAGCATCCAGAATCCAGCATCCAGAATCCAGAACCTAGAATCTAAAAGTCTTCATCACTCTTCAACTCAAATTGATCAGTCTTCGAGTCGAGTATTTTCCCCTCTTCACACTTCAATATCCGGGCCGGGAATTTCTTAATAAGGCCGTAGCTGTGCGTGGCCATCAACACCGCGGTGCCACTCTTGTTGATTTGCTGAAACAGTTTCAGGATGCCATTGGACACATTGGGGTCGAGGTTTCCGGTGGGCTCGTCTGCAATGAGGATCACGGGCTCATTGAGCAGGGCGCGGGCGATGACCACCCTTTGCTGTTCACCGCCCGATAGTTGGTGCGGCATCTTTTTCTCAACTGATCCTAATCCTACCTTCATGAGCACTTCAGCCAGCCGGCCCTTCATCTTGGCGGTGTCCGTCCAACCGGTCGCCTTCATTACGAAGTTCAGGTTTTCCGCCACCGTGCGGTCTGGGAAAAGTTGAAAGTCCTGGAAGATGATGCCGATCTTTCTTCTCAGGAGGGGTACTTCCCGATCGCGGATGTCGCGAATGTTGTATCCTGCCACCTGAATGTCACCCAGGCGCAGGGGAAGATCGGCATACAGGGTTTTGAGAAGGGAAGACTTACCTGAACCGGTGCGGCCCACCAAAAAAGCAAACTCGCCCTTGTCGATTTCGAAGCTGATGTTGTTCAGCACCGAATTGTGGTCTTGAAAGATCGTAGCCTCCTTTACCCTAACGACTGGATCGGATGAGAACATGGTCATGTCGAACTAGCTAATGGCAACTGGATGCTGGTTACTGGCGACAGGAACGGACTCCATTCCATCAGCCATTTGCTTTCTTGTGGTCTGCCAGGAATTTCTCCAGGCCGATGTCCGTCAGCGGATGTTTGAGCAAGTCCATGATCGCCTTGAGTGGGCAGGTGGCCACATCTGCGCCAAGCTCGGCACACTTGATAATGTGCATGGTGTGGCGGATGCTTGCGGCCAACACCTCCGTGCCGTAGCCGTAGTTGTCGTAAATGTGGCGGATCTGCGCGATAAGATCCAAGCCATCCGTAGACACATCATCCAACCGGCCGATAAAAGGGGAGACGTAGCCCGCCCCGGCCTTTGCAGCCAGCAACGCCTGGCCTGCGGAAAAGACCAGCGTGCAATTGGTGCGGATTCCTTCGCTTGAAAATTTCTTGATCGCCTTCACACCATCTTTGATCATGGGTACTTTCACCACAATCTTGTCATCGATCTTGGCCAGCTCTCTTCCTTCCTTGATGATGCCATCAAAGTCTGTGGCGATTACCTCGGCACTCACGTTGTTGTCAACGATCTGGCAAATCTTTTTGTAATGATTCCGAATGTTGTCCGATCCCGAGATGCCTTCCTTGGCCATCAGCGAGGGGTTGGTGGTTACGCCATCCAGCACGCCCAGGTCAAAAGCTTCCTGAATCTCCTGAAGGTTGGCGGTATCGATAAAGAACTTCATTGTTTGTTAGTGGTTATGAGTTCAAAACTAGCAGTTATATCGAGGATAGTTGAGTTACTTATCAAGTCGACAATATCAATAATCTCACAGATTTTCATGAATTTTTAGGCTGATTAATTTCTTCGTTGCGCGGGAAGCCACGCTTCTGCTCGTGAAAAGATCGCAGTCCGCGCCACCACGTTGAGGGTAGGGCCACGCGCAGCGTGGCCCTACCCTCAACGTGTCTCGTGCGACTACCCAATCTGCATACAGGGGGCACCAGAAGTCAGCGCACGCCAACGTGCCGGCTACGCTAAGCATCTGCACTCCATCATCAAATTCTGAAATAGCGACTATTATAAGATATGGGCCGGAAAGGCAATAAAAATGGCAAACCGAACATCGCACCGCTACAACCGCCTACCCTTGCTACCTTCCGGTCCTGGGGGAGTTCAGCAGGAGCTGGTCGTGCCGATTTGCCGCTGCAAATTTATGCGTTTGGCATCAAGCTGCCAACTAGCGCGCCAATCCCGACAGGTATAAATTGAACTCCATGGCATTCACTTCGGTGAAGCCATCAGCAGCCAGGTCTTCGAGGATGGCCTCATCAAATTCCAATTCGCGCGAGCTGGCCAGGCCGGTGGCGTCTACGATCAGTTCCAGTCCCGAAAAGTGAATGGGATTGAGCTTCACGAGGATTTTGGCTCCTTCCAGCTCTTTTTTGAAGTATTGGTGAACGATATTTGAATGCATGGCGACTAACGCATGAAACTACCCGAACGAATTGAAACTGAAAGACTCATCCTGTCCCGGCTAAGGTACGAAGATGCGGAAGAAATTTTTTACTGCTACGCCAGCAAGCCGGAGGCTACCCGGTACGTGTCCTGGCCCACGCACAAGACCATTGCCGACACGCGGTCTTACCTTCGTCATGCAATTGCCGGGTGGCAGCAAGGGATCGATTTTTCATTTGGCATCAGGACGAAGGAGCACCACCGGTTTATCGGAAGCTTTGGCATCATCCACCAGTCGGGTAAGATCCAGTTTGGGTACGTACTCGGCCCGCCCTACTGGGGAAAGGGCTACGCCACTGAAGTCTGCCTGCGCATGATGGATGAGTTAAAAAAGCAGCCTAACCTTTTCCGCATCGGCACGTTTGTAGATGTTGCCAATGTGGCATCAAGCCGGGTGCTGGTCAAGGCGGGGCTGGTCGAGGAGGCGAGGCTTGAAAAATGGTTTCGTTTTGTGAATCAGCAGAATCAAGCCAGGGACTGCATTTTGTATATATTACCTTTCGAGTTTTTGCAATAAATAATGATGAACTTGCGTCATCATCACCAAGCCGGTTGATCTGTGGCCCCAAAACTTGACCTTTATCGCGACTTTGAGATGGAGACCATCAAGAGTGAGCTCCAGCGCGCCCGCTTGTTGATGGGCGTGTTCTCGGTGGGGTTGGTGATGGTGTCGCTTAACTACTTTCTTCTCGAAGATGAGGTAGTGATTTTTTATGGCGGCCCTTCGCAGTATTTCATGTCGGTGGCGTGGCTGGCCACACTCATCATTTACAATTTCCTGCTCTCGGTTCACATCAAACGGCTGGCGCGCAGGGGTTTGCGCGTAAGCACCCAGTTTAAGATTGGGCAAACGGTGTTGGAAATCACCTTTGTAAGCTCGTTGATGCTCTACATGATTGATGTCAACAACTTCCTGTTGTTCATCGACTCACCGGTGTCGTACGTGTATTTTCTTTTCATCATCCTTTCCATCCTTCACCTGGATTTCAGAATCAGCATCCTTTGTGGCGCACTGGCCGCAGTGGAATACGTCCTGATTGTGTACTATGGATTTCATGTGGCGGAGGTGAGGCCCGACAGCATGCCGAATCTCCCCGAGAATGGGTATTACCTGCGTACTTTGGTGTATGTGTTGAGTGGTGCGGCTGCTGGCTTTGTGTCGGAGGATGTGAAAAGAAGGGTAAAGTCTTCCCTTGAGTTCAGGAACGAAAAGAAGACGATTGAGAGATTGTTGGGCCAGCAGGTATCCCGTGACGTGTTGTTGATGCTCACCCAGGATGATGGCGTGGTGAAGAAGTCGGAGGCCACGGTGCTCGCACTGGACATTCGCAATTTTTCGGCTTTTGCCGAAACACATTCTCCCACGGAGATCATGGAGTACCAGAACAAGGTATTTGGCCCCATCCTTGAACTGATCGCCCAACACCAGGGTATCGTGAATCAAATCATGGGCGATGGCATCATGGCCACGTTTGGATCGCCCCGAAAGAACCCGCTGCACTGCGACATGGCATTCCAGGCCGCCATTTGCATCGTCCGCAAGATCCGGCAGCTAAGCCTCGGAGACAAGATTCCGGACACGCGAATCGGGATTGGGATCCACACCGGAGAGGTCGTAACCGGAAACATTGGCAATGACGACCGCAAGCAATACTCCATCAGCGGCACCGCGGTAATCATCGCTTTTCGTGTAGAACAGCTAAATAAGGAACTTGGCACCGAAATCCTCATCACCGAAGAGGTAAGGCAGAATATCGTGCCTGGCAAGACACTGATTGAGAGCGTGGGCACGAAGACCTTGCGCGGATTGGGCGCAGCGGTAACTGTCCACCGCGTAGAGGCTATCCAGGATAGTAAAAAAGGAGTAGTGCTACAATAAATGCGATAATCGAAGCCACAAAACCGAACATGAATGTGGTGTACGACCATCGCAGGTACCGATACTTCCGTGCCAGCACTTTTCCGTTGTAATAAATGTCTTTGGTGAGACTTCCGTAAAGGTAGTCCGCATCCTTCATCAGTTCACCCATGCCCCATTGGTATTGTTCCAGCTTCATGCCGTGGAAGTTGCCAAAGAACAGCAGGTTGGTTCGTTTTTGTTTGATGTCTTCCTCACTGAACTTACCGGAAGAGATCTTGGGTCGCGTGGCCAGGACAGCGAACACGATGGTGATCAGGCAGGCGGTCACGAGCATAAGCGTGGGGATCAGCAAGTTGGGAAACTCCTCAAACTTCCTAAAGAGTACGGATACAACCACCGAAAGGATAATGGAATTGATCGACACCATGATGTTGGCTTTCGTATCGGCCATGCCGCTCAAGGTAATGTGGTTCTCGGCCGTAATGCGGAACATGGTTTCGATGCCGCGCTCGGGAAATGACTTGCGTTCGATTTTTTTCCGTGCCTTCTCCAACTCCTTTTCAAGCTCCTTAACGTATTTCTTGTCCTTCCGGGGCTTTCCGTTTTGATCTTTCAGGTTTTTCAAGAACTGAATGTTTTTCTTTTTGCGTTCCGCCAGGATTGATTTTCCATAGTCCGTAAAGTAGCTGTGGTTTTTGAAAAAGGAGAGGTTGTGTTTTACCCATTCTTCATCGGTGTACTCAATTCCCTTGGTGGCTTTCATTTCTTGTCGCAGGCGCATGCCCACATCCATCAGTTGGTCGGTTGCCAGGTGGAAGAGATCCGCGTCACACAACACTTTCTCTACTGCTGTCTTTGGGTTTTGCGGCATGCGAGTGGCATCGATGGCCGCCATCACCTCAGCAAGCTTTTTCTCCGATGCACCCCAATCGGTGAGAAGGCGGTGGGCCTGCACTTTGGATTTTTCCTCGTGGTTATCGCAGCCATCCCTGAACCCGGTGTCGTGGAGCCACGCAGCGATCGTCAACGTTTCCATTTCATCCTCGTTGAGATTGGTAGCCTTTCCGATGGTTTGTGCTGCCTCAACTACTTCTCGTGTATGCGACAAATTGTGATACGCAAAGGAATCCGGTAACGCTGACAAAATCTCCTCAGCGTAAGCTTTTGATTTGCTGACCAGTGGTGTTTCAATCATGGATTCCCTTGGCTAATCTATTGAAAAAATGCCATTCAAGATGTAAACTGTAAGGTTTATATCTTTGTTTCAGTTCCTATGAAATTTCCTTTTGGCCCGATCTTGTTGATATGTTTTCTCGGTGCCCCAGCCGCAGCCCAGGATGCATTCCACCTTTACCTGATCGGAGATGCAGGCAATGGAAACGTCCATGAGATCGCTTACAAACACATCCTGCAGCAGCAGATCAAAAACAACGCGCAAGTGCCGTCTGCCATTGTGTTTTTGGGCGACAACATCTACCCAAAAGGCATGCCCGATGAAGACCATCGCCACCGGCTGGAGTCGGAGCAAATCATGGCAGGGCAGGTACAGCTGGCCGGGGCTGACGTGAAGAAGTATTTCGTTCCCGGAAATCACGATTGGCAAAAAGGTGGCAAGCACGGTTTGACACAACTATTGAATCAACAGGAGTGGATTGATTCGATTTATCGCAACGAGGCTTTCTTCTTACCCCGCAACGGGTGCCCTGGACCAGTCACAGTTAAGTTGGCCGATGAGTTGATGCTGGTGATCATCGACTCGCAGTGGTGGCTGCACCCGTGGGACAAGCCCGAAGGAGAGAACAGCCTCTGTGATCAGAAGACACGCGAGGAGCTCATCAGTGAATTGCGGGATATTTTGCTTCAACATCGCGACAAGCAAATCGTGGTGGCCGCACACCATCCCATCTACACCTACGGAGACCATGGTGGTCATTTCTCCTTAAAGGATCATCTTTTTCCCCTCACGGATGCGAACAAGAATCTATGGCTCCCGCTTCCGGTGGTTGGGTCCATTTATCCGGTTTATCGCAAACTGATTGGCAACATTCAGGACACGGCACACCCAGAGTATAAACTTTTTCGGCAGCTCGTGCATGAGGAACTTTCCAAATATCCGGGCATTATCTATGCAGCGGGTCACGAGCATGCACTCCAATACATTGTGAAAGACAGCATTCACTACGTGGTGAGTGGCTCCGGGGTAAAGAGCACGCCCGTAAAGAAAAAGGGATTTGCAAAATTTGTGTCTTCGGAGAATGGATTTGTGAGGGTTTCCATTTCAAAAGATGGGCAGCAGCGGATCGAATATTTCGGAGCCGGAGAAACACCGCTATACACCACGCACTGGAAACGCAATGTAAAGACCCGGCCAACGAACGCCATCATCAACTCGTTGCCCGATTCGGTGGAAGTGGCGGCCAGCAACCAATACCAGGCGGGCCGCGGACAGCAACGTTGGTTTGGAACCAACTACCGCGCAGAGTGGGCCGAGAAAATCAAAGTGCCGGTGTTTGACTTTAAATCCCCTTCGGGAGATCCTTTGAAGATTGAAAAACGGGGTGGAGGTATGCAAACACTGTCGCTTCGTTTGGAGGCGTCCAACGGTGATCAATACACGCTTCGCTCAATAGAGAAATATCCTGAAAAGGCCATTCCGAAAAATTTCAGGAACACGTTTGCGGCAGACATCGTGCAAGATCAGATTTCCGCAGCGCATCCTTATGGTGCGTTAGCTATACCCGTGCTTGCAGAGGCAGCGGGCATTTATCACACCAATCCCAGGCTCGTTTACCTGGCGGATGATCCCCGCCTTGGTTTATATCAGCCCGATTTCGGCAACCAACTGATGCTGTTTGAAGAACGCCCCGATGGCAAGGCAAAGGATAAACCCTACTTCGGGAACGCCAGCGACATCCTCAGCACATCGGACATGTTGGATGAACTGGAGGATGACAATGACAACTACGTAGATCAGCAGTTTGTATTGCGGTCAAGGTTGTTTGACCTGCTCATCGGGGACTGGGACCGGCATGATGACCAATGGAGGTGGGCGGAATTCAAGAAAAAAGGAAAGAGCAAGATGTACCGACCCATTCCGCGCGATCGAGACCAGGCTTTTTTTGTGAACGAGGGAATCTTACCCTATGTATGGAGCCGCAGGTGGGCGTTGCCCAAGTTCCAGGGTTTCGATCACGAAATTGACTGGACGCCCGGCTTCATGTTCAACGCACGGTATTTCGACAGGAGTTTTCTCAATGAGCCTTCGCGTGAGGATTGGATCGCCACCGCCCGCGAGCTGCAAACGCTGATGACGGACAAGGTGATTGAACAGGCGCTCAACGCCTGGCCGCCCGCGATACGAGAGATTCATGGCGAAGAAATCGCATCCAAGCTTCGCAACCGCAGAAAGGACTTGATTGAATACGCCTTGCAGCACTACCGTTTTCTGTCAAAGGAGGTGGATGTGACTGGTTCAGACAAAGACGAATTGTTTGAGGTGACTCCTGCGGGGCCCGGTACCCTGAAACTGGCCGTGCATAAAATCAGCAAAAAGGGTGAGATGGAACGTTTGATGTATCAACGGATTTTCAGGGATGACGAAACGCGGGAGGTTCGCTTATATGGACTCAAAGGTGACGATCAATTCAAGATGGATGCGGGAAGCGCTCGCATCAAGGTAAGAATGATTGGTGGAGGAGGGGAAGACGAAGTAAATGTGAAAAGTGGGCGTGGCTACGTGTATGACAAGCCCAAAGGACTTAAGATTACGGGTGACCATGTTGTCCACAACAGGTCGTCAACTTCGAAGTGGGTGAATCACTACGACCGAAAAGCATTTCAATACGATCGGCTGGCGCCCTTGTTGTTCCTGAACTTCAACGTGGATGACGGCATTTTTGCGGGCGGTGGATTCCTTTACACCAGGCATGGATTTCGCAAAGATCCATATCACGGCAATCACCTTTTCCTGGGGAGCTATGCCTTTAATACAAGTTCTTTCAACTTTAGGTACGATGGTCACTTTGCGCAGGTGTTCGGCCGCTGGGGCTTGGAGCTGAATGCCGACATCAAATCGCCCAACTATGTGAACAATTTTTTTGGACCAGGCAACGAGAGTCTCTTTGATAAAGACATTGACGAGAACCCGGCCGTCAATGTGGACAATGCCATTCAGTATTATCGCCTGCGCTTCAAGGAGGTGCTTCTCGACATGCGCCTGGAGCGAACGTTCGACAATGGGTTCTTCGTCAAGGCAGGTCCGCGGTTTCAAACGGTGGAACTGGAGGCGCCCGAAGGGACTGATCGGTTTATTGGCGCCTACGATGCCATGCAACCTGAATCATTGCTGGAGGTAAGCAAAGTATTTGCAGGAGGTGCACTGTCTTGGGGGTTCTCCAAAGTGAATCATCCAAGCCTTACAACCCGAGGGGTCAGATTTCAGATGACCTCGCAGGCGATGGATCAAGTCAACGGATCCGGGTCGTTCAGCAGTCATGCAGGTACGTTCGCTTTATATCAATCTTTTCGACTTCCCGCCAGGGTCACCTTTGCCTTTCGGGCCGGTGCGGGCACAACAGTAGGTGCACCTCAATTATACCAGTTGCAAATCCTCGATGGCAAAACCGAGTTGCGCGGCTTCCGCAAGACCCGCTTCTATGGCGACAGCAAACTCTACTTCAACCATGAGGTGCGCATCAAGCTGGCGAACCTGAGATCTTACATTGTGCCTTCCTCATTGGGTGTGTCGTTCTTCTATGATGTGGGGAGGGTGTGGTACGAGGATGCGAATGGAGTTGACCCCTCCACGTCTTCAGGCACATCACGCCTCTGGCACAAAGGGTACGGTGGCGGCCTTTGGTTCACACCCTTCAACCTGACTGTGGTATCCACCGATATTGGTTTTTCCGATGAGGGCTGGCTGGCGTACGTGCGGTTGGGGTTTTTGTTTTGAGAGGAAAGATGTTTTCCCACGGAGAGGCAACGAGGAGGCACTGAGAGCACAGAGAATTCCACTTTGTCACTCTGCGTACGCTTTGCGTCTCAACGCCTCCGCGGTTAAGAATTTTCAAAAAGCCTACCACAGCACAACACCCGGCACGCCCCGAGGTGCACGAGAACACATCCTGAATGATGTGCGCACCATTGAATAATGCACCGCGCATCCTTAGCGTCTCAGCGCCTCCGCGGTTAAGAATTTTCAAAAAACCTACCACAGGACAACACGCCCCGAGGTGCACGAGAAAGCATTCCTGAATGATGTGCGCAGCATTGAATAATGCTCCGTGTATCCTTAGCGTCTCAGCGCCTCCGCGGTTAAGAATTTGAAGTTCTACATGAAGCCGATACCAGGGGCCAAGTCGACAACCAGCCAGTCGCGACCACTTTGCGGAGCCACCAAAGAGGAATACACCAAATCACAGAGAAATGTTGCCTTTTTAGGCGAATGGCAATTTGCACCGCGCATCCTTAGCGTCTCCGCGCCTCCGCGGTTAATGAATTTTCAAAAAACTTACCACAGGACAACACGCCCCGGGGTGCACGAGAGCACATCCTGAATAGTGTGCGCACCATTGAACAATGCACCGCGCATCCTTAGCGTCTTAGCGCCTCCGCGGTTAAGAAATTGAAGTTCTACATGAAGCCGATACCAGGGGCCAAGTCGACAACCAACCAGTCGCGACTACTTTGCGGAGCCACCAAAAAGAGGAATACACGAAATCACAGAGAAATGTTGCCTTTTTAGGCGAATGGCAATTTGCACCGCGCATCCTTAGCGTCTCCGCGCCTCCGCGGTTAATGAATTTTCAAAAAACTTACCACAGGACAACACCGTACAGGCCCCGAGGTGCACGAGAAAGCATTCCTGAATGATGTGCGCAGCATTGAAATAATGCTCTGTGTATCCTTAGCGTCTCAGCGCCTCCACGGTTAATGAATTTTCAAAAAACCCACCACAGCACAACACGCCCCGAGGTGCACGAGAAAGCATTCCTGAATGGTGTGCGCACCATTGAACAATGCACCGCGCATCCTTAGCGTCTTAGCGCCTCCGCGGTTAAGAAAAATGCTTCCTACGCCAACTCCCTCAAATCCACGGGCACTACGCGCGAGATGCCTTTCTCGACCATGGTGATACCATAGATCACATCGGTACTGGTCATCGTGCGCTTGTTGTGCGTTACGATCACAAACTGGCTCTCCTTGCTGAAGTTGCGGATGATGTTGTTGAACTTGTCGATGTTGGCATCGTCCAGGGGTGCATCCACCTCATCGAAGATACAAAAAGGGGCCGGCTTCAACAGGTACATCGAAAAGAGCAGGGCTGTGGCCGTTAACGTCTTTTCACCCCCAGACAACTGATTAATGGTCAACGGTCGCTTGCCCTTAGGCTTGGCGATGATGTCAATGTCGGATTCCAACGGCTTCGTTGGATCCACCAACTTCAGGTCGCAGTCGTCTCCTTCCGCGAACAGCGATCGGAATACATCAACAAAGTGGGTTTTGATTTGCGTGAACGCTTGCATAAACGTTTCGCTGGCCACGCCTTCGATTTCATTGATGGTGTTGAACAGCGATTCCTTGGCCTTAAGCAAATCTTCCTTCTGGGTGTTGATGAAGTCGTTGCGCTCCTTGATCTCGGTGTAGGCTTCCATCGCCATGGGATTGATCGGACCCATGTTGTCGATGCGGTCACGAATCTTGGTTACATCGTTGCGTAGCTTTTCTTCATCCGGAAGTGCCTCGCCTTCGGGGTGGGCTTCGGCCAGGAGCTGATCCAGGTCTACCTTGAACTCCACCGACAATCTTTCCTTCACTGAGTTCAGCTCAAGCTTGCTCTCACTCAGCTCACCCTGCAATTGCATCAGCAGGGTATCAATATTTTGTCGCTGGTGCTGGATCTCACGCAGGTCTTTCTCAAACTGGTCGATCTCACCACGCGCTGCATAGTAATTCTTTTCGGCCTCGTTCAGTCCTCTTTCCATCTCCTCTTTCTCCGCATACATGGCAATCAACTCCTCGTCATTGGAGTGAGTCGTTTCGATGATAGCCTTGATTTCCTCTTCATTCTTGGTAAGCTCCCCAGCGTTTGTTTCAATGCGCTGGCCACTTTGCTCCATCGACTCCTGCTTGAACCGCATCTCCTGGTCCACACTCTTCACACGGTTCTCCTGCTGGTGGAAGAAGATGTTTTGTTCGTTGTAAGCCGATGACTTCTGGCTGAGCAGTTCGTTTTGATCATTCAGATCTTGTGTGATGAGCTTGAGTTGCTCCTCTCTTTGCTGGGCCTCTGCGATGGCTTGTTCTGCCTTCGGGCGAAGTTCTTCCAACTCCCGGCTCAGGCTCTCAATTTTTTCCTGGATGTCTTCCCTTCGGAGGTCGGCAGTATTGAGCATGTTGGCGAACTGCTCTTTCTTCGTCTTTACCGAAATGAACTCATCGTTCACCATCTTCACCGCATTCTGCGCCTCTTCGATTTGCTGCTTCAGCGTGTGGTTGCGCAGCTTCTCCAGCTCGCGCTGGCGATCAAGCAGTCCCTGGCGCACGTCTTCTACCTTGCGCGTCAGGTCTTTGATTTCACGCTCCAGTTTCTCCAGGTTCTTCGCGCGGCCAATCTTCTTGCCTTCGAAAAGTCCTACCGACCCGCCCGACAGGCTGAAACGCCTGCGCGTTACCTTGCCGCTCCTGGTGATGAAGGTATTTTCATCATCTGCCGAAAGTGTTTTGATGTCTCCCTCAAAGACATACACACGATCCAGGATGAAGGACATCAGCTTGGAGTACTTCGGATCAAATTCAATGATCTGTGTAGCCGGGAAGGCGTTGGGATACATTTGAATGGGTGTAGCGCTAAACTTCTCAAATGAGTCGAGGATGAAGAAGTTCGCTTTGCCCTTGCTGGCATCACTCAAAATATTGATGGCCTCGTAAGCTTCTGCTTCGTGCTGAACGATATAATAGTTAAGATAAGGCTCCAGGTAGTTCTCGATGGCAACTCTGTATTCTTCGCTGGTCGAGAGGATATCGGAAAGGAGGGGGGCGTTCTTTGTCCAACCCACATTCTTCTTCAAAAACTTAATGGCTTCCGGGAAGCCCTCCAGGTTTTCAACCAATGACTTGGTTAACTGAAACTCGTTTTGCCTCGCATCGAGCTTTCGGCCGTGCTCCGTCATTTCCTCGCGTATCATGTCAATGGTTTTTTCCAATGACGCGATGCGGTCAATCACATCACGCTCGTTCGACTTCAGCTGGTCGAGGTACGACTTCTTTGCATCGATCTCCTGCTGCAGTACCACCAGCTTCTTCTCAAATTCCTCTACGCTGGCGCTCTGTTTGTCTTTGTCAGAGGCAGTGCGCTCCAATTCCTGTTTGAAAGAGTTGATCTGGATTTCGCGAATCTCCAACGCCTTATTCAGTTGGAACGATTCCTCCTGCTTGGCGCGATGAAGTTTGCGGAGCCCGTCCACTTCACCTTGAAGCGAATAGGTAGCAGCCTTTTGCGCATCGTATTCCGCTTTTAAGGTGTTAACCTTTTCAGTGATCTCGTTGAGGATCTGCTCTGCTGCTGTCTTTTCTGTTTCCAGGCTTTGCAGGCTGAAGCGCGCGCGTTCGTTACTCTTCTTATCCTGGTCGATTTGCTCTTTCAGGGTTTCGGTCCGGTCTTTCAGAAACCGCAGGCGCTCATTCTTGATTTGCTTTTCGCTTTCGTAGTGCCGGATTTTGCCTACCAAATCGTTGATCGATTTTTGACGGGTGGAAAGGGTTTTCTCCTTGCCAACGAGTTCTGCCTTGGCCTGTTCGATGGAGGCCTCTTTCTCGGCAATCTGCGAAGCAAGTTGTGTCTTGCGATCACCTTCCTGCTGGACCTGCACGTTGATGCTGTCGAACTTCTCTTTTTGTTTCTTAACAACCACACGGGCAAGTTGAATACTCTTTTGTTTGTATTCCTCTTTAAGTTCGTAGTATTTCTCTGTTTGCTTGGCCTGCTTTTCCAGGCTCTTCATGTTCTTCTCGATCTCGAACAGCAAGTCTTCCACGCGCTCCAGGTCCGCATCGGTATCTTCCAGCTTGCGCAGCGTTTCCTTCTTGCGCTTTTTGAATTTGGAAATTCCCGCGGCCTCTTCAAACAACATCCTTCTGGAGTTGTCGCGGTCGTTGAGCAGGTCATCCACCATCCCAAGCTCGATAATGGCGTAGCTGTTGGATGCCACACCGGTGTCCAGGAACAAGTTGGTGATATCTTTGAGACGGCAAGTCACACCGTTCAACAGGTATTCACTCTCCCCGGAACGGTAAAGCCTCCGGGTGATGGTGATCTGTGCATACTCAGTCGGCAGAATGTTCTTGGTATTATTGATGGTAAGGGATACCTCAGCCATTTGTTGGGCCGACCGTTGGTTGGTACCGTTGAAGATGATGTTCTCCATCTTCTCCGAACGCAATGCGCTGGTCTTCTGCTCTCCCAATACCCAGCGGATCGAGTCCACTACGTTGGATTTGCCGCAGCCGTTGGGCCCTACAATGCCTGTGATTCCTTCGTCAAAATTGATTACTACCTTGTCTGCAAAGCTCTTAAAGCCCTTGATCTCCAGCTTGGATAATTGCATCTACCGAAATATTGAAAAGTGGTTGTTTTCTTCTAAAAAGAAGGAGGCAAAGATACCGTGATTTTGCCATTTCAGAAATGTGGTTTTCTGAATTTCATCCACATTTTATCCATAGTCGAAAGTGTGTTTCCCGCGTAAAACGCAATGATTAATTTAATACCTTTGAGCGGATGGATACTCAATTTTGGGTCTGGTTGATCATTGTGGTGATCACGCTGCTGGCCCGTGGCCTCAGCAAGAAGAAACAGGGGCCCCAGCAGCAGGCGCCCGATGAGGACTATGGTGAACCCAGTCAACCAGCCAATAAGCCGATCTCATTTGAAGAACTCCTCAGGGAGATTCAGGCATCAAAGGCACCGGCCAAACGAGAACCCGAGCCTGCAAAGCCAACCACCCCGTATGTTGACTATGACGATAACCTGGGCGAGGAGGAACGAGACCTGGAGGAAGTCGAATATGATTACCGGAAGCAGGACAATATCTACCAGGTATACGAGGATGCCAAGCAGCAGGCCTTTATGCGGCCCTCGTTAGAGACGGAAGACACGCAATTGGCAAAAACAGATATCAAATTTGAGCACTTTAAGGGCTATGATCAGGAGTCGAAGGGCACAAACTTTGCATTTTTGGCCGAATTGAGGGATCCGGAGGGTTTCAAGAAGGCATTTATCATGAGTGAAATCCTTAACCGGAAGTACTGAAACAGGCATTTTTTAAGCTAAATATTACTTGGATGGGGTAAGGACCTATTTGCGCTAGCGGTTTTTTATAGGATACTTCATCTTTGAGCAGTTTTATTAGGGTTACTATAATTTTTTGAGTGATATACATTATTGCGTATTTTTTGCTGAACAGAATATTGAAATGAGTCCCTCCAAACACCTATTTTTCAATGTTTTATTATTCCTTCTAAGTGTCTCGGCAGCCATGGGCCAAGCAGTTCCGTGCCGACCGGAATTTGATGCCAAGGTTGTTCAAATGGAAGGTGAACGCAAGGTCCAGATTGTACTGACGGCCCGTGGAGAAGATACTGCATTGGATTATGAAGTGCGCGCATTTACATTGGATAATGCCATTGTCGAGAGATTCTCGAGTTCGTTTAGGCTGAATCAAAGTAAGATTTATATCTCTGACCTCGAGCCGGGAACTTATTGGCTCAAGGTCAGCTGGCAGAATGGTTGTTACCAGACGCTGGGCGGATTGAACGGCCTCACCATCGAGTCTAACGGGACAAAGCCATGAGCATGCTTGGAATGAAACGTTCCGTCTTTGCCATCTTCGTTTCCCTCATGGCATTTAACGCAAACGCAGCCTGTCCGACAGCGGGTGCGACCGTGATTGAAGTTTGCAACGACATAAGCGGAAATGGCACCATTCGTGCTTTTTTTTATGACGGCACACCGCCATCATCTTACATCTTATTTAGCCTATCTCCTCCAGGGCCGGTCTCTGACCCATTTGGTCCTGTATTGGTAAACACTGCCATACCCCTTCCTCCGGGTGCCATCGCGGGAGTGGAATTCACGCTTGTGCCCGATGGCGATTACATTATTCGCGTTAATTGCACCCCGGCAGGGTTTGTTAACATCGGTGGTCTTGGAATTAATGTTGACTCTTCGTTGGCTCCTGATGTAACAATCTCGCCTGCTGGCCCATTTTGTGTAACGGATGCGTCAGTCAACCTAACAGCAGCCACAGGAGGTGGTTCGTGGAGCGGTACCGGGATTACGAATCCTGCCACCGGTACTTTTGACCCAGCCACAGCGGGACCGGGCAGTCACCTGATTACCTATACCCTTGTTTCTGGCCCGTGTACTTACGTGGATACTGAAACCATTCAGGTCGATGCGGTTCCAGACGCGACCATTACACCGGCAGGTCCATTTTGCGAAACCGATGCCTCGACCACCCTGGTAGCGGCAACGGGTGGAGGTACCTGGAGTGGCACGGGCATTACAAACCCAGCGACAGGCGCATTCGATCCGGCCACAGCTGGCGTGGGCAGCCACCTGATCACTTATACACTAACAGTCGGAGCCTGTACCTCTGTAGATACCGAGACGATTCAGGTTGACGCAGCCCCTGACGCAACGATTACACCGGCAGGTCCATTTTGCGAAACCGATGCTTCGACCACCTTGGTGGCGGCCACGGGCGGAGGTACCTGGAGCGGTACGGGTATTACGAACCCAGCGACAGGCGCATTCGATCCTGCAACTGCCGGCCCGGGCAGTCACTTGATTACATACACATTGACCATCGGAGCGTGTACCTCGGTAGATACCGAGACGATTCAGGTTGACGCAGCCCCAGATGTTACGATTACTCCGGCAGGCCCTTTTTGCGTGACTGATCCATCTACCACTTTGGTGGCGGCCACCGGTGGCGGCACCTGGAGTGGCACAGGCATTACAAACCCAGCGACAGGTGCATTCGATCCGGCCACGGCTGGCGTGGGCAGCCACCTGATCACTTATACACTAACAGTCGGAGCCTGCACCTCGGTGGATACTGAAACCATTCAGGTCGATGCGGTTCCAGACGCGACCATTACACCGGCAGGTCCATTTTGCGAGACCGATGCATCGGTGAATTTAGTGGCAGCCACGGGTGGAGGTACATGGAGTGGCACAGGCATTACAAATCCTGCGACAGGTGCATTCGATCCTGCCACAGCTGGCCCGGGCAGTCACTTGATTACATACACATTGACCATCGGAGCCTGCACCTCAGTAGATACCGAGACGATTCAGGTTGACGCAGCCCCAGATGCGACCATTACACCGGCAGGTCCATTCTGTGAGACCGATGCATCCACCACCCTGGTGGTGGCCACCGGTGGAGGCACCTGGAGTGGTACGGGCATTACAAACCCCGCGACCGGTGCATTCGATCCGGCCATAGCTGGCCCGGGCAGTCACTTGATTACATACACATTGACCATCGGAGCTTGCACCTCAGTTGATACCGAGACGATCCAGGTGGATGCAGTACCTGATGCGACCATCACTCCCGCGGGTCCGTTCTGTGAGACCGATGCCTCGGTGAACTTAGTGGCAGCCACGGGTGGAGGCACCTGGAGTGGCACGGGCATTACAAATCCTGCAACTGGTGCATTCGATCCTGCCACAGCTGGCCCGGGCAGCCACCTGATCACTTATACATTAACAGTCGGAGCGTGTACCTCTGTGGATACAGAGACG
Source organism: Cyclobacteriaceae bacterium (assembly GCA_050250195.1). Taxonomy (GTDB): domain Bacteria; phylum Bacteroidota; class Bacteroidia; order Cytophagales; family Cyclobacteriaceae; genus ELB16-189. Next base: position 45,634 of record JBFWPC010000009.1, on the reverse strand, counting down.
ATCCAGGTGGATGCCGCACCGGATGCGACCATCACTCCCGCGGGTCCGTTCTGCGAGACCGATGCATCGGTGAATTTAGTAGCAGCCACCGGTGGCGGCACCTGGAGTGGTACTGGCATTACGAATCCTGCGACTGGTGCGTTTGATCCTGCAACTGCCGGCCCGGGCAGTCACTTGATTACATACACATTGACCATCGGAGCGTGTACCTCGGTAGATACCGAGACGATCCAGGTGGATGCAGTGCCTGATGCGACCATCGCTCCCGCGGGTCCGTTCTGTGAGACCGATGCCTCGACCACCCTGGTGGCGGCAACGGGTGGAGGTACCTGGAGTGGTACGGGCATTACAAACCCAGCGACAGGCGCATTCGATCCTGCCACAGCTGGCGTGGGCAGCCACCTGATCACTTATACATTAACAGTCGGAGCCTGTACCTCTGTAGATACCGAGACGATTCAGGTTGACGCAGCCCCTGATGCGACCATTACACCGGCAGGTCCATTCTGCGAGACCGATGCATCGGTGAATTTAGTGGCAGCCACGGGTGGAGGCACCTGGAGTGGTACGGGCATTACAAACCCCGCGACCGGTGCATTCGATCCGGCCATAGCTGGCCCGGGCAGTCACTTGATTACATACACATTGACCATCGGAGCGTGTACCTCGGTAGATACCGAGACCATCCAGGTGGATGCAGTACCTGATGCGACCATCACTCCCGCAGGTCCATTCTGCGAGACCGATGCATCGGTGAATTTAGTGGCAGCCACGGGTGGAGGTACCTGGAGCGGTACGGGTATTACAAACCCAGCGACAGGCGCATTCGATCCTGCCACAGCTGGCCCGGGCAGTCACTTGATTACATATACGCTAACAGTTGGAGCCTGCACCTCGGTAGATACCGAGACGATCCAGGTGGATGCAGTACCTGATGCGACCATCACTCCCGCGGGTCCGTTCTGTGAGACCGATGCCTCGGTGAACTTAGTGGCAGCCACCGGTGGAGGTACCTGGAGTGGCACAGGCATTACAAATCCTGCGACAGGTGCATTCGATCCTGCCACAGCTGGCCCGGGCAGTCACTTGATTACATACACATTGACCATCGGAGCCTGCACCTCGGTAGATACCGAGACGATTCAGGTTGACGCAGCCCCAGATGCGACCATTACACCGGCAGGTCCATTCTGTGAGACCGATGCATCCACCACCCTGGTGGCGGCCACCGGTGGAGGCACCTGGAGTGGTACGGGCATTACAAACCCCGCGACCGGTGCATTCGATCCGGCCATAGCTGGCCCGGGCAGTCACTTGATTACATACACATTGACCATCGGAGCGTGTACCTCGGTAGATACCGAGACGATCCAGGTGGATGCAGTACCTGATGCGACCATCACTCCCGCGGGTCCGTTCTGTGAGACCGATGCCTCGGTGAACTTAGTTGCAGCCACGGGTGGAGGTACATGGAGTGGCACAGGCATTACAAATCCTGCGACTGGTGCATTCGATCCTGCCACAGCCGGCCCGGGCAGTCACTTGATTACATACACATTGACCATCGGAGCGTGTACCTCTGTGGATACAGAGACGATCCAGGTGGATGCCGCACCGGATGCGACCATCACTCCCGCGGGTCCGTTCTGCGAGACCGATGCATCGGTGAATTTAGTAGCAGCCACCGGTGGCGGCACCTGGAGTGGTACTGGCATTACGAATCCCGCGACTGGTGCGTTTGATCCTGCAACTGCCGGCCCGGGCAGTCACTTGATTACATACACATTGACCATCGGAGCTTGCACCTCAGTTGATACCGAGACGATCCAGGTGGATGCAGTGCCTGATGCGACCATCACTCCCGCGGGTCCGTTCTGTGAGACCGATGCCTCGACCACCCTGGTAGCGGCAACGGGCGGAGGTACCTGGAGCGGTACGGGTATTACGAACCCAGCGACAGGCGCATTCGATCCTGCCACAGCCGGCCCGGGAAGTCACTTGATTACATATACGCTAACAGTTGGAGCCTGCACCTCGGTAGATACCGAGACAATTCAGGTGGACTCAGCCCCTGACGCAACAATTACACCGGCAGGTCCATTCTGCGAGTCCGATGCATCGGTGAATTTAGTGGCAGCCACGGGCGGAGGCACCTGGAGTGGCACAGGCATTACGAATCCTGCGACCGGTGCCTTTGATCCGGCCACAGCCGGCCCCGGAAGTCACTTGATTACCTATACCATAACAGCTGGTGCATGTACATCAATAGATACCGAGACAATATTGGTAAATCAACTTCCAACCACCTCCAACGCAGGTCCCGATCAGAACAACGTCTGTGGAACAATATCATTGGCTGGAAATGTACCGGCAGTCGGCACCGCGCTGTGGTCTTTTGCCCCGGGAGGAAACGCTGATGGACTAGGATCTATCCTCACGCCTGCGTCTGCGACAAGCGGGTTCAACGGGACACCCGGACAAACCTATACGTTGCGCTGGACTATTTCCAACGGCACATGCGCGCCCAGCACCGATGACGTCCAGATTCAGTTTGATCCTTCGGGTGTGACGCCATCCGCGGCCGGCCCTGACCAGGCCCTGTGCGCGAGTGGAAACTTCACACTCGCTGCAAATGCACCTGCCGTGGGCACGGGTGTGTGGAGCATCGTGGGCGCAGCCAACGGTGCAACAATCACAGATGTGAACGTCAACAACACGACAGTAACCGGACTGAATGCCGGGGCAAGTGTCACGTTGCGGTGGACGATCACCAATGGACCCTGCGTGAGCACCGATGATGTGGTATTGACCCACGATCAAAACCCCTCCGTGGCGGACGCAGGTACCGATCAGTCTGTTTGTTCAGCCAATGCGACACTTGCAGCTGCAGTGCCCGCTGTGGGCACCGGACTGTGGTCTATCATAAGTGGCGCAGGTGGATCTGTAGCCACACCCACGGCAAATAACTCGGCCTTCACTGGCGTACAGGGAAATATTTATGTATTGCGCTGGACTGTAAGCAACGGAACTTGTACCGCCTCCACCGATGAGGTTACGATTACCATGGATCTGGATCCAACGACCTCAAATGCAGGGCCCGATCAGCTTAATGTATGTGGTACCGTAACGCTGGCTGCCAACTCACCGGTTGTCGGAAGTGGCACCTGGAGTTTTGCAGTAGGTGGAAATCCAGACGGGCTTGGAGCGATTGCTGACGTGAATGACCCTGCATCAAATTTCAATGGATCGCCTGGAGTTACTTATGTCTTGACATGGACCATCTCGAACGGTTCTTGCACAGCGTCAACAGACGATGTCCAAATCCAATACGATCCGCTGGGCGTGACACCCTCCAACGCGGGCACTGATCAAAACATATGTGGAACAAGCACAGCTTTGGCGGCCAACAACCCGACACTGGGCACCGGTCAATGGAGCTTTGCGGCTGGGGGCAATCCTGACGGCCTTGGCGTGATTGCTGACGTCAACAATCAGGCAAGCAACTTTTCAGGGTCCATCGGCCAGGTGTACACACTTCAGTGGACCATCACCAATTTGGCCTGCGTAAGCACGGATCAGGTGGTGGTCAGCTTCAATACCGCCCCGACCACATCGAACGCGGGCACCGATCAAAGCATTTGTGGCACGGCTGCGACTTTGGCGGGTAATAATCCTAGCTCAGGAACTGGTCAGTGGAGTTTTGCTGCAGGTGGCAACCCCGATGGCCTTGGCGCAATTGCTGACGTGAACAATCGAACGAGTGGGTTCACAGGCACTGCAGGTCAGGTTTATGTATTGACCTGGACGATTTCAAGTGGTGGATGCACGCCCTCTCAAGATGATGTGCAAATCACTTTCAATGCTGGCACACTCGATGTCTTCAACACCAATTATTGCGAAAACGCAGGACCCGTTGATCTTTCGGGATTTGTGGCAGCCACACCGGCAGGAGGGACATTGACATTCACGGGCACACAAGTCACTGGATCTAACTTAGACCCAGCCGGGCTTTCAGGCGTCCAGACAATTGCCGTGTCATACGTCATTGGCGCTTGTACCATCAACAAGAACCTGCTCGTAAATATCCTGGCACCCACCAACCCATCTTGCACCGGTGCAGGTGGAGGTGGTGGTACAGGTACCTGCGCTACGGTTGCGATAGTGCCGATGCCGTCTCCGGCAACCTGTACGCTGTCAAACGGATCTGTTGTGATGGACATCGTGCCAGCGGTACCGGCTGTGAACAATACTGGTGTCAGAATCGACATTGTGGGGATTTCCAGCACCAACATGACGATCAATCGCACAAACTTCTTCAATCCCTCGTTGCCGAATTCGAACAGGTTTGACAATCTCCCACTGGGCACTTATTCCTATACGGTGGAGTATGGTGATCCCAGCTGTATCAAGACCGGCCAGTTTACCGTTGACCAGTCTGGCACAGTAGGTGTGCCAACCGCCACGAATATTCAGAGTCCTGCTTGCTTTGGTCAACTCACGGGTTCATTGGTTCTCGATGTGCCGGGCGAAACTGGCAATCTTCTGGAGTGGTCTCTGGATGGAATATCCTGGAACCCATTTACGGCTGGTAATACCATCACAGGTTTGCCCGCCAGCGCAACGGACATTGTGATCAGCGTTCGTAGGTCGTCCAGTGATCCTTGCAATGCAGCAGTGACAGTAAATATCCCGGAAGTGGCCACCGATATCCAAACCACACTTACGGCAAGCAATGCTACGTGCGCCAACAATGACGGAAGCGTACTCGTGGGCCCCATCACGGGTGGCGCAGCACCCTACACCTTCAGGTTTGATGGAAACGTGTTCGCATCGCTGCCTCCTGCAAACACGTTTACAAATGTGGCGGCAGGTGCCCATGTGTTTACGGTAGTGGACGCCAACAACTGTAGCAAAGATTTTATTGCCAACGTGAGTATCCCAGGGTTGGTAAGCATCAGTGCAGCTACGACTCCACCGGATTGCAGTTCGAACGGAACCAACGGGGCCATCAGTGTGACCGTAAATTCAGTGGGCGCCTTTCAGGTTGGCATTAGCAATGATCAGTTTACGCCTCCTGCCACATTCCAAAATGTAGTGTCGGACGGTACCACGGCTGTGAACTTTGGCAATCTGAGCGCAGGTACATACTTTGTGACCGCTCAAACTACGAGTTCGCAATGCCCGAATGTGGTTCCCATGACCATTGTGGGCGGCCCCGTGCTTGTTGACTTCACCTTGGCTGCTACCGATAACGTATGTTTTGGAAATGCAGGCGGTGTAACACTGAGCGCAATCAGGGGTTCCTCCTCGGAAAACTATAGCTACGAGATTGTGCAGTCGGGTAACGTGGTGCTAAGCGGTACGATTACACCTGTTGCTGCGTTGAGTGACGTGTTGATCACGGGACTGGCGAAAGGATCTTACCAGGTTCGCTTGCTACAGGATCAATCCGCCTCCAGTGGATGCACGAGCCCGGTAACATCGGTATTCAAGTCATTTGCGGTGGCGGGACCGGATGCAGCACTTGATACGCTCTTTGTGAACAAAACCATTTCGCTGCCGGATCTCCCAACGGGTTCGTTGCTGGTTGGCATACAGGAAAGCTTGCAGGAGCCCTACGAAGTGAGATTGGAATTAACGACTCCTCTGTTTCCTACTCAGAATTTCCTGATGGACTGGACGGTAGCGCAGAGAAACACGCAGAACCTGAGCGTGGAGATGACAATCGCGAACCTTTATGCCGGTGCATACACGCTGTCGTTGCGCGATGCATTGGGTTGCGAAAAGCAATATCCGGTTACGATTGACTTCAGTACTGAAATTGACATTCCGAACATCTTCACCCCGAATGGAGACGGGGTCAATGATGTGTTCTATATCCGCAATCTGCCGACTGACGCCCAGATTATTGTCAGCAACCGCTGGGGCAAGGAGGTCTTTGCCTCCAATAGCTACCAAAATGATTGGGATGGGGGCGAAACTGTGGACGGTGTGTACTACTACCGGATATCTGCTGGCGGCCAGGCTTACACCGGTTGGGTGGAGATCATGCGCGGCAAGTAAGTTTCAAAGGCTGGAAAGGAACTCCATCGTATCAATGTGGTCGGCATAATCTGAAAGGCCTGGAAGTTGGGCCTGGCCAAATGCCACGCTGCCAGGATACCAACCATCGGCCGACACAATGCATTGCAGTTTTTCCGCCTGCATGCGAAGCATCTCCTGAAGTTCTTGTTGATCCTGATAGACTTGGTAATAGACTACTGCGATTGGCGAGACGAGGCCCGCGTGCTCGGTCAGCAGTACAATGCCATTGTCGAAGTGAGGAACCTGATTCACCAACAAAATGGATTTTTGATAATCGTAATTGTTGGTGTACTTGTGCTGGTTCTTCACATCGGCAAACGCCTCCCAGACCTTCAGCAATCGGCTTACCTCGTATCCTTGTGGGATGTACACCTTGGAAACGTTACGGCAACCCAAGCCAAAGTAGCTGAACACATCACGCCCCAGTTCTGTCAATGATTCATCGGGTTCTTCGCCCATGATCACTGCACATGACGACCTGTTCTTGCGAATGATATGTGGCATCTTCTTGAAGTAGTATTCGAAATACCGGGCCGTATTGTCGCTGCCGGTGGCGATGGCCGCATCTATGTTGTTGAGTCTTTCTTCAAAAGTGAATTGGTGCTCGAAGCCGGGTTCGAACGTCACCAGTTGTTTCAGCAGCAGCGGCAAAAGCTGCGAATCCTGACTGCTTAATTTCGCATTGAGGATATGGCCGGAGATCAATACGCAAAGGGCATCATGAAAGCCGACCAGCGGAATGTTGCCGGCCATCACCACCCCTACATGTTTGGAATCCTGACGAAGGTCATACCCACACAGCCACTCTTTTAGTTTATTTGTTTCGAGCAATGAAGCAACGCCTTTCAAGGCAAGTCTGACGTTGGCAGGAGTGAACCAGGGATTCCGTAAGGAAGCGGTGGTGCAGATTTCGTCTATTTGGGCCTCGGGCAGCGTGGTTAACCATTTGCCGAGTTGTCCGAACGCATCAACTCTTTCTTCTGAATTCATGTGTGCTGTAAAAACTATTGTGTGCGTCAGGTTGTTTTGAAACCAATTTGGCAGCGTTTATTTTTGCTTGCGAAAATAATTGGCATTTAAAGATTTATAATAATCATGGCTATAAAGATAACAGACGAGTGTATCAACTGCGGAGCATGCGAACCCGAGTGCCCGAACACAGCCATCTATGAAGGGGGGAGGGAATGGACGTGGGCTGGTGGCACGGCCCTGACGGAAGTGGAAGTGGATGGCGCCAAAATTGACGCCAAGAGCGCCCAGGCGCCTGTGTCGGATGAGTTCTATTACATCGTGACGGGCAAGTGTACCGAGTGCACGGGTTTCCATGAGGAACCGCAGTGTGCGGCCGTATGCCCTGTCGATTGCTGCGTGCCCGATCCCGACCACGTGGAGTCGAAAGAGGAGCTGACCGCAAAGAAAGCTTACTTGCACAACGAGCAGCTTCAGAACTAGCGCTATCGCATCTTCGATCGCTTGATCAGGTACGCCTGCAGTACCTCAAAATAGTCTTGCTTCGCATCCGCGGAAATAAAATCAATTTTGAGTTGATTGCATTTCATCCTTAATTCCTGGTGGAAGGTACTCAATTCACTCACAAACCGCTCCCTGATCTCTGCGGGGTTGAGCTTAATGCGCTCATGACTTTCCAGGTCAACAAACTCATAGGGTCGCTCATCAAAATGAAAGGCCAGTTCCGTATCGTGGTCCGTCACATGGAACAGGAGTACCTCATGTTTGTTGTGTTTGAGGTGCTGTAGCGCCTTGAAAATCTCACCGGTGTCTTCTTCACTGTCGAACATGTCGCTGAATAGGATGATCAGCGAGCGCTTGTGGACCTTTTCGGCAATTTCATGCAGCACCGAAGTCACTCGGGTGCTGTGTTGCTCCTTAAAGTTGCGATTGAGTGCACGGTCAAGGATCTGGAATAGCTTTTCTAAATGCGTTCGGCTCGACTTGATTGGACTTAGTTCATCTACCTGATCGGAAAACAAGCACAGGCCTGCAGCATCGCGCTGTTTATGAAGCAAATAAGCCAATGCGGCTGCCGCATAGATGCTGAACTTCAGCTTCGCAGCGGAAGGTGCCGGGTAATACATCGATGACGAGCAATCGATGGCGATCAGGCACCTGAGGTTCGTTTCTTCTTCGTATTGCTTGGTAAAAAGCCGGTCTGTCCGTGCAAACACCTTCCAGTCGATGTGCCGGGTGCTTTGTCCTTCATTATAGAGTCGGTGTTCAGCAAACTCGACAGAAAAACCATGATAGGGTGACTTGTGGAGGCCGGTAATAAACCCTTCAACCAGCTGCCTGGCCAGTAACTCCAGGTTTCCTGATTGCTTGATGTCATTGAAATTAACGTTCAAAGGGCTTGAAAAATGAGGGTGAAGGGCTTAAATTATGGTTTATTTGAATCAAAAATAACGACCAGGCACCCAATTTTGGTATCCTTGGTTTGCAATAAATTCAATTAATACTAAATTCGGACGTGCCATTTTTAAATGGACAACCAAACTAAACCCGGTATTTGTGGAAGAGCATAAGAACAATGGGAGAGATGAGATTTTTTCTGAGAAAGTAAAGGCTGGCAAAAGGACCTATTTCTTTGATGTAAAGTCCACTCGTTCAAACGATTACTACCTGACGATTACTGAAAGCAAGAAGCGGTACAACAAGGATGACGAAGGGTTTACCTACGAAAAGCACAAGATTTTTCTCTACAAGGAGGACTTCAACAAGTTTGTGGAAGCCCTGAACAATACGGTGAATCATGTGAAAACCGAGCTCATGCCCGATGTTGACTTTACCCAATTCGACCACGCCCGCGAGGATGTGGAGGCCAAGTCATCTGTTGACTCCGAATTGAAATGGGATTGAACGTTTTCCTAACCTATACCTAACCTGTAGAGCCCCGATTTTTTCGGGGCTTTGCTTTTTCCAAAGCCGCTATTCTTGGCAACTGCCTATATTTGCAGCCTTTAAAAAAGGAACTGCAACGCAATGGGACTTAAATGCGGAATCGTAGGCCTGCCCAACGTAGGAAAGTCTACCCTCTTCAATGCGCTATCAAATAACAAGGCCGAGGCGGCCAATTTTCCTTTCTGCACCATCGAGCCCAATGTTGGCGTGATTACCGTGCCGGATGAACGACTGGCTATTCTTGAGGAACTGGTCAACCCGCAAAAGGTCATCGCCACCACTTTCGAATTTGTTGACATTGCCGGGCTCGTGAAAGGTGCAAGCAAGGGTGAGGGGCTGGGCAACCAGTTTCTGGCAAACATCCGGGAGGTGGATGCCATCGCCCACGTAGTTCGTTGTTTTGAAGATGAGAACGTGGTGCACGTGGACGGCAAAGTGGATCCCATTTCAGACAAAGAAATCATCGATGCCGAACTGCAACTCAAAGACCTGGAGTCGGTAGAGAAAAAAATTGCGCGCGTGGAACGCACGGCCAAAAGCGGTGACGCAAAAGCAAAAAAGGAATTGACGAGCCTTCAATTGTACCGCGAAGCGCTCCTGGCCGGCAAAAACGCGCGAAGTGTAAACGGCTCTGAGGACGACTTGAAGGCCATCGAAGACTTGCAGCTGCTTACCGCCAAGCCAGTAATCTATGTGGCCAATGTGGATGAGGCATCCATACACACGGGCAACAAGCACGTAGATGCACTGAAAAATCTGGTAAAGGATGAGTTTGCCGATGTCATCGTAGTATGTGCCGCAATCGAAGCACAGATTGCAGAACTCGAAACCCTCGAGGACCGCAAGGTATTTCTTGAAGAATATGGCCTGAAGGAGTCGGGGCTAAATAAGCTCGTCAAGGCTACCTACCATATGCTGGATCTGATCACCTACTTTACTGCGGGTGAAAAGGAGGTTCGGGCGTGGACCATACATAAGGGCTGGAAAGCCCCCCAGGCCGCTGGCGTAATTCACTCCGACTTTGAGAAAGGGTTCATTAAAGCGGAGGTAATTAAATTACCTGATTATCAACGTTTTAAGACAGAGGCAGGGTGCCGCGAGGCGGGCAAGCTGGCCATAGAGGGCAAAGATTACGTGGTGGAGGACGGGGACATCATGCATTTTCGCTTCAATGTGTAAAGATTCCTTACATTGGAATATCGGATTCTCCTGACTTTTAGTATTTTAGCTATCCGCAGTTAAAATTTTTAGGCGGTAGTTTTTAGGGTTTATTTTTTACGCAAACCAGCGAACGTTGAGAATCCGCATCGTTTTTTCCCTTAAAAATAGGGGTGCCTACGTTCCCTTTCACCATCAATACCTTCTGGCACAAACCATCAAGGGCTTGGTGATGCTGGGCAAGCAAGAAGAGTTCTTCCACTATACCCAGTATAACTTTTCCGGGCTCAAAGGGCAGATTAAGATCAGCCGAAAAGGCTTGCATTTTTTTTCGTCCAAAGTCACTTTGGTGTTTTCAGCCTCCGAAAAGAAGTTCCTCGACTATTTCCTTCGTGTTCTTTTTGAGCAAAAGGATTTACTGATTGGCAATCTCCAACTTGTGCCCGAATCAATTGAAGAGGAGGAGCCCGTAGAGATTACTGACTCGGTAAAGTTCCTATGCATTTCGCCCATTGTGCTGCTTAAAGGCACCTTTAACGATGAGAGCGGCAAGCGTTTTATTCCGCCCGGTACGGACGAGTTTTCAGACTTGCTTTACGACTCGACCATGCAGCGCATGGAGGCCAGCGGCAAATTCACCGCGGCTCAGTTGGCCGAATATTATAAATTCCAACTGGTGCCGGACCAGGAGTACCTGGACCGCATTCAATCTTCACACAAGAAATTTGCACGCATCTACCCGGTATACGACTCAGACATCAAGTTTGAGGTGAGGGGTTATACCTTGCCTTTCACGTTGTATGCTCCGCAGCCTGTTCAGCAATTTGTCTATGAGCACGGCCTTGGCTTCTTCTCGCACAAGGGATTTGGCATGCTGGATGTGGCCAATCACGCGAACTCTCAAAAGGAGCCCTCGGCTGCCTTCAATTACGCCTAGCGTTCATTCACCGGAATCAGGGAATACCCAACCAGCAAGTCTGCGTTCGGTTGGAAGGCACGATAGTAGATCAGGATCTCGTATTGGTTTTCGGTTTGGTAATGGCTGCCTTCGAAATAATAAGGTGGTTGATTGGCTGACTCCACGTAGTAGTAATAGTTGTACCAACCTTGTTTCAATAATTGTGAGTTCTGATACACGCCACTGTTGCTGTCATACGTCATCTGACTTTCCTGATCCCTCGCCCAAAGATTAAAGTCGCCCACAACAAACACCTTACCGCCATCCAGCGCGGGCGCAGCGAGTGCAAAAGTAGTGAGGGCATAGTCTGCGGATTCCTCCGGTGCGCCTGCATCCCGGTTATCGATCACATATTTTCCATTGAGGTCGCGAAACTGGGCGTAGGCGTCATGGGTTCGGGGTTTGTCTTGCTGTATCCACAGTTGGGGTGGCCGCGTCAACGTTACACGGTCGGTATTTTGACCAGGGTAGTTCAATGATCGAAAATCAAAAAACCTGAACTCGTTGCCTGCATTGAAGTATTTATCCTCTTCGAAAAGCCGATATTCAATTTGCCGAAGGTCCTCACGGATGAAGCTGGGCTTCACGTCAATCCGGGCGTTGTCCCAGCGCTGGTTCTGCCTGACCACCGCATGCACACTTTGAAAGGGGTTCAAGATCTGCATGCCCTGGTAGTCGATCATGAATTGAATTTGTTGGTTACTCGATCGCAGCGTGAGGGCGCCAGCACCACCACCCTCTGTTATCACTTTCACCCGGGGTTCAACGACCAGCAGCCGGTAGGTAAGGACCAGTGCCTCACGGTTCCCATCCTCATAGACCATGAGGAGGTAATTGCCAGGGAGCTTGACGCGAGGAATCGAAAAACGATAGTGGACATACGTACTGCGAAAGGCAGTTGAATACACATAGTCGGTAACTACGTGCTCGTTGTACTCCATCGAGAAATCCAAATCCCGAAGGGTAGAAGGCGTCCAATCGTAATTGCAGTGCAAAAGCCGGGCGTAATAATTGACACGATCTTCCTGAAGATCATCAAACGTCAGGATCAGGTTTTGATCACCGAGATGAGTGACAGCGCCCTTAAGCACATCATTCATGTCACCCAAATCAGGGTAGACCAGCACACTGTGAATGGACGGTTTATAAATGTGATTTTCGTAGAGCAGATGGTGTTGTCCGTAAAGACCCACGTGATAAAATGCGACCGCGATGAACAGATACCTCATGAATTGTTTTTCTTTCAAAACAAAGGTTACTAATGAGCGTTAATGGTCATAAAAATAAAACACAAATCGCGAGCCAATATGCAACAAGTGGGGTATGAAGTGAAGCAAAAGGCAAAGTCGGTTGCGAAAGCAGTCGGTTTTGCAATCTTCCTACTTGTTTTGAGCCTGATCCTGGAACTCTGGCTTGCGTGATCCTTTTCTAGTCCTCTGTACTTCTATTTTTTTCTAAGGAATCCCAACCTCCCACGCGGGAAGCGTGTCTAAATTGTAGATCAGGCAGATGCAGGACGACAAGGCGCTGATACAGGCTTGTATAAAAGGTGACAGGGCTGCTCAAAAGGCTTTGTACGACCGCTATTGCGGGAAAATGATGCTGATCTGTCTGCGTTACGCCCGATCTACGCAAGAAGCTGAAGATGCCCTGCAAGAGAGCTTTATCAAAGTATTTGCCAGTCTGAATCAATTCAGGTTCGAGTCCCGGTTCGACACATGGATGACGAGGATTGCGATTAATACGGCCCTGAACCAACAACGCCAGAAGCTTTACCTGTTGCCCATGGTAACTGTGGAGGACGCCAACCTAACCGAAGACGAGGAAATCAACCTGTCTCAGTTTAGGCTCAAGGAATTGGTGGAAATGATTCAGACCCTGCCGGACGGCTGTCGGATTGTGTTCAACCTCTTTGCGATCGAGGGGTATGGGCACAAAGAGATTGCAGACATGCTGGAGATCAGCGTGGGCACTTCGAAGTCTCAGTACAACCGGGCCAGGACATTGTTGCAAAAAAAATTGAATCTTCAGGAAAAGAAGGTGAGGAAATATGGAGAGGCATCAGTTTGACGAACGTTGGAGGAACGCTTTTGCAGATGGTGAAATAGCACCGGATGCATCCGTGTGGACGGCCATTGAGTTGGATCTCGTACAAGCAGAGAAGGCCACCATGCGAAAGCGCATAATCTTCTATCAGCGGTTGGCGGCAGGGCTGGCACTGATTATTCTAGCCGGCATCGGTGCGTTTTACTTTTCGCCCCAAACTTCCCGTTCAATCCAGTTAGCAGAATCTCAAGACCCTGCTCAATCCGGTAAATCGGCCGAGCTTGCTGAGCCGGTTGCCGACAGTGAGAATAGGACAACGTCACAGCAATCTAACAGTGAGCAAATAGCTGCTGGCGATGCTGAACCTGCAAAAGTAGACCAGCCTCACATCGAGGGGAATGCGGCAACCGGAACCGTTGCGCCAGTCCAGGCATTGACAATGTTTGGCAGAGATGGCAAGCCAGCAGGGACTAGCCCACAAGTGGCCAATTACCATCCGCTGGCTCAATTTGAATTCGAGCAGATGCCCGTCAGTGTCAAAGGTACTTTGAGGCACGTTGAACTGATTCGTAAACTGCCCGCAATGCCGGCTTCGTTCATGGCATCGGCAAAGGAGGAGAAATACACAAGCCAGGTCTGGGCATCGCTCGGTGCTGCAGCCGGCTCGTACAATCCAAATGGACAGGCCGGGACCGTGGCAGAGTCGGTCACCCTGGGGGGCCTGGGTGCGGTAGCCAGCGCTTCTTCTTCGCTATCGACTGGCTCCGCCTATTCGGTGGGCATGAATGCGGGTGTGATGGTAGGTCGCAGGTGGGTGCTGCAATCGGGTGTCAACTACGTGAACCAACACATCGACTACCAATCCAACATTGCCTCGGTGGATGCCTCGAACCGATCCCTGGCTTACTCTGCCCAATATGACGCGGGGCTCAGCTCTGGCGCTTTCAGGATCACCTCTCCCTATCCGGTGAGCAATTCGATTGAACTCGTGTCGATCCCGGTACAGGCTGGGTGGCTGGCAGTTGATCGCAAGTTTGCCCTTCAAATCAACACTGGCATCTCCACAGACCTGTTTGTGCGCAGTACCCTGGTGGACGAGAGCGGGCAGTTTGATAAGTTCACTCAAGGCAGTGGCTCTGATTCGCCAATCCGGCCCGTGAATTTCTCTGCCCTTTTCGGTACGGAAATGAGCTACCGCATCGGTGACCACTATGGCTTTGCGATCGTTCCCGGCTTTCGATATTCGCTGGCACCGCTGTCGAGGCCGGGCGAAGGTAACCTGGGGAATGCGCTGATCTGGGATATCGGTTTCCGCCTGCGCTACCATTTCAAATAATTTCCAACCATTACCGGACAACCCGGGTCTAAGAAAGTAGCAACCTAAACCGCTACTTATGAGATCTCGCAAGCATTCGGTAAGTGTGGAAGCAATTCTTCCTCTTTTGCTTCTAACAGTTTTCTTTGTCGTGCTGGATGGATGTACCGACAGGTGTCAGGTAACCAATCAATACGTGTACTACGAGCCGGTGTACAAAACATCTGCCCAGATCAGGGAGGCCGTTGCTCAAATATCGCCCCGGGCGATAGCCAATCCGGGCAAGATCTATTTCAAAGATGGCTGGCTCTTCATCAACGAGCCCGACTCTGGCATCCACATTATCGACAATCGCAATCCCGAAAATCCAATCAACGTGTCGTTTTTAAATCTCCCCGGTAGCCGGGATCTCGCAATCAAGGGAAACACACTCTATGCAGACAGTTACATAGATCTGGTGTTGTTTGATATATCGAATCTTGCGCAGATCAAAGAAGTAAGCAGGCTGGAGGGTGTGTTTTCTCACGTCATGTTTTCGGGATTCTACTACGATGAGGTAAAGGGAGTGGTGACTGATTTTAAAGAAGTGTCCACCGTAAACATAACCGAAAGCGAGTGCAATATGTTTGTGCAGCCCTGGGGCGGAATCTATTATGAGGCAGGCGTGGCATTTCTCGCGTCCATGGATTCGAGAAGCGCCACCGCACAACTTACTGCTGCTCCCACCCAGGCAGGCATCGGGGGTTCCATGGCCCGCTTTACCATCAGCGATAACAGTCTGTATGCATTGGATGGAAGCGACCTTCGTGTGATTGACGTGACCCAACCGTTTGTGGCCGGGCAAAGGGGTTCCGTACCATTGAGTTGGGATGTGGAAACACTGTTTCCGTATAACGATCACCTTTTTGTAGGATCTCAAACCGGCATGTACATCCTGAGCCTGGATTCCGATCTGCCTGAACAGATTACCAAATACGAACACGTGCGAAGCTGCGACCCGGTGGTGGTGGAGGGCAACCACGCATTTGTTACCCTCCGCGATGGAACAACCTGTGGAGGATTTACCAACCAGCTGGAAGTAATCGACATTACCAACCTGACCGCTCCCACGTTGCTGCATGTGTATCCGATGACCCACCCGCTCGGTTTGGGAATTGACGATGGCAAGCTCTTTATCTGTGATGATCAGGCAGGTCTTCGAATCTTTGACGCAACCGATGTGAGTAAGATCTCGCAAAAACAACTGGCGCACTACTCTGCCATTCAGGCGTTTGATGTAATCCCTTTTCAGCATGTGGCGATGGTTATCGGATCGGACGGCCTCTACCAGTATGATTATTCGGACATCTCGCAGATCAAGTTGATTAGTCAGATTCCAATCCTGCGGCAATGAGAGGGGTAATGCTTGCCTTTCTTCTGCTCGCCACGGTGGCCGTGGCAAGCGCTCAACAACCCGATTCAGTCGCAAAGTCGCCAGCTGTTCATTTCGCAATTCAGGTGGGTGCGATCACGGATGAAACCCAAACGGGCTTTTCGCTATCAGCCATTCCCCTGGTTTCCATCACGAGGAATTTTTCGGCAGGAGTAGGTGTGGGGCTGGACTCTTACGCCAGCTTGCGAACGCTTCCCTTGTTTGGTCAGGTTGCCTATGACTTCGGTCGGGGCAAGAATAGATTTCGAACGGGTTTGGGCTACGGCTATGCCAGGGCCCGCATGACAGACGAGAATCTTGAAAATGTTTACGGATATGAGTCGAGCCGGGGCGGAAGATTAATTGCGCCACAGCTTGGGTACCTGGTGAACTACGATAAGGTAGGCATCGGCTTCTTTGTGGGGATGAAGTTTCAACGGGTGCAGCACCGCTACCAATATCCGATGTATTATGATTTGAGAGTGGCAGGACCCCTTAACGCTGGCAACACGGAAGTTCAGGTAAATAAACGGAGTGGCTTTTTTTCACTGGTGGTTATCTGGTAAACAACCTAGAACTCATCTCAAAAATACCTTTTGGAAATTTTCTGCGTCTTTGTCCATTCTGCTTCGTTGGCTTTCTTGCCCAGACAACCTCCAGTATGGGCCGCAAAAGCCGCCTTGCATAATGGTCAAATACTTGAAAATTTCATCAAAACTTATTTTTGAGATGGGTTCTAGCTAAGCTGGTCGATCTGAAGCGCAAGTTCTTCCCACTTTGCGTTGAACGCTTCCAGTTTATCATTGATTTGCTTCAACCGCTGTTGGAGCTCATGGGTCTTCTTTTCATCCTGATAGGTCTCGGGCTTTCCCAGGGTAGCCTCAACACCTTCCTTTTGGATCTCCAGTTCTGCAATGCCCGCCTCTGTTTCTTTTAACGACTTGTTCAGGCTGGTGAGCTTCCTGGCAACTTCCTGATCGGCAGTGTTCTCTTTTTGCGGCTGGGGCTTTTCTTCTTTCTTCCTGGCCGGCTCCGGGGCGGCAGGACTTACCTCTTGGTTTTTCCTCCAATATTCATATTCTTCATAGGTGCCGGGATATTCTTTGATCTCGTGATTGTCGATGTACCAGATCTTGTTGGCAACCTGGCTTACGAAGTGGCGATTGTGAGATACCACCACAAACGTACCCTGATATTGCTGCAAGGCTTGGATCAGAATGTTCTCTGAAATGAAATCGAGGTGGTTGGTGGGTTCGTCCAGCAGCAGGAAATTGGCCTCGGAGATCAGGGTTTTGGCCAGGGCCACCCTCGACTTTTCGCCTCCTGACAACACCTTGATCTTTTTGAAGACATCCTCGTCAGAAAAAAGAAAGCAGCCAAGTACATTTCTTAGCTCTTGCTCTGTTTTGCCGCTACCGGCCTGCTTCAGTTCTTCGATGATCTCATTGTTTACATGCAGGGCTTCGAGTTGGTGCTGGGCATAGAAGCCGGTGACCACATTATAGCCGATGGTCCGCTCGCCTTCAACCGGTTCATTGCCTGAAAGAATGCGCAAAAGCGTTGACTTACCTTTTCCGTTCGCCCCGATCAGCGCAATCTTGTCACCTCGTTCGATAAGGGCGTTCGTATTCTTTAGGATCTGAATATCGCCATAAGCCTTTGAGACTTCCTTTAAGGTAACCACATGGCGCCCCGAAGCCTGGTTGAACTTGAACCGAAAGTTCACCACCGCGTTGTCGTTCACTACTTCATCTACGAGTTCCATGCGCTCCAGGGCCTTCACCCGCGATTGCACCAATTTGGCCTTGCTCGCCTTGGCTCGAAAGCGCTCAATGAACCGCTCGGTCTGCCTGATTTTCTGCTGTTGGTTTTCGTAGGCGTTCTGCTGAATGGTCTCTCTCAGTTCTTTCTCCTCGAGGTAGTGGCTGTAGTTGCCCTCATACGTCACCAACTGCTGATTGGTCACCTCAACAGTCTTCGTAATCACGTTATCAAGAAAGCGCCTGTCGTGGGAAACAATCATCACGGCCCCGGGATAGTTGCGCAGGTAGTTTTCAACCCACTCGATGGAGGGTAAGTCAAGGTGGTTGGTAGGCTCGTCCAACATCAGCAGCGCAGGTTGTTCCAGCAGCAGCTTGGCGAGCATCACGCGCATGCGCCATCCTCCTGAAAACTCCCTTAACGGGCGATGAAGATCGGTGGTGGAGAAGCCAATCCCTTCCAAAACCTCTTCGGCCTTGGCCTGCATGGTGTAGCCGTCCAGGTGTTCGAATTTTTCTTGCAGCCGGGTGAGTTTGTCCACCAGGTTGTCGGAATAATTGGTCTCCAATTGATGCAACACTTTTTCGATCTGCCGCTGGGTTTCAACGGCATCTTTGAATGCCTCCATCGCCACCGTGAGGATGGCGTCTTCGGTTTGATAGGAGAGCAAATCCTGGTTGAGGAAGCCGATGGTACAATCTTTCCCCATGCTTATCGTACCCGCATCGATTTTGTACTCGCCATGGATGATTTTGAGGAGGGTCGATTTTCCTTTTCCGTTCAGGCCGATCAGACCGATCTTGTCATTGGGTCTGATAAACATGGAGGCGTTTTCGTAAAGTGCCCGGCCACCGATGAAATAGGATATGTTGGAAATGGAAATCATTTATTTTTACTCAACTGTTGCGATACGGCCCTAAAAATTGCGCAAAAATAAGCACGATTTACCGGGCATAAAAAACAGGGTGGTTTTCATGGTGCAACAACCCCGCCACCCTAACTTGATCACTCAAACCACGAATGCCATGAGACGAATCTGGATTCTCACGCTCATCCTGGGCCTGACGACCACCCATTGTTCCAACTCCACAAAAGAGACCGCGCAGGAAAGTTCGCTGGATGACAACTCGTTTCCGGCCCTCACCGATGCGAGCGCCAACCTCAACCTCGGCTCCATCAAACTCCCCACCGGGTTTTCGATTGACGTTTTTGCGGAAGTAGAGAACGCCCGATCGATTGCGATGTCGCCCAACGGAACCTTGTTCGTGGGAAACCGCGCTGAAGACAAGGTGTGGGCCGTTCGCGACACCGATGGCGACATGAAGGCGGACAAGAAATGGGTGATCGCGAAGGACCTCAATATGCCAAATGGAGTTGCATTTCGTGATGGAGATCTGTACGTGGCCGAAGTAAGTCGCATCCTGCTTTTCAAAGACATTGAGAATAAGCTGGCAAACCCGGGCCAGCCGGAGGTGGTGTATGACAAATTTCCTACGGAAACCCATCACGGCTGGAAGTACATTGCATTTGGTCCGGATGGCAAGCTCTATGTACCGGTGGGCGCTCCCTGCAACATTTGCGACCCGGATGATCCAATCTATGCCAGCATCACACGCATGAATCCCGATGGGACAGGCCTGGAGGTATTTGCCAATGGCATACGAAACACGGTTGGATTTACCTGGAGCCCCACCACAAAAAACATTTGGTTTACTGATAACGGCCGCGATATGATGGGTGACGATGTGCCACCATGTGAGTTAAACACTGCCCCCAACAGCGGCATGCACTTTGGTTATCCCTATTGCCATGGGGGTACCATCAAAGATCCTGAGTTTGGCAACAAACGACCCTGTGCTGATTTTACCCAGCCGGCCCAAAACCTGGGTCCCCACACGGCACCGCTGGGTCTTAAATTCTATACCGGCAATATGTTCCCCGCAGAATACAGGAACCAATTGCTTATTGCAGAGCACGGTTCATGGAACCGCAGCAAAAAGATTGGCTACCGGGTAAGTCTGGTAAAAGTGGAGGGCAACAAGGGGACTTCCTATACCACTTTTGCCAGCGGTTGGCTTGATGAGGCCACCCAGAAAAACTGGGGCAGACCTGTGGACCTGCTTTTCCTGCCAGACGGATCGATGTTGCTTTCTGACGATCAGGCAGGGGTGATTTACCGAATTACCTACAAGGGCTAAAAGTCAGCGGCAATGTCGTCTATCTTCTTGCCTTTGTCGGCAAGCATTTGCCTGATGACGGGGTAGGAACGGTAGGTTAGCTTGATCTCTTTCCTGGCGTGGTCCTTGAATGTCAGGCTCAGGCTTTCAGCAAGCCAATTGTATGAATCAGTGGGCACAATGTACCGGGCCCTTCCATAAAGCTGCTCCATCCCCTTCATGAGGCGCGTATCCTTTTCTGTGATCACCTCGATCTGGTAGATCAGTCCTTTGTAAGCCCTCAATTCGAGACGCTTGATCCTTACCTCACCAATGCTTTGATAGTCGGGATGGTCTACCTCGTATAACTTGGCTTCAAACTCGTTTTTTTCCTTGAAGTCTTTTTTGAACTCGGCCCCCTTCACGCTATCTACTGGTGTCCCGAGTATGATGTCCTTAAAGCCATTTCGCTTCTCCAGTTCGGCATTGGGCTCCTGCACTTGGGCAAGGCAGCCCGCTGATAAGAAAAACAAAAAAATCAGCAATCGTCTCATGGTTTTTGTATCGGTTCCAAATACTGAATGGTGAAACTGACTTTGGTGCGATCCCACAGGAATGCAATGTCTGCCTGATCATTTCTGGGAATTACTGAAATGGTGAACGGCTCGTACACAAAATCGCGGAGTTCAATGACGGGCAGCTCAAGGCGCATGACATCTCTTCGGGGGTTGTAATTGTATGCTCCCCACAGTCCAAGGTCTGCGTTGATGATAACGGTCCATTTTTCCGGCCCGGGGATGGTAAACAGCGAGTAGGTTCCCGCCTTGAGCGTATCTTTGCCAACCAGGATGCTGCGCGTGATGGTCAGTTCGGTGGCTTCATTGGCGCCTGTCCTCCAGACTTCTCCATACGGAACCAACTCACCAAAAATCTCCCGGCCTCGCTTGTGAGGCTGGCTGTAGGTGATCTTCAGGTAAGTGTCCTTGTAGCGTGATGTCACCATGTTCAAAGGGCTTGGCCTGGGCGGCACGGCTAACTGTGCGAAAGATGAGGCTGATACAACTATGAAGCCAAAAAAGAAAAACTGTCCAATGTGCCGCATCCGTGATCGCGAATATAAGAATTTTGACCTCATTCCTTATTTTTACCCCGATACCATCCTTTATGCAACGACCTGCTTTTGATGACATCTATATGGAGCTTGCGGTTAACCTGGCCAAGCGATCACATTGCATCAAGCGCCATGTGGGGGCGGTGCTCACCAAGGACACGCGCATCATTTCCATCGGCTACAATGGGCCGCCCTCGGGCACTCATAACTGCGATGAAGAATGGCCCGAGGCGGGCTGCCCGCGCGACTCCAAAGGTGGCTGCAGCCTGGCCATTCACGCAGAGCAGAATGCCATCCTGTATGCAGTAAAAAACAAGACGTCCGTGGAAGGGGCTACCTTGTACGTTACGCTATCGCCATGCCTGGCATGCGCGCGCATCATCTTCAGTATGGGCATTGCCAAAGTGGTTTACCTCAACTCGTATGCCGAGCACAAAGGCATCCCCAAGGACGAAGGTGTAGACTTCCTAAATGGGTTTGGTGTGCCGTGCGTGAAATACACAGGGCAGTTGGCCAACGTCACCCATATGATCTGAAGGCCGCTAGGCTCTGCTGGCGATGGCTTTCTCGATGTCCTTAATCAACTTGGCGGTAACGCCTTTGGTCTTCTTGGAGGCTTCCGCTTTGAAGACCTCCAGTGCACGTTCGGCCATCTGGAAAAGACCATAAGGATTGCGGTCGTTCCTGAAACTACCCAGGCACCACTCGAGATCTGCCTGCAATTGAGTGTCAAGCTGAAGCGCCTGCAATTTCTGCAGCGCGTCCGAACAAGCCTTTTCAATTAATTCTTCCGGAGACACCTTCACCTGGGGAGCCTTGGGAGCAGCCTTCTTCGCTGTCTTCGTGGCGGGCTTGCTCGTGCTCTTTGCTTTCGATGTTACTTTCGGCATGTTTGATTGATTGGTTCAATGCAAAATTACGGAGGGACACTACCGTAGGCCAAAGCATGATTCGATTAAATTTCCGCAAACGAATGAACGACAGGCAGCACAGGGCATTTTCCGGCTGGTTTTGCCACTTCGTTTGCTGCCTGGTGCCTGAATTAGGGATTATGTAGCAAGCCGGAAGGGCAAAAAGAAAGGGAAGCAATCCTGGATCACTTCCCCTTGTAAGTAATAGGTTAAACCTAATTACTTCTTCTTTTTCTTAGCAGCCTTTTTTGCTTTTTTGGCTGCCTTCTTAGCGGGTTTTTTTGCCATAGCGTTTAAAATTTTTGATTTAGTTGTTAAACGTTAACGAAAGGTATGATAAAAATTCAATCCTCAAAAATATTTCAAAAAAATTTTTCATTTGCCGATTCTGTTCTGAGGTAGGAGTGATCACATCTTGACCTCACTTTTTTACTCACACGATGTTCACTTCAGGTGAAAGTGCAATGCCAAAAGTTGACTTCACAGATTCCAAAATTTTGCTCGCGAGTGCCAAAACTTCCGCGCCTTCGGCCTGCCCGTGGTTAACCAACACCAGTGCCTGATGCGCGTGAACACCCACCTCGTTGATTCTTTTTCCCTTCCAGCCACACTGCTCAATGAGCCATCCGGCAGGGATTTTAATACATTGATCATCAATTGGATATCCGGGGATGTTATTGTATTGCTTTTGCAGCAAGGTGTATTGGTCGTAGGTGATGGTGGGGTTCTTGAAGAAGCTGCCCGCATTGCCAATCTCTTTGGGGTCGGGCAGTTTGCTCTGCCGGATTTCAATCACCGCTCGACTCACATCCTGGATGGTAGGTGAGGTGATGTTTTGCCTTGCGAGTGTCTCACGGATTGATCCGTACGCGGTGAAGAGTGGATGATCAATCTTGCTCAAGGTTAAAGTAACGCTTGAGATAAAAATTTTTCCTTTCAACTCTTTTTTGAAGACGCTGTCCCGGTATCCGAATCGGCAGGCCTGCCGGTCGAACACCTTTACCTCGCCCGTGGCCAGGTCGATCGTCCGCACTTCGTGCACCACGTCAGCAAGCTCTACGCCATATGCCCCAATGTTCTGGATGGGCGCTGCTCCGACTGTGCCCGGTATCAAAGAGAGATTCTCAATCCCGCCCCAGTCATTCGCCAAAGCCCAGGTTACGAAGTTGTGCCACGTAACGCCACTCTCGCCCCGCACCAAAACCCGCACTCCGTCTTCATCGATCAGGTGGTGACCCCGCAATTGGCAATGAATGATCAGGCCATCGTAGTCGCGGGTGAACAGGATATTGCTGCCGCCCCCAAGCACCATCTTTTGGTTTGCGCGATAAATGGGCTCATCTATAAGCGCGCGCAGGTCATCCTCACTTTCAACTTTTACGTAGTACCGGGCGCTTGCGCGTACCCCAAAAGTGTTGAGTGCTTTGAGATCAACGTTTTCCTGAATGGTAAGCATTTGAATTTGCAGCCAAGGAAGGAAAATCCCGCGACAATCGAAAATCCCGCGTCAATGCCAGATCACTTCCGCCAGGGCGGCAGGTGAAATCTTGAAAATGCAAACTCGTTGGAACCTTCCGGCTACAAAGGTGGAGCCGCTCACCACCACCCCCCCGTCTGCTGTGGGAGACACCTGCGCCACCTCGTAGGGATTGGAAAAGCCAAGGTATTTGCTTCCCAGGAATTCGCCCGTGGCCTGGTCGTAGATGAACAATCCGATTTGACGACTTAGCGTGTTGCTCGCAAAGATGAGTACAGGCTGTTCATTGATGGTTGTCTTCAAGATGCGAACCGGAGCATTCGAAACCAACTCAGGCAATGTGAAGCCACCCAGATCAACCGCGGAACTGATGCCCGATGTGTTGAGCCCAATCTGCGGCAAGAAATAGTTCGCCCCGAAGTTGAATCTCGCGGCAGCAAAAGTGTTGCCTGTCAGTTGCTGCACAGTGGTCATGCCGCCATCGTCTTGTTGACCCTGGATGACACCGTTGGGATTGGCACCGCTAAGGTCACTGAAGACGAGTGAGAAAGTGTAATTATAAAATCCGTTGAAGAAGTAAAGCCCGCTGGTGGTCTTGCCGACCTGAAAGGGATACTGCCTGCCCGTTCGGATAAAGTGGTTGATGATGGGCTCCTCCACCGCGTCTCCCGCTCCAATGGTAAACCCTTGGGCCGTTGCAATGCTGCCGGTTGGCGTCACAACTGAAATAATGCTCTCCTTGGAGAGATTGTCGTAACTCAGCAGCACAAAGTTGCCGTTGTCGAATGCTGCTGCAAGCGGGTAGGAGCTACCCACAGGTAATACCTGCAGCAACTCTCCCGCGGCTGAGACCTCAACCAGTTGCGACTGAAAGCCGGTGCTCGACATACAGAAGAAGTAATAGTTGCCGTTGAGCTCCATCAAGTCACCTACGGGATGGAGGAAGGAATCATCCAGTGCCAACTCAGTCACCAGTGCCCCCAGGTCATCGGTCTTCATGATATAAGCGCCCGCGAAGTTGGAATTGGGAATGTTCCGCCTGGCCAAGGTGAGGTAGCCTCCATCTGCGGTCTGCGCGATGGCAAGTGGTTCGAATGACGCGTTGTATAGCCGATTGTCATAGATCCGGGTGAAATTGGCTTTGTCAGCTTCGGGATCATTGTCATTAGAACAAGCCCCGGCAATAACGACTGCAGCGAGAAGAAGATATAGCCAGTAACTTTTCATCGGTCGAGGGCTTTAAAACTGCTGCTGAGAAAGCGAAGCGGGAACAGACATCCGAAGGAGAAAACAAGGTTGTTGAGCTTCATGTCATCTTGTGCGTCTCCAATGCCGGAGAGCCGGTCGTTGTTAAACCGGTTCTGCGTGTGGGTAATGTTGCTCATGCCAAGCCGGTAGGAGGCATCAAAGATGAATCGCACATTTCCCTGATTGTAGTTCAATCCCGCACCGGCCAAAAGTCCCCAGTAGCTCGTGTGAAACAAATCTTTGGCGCCCACGACAACGGGCTGTGAAGAAAATTCATTCGTGCCACCGGAACCAAAATCAGTTCCCGTGATTTCCACCGACTTATTTGCCGACACGAGCAATGAATAGAAAACCCCTCCCTGCACATAGGGGCGGAGTTTGTTTCCGGCAATGTCATATTTTATGATCAGGGGCAGATCTGCGTAGCCCACTTTCTGCTCTTGTTCATATTTCAGCACCAGGCGTTCGACACTGTTTTCGGGGTTCTCCCATTCGAAATTGTTTTCGTATGTAAAGCGATTGTGGCGATAGGTGGGTTGGAGGCTAAATGAAATACCCTTTACATAGAAGGTCACCTCAAACGTGGCCTGACTCCCCATCTTCCGGAAACCATCGTAGGTCTTGTCGGTCAGGGATGGATTGTAATTGGTTGGCGTTAGCACCGCATATCTGGCAGTCGGCAGGGCCTCGGCCATGTTGATGCCGGCCTTCAATCCGATCCACCATTGCTTCTCAAGAAACTTATCGAATTGGCTGGTGTTGCCCTTGCGCTTGCTGGCTGACTTGCGAGCACTTGGCTGTGCAATGACTTGCATCGTGGCGATCAACAAAATCAAGGGTAAAAGATATAGCCTCATGCAAATGAAATTTACCGGATGACGATCATTTTTTTGGACTCCTTGTAGAACCCGGAGCTCACTTGATAAATATAGGTGCCAGGCTGGAGACTTGCTGCGTTCCATTGTTCGTGATATTCACCTGCATCGCGCGTTTCATCAACCAGGGTGGCAATGGTCGCACCGGTTAAATTCATCAGTTTCAAGGTAACGTGGTTAGTCGCGTTGATGCGGAAAGGGATGGTAACCACTTCACTGGCAGGATTAGGATAACAATCGCCAAGGGAAAACCTGGTTGAAATAAACGAATTGTCAACTCCTGATATGATCTGTTCAGCAATGGGCAGCGGTTCATAATTACCGCTTCCAGTTTCTTTGGGTCCATCAATAAAGTTCTTGAAGAAGATGTCGTTGTTGATCTTGTCCGGATCCACCAGCAGCCAGTCTTTCAAAATATTGGCGTATACCTGCCTGTAGTCGTATTGCATTTCTACGTTATTCTTGCTGAGGTCGGGTACTTTACCAACCACACCGGGGCTGGCACCTTTTCCAAATACATACACCGGACCGCCTGTGCCATGGTCGGTACCATAACTTCCGTTCGAATGAATCCTCCTGCCAAACTCAGAGGTGGTCACGGTGAGCACCCGGTCTTCGATGCCGCGCGCACGCAGGTCTTCCTGAAAGGCTTTCATCGATGCCGAGATATGATACATCAGCGCAGCATGATGGCCCATGGTGGGGTCATAGCTTTCCACCTGCTCTGCATGGGTATCGAAGCCACCGAGTTTTACCAAAAATGCTTTGGTCTTCACGCCCTGGCCAGCGCCTCCGCCCGCAAGCAACCGGGCGATGAGCTTGAGCTGGGGGGCCAGGTTATTTCTCAAGCTACCTGATGGTGCATTAAAAGGATACTTCTCCGGGTAAGTGATGGAACTTTCGCTCGCAGCCTGGTACACGTTGAGCAGACGCTCGGCATAATCTTCCGATTTATCTTCAAGTCCCAGGATCCAATTGAGTTCTTTACCATAAGGAGAGTTTTCAAGGAACGCGGGTGGCTTGCCACGCGGGTCTACTCCCTCATCCACAAAGCCCTCGAGCTGGTTCACCAGGTTCGCGAATGCCTCCGGATTGTTCAATGAAATGGATGTGGGAATGTTGCCGTCCTGGTGAAAGATGAGAGAGACATCGCTGCCCATTTCAATCGCCAGGGGGTCGGGCATGTCGGTGTGGGGGAAGTCATCCGGGTACACTTCCGGACCAAACTCTTGTTGCAGGTACCTTCCTACCCATCCCGATGAAAAATAATCGTCAAAGCTGCCGCCCATGAAAGAGATATCGCGGCCACGGAAGTGAGAGCCGTTGTTGTTCTTGTAGGAGACCCCCTGGATGAAGCAAACCCGCCCCTGGTCGTACATCTCCTTCATCGCTATCATGTCGGGATGCAGGCCTACCTGTGCATCGGCAGGGAGTGTACTGTCAAGCGGCACCATTTTCCGCACGCTGTTCTTGGCAGGGATGGCGATGTTGGCTCGCCTGCTGTAATACTGATCGTAGGCTTCGATGGGAATGAGGCTGTTCAACCCATCATTGCCACCATGCAACTGCAAGATCACCAGCACCCGGTCGTTATCACTCTTGCGTGCCATGCGGGTGAGGGGGTTCTCAGCCATCACCTTCAGCGGAATACCACCCAGCGTGATTGGCACCGTAGCCCAGGACAACTTTTTGATAAAGCTTCTTCTTTTCATGTGCGGCTAGTAAAGCTGGTATTCGGGTGATTGCATGATCGCGTTAAAAAGGTTTTCCAGTTGCCTCCTCACCACTTCGGTGTCAACCGGATTGTTCCAACGGAAAGTCCAGGCGCCCTCCGGGTCAGCGTCTATCTGAGGCGACTTCAAAAATGCTGTGAGGAAGTAGTTCAGGCGTTCGGCAGAAAGTCCCGAGCTGTCATCAGCTGCCGAATCGAAGGTCAGGTTATCGCTAACCGGCAGCAGGTAGCTTGCCAGTTCAATAATGAGCGATTTCGCATCAGACGCAATGGCATTGTTAATGTTTGCCTGTACCCACGCCACCACATCGATCTTGGGCCCCTCCATCGTCATCTGGCTGTCCGTCACCAGGTTTCGGATGAACTCGTACCTGCGCGTCAGGTAGTTGGTAGAAATCCAGCTTCGGTGGTAGATGGGAAACTGGTGATAGGCATCGTAGCCAGCTACATCGAAAGGCTCATAAAAATGCATGCCCATGTCCGACAATTCGCGGATCATGCCATTGGTGCGGTCATAAAAGCCGGCTGCGTCTGTTACGGGATCGGGCACGGTCAGTTCAAAGAACCGGTAAGTCCCCAACATCAGGTCAAGCGGAGACCGAATGATGCCGCCAAAGTTGTCGTCATCCACACCCCCAGCGGCCTCATAGAAGTGCTCACTCTTGAACAACTCTTCGAGTACCGGTTGTATTTTGAAATTGTTCGTCTGAAACGTATTAGCCATTTCGGTAATCACCGAGTCGCTCAGGGCGGGCGTCACCTGGTGATACACGAAGAAACGGTAAATTCTTCTGCAGATATTCTTCGCTGTCTCCGTGCTCGCGTAAAGGGATTCGATTAATTGACTGATTTCGTCCAGGGCGCTGGCCTCTGTTGCGTTGGCTCCGTTGAGCAGCAGCGGATCGGGTTGAATGGTCAGGTTCGCAAAGCGATCGCTGAATTGCTTGACACCGTTGTCGTGCCCTGAAGCATCGGTCACCGAACCGCGCACTTTACCACGCGGCAAATTGGTGTCGGGGTCGATGGTAGAAAAAGTGTCGTCAATTTCCCAACCAGACAATACCTGGGCGGCTGCTTGTACATCCTGCTCGCGGAAAAGAAAATAGTCGCCAGGATCTGTGACGGGTGGCAAGGTGCCTTCGAGGCCCCGGCCGATGGTGTAAAGTTCATGCAGCTCGCGCGCGTAATTCTCATTCGGACTACCTTTCACATTCAGGTTGCCGTCCAACAGCCGCAGCATGGCGTTGTCCACGCAGATTTTTTTGGTGAGCTCTTTGAAGTTGAATGGATCTCCTTCCAGCTTGTCGAAAGCGTAAACCCGGAACAGTTGATTCTGGAAATAGAGCGACCGGCTGTTGTTTACTTTAGATTGGATGGTGGTAAGTACCGTGTGATAAAAGAAGATGATCTTTTCGCGCAAGCTGTAGGACAGTGACTGGTTGGGGTCGATTCCTTTGCTTAACATTTGTCCGATCATCCAGCCCTTGAAAAATTCCTGCAACTCGTCATCCCCGCTGTTGCTGTCGTTTGTCCCGGAGATCACCCACTCAGCTCCCGTAGCCGTATCGATCGGGAGCACCGGGTCAGGTAATATCGCTCCGAAAAGCTGTTCAACGGCTTTGGCAGGTGTGAGCGTGGCAAAATCATCGATCTGGGCTTTCGTGGCTCCGAATGTGGTTCTTCGGAGCAAGTGAGCAGCTCGTTTCCTCCCCAGGACAGCAGTTAGTTCAGTCAGCGGCATGTGTTTTTACAAAGTGGCCCAATTAATCCGGTGGGGGTGTTAATTCACCAAAAAATTCCGTTAAGCGGCTTTAATTTACGCCCATCTTCCATATTTCACCACGACTTTTGATTACCAATTTTTTATTTCAGTTTTACACCAACAGTTGTCTAGCACTTTTTGATGGTTGCTTAGACAAAAAGCAACCGATGATGTGATGAAGATTATTGAGTGCCCACGAGACGCCATGCAGGGGGTAGAACGATTCATACCTACCGCGGATAAGGCCGCCTACATCAATCAATTGCTAAAGGTGGGATTTGACACCATCGACTTTGGAAGTTTCGTTTCGCCCAAGGCGATACCCCAGATGAAAGATACGGGCGAGGTGTTGGACCTGCTGTCGATGGAGAACACCAGGTCAAAACTGCTGGCCATCGTGGCAAACACGCGTGGCGCAGTGCAGGCATGTGACTTTGAACAGATCACCTACCTGGGTTTTCCGATGTCCATTTCCGAGACCTTCCAGCTGCGCAACACCAATAAGTCGATTGCCGAGGCGCTGAACACCTTGAACGAGATCCAGGAAGTTTGTCAAAAGAATTCCAAGACGCTTGTGACCTACATCAGCATGGGGTTTGGAAATCCCTATGGCGATATTTATGACGAAGACATTGTGGCGAAGTTTGTGGATATTCTAACCACGATGAAGGTCAATATCATCTCGCTGGCCGATACGGTGGGGGTATCCAATCCTCATCAAATTCAACGGTTGTTTGGATCACTCTCTCAACAATATCCGGATGTGGAATTGGGTGCACACCTGCATTCGAACCCGGCTACTGCGGTGGAAAAGATCGATGCAGCCTATCGGGCCGGATGCAAACGATTTGATGGGGCCATCAAAGGCTGGGGTGGCTGCCCTATGGCGGAAGACGAGTTGGTGGGCAATATCGCCACCGAGACGATCATTGCCTTTCTGGAAGAGGAAGGAGAGAGTCTGGCCCTGGACAAGAAGGCGTTGGCCAGCTCAATCGCGTTATCAGACCGCGTTTTTCCAAACTAGTCCAAAATCTTACATAACTGATGGAGGCGCGCGGTTCGAAAGGTGCCATGCGCAGAGGGCTCCTATTTTAGGCCTTCAAATATCTAAGTTATGAAACGTTTGTCGATGGTTGTTTTTGCGGTCATGGCCATGTCGCTCACGGTGGCATTTGGCCAATCCGCTCGCGAATACACGCAAGTGGGGATGGAGAACTACGAACGCCAAAACTACATGGAGGCCTTGCTGAACCTCAATAAGGCCATTGAAAAAGATCCGGCCTATGCCCAGGCCTACTTCCTGAGAGGTAATATTAAAGTTCGTTTTGAGGATTTCCATGGCGCCATGAAGGACTACAACCTGGCCATTGAAAAGAACCCCAAATATGCCGATTGCCTTTTGGCTCGTGGAAATGTCAAACTCAGCCTCCAGGATTATTATGGAGCCATTGCAGACTACACCGCCGCCATCGCCATCAATGAAAACTATGTCGAAGCCTACTACTCGCGCGGCAGGGCCAAACAATTCTTGCAGGCCTACGAAGATGCCATCAACGATTGCACAAAGATCATCCAAATCAATGAAAAAAATGTGGATGCCTACTACATGCGCGGGCTTTTGCGCATCGAATTTGGCGATAGAAAGAATGGATGCCTTGATTTGAGTAAAGCTGGAGAGTTGGGTGATCTGAAGGCCTATGAAGCCATCAAGGAAAAGTGCAACCAAAAATACGGTGACTAGGCCTTTCCGGTAAGCCGGTACATCTTGCCTGGCAACGCGCTAACCACGTTCTTGAACTCCAGCCCCAGCAGGAGCGAAGCCAGCATCCCGTGAGGCAGCGATGTCTTGATGCTGATTTCGTCAATCATCATGGGTGCACTCCGTTCCCGCAGCACGGTAACCACCAGCTTTTCATCGCCCTCGAATACGGATGGATCTGATATGGCAGACGCGGTGCCGTTCACTTCCCAATTCATGATGTACTCTACGTCCTTCACGGAAGTAAGCAGGTGGGCCCGGTTGGTCTTGATCAATTTGTTGCAACCTTCAGAATAGGGTTGCCCCACAGCACCGGGTACTGCGAACACATCTTTGTTGTAGCTGTTGGCAATTTCGGCTGTGATTAAGGCTCCACCCTTCTCGGCTGCCTCCACCACAATCAGGGCATCACTCATGGCCGCAATAATGCGGTTGCGTGCCGGAAAATTATGCGCATCTGGTTTTGTGCCAAATGGATGCTCGGTAATCAGGCTTCCTTGAGAAAGCATCCGCCTGGCAATGTCGCGGTGCAAGGCCGGGTATACGATGTCCATTCCATTGCCCATCACACCAATAGTGGGGAGGCCGCATTGCAAGGCAAGCTTGTGTGCATGCACATCAATGCCGTAGGCGAGGCCACTGATGATGGTGGGTTGGTGTACTTTCAGGTCTTCAACAATCTTTTCCACCATCGCTTTGCCATAGTCTGTCGCCTGGCGGGTTCCCACAATCCCAACGGTTTTGGGTGTATTGAGATTTGTGTTTCCCTTCACGTACAAGAGTGGCGGGCAATCGTCATACTGCCTGAGTCTTTGCGGAAACGCCTTATCAGTAAAGAACAACAGGTGAGTATCTTCCTTCGCAGCACGTTGCAGTTCATCTTCTGCCAGGTCGAACGTGCTGCGATTGGCGATGGCCATGGCGGTGACCGGGCCTACCCCCGGAACCTTCATCAGCTTGCCTTTGGGAAGCCGGAAAACTTCTTCGGCTGATCCACAATAACTAATCAATTGCTTGATCAGGAAGTCGCCAATCCCCGGCACCAAATGAAGGGCAAGCAATGAGAGTCTCTCTTGATCCATGGAAAATAAAAACGTTCTAATAATACGAAATTCGCCCGGAATACGAGCGATAGGGGGGGGTTACAGCCGATCGCGGACCTCAGAGAGGAATTTTCTGATCCGCCTCAGCGATTCGATCATCTCCATCTTGTCTTTCACAGCCTGGGAGTCGTTCTTGAGCATGTCCTTGGCTCCCTGCAACGTAAAACCCTTCTCTTTTACCAAATGGTAAATGGTTCGCACGTTGTTGATGTCCTCGATGGTAAATTGGCGGTTGCCTTTTCGGTTCTTCTTGGGCTGAATGAGGTCGAACTCGGACTCCCAAAAGCGGATCAGGGACGGGGCTACATTAAACATCTCGGCTACTTCACCGATTGAATAATATAATTTCTCAATTTCCTTTTCCTTATATGCCATACGTAGCAAAAGAGCCCGGCCACCATGGGTAGGCTATGCCCTTATCATTGCAAAGTAGCAATCTTTGTCGGTGGTACAATGTGCTAATCAATAATTTAATCGACAATATTTCAACAAATGCTTGTGGACTAAAATCGATGCGCAACGGCACCACCAATCGTTTAAAAACGGCCAACGCACAGTTATGAACACGGGCCACCGACCGGATCAGGATTGTGTATAGGTAATTTTATAGATCATCACCGAGTGGCCGCCCCCTTTCCGGTATTTTCCCTGCGAGGTGACCAGCAGGTATTGATCGTCCTCCGATAGTTCCATGCCCACCGGGTAGGAGTCGGCCGGAATCTCGGCCACTTTCTTCATGGTGGCGGATTCAACCACCACGATCTTGCTCAGGTTGTTAACGCAGGCAAATATATATTTCGAATTTGACGTGACCGAGATGGTTCGCACGCCCGGACCCACGTAGCAGCTTTCCAACCCACTCGAAATCGTGTTGGTATTGCCCGGATTTACCATTCTTGACTCGATGAAATCCCGCCAATCCACTTTATCCACGTAGCCATTTACATTGGTGCTGATCACCAGGTCGTTTCCCGAGATCACCAGGTGCCTGATATTATGGTGGTTCGTGAGGGTAACCCCGGAATAATCAAAGCCCTTGTCGACATCGAAAACAGCAATGCCGCCTCCGCCCATCCGCCCTACCAGCAGGTATTTCGAATCGGGGGTAAAGACGGTGCCGCGCAAACAATAACCGCAGTTGCTGTCGCGATCGACATCCTCACCGGCTGCAAAGTTTAACTGCAAACGCTTGTCCACCACCAGGTGATGCAGGTATTCGAATTCAAAGGGATCATCGGAGCTGATGTCGATAATGCCAAGGGTGTTGTCGCCCCAGTGGGTAACGGCCACATATTTGTTGTCGGGCGATGCAGCGATCATCTTGGGCAAAATGCCGGTAGGCATCACGCGCACAATCTCATCTTTGTCTGTATCGATGATGGCCACCGCGGAAGGGCTCTGTGAGTTTTGATCGTAGCTCCTGCGATAATAAGTCACCCACAGGTATTTTCCGTTGTGCGAAAAACAGCTCTCCACGGGCTTGCCGCTGAAGATATTGAAATCCGATTTTCGGAACCGAAATTCGTAGTCAAACACCTTCGACTCGCCATCCTTAAACAGGTGCTGGTTCTCGGGGGTAAACGTGTGCCGGATCACCTTTAGCTTATCAAGCGACTCGATGTCGTAGGCTACCGTCTCAAACCCCTCGAGCGATTGCACGTAAAATTTCTTTTTCGATGGGAGATAATTGACCGACTTGGGCGAATTGATATCCCGGTCAAAATGATCGTTGGCATCCCGGGTGGCAGATACCCGATGCTGAAGCCGACCTACCAGCTCCATTTGAACCTCGCCTGTGGTGGGCGCGGACTTGATGCCGATGGAGTTATACACCAGCTCATCCTTTTCCTGGGAAAAGGCAGCGGATGAGAAAACCACCAACAGCCACACGGTCAGCAATCTCTTCATATCATGCCAGGTAAATAATTGGAGAATCAATCCAGGGAGGAACCAAGCTTCACACGCTCAACCAACTTTTGAAATTCTTTGTTGCTCAGGTCTCGCTGAAAAAAGTTGATCGGGTTTACCGGATCATTTTTGTAAAGCACCTCGTAGTGCAGGTGATTGGCCTTCGAAAGGCCGGTGGTACCCACATAACCCACAATTTGTCCGCGCTTTACGCGCTCACCTTTACCCACGATAAAGTGCGTTAGGTGGGCATAGCGCGTTTCAAATCCATAGCCATGGTCAAGGTAAACCACGTACCCATACGTTTCAGAATAGTAGGCCATGTGAACCTCGCCATCACCGGTGGCATAAACCGGGGTTCCCTGGGGAGCCGTAAAGTCCAGGCCTTTGTGATCGCGCCAATAGCCAAGGATGGGATGCAGCCTTAGGCCAAATGTCGTGTGAAGAATGGTCAGGTCTTCGTTGCTGATGGGCTGAATGGCAGGGCGTGAGGCCCACATCTTTTCTTTCCGTTCAAGCTCTTTCCCCAGGGCATCGATCGACTGGCTTTCAATGTCCAGCCTGTTCATTAATTTTTCTGACTTGGTATACGCGTCTCTCACCATCGCGTATTGAATCTCCGATCCTTCGGGCTCTCTACCACCGACACCGGCCTCACGTACTGACAGCGGCAATGGATCAATGTCAAGAATCACCCGGTAGTTGTTGTCGTCATTTTGTTCAATGGCCGCCAGCTCTGCTTCGGTTTTCTGCAGCTTCATGTCCAGCAACTGCCAATCATTTTTTAGCGCGAGATTCTCCCGCTGAAGTTGAGTCTCATCCCAGGATGGAAAGTTCAGGTTAAAGTAGATCAGACCTGCCAACCCAATCAGGAAGGAAATCCCAATGAAGCTGCCAATCCATTTCAGGATCTTGTTGCCTGTTGGAAATACGGGCTCGTACTTACAGGTAGTGGGGTTGTAGGTGTAGCGAATACGGGCCATCAATCGAGCGATTGGTTAACTTTCCGACTCGCGGCCACTAATTCACTGTATTGGGTACTGGTGAAATCCGCTACCATGTAGTTGATGGGATTTACATTCGTATTGTCCTTAATAACCTCGTAGTGCAGGTGGGGGGCAATGGCTCCGCCAGATTTTCCTACCGTCCCAATCACTTGTCCCTTCGCAATCGACTGGCCAACTTTTACCTGGATCGCCTCAAGGTGCGCATAGCGTGTTACAAATCCTTGGCCATGATCGATCTCCACGAAATTGCCAAAACCGGCCAGCAGATCGCTGTTTTTTGCAAGCACCACACGCCCCGGGGCTGCGGCCAACACGTTGGTTCCGCGGGGCGCGGCAATATCCACACCATCGTGATGGTAATTGCCCTTGTGAAAGGGGTTGATGCGGGTTCCAAATCCTGACACGAGGTGGTCAATTTGGAAGCCTTCAACCGGAGTCAGTGCCGGGGCAGTTGTCAATTTCTTAAGGTCTTTGCGATCAACACTTGCCGTCCAGCTATAAACCAGGTTGCTGTTTCTGGCTTTGGTGGAAAGTGCGCCAAATCGCTTGCCGACCACCTGAATCCAATTGTTGAAGTCAGTCCAATCGCCTGTCAAAATCCCCTCTTTTCCATCCGCAGCTTGAGCGGCTTGCGGTTTATCTTCATCAAATATCTTCTTGTGTAAAGCAGCGTCTTTCTCTCTCAAAGATGCCAACATCACATTCGACTCGTCCACACGCTGCGCCAATAGGCGACCGTGAAATTGAAGGGCCCGGTTTTCTGCACGCAGGTTCTTCTCCCGCGAAGATGACATGAAGTAGTTTTGCACCAGTAACAGGCCCACAAAGAACAAGAAACCGAAAGATGCATAGCCCAATGCCGTCATGCTCCACTTGAGAACGGGGATGCCTGCACGCTCGAATCGCAAGGTCTTGGGGTTGTAGTAATATTTGGTGCCCGGCATTAAAATGCTCTATTTCCTGCTAAATTTGCCTGTTTTTAAGGGGCTAAATATAGCCAAATTTTGAAGGTTTAAAATCCAGAAAGGGCAGTTCCAGCATGAATTCGGGTGTGATCAGGCAAAAATTCCTTGATTTCTTTAAAAATAAGGGTCATTTGATTGTTCCTTCGGCCCCGTTGGTGCTCAAGAACGATCCCACGCTCCTGTTCACCAACTCGGGGATGGTGCAATTCAAAGATCATTTTCTCGGAAATACCCTGCCCAAAAGCAAGCGCATAGCCGATACCCAAAAGTGCCTGCGGGTAAGTGGCAAGCACAACGACCTCGAGGATGTGGGGCTCGACACCTATCACCACACCATGTTCGAGATGTTGGGCAACTGGTCGTTTGGCGACTATTTCAAGGAAGAGGCAATCGCCTGGGCCTGGGAATTGCTCACCGAAGAATACAAATTGCCTAAAGACAGGCTTTATGTGACTGTCTTTGGTGGCGATCAGGCAGATCACCTGCCGGTGGATGAGGAGGCCATGGAGTTGTGGAAACCCATCGTAGGAGAATCCCGCATCATCCAGGGCAACAAGAAAGACAACTTCTGGGAGATGGGCGACACCGGGCCCTGCGGACCTTGTTCCGAAATTCATATTGACTTGCGCAGTGAAGAGGAGGTTAAGAAAAAGCCAGGGCGAGACTTGGTCAATAGCGACCACCCTCAGGTGGTTGAAATATGGAACCTGGTGTTTATCCAGTTCAACCGGCTCGCGTCAGGAAGCCTGGAGCCGCTACCCGAAAAGCATGTTGACACGGGCATGGGTTTCGAGCGCCTTTGCATGGCCATCCAGGGGAAGAAATCAAATTATGATACGGATGTGTTCGGCCCGCTGATGGATTTCATTGCCGATAAAGCCGGTGTGAAGTATGGTGATACCGAAAAGCAGGACATTGCCATCCGGGTCATGGCCGACCACATTCGTGCCGTATCTTTTGCCATCACGGACGGGCAGATGCCTTCGAACACAGGCGCAGGTTATGTCATTCGCAGGATCTTAAGAAGGGCGGTTAGATATGGTTTCTCCTACCTCAACTTCAAAGAACCCATGATGTACCAGCTCGTTCCAATCCTTGCCGATCAGTTGCAGAAGGTGTTTCCGGAACTCGAGCAGCAACAAGAGTATGTAGAAAAGGTAATTCATGAAGAGGAGCTCTCCTTTCTCAAAACCCTGGAGCGCGGCTTAAAGCGAATCGAAGGGATTCAATCGGAATTGTCAAACAAGGTGCTGCCTGGTGCTTTGGCTTTTGAGCTCTACGATACGTACGGCTTCCCTTTCGATCTCACTTCTTTGATTGCACGTGAGCAGGGATTTTCAGTAGACGAAAAAGGATTTGAAGCCGAGATGGCCAAACAAAAGTCGCGATCGAAAGCAGATGCGGCCAAAGAAACCGGTGACTGGATTAACGTGGCCGGGGGCGAACGACCTGAATTCATAGGCTACGAACACCTGCAAGGCAAGGCCAACCTGCTCAGGTATAGGAAGATCAAACAGAAAAACAAGGAACTCTACCAACTCGTGTTCGACAAAACCCCATTCTATGCCGAAAGCGGGGGACAAGTGGGAGATACCGGCACCATCGAGACCGGCAGGGATAAGATTCGCGTGCTGGACACGAAGAAGGAAAACGAATTGATCGTTCACCTGGTAGAGCAACTCCCCACCCAACTGGAAACGCAGTTTCTGCTGACGGTGGATGCCGCCAGGCGCTTGCTCACCATGAACAACCACTCGGCCACCCACTTGCTG
The DNA here is from genome assembly GCA_050250195.1 of Cyclobacteriaceae bacterium. GTDB lineage: Bacteria > Bacteroidota > Bacteroidia > Cytophagales > Cyclobacteriaceae > ELB16-189. Next base: position 8,199 of record JBFWPC010000009.1, on the reverse strand, counting down.
CACGCAGCGCTCCGGCAAGTGTTGGGCAAGCACGTGGAACAGCGGGGCTCGCTGGTTAACGATAAAATCCTCCGCTTCGACTTCTCGCACTTTACAGCCATGACCGAAGAGGAAATTCGGCAAGTGGAGCAAATCGTGAACAAGCGGATCAGGGAAAACATTACCCTGAATGAACAGCGAAACGTGCCGATTGAGAAAGCCAGGGAGATGGGGGCGATGGCGTTGTTTGGCGAAAAATATGGAGACTATGTTCGGGTGATCACGTTTGATCCCAAATTCTCCGTTGAACTTTGTGGCGGAACCCATGTGCCGGCTACAGGGAAGATCGGTTTGTTTAAGATCGTGTCTGAAAGTTCGGTTGCGGCTGGGGTAAGACGAATCGAAGGAGTAACGGCTGAAGGTGCCGAGCAGTTCGTCAACGGGGAGCTGAAACTGTTGAATGCCGTCAAGTCGTTGTTGAAAAATCCAAAAGACCTGGTGGCCTCCACCAAAACGCTGATGGAAGAAAAGCACCAGCTGGAAAAGAAGTTGGAGGAATTATATCAGCAACAGGCCAACCAGTTGAAAGACGATCTCGCCCGGAAAGGAACCAAGATGAATGGGTACTATTTCATCGCTGAAAAAGTCAGCCTCCCCAATGCAGAGGCCCTGAAGAACATTGCCTACGCCCTGCGCAATCAGTTCGAAGACCTCGTGCTGGTATTGGCTGCAGATATCCAAAACAAACCCCAGGTGGCCGTGATGATTGGTGAAAAGGCTCTCGGAAGCAAAAAACTGCACGCAGGTGAAATGGTAAAGGAGCTGGCCAAAGAAATCGGTGGAGGCGGGGGCGGTCAGCCATTCTTTGCCACAGCCGGGGGAAAAAACCTTGACGGCCTGGATGCCGTTTTGGAAAAAGCGAAAGCCATTTGCAGTCGCTGATGTCTTCGCCTTCTCGTCATAAATACAAAGCAGTGATCGGCTTGGAGGTGCACGCGCAACTCCTCACAAACAGCAAGATCTTCAGCGCGGATGCCACAAACTTTGGGGCGCCAGCCAATACGAATGTCAGCGTTGTTTCGCTCGCTCATCCCGGCACCCTGCCCAAACTCAACAAAGCGGTGGTTGAAAAGGCAATTCGCATGGGGTTGGCATGCCGTTGTGAAATCAGCAGGCACAACATCTTCGATCGCAAGAATTACTTTTATCCCGACCTATCGAAAGGGTACCAGATTACCCAGGACAGAACCCCCATCTGCAGAGGCGGCTTTATTCAGATTCAAACGAGTGAGGGTTCTAAAAAGCAAATCAGGCTAAACCGCATTCACATGGAAGAAGATGCGGGCAAATTGATTCACCCGGAGGGGAGTTCCTATTCGCAAGTGGACTTCAATCGGGCCGGGGTGCCGCTGATTGAAATCGTAACAGAACCGTGCATTGAAAGTGCGACAGATGCGGGCCTCCTGTTAAGTGAGATCCGCAGGCTGGTTCGCTACCTGGATATTTGTGATGGCAACATGGAAGAAGGTTCGCTGCGATGTGATGCCAACGTATCGGTAATGCTGAAAGAGGCTACCACCTTCGGCAAGAAGGTGGAGATAAAGAACATGAACTCGGTGCGCAACGTGGTGCACGCCATCGGGCACGAAGTGGATCGACAGATCCAGCTGTTGGAGACGGGGAATCAAGTGAACTCAGAAACGCGCACATTTGATGCGAGCACCGGCAAGACTTACGGCATGCGAACAAAGGAAGAGTTGAACGATTACCGTTACTTTCCCGATCCGGACTTGAGTCCGTTTGTAGTAACCGACAGTTGGCTTGATGCGATTAGACAGTCGATGCCCGCGTTGCCCGAAGCCCTGGTGGAACAATTTACCGGCCAATTCAAATTGCCCGATTATGACGCGCACGTGCTGACGGAATCAAGGGAATTGGCGCAGTACTTTCAGGAGGTGGCCGCGCACACTTCTAACTATAAGGCGGCATCCAACTGGCTGATGGGGCCGGTCAAATCGTATATCAACGACCATAAAATTTCGGCTGCTGCATTCCCGCTGCCGGCAGCGGCCCTGGCAAAATTGATGGCCATGATTGACGCGGGAAAGGTGAGCCACACCGTAGCATTGCAGAAGATATTTCCGGAACTGCTTCGGAACCCGGAGATGGCGCCAGACGTTTTGGCTGAGGAAATGAATTTACTGCAGGACAGCGATGAAGACAGCTTGCGCCCCGTGGTAGATCAGGTAATCAAGGAATTCCCGTTAAAGGTGGAAGAATTCAAGAGCGGAAAGAAAGGCATTGTGCAGATGTTTATGGGAGAGGTGATGAAACGCACGCGCGGCAAAGCCGATCCCAGGCTGGCCAACGAAATGTTGATGGAAAGATTAAAACAAAAAAGATGAGAAATCTGATTATAGCAGCCCTCGTGGCTGTTTCGGTGATCGCCTGTTCTCAGGAGAAAAAAGGGTGGGATGTAACCATATCGGGTAAGGTAAGGATACCCCTGCAAACCGGTGGCATTACGATTGAGGAGGTGAGCCCGGGTGTTGCTGAACCGTACAAGGATACGATCACATTAAAGCCGGATAACACCTATTTCAAGAAGGTAAGTATCTCGGAGCCGGGTTATTACAGGCTTACCTTTTTCGATCGCCAGTACGTGGACCTGATTCTCGACAAAAGTGACCTTGAGGTGAATGTGGATGGAAACGACCCGATGGGCCCAGTCGTGATCAAGGGTTCGCCCGATGTAGACCTGATCATGAAGGTGAGGGGAATCATGAACGATGTTCAAAATTCGGAGCAGGCATATCTGCTCACGGAGGAGTTCAACAAGGCCCGGGCAGAGGGCGACATGGAACGCGTAGCGGAGATTCAAAACAAGTACATGGCCATGATCAACCAAAGTCATGATCAGGTGGCTGCCGCCATCCGGGAAAAGGGACCCATGGTTGCCATTGCCAACTTGCTGTTGAATAACAACGTGCTTGATCGCGACAAATACTTTGATCTCTATTTGCATGTAGCGGAAGAGATGAAAAATGAATGGCCTGACTTCACGGTGTCGAAGCAATTTGTGGAAGCCGTGGAAAAAATGAAGTTATTGGCCGTGGGCCAGCCTGCGCCCGAAATCGCATTGCCCGATCCGAATGGCGTGGTGCGCAAATTGTCCGACTTCCGCGGTCAATACGTGCTTGTCGATTTTTGGGCCAAGTGGTGTGGCCCCTGCCGACAGGAAAATCCCAACGTGGTGAAGGCGTACAACAAATACAAGGACAAGGGCTTCACGGTTTTTGGCGTGTCGCTCGATCGCACCAAGGCGGATTGGTTGCAGGCCATAGAAGAAGATGGACTTACCTGGACACACGTGTCGGACCTGAAGTACTTTAATTCACAGGCTGCGCAGGACTACCACATCAACGCGATTCCCTTTTCCATCCTTGTGGATCCGGACGGAAAGATTGTCGCCAAGAACCTGAGAGACAAGTACCTCCACGAGAAGCTGGAGGAGCTGCTATAACGAACGAAACCTTGGTTCCCCAAGCCTTGGTTCGTGTCCTCACGAACCAAGGCTTGAGTTCAAATCACGTAACGATCGCCACCAATAGTTTCTGTTCGCATTTGAATGGAAAAACTCTATTTCGACTTCTGAATTGATTCCATTCGAACTTTTGCTGCCTGACCATTCTGCGAAAGGCTGAACGTAATAGGTAAAACCAGTCGTTGTTTCACTGCCTTGCCTTGCTGCTTGCCGGGTTTCCATTCCATGTGGGTCCGCTTGATTGCTTCAATGGCATTCTGGTCCAATGCCGGATCAATGCCCTTCAACACTTTGAAGTTGCTGAGTGAACCGTCCTCCTGTACAACAAACTCCACGAAAACCCTGCCTTCGATTCCCTGCTTTCTCGCGGTTTCGGTATACTGAATTTCGCGACCCACGGCCTCGTAAAATGAAGTCATGCCATCGACAGGGGCTGCCGGATCTTCCACAATGGTGAATATCTCGTTTGTTGCGGATTGCTCAGCAAGCTGGCTGGTCTTATCATCCCATTTGAAGAAAACGAAATAACGAAGCTCTTTCTCAGATGCAATTGTAGTACCACCAAGCAGCTGCTCGGCACCATATTGCGCTTTAAGGCTTTCGAGTTCCTCCTTCCAGTTTTGTGTTTGCTCCAGAACAACGATTTTCGACCCGGGATTTTTCTTCTGAAAGTCAGTTAGTTGTTCCTGTACACGAGGTGGAAGGTCAAGTGCCATGCTTGAATCGGATACCATGTCATTCAACTGATCCTGACAAGCCACCGCAAAAAGTGCCAGCGCAACAACCGGCACGACCAGCGCGACTTTCCATCGCGCCATGCTTTGTTTTACTTCTTTAATCATTTGAATTCGTTTTAAGGTGATTGATTTATTGAAATGGCTGGCCAGCGCAAATCCGTTTGAAACAAGTACCATTCGGGCGAGCAATGAGGAGTAGGAGGCCCTGTCTGTTTGTTCAAGGGCCTCCTGATCAGCCTCGTATTCATGCAGGGTGTGAAACTCCCTACCCAACATCCATACGGCCGGGTTAAACCAAAACACAGCCTGTATCAGACTTGCAACTACCACATCCAAAGAATGAAGTTTCCTTACATGTACCAGTTCATGCAGTAGGATCTGAAGTTTTTCTTCACGCGTGAAAGAGGCAGCATGACCAATGACCACGTATTTGAAGAAGGAAAATACCGGAACACTTTTCTCGGTTTCGATGACAATGGCACCATCCACCATTTTGGTAGGGTGCTTCTTTATGAAACGGTAAAGCCTGACAACGCGCAGCAGAAACAACCCCAACAGTATTGTGACTGCCAACCCATAAATTGTTACCACTAATTCCACCAAACCAAACTGCACTACGGCAGTGCTTGTACTCGCTTCCATCGTTTCGCCAACTGTTAATTCCGGCAGCAACCACCCTTCACCCAATGCCCCCATGGACGGAATGACTGCGTTCTGGGGAAACTTGATCAATGGCACAAGCAGCGATGCAAGCAATGTAAAGTGCAGGTATGCACGCCTGAACAAGAAATTATTTTCGTTACTGAATGCAAGGGCATAGATCAGCCACAAAACCAGTATGAGCAGATTTGTCTCGATGAAATAGTTGATTACTGTACTCATGGCTTTTCCTTTTTAAGGTCCTCCAGTTCTTTCATCAGCTTATCAATATCCTTTACGTCAAGTTTGTTCTCCTTGGCAAAGAAGGAGACCAGGTTGGTGAACGATCCGTCAAAGTAGCCCTTTACCATGTTGCCGAGGTAAAACCGCGTGTACTTCTCTTTGGAAATCACCGGGAAGTATTCATGCGTCTTGCCATACGCCTTGTGATCCACAAAACCCTTCGACTCCAATATCCGCACAATGGTGGATACGGTGGTGTAGGCAGGTTTGGGCTCAGGCAGGCGGTCGATGATGTCTTTCACAACACCCTTTTCGATTTGCCATAGAATTTGCATGACCTGATCTTCGGCTTTAGTCAGTTCCTTCATAAACGCTATCAACTATGTAATTAGATTTAAAAACTAAAAAATTAGTTAATAATTCCAAAGGATAATCGGGAAAAAGTTGAAAAACCGTCAATTGTGTGTGAAACAGTAGGAGATCAGATTGGCGCCCATCCGCAATGCCTCTTGGCGTTTGGCGTCCGGATCGTTGTAAATGCGCTGGTCTTCCCAGCCATTTCCAAGATCACATTCAAAACTGTAGAAAACCACAAGGCGCCCTTCGTAGAATAGCCCAAAGCCTTGCGCGGGCTTTCCGTCATGTTCGTGGATCTTGGGCAAGCCCCCCGGAAAGTCGAATTTCTGGTGATAAACTGGGTGGGTGAACGGTATTTCAACGAACTCCAACTCCGGAAATACTTTCTTCATTTCCAGGCGCACGAACTTGTCAAGGCCGTAATTGTCATCGATATGGAGAAATCCGCCTCCAATGAGGTAATTCCGCAGGTTCTCTGCCTCCGCGGGCGAAAAGACCACGTTGCCGTGACCCGTCATATATATATAGGGATAAGAGAAGAGATCCGGGCTGCCTACCTCCACATTGTCCTCCTCTGGTGCCAGGTTCGAACCAAGCTCTTTATTGCAAAACTTGATCAGATTGGGCAGCGCGGTTTTGTTGGCATACCAATCGCCACCTCCGTTGTACTTGAGTTTGGCAATCTTGATCTGCGCCCCTGCGTTGGTCACCACCAGGCATGCCACGATCATCAATCTCATCATGCCGGTCTTCAAAAAATTAGTCTTCTCCATTAAACCTTCACCTTTTACCCACGTCTAATCCCAGTCTAAAACGCAAAACATTTAAAAATACCTATGAAAACATTGAAAATTAAGTCTTACCTGGTTTTGATTCTCCTGGGCCTTTTTGCGGCCTGTACAGACGAAGGGTTTAAGTTGACCACCCAGGATGCTGAAGGCGTTGAAAATGAAGCAGCTACGGATTCCTATTTTGATGACGTGGACGACATGGCCGGTGTGGCGCTGGCCGCGGATGACGCGACCTTGAACGGCAAAGCAAATGACACTGGCCGCAAAATCACCGTACAGGATGGACGATTCAATTGCGATGGCATTGTGATTGAGATTGTACCTGCTGCCGACAGCAGCCCGACACACCCCAAGGGTACCATTACCATCAACTTTGGTGAAGGGTGCACCGACCCGCGTGGCAATGTGCGCAAGGGAATCATCGTGATCACCTATGATGGCCGCAGGTTTGCCCCAGGCTCGGTGGTTACCCTTACTTTTGATGGCTACTCCATCAATGGCGTTCAGTTGGCGGGTGTCCGCACGGTAACCAACAAAACCGAAAGCACACAAGATAGTCCGGTATTTAACATTCAGTTGGTGGGTGGCAAAGCGACATGGCCTGATGGCTCTTCGGCCACACGCGAAGTAAATCTTACCCGAAAGTGGTTGCGGGCCAATAACCCCCTGGAGGACTCTTGGGAGGTTACCGGAAATGCTGCAGGCTCCAACCGCAATGGAACAGAGTACACCATGCAAATCACGGAGGCGTTGTTGTACAAGAGGGCCTGTGCTGTGGCGGACCGAATCTTCATACCGGTAGCGGGTACCAAAGTACTGGTAGTGGGCGACCGCGAGATGATCATCGACTATGGGGATGGCGAGTGTGATAGAGAAGTGAGTGTAACGGTAAATGGTGAGACGGTGAGCCGCAACATCAGCGGAGACTAAAATACCTTGACGGGTTGACGGGTTGTTTAGGCCCTTCCTGCGAAAGTGGGAAGGGCTTCTTATTGTTATCGCTTCATGGATCCGGTCATTTCAGGAGTTCGTAACTTTAAATATGCGGTGGATGTTCCTGATTTGTATTTGGGTAGGCGGTTGTGGTCTCCTGGGTGAGAACGCTCTTCCGGTTTGCGAATCGGGCGAGCGATTGAAACTACGGTTGTTGGAATCTTCCCCCAACCTCAGTTGTAGCTCGCCAACGGGCTCACTGACGGTCGAAGCAATTACAGGCATTCCGCCTTTTCGATATGCACTGGATGACGGGGAGTTCCAACCATCCCCAAACTTTACAGGAGTGTTTGGTGGCGATCACATGGTCCGGGTTCATGACGCAAGAAATTGTGAGGGAGGGCTAGTGGTATCGATCGGCACGGGTGGTGGCGTGCTCTCAGCCAAGGTCAACACCACGCCAGACAATCAATGCTTCAGTGACGCGGGCACCATCACCATCGCGGCATCGGGTGGGCAGCGCCCCTATGCGTATCAACGCGACTCCGCTGTCGCGCAAACCGACTCCACACTCTACGGTGTGGGAAAAGGTTTCCACTGGGTGAAGGTGATAGACGCGAACGGATGCACTTTTCAAAAGGTGGTGGAGATTGAACACGGATTTACAGGGATCAGTTATGCGAGGGATGTCTTTCCCGTCATCACGAAGTATTGCGCATTTACCGGCTGCCACAATGGTGATGTGGGCTCAAACGCGAACTTCCTGGTGTTCAACAATGTGCGTACTTATGGCATGTTGATGGTTCGTTATGCCACCGCCTCCCACGTGGTGGACGTGCCCGAAGCCGAAGTGGCCTACATCCGCTGTTGGGTGGAAGACGGAAGACTGAACAATTAGCCGTTCCATGCCGCACCGTTGGTAGCCGTGGCCGATTCGGTGCAAATAACGGACGATTGGAAATCATTCATCAAGTTG
>JBFWPC010000008.1:138937-165799 GCA_050250195.1 Cyclobacteriaceae bacterium | reverse complement strand
ATAGCCATTCCCGACTTTAATATGCCAACGTGATCCTTTGCGGAGGAGCATAGCAGCAGCACCTGAAAGTAATCCAACCCCACCCGAAACAACATGAGTGTATACAAGCAGCGGATGTATGGAATAATCTGGCTCCATCAGTTCAATGTTGGTTTGAACCGAAACAATGCTGTGGCAATCCGGATGGTTCTGCTATTCGATTCGTAGGATACTTCCATTAATCAGATTAAGTGGGTGGACCTGATATTAATCGTAATTGCAGTAAAAATAGTTACAAGATATTGTACTTAATTGCAGTTTTTATAAAAAATCTTAAGAAAAGTGACGTTTTTGCCCCTTGACTTGAGTAGGTGGGTCCCTTCTTTTGTAGTTAGACTAATAGTCGAGCTCCCTGGCCATTACTCATTTCGAAGCCATTTGGTTGGGTTGGAAGCGGCTACCTTGATAGTCTGAGACCACACAATCACTAACCCCAAACCAGCAATCAATAGAATTGCCAGTATTAGCATTGCTGGCGTGATTTGGATCTTGTATGCGAAGCCTTCCAGAAAAGCCTCCCCTGCAAAATAACTTATCGGAACTCCAACAAAAACAGCAATGCCTATCAATGCAATAAAAGATTTACTCAGCAACAACACAAGATCCATTACGGATGCACCCATCACTTTGCGAATGCCCACTTCCTTCACACGCACCTGTGCGGCATACATCGCCATACCCAACATGCCCAGGCAAGAAAGTGAAATGATTAAGAATGTGATGTATCCCAGAATCGCCAGCACATCGCTCATACCCGATTGCCTGTAGGCATCGTCTATCTCGTCTTCCATCATGGCATATTCCATAGGATGAACAGCATCATATTTTTTCCAAATCGCCTGCATCGAGTCAATGATGGATTCCTTCTGCGAGGATTCAATGTGCGCACTCAAGTGGTTAATAGCATTTGGATTATAACGTAATGCCATTGGCCCTATTTTGTTATTCATTGGGCGAAAGTGAAAATCTTTCACCACACCAACTACCCGTAACAAAAGCGTATCATCAGCATAAATAGTCTCACCCAGTGCATCAAACGGTTGTTCAAATCCAAGTTGTGTTATTGCGGTTTCGTTAAGAATGACTTCTCTCTCCCGCCCAGTTTGTTCCTCTTCGAGAAAATTATGACCTGCTAAAAAAGTGAGAGACAGGTTGTCGATGTAGTGATTATCAACCATAAAATGACGAATGACAATTGTCTTATCGTCCTTGTTCCGTTTATAGTCATCTGAGCCATCGGCAAAGGTTCCCAACTTATGCGATACGCCACCCACGCGAACAACTCCGGGAATGTTTCTGATTTCATTCGCGATCTTTTCAAATGGAACCCCTTTCAAACTAAGATTGAGATTATTCTTTTGTTGAATGCCATAGTCGGAAGAGACCATATAGTCTATTTGCTGATACACTACAGATACAACAATCACAAAAATGACTGTCAACGTAAACTGCACCACCATCAGTATCTTTCGAAAGGTAAGGCTTGAGTAAATTTTCAGATTCTGCACATCCTTTAATACTTTCGATGGCTTAAACGCAGATAGATAGATTGCAGGTAGAACACCTGCCACGATGCCTACGATCACTGCAAAAAATGCGAATGCCACGTATAACGAAATATCTTCATCTAGCGAAATAGTAAAGTCTTCCTGTAAAGACAATTGAAGGAAGCCACTCTTTAAAAATTGTAATAGTATATAAGAGAGGACCAAAGCAATCATTGAAAATACAACAGCCTCCCCAATAAATTGAAAGAACACCTGGTACCGATTAGCGCCTATTACTTTCCGCACACCTATTTCGCGCGCACGGGATAATGATTTTGCGATGGTGAGATTGGTGAAATTAAAAATGGACATCAGCAGCACAACGGCTCCTAACACACTAATAAAGACAAGGAAGAAGGCGGGCAATCCACGTCCCATTTGACCAGACAGTTCGGGGCCAGGAGTTATTTTATCCAGTGGTTGTACATAGAATGTATACGAAATTGGCTTTCCTTCCGATTGCAACCCTGTACAATACTTTTTGTTGATTTCTGAAAGTGCCTTTTCAACGTCCTGAAGGTCTCGTCCTTCTTTCAACTTTATGTACACGTAGTTGTTGTAAAAAACGCTCCAATTATCAACCGCACTGCTCATTGCTTTACTTTTCTCCAAACTTTGAAGTGCTTTCGTTGAACATAAGACTTCAAAATCAAAATGTGTCTTTCCAGGCAATTCGCTTAAAACTCCGGTAACTGTGAAATTCCCAAGTTTTCCAATGGTAAGAGTTTGCCCAATAGGATCATCGATGCCAAATATTTTTTCGGCACTGTGTTGGGTGAGAATCAAACTATTTGGCCCTTGTAAAGCGTTTGCCGGACTTCCTTGCTCAAGCGGGAAATTGAACACTTCCAGAAAAGAAGGATCAATAAACAATCCTCGTACTGGTACGGTAATATTTTTATAATTCACATCGCCATACAATTCACTGTTAATACGCACCGTACTCTCCGCAAGAGAATACTCATCCTTTAATGCTTCGCCTAACGGTAATGGTGTTGAAGCAAATTCAATCTTGCCCCAATCCGGGTGGAGCACCTGCGTATTAATTCTGTAAACCCGATCAGCGTCTTTATGAAAAGCATCAAATGAAAGTTGGTCTTGTATAATCATGATGATGAGCATGCCAAGTGACATACTTACCGAAAGACCGATAAGATTGATGATTGAGAAACTTCGGTTACGGAAAAAATTCCTTAGAGATGTGATGATAATATTTTTCAACATAGGTTTTGGATTTCAAGTGTAACTTGTGAGCATGTACCAAATTCAGTCCAAATTTTGTTTTAGTTAGCTTTTGGCCTTTTTTCCAATTAGGCATGTACGGAAATGTTTAACTGCTGTTCCATTAACGGACAAAATATGTCTAAAAGTGGGTCATGTAAAAATGAACAACTCATTCTTCGCTCCTATTGCTAGTGAGGTTGCTCCCCGGCAATGTTTACGGGTATTTCCCTGATGGTCATGAGTATTTCACAGCGCAACCAGCTGAAAATGCCCAAACCTTAATTCGGGTAATCGTTAAGATGGCTTATTCACAGACGAACGGTGCACCAATCGGGAAGCTTCACCCGTTGTTGTGATCAGATGTTTTACAATTAAAAATGTAAACTATGCGAACAGTATTCTTTCTTTTTGTCGTGTTGGCAGCGACCGGTAGCAGCCTTCGGGCTGGAAATGAGTTGGGATTGGCCGAAGGAAAAGCCCGGGTGTTCCGCAGTGGAGATGTGATCAGGTTAATCTATGAAGATCAGTCTCCCTGCAAGCTGGCAGTCACCATTCGCGATGACGATGGCAGCACAATTCATCGCGAAAAGATTGTAGGGCATAAGGGTTTTATCCGACCTTACGATTTTTCCGCCCTGGAACACGGTGTTTATTGGCTTACGCTCTCCGATGGTGAGTCGAAGGTGGTGAAGAAGATCGACTATCGTGAATTGAAAGAGGACGAATTGAACGTCTATAGCGCGGAGCTGGATGGTGAGATGAACCAGATCCGGTGCCTGGTGAGCGTGGCGGTTGACGATGAAGAGGAGATCACCATCACTGTGGAGGATGATCAGCACCACATTTTGCACAACGAATCGGAGGTGGTGAACCACAGTTTTGCGCGGGTGTACCGCATCGTCAACCCTGGCGATGGTGTGTCAATCCGCGTGGCCAATGGAAAAGGCCAAACCAAAACGTTTTACCACGATAACGATTGATCATATGACCAGTCCTTTTGGGGGAGGCGCTATGCCGACTGTGGAATACTTGCAATGGGAGTCTCTCCTGATAAAATTCCATAGCCGCCCTTTGCGGGGCTCCCTCAAAAGGACAAATGCTGTCTCAAAAGATGAGTGATTTGGCACCGGTCCCTGCATTTACCGAATCGATTTTTGAGATGGACTCTACTAGCTTCTGGGATAGCTTTTTTATATCAACTAATTCTTCCCTCTTTTTTTGTTATTGCTGCTGCCCGACCTCGAAGGCGCAACTGGCTTGGCCGGTGGTGGGCTGGGCCTGGTTACACTTCTATTGGAAGGTGGCGAAGGCTTCACCACCTGTCGTGGTGCCGGCTGCCGCTGTACCTGCGGACGCGGTTCCGGTCTTTGCTGCACCTGCGACTGACGGCTCGGCTGCCGCTCTATCCGTTGTGGCACCCGATCGAAGCTTACGCTGGGTTGCTGTCTTTGAACTTCGCGCGTAGGATTCGTTGAAGTCCGTTGTAGTGTTCTGGTACGCTCCTCCGATGAGGACCGGTCCAGCGAGTAATCATTTGACTTGCGCTTATTGTCTCCGGTGTCGGTCTGGTAACTGCGGCCATTGTTCACGTCTCCCGAATACCTCGAGTTGCGTTCGCGACTGTCATTTTCCCTACTTCTGTCTCCATCCCGCACATAGCGGCCACGCCCGTCACCTTTATCGTCATACCTTTTTTCTCCACCGCGCCTGTTTCGATAGGTCTCCACCCTGTCGCGGTGGCGGTTGTAGACGACCACCGAAGTAGTACGGTATGGCCTGTATATTCTCGCATAGGCGATCCGGTGTGTATAACATACGGAGTAGTAATTTCTGTATGGGCGCCACCAGGGATGATATACATGATAGGCTACCGGTCTCCAGCTTGTCCACCACCACGGCCAGTCGTACCACCCCCATGGCGATACCCACACAGAATAATAAGGACTAAATATATATTGTACCGAAGGCCATGTCCACACGTTTACCAACCTTCGCCTGGTGCTGGTGCCCGCATTCACATACACTTCCTCGGTTGGTTCGATGATCGTTTCGATTCCATAGATATCGGCATCGCCTGTGATCTGCAGGATGGCTTCACCGTTGGCGAGCTTCTCCAATTCAATCACTGCCACGTCCTGGCTTTCCACGGGTGAGATAACCGCCTGCATGATGAATGCGTGAATGTGACCATCTTGCCGGCTGATGACCCGGATATAGTCCACGTTGCCATCTCCGTTCAAGTCCAGGTTATTCACCCTGGAGTCGGGTGAGTTGAGCAGCTGCTCAAAATCTTCGGGCGACTTTGACTTTTTGAAGAGGTCAAGCGCGCCTTCGAGGCTAAAGTGATCGCCCGGTACTTCTGCTTCCAGGTTCTGGGCCTGAAGCGATCGAAGCCCAATGGCCGCCATTAATACAATTAAGGCGAGCAATACTTTTCCGAGGTTCAGCGTTTTCATAAGGGTATCGATTGTTCCTATATGCGTTTACGCTTAAGATCCTAAACGGTCTGGTGGTTAGGTAGAAATGTCCGAACTGTCTTTGGCGGTTGTCCGGTTTGTCCGGACTAGAACTCGAAATTGATCTTGAAGGCGATGGGTTGTGCCTTTTGAATATCCATGCGCGTCTTGCCGGTATTTACGATCACCACACGCTTGTCTCCCGGAATCTGGTCTTTCATCTTCAGAAAAAGCGCCAAACCTGCCAACCCCGAGGGTTCTGCATCCACATGATGTGCCTGGGTAATCCTTAGGGCTTCATCAACGAAGGCGTCATCCGCATCAACAATGTCGGAGCCGGCACCAATCACCCCTTGTTGAATAAGTCGCTTCAACCGGTCTTTGCGTTCTTCGGAGTTGGGAAGGTAGTAGGAGAAGAGCTTGTCCATGCGTGAGGTCTTCCTGGCGGTAGTTGCTCCCAGGAAGTTGCAATTCGAAATAATCTGAAGGTCGCCACTGAAACGCAGGTCTTTGGGCAGCCTTGCCTTGGCGAGTTTATACTCTTTCTCTACGATGTTCAACACATTGTTGTAGAGATCACCGGTGCCGAATGGAATAAAACAATAATCAGGTTGGGTATTGATGATCTCGTACGACATCCAGTCGTAGTACACGATCTCGCGTTCGTCATACAGGGGCACATAGGTAAGGTCCCTGCCGGACCTGATTTCGGTGATCTCCATGATCTCATCGGAACTCAGCAGACCGGCCGACAAATCGTGCTCATAGACGCGCGCCCCCAGTGAAGCAAGTTTCTCCTTGATCTCGCTGCGGATGTTCCGGTCGACCAACGTTTTGAGAATGGTGGGTGCGCTGAATAAATTGAAGAAATGCTGGATGGCAATGCCAGCACTGCCGGCAGTAATGAGCGACACTTCGCGCCACTTGTGTTTGTGAGAAAGGATTGTGATCTCCCAGGCCATCCGGTCTTTGTGCGTGCCGGTGGGGTTGGTGCTCTCGTCTTTGATCCATACATCACTGAAACCCTCGATGTGGAGCTTCACCAGGCGTGATGCTGGCCACTGGGGCGTGTATACCGGTGCCGGGGGAAACTCGGGAAAGTTCGGGTCGTTCCGTTGCGGTACGATGATCGTCACTTCGCTTCGCGATGTATCCGGTGCAGTCTCATCGCCAGGTTGTGTGGTCAGGTAACTTTCCCAGGTATGCTGCCCGTTCGTGAGGAAGAGGGCGATCAGGTTGCAAAGCTCCGGGCTGGCCTTGTTGGTGCGCAGCAACCTGTCGATGGTCTTATCACTGGAGGGTATTTTTACAACCGATGAGTAGTTGACCTTTTCGGGAAAGTTTTCATAGAAATGCTCGAGGGCAAGCCTTACCTGCAGGGCCTTGGCATGCTGGCCGGGCTTGAGGATGTTGTGCGCCTTTACCCGTTGTTGGGCCTTGCTCACCAGCTCATTGACAACAAACGCGGGCACGTCTAGGTTTCTACCCATGTAACTCCTGGATCGACATGCCTGTAAAATAGTAAATATTGAGATGAATGGTGGCTGCCCCTTGACGCCTGGCGAGTGGCTAAGGATATCCAATTCGTGAACAACAGTAATTCGATCCGGAGAAGTGGGACTCGGACCCGGAGAAGAAGGAAGAGCACCCGAAGAAGTGGGGCTCGGACCCGGAGAAAGAGGAAGAGCACCCGGAGAAGTGGGGCTCGAACCCGGAGAAGAAGGAAGAGCACCCGGAGAAGTGGGGCTCGGACCCGGAGAAAGAGGAAGAGCACCCGAAGAAGTAGGACTCGGACCCGGAGAAGAAGGAAGAGCACCCGAAGAAGTAGGACTCGGACACCCGGAGAAAGTGAAGAAGCACCCGAAGAAGCAGATATGATCTGCGGTGGGTGATCAGTCTTGCTTCGCGGTCGTGCGTGGCAAGACCATCAACAGCCTTGGAATTTGATTAAATTGTTCGCCCAACCAGTTCGAATCTTAAGAAATCAACAATGGGAAACAATCCGTCATCACTTATAAAAACCGCGCGCATCGCGGGCATCTGGTATCTCCTGCTGGCCATAGGCGGGGTGGGTGGATTTATGATCTTTCACCCAAAGGTGTATGTATCCAACGATGCCGCTCAAACGCTCGTCAATTTGGTCGAGGAGGAGTTCATGGCCCGCATCCGGCTCTTGTTTGAACTGCTCATCGTGGTGTCGCAGGCATTGGCGGCCGTCTGGTTTTACCGGTTGTTTCGAAATATCAACGAATGGGCTGCCTGGGCGTTGGGCGTTTGGGGTACGGTCAATTCGGTGATCATCCTGGTAAGTGCTGTTTCGATGGGGGCTGCACTTGAGGTGGCCGGCTCAGCCATGACAATCGATGACAAAGTAGTGTTGGTGCAGCTTCTGCAACAGTTCATCGCCAATGCCTGGGGCGTGGGCGGTTTGTTCTTTGGCCTTTGGCTAATCCCGATGGGCTACGTGGTGACGAGTTCCAAATGCATGCCTGCGTGGTTAGGACGTGTATTGATGATCGGTGGTGCCGGTTATCTGCTTGGCACTTTCCTGAATTATTTTGGCGTGGAAGGCGACTGGCTTGGTGTGCTGGTGATACCTGCCACCGTTGGAGAATTCTGGATGATTGTCTACCTGCTGGTATTCGGCATACGCAATTTGGAGGGTGACGGGCACTGACAAAAATCAACTTTCGCAGATAGACGGAAGCGTTATCCTTTTTGATAATTTGGCATTCAACTTTCTCCATTCGGCAATTTGAGTGACTTCACTCCCAAGCTATTTACGCTCTTAAAACAGGGGATACCCCGCAGCCAGGTTGTCAAAGATCTTTTTGCGGGCACGGTGGTGGGCATTGTCGCACTTCCGCTGGCCATCGCCTTTGCCATCGCATCGGGTGTGTCCCCCGACAAAGGTTTGATTACCGCCATTGTGGCTGGTTTTATCATTTCCCTATTGGGTGGCAGCCGCGTGCAGATCGGAGGGCCCACGGGCGCTTTTATTGTGGTGGTATTTGGAGTGGTGGAGAAGTATGGAGTGGAAGGACTGACCATTGCAACACTTATCGGGGGTGTTATGATTGTGATGATGGGACTCCTGCGACTGGGCAGCTTGTTGAAGTTTGTTCCTCTTCCGCTAATCGTTGGATTTACCAGCGGCATCGCGGTCATCATCTTTTCATCCCAGGTCAAAGATTTTTTTGGCTTTCCGATGGATGATGTGCCGGCTTCTTTCTTTGAAAAGTGGAAAGCGTACGGCAGGGCTTTGCCACACATCAACTATTATGCGCTGGGCGTGGGTGTTATTTCGGCCATCATATCACTTTATTTTCATCGCATCACAAGGAAGATTCCGGGCCCGTTTGCCGCCCTGGTGCTCGCAACCGGTGTCGTGTACTTTTTTCAATTGCCGGTGGATACCATCGGATCTCGGTTTGGCGCCATCCCGAGCACGCTTGCTTTGCCATCGATGCCTCATCTCGACCTTGACAAGATTGGAAACCTGTTGCAACCCGCCATCGCGATCGCATTGCTTGGGAGCATTGAGTCTTTGTTGTCAGCGGTGGTAGCAGATGGTATGATCGGAGGCAATCACCGGTCGAATGGTGAACTGGTGGCCCAGGGTGCCGCCAATATTGCATCGTCATTGTTTGGCGGCATTCCGGCAACGGGTGCCATTGCCCGTACGGCCACAAACGTAAAGAACGGGGGGCGAACGCCCATCGCGGGCATTACCCATGCGCTGGTGCTCTTGTTGATCATGCTCCTGTTTGCCCCGCTCGCCAAACTCATTCCCCTTGCGTGTCTGGCGGGTATCCTCATCGTGGTGGCGTATCACATGAGCGAATGGCGGCATTTTCTCGAGTTGTTGAACAGCAACCGGTTGGACGTGTTGGTGCTGGTGACCACGTTTCTGCTTACCGTGATCTTCGATTTGATTATCGCCATCGAGGTGGGATTGGTGTTGTCGAGTTTCATGATCATGAAGCGAATGAGCGACACCATGACCGTGCAGTCCGGGGAGAAAGTTCTCAACGGCTCGGATGAAAAGTTGTTTGAAGAAGAGTTACCTGCCATTCCACCCGGTGTGGTATTGTATGAAATTCAGGGTGCGTTGTTTTTTGGAGCTGCTCAAAAATTCCAGGATTTGATCCGTGAGATTCACTCCAAACCCAGGGTGATCATTTTAAGGATGAGGCACGTGCCGTTCATCGATGCCACAGCGACCAAACGAATCAAAGACATGATCAAACATTTTGAGGCCGACAAAGTGCATGTCATTCTTTCAGGCGTGACGCCCAGCGTGCGGGATGAACTGGAGCGATCTGGGATTTATGATGTGCTGGACAGGCGAAACCTGCTGAGCCATGTGACCCTTTCGCTAAAGCGCGCCCATGCGATCATGAACGAGGCCAGCGGAGCGTGAGTGCAGATCAAATTCCATTAAATTGACCTTCTACAAACCAAAGATTTATTAATATTGCACCCTCTTTTTGGTGTGTAGCGCCATGCCTGCGTTGCACTTCGGCATTCAAGCAGCCCGGTAGCCGGGTGTTCCTTCGAAACCATCAAGAGCGGGACGATTTGAAGTCTTGTTGGCAAGATTGATTCGGGGTGTAGCGCAGCCCGGTTAGCGCATCACGTTAGGGACGTGGAGGTCGGTGGTTCGAATCCACTCACCCCGACAACTTGACAACCAAGCAAGGTCAAAACCCTCTATACATTATGTGTAGGGGGTTTTTCATTTATCAAACTACCCGATAAATGCACATACATCATAACAATGGTGATCAATCCGGTGGTATTTCAGCACTACAGAGACTTGCTCGCAGACGAAAAACTGATTGCAAAAGCGAAGGGAAGTTAAATAACTTGAGATAGCCTTTAGGACCAAAAGCCCAAAGGCTAGCTTTATAGCTATTCAAAGTATCCTTCACTAAGTATGGCTTTATACTCAAAACCCACTCGCGTCCTGATGAAGGAAATGGCCAGCGAATTGAGTAGCACTCCCAATTCCATCTTTACGAGGCAAGATGCAATCAATTGGTTTGCTCAGAAATAACCTAAAATAAATCGGTACCGTAACTGCGCATTTGGCACGTTTTGTCTACAAATGCCAGGAGTCGAACGCACTACAGTGCCAAACCCGGTGATGATGACATTCTGTACCAAATAGATGGAAGGCATTATCGGCTCTATCGTCCTGGTCAAGATCCTGTGCCAATTAGCACCGACCAGGCAAGTGACAGAACCACAAGTATTCCTGAAGGTGAAGATGAAGAGCTAATGACAGAGGTTGGTGGGAGCGAGTTCGCATACGAAACAGACTTGCGCAATTACCTTGCAAAAAATTTGAGTTCGTTGCAATCAGGTTTGAAGATTTACGAGGAAGACGGGATTACGGGCATAGAGTTTCCAGTGGGAGGCAGATTCATTGACATACTGGCAACGGACGCGAATAGGGACCTTGTTGTCATCGAACTTAAGGTCTCACGTGGTTATGACAGAGTTGTCGGACAACTAATGCGATATGTCGCATGGATCAAGAAGAATCTTGCTGAATCCAACCAGAAGGTGCGAGGTGTAATTGTAGCCCGGGAGATAAGTGAGGATTTGCGGCTCGCTTGCTCTATGGTTCCTGGTGTCGAGTTGTTCGAATACGAATTGTCGCTCTCATTCAAACGGTAAGTGACAACGACACATAACATCGCGTGGCTCCTTTCATTTACGTAATGGGGGAGTCTTTTCGACAACAGTCTGGCATACCCTGGAGGGGCCTGTGGTTGCAAGAAGTCACCACAAGGTCTGCGGCATTGGGGCTGGGCGAAAAACCAAAAAAAGGGAGGTATCCTGAGATTCCTTGACAGATCAGGGCGTGAATTAGCAAATGGAACTCGGTGTGTAGCGAGCGCAGCTAACCCACTCAACACATAAATGAAAGTGTGGCTTTGCGCGATTTTTTTGCTTTGTTGATCTACCCACCGAGATTTGTGTCGTGAGATTGCTTTTTTTCATTTTGTTCATTTGGTTGTCTTTATCTGCCCAGGCCCAACTCAACCCCGAGAAAGCCGCGTTTAACCGCATCCAAAAAGGCAAGTGGTCGAAAGCAAAAAAAGCGCTGGAGAAAGCCCTGGACAAGAGCCCCGTTAACCCGGAAGCGCACCTGGTATATGCATTTTGGTATTTCACACCACCCAATCCGGCCTTCGATATCGACTCCGCCTATCGCCATACACAGCGCGCGCTTCAGGACTACAGGTCTCTACCCATCAAAGAAAGAGAAAGGCTTGCTCGTGTTCCACTGGACAGCAGTCGGCTGCTGCTCGTCAGAAGCGAAATCGACAGCGCAGCTTTTGAACGTGCCAAGACGCTGAATACGGAAGAGGGCTATATCTATTTCATCGAAAACTTTCAGACGGCTGTTCATATCCCCGAGGCAATCGAGTTGCGTGATGAAGTCGCTTTCTTAACGGCCCTGAAAACCAACACCTACCAAAGTTTCCAGACGTTCATGCAAAAGTACCCGGCATCGCACCGATATGCAGAGGCAAAAGCGCGCTACGATAAATTGCTGTACGAAACGAAAACCAGCGATGGCAAGCTGGCAAGCTTCCGGAAATTCCACCAGGATTACCCCGAAAGTCCCTATCTGGAAAAAGCAGAACAACAAATCCTTGAACTTTCCACCACCACCAGCGAACCCAACACATTGGTTGGCTTCATGAACCAATATCCTCACAGTCGCTGGTCAAATCGAGCGCTGGGTATCTTATTCCACTTGCTGCGTCAATCGGATGAGCCGTTTCCCAGTTCGCTGACAACAGATTCCTTGAGAAAGGTAATCAATATGAACGCAAAGTATTGGATGGTTTTCATGAAGGGATCATCGTTTGGTTTTATGGATGAGGACGGAACGGAGGTCATGCCGGCCAGGTTCAGCCACGTTGCGCCCGATTACCTTTGTGGTGGCATTGAGGATGATTTCCTGCTGGTGGATGAATCCATCATTAGTCGCACGGGAAAAGTCATTGCCAAAGGTTCCATCAGGTCGGTTGAAGATATCGGACTTGGCTTTTTGTATGTGAAATATGACACGCACGCGGATGTTGTGCATAAATCCGGGTGGGTTTTCGCAGGAGAGGTGACGGATGCCCATACCGTGGCCAACCGGTTCCTGGCGATCAAGAAAAACAAGTGGGCACTGTTTAGCCTTGCCGGCCGCCAACTCGTGGATTACAGGTATGATTCCATAGAAGTGGCAGAAGAGATTCTGCTGCTGTCTCGCAGTGGAAAGAAGTCGTTGTACAATTGGATGGACCTGGCCGGGATTCCACTGGGCAAAAGCCTGACAGAAAAATTGGTGTTTGATGACAGCCGCAAGATGGGAGAGGGTTTGTTGTGGGTGAAAAATGGTGCACTGGAGGGGGTGCTAAACAATCAACTTGAATACGTGGTGCCGCTTGAGCGACAGTTACTCACGAAAACGTCTTATGGATTCATGCGTCAGATCAATCGTTATTTCAAGCCTGTCGGTGTCGCGCCTGACATCGATGAGCAAGAATATTTGAACATCAGGCCATACCTGAGGTGGGTGGCCCTGCATCAGCCGGCCAACAAGCAGCTGTTTGATAAAGAGAAGAAGAGGATTGTATTGCAGTCGATCGATAGCACCTGGTTTACAAACAAGGTGGCGTTGGCGATGCGCAGGGATTCGCTCCACGTGTTCATGAGTAACGGAACCTCGTTGGTGTTTCATCGAAATAACCAGGTCACGTTCATGAAACCCGCGGATACGCTTCAGTACTTTTATGCGGCAGAGAAGGATAAAAAAGCCGTCTTTGAAGTCACATCGGGCAACAAGATGTTCGTTACTGAGGCGGAGGCCGTGGAGTATCTCGGATTCGGGATGTTCCTGGTCCAGCAAAAAAATGGTAAGTGGGGTGTGGTAGACACGGATGGCAAGCGCGTGCTCCCCGTGGAATATGATGCGATTGTAAAAACGGATGAGGCTTTTGCGTCTCTCTTGAAGGATCGCAGGTTTGGCCTTTTTGACTTGATGAACCAACGGCTGATTAAACCATCATATGAGCGCAATATTCGCCAGTATAATAAGGAGTGGCTGATCGCATTCAAAGAAGGCTCCTATGGCTTGATCGACTGGACGGACAAGCCGGTTACCGAGGCCAGGTTCGAGGAAGTCCGCTACTGGACGGATTCACTTGCGATGGTGAAACAAAAAATTCACTGGGGCTTGTTTAATCTTGCAACCGGGCAGATCGTGCAAGATCGCATCAAAGACTATCGGTTACTAAGAGATGAAGGGGACGATAAGTTGGCCGTTATTCATGTCGAAAACGACTATGGTGTACTCAGCAGCCGGGATGGGCTCATTATCCCGCCCACATTTAGCGATATTGTAAATGTAGGCACCTATGATAAGCCTTTCTATTTCACGGAAAAACATGTGGAAGAGGCCGAGTTGTATGTGGTGATCTATTACAATCAAAAAGGGGAATTTGTGAAGCGATTTGTTTACGAAGATGCCGACTACGACAGAATCTATTGTACGGAGAATTAATCCTGGCTTAATTGTTGAAATTGTTTAACATTGGCAGACATCATTAATTTTATACAGAGCTGACCTTTATATGACGAGATACATTTTACAATCGATGCTTGTTATTGCGCTGATGTTTTGCGGCATTGAACTTGCCGCTCAAGCTGCGGAGCAACCCAAACTGGTAGTGGGAATTGTCGTTGATCAGATGCGCCAGGAATATTTGTACCGCTATGGCGCGAAGTTTGGACCGGGCGGCTTTAAACGAATGATGAACGAAGGCTTCATGCTCACCAACGCACATTATAATTATGTGCCTACCTACACGGGGCCCGGGCATGCATCGGTCTACACAGGCACCACGCCTGCCATTCACGGAATCATCGGCAACGACTGGTACGATAAGAATCTGAAGAAAATGGTGAACTGCGTTGAGGATCCCGACCAGAAACCAGTTGGCTCAAATGGCAATGGAGACGTATCGCCCTGGCGGATGTTGACAACCACAATCACAGACGAAATGAAAATCGCATCGCAGAAGCGTTCGAAAGTAATCTCTCTGTCGATAAAGGACCGGGGTGCGGTTTTGCCGGGTGGCCACATGGCCGATGCCGCCTACTGGTACGATGGTTCAACCGGCAAGTTTATTACCAGCACCTATTATCGGCTCACACTGCCTGAGTGGATGGATAAGTTCAATGAAAAGAATTTGGCGGATCAATATTTGTCGCAAACATGGAACACCAGGTTGCCGATTGCAGACTATACGGAGAGTGGCCCGGACGACTCACCCTATGAAGAAATATTCAATGGAAAGGAAAGACCCGTGTTTCCCTATGACCTCAAGGTGCTAAGGGCCACAAACGGAAATTTTGCCATGCTTGCAGAAACCCCTTTTGGCAATGACCTGTTGCTGGCTGCTGCCCGGGCCGCGTTGCAAGGTGAGCGCCTGGGAAAGAATACAGCCACGGATTTCCTTGGGATTTCGTTCTCCTCTCCGGATATCATCGGTCATTCCTTTGGCCCTAACTCAATCGAAGTTGAGGACACCTACATTCGCCTCGATCAAAACCTGGCCGATTTGTTTTCGATCCTCGATGCAGAGGTAGGCAGGGGAAAGTATATTGTTTTTCTGACAGCCGACCATGCAGTGGCAGATGTGCCGCAGTATTTGAAAGACAACAAGGTTCCGGTGGATTACCAGCGCAGGGACACCGCGTCATATAATACCTTCCTGCGCAAGAATTTTCCCGGAAAGCAGGTGATCCAAAACGTAAGCAACAACCAGGTGTTTCTCAACCAGGATCTTTTTCAAGGCGATCCAAAAACATCCGGTATAGATTTGTTGGTTGCTGCCGAGTCTGTCGCCAGCTACATTATTTCACAAAAAGGAATCGCGCAGGTGTTTACGAAAGGTCAATTGCGGCAGGGATCGTTTGATGAAGAGGGGCCACGTGGCATGGTCATCCGCGGATTTCACCCCAAACGTTCGGGCGACATTGCCTACCTGACCGAACCCGGCTGGCTGAGTTCATCTTCCACTACCGGTACGAGTCATGGCACTCCTTACAGCTACGATACACACGTTCCCGTCCTGTTTTTCGGTGCAGGTGTAAAACCAGGTTCGTCATCTGCCTATCACCCGATAACAGACATTGCGCCCACGCTTTCGGTGCTGCTGAAAATAAAATTCCCCAACGGTTGCACAGGGCAGCCCATCAGGGAATTGATTGATGGAAAGTGAGTCTTAAATAATTCCGACAGTACTTAGCAGGACGAGGCCAATCACGATCGGACAGACAAACTTGATAAAGAACACCCACGCCTTTGCGGCTGTGATGTTGCCCACGATTTTCTTGTGGAATGACGGGGCTCCGGTTCCGATTTCGGCAACCAGTTTGTTGATGTCCATGATCCAACCGGTGTAAAGGCAAGTCATCAGGGCCACAGTAACAATAAACACGCCACCCCACAGCGCGTCCATGATATCGAGGAAGCCTGTTTTCACGGAACCAAACAGCTCAATCGACATGGTGCTTAGCGTTTCGTTGGCTCCACCGGAGAGTGCCGAAGGAATACCCACGATAAAAGCAAGAATGCCCACTGTCCAGGCGGCCTTCTTCCGCGTGAATTTTTTCTCGTCAATCAGGTAAGAGCCGGGTACTTCGATCATGGAGATGGAGGAGGTAAGTGCCGCCACACACAATAACAGGAAGAACAATGCACCTACAATGTTGCCACCCGTGGGCATGGAGTTGAAAATGTCGGGCAATACCTGGAACACAAGGGCGGTACCTTCTGCCGGGTTTTTATCAAAGGCAAATACAGCCGGGAAGATCATCAAGCCCGCCAGCAAGGCAACACCCGTGTCCATCAAGCCAATCCAGCCTCCGCTGCTCACGATGTTTTGATTCTTCGGGAGGTAGCTTCCATAGGTGACCAGAATACCCCAGCCTACAGACAGGCTGAAGAAGGCCTGACCAAGTGCAGTGAGGATGACACCCCCGTTAATCTTGCTGAAGTCAGGCGTCAGGTAATATCTTACTCCCTCCATGGCGTTGGGCAATGTCAAGCTGCGGAGCATCACCACAAAGAGCAGGATGAAAAGAACCGGCATTAGTATTTTGGAGGCTTTTTCGATTCCTCCCGAAATGCCACCCAACACAATGATGATGGTTGCCAATAAGAAAACGAGAAAGAATGGAATTACGTAGGAGGCGGTGCTTCGGAATGTTTCAAAATCGTGGATGAAGTCGGTAAACTCGCTGACGATGTAGCCTATTGTCCAACCTGCGATCACGCTGTAATAACTGAGGATGAAGAAGCTGACGCACAAGGCAAGCACGGCACCCATGAACGTCCAAAACTTGTTGGCGCCAGTGTCTTTGAAGGCACCAATGGTATTTTTGCCCGTTAACCGGCCTAGCGCCACTTCATTATAAATCAGAGGTAAGCCAATCAACAATACGCAAACGATATATACGAATACGAATGCGCCCCCGCCATTCTGACCAACCACGTACGGGAATCTCCAGATGTTACCCAATCCAACGGCTGATCCGGCCGCAGCCATGATAAAACCAAAGCTCGAACCCCATTGTCCGCGATTGTCAGATGCATTCATACAAAGAGAAGATTAGTTGAGTAAAATTTTCGCGCGTCAAGATTAAGAAATTAATCCGACTTTAAAACCCTTACTTGCCATTGACGGCAAGCTAACCCTTGAGTTGTGAAGCAAGCAATTGCAAACCCTGCTTGAAAGTGTGCGGTTGGTAGCCCAGTGCTGATTTGGCTTTCGTGACGATAAACCCGGTCTTGGGCGGACGTTTGGCCGGTTGCGTAAATTGGGTTGAATCGGTTTGGTTGATCAGGGACTTGTCGAGTCGGAACTGAGTTGCCGTGGCAATGGCGATGTCGTAGGGAGTCATCATTTCCTCACCGGAAATGTGGTAGATGCCGGTCGCCTTCTTTTTCGCAGCCAACGCACACCCCATCGCCAGGTCTTCGGCCAGGGTGGGTGTTCTCCACTGGTCATTCACCACATTGATCTTCTTTTTTTCCTCAAGACTTTTCTTCACCCAGAGTACGATATTCGAACGGCTTTGATCTGGAGTGACCCCATATACCAATACGGTACGCAGAATGCACCAATCGATATTGCTTTTTTGAATCACCTGCTCACCCGCAAGTTTGCTTTCGCCATAATAATTCACCGGGTTGGGAACGGCCGTTTCATCCAACGGGCCTTCTGTACCATCAAAAATAAAGTCGGTGGAGACGTGAATTAAACGCGCCCCTGCTTTTGCGCATGCGCCAACCAGGTATTCGATGGCCGATACGTTTGCCTGCCAGCATGCCTCACGATCCGTCTCGCACTGGTCAACTTGTGTCATGGCGGCCGTGTTGATTACAACTTCAGGTTTTGCTTCGCTGATCACGCTGTCCACGTCTTCCTGTATGGTGATATCGAGCAAGCGGAAGGTGCCATTCTTTAGCGTGCCCCGAAACGGCCCTCGCGCTGTTGCAATAAGTTCAACAGCGGGGTCCTGGTCAAGTAAAGCGGCCAGCTTTTGGCCCAGCAAGCCATTTGCACCGGTAATTAATATTTTCACTATTGCGGATACTCGTAGCCGTACTCCTTGGTGATCTTCTTGCGAGACATTTCGTCCACCGTCACGGTCATTCGAATATCCTGCACAGGCCTGTTGCCTGCGCCCGTAGGTTGGCTTGCAATCTTGTCAATGACTTCGATGCCTTTGATCACCTGGCCGTACACGGTATATTCACCATCGAGGTGCGGTGCACCACCCACCGTGGTATACGCGTGGATCATTTCCTGTGAAACCTCCCTGGTTACCTTGATGCCTGTCGCTGCTTCCATCGTGGGAGCGAGGCTAACCAATAAATTTTTGTAGGCGACCATATCCCCGGAATAGTACACGTTTCGCATTGAGTCAATGATCGGTTGGTTTTCCGGTTGTTGCATGAATTGTTGCATACATTGATTCAGTTTTGCCTGGTCAATTTTCAATTCATCGATCCCTTCCTGGGGAATCACCGTGCCTTGTACGATATAAAATTGGCTACCGCTGGATGCCTTGGCCGGATTGGGCGTGCGGGCAGCTGCAAGGGCACCCTTCCTGTGAAAGAACTTAGGGTTGAACTCTGCATCAATTTGATAACCGGGACCGCCCGTGCCGAGGGGTTGATCGGGCGTGGCTTTCTTTGAGTTTGGGTCTCCGCCCTGAATCATAAAGCCTTGCATCACTCGGTGAAACATCAGGCTGTCGTAGAACCCTTCCTTCGCAAGTTTGATGAAGTTCTCTTTATGCTTGGGTGTTTCGTCAAATAAAATGACCACCATGTCCCCATACTCAGTCTTAATGGTTACCACGTAGTCTTTCTTCTGCGCACAACTGCTCACCAGGGTTACCAAAATGAAGATCGTGGCTGATGCAAGTTTGTTCATGGTTCTTGATTTGGTTTGCAAAAATAGGCGATCTGATGTCGAACCCAAATTCGGGCTGGTCAGGGGCTTACAATTTGACTCAGTTGCAGCGACAGGTTCATGAAAACCATTTTGGCGCTCCCGTTCCGCTCCAGGTGATAGGCTGCATTTGTAATGAGTTGGTGGCTTTTTTCAATTTTTTCCACATCCATCACTTTGCTAAAATCCTGAATGAACTTCAGGTCTTTGCCTCGTGCCCGGTTCAGATCAGCATGGGATAATTGCAGTAACGATTCGCGCATCAGGCTCAGGCCATATGCCAGGAAGTTCCGCTGTGTCACTTTGTCGTATCCATGAAATTCATCTGCAAGCTGTACCAGCGTTGGATAGTCTTTCTTATAACAGGCACGCATCCATTGTGGAAATTGATCACTTTCTTCCTCTTCTGTTTCTTCCAACAGTTCAAGGGCAAAGTTGAGATCACCTTCTGCCATCTGTAAAATTTTTGCGCGTTGCTCCGTTCCCGCATCGGCATGTATTTTCAGGTATGCCTCAAGATCTTCATCGGCCAGCATCGGCACCTGAACGGATTGCGTTCTCGAAATAATGGTGGGTAATAACTGTTCTGCCGCATTGGTTACCAGGATGAAGTAAGTGTGTTGCGGTGGCTCTTCCAGTATCTTCAGGATTCCGTTGGATGCCGAAGGATGCATGTACTCCGGTTGCCAGATGATCATCACCTTATAGGGACTTTCAAATGGTTTCAGCGAGAGTGTCTTGATAATCTCTCTGCTCTCGTCTCTCGAGATGAAGGCTTGTTTGTTCTCACCTCCATAAAAATTGGTCCAATCATCCAGTTTTCCGAAGGGTTGTTCCAAAAGAAAGGCACGCCAACTTTTTAAGATCTCCGCCTTAAACCGGTCCGCATCTTTGTCGTTTTTGATGTTGCTAAGCGGAAAAACAAAATGGGTATCCGGGTGAATGTACTTGTCGCTTTTACTGCACGCGGGGCACGTGCCGCAAGAGTCGGTTTCTCCCCGGTTTTGGCAATGCAGGTAGGTAGTGTATGCAAGCGCCAGCGGCAAATTCAAAGCACCCTCTTTTCCTGAAAACAATTGAGCATGGGCCACTTTGTTTTCTTTGACCGAACGAATCAACTTTTCCTTGATGGGGGCGAGCCCAGGGATTGCTGAAAACTTCATGGCGCTATTTTGTTTTTCTCCCACACCCGGTTCGGGCCGCTTAGCTCGAAAACGTGTTTCAGAATTTCCGTATCGGCTTCAGTAAGCTCAACCGACCTCCTTGCCATCGCCTTGGCGGCCGTTTCAAGCGCTTTGTTAAGTTGAAATGTGGTGAATCCTGCTGCGCCCCCCCATGCAAACGAGGGAATGAAGGTGCGTGGAAATCCATCGCCAAAAATATTCGCGCCAACGCCTACCACGGTGCCGGTATTGAACATGGTGTTGATGCCACATTTGCTGTGATCGCCAAACATCAACCCGCAAAACATCAACCCCGTGTCGCGGAAGCCACCGGCCGCATAATTCCAGATCTTGATGTTTTCGTAGTTGTTCTTCAGGTTGGACGTGTTCGTATCGGCACCAAGGTTGCACCATTCGCCAATCACCGAGTTACCCAAAAAACCATCATGCGCTTTGTTGCTGTAGCCGAAGATCACAGTATTGCTTACTTCACCGCCAATTTTGGAGTGAGGACCCACGGTGGTATCACCACGAACTTTTGCTCCCATGTTTACATGCGAATGTTCACACAAGGCAAAGGGCCCACGGATCAAGGCCCCCTCCTGTATCTGTGCATCTTTTCCGATATAAATCGGACCATTCTCCGCATTTAACGTGGCCGCGCGGACCTGAGCGCCAGTCTCCACAAAAACCTGACCTTCGTTATAGACAATCGTGGGCTTATCGTTCACACCCTGGCTCTTTCGGCCATGCGTGATCAGCCTGAAGTCGGCACGAATCTGGTCGCCATTGAGTTGAAAGATTTTCCACACGCGGTCGATTATTATCAACGCATTGGTATATTCCTTTGCCACGATGGTTTCGATGGCAGGCACGGTGGGTTTTTTGGTACGGGCCGCAACCAACACTCCTTTGTGGATGATACCTTCTTCAGATTTCATCGCGCGCACGGCAGCGATCAGTTCTTCATCCGGGCAAATGGCACCGTTAACAAACAGGTTGTCATCGGCAGTTACTTTTGGAAACTTGGCCGACAAGTAAGATTCCGTGCTGAATGACCCGGTTAAGCCAAGGCGGTGGTTCCATTTTTCAGCGATGGTGAGAATGCCCATGCGGATGCCACCCACGGGACGGGTGAAGGTAAAAGGCAGAAGTTCCGTTCTGATGGTGGGGTCATCGAAGAAGATGAGGTTCATTTTGTAAAAATAGAGGGATCAGGAGAATGACGACAATGAGCCCCGGGGAATTGCTAAAGAAAAAGGCCCCCGAATGAGGGCCTTTTTGAACAAACCGCTAAGAACAAAGGTCTTAAGATTTCTTTTGGTATTTCTTCTGGAATTTCTCCACGCGACCGGCCGTATCGAGGAACATCTTCTTACCTGTGAAGTAGGGGTGAGACGCGGAGCTCACTTCCACCTTGATCACGGGGTATTCCTTGCCATCTGTCCACTTTTCAGTCTCCTTGGAGCTGAGGGTAGAGCGGCTCAAAAACTTGAAATCACTGGATGTATCCCAGAAAATCACTTCGTTGTACGCTGGATGTATGTCCTTCTTCATGCTGCTTTTTTCAAATTGGGACTGCAAAAATAAGGAACGGTGTCTGATTTACAAGGGTCAGATTCGGCATTATTTGTGGTGCAACCAAAACGGTTGTATTTTGGTGGCAAAATGCATTTTATGGCCAGCATTACCATCAAAAATCTACCCGATCCGCTTTACAAAAAGCTGAAAGCCAGGGCTAAGCAAAACAGCCGCAGCATAAATGGCGAAATCATTCAAATGCTAAAAAAAGAGCTTGCCCTGGAACCCCGTGATGTAGAGAAAATACTGGCGGACGCCAGGGCCATAAGAAGCCTGGCAAAGGGCGCCTTGTCCGAAGAGGAGGTGAGGAGGGCAATTCAAGAAGGGCGTCCTTGATCGTAGTCGACACGAATACGCTGGTTTATTTTTGGGCGCCTTCAGAAAGGAAGTCGACCATAGACGCCCTCTTTGTAGCTGACCCTAATTGGATGGCCCCGCTGCTTTGGCGCAGTGAATTTAGGAACGCCCTGGCTGCCCACCTGCGGTCGGGGATCTTCTCTCTGGATCAAATACTACTCATCACCAAGAAAGCGGAAGAACTCATGCTGGGCAGGGAAATGGACGTAAAATCGGTGGACGTTATGCGATTGGTTTCAGAGTCGAAATGCACCGCATACGACTGTGAGTTTGTGGCCCTCGCTCTCGAATTGGATACGCTATTGGTCACCCAGGACAAGAAGGTACTCCGGGAGTTCCGAAGTGTAGCGGTAACGGCTGAAGACTTTTTAAGCGCCAGGAAGAAATGAGGTACGTTTTCACATTCTTTCTCTCGACCATGGCGGTTCTGGGCTGGGCCCAGAGCACCAACGCGCCATTGAACGATGACTACTACCATTGGATCGATCGATACGAAATCAAAGCCGGACGGGTGATGCCCCAGATCTTCACCTCGGTAAAGCCTTATAAGCGGGCCGCGTTGGTTGGCTACCTCGATTCGCTGGACCAGGCAGGTATCTTTGCTTCTTCGCAAGACCAATCCAACCTGGCCTACTTGCGCAACGACAACTGGGAATGGAGTCGTCCGACAACCAATGAAAGTGAAAAACCCATCCTCACCCATTTTTACAAAAAGAAATCAGATCTGCTTTATTCCGATTTGCCCGAGTTTGACATACACGTAAATCCGGTTTTGTACCTGGGCTATGGCTACGACCAGGATTTGAAGGAAGACTTGTACGTTAACACCCGGGGCGTGGAAATCCGCGGGATGATTGACCGAAAGATCGGTTTCTACACTTTCCTGTCAGAGAACCAGGCTCGGTTGCCTTCCTATGTGAGAACTGAGTTGCCTTTCAACCCGGTCGTTCCTCATGAGGGATTTTGGAAGGGGTTCAAAAAAAACGCGGTTGATTTCTTTCAGGCGCGGGCTTACGTTGATTTTAACCTGACCAGGAACATTTACATGCAGTTTGGTCATGACAAAACATTCATTGGCAATGGCTATCGGTCGCTCATTTTCTCAGACTTTGCTCCCCCGGCTCTGTTCCTGAGAGGCAACGTGAAGGTGTGGAAGATCAATTACCTCTGGCAGCTGAATCGCGTGGCGGCCGATGTGTCGGGATCAGCCGGTGGTTCTGGCGGTGGTGGCGGAAGAAGGTACCCGGAGAAGTTCATCGCCTTTCACCATGCGAGCCTCAACATAGGTAAAAAGCTAAACGTGGGTGTGTTTGAATCTGTGGTGTTTAGTCCCAAGGACACCGTAAACGGCAATGCGTTTGACCTGAGCTATCTCAACCCCGTGATTTTTTACCGCGCCATCGAGCAACAATTTGGCAGCAGCGACAATGTAATTCTGGGTGCCGACTTCAAATACAATGCCTTCAGGAATATTTCTTTTTACGGGCAGGTGGTCATTGACGAATTCTTGCTCGCCAACGTTCGCTCAGGTGACGGCTGGTGGGCCAACAAGTTTGGCTTTCAGGGCGGCATAAAATACATCGATGTGGCCGGCATCAGCAACCTCGACCTGCAGTTGGAGGCCAATACAGTCAGGCCCTACACCTACTCCCATGGCACACAGTACGGTAGCTATTCGAATTATAGGCAGCCGATGGCGCACCCGTTCGGTGCCAATTTTACCGAACTGATTGGCATTGTTCGTTACCAACCGTTGCCACAGCTGAACCTTACTTTCAAAGGCATCCAGGCAACTGCAGGCCGCGACACGCTTGGCGTGAATTGGGGAGGCGACATCCTTAAAAATAATTCTTCACGCGAAAGCGACTTTGGAAATACAACTGGGCAAGGGATTTCGCAGACGGTTCGTTACCTGGATTTTACAGCATCTTACATGCTCAGGCACAATTTGTTCGTGGATGTAAAGCAAGTAGTGCGCACCGGATCCAGCGATGTCGGCCGGTACCAGTCCAATACTTCCATAACTTCAGTAGCTTTGCGCTGGAATATGGCACAGCGGTATTACGATTTTTAGATGAAGACTTTCATTCGGATTATTCAATATGCCCCCCGTATTGTTCCAAGGCTAGTCCAGTTCTTTTTCTTCTCCCTCTTAGGGATCATCTTCGGGGCCTTTAACATTGTGCTGGTCATTCCCATGCTCAAGGTCTTATTCAACCGGGAGAGTGAAGGAGAGGTGCCACCCCTTCCGGAGTTCTCCCTTTCGGCTGACTACATCGTGGGTGTTTTTAATCATTATTTCAAGACGATCATTGTCGAACAAGGATCGCTCAATGCCCTGTTGTTTGTTTGTGCGCTCATCGTGATTTGTGTTTTGTTAGCGAACCTGTTTCGCTTTCTGGAAAGGGTAGTGGCGACCAACATTCGGGTAGACCTGGTGAAGAACATTCGCATGGATATTTTCACCAACGTCTCGAAGCTTCACATCGGGTTTTTCAACAATGAACGCAAGGGTGACCTGATTTCACGATTCACCAACGATGTGCAGGAAGTGGAGTCGGCCGTGATGAACAGCCTGAAAGCAGTGCTGAAAGAACCGATCACCATCATCGTTTACTTTGTGATGCTGTTTCTTATTTCGGCTAAGCTCACATTCTTTACTTTGCTGGTTTTACCGTTAACCGGAGGTGTGCTGGCTGAAATCATCAAGCGGCTCAAGCGCCAGGCCGTGCAAAGCCAGGAATCACTTGGACGAATTGTCAATATTCTGGATGAGACGTTCAGTGGCATGCGCGTAGTGAAGGCATTCAATGCCCGCGGTTTTATCATTCGCAAGATGGATGAAGAGTCAGATCTTTACCGAAGGGTGAATCGGTCAATGGCCTACAAAAATGAATTGGCTTCACCGGTGTCCGAAACACTCGGTGTGTTGATCGTGGCGGGCATTATCTTCTTCGGAGGCAACATGGTGTTAAGCGCAAATTCCACGCTCGACCCGGAACAATTCCTGGGCTTCCTGGCCATCTTTGCCATGGTCATTCAGCCGGCAAAGAATTTTTCAAACGGTATCACGGCCCTGCAAAAAGGCACCGCTTCAGCCCGTAGGATTTTTACGGTGATCGACTCGGAGCCAGTGATCAAGGACAAGCCCGGTGCTGTACCGCTCGAAAGATTTGAGCATGGCTTGGAATTCAGAAATGTCTCTTTTGCTTACAACACAGAGCTCGTTCTGAAAGACATCAACCTTAAACTCGACAAGGGAAGAACCATTGCGTTGGTGGGGCCCTCTGGTGGAGGCAAGTCTACGCTGGCAGACCTGGTTCCGCGTTTTTATGACCCGACTTCGGGAGCGGTATTAATTGATGACCACCCGCTTACCGATTACCAGGTGGAGTCGCTGCGCAAACAAATGGGCGTGGTTACGCAAGAGTCGATTCTTTTCAACGACACCATTTACAACAACATCAGCTTCGGTATGCCCGATGCAACAGAAGAGGCGGTGATCCATGCTGCGAAGGTCGCCAACGCGCATGATTTTATCATGCAAACCGAGCATGGTTATCAAACCACCATTGGTGAGCGCGGTTCAAAGTTATCGGGTGGCCAGCGGCAGCGGTTGAGCATCGCTCGGGCTGTGCTCAAGAATCCTCCCATACTCATTTTGGATGAAGCCACCAGTGCGCTGGATGCTGAGTCTGAAAAGCTGGTGCAGGAGGCGTTGTTCAACTTGATGAAGAATCGGACATCGATTGTCATTGCCCACAGACTTAGCACCATCCAACATGCCGATGAAATCGTGGTGATTAAAGATGGCAGGATTGTCGAACGGGGATCTCACGATGCCTTATTGCAGTCGAATGGCGTGTACAAAAAGCTGATTGACCTTCAAAAAACGGAAGAGTAGGCTGGAATAATCTGAACAGAACCGTAAATTGGATTTCCTTTGGAATGCAAGGTTTTGGCGGAGATTGCATTTTTTGCTACACGGTAAAAGCTCTAAGTTTGTCGACTAACATGGAATAATGAACCAAAGACGCATCATCTTCTTTTCCATTTTTGGTGCCTATCACCTGATCTTGTTATTGTTTACCGTGTACATCGATCGCGAGCAGGCTGACTTTGGACTCCTTTCCAGGATGCTCTACAATATTTCCCTATTCAAATATGGTGCCTTTGTGGGGTTCATCCTTTTTGTAATCGACTTTGTCTGGACCTGGAGGGAGAAGCGGTCTTTGGAGAAAGACGTGGAGACTGCCAGGAGCGAAGTAAATACGCTCAAGGCAAAAGTCTACGACTTCCAGGAGGCAGATAAGAAAAGAAAACAGGAAGCCCAGTCAAATACGAATGAATAAATGGATGCCAGGTCCATCATCCGTCAGGAGCTAACCGAATCACTAAACGTATTTTCTTCATTCATTGCCGATGAGTCGGTTTATGGTCTCATCGAAAAAGCTGCCCAAGTCTTTGTCAACACAGTCAAATCAGGTGGGAAAGTTATTTCGTGCGGTAATGGCGGATCCCATTGCGATGCCATGCATTTTGCCGAGGAGTTGACAGGCAGGTACAGGGAAAACCGAAAGCCCATTCCGGCCATTTGTATTTCAGATCCCAGCCATATCACATGTGTCGGCAACGACTATGGATTTGAGCAAATCTTTTCAAGATATGTTGAGGCTTTGGGAAACAATGGCGATTCGTTGCTGGCCATAAGCACGAGTGGCAATTCACCCAACGTGCTGAAGGCAGCTGAAGCGGCAAGGCAGAAGGGGATGAAAGTGGTGGCCCTCACCGGCAAAGATGGCGGCATGCTGGCTTCGCTGGCTGATGTGGAAATTCGCGTACCCCACCAGGGATATGCCGACCGCATCCAGGAGGTGCATATCAAGGTGATACATGTTTTGATCTTGTTAATAGAGAAGGGACTTTAAGAGTTGCCGATTACCGATTGCTTTTT
>JBFWPC010000008.1:0-138837 GCA_050250195.1 Cyclobacteriaceae bacterium | reverse complement strand
GGTACCGGCTTCTTCATCTCCGGGCTTCCGGACAATGCAGTGAAGGAAAGTCAGCACCGCGCTGAGTCTTCGTTAAAGAGCCTGGAATACCACATGCCACGCACGAAGGTGGTGATCAACCTCGCACCTGCCGACATTCGAAAAGAAGGTTCCGCTTATGACCTTCCGATCACACTCGGTATCCTGAAAGCATCGGGGCAGTTGAAATCAGAGATATTAGAACAATATGTGATCATGGGCGAATTGTCGCTGGATGGAATCTTGCGGCCGATCAAAGGAGCCCTTCCCATAGCCATCCAGTCGCGGAAGGAGAAATTTAAGGGGCTCATCTTGCCAAAAGAGAATACCATGGAGGCGGCCATCGTCAACGATCTTGAGGTGATCGGGGTGGGCACACTCCAGGAGGCCATTGATTTTGTGGTGGGTAGAAAGGTGATCGACCCGGTCCACATTGACACCCGCGACTTGTTTCAGGCCAACGTCAACAACTATGATGTAGACTTCAAGGATGTACAGGGCCAGGAAAACATTAAGCGTTCGATGGAAATCGCGGCAGCGGGTGGGCATAATGTAATCATGATTGGTCCCCCTGGTGCAGGCAAGACCATGTTAGCAAAAAGATTGTCAACAATATTGCCCCCGCTCACCTTGAATGAAGCACTTGAAACCACGAAGATCCATTCCGTGGCGGGGCGCCTGGGCTCTAACTCATCATTGATGACAGCGCGACCATTCAGGTCGCCTCATCACACGATCAGCGATGTGGCTCTGGTGGGTGGCGGAGGTAATCCGCAGCCTGGTGAAATCTCCCTGGCTCACAATGGTGTGTTGTTTCTGGACGAGTTGCCGGAGTTTAAGCGCACGGTACTCGAAGTGATGCGCCAACCCATGGAGGAAAGGAGAGTCACTATTTCGCGCGCGAAGGTCTCTACCGACTACCCGGCCAACTTCATGTTGATTGCGAGCATGAATCCTTGCCCGTGTGGCTATTACAATCACCCCGAAAAGGAGTGTGTGTGCGCTCCGGGTGTTGTGCAGCGTTATCTAAGCAAAGTAAGTGGACCGTTGTTGGATCGGATCGACCTGCATGTGGAGGTGGTGCCGGTGAGTTTTGATGAGATGACTGCCCAGCGAAAAGCAGAAACAAGCGGAGAGATCCGGGAGCGTGTGATGAAGGCGCGTGAAATTCAGGCTGCTCGTTTTAAGGGTCACAGCGAAGTGTATTGCAACGCGATGATGCCCTCCAACATGGTGAAGGAAGTGTGTGCAATCAACGATGGGGGGCGCAATCTATTGAAAACGGCTATGGAGCGACTGGGCTTGTCGGCACGCGCATACGATCGCATTTTGAAAGTGTCTCGCACCATTGCGGATTTGGCGGGAGTTGAAGAAATCAAAATCGAACACCTGGCCGAAGCCATCCAATACCGAAGTCTGGACAGAGAAGGTTGGGCGGGATGAGCAACACCATCATCATCAAACAAGACTTTGTGCTGGCCTTTCACTTTCAAGCATTGATCGTGCTCTTTTTTGGTACGGGAATCCTTACCACCTTCTTCGCAAATCCCACCATCCTTACAGTGAGTGTGGTGGTCCTGGTTTCGATTTTGCCAATCCTGCTGGCGATGAGTCGCTATCGCGTCATTCTGAATGCGGAAAAACAGCAAGTGATAAAGTCAGTGCGGATTCTCGGCCTTCACATCCGCAGCAATCACTACCAGTTTCATCAAATCGAGCGCCTGTTCCTCAACAGAATAAGAACCAGTCAACGGCTTGCCAGTTTTGTGAGCCAAAGGGAATTTAATGACATACTTTTTAAAACATTTATCAAATTCCACGATGGAGAAAAGTGGTTTCTGGATGAAGACCATGATTACGAAAAGCTAAGAAGCCGGACCTTGGACTACAAAAAAGTGGTGTGGGCGCCATTTGTCGACAATTTCCGAGGAGAGGTGATCGATTAAGCCATGCGTAAAACCATCTTCTTATACGGTGCATCATTGGCGGCCTTGTTGATTGTGTTGCAATGGCTGCAGTACACCTACCTGATTCGCGCCCTTTCCGTAGAGTTCTACATTGGGATCGTTGCCATGCTGTTTGCCGGCCTTGGCATTTGGGCCGGCTTGAAGATTACCCGGAAGAAAATCATCATGATCAATCCTGATTTCAAGCTGGACGAACGCCAACTGACACGACTCGGCATCAGCACCCGGGAATTGGAAGTGCTGCGCCTGATCGCAGCCGGCCATTCCAACCAGGAGATCGCGGAGAAACTTTTCATCTCCCTAAATACGGTGAAGACCCATACCTCCAATCTCTTTCAGAAACTGAATGTGACACGCAGGACACAAGCCATTCAAAAAGCAAAGGAATTAAACCTGATTGGCTAGTACTTAAGGGTGATTTAATGTTTTCGGGATCAAATCATTCTTTTGGGTGACAAAATCCTTTACTTTCAGCTACATCTTTCGTGCATTAAACAAAAAACCAAAAGCATGAAAAAGGTAATTTTTACGTTCGGACTCATTTCGGGCGGCATCGTCTCGGTACTCATGATTATCACCATGTTTCTCGGCCAGGACACGATGGATTACAACCTGGGAATGGTGATCGGCTACCTGACGATGCTCGTGGCGTTTTCAATGGTGTTCGTGGGTATTAAGTCGTTTCGCGATCAGCAAAACGAGGGCGTGATCAGTTTCGGTAAAGCTTTTCAAATCGGTATTCTCATCGCTCTGATTGCCTGTGTGATGTATGCCATCACCTGGGAGATCTATTACAACACCGTAGCTCCCGACTTCATGGAAAAGTATGCTGAGAATTATCTCGCGGAAATGAAAAGTAATGGGGCATCGCAGGCCGAGATAGACCAAATGACGGAAGAAATGAATACGATGTCGGAGAACTACAAGAACCCTGTGATCCGCTTTGGTATGACCTTGATGGAAATTGTTCCTGTTGGCCTGGCAATCACCCTCATCAGTTCATTGATCCTTAGGCGCAAAACAAACCCGACACCCGCATGAAGAAAAGAGTAACAGGAATTGGGGGAGTGTTTTTCAAGGCAAAAGATCCCGATAAGATCAAGAAGTGGTATGAAAAACATTTGGGCTTCCCTTACGACAAGTACGGATGTTCTTTTGAGTGGAGACAGAAAGGAACAGATAAACCGGGCTTCACGGCATGGGGACCATTTGAAATGGATACCAAATACTACGACCCGTCAAAAAAGGATTTTATGTTCAATTATCGGGTGGAGAATCTTGAGGAGTTGCTGAAGGTACTGAAAGAAGAGGGCGTGCAGGTGGTGGGCGAAATGGAATCGTACGACTACGGCAAGTTTGGCTGGATCATGGATCCGGAGGGAAATAAGATTGAACTGTGGGAGCCGGTGGACGAAGTTTATGAGAAGATGGGGGATGGAAAGACGATTTCAGACTAGTTTTACTTAGCCTTGTGCTACCCATGTTCTGAATTGCGGAGCCGTTTCTTTGCTCACATGAACAGTTTCCTTCGGGTCAGGATTAAGCGAAACGTGAATCCGTCCATTGTCGGGCTTGAATTTTTCGATAGAATTAAGCGCGCATAAATATTTTCGATTGACCCTGAAGAATTTTCCGGGGTCAACTTTTGCTTCGAGGTCGGCCAGGGTCTGGTCCACGATCAACTGCCTTCCCTGAAAATCCCTGGCAAAAACAATCTTGTGATCGGTAAAGAAGTAGGCGATTTCGCTCAGGTTGAGCGCGATAAACTCTGTTCCTTTTTTGGCCACAATCCGATGCGTCTTTCCAGGTGCCTGGATGTGTTCAAGTATCTTGAAGAGGTTGCCCTGAAGGAAGTGCCGCTCCAACTGCTTCATTTTGTCTAAAGAGCGCCTTAATTTTTCTTCTGTAATCGGCTTCAATAAATAGTCCACCGAGTTGAACTCGAACGACTCCATCAGGTACTTATCGAATGCGGTGGTGAACACAATGGGAAACGCCACCGGAACCTGCCGGAAGATTTCAAATGAGTGATCGTCCGACAGGCGAATGTCAACAAAGGCCAG
The DNA here is from genome assembly GCA_050250195.1 of Cyclobacteriaceae bacterium. Lineage (GTDB taxonomy): Bacteria > Bacteroidota > Bacteroidia > Cytophagales > Cyclobacteriaceae > ELB16-189. Next base: position 134,789 of record JBFWPC010000008.1, on the reverse strand, counting down.
GTCTGGAGTAGGATTTGACCTGAGCCACTGCACGCTTTCCTTCACACTATCCAATACTGCGGTCACCTCAATTCCGTGATCGATTTGTTTCAATAGATCCCTGAGTTTCGCCTGTGCGGGAAGTTCGTCTTCAATGATAATTACTCTCATGTTAGGGTATTCAAAGGCACCAATGGCAGATTGACAATGAACTTTCCGTTTTCGCGAACCGCACTGATTCCGCTGCCGGTAATAATCTTGAATCGTTCGTCCAGATTTTTCAACCCAATGCGCGAAGAGTGCTGGCGGTTTTTTCGCTGCTGCACGGTATTGATGATTTGCAAATTTCCATCCCTCACATCCACCTCAACATGCAGGGGTTGTCGTTCGCTGATCTCATTGTGCTTCACCGCATTTTCAAATGCCACAAAAACAGAAGTGGGTGGTATGAGATAGTCTTTTTCAGCCGTGCCATTGAATCGTTTTTGGATGATTAAGGCTTTACCAAACCGAAGGTGCAACAATTCCGTGTATTTGTGGGTGAAGTCAAGTTCATCTTCCAGCAGCACAAGCGATTGATCTCTTTGAAGTAGAATGTACCGATACACTTCGGCAAGGTTTTCAGTGAACTGGTTCGCTTTGTTGGCATCGGCCTTGATCAGATAGGAAAGCGTATTAAGCGAGTTGAACATAAAATGAGGATCAATCTGATTTTTGAGGGCCGAAAGCTCAGCCTCCGCCTTGGCCCGCTGCAATTGTTCGTTCTTAATGGTCTCGTTGGCTTTTTCCTTTACCAGAAAAACCGTTTCATAGATGTGGGTGACGAACAGCACACAAATCACGTTGATGAGCACGACTACCTGTATAACGCTCCAGTCTGTTTTTGGAAAACCGGCAAACACGTACCACATACAAAGCCAGGCGATGGTCAGTGGTGCGGTGTAGAACACATTGTTCAACAACAACAGAATCAACTTTTCGATCGGTCGATCAAACCACGTGAACCGTTGTCGCGTGCGAAAAAGCAAGTACCGATTGCCCTGCCAGATCAAGGCGGCCAGGATGATGAAATAGAGATAGCCAAACCAGTACATGAAACTGGTGATGGAAAGATCACCGAACAGCCCGGCCACGTTGGGAATGATGATGCCGAAAAATGGAATTCCGATGAGGCGGAACTTGCTATCGTTCATCACCACTTCGTCATGGGGTCTGCTTTTTTCCGATTCGGCCATCAATCTTTCCGGTTCAGCCAATCCGGCTGGCTTCGCGTGTTTAAAGTTCGCAATTTCAATTCAGTTACGAACAAAGGAGCAAATAAATGCATCTCATTGCCTTGCTTAGTTTTCTTTTTCAATTCAAAACGCAAACCATGCCATTCGTTTCCCAGCGGGTAAGTAAAACCGCGACATTTGAAATTCAGGCACCGGCCGATGCCGTGTTTCCTTTTTTTGGGCCGATCAAAGAGAAGGAGTGGGCTTATGGCTGGGACCCTCAAAGAATTTATCCTGAGGATGCGAGCATGGAGGAGTACATGATTTTTCAGTCGAAGAGTTCCAATGCCCACGAATCACATTTCATCTGGATGGTAACCAAATTGGATGTTTCCGCGCGTCTCATCGAATACACTGTCAGCACGCCCAACCGCATTTGGACGATCGGGGTTCGATGTCAGCCGCAAGGTTCGAACACGAAGGTTGTTGTGACTTACACTTATACAGGCCTGAATGAATTGGGCAACGAGTTGAATCGCAAGGCCCTCGATCAGATGTACACCGAAGACTTGAAAGATTGGGAAAGGGCGCTTAATCACTATCTTCAAACCGGAGAAATGCTGAAGGCACTCCATCACTAAATAAACCTAAAAGAATCTCTAACCAAACATTACAAATATGGACATGTCGTACTTGAACATCTGGGCCATCCTGGTTGCCGCAGTTTCAACATTCTTAATCGGTGGATTATGGTATTCACCGGCTGTATTCGGCAAGGCGTGGATGAAGGAAAATGGATTCACGGAAGAAAGCCTGAAGGGCGGCAACATGGCAAAGATCTTTGGTCTTGCATTCTTCCTGGGTCTTATCGCAGCCATTAACCTGGCCATGTTTATCGGGCCCGATGCTGACGTTTCGTTTGGGGCTTTTGCGGGATTTGCAGCCGGCTTCGGTTGGGTAGCCACTTTCGTGGGAACACACTACCTGTTTGAAAGGAAATCCTTTAAATTGTTTCTTATCAACGCGGGATATAGTGTGGTTGCGCTGACCGTCATGGGCATCATCATCGGTGCCTGGAAGAAATAACATGATAAGGAATTTCTTGTTTGCCGGTATCGGTGGCGCGTTGCTCGCCTGCTCCACCAAACCAGAGGTTGAATCTTCCGTCAATTGGAAAATCGCTTATAATGTTTGGTACGACACAGCCAATGATGACTACGAGATCTTTATCATGAACCTGGATGGTTCCGGGAAGAAGAACATATCAAATTGGGAAGGAGTGGACTGGACCTATTATGCCTACGGGGATCGCATCTTTTTTATCTCCGATCGCGACACCACCCATCGAAAGTATCAGTTATTTGAAATGGACGCAGAGGGCAATCATGTGCGAAGAATCGCTGACTTCCTATTGAATGACAGTTGGATGGATTCACGGAAAGATGGGACTGAGATGATCGTGACGTCAAAAAAAGATGGCGCTCTTGCGTTTCATGTGATTGACATGGATGGCAACGAAATTTCAAAACTTGTACCGCAGGGGCTTGAAAGATTCGTTGACCCCCTGTTTATCAATGGGGGAAACCAAATTGTATTTAGGGGATCGGTAAAGAACAACTTTGAATTGAGGCTCAAGAACGATCCATCTACCAATGATGAGTTGTATGTGATGAATGCAGATGGCACAAACCTGCGCCAGATAACCCGGTTTCCCGCAAAGGACACGCTGGTAGAATGGCACGCCTACCATGCCGGTCCTCCGAAATGGAGCCCGTCCGAAGAACTGATCACATATCAATCGATGCAAAACGGTAAGTACAGTCTGTTTGCGGTAGCTCCTGACGGTTCAAAGCAATACAAGCTCACCAATCTTGAGCAATCCGAGGGGTGGCACGACTGGAGTGATGACGGCAAGTACCTGGCGATCGAAACATTTGACCGCGATCAATCGATTTTCGATATCTACCTCATGAATTGGGAGACGAAGGAAGTCACGCGGTTAACCGATGATTGGCGGTACGAGCAAGCGCCTGTATTTGTGAAAGCGGCTAAGGAGTAAAACCCTCTACCGCAATCATGCGGGTGTGGGAAGCTTCCTGCCGGAGTTTCTTGGCGGGCGCATACTCCTCTGAGTTCCACCAGGCGGTAGCGAGGTTCATGGTGGGAAACTCCAATATGACGATTCGCCCTGGCTCCCAGCCACCTTCAAGTGAAACAGTTTTGCCGCCACGTGCAGCGAACTTCCCCTGAAACTTCCGGAGGGTTCCGGGCGTGAGCTTTTTATAAGCCTCATATTTTTCAGGATCCTTAATAGCAACGTCAACGATGATGTAAGCGGGCATAATTTTTTAGATTGATTATTGAAAAAGAAAATTATTGCGATTGGAGACGATTCCCAAAGATTTCCGCTTTGCTAGCTTCTTTTTTGCTCGACATATTGCGCTAGCCGATTGAGCGCAACAAGCAGATCGTCTTTTTGCATGTACGAGTACACGAGGCGAAACTGCCCGCGCTTCGTGTTTCCAAATCCATCGCCCGGGGTGAGCAGGATGCCGGTTTCTTTATACAAATCGGACCAAAGGTGATGTTCGTTTTCTTCCGAGTTCTCGTCAAGAAATTCCGACAGGTCCAACCATACGAACAGACTGCCTCTTGCAGGCGCATAGGGTATGCCTAATTTCTTGCAGAGTAAAACGGTCGCTGCATAATTCTCAGTCAGCATTTTTTGATTGGCTTCAATGTATCCTTGCACGAACGCATGGTCGGTCAATACCAACTCAAAAACCCACTGTGCATAATTCGAGATCATCGAAGGTGCATTGAGGTTGTTGTAGGCGTCCCGGAAAGTCTTGTTCAAGGTATACAGCATGCCTACGCGAAATCCCGAAGCACCAAAGTCTTTGGATAATGCATACCAATGATGGAGATAATCACTTTCCTTTTGCTGGATGATGTTTGCAAAAGAGTAGAACTCAAAGGGCTCGGCATAATCTCCGCTAATGTCCGCGTGTTTTGTATCAATTTGCGAAAGGCCATAGATTTCATTCACAATCAAATGGATGTTGTGACTTAGGCACCAATCGGTGTACGCTTCGAGTTGTTTCTTGGTATACATGCCACCCGTGGGATTGTCGGGGTTCGTGATCACCAGCATCCTGAACCGCTTGCCATCCTGCTGAATCTGTTTCATGGCGTTATCGAGATGTTGAACCGTGAGCAACGGACCATCTTGAAGAGCTGACAGCTCATGATGAGTGACAAGGTCGAACCGTTCCAATCCAGCTTTGTTGCCAATGTCTTGTCGGTAAACGGGGTAGCAGGGTGCCGGAAACACGGCCACGTCACCTGGTTCGCCAAGAATCCAACTGCTTAGGTCGATCACAGAGGTGGCGCCTGGCGACAGGCAAAGGTGATCCGGATCGATCGTGCATCGTGTGAGAAACCTGGACTGAAACTCAGCAACCACTTTTCGGAAGGTGGGGGCACCGGTAGTATCCGTGTAGTTTGCCACCCAGTCGTGAATCGGATGCTGCACGGCTAAATCTTCCATCTTCTTTTTGAGCAGCGGCCAGGCCAATCTGTTTTCGGCAACGTTTAACGGAAATGCGCCCGTTGGATTTTCTGTCGGATGGTAGAGATTATCTACCGCTTCGAAATAGAGTTCGAGATCAACCCGAAGGATGGACTTTGATGCGGCAAGCCCCCGCTGCGAAATCGATGGGTTCATCATCGCGTTGGTTTGCACCCGTGAATCTGATTGACATGAATCGAGCAGCATACTGGCTGAAAGTGATCCCACCGCCATGGTTTTAAGATATTCTCTTCGATGCATAACATTCGCGTTAGCTGGGTTTGAGTATTGCCATTGTGGCCGTGGATCAATTTAGCCAGAAAAGGTGGGTGAGCGAATCCAACCTGGTGTTTATGGCTTCGCGTGAATTCAGGCAGGCGCGCCTTTGGCAAAAAATATGACCTCATTGATGGCAATTTGCTGTTAATGACGTAATATTGACCGACCGGTCAGTCAAAAAATTAGAAAACGCCAAATGAGCCCCAGAACGGCCGAAAAGGTCAAAGAAATCAGGCAGGAGAGCATGCAAAAGATCATGGATGCTGCCATGCGCCTGATCGCGAAGCGGGGCTACGAAGGCACGAGCATATCCCAAATAGCCAAGGAGGCAGGTGTTTCAAAGGGATTGGTTTACAACTACTTTGAGAGCAAAGAGGAGTTGCTACAGAGGATGGTTGAAGGTTTGGTGGCCAAGGGAGAGGAGGTCATGGCCGAAATTCAAGCCGATGATCCTGCGAAGACGTTGGAAAACCTTTTCGTTTGGTTTTTTAAAGAAATGCGGGAGCGACCAGAGTATTATCGGATGATGACCGAACTGACTTTTCGCATTGACCGGTTTGCCTTCGTTCACGAAATAGTGGAGGCGAAAGCCAAAGGGTACACGATCTATTTTGAAGAACTATTAACGCGAGCAGGCATCGAAAATCCTTCCGGTGAAGCGAAGATTATTGGCGCTTTGTTTGATGGGATTGCCGTTCAATACCTGGTGATCAGAGAGCATTACCCGCTGGATGAGCTGGAGAATTATTTGATTGGGAAATATTGTCGTAAGAAAAAGGAATAGGCATGAAAACAATAATGACGTTGCTTTTGACGGTGATTGCGGGAGGCGTTGGAGCTCAGACCGCCTTGGAAATTGTGAAACGATCAAATGACAAGATGCAGGGAAATTCCAACAAGTCGGAAATGACGATGACGATCGTGCGACCCGACTGGCAGCGGCAGGTTACGATGAAGGGATGGGCCCTGGGTACAGAATACAGTTTGATATTGATTACCGGCCCCGCGCGTGACAAGGGACAAGCCTTCTTGAAAAGAGACCAGGAAATGTGGAATTGGCAACCGTCCATCGATCGCGTGGTAAAGCTTCCGCCATCGATGATGTTGCAGTCGTGGATGGGCTCTGACTTCACGAATGACGACCTGGTGAAGGAGTCTTCAGTGGTAGAGGATTACAGTCATACGTTGAAGGGAGACACCACCATCAATGGACTGTCATGCTACAAGGTCGAACTTATTCCAAAACCTGACGCCCCTGTGGTGTGGGGGAAAGTACTTGCCTACATCGACAAGAAAGAATACAACCAATTATTGGTGAAGTATTATGACGAAGAGGAAGAACTGATCAACACGCTGGTGTTATCGGATATCCGCAACATGGATGGAAGAATGCTGCCCACCAAGTTGGAGATGATCCCCGCGGACAATCCAAGACAGAAGACGGTGATCGAATACCAGAATTTGGAGTTCGACATTGGTCTGAAGCCAGATTTTTTTTCGATGCAGAACATGAAACGTGTGCGATGAGAATGGCAAGCGATAACTCACAACTCACAACAAAATGTATCTAACCCTCGCCTGGCGCAACGTCTGGAGAAATAAACGCAGAACCATCATCACGATGTCTTCCATCGGCTTCGCGGTGTTCTTTGCATGCGTGATGCAATCCATGCAGATGGGGGTGTACGAAAGGATGATCGACAACACCGTTCGCTTCAGCACGGGCCATCTTCAAATCCACTCGAAAGGGTTTTGGGACGAAAAAGTTATTGATAACAGTATGCAGTGGAACGGGAACGAGGATTTGTCAAACCTTCCTGCCCTCTCACCCAAAATACAGGCCTTAGCACCGCGGCTGGAGTCATTTGCGCTGGCTTCCTATGGCGACAAAACCAAGGGCGTGATGGTCGTTGGGATTGATCCCGAAAAAGAAGAGCAGATCACGCAGCTTAGTTCAAAGTTGGAAAAGGGAACCTATTTCAAAAATGGTGGCGTGCAAATCGGCAAAGACCTGGCGGCCTTTTTGGAATTAGGCGTGGGCGATACGCTGGTGCTGATCAGCCAGGGATACCATGGCGTGAGTGCCGCAGGAAAATTTGTGATCGATGGCATCATGAAATTCCCGAATCCAGCATTCAATCAGCAGGGTGTGTTCATGCGCTTGCCGGAGGCGCAATACTTCTATGGCGCGGAGTCGCTTATTACTTCCCTTTCGATTCTATTAGAAAGTTCTGACGATGTGATACCCGTTCAGCAGCGCATCAGCTCAAATCTGGAGATGGAAGAGTATGAAGTAATGACATGGGAAGAGATGATGCCCGAGTTGGTTCAGGGCATTGAACTGGACTATTATGGAGGATTGGTGATGATCATGATCCTTTACGCTGTCATCGCCTTTGGGATCTTTGGTACGTTCCTGATGATGACGAAAGAGCGGAACTACGAATTTGGTATTCTCACGGCAGTGGGCATGAAGAAATTCAAGATTCAATGGATGGTATTCATCGAAATTATCATGCTCACGGCATTGGGCGTTTTGGCTGGCGTGTTGGTGGGTATGCCGCTGCTCACCTACTTCTATTACAATCCCATCTACTTGTCGGGTGAGATTGCCAAGGTCTACGAAAACTTTGGCTTCGAAGCGATCATCCCGTTTTCGCTGCAGCCGAGCATTTTTGTACGGCAAGGAGTCATCGTGCTGACTATCGCCATGCTACTGGGTGCTTATCCCATGTATGCAATTCAGTCATTGAAAACCGTAAAAGCACTTCGGGAATGAATATGATTTTGCAACTCTCGTGGAAGAACATTTGGCGAACGCGCAAGCGAAGCTTTGCGGTGATTGGATCCATTGCGGTGGGTGTGTGGGCCTTGTCCTTCCTTTTCGCCTTCACCAATGCTTTTAACGAAGGCTACATTCGCAATGCCATTCAATATGACTATTCACACCTGCAGATCCATCATTCGCAATACCGCATCGATGCGGTCCTGAATCATTTCATTGAAAACGCGGGAGGAATCATAGACAAACTGAAGCAAATGCCAGAGGTGATGGCCTACTCTGATCGAACCATTGTGAATGGCATGGTGGCCACTGGCAAGAACAATCAAGGGGTTCAAATCATGGGCATCAATCCAGAGCGGGAAGAGAAGGTCACGCTGCTCAAAGACCTGATGAAAGAAGGCGCTTATTTTGAAGCGAAAAGAAACCCGATCCTCATCAGCGAAACGCTAGCGAAAAAGCTGGATGCAAAGATTCGGTCAAAGGTGGTTTTAACGTTTCAGGATTCGACCGGCAACATCACGGCTGCTGCTTTTCGCGTGGATGGCATCTTCGAGTCGAAGTCTCCCAAGATCAACGAGGGAGTAGTTTATGTACGGCAACAAGATATTCAAAGCCTGGTGCAGCTTCATGAGGTCCACGAAATCGCAGTGTTGCTTCACCAAACGGAGGAGATACCGGCCGTGAAGGAACAGCTGTCAACAGGATTTGATGCTGAAGTGATGTCATTTCGCGAACTGGCGCCAGAGTTTGACTTAATCTCCCAACAATCTGAAGTTTCAAAGCAAATATTAACATTGATCGTGATGTTGGCCCTCTTGTTTGGGATTGTAAATACCATGCTGATGGCCGTTTTGGAACGCACGAAGGAGTTGGGCATGCTGCGGGCGATTGGCTTACATAAAGGAAAAGTATTTTCGATGGTAATGCTCGAAACTGTGTTGATGTCTGTGTTGGGCGGGCCTATCGGTGTCGTGCTTGGTGTGCTTACCAACGGCTATTACAGTTCCAATGGCATGGATTTGTCGAGTTATTCGGAAGGGCTGAAGGAGTACGGCTATGACACCATCTTTTATCCATCGCTCGAAAGTACGCAATACCCTATCTTGATGGGGGTAGTGATTGTTACTGCTTTTATTGGTGCGATATACCCCGCTATCAAAGCCATCCGATTGAATCCTGTTGAATCCATTAGAAAGATCTAGATATGAATGTGATAGAAACAAAAGGCCTTACAAAAACCTACAACCCAGAAACCATTCCTGTTCATGCGGTGAATGGGGTGGACCTGGTGATTGAAGAAGGAGAGTTCACAGCCATTGTGGGGCCATCCGGTTGCGGCAAAACTACATTGTTGAATATGCTTGGCGGATTGGATGAGGCGACAAATGGAACCGTTACCGTGGCAGGCGTTACACTGAATGGTCTTTCGGAGAAGAAGTTGACAGACTTTCGGTTGAATAACATCGGCTTTGTTTTTCAATCCTATAATCTCGTGCCGGTACTTACCGCGCGCGAAAATATTGAGTTTATCATGCTGCTTCAAAATCGAAGCACGAAGGAGAGGCGCCACCGCGTGTCAGAGCTGCTCAGCAAGATGAATATCTCCAAGGAAGGCGATCGCAGACCCGCTCAGTTGTCGGGTGGGCAACAACAGCGTGTGGCGGTGGCCAGGGCGCTGGCGTCAAAGCCTAAACTGATTCTGGCCGATGAACCGACCGCCAATCTTGATTCCCACTCCACCACCTCGTTGCTCGACATCATGGCCCAAATGAACAAAGATGAAAAAGCCACCTTTGTTTTTTCTACCCACGATCAACGGGTGATTGACAAAGCAACTCGCGTGATTACCCTTGTAGACGGAAAAATTGAAAGTGACGTGCGTAAATGAGATCTATCGTTCTCATTTGTTTTTTTCCATTTCTACTCTTCGCGCAGGATGATGACCAGCCCAAGCTGACCATGAAGGGCTACCTGAAAGACATGGCCTCCGTGAATTACCTGGGCGACAGTTCCCTATTTCAAAATTTAATTCACAACCGCTTGAATTTCGCCTGGTATGCCAATGATAAGTTCACGGTTTATGCAGAATTCCGAACGAGACTGCTGACAGGTGATTTGGTTAGGCAAATACCTGGGTACGGCAAACTGATTGATTCCAACAACGATTATTTCGATTTATCTGCCAATGTGATCGACAGTAGGTCTGCCGTGTTGAACACGATGGCCGACCGACTGTATGTGAAGTGGAACCATGGCAACTGGGAAGTGAAAGCAGGCCGGCAAAGGATCAACTGGGGAGTGAACCTGGCCTGGAACCCGAATGATTTGTTTAATGCCTTTTCATTCTTTGATTTTGACTATGAAGAAAGGCCAGGCTCAGATGCATTGCGAATCAATTACTACACAGGTGTAGCTTCCAGTGTGGAGGTCGCTGCAAAGGTGGCTGAAGACATGGACCACTTCGTAGCCGCAGGCATGTGGAGAATCAACAAATGGAATTATGATATTCAATTTTTGGGTGGCATTGCACAGGGTGATCTGGCAATCGGAACCGGCTGGGCAGGCAACCTGGGCAAAGCAGGATTCAAAGGCGAGGTGACGGTGTTTCAAAAAGCCATCGACACGGATGTGAATTTCAGCTACGACAATATGATGCTGGCTGCCATTTCAGTCGACTACTCATTTCCAAATTCATTTTACTTGAATGGCTCCGTCATGTATAACTCGCAGGGTACCTACAATCAAGGTTTTGGGTTGAGTTTCATCGGGCTTCGTCCTACGACCGTGCGCGATCTTTCACCTTACAAGTGGTCATCCTTCATTCAATCCGCCTACCAGATTTCTCCCCTTGTCTACAGCAGCCTGGCGATTATCGGCTACCCAGGCGGTGATTCATTCTTTATCAACCCTGGTGTAACGGTTTCCGTGAAACAAAACCTCGATCTCGATTTGATCGGCCAGTTATTTTATGGAAACGATTTGAATGGCGACTTCGGATCTTTGATCAAAGCGGGATACTTGCGCTTAAAGTGGAGTTTTTAGATGGCGCTTAGCGATGCCTCTGCGCCTCCGCGTCTCCGCGGTTAAATATCTTAAACGAGCAGGAAGATCATAACCGCTAGGTCGCCAGGGCGCCAAGAGAGTCCCCCAGATTTGGAGGACGCCAGCCGAGGATGAAGAAGTGATCACATTACCTCAAGAGCAATCTCAGCGTCACCTTTGCGCCTTCGCGCCTCTGCGGTTACATATTTTAAACGGGATCGCAAATATTCGTCTGCTCATTGGTCGGTGTCCTCACGTGTCCTCACGGACCGTACCCCGAGTCTTTGCGCTCCCTCAACGCCTCCGCGTCTCTGCGGTTCCATTTTTCTCCGTGAAATGTTGCACCGCCAAAGTGCAAAGGCGACATCATGTTATCTCAATCCAGCCTCAGTGGCTGCCGTACAGTTTCTTGCCGATTTCTTCAAATTCATCGCCTGGCTTCCAACTTGGCGTTTCTTGCGCATTTGCAATCAGGTAAGCCGAGTACACAAAAGCCCGGAAGAATTTCGCCAAATATTTGAAGTCCAAGCTTTCGAACTCATCGTTGGGCTCATGGTAATATTTCATCAGTTTCCTATTGAACTTCTTCACGCCAGGTGCTATGTCAACGGACGGGATACCTACCAGAGCAAAGTTGTAGTTGTCGGAATTCTCATAGAGATCTTCGAATGGCTCGGGATCACCCACCAACTTAAGTCCAAAGGTTTTCGCGGCCATTGTTATGTGAGAATCGGTCGTAGTCCGCTCTAAGTCAATGATGGTCATCAACTTCTTGTCATTGTAACCCGCACCATCACAATTTAGGTTGTAAACCGTTTGATGAAGTGGTACCAGTGGATGTTCGACATACCATTTGCTTCCCAAAAGGTCCACCTCTTCTGCACAGGGCGCAAGCAACATCACCGATCGCTTCGGTGGATGTTTGACCAGCAACTCTCCCGACAATAGAATGGCAGCTACCCCAATGGCATTGTCTCTCGCGCCATTGAAAATACTGTCGGTACTTTCGTTTTTATATGTGCCGAGGTGATCATAGTGTGCTGACAGTACTAGATACTCGTCCTTTAATTCGGGGTCTGATCCCTCGATCCATCCAATCACGTTGTTGTCTGAGAATAGTTGAGGTTCAGGGATTTCAATTGTGAGACCTCCAGACGCGTTTCCTTTTCTCATCAATTGCTTGATGACTTCGCTGTCAGAATCTTTCATCCAGAAATGGGGAATGTATTCAGGTTCATCCATGAGTGTTATCTCAGTTGACTTGTCGATTAAGTAATCTGCCAGCAACGACCACTGAATTTCTTCAAAGGTCAGAATTTCGATAAGCGCAACAGCTCCGCGGGCTTTGACCCTCAACTGCTTGTTTCGCAAGTCATCGCTCGTATAGGTGTTGCCTGTGTTGTGTTCGGAAGTTCCGGTGAGCGCAACCACAATCTTTCCTTTTAATTCCAAATTTTCTAAATCCGTCTCGTCTCCGTAGCCTACAAAAACAATGTCCCCCTCGATCGATAGGTTACTACCTTTCAGCATCAACAGGTCTTCAATGTATTCGAAGGATTCGTCCCTGATTTTCAAGCCAATCGATGAAGGTGCAGCAGGTCTTAACATCTCCACGGGTTGGAAATAGTTTGGGGCGCCAGCAATGGACTTAATTCCATGCGTCTTGAATTGTTGGGCCAAATAATCGGCTGCAAGGTCTATTTCAGGTGTGCCCGTTCCACGCCCCCGCAATTTGTCGGAGGCCAAGAATTCAATGTGAGCTTGAGCCGATTCAGCCGTTACGGTCCGCTTGATATCCTCAAGGATGGGTTCTTGAGACCAACCAATGTGTATCAGAAGCACGCATGGTATCGTCAGCCAAGTGTTCATGATTGCTATTCAAGATCAGCATCTCAGCGCAATAATCCAACCGATGTTCGCTTGAATTGACTGCTCAAAACAAATACATCAGCACAAACGCCAATAGCACGATGATCAGCAAGATCGCTACCCACTTCATGCCTGGCGAATGTTCGGTAAACTCGTATTGACAAATCGGACACACCTTTGCGTTCTCGTCAATTTCCATCGCGCAACTTGGGCATTCCTTCTTCTTCACGCTACGAGTGATTGTGGTGACGGCTGGTCGTCTTTGTATTCGGCAATCAGGTCTTGCAATATCTCATCCATCGATCGGATGCCGTGCACATGCTCGATGGCAGGGCCTGCGCACCACACCGTTTTGTAGGTAGCTTTCATCGCAGCATTTTCAACCTGCTTCATGCCGCGCAGCGCGATGAACATCTTAATGTACTTCTTCAACCACTTGTTGCGATGCATCAATCTTTCCAGCAAGGTTGCTTTCGTGCCAATGCTTTGTACATAGGGCGTGTTGATCACCGTGAGGTGGGATCCGGACATTTTAGTAGTCAACACAATATCCTTTGCACCATAATCCACGCAAGCCTGTTTGTACTCCTGCGAAATGTCGGCCTCTTCGCAGGCGATAAAGATGGTACCGATGGAGGCACCAGCCGCACCCCAATCCATCACCTGCCGAAGGTCGCGACCGGTAGCGATGCCACCGGCTGAAATTATGGGTATGTGGCAATTCTCGTTCAACAAGGTGATCAACTCCCTGGGTGCCATGGACCCGCAATGACCTCCCGCTTTGGAGTTCACGGCAATCAGGGCATCCGCGCCCAGTTCTTCCACTTTCTTTGCATACTTCAGGTCTACCACATCGCAAAATACCTTGATGCCATGCGCATGTGCCTGCTCAATTACTTCTTTTGGGTTGCCCAATGATGTGATGATGAAATCAACCTTCAGCTCAACCAATGTTTTCAGTTGCGATTTGTACCTGGGGTTCGATTTGTTCACAATCAGGTTTACACCAAATGGTTTGTCTGAATATGCTTTGATATCAGCAATTGCTTTTCTCAGTTCGGCATCTGTTCTGTAGTTCAGTGCAGGGAAGGCAGCGGTCACCCCATTGCGAAGGGCAGCTTTTACCATCGCGGTGTTGCTGATCAGGAACATGGGCGCCACGATGACGGGATATTCAATTCCGAGCAGCTGGTCAAGTGTCTTTTCCGACATGGCTTTGTATTTACCGAATGTCAAGATAACAACTGTCATGATAAAAGTGCACCGGTGCAGATCATGAAATTTTGTACTTTGGATTCTTAACCCTTTGCATCATGCGTTACCTCATCATCCTGTTCGCACTATTGTCAATCACATCATGGGCCCAGCCCGTTTCCAAATCGGATTACCAGGGTTTGAAATACCGCCTTATTGGTCCCTTTCGGGCAAGCCGCACAGTGGGCGCGGTGGGAATTCCGTCACAGCCCAATGTATTCTTTGCGGGCATCAACAATGGTGGTGTCTGGAAGACGGATGATTTTGGTCGCACGTGGAAACCCATCTTTGATGACGCACCCACAGGTTCGGTAGGCGATATTGCCGTTTCACCGAGTAATCCCAACATCATTTATGTAGGAACTGGTGAAGGCCTGCATCGGCCAGACCTCGGGGTAGGTGATGGTATCTTCAAGTCGGCAGACGGTGGGAAAACCTGGCAGCACATTGGCCTGGAAGATGTGCAGCAAGTTGGCCGGCTGATCGTACATCCAACCAATCCAGATGTGGTGATTGTGGCCGGCCTGGGTCATCCCTATGGAGCAAACGAAATGCGCGGGGTGTTTCGGACAACGGACGGAGGTAAGAACTGGGAAAAGGTTTTGTATATCAATCACAACACCGGATGCATCCAGGTCGAATTCGACCCAAGCAATCCCGATATCATCTATGCCGATATGTGGGAGCATCAGGAGGGGCCGTGGGAGAATGCATCTTTTTCTGGCACCAATAGCGGCCTTTACAAATCCATCGATGGTGGCGACACGTGGAAGAGGTTAAGTCAAGGGTTGCCGGCAGCCGATCAAGGTCTTGGGCGGATCGGGGTGGCGATCTCGCCAAGCAGCCCGCAACGTCTTTATGCGACCGTAGACGCTCGTCAGAATGGGGGCATTTATCGCAGTGATGACGGTGGGGAAAATTGGCGATTGATAGCGAAGGATCGAAGGCTGTGGGGAAGGGGTAGCGACTTTGCGGAGATTAAGGTTCATCCGAAGAACGCAGATGTGATTTTTGTAGGAAACGTGGCTGCTTATAAGTCCATCGATGGTGGCAACACCTGGTTTTCTTTCAAAGGTGCACCCGGGGGAGACGATTATCACCGTTTCTGGATCAATCCGGATTATCCCGACATCATGGCGGCTGGCGTAGACCAGGGCGCAATCGTCTCCGTAAACGGAGGCAAGACCTGGAGCACATGGCTGAACCAACCCACGTCACAGTTGTATCACGTGTCTACCGACAATGCTTTTCCCTATTGGGTGTACGGAGGGCAGCAGGAGAGCGGTGCGATTGCCGTAGCCAGCCGGGGGAATGGCGGCCAGATTGGTTTCCGCGATTGGATGGGCATTGGCGCGGATGAATACGCCTATGTGGCCCCCGATCCGAAAGACCCAAACATCATTTATGGCGGCCGTGTCACAAAGTTCAACAAGCTCACAGGCCAAACGCAGAACGTGGCACCCGAGGCATTACGATTGGGGGAGTATCGAATGCTTCGCACACTGCCGTTGTTGTTTCATCCGAAAGACCCCAACATGTTATTGTTCGCTACGAACGTGTTGTGGAAGACCATGAATGGCGGTCAAAGCTGGGAAGTGATCAGTCCGGATTTGACAAGAAAGCAACCCGAGGTGCCCGAGAGTGTGGGCGATTTCAAGACCGAAAGCATGAACACCATGTCACAACGTGCGGTGATTTATGCCGTAGGCCCATCACTCCTGGATGTGAATACCATTTGGGCAGGTACGGATGACGGATTGGTGCATCGAACCAACGATGGTGGCGAGACGTGGAAGGATGTGACGCCCAAAGAGCTGAAATCCTGGGATAAAGTTTCGCAGATCGATGCAAGTCATTTTGATGTGAACACGGCTTACATCGCAGTCAATGCCATCCGCAAGGATGACATGCGGCCACATGTTTATAAGACAACCGATGGCGGTGCTTCGTGGCAAGAGGTGGTTAACGGAATGAATCCAAGCGGCCCGGTTAACGCGGTGCGGGAAGATATCGAACAGAGAGGTCTCCTTTTCGCAGGAACAGAACGAGAGGTGTATTTCTCCGTTGACGATGGGAACAACTGGCAATCCCTGCGCATGAACATGCCGGCCACCTCCATTCGCGACCTGGTGATTCATGAAAATGATCTCGTGATCGGAACCCATGGCCGTTCCATCTGGATCATGGACAACATCAATCCGCTGCGAGATTTGGCCAAGATGAGAGCCGCCTCCGGTGATTACCTGGTGGCCCCTCCTGCTGCCTATCGCGTGCGTGATAATATGTTTACGGATACGCCACTCACACCGGAAGAGCCCACCGGACAAAACCCGCCCGATGGCGCCATCCTCGACTATGTGTTGAAGAACAATGCGACCAAAGTGAGTATTGAGATTCTGGATGCAAACAGTAAACTCGTTCGAAGGTATTCAAGCGATGATCCGCCCGAGGTGTTGGACACGACCTCCATGCCACACCCAACATACTGGATCAAGCCCGCAAGTTCATTGGGCACCAGCGCAGGACATCACCGATGGATTTGGAACTTGAAGTACCCCAATCCTCCGGGCAGCTCCCGATCGCTGGCGATCGCTGCGGTGTACAAGCGAACACCCACTGGCCCGCAGGGTCCATACGTCCATCCTGGAAAATACACGGTGCGGCTCATCGTGGATGGGAACGTTTCGGAACAACCCATCGAAGTGAAGATGGATCCGCGGACGAAGATCAGTGAGATGGACCTCGAATTGCATACGGGCTATTCAATGATTTGCTACGACAGTTATGTAAAGCTTCAGGAAATTCGAACCGAGATTGAAGCGTTGATCAATGGCAAAAAGAAGTTGAAAAAAGCCCAGTACACGACCTTGCGCGACATGATCGGTGAGGGCCAACCTGACAATCCCGACATCATGTACGGTGCCACCTATCTGCGACCGGGCGAGGAGGTGACCATCGTATCACTGCAAGACAAGTTTTTGGGTATGCTGGCCTACTTACAAAGTGCCGATGCCCGCCCGACCGATCAGCTGATGGCTGGAGTAAAAAAGCTGCAAGGCGTAATGGAGGAATTGGTGAAAAAAAAGGATGAGGCGATGAAGTGATCTTTGCCGGCCGGTTGGATGCCCGACCGGTTGGAAGAAACCTGGCAATAAGTTACCTTGATAAGGTCAAACCCCAACAAATCATATGAAAAAAGCCAAAATACTCCACATTGGGTTTTACGCGCTCGCATTCTTTTCCACTGTGGGCTTTTTGGCCGGATTTGCGTCACGAAACCAGGAAGAGATCAAACTGAGCCTGCCAATCAGCAAAAACAGTTTTTCAATGGCCAGTGGCTATGGTGAAAGGATGCACCCGGTGTTGAAGAAGATGCGAATGCACACCGGTATTGACATGATTGCCGATGAAGGCGTGAGTGTGGTTGCCGCCCAGGAGGGGGTAGTGGTGAAGGCCGAAATGGCACATGCCTGGGGTAACATCATCGTGATCAAACATGGCGAAACCTTTTCAACCTCCTATTCACATCTGAAGTCAATGAATGTGAAAAAGGGAGACAACGTATCCAAGGGTCAGTTGATTGGCCTGGTAGGTCATACTGGTCTTTCGGACAAGAATCACCTTCACTTTGAGTTGCTGAAAGATGGGAAGGCGATTGATCCTGTTGAGTATTTGCCGCTGGATTGAAACAATGTATTCACTTTATGGTTCCGCAAACTGCCCACTTCCAATGTCATGTATTTTAACGTGACACTACATGTTGTTCAATCCACAAGCGTATTTCTTCAAAGTTTAGCTTACCGCTCGCGGCATTCATAACAAATTCATATTTGTCATTTTCTGACGCTCGGACATCGCAGCTCTTGTTCAAAAGAGTTAATCGCAACAAAACCCAAGCGATTCGCTTGTTGCCATCGATAAACGGATGGTTGCAGACAATGCTCTCAAAAATGGCTGCCGCTTTCTCAATTGGAAGAGGGTAGAGTTCAATTCCGTCAAATGTTTGGAAGGGTCTGCGGACGGCAGACTCAAGTAGGCCACGATCACGGATTCCTTTCGCGCCTCCAAATCTTTCTATCAGTATATAGTGAATTTCTATGACCTCTTGGACGCTGATCATTTAGCGAGACGTTCCAACAGGTGCCGGTCCTCCGCCAGTATTTGCTTGAGCTTGCTGATAAGATTTACTTTTTCAGCCGGCAGCTTTTCAATTTGCTTGAGATATGCAAGTAGTTCCATAAGCACCGACTCCGGCACTTGGTCAAGTGACTTAGTAATTTCGGACTTAATCTGTTTCGAAGTCATTGCCCCTGGGTTACTGGTTCCAAGATAACCAAAACCTGCGGATTTTGGTTTTCACCATGCGAAAACGCCCCATTATTGTCGGCAGATCAACTTTTTAGGCGAATTTCAATCCCGCTATTAAAAATCCTTCTTACTCCTATCCCAATAATTCGGCTCTGCCTTGTCGGTTTTTTGTTCCCAGTAGTCGGGGGTAACACGCTTGCCATCGAACGTGCGAAGTTCACGGTTGTACACTTTTACAATGGGGTTAAACGTCACATCGGCCGTAATGAGGTTGTATGTCGGGGACTGGCCGGGCTCTTTGGCAGGTACTTCCTCAACGCGGGTTTCAAGCTTATTGTGAGCCAACAGCTTTTGGAGGAATTCTGCGCGTTCTTTGGTCATGCCCGCCTCGATGATGCGAAACACTTCACCATCCACTTCTATCGTCTTATGTTCAAATTTCCTCAGCGAACTCATTCTTTGGTAATCAAATTACAAAATCCAAACTCTAAACTTTAATTCTCAACTCGCCAACTACCGGCAACTGGAAACTGGCAACGGGCAACGGGCAACTCGTTATGAAATTCTAAATCACAATTAAAAGATTTATAATGCCTCCAAACAAATGTTCCTGATATACTCAAACACCGGACTATAAAACCCGGTAATCACAATACCCGCAACGCATGCAGAAAGCGCCACCCGCGTGGCGTAGTCACTTTGAAAATAGGCAATGGGCGATTCTCCCTTGTTGATCATCATCGCTTTTACCACCAGCAAGTAATAATACAAAGAGATCACCGCATTGGCCACGGCCACAATCAACAATACGTACAGCCCGGATTCAGCCACCGCGCTGAACAAGAAAAACTTTCCAAAGAAACCTGCCAGCGGTGGAATGCCAGCCAATGAAAATAGTGCCAGCATCATGGCCAGGCTCAATCTTGGGTTGGTGTGATAAAGTCCGTTGTAATCATTGATGTTCAATTTGCCGGAAGCCCGTTCAATGGCAATCACTACGCCAAAGGCGGCCAGGTTGCTGAAGACGTACACGAGCACGAAATAAAGAACCGTAGCCATTCCCAGAGAGGTGCCGCCCACAATCCCTAAAAGGATGAAGCCTGCTTGGGCAATGGAGGAGAAGGCGAGGAATCGCTTCAGGTTTTGTTGGCGGATCGCAAACAAGTTACCGATGGTCATCGTGAAAATAGCTGTCGCATAAATCACCTGCTGCCATAAATCCTGCATCGAGCGGAACAGCGTGAAAAACAACAAAACCATTACAAACACAGCCGCCCCTTTCGAAACTACTGAGAGATAGGAAGTAACGTTCGTTGGACTTCCCTCATACACATCGGCCGTCCAAAGGTGGAACGGTACAATACTGATTTTGAATGCCAAGCCCGCGAAGAAGAAAATGAAACCGAAAACCTCGATAAGATCGTTGCTGAAGATCAAATCTGAAAAGTAGAGCGATCCCAACGCGCCATAAATCATCGATAAGCCAAATAACAGCAACGCTGAAGAAAAGGCTGAAGAAAGAATGAGTTTGATTCCCGCTTCTGCCGACTTGCTTTTGTATTGGTCGTAAGAAGCTGCCGCGGTGATGGGAATAGTGAGCAGTTCAAGTCCCAAATAAAACATGAGGAAATGCCCGGCCGAAATCATGTAGTCAATACCGATCACACTGGACAGCAGCAACAAGTAAAATTCCACCACCCGATTTTGATTGGACGACTGCCGCAACCACGAACCTGCCTGAAGGAAAACGATCAACACGCCCAGGTTCAAAATATTCTTCATGAGCAGTCGTAGCGGGTCGATGAGGTACATGCCGCCAAACAGGCTGCCTGCCGATGCGGGCAAGAACCCGATGAGCGTAATCAGTCCGAAACCTATGGAAGCGATGGGTATGAGTTTCGCCTTGCGATCTTCAGGGTAGTTGATTTCCATCACCAGCAACACCAGGGCGAGTGCGATCAGCAACCACTCGTGTCTCATCAGAAGCAACTGGTCCAGGGTCATGCTACTTCAGGGTTAGGTTGTTGATGATGGGTGTCAGGCTATCCATGATCATATCGGAGAGCCATAATGGCGTTAACCCGATGATCAGGATCCCGGCAATCAGTGCCACTGTTGCAATTTTTTCGTACCAGCGTGCTTTTGGAAATTGATGGTACTCATCGCTGCGCACAGGCCCCATCAGCAACGTACCCACCACGCGCAGGATGTAGACGGCCGTCACCACGATGGAGGACACTGCGATGATAGTGGCCACGCGGTGAAATGTATCGGAATGCTGAAAGGCGCCAACGAAGATCGTCATCTCTGCCACGAACCCACTCAAGCCGGGCAAACCCAATGATGCAAGACCACCAATGACATAACACACGGACAGGAATGGAAGCACTTTCATCAACCCGCCCATTTGTGTTACGATGCGCGTGTGTGTTCTGGAATACAGCATCCCGATCAAAGCAAAGAAGAGAGCGGTCATTAAACCGTGTGATACCATTTGAAGCACAGCGCCATTCGAAGCAGTCTTGTTCAGCATAAGCAAACCAAATAACACGAGCCCGCAGTGACTCACGGAAGAATAAGCGTTAATGTATTTGAGATCCGTTTGAACAATGGTGCCAAGTGCTCCATAAATGACGGAGATAGACGTTAAGATCAGGAAAATCCAGGAGAGCTCTTGCGCAGCCTGCGGGAGGAGAAATATCGCCACCTTTAAGCAGCCGTAGCCTCCGAGTTTCATCAGCACGCCCGCGTGGAGCATGGAGACAGCAGTAGGTGCAGAACTATGTCCATCGGGCGACCACGTATGGAACGGGAATAGCGCGCCTATTACACCAAAACCGATGAACAGCATCGGGAAGAAGAAGCGCTGCATCTCGGGTGCAAAGTTTTGTTGCGCCAACAGCAGCATATTAAACGTGTGCGCACCGTCTACATCAGAATAGAAATACAACCCCAAAATACCTACCACCAGCAGTGCCGAGCCGGCCATCAGCATGAGTGTCAGCTTCATGGCGGCATATTCCTTCGGCCCACTTCCCCAGATGCCAATCAGCAGGTACATGGGGATTACCGCTAATTCAAAGAACAGGAACAATACAAATAAATCCAGTGAAACGAAGAAGCCATACACGCCTGTGGCAAGCACAATGAGGGAGATGAAGAACTCTTTATAAAGATGTTCCACTTCCCAGCTAGCAAAGATGCCGGTGAAAATCACGATCGAGGTCAGCAGAATCATGGCCACGGCAATGCCATCCACGCCAATGTCGAAGGAAATGGCGAGCGATGAGTACCAGTAATAACTGGCGGCAAACAATACGGGTTCGGTGTTGCCGCTTGCACGCTGCTGCAAGAACAAATACAGAAGAATGAGCGATTGAATGAGTTGAATAGACATGCCAATGGCAGCGGTGATTTTCACCTGCCTGGCATTGCGCATGAATGCCATCGCAAGGGCGGTGAGCGCAGGCACGGCAATATGAAGAATCAGAATATTCATTGCATGGCGTAGAGATAGCTTAACAAAAGAACCAGCACACCGGCCAGGAAGATGAACGCGTATTTTTGCAACTGCCCGGACTGTAATGTTTTAATGCTGGACGAAATTTCGTTGGTGACGGCCGCAGTGGCGTTCATGAATCCATCCACCACATTTCGATCGAACCAGGCAATCGGCTTGGAGACAAATCGAAAGATGATGCCTTTGGTGATAGCCAGGTAGAGTTCGTCAAAGTAAAATTTCTTCACGGCACTGGTGTAAAGTCCGCCCAGGGCACTGATGATTCTTTGAGGTTGTGCCGATGGCATTTTGTAAAAACTCCACGCCAAGGCAATGCCCGCGCCAGCAAGCACGATCGAGGTGATGGCCACCGGCCAATGCAAATGCGTAACGAGTGGAGTACGATCTGCTGAAATGAATTCTCCAAAGGGAATGAAGCCCGCAAACACGGCACCCAAAGCAAGAATCGCCATTGGCACCCACATCACAGCCGGAGACTCATGGGGCGCACGCTCATAGGCTTTCTCACCGCCCCAGAAGACTACGAAGTACAACCGGAATATGTAGAAGGCGGTAAGCCCCGCAGTACCAGCTGCGATTGCAAAGTAGATCGGATGATGGGCCGCAACAGCGGATAGGATTTCATCTTTGCTGAAGAATCCAGCAAAGGGAGGGACACCCGCTATCGCAAGACAGGCGATGAGAAATAGCGCGTGGGTAATGGGCAAGTATTTCCTGAGATTACCCATGTCGCAAATGTCGTTGGTATGAACAGCATGAATGATTGCGCCTGCACCAAGGAAAAGCAAAGCTTTGAAAAAGGCATGCGTGAACAAATGGAACAAAGAAGCTGTATAACCTAAAGCGGCTCCACCTTCCATCCCGGAAACCCCGAGTGCCAACATCATGTATCCAATTTGCGACATGGTGGAGAATGCCAGGATGCGCTTGATGTCGCCCTGCACACTGGCGATGACCGCTGCAAACAAACTTGTGAACGCACCCACGAAGGCCACCACTTCAAGCCCCTCGGGGCCGAGTACGTTGTACATAGGGAAGAGCCTCGCTACCAGGTACACACCCGCCACCACCATCGTTGCCGCATGTATCAAAGCCGACACGGGAGTGGGGCCTTCCATGGCATCGGGCAACCAGATGTGTAGCGGAAACATGGCCGACTTGCCGGCACCGCCTATGAAGACAAGAATGAGGGCCCAGGTAATGGCCGACAATCCCATGAAGGTGCCGGTAACTGGTAATGTGAGTGCTGCCGGGTTGGTCAGGATGCCAAAGTCGAACGTTCCGGTATAGAAAGAAATAATTAGTATGCCGATGAGAAAGCCGAGGTCGGCAAACCGGGTAACAATGAACGCTTTCTTCGCGGCCGCAACTGCCGAAGGCTTATCATAATAAAATCCGATCAACAAGTACGATGATACACCCACCAGCTCCCAGAACATGTACATCTGAAAGAGGTTGGTAGCCACGACCAAACCCAGCATCGAAAAACTAAATAATGACAGGAAGGCAAAATAGCGATCATAACCGCGCTCGTCTTTCATGTACCCTATGCTGTAAATGAAAACCATAAGTGATACCGTTGTGATCACGACCAGCATCATCACTGAAATCGGGTCCAGTAAGATGCCCATGTCGATTTGCAGACTATCGGTGAAGCGAAGCCACGTAAACTTCGTGGCAATTACCGTCTCTCGTGTTCCTGTGAAGAAATGGAATGCCGTGTTCCACGACAGCACGGCAGCGATGCCAATGGCCATCACCGCCAACCAACCGGACGCACCCCTTGGAAGTCGGCTGCTGCCCAGCCCGTTGATCAAAAAGGCCAGCGCGGGTAGGGCCAGGATCCAGATGGTGTAATCGTAGCTCATCAGTATTTCATTTCGTCTACGCTTTCTACGTCAATGTTGCGAATGTTGCGATACAGATTGATGAAGATCGCAATGGCTACCGCTGCTTCAGCTGCTGCAATGGCGATAATAAATAAGGAGAAGAAGTGACCTTCGAGCTTGCCGGGATACAAGTAGTTGTCGAAGAAGACGAAGTTCAAGTTCACGGCATTCAGCATCAGCTCGATGCTGATCAGCATGGTGATGAGGTTCTTGCGCGTGAGGAATCCGTACACCCCAATAAAAAACATCAGGGTGGTCACAATGAGCGCGTTCTGTATCGGAATTTCGTCAAGCATTTTTGCCGGGTTTGTTGCGTTTGGCTACCACGATGGCACCCACCATGGCTGCCAGCAGCAGGATACTGATCACTTCAAAGGGAAGCACATATCCTCCGTCACCATAACCCAACAACTTTTTCCCGATGGTCGACATGCTGGCCTTCAGGCCCGTGTCCGCTTGCGCATTGAACTGATGATTGGTAAGTACATAAAGCCCAATAACTGAACCCACCAGCGCGAGTATGGCGGTGAGTGCGACTTTTAATAAGTCCGGCTTCGGCATTTTTTCGCTGATGTGTGAAGTAAGCAGGATTGAAAAGATGATTAGCACCACGATGCCGCCTGCGTATACAATCAGCTGCACGGCCGCCAGAAAATAGTAGTGTACCATGAAGTAAACACCTGCTGTGGCAGCCAACGCAAACAACAGGTAGACAGCTGCCCTTAATATCCTTCGTGATGTGACGGCCAAAAGCGAAAACACGATCATGATGGTGGCCAGGCTATAGAATATGATCGTGTTCGCACTCATTTGATTCCATCCATGATTTTGGAGCCGGGCTTATTCAAGGTCTTCGTGAGCTTGGATCGGTCGAATACGGCATGTTCGAAGGTGTTGGCCATCACAATGGCATCGGTAGGACAGGCTGGAATGCATAAACCACACATGGTACACATTTGCAGATGATACACGAATTTATCGAGGGCCTTTACCTTACGGCCATCTTGCTCAATACGCTTTGAAATGATCTCAATCGTGCCGTTGGGACAAGCCACTTCACAGGCAGAACAACCTGTGCATTTGTGTTCATTGTTTTGGTCGTGAAGGAGCACCACTTCTCCGCGAAACCGATCGAACATTTTTAGCGTATCGCGGTTCTCCGGGTATTGTTGTGTGATAATCTCTTTGGGATGGGTGAAGTAGTGGCCTGTGATCTTCATTCCCTGTACGAGGGTACGAAGGCCGGCAAAAATATTCTTGAAGTACCTAATCAAACTCTTCATCTCAATCCTCCAATATAATTATCTCATTCATTCAAACTCAAGTAGGCCGCGCCTGATTTTTGTCAACGCGACTGGAGATTTTAAACAGAACTCAGGCGACCCAATCAAATAAGTATTCATCGTTATGAACGATATCAAATTCATCCAATAGTTTCAAATATTCCTCTCTGAATGTTGTCTGTCGGTGGTGTTCAGCCTGGTTGCGAATATAGCTGACCACATTTTCCATGTGGTTGTTGCAATAGGAAAAGGCGCCATAGCCGTCCTGCCAGCTAAACTTACCGGTAATCCAATTTTTTTTATTGATAAAATTGCTGGACCCAGCTTTGATGTCGCGAACCAAATCCGAGATCATGATGGATGGTTTGAATCCAATGAGGATATGGGTGTGATCCGGCATACAGTAGATGGCCAACAATTTTTGGCCTCTTTCCGTCACGATGCCTGTCATGTACTTCTGAAGCTCCTCACGGTTTTTTTCCGCAATAAGGTTTTGGCGGCCTTTGACCGCAAAGACAATTTGTATAAGGATTTGTGTAAAGGTGTTGGCCATTGAGCTTTCTTTTTGTTTTCTTTTATCAATGACAGGTCGCCCTTACAGGGGCTTCGCTGATTTTATCGTTTCTTTATTATTCACAGGTCGCCCCTACGGGGGCTTGCTGATTGTTTTTCTTTTATCCAATGACATGTCGCCCTTTACAGGGCTTCGCTGATTTCATCGTTTCTTTATTCACAGGTCGCCCCTACGGGGCTTGCTGATCGTTTTCTTTTATCCAATGACAGGTCGCCCTTACAGGGCTTCCCTGATTTTATCGTTTCTTTATTCACAGGTCGCCCCTACGGGGCTTGCGATATATTTTCTTTTCCTAATTTAGTCACAGGTCGTCCCTACGGGCTTTCTGTTCGTTTTCTTTTATCCAATGACAGGTCGCCCTTACAGGGGCTTCGCTGATTTTATCGGCAGGTCGCCCTTACAGGGCTTCGCTGATTTCATCGTTTCTTTATTCACAGGTCGCCCCTACGGGGCTTGCTGATTGTTTTCTTTTATCCATGACAGGTCGCCCCTACGGGGCTTGCTGATTGTTTTTCTTTTGTCAATGACAGGTCGCCCTTACCGGGCTTTCTGTTCGTTTTCTTTATCGATGACAGGTCGCCCTTACAGGGCTTCCCTGATTTTTCGTTCCTTCAATCACGGGTCGCCCCTACGGGGCTTGCTGATTGTTTTTCTTTTATCCATGACAGGTCGCCCCTACCGGGCTTCCTGATTGTTTCCTTTTATTTGAATAACCGATTGCCCCTCGGGGCTCCTTCATCTTCTCCTTTAGATTAGCTCCGTTAGGAGCGACCTGTCATTAAACAGATCAACTCCTCAGAGGTCAGCTCCGTAGGAGCGGCCTGTTCCTTCCTATCTAAAAATGCCACCCCATCAAACTCAAGAACGCCATCAACAAAATGTTCGCTAAGTTGATAGGCAGCAAATATTTCCACTCCAATGTCAATAACTGGTCAATGCGTAACCTTGGAAAGGTCCAGCGGAACCACATCATCAGAAAGATCAGGAACCCCACCTTACCAAAAAACCAAAAGATGGGAGGGATGTAGTCCATCACATGATTAAATCCTTCCCACCCTCCGATGTGGAACGGCATCCAACCTCCTAAGAAGACGGTAGCGCCAATCGCGCACACGATAAACATGTTTGCAAACTCAGCCAGGAAGAAGAAAGCAAACTTCATCCCGGAATATTCTGTGTGAAAGCCGGCTGTTAGTTCCGATTCTGCTTCTGCGAGATCGAAAGGCCCGCGGTTGGTCTCTGCCGTGCTCGCAATCATGAAGATGATAAAAGCGATCACCGCGGGGATGTGTCCTTTGAAAATCCACCAGCCGTTGGCTTGCGATTCCACGATGGTGCTGAGTTGTAAGCTGCCAATCAGCACCACGATGGTAAGCAGCGACAAGCCCACCGAAAGTTCATAGCTAATGATCTGCGCACCCGATCGCATGGCACCAATAAGCGAGTATTTGTTGTTGGACGACCATCCGGCCAGTAGTACACCAATCACTCCCAAGGACGACACCGCAGACACGTACAGAATGCCAATGTCAAAGTCTAACGTCTGAAGCCCCTTGGCAAACGGCAATGCGGCCATGGCCATAAAGGCAGCGAGCATGATAATATATGGAGCGAGGTTGAAAAGTATTTTGTCGGCCTCTTTGTTAATTAGCGGCTCTTTAAAAAGCAGCTTCACCACATCGGCCAGGGTCTGCGCTGTACCCCACTTGCCAACACGCATCGGGCCGAGGCGCTGTTGGATCACCGCGCTCACCTTACGCTCCGCGTAAACGAGTACCAGGCCAAGGATGGCAAAAAGAATCATGAAACATACCCCAGCGATGGCCATCTCGATGATGGTTACGGTGGTGGGTTCAAAGCTGGCGGAGAGCCCGTCGTGGATGCCCTGGGTAAGGTAGGAAAAATCGTATAGGAATTTCATTTAGCGATCAATATCAGGAATGACTAGGTCGAGGGTTGACATGATGGCCACGAGGTCCGCGATCTTGGAGCCGCGTGCCATGTGATCGAGGGCAGAAAGGTTACTAAAACCTGGTGACCGAAACTTCAAGCGATAGGGACTCTTTTGGCCTTCGCTGATGATGTATACGCCAAATTCACCACGGGCAGTTTCCACGCATTGGTACCATTCGCCCTTAGGCAGTTTGATAACTGCCTTTGTTGGCGTCTTAATCGGACCTTCTGGAATGTTATCAATCAGTTGCTCGATGATCGACAGCGACTCCCACATTTCTGCAATCCGGCACCTATATCGGGCGAAGCAATCTCCTTCGGTATCCAGTATCTCTTTGAATTGAACTTTGTCGTAGGCGCTGTAAGGATGATGCTTCCGGATATCGCAAAAAAAGCCGGATGCTCGTCCGGCAGGTCCTGTAACTCCGTAGCTGATTGCATCTTCTTTGGTTAGCTTACCGATGCCTTCCGTGCGTTGCCGGAAAATCACATTATTCGACAATAGCTGATCGTACTCGGGCAATTTCTTTTTGAAATGGGTGACGAAATCCTTTGTACGCTTTTGGAAATTCGGATGAATGTCGAACATGAGCCCGCCCGGGATGTTGTAGTTCATCGTAAGCCGGGCGCCACAGGTCTCTTCAAAGATGTCGGTGATCAACTCACGGTCGCGGAAGCCATATAAGAAGGTGGTGATGGCGCCCAGGTCCATGCCCATAACGCCCCACCACAGTTGGTGAGAGGAGAGGCGGGTCAGTTCCCCGATGATGGTCCGGATTACCTTTACTCGGTCGGGCACCTCAATCTCAAGTCCACGTTCAACACCAAGGCAAACGGCTTCGTTGTTGATGTGACAGGACAGATAATCCATGCGGTCGGTGAGGTGCACGATTTGCTGATAGCTGTCGTGTTCGCACATCTTTTCGATCGATCGATGGATGTATCCAAGGTGTGGTTCAACTTTCCGGATGATTTCGCCATCGAGAGAAAGCACCAAGCGCAACACCCCGTGCGTAGAGGGGTGCTGAGGCCCCATGTTGATGAAGTACTCTTGCGACTCGAGGTCTTTTATGGCCACTTCTCCTTCCATCAGTACTCAATCATGTTAATGGGATCTTCATAATCCTTGCGCATGGGGTAACCTTCCCAATCGTCAGTAAGAAGTAACCTTCTCAGGTCGGGATGGTTGGCGAACACAATGCCAAACAGATCATATGCTTCGCGCTCATGAAATTCGGCTGTACGCCAAATGTGACACACACTTTCTATGGTCGGTGTTTCGCGAGAAGGAATGCTCGCCTTCACCACCATTTCATGGCCAAGCTGGGTTGATCTCATGTGATATGCCACTTCCATGTGATCGGCATAGTCGATGCCGGTAAGGCAAAACAGGTAGTCAAAGGAGGTGGAGGAGTCGGCTTTCAAGTCTTTGGCCAGCGCAAGCCACTCTGAGGAAGGGATTTTACATTCTAAAAATTGTTTCCCATCGATGTACTGAGCATCGGGAACGCGTTGGGTGATAAACGACTTTAATTCTTCATTGTTCATAATCAAACAAAATCCTTCATCGGATCGCGAGGCGCTGCCATCGACTCTCCTTTGATCTTTTTCTGCAGCTGCATGATGCCATACAGCAAGGCTTCAGGCCTTGGTGGGCAGCCGGGTACATAAACGTCCACAGGAATGATGTGGTCCGCTCCTTTCACAACCGAGTAGGTGTTATAATAAAACGGTCCGCCCGAAGTAGCGCATGCACCCATGGCAATCACATATTTCGGGTCTGCCATTTGATCATAAAGCCTTTTCAGCACTGGTGCCATCTTGTTCACGATGGTGCCTGCGATTACAATCAAGTCCGATTGCCGGGGTGTGGCCCGTGCCACCTCGGTACCAAACCTTGACCAGTCGTGGCGACTTGCCCCGGTGGCCATCATCTCAATCGCGCAGCAGCTGGTGCCAAAAACCAACGGCCACAACGAATTGGAGCGAGCCCAGTTCACTACG
This sequence comes from Cyclobacteriaceae bacterium, assembly GCA_050250195.1. Classification (GTDB taxonomy): domain Bacteria; phylum Bacteroidota; class Bacteroidia; order Cytophagales; family Cyclobacteriaceae; genus ELB16-189. The sequence continues at coordinate 105,265 of JBFWPC010000008.1, read as the reverse complement.
CCATCCAACGAAGTGATGACAATGTTGCTTCCGGGACCCCGCTTGATCTCCCCAGGAAAATCCTTTATCAATTGCTCGTATTGAGCGGGGTTAACTGTGTTCTGATTTACTCCCATACCAACGCCTTCTTTTTCCATGCATATAACAAACCCAAGCCCAGCACCAGGAAGAAAATGACGATCTCAATAAATGCCGCCATACCTACATCTTTCATCACCACGGCCCAGGGAAAAATAAAAACCGTCTCTACATCGAAGATGAGAAACAAAATCGCAAACAGGTAATAACCCACCTTGAACTGAATCATGGACGGTCCCTGCGTGGGAATTCCGCACTCATAGGGTTCTTCCTTTTGCTGATTTTTTGATTTTGGGGCAACCAGGTTGGAAATGATGACCGCGGCTCCTACCATCAGCACCGCACACGCGAAGAATATGATCAGCGCAGCTGCACTCATTGAATGGTCCAGGTTTCGCCACTGTTCAACAACTCATCCATCGTATGGTACTTTGCACGTTCTCTGCTCTTGCGTTTTTCTTCATCCAGCATCTCCTGATATGCAGGGGCTTTCACTTCGCGTATCACACCCAATGCCACCGGGTATTTGGGCGGAGCCATGCGCACCAGCATCATATGCAAAGTGGTATCGGCCGTATGGGCATCATGCACCAGAATATCTTTTTCCGTAATTCCATTTTCACCCAGCTTCACCACTTCAGGGGTAAAGCCATTCAGTCGGATGCCTTTCTCCTTGTTCTTGCCAAACAGCATCGGCTTGCCGTGTTCCAGGTGCAACTGAAAGTCATCACGATTATCGCGGCCGGTTACCGCGTCATGGGCATTGTCGTTAAAGATCACACAGTTTTGCAATATCTCGACCATCGAAGTGCCCACATGCGTAGCCGCCTTCACAAAAATGTCAGTCATTAACTTGGGGTTGGCATCGATTGTACGGGCATAGTAGGTACCCTGTGCACCAATCACCAACTCTCCTGCGTGGAAGGGTCTTTCCACTGCACCGTACGGCGTGGATTTTGTTACCAGCCCCTGAGGTGAGGTGGGAGAGTATTGACCTTTCGTCAACCCATAGATTTCATTGTTGAACAAAAGAATGTTAATGTCTATGTTCCTTCTTAAGGCGTGGATGAAATGATTTCCACCAATTGCCAATGCGTCACCATCTCCCTGCACTTCCCACACGCTCAGATTTGGATTTGCGAGCTTCACCCCGGTCGCAATCGCGGGGCCCCGACCGTGAATGGTATGAAACCCGTAGGTATTCATGTAGTACGGAAACCGTGCCGCGCACCCGATGCCGGATACAAACACGATGTCTTCCCTTTTTAGACCCATCATCGGCATGGCATTGGTCATCGCTGAGAGAATGGCATAGTCTCCACAGCCCGGGCACCAACGCACAAGTTGATCGCTGGCAAAGTCTTTCTTCGTCAGCTTCATTTCTTTCTTTACATCTATCGTATCGGCCATGGTGATTAGTCTTTTAAATGATTGATGAAGGTTTCCTTGAGCTCAGTGACTGTGAAAGGTTGGCCCTGGATCTTGTTATAGGTATGGATGTTCACTTTCGGGAACTGGCTTCGCAGGTAGGCGGCAAATTGCCCCATGTTCAACTCGCACACCAACACCTTTTCATAACGTGAGAGAACTTGTTCCGTGTTTTTCGGAAGAGGGTTGATATAATTAAAGTGGGCGTGGTCGACCTTTTTTCCGGCTTGTTGCAATTCACTGACAGAGGTATGCAGCCCACCGTACGTTCCTCCCCAACCGACCACCAGCAATTTTCCATCGCCACCCATTACTTCCAATTCGGGGATGAAATTTGCCACGCGAGCCACTTTTTCTGCGCGTGTTTTCACCATTTTCTCGTGGTTCACCGGGTCATATGATACGTTGCCCGTCAGCTCTTGTTTTTCAAGTCCACCAATGCGGTGTTCCATGCCTGGCGTACCCGGAAGCGCCCAGTATCTTGAAAGTTTGTTCGAATCCCGCAGGTACGGCTTAAATCCTTCACCGTTTGCCGAGGCCAAGGGCACATTGATAGAAGGCAACCCCGACATTTTCGGAATAATCCAGGGCTCCGACCCATTGGCCAGATATCCGTCTGTTAGCAAGATTACCGGAGTCATGTGCTCCACGCTCAATCGGGCAGCTTGAAAGGCAAACTCGAAGCAATTGGACGGTGTACTGGCTGCCAGCACGATGCAGGGGCTTTCGCTGTTGCGACCATACAAAGCAATATTGATATCTGCCTGTTCGGTTTTCGTGGGCAACCCAGTTGAAGGCCCACCGCGTTGTACGTCAATAACAACCAGTGGTAGCTCTGACATGATGGCAAGCCCGATGGCTTCACCCTTTAAGGCCAGGCCGGGACCAGAAGATGCCGTTGTACCTAATTGACCCGCATAGCTTGCACCAATCGCAGAACAAACGGCTGCAATTTCGTCTTCTGCTTGCAGCGTAATGATCCCAAAGTTCTTGTGCTTGCTCAGCTCGTGCAGAATGTCTGACGCAGGGGTAATAGGATACGATCCATAAAAAAGCTGCTTACCCATTTTTTCGGCAGCAGCCATCAGGCCCCATGCGGTGGCTACGTTGCCCGAGATGTGACGATATTTTCCTTTTTCAATTTTGGCAGGCGGCACCTTATAGCGCGAGGGTAGTGCTTCAATGGTCTCCGCAAAATGATAACCCGTATGCAGCGCTTTCTTATTGGCTTCTGCCACGGCAGGCATTTTCTTAAACTTTCCTTCGATGTATTTTTCGGTATCACTGAGCGGGCGGTCGAACAGCCAGTACATCATGCCCAATGCAAACATATTCTTGCACCGCATGATGCTCTTATTGTCCAGTTGGATGCCCTCAAGCGCAGTTTTCGTTAATGATGAAATGGGTGCCTCAACCACATTGTAGGCGTCCAGGGTTTCATCTTCCAACGGATTAGCCTTGAAGCCCGCTTTTGCGATGTTTCTATCATCAAATGCATCCAGGTCCACAATCACATTTCCTCCAGGTCGAGCATGCTGAAGGTTGGCCATCAGGGCAGCGGGGTTCATGGCCACCAGCACATCGGCCTGATCGCCAGGCGTATAAATATCCACTCCACCGATTTGCACCTGGAAGCCAGACACACCCTCCACCGTGCCCAATGGGGCCCGAATCTCGGCCGGAAAGTCGGGGAAAGTGGCCAAATCGTTACCAAATAGGGCGGAAGTGAAGCTGAACTGCGAGCCAGTTAGCTGCATGCCATCGCCCGAGTCGCCTGCAAACCGGATTACGACTTTTTCCTTATCGACAACGGATTTCTTACCGTTCACAATACTATCGCTCATACGTTCTTTGGATTATCTAAAATTACCCTCCGCACAGCAGAATAACAATCGAGCGGAATTCTAAGTTTATTTTCCTATTTTGGATATGACGTTCATCATCAAAGTATACTGACTTATGCCATACACCATTTGTGAACCTTGTGTAGGTACTTGCGATACCGCCTGTGTCGATGTATGCCCCGTTGATTGCATTCACGGACCGGTCAACACGGAGGGCAGTGGACAGGAGGTGAAAGAAGAAGGTTTTGACCCAACAGGAAAGCAACTTTTTATCAATCCGGATGTTTGCATCGATTGTGATGCCTGCGTGCCGGCATGCCCGGTCGATGCCATTTTCGAGGAAAGTCAGGTTCCTGAAGAGTGGAAAAAGTACATACCGCTCAATTACCATTTTTTTGGACTGGAGGCTCCCAAGTAAGTAAGCAATCTGAACAACCGACCAAATTGGCGATGCCTGGTGCACCGCCCAATGCTTAACTTTGGTTGTGATCAAGATCCTGTCTTCCGGGCAAATCAAAGAACTCGATGCCTACACCATCGAGCATGAGCCCATCGCGTCCATCGATTTGATGGAAAGAGCCTGCCAGGCATTTGTTCAATGGTTCACTGGGCGATTTGATGCCTCAAAGAGAGTGGGCATTGTGTGCGGGACGGGCAATAACGGTGGCGATGGCCTTGGTGTGGCCAGGCTTCTGTCAGATTGGGGCTATCCGGTTAGCATTTGGATTGTAAGGGGCGGGCAAGAATCAGCTGATTTCATAAAGAATCTCAAGAGACTCCCCCCAAAGGTCATGCAATTTGAGATCCTGCCTGATGCAGCTCAAGATACTTTCAAGACCGTAGACATCTTAGTGGATGCCATTTTTGGTTCAGGATTGGCGCGACCGATCGAAGGTACCTATGAAAAGGTGGTGAACGGCATGAACAGCGCAGGGCGCAAGATTGTGTCTATCGACATTCCTTCGGGACTCTTTGCCGATCAACACACCACAGGACCTACGGTTTGTGCCGACTACACGGTTTCATTTCAACTACCAAAGCTGGGATTTCTTTTGCCTGAAAACGAGCGGGTGGTAGGTCAGGTCGAAATAGTTGACATCGGTTTGAGTAAGGCATTCTTAAAAGAGGTTGACAGTGACCATTTTATGGTGGATGAGAAGAGTGCCAAGCGGCTATTGAAAGAGAGGTCAAAGTTTTCGCACAAGGGCAACTACGGAAAGGCCCTGCTCATCTCCGGAAGCTTCGGAAAAATGGGAGCCTGTGTGCTGGCAGCGCGTGCGGCCATGCGTGCTGGCACGGGTTTGCTCACCGTGCACGTGCCGGCAGCAGGGTATAGCATTATCCAGTCAACCGTACCTGAAGCCATGGCCTCCGTGGACGGAAGCCACAATGTTTTTTCCGTTGTGCCCGATCTTCTGGATTACGACAGCATTGGTATCGGCCCGGGTATTGGGAAACATGCGGACACCGTGAAGGCAATGGGTGAGTTATTGGAATCATATCGAGAGCCCATGGTTTTTGATGCCGATGCACTGAACATTTTGTCGGAGAATGGGGAGTTACAAGAGAAGGTGCCAGCATTCAGTGTGCTCACCCCACACCCCGGAGAGTTCAGAAGACTGGTGGGAGAATGGACTGATGACTTTGATAAGCTGAGCAAAGGCCGGAGTCTGGCCAAAAGGCTAAACACTGTCGTGGTGTTGAAGGGCGCCCACTCCATGATTTTCGACCCGGGTGGCAAAGTGTATTTCAATTCCACCGGCAATCCCGGAATGGCAACTGGCGGTAGTGGCGATGTGCTTACCGGCATTCTCACTGGCTTGCTTGCGCAAAGCTATTTACCTTTGGAGGCAACTTTGCTCGGTGTGTTCCTTCACGGCCTGGCTGGTGATAAAGCCGCCTCTGATCTGGGGAAGGCGTCCATGATCGCCTCAGACATTATTGAGTATTTGCCTCAAGCCTTCAAAAGACTCTCCTGATCAATTTGGGCCTTTTTGGGCGTTTTTTAACAGTGGTTTAAACTTTTGGCTTACGAATTGCATCTAATGGCTATTAATAGCCGAACCATTGGGTCGGTTTTTGCGTAAAATAAAGCTGATGTCGAGAGGTAAAATCACTGTCCTAACCGCATTCCTCTTTGCCGCGAGTCTGTGTGGTTTCGCGCAAAGCTCGGAGTCTTTTATCTCGTACGACCGCATCGACCCAGCCCGTTATGCCCAACTTTATCCGAATCCAGCTACGGAGTATCTCAATGTGAAGCTAGAATCACCCCATGCCAAGCAGGTGAGGCTGGCGTTGCATAGCGTAATCGGAAACGTACTCAATATCGATTCTGAAATCGTGGACGAGTATTCGATACGGATCAAGGTGAAAGATCTTCCGGAGGGCTACTACTTCCTGGCGATACGCGATGAGGAAGCTAACTTCAAATCGACCTACAAGTTCCTGAAGCGCTAACCGCGCTTTTTTAATCTTCCCTATTGTTTTACTTTGAGGTTACTTAAACCGAGCAGTTGAGTAACATCGTCATCGCCATCGACATTGGCACATCCAGTGCAAAGGGGGCGGCCGTGCTGCCCGATGGCTCTGTGCTGGCCACCTTCCAAAAAGCCTATCCGTTGGTAACACCACAGGCTCACTTTGTCGAACAAGACCCGGACGTGGTGGCGGAAGCAGTTATTGGTTTGCTCAAGGAGGTGATTGACAAGACCGGCAGTGGGAGTCTGTTGGCGATTTCATTTAGCAGCGCCATGCACAGCGTGATGCTGGTTGACGAAGCCGGACGTCCGTTGACCAACCTGCTCACCTGGGCCGACACGCGGAGCCACGAGGAAGCAGCGGCACTCAGGAAAAAATCGCTGGGTAAAAAACTGCACCAAATAACAGGCACGCCTATCCACCCGATGTCTCCCCTGTGCAAGCTCATGTGGATGCGAAGGCATATGCCTGACAAGCTCCGACATGCAAACAAGATCGTGGGGATTAAGGAGTTTGTGTTTTACCGTCTTTTCAATGAGTGGCTAGTCGATCATTCCATCGCCTCGGCAACTGGCTTGTTCGACAATCAGAACCTGCATTGGTCGCCCGATGCGCTGAATGTTGCCGGCATTTCAGCAGAGCAACTTTCCACGCCTGTGCCGACCACTTCATTCCTGACAAGCATTTTGCCTGATCAGGCAAAGCGGTTGGGCCTCGATCGGGAAATACCTTTCGTGATGGGGGCAAGCGATGGATGTCTGGCGAATTTGGGTAGTGGCGTGATGAAGAGGGGAGAGTTGGCGGTTACCATTGGCACAAGTGGTGCTGTTCGCATGACGCTCAAAAAGTATATTCCAGATGAGCATGGAAAAATATTCAACTACATTCTGGACCAGGACCACTACGTGGCTGGTGGCGCCACGAACAATGGTGCGGCCGTGCTGGCCTGGTTTGAAAAGGCATTTGGGCGCGAAAGCGAGGTCTCGGTGCCTGGGGATGTGCGCAAAATACCAGCCGGTTGCGAGGGACTGGTCTTCTTACCTTACATCTTTGGCGAACGCGCTCCTATCTATAACCCCAGCGCGCGTGGCGTTTTTTTTGGAATTGACATTCGTCACACGAGAATGCACTTCAGGAGGGCGGTGATGGAAGGAATATGCTTTCAGATAAAGTCCATCATCGAAAGCATGAAATCCCTGGGTCCTTTCAAGAAAGTGATGGCAAGTGGGGGATTTACAAATTCAAAGGAATGGGTCCAAATGCTTAGTCATGTTCTCGGTCGGGAAGTGCTGGTGGTAAATGAGGTGGATTCTTCTGCGCTTGGTGCAGCCCGGCTGGCGTTTCAGGCGCTGGGGACATCGGTAACCGGTGACTGGACGGGTGAGGCAATCAGCTATACGCCAACCGCAGGCGAACATCAGGTTTATCTTAAACAGTTTCAACTGTTCTCATCACTTTATACTCGATTGGAGGATCTGTTCTGAAACGGTTGCCGTGGATTTCAGGCGCATATTTATCAATGGCGAGATTTTATTGGTGTTGAATAAACAGTATTTTGCCTCTCTGTAAACGGGGATTTTGACACCAAACGCGCGGATCGCTATGCAAATTGGTTTGATTGGATTGGGAAAAATGGGTTACAACCTGGCCCTTAACTTCAAAAGAAACCATCATGATGTGGTGGCCTTTGACATTAATAAGGTAGCCATGGAGAAAATCGAAAAGGAGGGTATTGCAACCGCGCCTACCGTGCATGATTTGGCCCTAAGCTTGTCTGGCAGACGGGTGATCTGGCTCATGGTGCCTGCAGGCAATGTGATTGATGTGATTCTGAACAATATCAAGAACTACCTCAAGGCGGATGACATCGTGATCGATGGGGGAAACTCTTTTTACAAGGATACGCTCCAACGGGCACGCGATCTGGAGAAAATGGGCGTTCACTATTTGGACTGCGGAACGAGTGGCGGTGTAGATGGTGCACTGCATGGGGTGTGCACTATGATTGGTGGCCGCAAGGATGTATTTGATCATTGTGAAGAAATCTTCAAGTCCATTTCCGTGCCCAATGGCTATTGGTATTGTGGCAAGACGGGCAGTGGCCATTTTGTGAAAATGGTTCACAATGGCATTGAGTATGGCATGATGCAATCCATCGCAGAAGGATTTGAGTTAATGCACCAATACGATTCGTCCTTCGATCTTCATGCCATCGCCAAAGTATGGAACCACGGATCCGTGATTCGCAGTTGGTTGATGGAACTCACACAAAGAGCGTTGGAAAAAGACAAGAACCTCGATTCGATCAAAGGCGTAATGCATTCGTCTGGCGAGGGCAAATGGGCGGTGGATACTGCCCTGGAATTGGGCATTCCAATGCCCGCCATCACCTTATCGCTATTGACCCGCTATCGATCTCAACAAGAGGATACCTTTTCGGGTAAAGTGGTGGCCGCGCTGCGAAATGAGTTTGGCGGTCATCATGTTGAGAGAAAGGAAAAACCTTAAAAAGTCACCTTCAGTTCGACTACTTTGCCCTCGCGTTTTACCTTCACAGGTACGGTTTGACCAGCCTCAAATTTTGAAAGGGCCTCCATGTAATTTTGGATGTCCTTGATTGTCATGTCTCCCATCTGCACGATGATGTCCCCGGTTTTCAATCCGGCCGCAAAGCCCGGCTTGCCCTCTGTTACACCATCCACCTGTAGTCCTTCCTCTGAAGAAGTGTAGCTGGGCATGATACCGAGTGTAACCTTAAAACTGCGCGCTGTGTTCATGGATTTATTCTTTGTGGTTAAGAAAGTCAGTTTGGGTTCTGGTTCCAGGTTTTTCACCAGGTTCACAATCACGTTCAGCACATCCACCTCCCCGGCATAATTGATCTTGTCCCAATCATCCGATGGCTTGTGATAATCACGGTGTGAGCCGGTGAAGAAATGCAGCACGGGAATATTCTTCAGGTAAAACGATGTATGATCTGATGGTCCCGTACCTGACGAGTCGGTCTTAATTACGATCTTGTCAGACGACAGTTTCGCCAGTGTCGGCTCCCAAACGGGACTTGTGCCTGAACCACTTACCGACAACACCCTGGAATCCGGATCCACGCGACCAACCATATCCATGTTGATCATATAAGTCACCTGGTTCAGGTCAATAGAAGGATTTTCTGTGAAATATTTTGATCCGACCAGGCCAAGTTCCTCCGCGCTGAAACAAATGAACAAGAAGTTGTTGTTTTCCTTCACTCCATTGAATGAGAAATAGCGAGCCAATTCCAGCAAGCCCGCCACACCAGAAGCGTTGTCGTCCGCGCCATTGTGAATCATGCCCTCGGAGTTGGCTTCGAGGGAGTTCCCTCCACCACCCAGGCCGAGATGATCGTAATGAGCCCCGATGATAATGGTGTGGGCCGCACTGTTATCGAGGTAACCGATTACATTGCTTGCGCTAAGTTCTTCACCGGTGTTGTGAACGCCTGATTTGAAAGTAAAAGGCTGAAGGTATTTGCCATCGGCACCTTTGGGTTGAAGCTTGAATGACTCAAACTGGGATTGGATATAGGCAGCTGCCATCCTTTCGCCTTTTGAACCCGCACCACGACCCTCCAAAGAATCCGAGGCCAGTACCTTGATGTGCTTTCGAATATGATCGCCATCAATCGTTTGAGAATTTCCACATTGGAATAACAAAGCTGAGGCGGCTAACCATAAGATTCTCGCTGTCATTGACATTGCATTTCTGGTTGATGGCTGCAAATTTAGTTCTTATCTTCAACGGAATAGCTATTTTTGACGCTTGAAAATTCTCGTATGGAGCCTCTAAAAATCACTGCACTCACCGATTTTTCAGAATTATCAAAAATCGCCATCGAGTATGCACTTAAGATGACATCCAAACTTGACTGTGAATTCACTGTCATCAATGTGGTGCGCATGGATGGAGTTCCCAAAACCAGTTTAAAGATGAAGCAACTGGAACGAACCATGCTTCAGATCGTGGAAGAGGAGGGCGCCAGGTTGGTGGAGGAACTTAAGAAATCGGCCAAAGGAAAAACGACCATTACCTTTAGGGCAATCCGGTCGCACACGGTAGCGGATACGATCAAACGCTACAACGAGAAAAACCGGGCCAACTTGATTGTGATGGGAAGCCGGGGAGCCAGCGCGATCAAAAAGGTGATCCTGGGCGGCACTACGGTTTCGGTAATTGACATTTGCAATGCGCCTGTACTGGCCATTCCGGAAAAAGCCGGGTTCAAGAATTTCAAGCACGTGGTCTATGCATCTGATCTGAAAAACGTGCAAAAGGAGCTGGACACAATCATCCCGTTTGCCAGAATCTTCGATTCCAATATTCACATGGTCCATGTCACTGAATCCATGGACAAAAAGATGGAGGCAAAGAAATTGTCGGCAGAGGAACTCATCAGAAAAGCAAATTACAATAAGATCGATTTAAGATTCGTGCTGGATGACGATGTTCCATCAGCCATCGATCGATACATTAAAGAGAGGGATGGTGACTTGCTCACCACTTTTACGCACGAGTTGAATCTCTTTGAAAAGCTATTCGCAAGAAGTATCACCCGCAAGCTTGCCTATCAGGGCACGATGCCACTGCTTGCTTTCAAGCGCAAGGCAGTAGTGTAAGCCGTTGAAGTGACGCTGAAAAAAACTAAAATTCAGCGTTGCCCGGGAACCTTGGAAAAGGTATTACATCGCGAATGTTGGTCATGCCGGTTACAAACAAGATCAACCGCTCGAAGCCCAGCCCAAAACCACTGTGCGGTGCCGATCCGAACTTACGCGTTTCGAGGTACCACCACAGGTCTTTCTCCGGTAATTTCAATTCTTCGATTCTCCGCTTAAGGTTTTCATACCGCTCTTCGCGTTGGCTACCCCCGATAATTTCTCCAATGCCGGGAAACAACACATCCATCGCAGCCACTGTTTTCCCGTCCTCGTTCTGTCTCATGTAGAACGATTTGATCTCTGCAGGATAGTTGTAGAGGATCACCGGTTTCTTAAAATGCTTTTCAACCAGGTACCGCTCGTGCTCTGATTGCAGGTCAGTACCCCATTTCTCGATCTGGTATTGAAACTTCTTTTTCTTATTCGGATTGGAATTGCGCAATACCTCAATCGCCTCGGTATAGGTTAGTCGTTGGAAATCGTTCTCCACTACAAATTTCAGGCGGTCGAGCAAACCCAACTCATTTCTCTGCTCTTTCGGCTTGGCCTGCTCTTCTTCCTGGGCACGCTTTTCAAGGAAAGCCAAATCCTCTTGGCAGTTGGCGAGCGCATAACGCACCAGGTATTGAAGAAACTCCTGCGCCAATGCCATGTTATCTTCAATATCGTAGAAGGCCATTTCGGGTTCCACCATCCAGAATTCGGCCAGGTGACGGGTGGTGTTTGAATTCTCTGCGCGAAAAGTGGGGCCGAACGTGTACGTATCGCTTAATGCCATGGCATACGTTTCCACTTCCAACTGTCCGGACACAGTTAGGTTCGTCTCCCTGCCGAAGAAATCTTCCTTATAATCAATCGTACCCTCTGGCGTGAGTGGCGGTTTGGCAACGTCCAGCGTAGTTACTCTGAACATCGCCCCGGCTCCTTCCGCGTCCGAGCCTGTGATGATGGGTGTATGTATGTAAAAGAATCCTTTCTCGTTGAAGAATTGGTGAATTGCGAACGCCATCGCATGTCTGATGCGCATCACGGCCCCCATCGTGTTTGTGCGCGACCGAAGGTGAGCGATCTCCCTGAGAAATTCCAATGAATGCTTTTTTGGCTGCAATGGATATGTCTCGGCATCACAATCACCCAACACCTCCAACTCCGAAACTTTTACTTCTACAAGTTGCCCCTTGGCGGGCGAGGGTACCAACGCACCGGTCACACTCAGGCATGCACCGGTGGTAATTCGCTTGAGCAATGACTCAGCAAATTTGTCAAGCTCCACAACCGCCTGCAGATTCTGAATCGTTGATCCATCGTTGATGGAAATGAATTGGTTGTTTCTAAAAGTCCTCACCCATCCCTTCACCACCACCGACTGCGACTCGGGGTTCATTTTCAACAATTCTGCAATCTTGGTTCTCTTCGTCTGACCCATGTGTGTTTTTGTTTTTCAACCCATCCGCCTTGTGACTTTCCATTGGGCGGTTTGGGGAGGCAAAAAACGGCATTTTGGTTTTTTATTCCAAAGTGCGGGCCGACCACACCCTATTGCCACAGCGGTGTACGCAATTGGATGGTTCTTTTTGACGGTTGGAGGCCGAATTGGTAAATTTGTCGCAACGACAAGGCATGCAAAGGCTAGGCTTAACGCAATCACTCCAACAAAAACTCTCTCCTCAGCAGATACAGTTCATCAAGCTGCTGCAGGTGCCGACAGCCGAGTTGGAAAGCCGCATCGAGGAGGAACTCGAGGTCAATCCTGCACTGGAAGAAGGAGACTCGGAAGAGCAGGACGAAGCCCCTGAACTAAGTACCGATCAAGACAACGGTACTGCAGACGATGAGGTAGACATCAAGGACTACCTGCGTGATGATGATTACTCTGGTTATAAGACATACGATGGGGATGACGAGGATGATCGGGAGATGCCCATTCCAACGTTTACCTCACTACACGAGACCCTCCTGACCCAACTAGGTTATCTGAAACTGGACGATCGCCAGGAGGCCATTGGCCGGCAACTGATTGGAAGCATTGAAGGTGACGGATACATCCGGAGAGATTTGGAAGCGATCGTTAACGACCTGGCATTTGCGCAGGGGATCGAAACCACCGTTGGAGAGGTGGAGGAGGTGCTCAAAAAGATTCAGGCCTTTGATCCCTCTGGCATCGCGGCACGCAGCCTGCAAGAATGCTTGCTGCTGCAACTCGAGCGAATGGATGATGGACAGGACGTAGACGTGATTGTGGCGAAAAAGATCATCGGAGAGTGCTATGATGAGTTTACAAAAAAGCACTATTCGAAAATTCTGAAGAAACTGGACCTTGATGATGAGGATTACATCAAAGATGCCATCGAGCTGATCGTGCGGCTTAATCCGAAGCCGGGGGGTGAAGTGGGTTCCGGAATGGTGAAGAACCAATTTGTGATTCCAGATTTTATTCTCACCAACAACAACGGGAAACTGGAACTCGCCCTGAACTCACGAAATGCGCCAGAACTTCGCATCAGCCGGTCTTATGCCGATATGTTTAAGGCCTACGACAAAAGCGACAAGAAGGATAAAAAACTGAAGGAAGCTGTAACCTTTGTGAAGCAAAAGTTGGACGCGGCCAAGTGGTTTATCGATGCCATTCGCCAGCGACAGCACACCTTACTGCGAACCATGCGGGCCATTGTTGACTTTCAGTATGATTATTTTCAGGAAGGTGACGAGACCAAGCTGAAGCCGATGATCCTTAAGGACATCGCCAACATCATCAATATGGACATTAGCACCGTGAGTAGGGTGGCGAGCAGCAAGACGGTGCAAACAGATTTTGGTGTTTTTCCACTTAAATATTTCTTCAGCGAAGGTATCTCCACCGATTCTGGCGAGGAGGTGAGCAGTCGCGAGGTGAAGCAGATCATCAAGGAACTGATTGAGGGAGAGGATAAAGCCAAGCCCTTCTCAGACGACAGGCTGGAAGACCTTCTCAAGAAGAAAGGCTACAACATTGCCAGGAGGACGGTGGCGAAATATCGCGAGCAGCTCAACATTCCGGTAGCCAGACTCAGAAAAGAACTGTAAGTGAGGGGATTTGCCAGGGTAATCTCAGTGCTATTTCATCCCCTGTTGATGACCTCATACCTTTTCCTGGTATTGACGTTCTATTTGCCTGTCATGTTGCAGCCGCTGCGTCCCAGCCCGTGGTTCCTGGGGCTGATATTTTTCATGACCTTCGTGTTGCCGATGATCAATTTCGTTTTTCTTCGAATCTCGGGCTCCATTTCGGACATCACCATGCCTTTGCGCCATCAGCGCATCCTTCCGTTCATATTCGTCTCCATATTATATGGAGTCGTTACACTGATGTTTTACTGGAAATTTCCAGTGCCAAATGTGCTGAAGCTGCTCATTATCGTCACCTCCATGATTGTGATCGCTACGGTGCTTACCTTTTTTGTCAAAGTGAGCGTGCACAGCCTGGCGATGGCGGGAGCGATAGGCATCCTGCTGCCGTTGAACAACATCTCCGTGGATGGCGGGTTGCTCATTCCTACAGCGATCATTATTGCCGTGGCCGGTGCGGTGATGTCAGCCAGGTTAATGCTCAATGCACATACACCCAGGGAGGTACTGATCGGTAGCCTTACGGGATTTGTGATCGGCTTTGGTGGTATGATCTTATTGTTCTAAAAACAAAACTCAAATGGACTATCAATTTCTTGTTTACCACACCAACGATGGCGTAGCAACCATCAAGCTCAATCGCCCGGAGGTTTACAATGCATTGAATGATGGCATCACGTACGAGTTTCAGGATGCCTTGAAGCAGGCTGCGAAAGATGCCGGTGTTCGCGTGGTGGTGGTTACAGGCGAAGGAAAAGCGTTTTGCTCAGGCCAGGATCTAAAGGCTGTAGCCGGAGCGGAAAAGCGATCTTTCCTGGAAAGCCTGCATAAGCGTTACAATCCCATCATCCGTGCCATGCAAGAAATGCCAAAGCCCATCATTGCGCGACTCAATGGAGTGGCTGCAGGAGCCGGCTGTTCGCTGGCATTGGCTTGCGATATCATCGTGGCCGCAGAGGAGGCAACATTGATAGAGGTTTTTATCAACATCGGGCTGGTCCCTGACTCAGGATCATCCTACTTCTTGCCCCGCCTGGTAGGGCGCGCCAAGGCATTCGAGATGTGTTCCATGGGCTCACGGGTAAAGGCGCGCGAAGCGTTGGAATGCGGACTTGTCAACCAGGTTGTTCCGTCAGATCAACTCGATGCGGCAGTAAAGACCTACACCGACTATTTTGCAGCGGCACCCACCAAGGCGATCGGCTTGATCAAGAAGATGCTAAACCGATCTTCGAAGTCATCGCTCGATGAAATGCTCGACTATGAAGCCTATTGTCAGGAGATCGCTGGCTCATCCCAAGACTACAGAGAGGGAGTGACTGCCTTTCTCGAAAAACGAAAGCCCTCGTTTCAGGGTAAGTGATCAGAAGCCGTTGATCGAGATGCCAGCGGTGAACGTGTTCATCGGTGTCATTTGCGGGCCTTTTCCAGATTCGAACAGGGATGATGAATTGTAGAATCCAAAAAAGTTAAACCCACCGATGCCAATTCGGGTGTACAAGCCGTACCGGATGGGATTGACCCCGTGGTTCTGCTTGTCCTTGATTTTTTTGGTTTCACCATCCTCCGAATAACGCACTTTCGTGAAGCTGTCGATCAGCACCCCACCGCGCACGCCTACGGCTACATTAAAACTTCGGGCGATGTCTTCCGGTTTGGTGTCGAATCGAATTTCAACAGGTATGTCAAAGTAATTGGCGATTAGCTGTGATTTGCTGGCACCGGGGTAGAGGTCAGATGCGGGCACCAGGCCGTAGGTACCATCGGTGTCTGGCGAGGTGTTCAGCGTGGCCAGGTTCGTGAATTTGAAGCGCTCCAATGACAGGCCTGCTCCCGGGTTGAGGCTGAATTTGCTCTTCAAGAGGCGAATCGGGTACTGGTAGTAGAGGTTTACCGTGCGCGAGCCCCAGAAGCCGTAATCGAAATTATCTGGTGTTTCGTTGATGGTCCGGTTCACACCAATGTCCACAATAAATGTTCCCGGGATGTCCGGACGATAGGCCCTCCTCACATCGTTCTGGCCGGATGCGCCAAACGCGACCATACAAACACAAACAAACAAAGCTGCGGCTCTTAACATGCGAACTGATTTCAAAATTAAAAGCATCAAAAATAGGAGATTTGCAAACAGAGGCCAAAAGGTTCTTTTGTCGTAAAACTTAATTCTTTTACATTTGCGATCTGTTTTAGAAAACGGGCAAAAACGGTCTTTAGATGCATTTGCTCGTTGATTTTTTTGGACTCGGAGCTTAACTCTACCGACCAAGAAAATAAAGGCAGATTATGGACCCGTAGCTTAACTGAATAGAGCACTTGACTACGGATCAAGAGGTTCGGGGTTTGAATCCCTGCGGGTCCACGAGTAAGAGCATGCAACCCCGGCTTTGCCGGGGTTTTTGCTTTTTCGGAGAGACCGTTGAGCGTTTCGCTCATAAGGTCTTGAAAGAAAAAGCAAAGTGCCGAACGGAGTGAAGGCATGCATTACTTTTGCAACTCTGGAAAGCAAGGGATCACCGGAGGTAATCCCTTTTTGTAAGATCGCGGAAAGGCATAATTCTCCAACCTCCTTTCAGATCCGGGCCGCGATGACAAAGAAAACTGCATTGCTTGCAACTCTGGTTAGCGAGAGATAACCGGAGGTAATCCCTTGCGCCCATTCACTTTCGCCTTGCCTGCATACCTTAATTCAGTTTTTTGCCTTAGGATGACGCTGTGCCTGCCACACCCCAATCTTCATGTTTGCGCTGGAAGTAGATCAACGACCCGATAATCAACACGCTGCCCAGTGCCGACATCACGTACCCGGTAGACATGAAGAAATTCAACCAACTCATATTGGGTTGACCAAAGGACCGGTAGATTAGCACGCCCATGCTGCCCACATACCCCACTGAGTCCGCCAGGTAGATGAGAAATCCAACGGTGCTTACGTATTTGAAAGTAGCGATGATGCGATCGAAGAAGATACTGTTGAACTGGATGTAGCCAAAATACAACCCCATGCCCACCAGCACCATCCAGGCCGGGGCACCGATCCAATGTTTTTCATAGGCAAACGTGCTAACGCCAACGAGGATAAACCCGAAAAGTACAATGAGGTGATTGATGATCATGGCTTTGTAATTGTTCTTGATGATCATCAGGCTGCCAATGACAACCAGCACTACGATGGTCACGGGCAATTCAGTTTGTGTGAAGATGGCGGGCTTGTCGCCATAGCCAAGCGACTTCCAGATATCGGCAGCAAAGTTGTCGCGCAAATCGCGGAAGATCGTCAGAAAAGTATAGGTGAGCACAAGCAGAATGAGCCCGGGCGCGAATTCCATGGCAAACTTCAATCGATCCTTACCCATCATGGGTACCCGCTTGGTACGCAAGGCTTCATCTTCCGGGCTTGGCGGTGGAATCTTGTTTAGCAGCCACAGGAAAAAAAGCATGGGCACATAAAAAAGCAATCCGGCCACAAACGGCATCCATATCTCGCTTACGCCCCAGCTTACCATGGTGAAACTGGCTACCGTTTTGGCAAACCCAGAGGCAAAGATGAAACTCACTGACAAACTAGCGCCCAATACCTCAGTAAACTTCCTGCCTTCGAGGTAGCCGAACATCAGGCCCCACACCATGCCCAACGGAAGTCCGTTGAGAAACATGAATGCCAGGTTGTAGGGCGGGGGCGTGAGGCCAAATCCTAGTAAAGCGACCATCGCTATTGTAACGGCAATAAATATTCCCTTCCCCCGATTGTCGCTTCCGGATTCCGAAACCACCTTGATTCCAATAAATTTTGAGAGCATGTACCCCACAGCCTGGGAAATTACCATCCAAATCTTGAAATCGATACCCAGAAAAGAGATGTCATCGTAGATGGCTGCCCCAAAAGTCTTTCTTACCGAAAAGATGCATGCGTACGTTAAGAAGGCCGCGGCTGACGTATAGAAAGCAAACGTGAATCCCTTTGCGTTGCTAAGCCACCGCGTGATGGGGTGTGCTTTGTTGCTTGACTCCATGTTGATCAAAGGCACTGCGATTTCGTTGGTCCTCCGACAATATGGGTAAATTTTTTGTGCCTTTGATTAATATTTTGATGGCCGTTGTTGAAAGCTGACTACCGCATCGCAGGATAGCGCGGTATTACTCGAAGACACCATCAGTGTTCGCGATTGCTGCGTGCCTGTGCCGAAGATCAGATCAGCGCCTGCATTACCGGATCTCTTTTCCCAGCGCCCTAGCATCGTAATGATCATGATCAAGATCAGCACCGCAATGAACATGACAAATACTTTGAGGATTTTCTTTAGTCGTTGTTCTCTCTCGTGCCGTTCCAGGATGGTGCCATAGTTGCGGTATCGGTCCGCCCCGCTGGATATAGTCCTTTTTCGCCTCAGCCGTATCTCGTTTCTACCCATCGTATTTGATCTTCAGGTTGAAATTTTTTCTAAGTTTATCCAGTGCGCGATAGGTCCGCATCTTGGCACCACTTTCTGTGATGTCGAGAATGTATGCAATTTCTTTGAAATCCTTGTTCTCAAAAAAACGGAGCTCCAGAACTTCCAGCATTTCAGTAGGAAGGTCGTTCATGAAGACAATCAGCTTCTCGACAAGCTCCTCGTCCCAGCCATCATTCCCCTGATCAAATAGTTCTTTCACCCTGGGTTCCTCCAGGCTGAATATTTTCTTCCCCTTGTTTTTTCTGTAATGCTTCCTGACCTCATTGCTTGCAATCTTATAAAGCCATGCCGAGAAGGGGACACCACGAAACTCAAACTGGTGAAGGTGATTCAATACATTTACAAAAGTTTGTGAACACAGATCACCTGCCAACGCTTCGTCATCGGTTTGTCGGAGGATGAAATAATAAATTCGATCGAAATACTTTTCGTAGAGCACCCCAAAGGCACGCGGATCCCTCTTGGAGCGATTGATGATTTCTATTTCCTGCCGAATTTCATCTTCAGACATGCCACCGGATTCTCTAACCCTAATCCGCGTGGGAAATAAAAGTCACAAAGGCATCAATTCCAAATCCAAGTCAAGTGCGGCTATTCGTTCCGAAGGGTCTCTGATGGGTTGATCAAAGCCGCTTTGATCGCCTGAAAACTTGCCGTGCCAAATGCTATGACAATGCACACAAAGGAAGTAATCACGATGTGCCAAACACCTAAATCGGTTTTGTAGGCAAAGTCTTTCAGCAAAAGATCAGTCACGTAATAGGCGAGGGGTAACCCGAGTAGAATCGCAACCAATACAAGACGGGTATAGTCTCTTGTAATCAATACAACGATGCTGGCTGATGTGGCGCCCATCACTTTTCGGATACCGATCTCTTTGGTGCGTTGCGCGGATGCAAATGCAACCAACCCCAGCAAACCCAGGCAGGCGATCACGATTGCCAATGTGGAAAAAATCCCAAACAAAGTGCCCAGCTTTTGTTCCGATGCATAGAGCGATGCGTACTGCTGATCAAGAAATTGATATTCGAATGGCCGGTGGGGTGCTACGCGTTTGCATATTTCTTCCACGGATGCAATCGATGCGGTGATGTCGCTGGCGTTAAGTTTTACAAATACGTAATTATACTGACTGGCCTCATTGAACAAAACCAGGGGGACGATAGGCGTATGCATGGAAGCAAAATGAAAATCTTTCACAACGCCAATGATTTCGCCCTTGCGCCCGCTTACACTTGCCGATTTGCCGATGATTTCTTCGTTCGTCAGTCCAAGGTCTTTTACTGCTGATTCGTTAACAAGAAATGCATAGAGCGTATCAGCTTCAGCCTTCTTAAAATCTGCTTCGGTGTAATCTCTCCCTTCAACCAACTCCATGCCAAGGGTTTTAAGGAAATCGACATCTACCGACATGGCCACAACGATTTTACCCTGGCCATCATTACCTTCCAGATTGAGGCCGTAGCCGCCACGAATTTCGGTGGGCGACTCGGTAGCGCGCGCAACGGATGAAGTCACACCGCTCCTCAGTAATTCCGTCTTCAGCTCGTTATATACGGCCTCGGTCTTCCGATCGAGAGGAAGAATAATCGTGTTCTCTTTATTGTAGCCAAGCTTTTTGTTTTGCATGAACGTCAGCTGTTGGTAAATGACAGCCGTGCCGATCATCAGTACAATTGAAATGCAGAATTGAAACACCACCAGCGTTCTGCGCAGCCAAACACCGCGACCCGATGTCTTGAAATTACCCTTGAGAATGCTAACTGGTTTGAACGAAGTTATGGCAAGTGCCGGATAAGCACCGGCCAGTAGGGCGATCATGATCAGGCCACCAAACGCGATGAGTAAAAACACAGGCGTAAAAAAGGTAATGGGCTCAATTTGCTTGCCTGTGATGTTGTTGAACACAGGAAGCGCCAATTGGATGAGGAGGTATGCCACAATGAAAGACAACAGCGTAATTACCACCGACTCGCCCATGAATTGAGTCACCAGCTGTTTCTTTACCGCACCGATCACTTTGCGGATGCCTACTTCTTTTGCGCGCTCAGACGCCCTGGCCGTGGCAAGGTTGATGTAGTTAATGCAGGCAATTACAAGAATTAACAAAGCGATGGATGAAAACACGTAAACGTATTGTATACTGCTCACCGGTTCAAGCTCGCTATCGTCTTGCGATCGAAGATGCAAGTCCGTGAGGGGCGTCCAGTTGTACACCACGTAATCACCCGGATTGGTGAGCTCGTTTGCCAACGCGTCTTTTACAAGGCCATTGGTTTTTTCCTGAAGCAATGGCAACTGTGCTTGCTCATTCAGTACCACAAATGTTTGGTAGTTCGCGCTCCACCAAACATTTTCGTAGGTAGCCTGCGGAAGTGACGAAAAAGACCCGATGAAATCGTACCGCAAGTACGAATTGGTGGGGGCATTTTCTATGACACCACTTACCGTGTAGTCTGTACGTCCATTGATGTGGAGTGTTTTGCCGACCGGATCTTCCTTGCCAAAGTACTTGATGGCCATTTCTTCCGAGAGCAAGACAGTTCGTGGCTCCGATAGCACGTGGTCTTGGCTACCCCGAATCAACTTGTAATCGAACACTTTGAAGAAAGTGCTGTCGGCAAAATAGAACTTGTCCTCCTGGAACAGTTTGTCTTCATGTTTAACGATGAATGGATTGTAACCCGAGGGGTTGTAGATGCGCACACCAGCTTCCACCTCCGCAAAGTTCTTTTGAAGTGCAGGCAGCAGTGCCGTGGGAGAGACCGAGACCCGGGCGGTTCGCCCACCAAAACCGTACTCCATAGACACCCTGAAAGTCCGTTCCGCTTTGCTATGAAACTGGTCGTAACTGAGCTCATGAAAGATCCACGTGGCAAGCAGCAAGGTAACAGCCACACCTGTTCCGAGGCCTAGAATATTGATTATTGAATAAGAAACGTGCTTGCGCAGGTTGCGGAACGCAGTGAGGAGGTAGTTTTTTATCATCACCGGAAGGGGTTAACTTTGTTATAAGACGCGTTCCCGAATTTTGGGTTGCACGCGATGCCAAATAATGTCACGATTGTGACATAGACAACATGTGGGAAATGCCTGCCAGAGAGCGATAAAGTGCGGTTTTTAACAATGACGCAATGTGGGGTACAGCAATTCGTACTTTAAGAATTATTTTCGATAAGGTTATGAGGCGACTGGTTTTTGTCGTTTTCTCAATTTCAGGTGCGGTTTCCATTCCATCGTTGTGGGCGCAGCAGCAATTTTCTCTACTGCGTTACACTGCGGTGGATGGACTTCCGCAATCTCAAGTGAACATGATGGTGGAGGATGGAAACGGATACCTGTGGATTGGTACCAATGGGGGAGGTCTGGCCCGCTTCGATGGCAACGATTTCAAGGTTTACACTACGCGCAATGGATTACTCAGCAATGTCGTGCAATACCTGAAGCTGGACTCCAGGCAAAACCTTTGGATTATCAGCCCCCGGGGAGTAACCCGGTTTGACGGCCTGGAATTCAGGAGATTTCAACCTGACTTGCTTTCCAACAAGATGAGCATCAGAAGGGTGTTCGAAGTGAACGATACCCTCTTCTTTGTAAACAATCAACGGATGCTCGCAAAGATTCACAACGACTCCGTTTACTATTGGAACAAACCAATCAGACCTGAACGATTTGTCTTGTACACGCATCTGATGCCATCGCGCGAGATTTGCCTGTACATGGACGATCGGAGTATCATGGTGAAGTCGGTACGGGGCGAGGTAGTCATCAATCATGCAGACTTTTTTCGTCAGGCCAGGTCGATGTTTAACTTTCAGGATGAATTGTGGCTTAGCACCGAGAATGGTTATTACTCGCTGGATCTCGAGAACAGAACGTTTGTCAAGAGAGAGCTGGACATTCTCAACACGATTATCCAATATGATTCGCTCAACCGCATCTTCTGGACCAGGAATGGGGACACGCTTCTGAAGGAGTATTGGACTGGTCAGAGTCATCGCATCGACACCGTCTTTCAGGAGTCAACCATTACTCAAATACTCACCGATTCGGAGGGAAATACCTGGATGGGGAGCGCGGGCAACGGCCTGTACAAATATTTTGTGAAAGATTTCGACCGATGCGCGTCCGAGCGGCTGGGCTCTGTGACGGCCATCACCAAAGGCCCCGGGGGAGAATCCTGGATTGGTACTGCCAATCGTGGCATTTGGCGAATAGATCATGGTGTCATTTCAAGTTTCACTGTTAATTCCCCTTCTGACAATGCCGTGAGAGCCATCCAGGTGAGTCCCAAAGGAGCGGTTTGGATCGCGACCTACAACGGCCTGGGCTGGTTCGATCATGCCGCCAACAAGTTCAAGTACTTTACGCGGGAAGACGGGCTTTCAAGTATTTACATCAACGACATCGACATCGACCCGAATGAGAATGTGTGGTATGCTACCAATTCTGGGGGTGTGGGTGTGTTCGATGGGACGCGATTCATTAACTATTCGATTGACGATGGCCTGTATGCGCGAAATGCATCTACCATCAGTCATTTCGCAAAGTATCATACCACTTTTGTAGGGAGCGAGTTTGGTCTTAACTCAATCAAAGATGGTGTGGTGAAAAAGGTGTCAATTCCTGAATTTGCCAACACGATCATCAATACCCTTCACACGTTCAGGGATTCACTTCTTATCATTGGATCCGGTGGTGCCGGCTTGATGTTCTATGATCCCTCCCGCAACGTGCGTAAAGTGCTTGACTCCCGCGATGGGCTTCCATCCGATTTTATCTACTTCGCAGTGGAGGATAAGGAGGGATATGTTTGGGTGGGGACAGAGCAAGGGGTAACAAGGCTTCGCCTGTCTGAAAGCCTCGATATCTATCAAAATCTGCACTATGGATTCGAGAATGGATTAGTCGGGGTTGAGACAAACCGCAATGCCTTTTTTGTGGGTGAAGAAAAATACTTTGGCTTGATTGACGGAGTCTATCAATACAATGATCTTCCCCGATCCACATGGCATTCGTTCGATTTGCATTTGACTGACGTGGAGTTGTTCTATGGGCGTTTTTCAAGCCGGTCATTTGCCGACAGTCTCACCGGTCTGTTTAGAATTCCTTACCGGCCGGTGCTTCCTCCAGATAAGAATCACATTACGTTCCATTTCAACAAGGTCGACAAGCGTTATCCCAAGTCAGTTAAGTACAAGTACTACCTGTCGAATTTTGACAAGACCTGGTCGCAGCCATCTGCCAACGGGCAGGCCACGTATAGCAATTTGCCACCGGGGTCATATGTATTTCAGGCTGTTGCCACCGATAGCCAGGGCGGCTGGTCATCTAACCCCCTGGCCTATGCTTTCGTGATAGAAGCACCATTCTACCAAATGGCGAGTTTTCAAATGATTGCGGCAAGTGTGCTGATTGGCCTGGTCGCATTGTACCTCTATTGGCGTGTACGCAATAAGATTGGAAAGATGTTGGAAGTGGAAAGGATTCGTGCCCAGGAACAAGAGAGTTTAAGAAAAGAGATTGCACGTGATTTTCACGATGAAATGGGAAATCAATTGACACGGATTATCAACTATGTGAGTTTGCTGAAACTGACCAAAAATGGCAATGCATCGGCTCTGTACGATAAGGTGGAGGACTCGGCAAAGTATCTATACACCGGCACACGTGACTTCATTTGGAGTATCGATCCGGGAAATGACGAGCTATCCAAGCTTTTCATTCACATTCGCGATTTCGGAGAAAAACTGTTCGAAGAAAAAAACATCAACTTTCGGGCGAACAACCACGTTAAAGAGTCTATGCGTCTTCCTTACGGATTCAGCCGCGAGGCAAATCTGATTTTAAAGGAAGCCATGACCAATGCGTTCAACCATGCTAACCCAAAGAACGTGACTTTTAGCATGAATAAGGTGGGTGAAACATTTGAAATGGTGTTGGAAGACGATGGCAAAGGTTTTGATCTCGAACAATTGCCTAACTTAAACGGCATAAAGAACATGAGGACGAGAGCCGAGCGATTGAATAGTCAGCTTGAGATCGCCAGTAGTCCGGGCAAAGGCGCCACCTTGAAACTTAAATTAACCACCAAAACGACCAAACAAAAGGCATGACTGCTTCTTTCAAAAAGAGAGTTCTGATTATCGAGGATGATCCGGAAATCCGCAATAGCTTCGGCTTGATCGTCAATAGCTCACCAAAATTCTTCCTGGTAAATTCTTATGGCAACTGCGAAGATGCAATCAAACATTTGAATGCCGATAAGCCAGACATCGTGTTGATGGATATCGAGTTGCCCGGAGGTATGAATGGCATACAGGGTACGAAGGTCATCAAGGAGAAGAGTCCCCATTCGGATATCATCATGGTAACGGTGTACGAAGATAGTGAGTTGGTGTTCGAAGCCTTGAAGGCTGGCGCATCCGGCTATATTACCAAGAGCGCAAACTACCTTGAGTTACTCTCAGCACTGGAAGAAATCACCAAAGGTGGGGCGCCCATGAGCAGTAAGATTGCCAGGTTGGTCATCGACAACTTTCATGTAAACCCCAACAGTCCGCTCACAAAGCGCGAGACGGAAATACTCCAATTGATTTCGGAAGGCAAGACTTACACGCAAATCTCAGAGGAGCTGTTCATTTCGAAGGAGACATCAAAGACGCACATCAAGAATATCTATTCTAAGCTTCAGGTAAAGAGCAAGTCTGAAGCAATCGCAAAAGCCAACCAGGATAAACTGATATAGTCTCAAGCAAGATCCGAAAAGAGCAAACTGTTGGGTTAGACTAAGAGGCGACTCAATTTTAAGACGGCCCTTTCTATTTATTGCCAACCATCCAGGTTGCGGGTCGCCTCATCCCAACCTTTTTGCAATCAGTGACAATAATATTTAGATTTCCTTTTCTAAATCGTTCCACATGAGAAAGCTCCTCGTCATCACCATGCTGTCGGTCATCACCTTTAGTGTTCAGGCTCAGAGAAAGAAAAAAGATCAAGACCCACCAGCCCCCGCTGCTCCCAAACAAACAGGTATCGAAGCCAAGACAGCCGGCATGAAAAAGTTTCAGGGATACTTTGAATTCTATTATGACGAGAAGCAGGACAAGCTCCACCTTGTGATCGACAAATTCGATACTGAGTTTCTTTATGTCAATTCGCTGGCAGCCGGTATTGGCTCCAACGACATTGGTCTTGACCGCGGGCAACTTGGCAGTGAGCGGGTGGTAAAATTTGACAGGCGCGGACCGAAAGTGCTTTTGCTCCAGCCCAATTATGACTACCGGGCCCTGACAGATAACCAGGCCGAGAAACGTGCGGTGGAACAGGCCTTTGCACAATCCGTGCTGTGGGGATTCACCGTTGAAGCTGAAGATGGCGGCAAAGTTTTGGTAGACGCAACTGATTTCTTAATGCAAGATGCCCATGATGTGATTGGGCGACTGCGCAGTTCGCAACAAGGCACCTATTCGTTAGATAAGAGCAGGAGTGCGTTGTACTTACCTCGCACGAAAAGCTTTCCGGAAAATTCGGAATTTGAAGCCACGCTCACTTTCACAGGACAGCCCACCGGGTGGTATATTAGGAGTGTGACGCCTACACCTTCCAGCGTGACGGTTCGTCAACACCACTCATTTGTGAAGTTGCCCGACAGCGACTACAAGCCCCGCAAGTTTGATCCACGCGCTGGCTTTTTCGAGATTTCACATTTCGATTACGCTACTCCGATCCACGAGTCAATTCAGAGGAAATTCATCCAGCGACATAGATTGAAAAAGAAGGACCCTTCGGCCGCAGTGAGTGAGCCTGTGGAGCCTATTGTTTATTATTTGGATCCGGGTGTGCCGGAACCTGTGCGTTCGGCCCTGCTGGATGGAGCCAGGTGGTGGAATCAAGCGTTCGAAGCTGCCGGTTATAAGGATGCATTTCGGGTGGAAATGATGCCGGAAGATGCAGACCCCCTGGATGTACGTTACAACTTGATTCAATGGGTACATCGCTCCACACGGGGTTGGTCTTACGGCTCAACCGTTTCTGATCCGCGCACAGGCGAAATTATCAAAGGGCACGTCTCACTTGGTTCGTTGCGTGTGCGTCAGGATTTTTTGATTGCGGAGGGATTGCTGGCACCCTATGAAACAGGTCAACCTGTAAGTAAGCAAATGGAAGAGATGGCGCTCGCCCGTTTGCGTCAGCTCTCAGCACACGAGGTGGGCCACACCTTGGGTCTGGCGCATAATTATTCTTCCAGTGCTGAAGGAAGGGCCTCGGTGATGGATTATCCACATCCCTATGTGAAATTGACTGACGGGAAAATAGATTTATCCGATGCGTACGACACCAAGATCGGAGCCTTTGACAAAGTTTCTATTGCCTATGGTTATCAGGATTTTCCGGTGGGCACAAACGAGGATGAGGCGCTCTACAACATTATTCAAAACTCACTGAAATCCGGATTGACATTTTTGTCTGACCAGGACGCAAGGCCGACCGGCTCGGCACATCCATACACCCACCTGTGGGATAACGGAGCCGATGCGGCCGATGAGCTTAGTCGCATGTTGAATATTCGCTCGGTAGTGATCCGCAATTTTGGCGAAAAGAATATCCGCGAGCGCATGCCCATGGCTACACTGGAAGAGGTGCTGGTGCCGATGTATTTCTTCCATCGTTACCAAACGGAGGCCACTTCCAAGTTGATCGGAGGGCTGAACTATCGCTATGCCCTTCGCGGAGATGGTCAGCCAATCACCGAGATGGTTTCACCACAACAACAAATCAAGGCCATCGAAGCACTGCTCAAGACGGTTGAGCCTGCCACGCTGGCGCTGCCTGAAAGTTTATTAAAGATTATTCCACCGAGGCCGCTAGGGTATTCCCGCCATCGCGAGGTGATTAAGATCCGCACCGATTTAACCTTTGACCCGTTGTCTGCGGCTGAAAGCGCAGCAGACATGTCGTTCGGATTGCTCTTGCACCCGGCAAGGGCCGCAAGGCTTGTGGAGTATCACGCACGCGATGCACGCTTGCCAAGTTTGGAAAGTGTGATTGATCGGGCGATCAGTGCCACGTTCAAATCCGGGACGAAGGCAGGGTATGAGGGATCTGTGCAGATTACGGTGAATAATGTACTGCTCCAGAACCTGATGCAACTGGCGGCAAACAAGAACGCGTCTGCACAGGTGAAGGGCATTGCCATGCTGGAAATCGGAAAAATCAAAACGTGGTTAACAGGAAAATTGCGGACAACCACGGATGAGGATTGGAAAGCACACTACGAATACGCCTTGAGCCAAATCAATGCTTTTGAGGAAAATCCGGCTGAATTTGCCCCGATGGTGTTGCTTGATGCACCTCCGGGCCAGCCAATTGGTGATACCGGGTGGGATACGTGCAATAACTAGTGTCCACCGTCAAACCATTGCTTAAAGTCGTTCACTTTGTCACGACTCACAATGATTTCTTTTTCCCATTTCACATTGGGTGTAATGCGCAGGCGGCTGTTGGAGTAGACCACTACATCTTGAATGGCAAAGATGTTCACAATATATGAGCGGTTGACGCGATAGAAGATCTTTGGATCCAAAACTTCATCCAGGCTCTCAAGCGTATAGTCGATGATGAACTTTCGAAGCTGATCGGTAACCAGGTACACATCCCGGCCATCCGCAAAAAAGAAGCTGATTTGGTCGGATGTAATCGATTTGATGTGTTCGCCAAGCTTTACCATAAACCGATTTTTATGGCTGCGCTTGGGCGTGGCTTCCAATTCGAGTACCTTTTCGTTCTTCCTGTCGCTCCAGTTGAGTTGCGATCCAAGCGTCTCTAACTTCTTGAGGCTGGCCGCCAGATCGGTGAATGTGACTGGTTTCAAAAGGTAGTCTATGCTGTTTACTTTGAAGGCATCCAACGCATACTCGTTGTATGCGGTTATGAAGATGATGGGTTTTTGAATGGCCACCTCAGGAAAAATGTTAAAGCTCAACCCATCCTTTAATTGGATGTCCATAAAAATCAAGTCTGTCTCATGCTGGTTTTTTTTGAGCCATTCCACCGATGCGGCCACCGTCTCCAGTTTAGCAATCACCTTGATGCCGCTGTCATATTTGCCAAGGTAGCGCTCCAACTTGTCAGCAGCAGGTGTTTCATCTTCGATAATCACTACATTCAGGTTAAGCGGCATGGTCAGGCTGTGAGGTCTAGGGCATGGTCAGCGTGCACACGTACCAGGGGAAACTTTATGTAGTTCTCCCGATCGGCCTTTACTTGCACAAAAGGCATGTCGCTAAAGAATTTGTAGGAACGTTGTAGTCGTTCAAAGGCCAGCAGGCTTTCTTCATGCAATTGCAGTTTGTCGTTGATTCGGTGTTGGAGCACCAGGTACTCGTCTTCAAGGTAAAGCCGGAGGTAGAAATCCTCCTTATCCGGCAGCAATGTATTTCTGATGACTGCATCAATCGACACCACCAATGATCCTGGTATGATCAGGCTGTTGGCCGTGTCGAGATCGTTGGTTTCAAATTGGATACGCTCGTGGTACCGATAATTGAGCAGACCGAGCAGGTATCGTGTTGCCGCGATCTCTTCACTCAACTTGACAAGCTCTTTATGGCGATTGACCAACTGATAGCGATAAATGCCTGCCAGGTAGTCAATGAGTTCGTCTGCCTGATCCACATTTTTTTGCAAGGCTAGTATCAGGCTTTCCAGGCTTTCGTACAGCAAATGAGGATTGATATCATTCTTAAACGTATCGAACTCTGATTCAACTCGTTCCCTCAAGGCTTGTTCCTGATCGATCTGGCTCCGATTTTCCATAAAAAGAAAGAACTGGCTAAAAAAGAGAACATTGTAAAGAAAGCTCAGGGCCCCGTAGATGAGCAAGAAAAGATTCAGCTCAATCGTGCCGATGCTGAAACCGACAATGTATTTGAAATAAGCAGAAATGGCCAGCCCAACAACGGCCAGCGAAACGATCAAGCTCAGGCTAAGTTGCACAAGAATCCTTTGTTGAAATGAGGCACCAGTCATTGAACGGTGCAGCACAAGGATCAGCAGTCGCATGGATTCAAAGGACAGATAGCACAGCCCGATGCACACATATAGCTCCTGATTATTGAAGAGCTGGCCAACGTTCTCCACCGTGTTGTTCACAAGCAATAAGAGCAAGTAAACCATCAGCCCAAAAAGCATGGGGGCAACCACCCGGAAAAACGCATTATGAACAAAAAGCCGACTCATGCCAAGGCGGGTGTTTGGCCGATCGTGACGCCCTGTAGTCCGGGCTTGATGATCGGCAGCTGAACAAAGAATTTTTTATCGTTCTTCACTACGACTTTTTCATCCGTGAAGAATTGATACCTGC
Organism: Cyclobacteriaceae bacterium; assembly: GCA_050250195.1. GTDB lineage: Bacteria > Bacteroidota > Bacteroidia > Cytophagales > Cyclobacteriaceae > ELB16-189. Next base: position 75,822 of record JBFWPC010000008.1, on the reverse strand, counting down.
TACGCACATTATCGAGGCCTATTTTGAAGGAAGTGGTTTCCTTGGCGCTCTCCGTTTTCGTTGAGCTCACATTGATGTAGGTGTTGTCTTGTGCGGAGATGTAGACAAAAAGTGGGTGGTCCTTTGAAATTTCATTGTGCTTCACTGCATTTTCAACCAACATTTGAACCGCCAGGGGCGGCACCAGCGACTGCATGACGTTGGAGGGGAGGTTGATGTCAAGTTGGAGGTTTGAATGGTAACGTACCTGAAGAAGATAGTAGTAAGCCTTTACAAACTCGATTTCTTCCCGAATGGTAACGAGCCTTTGTTTTCTGTTGGAGAGCACATACTTAAAGGTGTCGGCCATGCGCCTGATGAACTCTTCCGCTTCCCCATTTTCCCGGTATAAGAGTGATGAGATCGTGTTTAGGCAGTTGAAAAGGTAATGCGGGCTTATCTGGTTCTTGAGGGATTCAAATTGCAGTTCCAATTGTACCCGCTCGGATCGCAGGTGTTCTACCTGCGTGGTCATGTAGTAACGATAAGAATAATACCACCCGTAGAAGATCTCGTAAATCATGATCGTTAGGGTGAGCAAAATGCCGAGCTTCCATATTTCTTCTCGCCACTGGGCATAGAATGCTTCTACTGTAGAGGTGCTCCATAGATGAAAGAATAGCAGACTGGAGATTCCAACAATGGCGGTGGTTACAATCAGGTTGGTAATGAAACCAAAAACAAACCGAGTGAAAAAGACAGACCGCCAATTCATCCATTGGTCAATCAGGTGATCCATTTTGCGCACGCACCACCCCACAAAATTGGCGGTAAGGACGACAGTAAGTAACATGTGCCAGTGATTGACAATCTGCGGAAAAGTGCCCATCTCGCTATAGTACAAATACGCGAAGAAAACCAGGGCCAGCGTGGTCCAGACTCCCGCAATGAGCACATTTTTGCGCTTGAAGGAAGTAATTCTGAGTTGCATTATTTCCACACCTGAAGCTACCAAATAAAAAACGAACGGTAAATCAGGAATTGATTTGCCGTTGTTGGTTACTCGATCGCCCGAAGCGCTCGTCCATAGTAAGTCTCGGACCGAATCTTCTTTGCGGTGTTGCGGTAGGCATCCTTCACAGGGCTGTCGGCAGATCGAACCATGGGTGCGGCATCGACCAGCACGGTGGTGATGTAATGATCGGAATTGATATTTGCAGCGGACACAATAATTGAAATCAATCGCTTGTCATTCATGGGTTGGGCCTCCAGTGCTGCCCTCAACGTTTCACTTGCATAATGATCGCTGCTGATCTGCGATGCGCCCCCAATAAGCTTCTCGAATGCATCATCACTTAACTTCTGTTTGTTGAGGATCTCCTTGTAAATGCTGGACACGTAAAAGTCTGAGCCAATGGTGCTGCTGGTCATCACCAACGTATTTTGAATATCCCCGGAAAGGTTATTGTCAATCAAGTACTTGAGTACCTCAGTCTTGTAGTGATCAGAGTGGATGTCCTTCACCGACTCGAGTGTCTTTGCAAACGAGGCTTCGGACAATCCGGATTTACCAAGGGCTTTCTTCAAAACTGAACTGCGGTAGTAGTCCGATCCGATGCTCTTGGTTGAGGCAATCATTTCAGACATAATCTCGTCCGTAAGCTCTTGCTGAAGCAACGTGTTCATGACCTCCGTTTTGTAGTGATCAGAACTCATTTGGCCGGCCGCGCGCAAAATAACCTTCACAGAAGAGGCGGATGCCTCCTGCGTGCGAAGGGCAGTCTTGATCACTTCCGTCTGATAATGATCGGAGTGCATAGTTGCGCTGGCAGCGAATACAGCATCGGTTGCCTGCTTGTTCTTCATGAACTTCTTCAGGTTGTCTTTCAGGAAGTTGCTGAGATAGTGGTCAGATTTAATGCTGCTGGCGACCTGTTCGATGATGCTGACGTACTCACTCTCTTTTACCGGCAGCGCCATTAGGTGTTTGGCATAAGCCGCTTTCACATAGTCACTCTCCATTCGGCCGATCTCGCCCAACACGGCATCAACTCCGCCCTGTCGGTAAAACCGGTTGGTTCGACTCTCTGCGCCCAGGGTGGTTGTTCTTACCAATTCCAGCAGAACCTCTGCAAGCCATTTGCGACCCTCAGGCTCAAATGGAAGTTGCGTTCTGCCTTCGTAATACTCACGCTTAAGTCCGGTGCCATCGGGGGTAATGATGAGCGTGCGCCTGCTGCCAAACACGGTCTTGTTGATTTCCAAATAACCATCCGGAGACATGCTCTTGATGTCCCTGTCATCATCGGTGATCTCAATTTTTCCGCGCATTTCTACGTTGAAACTTGAGCCAACGCTGTTCTGGTTGATCACTGTTTTGCCGCGCGAACTGGATATTTGCGTGGATTGCCCAATTGCCGAAAATGTGATCGCCAATACGACCAACCCTGCTAAAATTCTCCTATGTGCCATGATGGACTCTTTTTATAATCGAGATTAACGTAGCAAAGGTGTGGTTGGGATTCACGCGTGCCAAGGCCATTGCACTGAGTCGTTGAAATTGTGTAATGAAACAACGTGTTCGCGCCAGGTTCTCAGCGATTTCAGGCCCGTAGCAGCGAGTTCCGTCAACACGTATCATTCTACCGCTCCTGTAAGGCCTTTGTCGTGCTGGCACTGAATCGTTTACCTTCGGCACTCAACGGTTACACAAACACCCAAGTTGATGACGAGCGTTTTGCGAACTTTTTGGAAGTGCAGCATGGCCCTGCTGATGCTACTTTCTTTAATCTGTTTCGATCTGGTGGGCCAGGATGGTGAAGATTTGCAGCCAGTTTCCGACACCTATGCGATCACCCATGCCACCATTATTCAAGCGCCCGGCCGAAAATTGGAAGGCGGCACGGTTGTGATATCAAAAGGGTTGATTACTGCGGTGGGAAGCAGCGTCAATATTCCGGCTGATGCCGTGATTATAAATGGAGATTCGATGTTTGTGTACGCGGGCTTCATCGATGGATACTCTCACATAGGGGTGCCAAAACCGAAAGAGGAGCGAGCGGAACCCGTTAAATATCCCGGGGATCCACCTCCCGACCGGGCCGGCATCACTCCGCATCTGGATGTGCGCGATTTTTTGGCACCAGCGGATCGTTCGGTGGAAGAGTTTCGAAATGCAGGATTCACGACCGCGCAAGTGGTACCACACGGCAATTTGCTTCCGGGGCAAGCCGCAATCATATTATTAGCCGGCAATACTGCGGATGAAATGGTGGTGGTAAAAAATGCGGCACTCTATTCCGAACTGACAGGCGCCAGCCGAATGTACCCGAGTACCATCATGGGCGTGATGGCCAAGTGGAGAGAATTGTATCGACAGGCAATGCAGGCCAGGTCGTATCAGGCTAATTACAGTGCCAACCCCACCGGACTTGAGCGGCCCAATACCAATCGGGTATTGGAGGCATTCTACCCCGTTATCGATCAGCGGATGCCGGTGCTGATGCGTGCGCAAGACGTACTGGAAATTCAACGTGTGCTGACACTTAAAAAAGATTTGGGCTTTCAACTCATGATGGGTGATATAAAGGAAGCCTGGCCAGTGATTGATCAGGTGAAGGCTTCGGGTGGAAAGATCTTCTTGTCGCTGGACCTGCCCGAAGGCGTGAAGAAAGAGGACAAAAAAGATACGAAAGAAGGTCAGACCATGACGACCGCTGAACGCGAATCGCTGGAGAAGAGAAAAGCGGAAGCGATTGCAAGGTATGAGTCACAAGCAGCCGCATTTTCGAAGGCCGGAATTTCGTTTGGTTTTTCTGCGAATTCGGTAAAAGGCAAAGATGTACACGCCAACCTCAGGCGCATGATTGCAGCTGGGCTTTCTGAGGATGTTGCACTGGCTGCGTTAACAACAAATCCTGCACAACTATTGGGGCTTTCAAGCCGCATGGGCACCGTTGACAACGGGAAGGTGGCCAACCTGGTTGTTACCGACAAACCCTACTTCGCAGAGAAAGCAAAAATCAAGGTGGTGTTTGTGGACGGAAAGAAGTTCAATGTCGATACCAAGGAGGCCCCTAAGACAAATGGTAAACGGCCAGCGATATCGGGATCTTGGTCCTATACGACAGAAACACCGCAGGGCTCCGGCATAGGTCGGATCAGCCTGAAAGACGAGGGTGGGGCCATTACGGGTTCCATTTCAAGCAGCTACAACGGCCAAACGTCTGAGATCAAAGATGCCAGCCTGGTCGGTAACTCGTTGACATTTTATTATAGCATGGATGCTGGTGGCACCGAAATCAAGATTGATGTAGTGTTGAAAATTGAGGACGACACGTTCGAGGGCACTTTAACAGCTGGGCAATTTGGAAGCTTTCCGATGAAAGGAACGAAGGACCCAAAGAATTAATGATGATGAAAACGGTATTTCGAATGAAGAGAATTTTAGTATTCACCCTTGGATTGGCAATCGCAGCTGCGCAGGCCCAGGTTCAAACGGGAAGCGTATTGATCAAGAACGGGACCGTGCTTACGATTACAAAAGGCACTCTGGCCGATACGGACGTTCTCATTCGTGACGGAAAGATTGCGCAGATCGGGAAGAACTTATCGGCCCCGGGTGGCGTAAATACGATTGACGCGACCGGACACTATGTGATGCCAGGTATTATTGATGCGCACTCACACATTGCCCTGGATGGTGTGAATGAGGGCACCAACCAAGTTACGGCCGAGGTATGGCAGGGTGATGCGATTAACCCGTTGCAGATCAGTATCTACCGTGCATTAGCAGGCGGATGTACGACCTCCCACGCCATGCATGGATCAGCCAATTCAATCGGGGGTCAATGTCAGACCATTAAGCACCGCTACGGCACATTCGACTATCGGGCACTGCCGATGGAAGGAGCCCCGCGCACCATCAAGTTTGCTTTGGGCGAGAATCCAACAAACCATGGAACCCGCGAACGACTGATTCCGCAAACCCGCATGGGTGTCGAGTTTGTGATCAGGCAGGCATTCTCCGAGGCGAAGCAGTACATGGAAGAATGGGATGCTTACAACAAAGCGAAAACGGCCAAAGGATTCCGCGGTGCCCCTCCGGCTTACAGCTATCGAATGGAAACCCTTGGAGAAATATTGAAAGGCAACATCATCATCAACTGCCACAGCTATCGCGCGGATGAAATCTATATGATGTTGAACGTATGCCGGGACTTTGGAATCAAGAAAATAGTGTTTCAGCATGTGAACGAGGGTTTCAAAGTTGCTCCCGAGTTGGCGGCCTACGGTGCTGCCGCATCTGTCTTTGCCGACTGGTGGGCATATAAATTTGAAGTTTATTACAGCACCGCCTACAATGCGGCCATCCTGGTTCGCAATGGAGTGCTCACCTCCATTAACTCCGACTCTGGTGATTACATCAGGCACTTGTATCACGAGGCAGCTAAAACACAGAAGTATGGCGGGCTGAGCGATGACGAGGCGTTGGCGTTGATTACCATTAATCCAGCCCGGCAACTTGGGGTGGACAGTCGTATTGGATCCATTGAAGTCGGGAAGGATGGCGACATCGCCATCTTTAAGAACCACCCTTTATCCATTTATGGAGTACCGATGTTCACCATTGTGGACGGCATTGTTCGTTTTGATCGGGCCAAAGACCCCGCTGACATGCGCCTGATGCCAGATCCAAGAGAAGCAATTGAAGTAAGCACTCAACATGAATATGACAAGCAGATTGATGCATGCATGATTGGAACCGAGGCGATGTTCAGCCAACTGTTTGGTCGGGATAGATAACTGATTGCTATGAAAAACATTCAAATAACCACTGGAATTCTTGCCGCGTTGCTGATCCTCATCATCTGGCAAGCAGATGCGCAAAGTCCGAAAGGCAGGACTGGCACCTTTGCCCTCACCAATGCAACCATTGAGACGGTGACAAAGGGAATAATCAACAATGGTACAGTCATTATCCGCAACGGATTGATCGAAGACGTGGGCACCAACATCCAGGTACCGGATGGCGCGGAGGTAATCAATTGCAATGGATTCAGAATTTATCCTGGCATGATTGACGGTGGCACGCAGCTGGGTCTCACCGAGGTCGGGTCAGATGCCAAGACCCAGGATTTCAATGAGCGGGGTGAAGTGGTGCCGCAGATGAAAGCACTGACTGCGGTAAATCCGAATTCTGCACTAATACCCGTTGCACGCGTGAATGGTATAACGACAGTGATCGCCAAACCTGAAGGTGGCTTATTGCCCGGCACCGCTGCATTAATCAATTTGCATGGCTACACGCCTGATCAGATGTACGCAGGATATGAGGGTGTGATCCTCAATTTTCCAAACACCGGGAGACGCGGATTCTTTGATCGCAGAAGTGACGATGAAATAAAGAAAGCTGCTGAGAAGTCGTTGGAGCAATTAAACGAAGTTTGGGACCGGGCCGTGCAGTATCACAAGCTGGATTCATCCACAAGAGGCAAGGGACTGGACTATTATCCGGAGATGGTGGCGCTTTTGCCAGTTGTTCGCGGTCAGCGCATGCTGATGATTGAGGTAAATACTGCCAAAGACATCCTTTCGGCAATGAAGTGGGTTCAGGAAAAAAATATAAGTAAAGTAGTACTGACAGGGGTGTCGGAAGGTTGGCGGGTGGCGGACGCCATTGCGAAGGCAAAGATGCCAGTGATCACCGGACCTGTGGTAACGTTGCCATCGCGTGAATACGATCGGTATGATCAGGCTTACGCCAATGCGGGCATGATGCAAAAGGCCGGAGTAAAAGTGGCGATCAGAAGTGCTGACTCCGAAAATGTGCGCAATCTACCTTACCACGCGGGCTTTGCCGTGGCTTATGGCATGGACAAGCAAGAGGCGTTGAAGGCAGTAACCATCACACCCGCAGAGATTTTTGGCGTTGCCGATAAGATGGGTTCCATCGAAAAAGGAAAAGTGGCCAACTTGTTTGTGTGCAATGGCGATCCGTTCGAAACGAAGACAGAAATCAAGCAAGTGTTTATTGCCGGTTGGATGGTACCTCTGGTGACGCGACATACCTTGCTTTATGATGAGTTTTTGAAGCGGGAGCCTGGCGTAAGCAAAGAGTAGGTCAGGCGCAACGATTCAAATGAGAGCCTCGATTCCATCGGGGCTTTTTTGTAACTTTAAAATGGATGACAACCCTTCAGCGACTCAATCGACTCAGAGCCATTCGCATTCGCAGGATAACGATCGAGCGGGCGATTAAGGATACCTTTTTGATTTCGATGGGGGTGATTGCAGCCGGCTTTGGCCTGGAAGGTTTCCTGTTGCCGAACAATTTTATCGATGGGGGTGTGATGGGAATATCCTTATTGGTAAATATCGTGTCGGGTGTGCCGTTGCCTTACCTGGTTTTTTTTATCAATCTTCCGTTCATCGTAATCGGATATTATCAGGTGTCGCCTGCTTTTGGATTCAAGACGTTGCTGGCCATCGTGGCACTCTCTTTGTGCCTGGCCTTCATCAAGTTTCCGGTGATCACTTCCGACAAACTTCTGATTGCTTTGTTTGGCGGTTTTTTTCTTGGCGCGGGAATTGGCCTTTCGATTAGGGGTGGGAGCGTGATCGATGGCACTGAAGTGCTTGCCATCTATTCCAGCAGAAAGACAACCCTTACCGTGGGCGACATTATTCTGATCTTCAATATCCTCATCTTCAGCGTAGCCGCATTTCTGATCAATGTGGAGACGGCCCTCTATGCCATCCTTACATACCTCGCTGCATCGAAGACGGTCGACTTTGTTGTTCATGGTATTGAGGAGTACACCAGTGTGATGATTGTTTCAGATCGAAGTATGGAGATCAAGAATGCGATCATCGAGAAAATGGGTCGGGGCGTCACGATCTTGAAAGGAGCTGGGGGCTACGGAAAAAATGGAGCAAAAGAAAAGGAACACGATGTGATCTTCTCAGTGATCACAAGATTAGAACTGCAAAAACTCAAGACGGAGATTGCCAAGATCGATGAAAATGCTTTTGTAGTTGAAAACAGTGTGAATGACATCAAGGGCGGGATGATCAAGAAGCGCCCGCTTCACTGACCTGCTTATTCCGTTGTCGCAGCGCTTCGAATATAACTACCGCAGCCGCATTCGAAACATTCATGGAATCGATCTGCCCCCGCATCGGAATGATGATGTTCTGATCTGATTGACTTGTCCACGCTTCGGACAGGCCAGTCGCTTCGGTTCCCATTACAATGGCTGAGGGTGAAGTGAAGTCAACGGAAGTATAGGGTATGGCTGTCTGAAGGGATGTACAGTATATGCTGATGTGATTGTGCTTTAACCACTCGATGGTTTCTTGCGTGGTGGCGGCCGCAACCGGGACGGTAAAAACACATCCCACGCTCGATCTAATCACGTTCGGATTGTAAAAATCGGTGAGTGGATCGCAAACGATCAACGCATCAATATGGGCTGCGTCAGCGGTTCTCAACATCGCTCCAAGGTTGCCAGGCTTTTCAATCGCTTCTACCACCACGACCAGCGGGTTTGGAGGCAGTTGCAGTTGGGCCAGCGTTTGCTTTCGTTGACCTGCGATCGCAATCACCCCACCGGTAGATTCGCGGTAGGCAATCTTTTCGAACACCGGCTTGGCCACTGGAAAAAGCAGACTTTCATTCGATACGATCTTTTTGATCTGATCCAATTCGATGATCTCTGGACAGAAAAAGACGGTAAAAAGGGGGTAACCTGAGGTAACCGCCAGTGTAAGTTCTTTCACACCTTCAATGATAAAGCGCTGTTGGGCGTTACGCTGCCTGGGTTTATCAAGTGCTTTAATTCCCTTGATTTTGGGGTTTTGAACACTGGTAATGATTGGGTTCATAAAATTCTCAAAAAGAGAAAATACCTTACGCGGGGCCAAAATTAGCCCATTAAGAAAATACCCCTACTATCGAAGCCGGTACTTTAGCCTAAAATAGTTTGGTATGGTCCGTCCTTTTGGCGTGCTCTTCGGTTTGGTGTTATTCCCCTTCTTACTGTCGGGTCAGCATGACGTTGACAGTTTGGAGGCGGTGCTTGAAGCAACGCCCAACGGTGTTGAGCGGGTGGACGCATTGAACGACCTGGTTGCACTTCTTCGTGAACGCGACAACAACAAAGCGCTTCAGTTTGCAAAAGAATCAGTTGATTTGGCCGAAGAGTTTCAATACGAGAACGGACTCGCGCTCGCACTGGAAAACCTCGGATGGGTTTACTACCGAAGGGGAATCTTTGCAGAGGCGTTTGAGGTGTCGCACCGTGCACTAAAAAAATATGAAGAGCAACTCGATCAATCGGGAGTTGCAAGATGCTTAAACAACGTGGCCGCCATCAGCTACGAAAGCAAAAAATATGATGAGGCGGTACAAAGTTTCAGGAGGGCATATCGCCTGGCCTCGGAACAATTGGAGTTCACAACCGCTGTCCGGAGTTTGAATAACATCTCGTTCTCTTACCTGGCCATGAATAACCTCGACTCAGCGGATCGCTACGCCAGACTTGCGCTGAGCGAAAGCGTTATTCATCGATTTGGTTACATGTCTGCATTTTCGTTTAGAACCCTGGGCGATGTGGCCTTGGCAAAAGGAAATCTTGCAAAAGCAATGGACTATTTTCAGCAGGCGTTGAAAATTAGCCGTGATAACAACAATTTCTTTATTCAGTCGTCAACCTTGCATCGAATTGGCAAAACACATTTTAAGACCGGGGCATTCGATGAGGCGCTTGCCGTGTTGAATGAGAATCTGAAGTTGGCACAAGAGAATGGCTATAGTGATGAGTTGGAGCGCACCTATCAACTTGTTGCGGATATCTATCATGCAAACGGAGACGATCGGAAAGCATACGAATTTCAGAAAAAGTACAGCTCGCTGCACGACTCACTAAACTATGAGCGATACAACGACCGGGTAACGTTGCTGCAGGGCCAATTCGAGCTGGACCTCAAAGAAGCCCAGATTGAATTGCTAACGAAGAATGCCCAGATACAAGAGGAAGAGATTAAACAACAACGCGTTTGGACTTACTTTTATGTCGGCTGTCTCACGCTCGTGATCCTTGTGGTCGTGGTTCTGTACTACAGCTATACTAAAATCAAGAAGACGAAAGCTGCGCTCACCCACATCAATGCGGCAAAAGATAAACTCCTCTCTGTGATCAGCCATGACATTCGCAGTCCGCTGGCCAGTTTAAAGGGCATGTTGAATGTAGTGAGTGCGGGCAACTTAAGTCAAGATGAGTTTACTACGCTAAGCAGGCAAATCGGTCATCACCTGGATTCGGTTTATGAAGATGTGGGCACGGTGCTCCAATGGGCCAAGTCTCAATTGCTTGGGATGAACGTGGACACCAGGGTATTTGACCTCAAGCCACTTGTAACCGAGGTGGTAATGCTGTTTTCAGAAACAGCACGGGCGAAAGGCATTGTGATCCGGAATGAAGTGAAGCCAAACATAACGGTGGAGGCAGATCCCAATCACATCAAGATTGCGTTGCGGAACCTCATCGCCAACGCCATCAAATTCAGTCCGAAAAAAAGTGAAGTAGTGATTACCAACCAGGTTCATCATCCTATGGTAAATGTGGAGGTGATCGACAAGGGCATTGGTGTGAGCAGGGAAGACATGGCCAGGCTGTTTAATCCCGGCAGTCTGTTTACCAGGCCCGGAACGGCCAACGAAAAAGGAATGGGGGTGGGCTTGTTGCTGACCAAAGAATTTATCGAAAAGAATGGTGGCTCCATGGCGGTGGAAAGTGAACCTGGAAAGGGCTCCAAGTTTTCTTTCACACTCAGAACTGCAAATTGACATATCCGCATTTAACAACCATCTTTGAGACACTGACCTCAGATGGAATTACTTCACCCGTCATCCTGGCAAGAATACGAATTGATTGACTCCGGCAGTGGAGAGAAACTTGAGCGTTTTGGGGAATTTGTTCTCATTCGACCCGAACCCCAGGCCATCTGGCAACCCGTGCTCACACCACGTGAGTGGCAATCCAAAGCCCACGCGCATTTTCATCGCGAGCAAAAAGACAAGTTCAGATCCACAGACGAAGGAAAAGGCGGTTGGAAGAAACTGAAAAAGATGCCTGAGGATTGGACGGTCCACTATCAATACGAAGGCCTTGAACTCACACTCCGTTTGGCGCTTACTGGTTTCGGACATGTGGGAATCTTTCCCGAGCAGGGATGTAACTGGAATTACATTTACGATGCAATCAAATCCTGGCAGGTAAAAACCCCCAAGGTCCTCAACCTCTTTGCGTATACCGGGGCGGCTTCCGTGGTAGCCAAGATAGCCGGGGCGGATGTGACGCACGTGGATGCATCTCGACCTGGATTAAATTGGGCCAATCAAAACATGCAGTTGAACGGTCAACGGGATATCCGCTGGGTTTATGAAGACGCACTCAAGTTTGTGAGGCGGGAAGTGAAGCGCGGCAATCGATACAACGGCATCATGATGGATCCACCTCCCTATGGCAGAGGGCCAGACGGTGAAAAATGGATGCTTCAAGATAAACTGGATGAATTGGTCGGCATGTCCAGCGAGCTATTGGTTCCTGAATACCGCTTCTTTATTCTAAGCATGTATGCGGTGGGCTTGTCTGCATTGGTGGGCCTAAATGTGGTTGGCTCCCATTTTGCATCAAGTCAAATAGAGTTTGGCGAATTTTACCTGAAATCAAGCCACGCGCGCAATTTGCCCATGGGAACCTTTTTAAGGTTTCGGCAGTAGATAAATCGTCCACTTTCCGGCTGTGCTATATGTTATCCGCAAATAGCTCTATCTTTGCGGCCTCAAAATCAATAACAAGGAGGGTAAATACCCATGGACGTTAGCAAAATCAGAAATATCGCCATCATCGCCCACGTTGACCACGGCAAAACAACGCTGGTAGACAAGCTGTTACACGCAGGGCATCTGTTCAAGGACCATGAAAACCCAGGCGAGCTCATCATGGACAGCAATGAGCTGGAGCGTGAGCGCGGTATCACGATTTTGGCCAAGAACGTGTCTGTTCGCTATAAAGATCATAAGATCAACATCATCGATACACCCGGTCACAGCGACTTTGGTGGTGAGGTCGAGCGGGTGCTGAACATGGCCGATGGTTGCCTCCTTTTGGTTGATGCTTTTGAAGGGCCGATGCCGCAAACGCGGTTTGTACTTCAAAAGGCATTGCAATTGGGTTTAAAGCCTATCGTTGTCATCAACAAGGTGGACAAAAAGAACTGTACGCCTGACGAGGTCCACGAGTCTGTTTTCGAATTGATGTTCTCGCTGGATGCCACGGAAGAGCAACTCGACTTCCCGACCTTTTATGGTTCAGCCAAGCAAGGCTGGATGAATGCGGATTGGAAAAATCCTTCCACAGATATTACACCATTGCTAGACGGCATCATCCAACACATTCCGGCTCCCGTTACTGAGGAAGGCTCCATTCAGTTATTGATTACCTCGTTGGAATACTCATCTTACATTGGCAGGGTGGCAATTGGCAGAATCCACCGCGGTACCTTAAAGGCTGGCCAGCAGGTGGCGTTGGTGAAGCGCGAAGGCAAGGGTGTAACAAAAACCCGCGTGAAAGAAATATATGTGTTCGAAGGCTTCGAAAAGAAGAAGGTGGAGGAAGTGAAAGCAGGTGAGATAGCCGCTATTGTGGGTTTGGAAGGCTTCGAAATAGGAGATACCATCTCCGATCCTGAAAAACCTGAGGCGCTAAAGTCGATTGCCATTGATGAGCCTACCATGAGCATGTTGTTCACGATCAACAACTCCCCGTTCTATGGCAAGGAAGGAAAATACGTAACCTCGCGCCACATTAAAGACAGACTGGATAAGGAGCTTGAAAAAAACCTGGCGCTGCGCTTGGGCGACAGCGGCTCTGCAGACAGCTTCGTGGTATTTGGACGCGGTGTGTTGCACCTTTCTGTGTTGATTGAAACCATGCGCAGGGAAGGTTATGAGTTGCAGATTGGACAGCCACAGGTCATCTATCGCACCATCGATGGGGTGAAGTGCGAGCCGGTGGAAGAACTTACCATTGACTTGCCTGAATCAGATGCCGGCAAGGCCATCGAAACGGTTTCAGTACGCAAGGGCGAAATGGTAAACATGGAGCCCAAGGGTGACCGGATGATTTTAAAATTCATGATCCCTTCTCGCGGAATCATTGGTTTGAGAAACTACTTGTTGAACGTGACAGCTGGCGAAGCCGTTGTCACACACCGCTTTAAAGAATACCAACCTTACAAGGGAGAAATTCCAGGCCGCATCAACGGCTCGCTTATTAGCATGGAGCTTGGCGAAGCCATTCCTTACAGCTTGCACAACCTGCAAGACCGTGGCAAGTTCTTCATCGAGCCCGGAGAGCCAGTCTATGAGGGACAAGTAATCGGGGAGCACAGCCGGGGAGGTGACTTGGTAGTGAACGTAACCAAGACAAAGAAACTCACCAACATTCGGGCATCCGGTTCAGACGAAAAGATGCGCATTGCACCGGCCTTAAAGTTTACACTGGAGGAGGCCCTCGAATACATTCAATCTGACGAGTACGTAGAGGTCACTCCCAAGTCGATCAGGCTTAGAAAAGTCTTGTTAAATGAGAATGATCGCAAGCGCGATCGGAACAAGGTGATGTCGAATGCGTAAACTCGCATTGGTCGGCTTTTTACTCGCAACTTCCTTTTCAGCCACTCAGGCACAGAAGTGGAAAAAGTATGAAGTGCAGGCGGATACCCTGCTCGGTCGTGAGCAATACCAACAGGCGGCCAAACTTTATGGCAAGTCTATCCAAGCATCAAAGCTAAAAACGGATGACGCTTACAATGCGCTGTATAAGCGAGCTGTTTGTTATTACTATTTGGATGAAACATCACCCGCACTGGCAGACCTGGAACAATTCATCAAAAAGTTTCCCCGCGTTTATCAGTCACGGTTGCTCCGGGCATTTGTTTATCGCGACCTGGGTGAAACCGAAAAACAACTGGAAGACATTAATGTGGCGTTGGATTTGCGCCCGCTGGATACAGACTTGATGAAATGGAGGGCGAGCCTTTACCTGGAAACGGAGGCCTTTGAAAAAGCAATTGCGGATTTGGACTATGTAGAGTCGGTGCAGAATGATCCGGAGGTGCAGATGTACAAAGGATATGCCTACTACGGCATGAACCGAATCGATGACGCCCTATTCTTCATGAAAAAAGCGATAGAACTGGATGCAACATATTTAGCACCCTATTTGTACAGCGGATCCTTTCTGCTGGAAAAAGGCGAATATGAACAGGCGCTTACTTACTTGAACCTGGCCTTGCGCCTAGACCCAATCAATTTATCAGCGATTTTCTACAAGGGTGTGGCGCTCGTAGAGCTGAAGCAATTTGATGAAGGCTGCAGCTGTTTGAACAAAGCGTTCTACGGAGGAGAGGATGGAGCATCCGACTACCTGAAGGAATACTGTTTCGGCTCACCCAATTAAACTTTTAAGCCTCACAAGGCCTGGGCTGCTTGGCTAATTTTTCGGTTTGTTATTAAATTTTCATAGCCGGTTAAACGTTATTCGTTTGTTGAAAGATGAATAAGTCGCTGATCGTTGTACTTCTTTTTTCTCTGATGGGCTGCCAGCTTAAGCCTGACTTGGGTGAACTGGTGCAAGACCTGGTGGTTCAAACCAGCTATGACGAGGCGGTGGATTTTGGAACCTACCTTACCTATTCGATGCCGACCGATACACTGGGAAGGGTTTCAGGTACCTCGTCAGACACGCTGATTGTCACCAATTATGCGAAACAGATCACAGCAGCGTTGTTGAACAATTTCAATAGCCGCGGATTTCAACGAGTTGATAAATCCCAGGACCCGGATTTGGGGGTCGCGGCCTACATTGTAGATGATCTGGATGTTTTCCAATCCATCAACTACTATAACTACCCGGGGTATTATTATCCGTCTTACTACGGATACTATGGTTCATTCTATTACAACTACCCGGTGATTCAGACCTACGCTTACAACACGGCCGTATTGGTGGTTGAATTGGTCGACTTGAAAAACAAAGATTCGCAGGGGCAACTGAAAGTAGTATGGGCAGCCTATATGGGAGACGTATTGAACTCGGCAGATCCGTTTGGAAAATCAGTGGAGGCAGTCAACCAGGCGTTTGCGCAATCACCCTACTTAACAAGGCCATGAAAGTGCTAGCTACTGTAATCTTATCCAGCTTTTTTGGATTGGCAAGTGCCCAATACTACTACGACAAGTTGTATTCGCTTTCACTAGACATGAATCAGCCGCTGTCAAATACTGAGTTTCTGGAAACCTTCAGCTCCAGTGGGGGTCGCTTTGCTTTCAATAGTTTTGTGTCAGAAAATTTTTCTGCCGGTCTCGATTTATCTTGGAACCGATATGTACAAACGGACCCCCGACAGACTTATTATTCACCAGGAGGTGCATTCACTGCCGAATATCACAAGTACATCATCACGTATGGTTTAGCCTTGAAAGTGGGCTATTACCTCAAACCTTCCGAGCGATTTACTCCTTTTTTTAACATCAACCTTGGCGCAAGCAATGTAGACTATAAACTGTACTATAATATCTATTCGGACGGTGAGAGCGCCTGGGGCTTTTTGGGCAGACCGGAAGCGGGTGTCATGTGGCGGCTGGGACAGCATTCGAGCTGGGGTTTGCAGGCTACCGTTCACTATCTGTGGATTGGTGCCAAGTCCGACCTATTTGATTATAAGAACTTCTCCACATTGGGTCTCTCGATTGGGGTCGTATCACTCGACTGGTAGGCCCGTTTTCTGCAATCCAGCGTTTTCGTTGGCTGACTTGTTCTCTGGCCGGATCGGTTTATTTTTGCACCATGCCGGAGCAGATCCTAATTCTTGATTTCGGTTCGCAGTACACTCAACTTATTGCCCGAAGGGTACGCGAACTCAACGTCTACTGTGAAATCCACCCCTTCAATCATGTGCCACCGATTACAAAAGACATCCGGGGTGTCATTCTTTCGGGAAGTCCTTGCTCGGTCCGTGATCAGGGTGCCCCGGATGTAGATCCAACCGCGTTTCGGCATTTGCCCGTGTTGGGCGTTTGTTATGGGGCGCAGTTGCTTGCCCACAAGGCGGGAGGAGAGGTGAAGGCCTCTCAACACCGGGAGTACGGTCGCGCCAAGCTCACCACAGTAGATCATCACCATGAACTATTGAAAGAAATATCCCTCGATACCCAGGTTTGGATGTCGCATGCCGATACCATTGTTTCGTTGCCAAAGGAATTTGAAATTATTGCGAGCACCCCTTCTGTAAAGATCGCTGCCTTTCATGTGAAAGGTGAGAAAACTTACGGCATACAGTTCCATCCGGAAGTGACCCACACCATCGAAGGCAAAAACCTCCTTCGGAATTTTGTGGTTCACATTTGCGGATGTGCCCAGGACTGGACCCCCGACCAGTTTGTAGAGTCCACCGTTGCCCTATTGAAAGAAAAGATTGGAAATGACAAGGTGGTGATGGCGCTTTCCGGTGGAGTTGATTCGACCGTTGCGGCCACCCTTATTCACCGGGCAATAGGTAAAAACCTGTACTGCATCTTTGTGGATAATGGCTTGCTGCGCAAAAATGAATTTGAGCAGGTGTTGGAGTCGTACAAGGACATGGGGCTCAATATCAAAGGGGTCGATGCCAGACAACAATTCTATACTGCCCTGAAGGGGTTGGGTGAGCCGGAAGCAAAACGCAAGGCCATTGGCAAAACATTCATCGATGTTTTTGATCAGGAGGCCCACAAACTTACCAACGTTACCTGGTTGGGGCAGGGCACGATCTACCCTGACGTGATCGAATCGGTATCTGTAAAAGGACCTTCTGCGACAATTAAGTCGCACCACAACGTGGGTGGGTTGCCGGCCAAAATGAAAATGAAGGTAGTGGAACCATTGAACACACTTTTCAAGGACGAAGTTCGCTTGGTGGGCAAGACCCTTGAGGTTGACCCCAACATTTTGGGTCGTCATCCTTTCCCCGGTCCCGGGCTGGGGATTCGGATACTGGGTGAAATTACCGAAGAAAAGGTACGGATATTGCAAGAAGTTGATCACCTTTTTATCAATGGTTTGAAAGAGCATCAACTTTATCATGATGTGTGGCAAGCAGGCGCGGTTCTGCTGCCAATACAATCGGTCGGTGTGATGGGGGATGAGCGTACCTACGAGCAAGTGGTGGCGTTGCGAGCGGTGATCAGCGTGGACGGCATGACGGCCGATTGGGCACACCTTCCCTATGATTTTCTGAGTCAGATTTCATCTTCGATCATCAATCAGGTGAAGGGGGTGAACCGGGTGGTGTACGACATCAGCTCAAAACCTCCCGCAACAATAGAATGGGAATAGACAGCCAGCGATGAGATATCCTGTGTCATTTGTGTTGATTTTCCTGCTTACCTGCACCTTGTCGGCCCAGGATTATCCGCAACTATATGCCAACGCAAAAGACCTCTACATGCAAGGGCGCTATAGCCTGGCGATGGAATCATTCAAACCCTTGATGGTGTATGATCGGGAGAACCCCTACACAGAATATGCTTCGTTCTACTATGCCCTCGCAGCCTATCACCAGGGATATCCCGCTGTAGCAAAGGACATGCTCCTGCAAGTGCGAAAACTCTATCCCGACTGGAAACAACTTCCGGAGACAGACTATTGGTTGGCCAAATTGTACTTCGATGAACGTCAGTACTTTCAGGCCCTGAATGTGCTGCAAAGAAATGGAAACAACTTTGGCGAGCAAGCGATAATCATGAAGCAACATTATCTGCAAGAAGTGGAAGATGTTGAAACGCTGAGGATGATGTTGGAGGAGTATCCGGAGGACAAAGTCATTGGCACCCGACTGGTGAAGGCCATCCTGGCCAAACCCTACCTTCAGCAGGATCACAAACTGCTTGACTCGATGATCACCCGCTTTCAATTGAATGATGCGGCCTTTGTGGTGGAAGCGTTCCCCGAGAACAAGTTCAAAGAAAAGTACCGGGTGGCGGTGCTTTTTCCTTTTTTGGCTGAATCCCTTGAGCCAAAGGTGGAACAGAAGCGCATCAATCAGTTCTTTTTGGATATCTATTTGGGCATGCGGTTGGCCAATGACACGCTGGCGGCAAAAGGCATTCAAATTGAGCTGCTGGCCTACGACACCGAGCGGGATTCCCTTACCACCAAACGGTTGCTGGAACTGCCAGAACTACGAGAAATGGATTTGCTGGTCGGTCCTCATTTTCAAAACCAGGTAGCACCTGTACGAGCGTTTTCAACCAATCATAAAATCAACATGATCAGCCCTGTATCGGGAAATGCTGAATATCTGGGAGAGAACCCGTTCGCTTTGTTGTTTCCGCCCAGCTACGAAACGGTCGGGAGCAAGTCAGCCGAATTGTTAGACTCAAGAATCAAAAATAAGAACATCGTTGTCTTTTTTGGCGACACGCAGAAGGATACAGTCACTGCAGCCAGCTTCGTCAGAAGGGCCAAGGAGTTGGGATTAAACATTACACATACCCAAGTGGTGAACCGTGAAACCGCTGCACAAATCAATAAATACCTCGCCACGCCAACGGAGTTTGACGAGTTCAAGGTCCCGACCGAGTTTTCCTTAAAGAAAGACAGCATTGGGGGCATCTTTGTAGCTTCTGATGATCCACTGATTTACACCAAAGCCATCAGTGGTGTGGATGCCAGGGGAGACTCGATTATCCTCGTTGGCAACGAGTCGTGGCTTGAAAATCAGGCGATCAATTACGAGACATACGAAAGGCTGCATATCGTGATGGCCGCGCCAACATACTCAAACCTCGCGAGCCAGGAGTATCAGACCTTTCGCAAGGCGTACATCAAACGACATGGACAACTGCCAAATACTTATGCTCGGATTGGGTTCGAGTTCATTTGGTTTGTTGGTCATGCTTTGCACCAGTACGGATTGTACTTTCAGACCGGCCTTTCAGAGGCTGGGTTTACGAAAGGATTTTTGATGCCTGGGACCAACTTTGAGGGTGCCCGCGATAACCAGGCAGTGCCCTTTATTCATTTCAGGCAAGGGCAGCTTGTACTCCTGGACCTTCGCTAGGCGGTCATTTCATTCACTTTGTCTGAATTCCTTACAATGTAATGAGCCGGGAATAGCGATTATCTAATTTTCGGAAATTATCGAAATTAGTATGAATTGGGCCATTCTGAAGCAAAGCAAGCCATTCCGGTATACAACCATTGTTGCAGCCGCAGGGCTGATGGCAACCCTGGTAACATGGTATACCCACAGCCAGTGGAAGCATTTCCAACAACTCAATCAGGCATCCGTTGGGTGGATCGAGCAAACCAGCCGAATCGTAAAAAAAATGAAGGAAGGCGAGCAGGGTAGTCTCGCTGCCAATTTGCTTTCATTGCGAGAAAACATCCAGGCAGTTTATGATGGAAAGAAGGGCCTGCCCCACACGGACGAAATCACCAAGGTGCTGCTCCAAAAATCGCTGGCCGACATGGCCACGCTCACTGAGATTCTGGACAACCCAGAATCTTCTGAGGAGGCAATTTCAGGGGCTATCATGATGGTTTCTTCTTCGATTCAAGGCCTGGGTATCCACTATCAGGAGCACGTGAAGGCGCAGATGGTGAGGGCAAGCGTGATGTCTGCTGGTGCGATCATCGTATTGCTGATACTTACTATCGGTGCGTCTGGATTCGTCTTCGTCTTTTTCAAAAAGATTTTCACCTCCCATGAGACGGCCGAAAAGAAATTCAAAGAAGAAGAAGCAAGGGTTGACAAACTTACCCGGTTTATCGAAGCGATGTCAAGCGGAAACTATGATTTGCGGCTTGAACGGGATGGTGAGGAGGATGACCTTACACAATCTCTCATTACAATGAGAGATAAACTCCTGCTGAACGCGGAGGAGGACAAAAGACGTAACTGGGCGACAACCGGGTTGGCGAAGATTGGAGAGATCCTTCGATCTTCAACCAGCTCAACCGCATTGTACGACAGCATCATCAGCTTTGTGGTTAAGTACACGCACAGCAATCAGGGAGGTTTGTTTTTGTATGATGATGAGGACTCAACCGATACCCTGGAACTAGCGGCCTGTTATGCTTTTGAACGCAAGAAATTCCTCACCAGAAAAATCGATATTTCACAAGGCCTGGTAGGTCAGTGCTTCTTGGAGAAGGAGAAGATTTACATGACCAACGTACCACAAGATTATATTCAAATCACTTCTGGACTGGGAGGGGAAAATCCGGGCGCCTGCTTGCTGGTGCCACTGAAAGTGAACGACCAGGCATTTGGTGTAATCGAATTGGCTTCCTTTAAGCCTTACCAGCCTCATGAGATTGAATTGGTTGAAAAATTTGCTGAAAGCATAGCCTCAACCATTTCCAATGTAAGGATTAACGAGAGCACAAAGCTCTTGCTGGAACGCACCCAACAGCAGGCCGAAGAGATGAAATCGCAGGAAGAGGAGATGCGCCAGAACATGGAAGAGCTATCAGCCACACAGGAAGAAATGCAGCGCAAGGAGGTTGAGTACATTAATCGCATACAAGAGCTGGAAGGCCAGTTGATGGTCGTAGAAAAACAATAAAAAGATTTATTACCTTTAGCGTTTGACCCATGAAATCACGCGTTTATATCGCATTTATTCTCGTTCTTGCGGCCGCCACCGCATGGGCCCAGAATGACCGGAAGGACAAGACGGCCGTCACGTATGAGGAGCTGTATGACGAACCCTATTCGGTGAATAAGCTTTTTGTGGGCCTTCAGCCTTTTTATGGCGAGGTGTTTGCGACCAACGTCAATGCAGGTTTTGGCATCGAGGCATCTTACTACCTCAAAGAGAAGATTGACTTCAGGGCACACGTCAGGAAGACGTACTCCAGCGGTTTTTTTGATTTTAATCGTGACCTTGCGCTAAAGAACAGCAACGTGAGCAATAAGCCCGAGGTATTTAATTACTTCGAACTAGGGGTGACCTACCACTTCAAAGACTTCGAAGAAAACGGGCAGACAAAAATGATTTTGTATAAAAACAGCTACAGCGGTGGCAAATGGGCGGCTCGGGTTCCCTTGCATGCGGTGGTGCCCGCCAAGGTTCGAAAGATTTATGGCGGCCGGTTTGGGGCTGTCGTTTGGAACGGTACGGCCGACCTCAACAGGGTGATGGAAGATCAGGGGTTGACCAATGCCGACTTGGTGACCACCGAAGGCATCGGTTTGCCACTCACTTATCAAGATGCCGGTCAAACGAAAGACTTCAGAGTCTTTGGGAATATCTTTGCCAACAGTTTGTATCTGGGAGGATCCATGGCATGGATCCGCAATGTGGCGGTGAGTTTCGATAAGTACGAGGAAGGTGTGGATGACGGTATGTTAACGGTGTTTCTTGATATCCTTTATGCACCCATGCTGGAGATCGATCCGGTGAAGTATCAGGGCAATGAACATAGCACCGATGCAATCAAGCTGTCATCTTTAGGGGGTCGAGTGGGGATAGACGGAAAATTCAATCGTACCCTGAGCTGGTCATACGGAGGTGAAGTCGGATATCGCCCCACCGTAAAAGGCAAAGGTTTTTACGCACTTTTGAAGGTCAGTTTTCCTGTGTTCGGTACCAATCTCGATTATAAAGTAGAATCATTCGGTAAGTAATCGCACGCCATGGCCTGGGATATACTGATAAAGAATATCAAAGGCTTGGTTCAGGTTCGGGAGTCCACTCCGGGCTACGTGGCGGGACTCGCCATGAACGAATTGCCAATTATTGAAAACGCATTTCTCGCCATTGAAGGCGAACGAATAACGGCATACGGACCTATGAAGACCCTCGAACGGTCTGCGGCCGCCCAGGTGATCGATGCGGCCGGTTGTTTTGTACTGCCGGGTTTTGTAGACAGCCACACCCACCTGGTATTTGCAGCCAGTCGAGAAGAAGAGTTTGAAATGAAAATCAAGGGTGCTTCCTATGCCGACATTGCGGCCAGAGGAGGAGGCATTCTGAACAGCGCCCGAAAACTCCAACAAACATCCGAAGACGAACTTTTCGAGCGGACGCTCAACCGGGCCCATGAGATCATGCGGCAGGGTACTACCGCGGTCGAAATCAAGAGCGGCTATGGACTCACCACAAAAGATGAAATGAAGATGTTGCGGGTGGCCAGGCGGATCGGAGGAGCAACACCCTTGACTGTAAAGACCACCTTCCTGGGCGCTCACGCGGTCCCCAAAGAAATTTCAAAACCCGATTACATCAAATTGATTATTCAGGAAATGATTCCTGCCATTGCTGACGAAAAACTGGCCGATTACATCGATGTGTTTTGTGAGGAGGGATTCTTTAC
This sequence comes from Cyclobacteriaceae bacterium, assembly GCA_050250195.1. Lineage (GTDB taxonomy): Bacteria > Bacteroidota > Bacteroidia > Cytophagales > Cyclobacteriaceae > ELB16-189. Next base: position 53,410 of record JBFWPC010000008.1, on the reverse strand, counting down.
CGAGGACGAAACGGTTCGCATTACCGAGGAGGGAAAAAAATATGGCATGAGGCCCCGCATTCACGCAAACCAACTTCATCGCTCTGGTGGGGTGCAAGCAGGTGTAAAGGTGAACGCCATTAGTGTGGATCATTTGGAAACAATGGGTGAGGAAGAAATTGAACTGCTAAAAGGATCGGATACGCTGCCCACAGCCCTGCCGGGTGCGGCTTTCTTTCTCAACATGCCGTTTCCGCCTGCGAGAAAATTGATCGAGGCCGGTCTTCCACTTGCCATCGCCTCCGACTATAATCCTGGGAGCTCACCGTCCGGCAATATGTCGTTTATGATGTCATTGGCGTGCATCAAAATGAAGATGACGCCCGCGGAGGCCGTCAACGCAGCTACCATGAATACCGCTGGCGCGCTTGAAATCCTGGATGATCACGGAAGTATCACGGTGGGCAAGCTTGCAAACATCATCATTACCAAGCCCATGCCTTCATTGGCATTTCTACCCTACAGCTACGGATCGCAACTGGTGGATCAAGTAGTCGTAAAGGGTAGGATTCCAAGTTAGTTTCTGATTTCACCACTGCAGGTAATCTCCGCTTTCAGGCTTGAGGCAACCGAGCAGTACTTCTCCAACGCCAGTTTGGCTACTTTCACCAATTCGTCTGTGTTGGCATCCGGTGAGTAGAGTATATAATGACAGTGAATTTTGGTAAAGAACCGAGGTGCCTCGGGTTGCCGATCGCCTTCTGTTTCAATGACCAGGTCTTTCACGGTCTTCTTCCTTTTTTTAAGCATCAATACGATGTCTACAGCGGCACACCCCGCCAGTGACGACAACAGCAACTCCACGGGCGACTGGAACTCTTTATCTTCCAATTTGCGCATGTCTATCCTCACCTCGTTTCCGTTTTCGCTTGTGGAAACGTAGAGCTCATCTTCGACCATACGTGTTGTTATTTTCATCAGCGCCCGAATTTAATAAGCTTGAATTTAACTATTATTGTTTCATGCAACCAGTTGATGAACTCAAAACATTGTTCAGGGACATTCCTGACTTTCCGCGCCCCGGTATTTTGTTCAAGGACATTACCCCACTGCTGGCGCATCCGAAGGAGAGAAAGATTGTGACCCAAGCGATATATGATCAATTCAAAAACCAGCAAATAGATGCGATCGCCTGCATCGAAGCGCGGGGCTTTTTGTTCGGTATGTTGCTCGCAGAACACCTGGACGTACCCTTCATTCCGGTACGGAAGGAAGGAAAACTTCCCTACAAAAAGGTGAGGTCAGAATACGCGCTGGAGTACGGGAATGCTGCGATCGAGATTCATGCCGACTCAATAGAAAAGGGGTGGCGGGTGCTAATTCACGATGATTTGTTGGCTACTGGCGGCACAGCAGCGGCAGCGGGCGATCTCATCGAGCAATTGGGCGGGAGAGTGGGCGGCTTTTCCTTCATTGTCCAACTATCGTTCCTGCCCGGGGCCAGCCTGCTGGAGAATAGATTTGGAGTTACCCCTCACTACCTAATTACCTATTGATGGTGTAACTTTAGCGCAACTTATGTGTTTAAATAAATTGTGAGCCCTGCCGTTAAGATTCCCCTATTTCCGCTAACAATATTCCCCTTGCCAGGCGAAATGGTGCCCCTCCACATCTTTGAGCCCAGATACCGGCAGCTATTGGACGATGCCGAGAAGCGGGACATTTCTTTTGGGATTTACTTCAATCATATGGCCAACGAAGAAAAATTGGGGTCATTGGTGAAACTCGAGAGTGTGATCAAGCGGCATCCGGGTGGGGAATCTGATATCATTGTGAAGTGTATTGACTTATTCCAGCTATCCACCATGCACCGGACTTTTCGGGATAAGCTATACCCAGGTGGTGACGTTGCGTTATGGCAGATTGAACCAAAGCCGATTCATGATATCCGCCTGATTGAAACCTTCGAGAGCTACCTGAAGATGCTCATGATTTCACGTCATTCGGGTGATGTCACCTCGTTTGTGATCGCGAATGAACTCGATCTTGATTTCGAAGACCGATTAAAATTTGTAAAACTTGATGCGGCTAAAAAAGAATCATTTTTGATTACCCGGTTGAGGTATCAAAAGCACCTGCTGCTGGAGGCCGAGCGTGCCAAGGACGTTTTTCACTTGAATTAGCAGGTTGCGCAAGCCGGGGCGCTTGAACGGTTGAGTCGGTAAAAAGGTTTCGTGGGTTTAGGATTCTCTCCCTTCTGTTTTTTCCTAATTGACGTTTCAGTTGCATTCTTTAACAAACCATTAACCTTGGTGTTGCAACTTTTTGGATTTAAGCGCGTCTTAATACCAGAAAACGAAACGAACACAAAACGAAAACGAAATGAAATCCAAGTTATTAATCATGGCAGGCGTGCTCGCAGGGTCGATGACCTTTGCTACCACGATTGGTGAAATTGCGGAGGCGGGAAAGGGTGTTGCCCTTTTGAAGCAAGGTAAGGTTGTGAAACTGATCTATAAGGCAACTGAAGAGAACACAGTAACCATCCAGATCTACGGTCCTGACAACAACCTGATACTCTCAGACAGGTTGAAAGGAATGGATGGATTTAGTCGGCCTTACAACTTTAGTGGTATGACAGATGGCACCTACACAGTGGTGGTGAAAGATGGCAACGGTACCCACCAAGAGACAATTTCCCTGGGGACCGAGAAAAAGGAGAAGTTGGTGAACCTGGTAAAGATGGCGGGCGAGGACAAGTACCTATTTACTGCATCTGGGGATGGGGAGGAGCTACTCACACTGAATATCTACGATGAGTTAGACAATTTGATTCACAAGGAAACCAAGCGGATAGCCGGACAATTTGGTCAAGTGTATAACCTGAACAAGATAAAGGGAGGGGTAACATTTGAGGTCGTTCGTGAGGATGGCTCGACAGAGCGCTTGAACGACTAAGAAACATTTCGGTTTGGTCTACGTGAGGTCTTGCACCCAGGTGCAAGACCTCTCATTCTACCTTCTCTTCGTTTTGATTACGATCACGCCATTGTTCCCTTGCATTCCGTATCGGGCGGTTTCTGATCCTGACTTAAGCACCTGCACATTCTCAATATCACTTACGTCCACCAAAGGAGCTGCGTGCTCGTAGCCAAATCCTACGTTCACGCCATTGATTACAAATAGAGGTTCAATGTCGTTTGCCACTGAACTCGCGCCACGGATAGTCACAGCTATCCGACCGCTGCGATCGATAACCTGCACGCCTGGGACGCGTTTCAGGTATTCTGCAAGGGTGATACTGGGGTTTGTTGGGTTTACCTCCCGGGAAGATGACGCCCCTGCGGGTCCACTCGCAGTTTGTGGCGCTGCGCATGCCATCAGCAATGCCAGTACGGATGTGTAAAGTGTTCCTTTCATTCGATTAAGTTAATCAATTCTGGTTTGGTTTAAAAGTGTGACCCCTTCGCTCCCCAGTAGTGATCGGCAAGGTGGTGGATAAGCAATACCCTATTCCGCGCCCGATTTGATAAAACGAATCATGACCTGTAGCGCAATCGATTGTGAAATATTTCCTGATCTGTATCCGATTTAAGGGCCAAGGAAAGTGGATTATCTCACTGTTCGGGGCATCTATTTTCCGCAATCGATTTTTTAACTAAAAAAACAGGTTTCCTTACAATTCTCAACCTTGGTATGAATGACCCCGTACATTTGCATTGAACAAAACGAAAGAACTATGAAAACAAGAACAATTGTATCGACTGTGGCAGTGCTTGTGTTGTCAGGCACTATGTTGTTGGCTGGTCCGGTGGACCCGAAGGTGGTCGTGATCAACCAAAAGGGTTCTGGTACCTTCAAGGTAATCTATGAAGGTGAGCAAAAAGGAGATGTAAACGTTGCGATATACTCAAAGGATGGTAAGCAGGTTTTTGCCGAAACCATCAAGCAGGTAGATGGCTTCATTCGCCCCCTTAATTTTAGTGGCATGACACCCGGTGAATATACCATTCAAATTACCGACAAGGGCGGTAAAGCAATTCAGACGGTTAGCTACCTTACTGAAGCCGCGGTAAACAAGGTTCACGTTGCGAAAATCTCTGGCGATGACAAGTATTTGTTGTCAGTACCCGGGGAGACCCACGGTGAGATCAACGTGAAGATCTACGATGGCCTCAATAACCTGGTTCACAACCAAAATATTGTAGTCGACAAAGACTATGGTTTGGTTTACAACCTGAAGCAGGTGGCGGGCGTTCCCACGTTTGAAGTCACCGACAAAACTGGTAACGTGAAGACCATTAAGTAAGCTTGAACCTGAACCTAACCTAAAAGAAAAGGCTGATGATTTTGTCAGCCTTTTCTGTTTCTAAGCCGCGAGTATTCTATTTGCCCTCGGCCTTCTTTGCTTTTGCGAAATCGCCAGCCTTAATGATATTAATTTTTGAGGGATCCAGGTATTTCTTCATGGCTGCGTTCACGCTTGCAGCGGTTAGAGCTTCTACCGCTTTTTCAACCTTCTCCTCCCATGCGAAGGTTCGCCCCAGGAATAAATGATTAGTTAACGCACCAGTGAGTTGCTGATCCTGCGATCGGGAAACCGTTCTGGTTTGTAGCCACCCCGACTTGGCGGCGGCCACTTCCTCGTCAGTGAATCCGTCAGTGATCACCTTTTCAATTTCGTCCTTAAAAGCGGCCTCCAGTTTTTCGACATTTTCCGGGGCGTAAATCGCATAGCTGGTAAACGTGGAGAAATTGTCGATGGTGCCAACATTTATGAATGACCCCACTCCATAGCTTAGGCCATCCTTTTGACGGATGCGCGTGGCCAACCGGGAGTTGAGAAAGCCCCCGCCCAACATGAAGTTACCCAATACAATTGCGGGGTAGTCCGGGTTGTCGTCTTTCATGTCAAAATTGTAGCCTGCCACAAACATGGCATTGGCCTTGTCAGGTGTTTCAATTGACTTGTTGATGACCTCAACGGGCATCACTTTGTTGGCTAAGCGTTGGTAGTTGGCGGGTGAATTCCAACCGCCAAAGGAGGTCTTCAAGAATGCTTCAACCTCGCTGGCATTGAAATCACCTACCACGCTGATGGTGGTACCGGAACTGCAACCGTAGAACGACTTGAAGAATTGTTTGACTTCATCCAGCTTTACAGCTTTGATGCTTTCTGCTTCTTCCTCAAAGCTTTTCGTGTATCGAGGGTCGTTCTTATCATAAGGATTGATGTGTCGCTGAAACTCTTTAAAGGCGATGGCCTGCGGCTCCCGTTGTTGGGATTCAATAGACGCAAGTTCTTCATTCTTCAGCTTTTCAAATTCATCGGCAGGGAAGTTGGACTCTTTCAATATGTGGGTCACCAATTTGAGTACTGCCATCAGATTTGGTTTGGTGGTTTCAATATTTGCCGATACAATCATGGCACCGCCATAAAAGTTAACGGTAGCCTTTAACTTATCGAATTCATCTTTGATTTGCTGTCGAGAGTATTGGGTGGTGCCACGCCCCAGCATGGAAGCTGCAAAACTGCCTGCTGTTGATTTGCCGCTTAGCGATTTGGCGTCCCCGATGCGCATCACAATGCTAGCCCGCACCGATTCGCCCCTGGTCTTCTTGGGTAGCAGGGCCACCTTGGTGTTGTTTTCTAAGGTGATCGTTTGTGTGCGTGCATCCACGTTACTGGGCGAAGGATCAAATTCCTCACCCATGACAACCGTTTGTGTGCCCTTGTAATCTTTTACCAAGGCATCCACATCCGGCATGTCCGGTATTTCGGTGCGATCTGGCTTTTCGGTTGGAATAAACAACCCCACGGTGCGGTTATCCGGCTTCAAATAATGCTTGGCCACTCGGTTGACGTCTTCCACCGTCACGGCCTTGATGCGATCCCGGGTGATGTGAAGCAATCTCCAATCGCCAGCCCCGATGGCCTCACTCAATACCAAACCGACCTGCTCCGAAGAATTGAACATAAGGTCGAGTTGTTTGAGAATTTCTGACTTCGCGCGTTCTACTTCTTCAGCCGTGATGGGTCTCGTGGTCACTTCGTCCAGGGTTTCTGTCATCTTTTGTTTTGCCACATCCAGCGAGTTCTCCTTCAGCACCTGTGCATAGTTTAACAGCAGGCCAGGTTCCATCCATTGGAAAGCAAATGAACCCGTGTTGCTGGCCACCTTGGTTTCAACCAACGCTTTGTACAACCTGCCGGAAGGGTCGGAGCCTAACACGGAAGAAAGTACCTCGATCGCTGCAAAATCTTCATGGGCACCGGGTGGGGTGCGATAGGCCATCATGGCCAGTTTAACATCACCGACCCTGCGCACGGTCACGCTGCGCTCACCATCTTGCGTGGGATCTTTTGTATAGGTTGGAAGTATTTCTCTCGCAGGCTTGGGAATCACGCCAAAGTATTGACTGATCAAGGCCAGCGTTTTTTCCGGGTCGAATTTTCCGGCCACAGTAAGCACCGCGTTGTCTGGCTGATAGTGTTTGCGATAGAATGCTTGTAACCGTTCGATGGGTACGTTCTCGATATCCGAGCGCGCCCCGATTGTCGACTTGCCATAGTTGTGCCAGTCGTAGGCTGCCGCCATGGTGCGTTGCATAAGCACTCGGAACGGACTGTTTTCTCCCATCTCAAACTCATTGCGCACTACTGTCATTTCACTTTCCAAATCCTTGGCCGAGATGTAGGAGTTTACCATGCGGTCGGCCTCCAGATCGAGCGCCCACTTGAGATTCTCTTCGGTGGCATTGAACGTTTCAAAGTAGTTGGTGCGATCCACCCAAGTAGTACCGTTTGGGCGTGCCCCATGCTCGGTCAGTTCCTGGGGAATATTGGGGTGCTTGGGAGTACCTTTGAATACCAGGTGTTCCAACAAATGCGCCATCCCAGTTTCGCCATAGTTTTCATGCTTCGAGCCGACCAAGTAGGTAATGTTCACCGTGATGGTTTGCTTCGATGGATCAGGAAACAGGAGCACCCGAAGGCCGTTGGCAAGTTTGTATTCGGTAATTCCTTCAACGGTGGTAACCTTGATCGGTGTTTGCAGTACCGGTATGGGTTGTGCTTTTTCTGCTTGAACTTCATCCGATTTTGCGTTTTTCTTCTGTGCAAAAGCCGGCACCATGAAACTGGACAGCAATAACAAAACGAGTATTCGCGATCTCATAAGTGTGTTGGTTGATTGTAAGTCTTGAAAATAGTGGAAAAGTATGTTTATCCCTACGGTGCAAAACAAAAAAAGGCCTGGTATCTCCCAAGCCCCTCCATTTTAGGTCAGAAAACAAAGAATTTACATATTCCTCCGGTACTGCCCGCCCACTTCAAAAAGGGATTTTGTAATCTGCCCAAGTGAGCACACCTTGGTGGCCTCCATCAAAGCTTCAAACACATTGCTGTTTTGAATCGCTGCCTGTTGCACCAGCTCGAGCGCAGCCGCTGCCTTTTGGGCCTGGTGTTCATGCAGGTCGCGGAGCATTTTGATCTGGTACTCTTTCTCTTCCGTGGTGGCACGAATGACTTCCTGAGGGATAATGGTCGGTGACCCCTTTGAGCTCAAAAACGTATTCACCCCGATGATGGGAAACTCGCCTGTATGTTTAAGCATCTCGTAGTACAGGCTCTCCTCCTGAATCTTTCCACGCTGGTACATGGTTTCCATCGCCCCAAGTACCCCCCCTCGTTCTGTGATCCGGTCGAACTCACTCAATACCGCTTCTTCAACCAAATCGGTCAACTCCTCAATAATGAATGACCCCTGCATGGGGTTTTCATTTTTTGCCAGCCCAAGCTCCTTGTTGATAATCAACTGAATCGCCATGGCCCTTCGCACCGATTCCTCGGTTGGCGTGGTGATGGCTTCATCGTAAGCGTTGGTATGAAGGGAATTGCAATTATCATAAATCGCGTACAACGCTTGCAGCGTGGTGCGGATGTCGTTGAAGTCAATTTCCTGGGCGTGCAGCGACCTGCCCGAGGTTTGAATGTGATACTTCAGCATCTGGCTGCGCGCATTGGCGCCATATTTATTCTTCATGGCTTTGGCCCAAAGTCTGCGGGCCACGCGACCGATCACCGCGTATTCCGGGTCAATTCCATTGCTGAAGAAAAACGACAGGTTGGGGGCAAACTCATCGATGTGCATGCCACGGCTCAGGTAATATTCCACGTAAGTGAAACCGTTGGCAAGTGTAAATGCCAATTGCGTGATGGGATTGGCGCCCGCTTCCGCAATGTGATATCCCGAAATAGAAACGGAGTAGAAGTTGCGGACCTTTTTGTCAATAAAATATTGTTGCACATCTCCCATCAGTCGCAACGCAAACTCGGTGGAGAAAATGCAGGTGTTTTGTGCCTGATCCTCTTTCAGAATATCTGCTTGCACCGTGCCGCGAACCTGCGAGAGCGTCTCTGCCTTGATTTTTTCATAGACATCTTTGGATAACACCTGGTCACCAGTAACACCGAGTAACATCAACCCAAGCCCGTCATTGCCCCTTGGCAGTGCTCCCTGATATTGCGGGCGCTTGTCCTCACTGTAGAGGTTGTCAATTTGTTTTTGAACATCATCTTCAAGGCCATTGGCTTTGATGTACTTTTCGCATTGCTGGTCGATGGCTGCATTCATGAAGAAGCCAAGCAACATGGGCGCGGGTCCATTGATGGTCATCGAAACGGAAGTCCTTGGATCGGCCAGGTCAAATCCACTGTACAGTTTTTTTGCATCATCAAGGCAACAAATGCTCACCCCAGCGTTACCAATTTTGCCATAGATGTCGGGCCGGTAATCGGGATCACTGCCATAGAGCGTTACAGAATCGAATGCGGTAGAAAGCCTTTTGGCCGGCATGGCGTGGCTTACATAATGAAACCTTCGGTTCGTTCGTTCCGGTCCGCCTTCACCTGCAAACATGCGCGTGGGGTCCTCACCCTCGCGCTTGAAGGGATAAATGCCTGCTGTGTATGGGAACTCTCCGGGCACATTCTCCTGCAAACTCCATTGCAACAATTCACCCCAGGCTTCATACTTCGGCAACGATACCTTGGGCACCTGTGTGTGCGACAAGGATTCACTGTGCGTTTGAATCGCCAGCTCCTTGTCTCTCACTTTGAACTTATAGAGCGGCTCCTTGTACTTCTTTTTCTTCTCAGACCACTGGTCAAGCAATTTCTTATTGTGCGGATCGAGGTTAAGAACAAGCTTTTCATATTGCTCCTGCAACCCTTTCACCAGTCTGTCGCGATCCTCCAGTGCCGACTGCTGAACTGTATCGATGGATTTGTGAAGCGCGTAAAGTTGCTGGGCCACTTCCGCTTGCTCCTTTGACCATTGGTCATACCCGCGGTTGTTCTCCGAGATTTCGCTCAAGTAACGCGTTCGGGAGGGCGGAATGACGAACACCTTCTCCGACATCTCCCGCGTGATCTCAAAACTTGATTTCAGGTCCGTATCTGTCTTCTCGGCCACTACATCCATCAAATGCTTGTAAAGTTGGTTCGTGCCCGGATCATTAAACTGAGAAGCGATGGTGCCAAACACAGGCATCTCGTCAGGTTTCTTGTCCCAAAGGTTGTGGTTGCGCTGGTATTGCTTCTTCACATCACGCAGGGCATCCATCGCACCACGCTTGTCAAACTTGTTAAGGGCGATCACATCCGCAAAGTCGAGCATGTCAATCTTCTCCAACTGCGTGGCGGCACCATATTCAGGTGTCATCACGTACAACGACACATCGCTGTGATCGAGGATCTCTGTATCGCTTTGTCCAATACCAGAGGTCTCCAGCACGATCATGTCAAATCCTGCGGCCTTCATGATACTCACTGCTTCCTTCACATAGGCTGACAGGGCCAGGTTGGATTGCCGCGTAGCCAGTGAGCGCATAAACACGCGGCTGTTGTTGATGGCATTCATGCGAATGCGATCGCCCAACAATGCACCACCGGTTTTTCGTTTTGACGGATCTACGGACACAATGCCCAGGGTCTTGTCTTTGAAATCAAGCAGGAACCTACGCACCAACTCATCTACCAGGGATGATTTGCCGGCACCGCCCGTTCCCGTAATTCCCAACACGGGCGCCTTCGATTTGGCAGCCTGGGCGTGGATGGTTTCGAAAAGCTTGTTGTTCTTGTCAAAGAAGTTCTCGGCAGCTGAGATGAGTCGTGCAATCGACAGGTGATCTTTGGTGGTGATTTTGTTAACGGCAATGTCATCCACTTGATTGCCTGTAGGGTAATCACTTTTTTCCACCAGGTCGTTGATCATCCCCTGCAAACCCATCGCGCGGCCATCGTCCGGTGAGTAAATTCTGGTGATGCCGCACTCCATCAACTCCTTGATTTCTTCCGGCAAGATCACCCCACCACCACCTCCGAAAATTTTGATGTGCCCTGCGCCCCGCTCTTGCAGCAAGTCGTACATGTACTTGAAGTATTCATTGTGACCGCCCTGGTAGCTGGTCATCGCGATGGCCTGGGCATCTTCCTGAATGGCGGTATTCACTACTTCCTCCACGCTGCGGTCATGTCCTAAATGGATTACTTCGCACCCGGTGGCTTGAATGATCCTTCGCATGATGTTAATGGCCGCATCATGGCCGTCAAACAAACTGGCAGCTGTGACAATCCTGACTTTGTGCTTGGGTTTATAGGGTTGAGGGGCCTCGTGGCCTGCTAAATTCCGCCCTCCTTTGGTCTTGTTTTCTTTGCTTGCGGTCTCAGTGCTCATCGTTATATGCGTATTGAGCAAAAATAGCCAGAAGGGGCTTATATCCCTAACAGTTGGTAGGGCCCTCGTTCACGAAGACGTCAGGGCGAATCGGTTAGGCTGAATACCACTTTGCCACCAACGATGGTGTAAGAGACTTGCGCACGTAACCATTGGGCGGGCGGTGCCGTGAACAAATCGGTGTCAAGCACAGCAATGTCCGCAAGTTTTCCTTCTTCGATGGTTCCTTTGGACGCTTCCTCAAATGCTCCGTAGGAAGAACCCCAGGTGTACGCTTTCAGCGATTCTTCCAGGGTGAGTTTCTGTGCCGGAAACCATCCTTCCGCGGGTTCACCATGCACCGTCTGCCTTGTTACAGCCGCGTATAGTCCGTACAAAGGGTTCACCGGATAATAAGAAGCATTTGTTCCCGGCCAGTCTGACCCGAATGACAAAATGCAACCGTTGTCTTGCAGCGTCTTGAATGCATAGGCACCTCTGCAACGATCATAGCCGATTCGCTCCTCCATCCATCGCATGTCATCGGTCACATGAAAGGGTTGTACTTCAGCCACAATGTGGTGCGACTTGAATCTGGGGAAATCCTCATCGCGAATGACCTGTGCATGAACCAGGCGGAAGCGTCTTTCTTTTTCACCGTTCACCTGCTGCAAAGTGTCGAGGATATCAAGCAGAATCGCATTGGCTTCATCGCCAATGGAGTGTACACGCAACTGGATGCCCGCTTTGTCGGCTTCGATAAGCATTTCCTTGAATGTCGGCATGTCTCTTGAAAACTCGCGCCAGCCACCACGCCACGACTTGTTCTCCACATCGTTGTCGCTGTAAGGTTCGAAGAAGCGGGCGGTGCGCGCACCCATGATGCCATCGATGTGACTTTTGATGGTGCCGAATGAAATCCACTCGTCACCGGCAGGGCGGGGATTTGTTTCGTTGCTCCAATCGATCACCCAGCCTTTTTCCTTCATCATGGTGTAGTCGCTCAGCCGCGAGGGGGCAAAATTGATGCGGCAGGTGAGCTCGCCTTTTTCGCGCAGGTGGTTGTACACATCCAGCTGGTCGAGCGGTGACATGTCTTGCACAGTGGTGACACCCCATTTTCGACACTCCAGCAATGCCCGCTGCGACTCCGCCACTCTTTGCTCGAACGACTTATCGGGGATGCGTTCCAGCGCATCGTTGAGTATGTCTCCCTGCAAAACGCCATCCTCCGATTCGATACTAAGAAAATCCAGGGCCAGCGAATTGGCAAGGCCTACTTTGCGATCGTAGCGGGTTACCAATACCGGATGTGATGCCGTGACAGAATCAATCATGCCGCGATGTGGCTTAAACTCGGACCGTTGCTTTCCACCGGCCGATCCCATCGCCCACGCTTCGTAGGCACCCCAATCGCCACGGGTGATCCAACTGCCCGCAGGCAATCGCTGGGTGGTTTCTTTTACGGTAGAGATAAATCGGTCCGCATCGTTCACATCCAACAGATTGATGTTCAATAGCAGATGACCTGCCGAGGCAAAGTGTACATGCGAATCGTTGAAACCGGGGAGCGTCAGCTGCTGTTGCAGGTCAATTTGATTTTTGGCCACGCCTTCAAAAGGCTTTTCCGTGTTGCCGACTTCGAGGATCTTGCCATCCTGGATCGCTACCCAGGAGGCCCAGGGTTGTTGCTCGTTTCCGGTCCAGATCTTGCCATTGGTTAACAACAAATCAACTTCTCGCTTTTTCGCACAAGCGAAAAGAAGAAGTGCCCACACAATGAAGTGACCAAGTTTTTTCATGATATCAGTTTCTTGAGTTGGTGTAACAGGTACTCAATGTGATACAGATGGCTTCGGAACGAGAGGCAGGCCAGTCGCAGCATGAACTTGCCACGTAGTTGGGTAGTGGAGACAAAAACATAACCATCCTTGCGAATGGCTTCGGCCAAGTTCTTATTGTACTTGTCCGGGTCGCCCGTCTTGGGTACGTATCGAAATACAACTACCGACAGCTCGGGTGCAGCACCGGTTTCAAATCCCATTTTCCTCACCTCCCGGTGGAAGTATTTTGCCAATGCGAGTTTTTCTTCCAGGCAGGCGCGGAAAGGAGCAATGCCGTGGAGTCGCAGCGGCAACCACATGCGCAGGCCACGGAAGTGTTTGGTGAGCTCGGGTGAGAGATCGGCCGGACTCAGCTCTTCATTGTCGGCTTTGGCATCCTGCATGTAGTTGGCCTGATAGTGATGGGTTTTGGCCAATTGCAGCTTGTTCTTCACAAGCACCATTCCAATTCCGTAAGGCAGAAACATGCCCTTATGCGGATCAATCACCAGGGAGTCACTCTTGCCAATGCCTTTCAATTTTCTCTTGCCTTCAGCGGTGAGCACAAAGAATCCGCCATAGGCCGCATCAATGTGATACCAGAGATTGTACTTTTTACAAAGGGTTGCCAATTTTTCAAGTGGATCAATTGCGCCCACATCCGTGGTTCCTGCGGAGGCGAGTAGCAGGAATGGATTCAGTTTCTTCTTTTTATCTGACTCGACTTGCTTTGCAAGGGCTTTGGCATCCATGCGATAAGCTTCGTCCATTTCAATATACCTAAGCACACATTCGTTAAGTCCGGCAATGCGAATGGCTTTGTCAAGCGAGTGATGAGCCTGCCTGGTGAGATAGATCACCGACTTTCGGATGTTGCGTGAGGTAATCTTCTTTGCATCGCGTGCGGTGCAAATAGCGATGAGGTTGGCAATGCTCCCGCCAGAGGTAATATTACCTGCGGCCGTTTTTGGATAGCCCATCAAATCGGCCACCCATTGCAGCAGCATGTTCTCCATTCTAACGGCCCCCGGGCTTGCGAAATAGATGCCGGCGTAGCGGTTGGCGATATCAGCCATGTAATCACCGAGCGCAGCGTAGTAAATGCCGCCTCCTGGGATGTAGCCAAAGTGCCCACCCGATGCCGGATTCAGCGCGGGAAAATCGACCTCATCGCGAATGAGCTGGAGGGAAGATTCAATGGGCTGGGGTTTTTCTGCGAATGGATGCTGCTGCAGTCCTTTTCCCTTGTTGCTTTCAAATTGAAATGTTTTGGTCTCTTCAATTTCGTTAAGGAACTGTTCGGTGTATTCGAGTACCTGGTCTCTTACCGTCTTTCGATCGGTAGCAGAAGGTTCCAATTGGCGGGCGCGATGCTCCAGTGCCAGGATCTTTTTCTTTTCAATACTCATTTCTGGAATGATCTTTCAGTGGGTGAAAGATAAGGGTTTCGTCTGGCAGCGCTCAGATAGATTAATTGAATGGCTTCGAAGGAATTGTTAGCGGCTTATGATGATGTTGTTCTCTGCAATAAATTGTTGCCAATCATCGAGCAGCTCCCTGAATTTCTGAGGTTGAGCCTTAGAAAGGTCCTCTGTTTCGCCCAGGTCGTTCGCGATGTTGAACAACTGCATGTTTTCTTCGACATAAGGCTCGTTCAACATCACGATCTTCCAGTCACCCTTTCTGTAAAAAGAGCGATTGCCGTGCTCGAGGCCGAAGCCGTATTGCTCATCGTGGATGAAGGACTGCTGAGACATAAGGTAAGGTGCGATTGATGCACCTAACAGAGGTCTGGTCTTTTCTGTGCCCAATGTGCCCGGGTATTGTATGCCTGCCCAATCGTAGAAGGTAGGGGCCAGATCCACCAAGGTAAAGTACACGTCTCTGATCTCTTTGGATGATGGAATCCCCTTGCCGCTGATGATGAAAGGCGTGTTCATTCCACCTTCTGTTGTATATCCCTTGAAACGGTTGAACGGTGCGGCACCGGCTTGTGCCCACTGGGGACCATAGGATACAAAAGACGAAACCTTGCCCATGTTCTCATAGGAGTTGTCGTATTTCTTTCTCAGGAAATCCTTCGACCAGTCTTCGTTATAAAAGTCATTCGGGGCGGCTCCATTGTCTGAAAGGAAAATGACGATGGTGTTATCGTATAGATTTTCATCTTTTAAGAACTCCAACAGCCGGCCAATATGATAATCGAGGTTTTCCACCATGGCTGCATACAGTTCCATTTTCCGGGCCTCGATCTTTTGCTCTTCGGTAGTGAGGTTTTGCCAGGGAGTGATGGACGCCAACCGGGGAGGCAACACTGCATCGGGGGGAATCATGCCAACCCTCTTCAAAGATTCAAAACGCAAAACGCGCAGCGAGTCGTAGCCCATATCATAGGCGCCACGATATTTGTTCAGGTAGTCGTCAGGTACCTGCAACGGCCAATGTGGAGACGTATAAGCGGCAAATGCAAAAAAGGGTTTTCCCGATCCTGCATCCCCCTTGATGAACTCCATGAGCTTGTCAGTATAGAGCTCCGTTGAGTACTTACCGTCAGGGTAATCCACCAGCGCTCCATCCTGTCGGTAGGCCGAAAGTGTGTCGTTGGCTTCTATGCCGATGTTGTTGAAATGATTGCCAGCACCCTGCAGCAGATTGAACGATCTTTCGAAGCCTTTGCTCTTAGGACTATCCTCTTCCCGCTTTCCCAGGTGCCACTTACCTGCAATATAAGTGTGGTAGCCTGCCTCCTTGAGCAGGGCCGGCACGGGAACCACGCGGTCGGAGAGACGCGCCTCGTATCCGGGTTGACCATACACTGGCGAAGAGGGACGAACACCGCCCTGACTGCCCATGCCTGCTACATGGTTGTTTTGTCCGGTCAGGATCATCGCCCGGGTTGGTGCACACAAGGGGGAAGTGTGGAAGCGACTGAACCGCAATCCGTTTTGCGCCAGCAGGTCGATATTTGGAGTTCGGATATCTCCTCCATAGCAGCCGATGTCCGAATAACCCAAATCGTCCGCGACAATGAGTAGAATATTTGGTCGCTCATCCGGGTTGCGTGTTTTGCAACAAACCAACGCGGAAAGCAAAATGGCGAGCGCGATGAATTTCTTCACAGTTGATTTTTAGGTTGTGAAATATACAGAATCTTGAAGTTAACAGGTTATCCCTTTGCGTCTTTGCGCCTTAGCGGTAAATTACACTCAACCCAATTCAATTGTCACCATGATCAATCGAAGAACTGCCATCAGGTCGCTGGGATTCACGCTGGCCACTCCCTTATTGAGTTCATACGTACCACACGACTATGAACCATCACTTCCATCCGCTGATGATCCGACCTTTTGGACAGAAGTGCGCAAACAATACATGTTGGCTGACGACAAAGTCTTCTTCAATCCGGGTACAGTGGGTGTCATGCCGCGTGTGGTTGTAAAGGCAGTGACGGATCATCTTACCAATATGGCCGTGAACGTGGCGGATTGGGCCTACAAAGACGACAGCAAAGAACGATACATAGCCGGTTATCAGGATTTGATGTTCATCCGGGAAAAAGTCGGAAAGCTTTTGAATTGCGATCCCCGGGAGATTGCATTGACCGACAACGTAACCAATGCCATGAGTTATATCGCCAACGGCCTCGAGCTGAAAGCCGGTGACGAATTGATTACTACTGATCAGGAACATCCGGGCGGAAGGTGTTGCTGGGAGGTGCGCGAAAAAAGAGATGGCCTTGTGATCAAACAGGTGAAGATACCCAAACCTGCGAATGACCCGCAGGAAATCATAGACATCATCAGCAAAGCGTTGACGCCAAAAACGAAAGTGTTGATGGTGTCGCACATGATTTCGGGAAGTGGCGCAATCCTGCCGGTGAAAGAATTATCTGCCCTGGCCAGCTCGCGAGGTATTTTTACAGTACTGGATGGTGCCCAAACGGTGGGCCACATCAACCTCGATCTGAAAGATATCGGCTGCGATGCCTATGTAGGCTGCTTTCACAAATGGATCGGGGCGCCCACGGGTACCGGATTGATGTTCGTGAAGAAAAATCGCATGAAAGAAATATGGACAACCGTGGCCAGCGCGCAGTGGGACAACCATGATGATGATGGCTACCGGTTTACCCAACGGGGCACCGGCAATTTCTCCGTGATCGCAGGCCTGGATGCCGCCCTCGACTTTCACTTGCAGATCGGACCACAGCGTTGGACAGAGAGAATTAAGTTCCTGGGCGATAGATTAAGAACGGGCCTTTCTCAAAACAAAAGAGTGACCTTCTATTCACCCATCAACCCATTGATGGTAGCGGGTATTACAGTGTATAACATCGAGGGATTTACGGGCACGAGACTACAGGATGCGTACTGGGAGAAAGGTCGTATGCGTCCCCGTTCAACAGGTGACGTGTTTGGCGTACGTCATTGCACGCACATCTTTAACAGCGAAGCGGAAATTGACCGGGCAATAGAAATCGTAAACGAGCTATCTTAATGTTACAAGTTCCGAGTTACATGTTACATGTTACCTGTTACAGGTCGTGCTCAACTTGTAACCCGTAACTCGTAACCTGTAACTATTTTGGCGTCTCTTCCACTGGATAGTCTTTCAATCGGCTCCACTCCTGCATCGAGCCATCGTACAGCTTCATGTTGTAGCCGAGAATTCTTCCAGCCATGTATACCACGCTGGCGGTCTGGCCTATGAAGCAGTACGCCACCACCTCCTTCTCCGGACTGGCCACACCTTCGAAATAAGCTTTCAGTTCAGCAGGTGCCTTGAAAAGATTTCCCTCACCCACCATTTCGTTATATGGAATATTCTTAGCACCCTGAATATGTCCATTTCTTGGGTAGCCTACGGGCTCTCCATCGTAGTAGCGTTTGAAGCGTGCGTCCACAATTACGCTTGAGGGTGAGTTAAGGCGTTGCCGCACGTACTCCTTATCAACCAAAATATTGTTCACCACAGGTTTGAATTTCCCTTTCTTCGGTTCGGGTACTACATCGGTCACCGCAAACCCCTCTTTCTTCCATTGGTCCAGTCCGCCATCCAGCAACGATACACGCCCTTTCATTCCGAGGTGTTCCAGGGTGAGGAACATGCGTGCCGTTGGCGTCAGTTCGTTCCTGCCATAGTAAAGCACCACGTGTGAGTCGTTGGAGACTCCCAACTCCCGCAGCTGTGTCTTTACCTCCTTCAAGTCCGGTTCATTCATGCTGCCATCGGGAGAGTCTGGTGCGAGCCAGCTTGTCCACAGAAAATGGGCACCTTCAATGTGTTCCAAATAGTAGTCGAGCCGAAGGTACCCGGAGTGCAAGATCACGACATTCGGGTCAGACTGATGCTCCTTCAGCCATTGCGCGGACACGATGATGGGTACGTCCTGCGCAAAAACCGGGATGGGGGCAAGAAAGAATGTCAGCAGAGATATTTTGGCCAGTGTTTTCATAGGGGTGCTTTTTTGTTTGAAACTGGAGCTATTCGCAAGAGGTTTCGTTTTTTACACCGGTGGTATGGGTATATCAATATAGACAAGCATCGGAGTTACCTATTCTAAATTTCACTTTGAAATCTTACCTTCAGGCTACCTAACCAAACACCTTAAAACAATGATTAAGAAGATTCTGATTGGAGTCTTAGTGCTGCTCGTGGTGGTGGTCGTGGGGTTTGTTGTGGTTGTAAACATGCGTTACGACCAGACCTTTGAAGCACCCTATCCGAACATCAAAGCAAGCACGGACTCAGCCATGATTGCCAGGGGAAAGTATCTGGCCTACGGCCCCGCGCACTGCGCGTTTTGTCATGCCCCCATGACCGAATTTCAAAAAGTGGATCAAGGTCTGGAGGCGCCATTGGTGGGTGGCTTCAACTTCAAATTGCCCATCGGTACCGTCTATGCACCCAACATCACACCCGATGAAGAGACCGGTATCGGCAAACTGCGGGATGAGGAAATCGCTCGCTCATTGCGCTACGGTGTTCGTCACGATGGTCGCGCGATCATGGACTTCATGCCTTTTTACGACCTGAGCGATGAGGATCTTATCGCGGTGATTTCTTTTTTGCGTGCGCAGAAGCCGATCAGAAACCCCCGGCCAGCGCATGAAATCAATCTGTTGGGCAAAGCGGTCTTTTCATTTGCCATCAAGCCGATGGGAGATGGCGATGTGCCACCGATGCCGGCCATTGATTCGACCGCGGAGTATGGCGCCTACCTCGCCAACAGTGTGGCAAATTGCAGGGGTTGCCACACCAACCGCGATATGATGACGGGGGCATACATTGGAGAGGAAATGGCCGGTGGAACCCGTTTCGAAATCATTGACGAGAATGGGAACATCGTTGAAGGGAAGCACATTCAAACCCCTAACCTCACACCCGATGAAGACAGCGGAAGAATGGCCGGATGGACGCAGGCGGACTTTATCAAACGAATCCGCGCAGGGCGCGCCATTCCAGGAACACCCATGCCTTGGGGGCCCTTCAAAAACATGAGCGACCTTGAGCTGGTGGCAATCTGGAAGCACCTGCAGACGATCAAGCCGGTAAAGAACGTAACTACGTTGGGGATACAGGAGGGAAATCCTTGAGAATAGTAACTAGTCCCAAGTTTCTAGTCCCGAGTCCCAAGTCCCAAGTCCATAGTCCAAAGCCGGTGGACCAACCATGGACCATGGACTATAGACTATGGACCATGGACTATGGACTAGTTACTATCTTATTCGCTGGCCATCAGGAACAACGGCAGGTCTTCAAAGTCCTGGTAAATCGGATGGAGCCGCTCCGTATCGTAGTGTTTCTCCACATTCACCAGCTTCTTCTTGCTCGTCACCTGGTCGATGGGCACTTGTTCATAACGCCCGTTGTTCAGCACCACCAGTCGCCCGTGCTGCCCTTTGAGGATTAAGTCCAACGCCATCGTGCCGTAAGCCATGGGCACGATCGAGTCGATGGCATCGGGGTCGCCACAGCGCACGAGGTAGCCGAGCTTCTGCGTGATGGTGTCAATGGCGCGGCCCTTGTTGTACTTGGGCGTGAGCTCTTTCAGCTTCGCAGAGATCATGTCGCCAATGCCCCCGAGCTTGGCATGACCGTAGGCGTCCTTGTCTGCGCTTTCGAATTGCATCTCGCCCCCTTCGAACATGGCGCCCTCCGACACGATGAGAATGGAGTAGCGGCTGGGGTTCTCGTTCCGGTCTTCCACCAGCAGCTCGGTAAGTCTTTCAATGTTGAAGGGGTGTTCCGGTATCACGCAACGGTGGGCGGCCCCTGCCATGGTAGGCAGCATGGCCGTGAAGCCCGCATAGCGGCCAAACACTTCCAGCACCATGATGCGCTCATGCGAGCCGGCAGAGGTGCGCAGGGCGTTGGTCATGGAGATGGTACGCGTGACTGCCGTGCTGAAGCCGATGCAGTAGTCGGTGCCGGGCACATCGTTGTCCATCGTCTTGGGAATGGCGTTCACGTTCACGCCCTTCTTAAAAAGGTCGACTGCATAGCTGAGGGTATCGTCACCGCCAATGGCAATGAGGTGGTCGATGCCCATCCACTCCAGGTTTTTCAGCACCTCCCTGGTGAGGTCGTTCTTGTCTTCCTTGTACAGGTCTTTCAGGTGTTCCGGCACTTTGCTTTTGGACACGTTGCTGGGCTTGGTTCGGGAGGAGTGCAGGAAGGTGCCACCCGTGCGGGAAGCCCGGTCGACCACCGTGCGGGTGAGTTCGACAAAGTTTTCATCGTTGTTGTATTTGGGATCGCGCACCACATCGATGAGGCCGGCCCAGCCCCTGCGGATGCCGATGACATGATAGCCTTCGCGCATGGCGCGAACGGTTACCGCGCGGATGGCAGGGTTCAATCCCGGCACGTCACCGCCACCGGTAAGGATGCCGATGGTTCCCTTGCTTCTCACTTTAGCCATAGTAAATCACATTTTTGTCTATATAACTTACCACAAAACCCGCAGAGCTGCCAGCGAAACGCGCCTCAACCGAGGGTGAATTATTCGCAATCGTTTGAAACGATGGAGGAGGAGCAGCCCCGGGCAGAGATCCACGGGCCGAAGACGAACCACACGGACCCGCGGGGAGCGGGATGGCATCCGGAGAGGTACTGATCGTACCCGCAAGAGGTGGAATAGCATCCGGAGAGGTACGGTTCGTACCCGCAAGGAATGGGATGGCATCCGGAGAAGTACTGATCGTACCCGCAAGAAGTGGGATGGCATCCGGAGAAGTACTGATCGTACCCGCAAGAGGTGGAATAGCATCCGGAGAGGTACTGTTCGTACCCGCAAGAAGTGGGATGGCATCCGGAGAGGTACGGTTCGTACCCGCGGGGAGTGAGGGCGCACCCGGGGAAGTCGCACTCGGACCGGGAGGGAGTGACGGGGCGCCCGCAGGGGTTTTGGGCCGCATGCCAAAAGACCCGGGGAGGTCGAAACGGATGAAAGTTTGGTCATATTTTCCCTCAGAAAAATATTTTAAAATATTTTAGGCAAAAGCTGAAACATTATAGGATGTGTGAGCGTGTTAATTACATTATGTCAAACATCAGCAACATGCAATCCTTTGAGAAGCTCAAGGGGATATGCACCGGGCTCGAAGGAGCTTACAAGCCCGGAAATGGAAACCTTCAGGTGAAAGCTTTAGCCACCTTGATGTCTAAGGCAGAAACAGTGATGGCAGAAGTCAACCAGGCCCAAAGCCGCTACGACATCGCCACCAACGAACGCTCAACCGGCTTTAAGCACCTGGTGAAGCTCAGCGCCCAGGTTTGTGCCCAGCTGCGAGCGAGCGGAGTAAGTCGACTTAGCCTGCAGGATGCGTTGACTTTCAGCCGCAAGATTCGAGGCGGCAGCAAGTCGAGGCTGAAGTCGGAGAGGGTGAACGAAGGCAGTGATTCAACTTCACGACCCGCGTTCCGCTTCAGCCAGTCCTACGGTAGCATGGTCAACTACTTTGCGGGACTGGTGGAGTTGGTGGAGAAGGAGCCGTTGTACACACCTACCGAGGCATACCTTACCGTGGCGGGATTGAAGGCCACGCTGGCCAGGGTGAGGGCGCTCAACGAGGCGGTGACGGTGGCCGAGGTGACGCTTTCGCAGGTCAGGAGGAAGCGCGACCAGGTGTTCTACGAGATGGATGGCAACCTGTATGGGACGGCCATGGGCGTGAAGTACTATGTACGAAGCGTCTTTGGTTTCGGCAGTCCGGAATACAAGGAGCTGGTTAGATTGAAGTTCACCAAACCCAAAAGATGATGAAAGCCAAAGCTGATTGAAAAACCCCGGCAGTGATGTTGGGGTTTTTTTGTGGCCTGGCAGGGCTGAACTTGCGAGCCCCGCCTTAGCCGATAACTCGGAAATTTGCTAAATTGGGGTTCTGAATGAGGAGCCGATGTCATTGGGGATAACGGCATTGCTGATAGATGGGTGGTAGCGGTAATAGCGTATGACAATTTGTGACACATTTGTAAGAACAGCCATTAGTACATGGGACAAAATCTCAGAGAGCAGGAAAGTTGGCTATCAACTAAAAGAGGAGACAATTACTGACTTAAATATTCTTGAACTAAAGAAAAGACTCGGTAGAAGAATTTTAACTATCCCTTTTAACAAATTTGACGAAGGGAAAAACGGAGCGGACTGGGAATGGTGGTTTAAAGACAAAGCAGGCTTTTGGATTGGAGTCAGAGTTCAGGCTAAAATTATTAATATAAAGACTGACGACTTTGAACACCTTCACTACAAAAGGAAAAGGAAATTCCAATCAGAAAAGATTATAAAAGAAGCATTAAAGGCTAAACCACCAAGATTTCCTCTTTACGCTTTATACACACAATGGGACGATAATACAATTTTGGCAAACTGGACATGTAGGTCATTTCCTAAATATTTTGACTTATACGGATGTTCAACAATTAGTGCTTTTAATGTTTACAAGAGACGAACTACAATCGAGAAAGACTTAAAGTCATTGCTTGTTGACATGAGACCTTGGCACTGTTTAGTATGTTGTAAAGGTCACAATCCAATCGGACAGCTTACCGACAGAATTGAAAGCTACATTAAGAATAACTTCACAGAAGGGACCGAAAGCATATTAAAGGAACTAAAAACTAAATTTCCTAAGACTTTCAGGACAAAGAATCCCCCGGACTACGTTGAGATACTAATGACTCCAAAAGAGACACTTGAGAACGTAAATGTTCCCAACTATCTTGACGGACTCGTGATTTACCTAGATGAGGAGTAGATGGCTACTACCGCCATGGGAACTATGAGTCATTGCCTGGTTTGGTGTGCAGGGAAATTGTTATCTTTGACCCGAGGTTCGGAGAAGCGGAGAGATTTGGTGAAAGTCGCGCATGTCTTCTCCCGATAGCCATCGGGGTCATTATCATGCGCTCCTACACTGGCAACGCCTCATAGCCGACCGTTTGGCAGCAAGGGGATAAAATAAAGTCGGTTACAAAACGGTGGACAAATGAAAACGCTGAAGAGACTTATTACAGCATTTTTTATCGGACTCCTATTCTATTTCTCTTTCGGCTTCTTTGTAATACAACCAATTGGAGCAATACCGGACGGAGCAACAGTTTTGTACTTTAGACTTGGTTTAAACGTAACTTTCATATCATCAGCAGACGGAATTTTGTTAGACAATGAGCAAGACGTTTCATTGTTAGGGAGAATGATTATCTTAGGTAAATTCGGTGAGATTGTGAAAGAAAGAAAAATTGTATCGCTCCCCTATTCGCGGACGTTGTATCTCATTTCGACAGGAGGAAAAGAATTCGAAAAATAATGCATTAATAATTGGACAATCAAACAATCACCATTCTAGGCTTAGTGCTTCCGCTACTTGGTGCAGGAATTGGATATTTCATTAAGGATACAATTGATAGGAAGAAAACTCTGGCGAGCCAAATAACTGAAGAAAGACGAGAGCTGTACCAGCAATTCGTGAATTTGGTCATTGAACTATTTAGCAACACAAAGATGGGTAAAAAGCAGCCGGACAACAAATTTGTCAACGACCTATATTCCTTTTATAAAAAGTATATTCTTTACGCCTCTCCTGGTGTTATAAATTCATTCTCTAACTATTTTCAATATCTGTATACAATCAATAATGACGAACTTGAAAAAGGAAATCACAAAAAGCACCTAAGTCTTTTGACAAAAATAATGACCGAGATGAGGAGGGACTTAGGATTGAAAAACCGCGGACTTGGACAGGACGGAATAAAACTGCTGAGAGCAATGGTAACTGACTTTGATAAAATTAAGTGAGGTGATGGCCCAGCTTCCAACAGCAGAAGTATTAAATAGGGTCGCACTAAACACAACACAAAAGCTATGGTCCATTTGCGGGCCTGACGGCTCTGACGAGCATCAGGCTCCGTCAGAGGTGATAGTGAATTTCGTAGTTTACGTTTATTATTTTAATTTGGTTATGTGGGGCAAAGTCGGTGTTGGTCGCGCTTGTCATTCGTTGACTCGACTGTGTGCAATTATTTCAAATAAATGAAAGGACCAGCCATTAAAGTTCGGTTTATCTCAGGCATTGAAGGGGCTGACTTTGAGGAATTGAGTGACTTGGGGTATTTAACCGATATTCCAGATAGTCAAGAACCACAGATAATGGCTTTTGGAGAAAAGCTGGACGACTATTTGGTCATGTTCACTATATATTTCACATTGAAAGTTGCTGACGAAATTGCAAGTAGAAGTGCTAAGAAGTTGCTGTCTGGATTTGTTAAGACAATCAAGAAAATTTGGGAGCGACATAAGAATCATAAACCATCACGAATCGAGACAAACAAAGAACCAGTATATAAAAAGCCGAAGGGTATAATATCAATGCAAATATCAGAGGACGAGTTTTCGACTTTTGAACTTTCAAACAAGTTCACGGGGAAGCAGCTGGACTCCGCATTAAAGACTTTCTTAGACCTTGTTGCCTTACAGTACAAGAATAGATTGAAAGAAAGGAAATTGAAGAAACGACTGAAGAAATAACTACACACAACACAAAAGCTATCGTCCATTTGCGGACTGATAGGAATGTTGAAGCTTTCGTATTTTAAATTTAGTCTAATGAGTGGATTGAGTAGCACACGGTCGCGCTTGTCATCCGCCTACGCACTGTGTTGATATCGCCCGTCCCCTCCGGGAGATTGTGCCAGACAACAGAAGTGGCGAAAAAGAATAACTTTGACTTATGGATCTGTATCACCAGGTTTTTGAGAACAACAAGAAGTGGATTGCAGAGAAAAAGAAAACCAATGCCAACTTCTTCGAGCACTTGTCAAAAGGGCAAAGCCCTGCCATTCTATACATCGGCTGCAGCGACAGCCGGGTGACGGCCGAAGAGATGATGGGCATGGGGCCGGGTGAGATGTTTGTCCATCGAAATATCGCCAACCTCGTACCCAACAACGACAATAGCTCCGCGGCTGTGATCGAATATGCGGTGGCCTACCTGAAGGTGAAGCACGTGGTGGTATGCGGCCATTATTTCTGTGGAGGGGTTAAGGCGGCCATGCAGGCGTCTGACCTGGGCATCTTGAACCCGTGGTTGAGAAACATCAGGGATGTTTATCGCCTGCATAAAGAAGAGTTGAACAAGATCAAGGATGAAAACGAAAGATACAACCGGTTGGTGGAGCTGAACGTGGAGGAGCAATGTGTGAACGTGATCAAGGTGGCTGCCTGGCAAAAAAGTTTCTTGTCGACTGGTGGACCGCTGGTTCATGGTTGGGTGTTTGATGTGCACTCGGGCCAGTTGAAGGATCTCCATGTGGACGTTCAAAAGATCGCGTCAAGCATCCGCGAGATTTACGATTTGGGAACGAACAATTGATGGCGCCCCCGATATTCCATTTGAACTTTGATCAAAATGAAGAATGCCGGAGCTCAGTCCGGCATTCCCTATCGTGAGGCGCATTCATTCTCATTTCGAAGCCGAGGTGGCCCGTGCAATCGAGATCAGCTTTTGCCCGGCTTTGTGTTCCTGCGAAGTATAAAAGAGGTAGTTGGTCTGGCCTGTCATCGCGGACAAGAGTTCGGAAGTGGGGATTTCCATCAGGTCGCCTGATGTCTTGTCAGCAAACTGCCAGACTTTGAGTACGGTTTGATCCGCATTTTTTAAAGTAAGCTTGCGGGCGGTTCCGATCCTTCCACATTCGGAATAGTGAACGGAGA
Organism: Cyclobacteriaceae bacterium; assembly: GCA_050250195.1. Taxonomy (GTDB): domain Bacteria; phylum Bacteroidota; class Bacteroidia; order Cytophagales; family Cyclobacteriaceae; genus ELB16-189. The sequence goes on along the minus strand of JBFWPC010000008.1, from coordinate 27,677 downwards.
AGACATTTGCCCGGTTGGTAGCCGGAAGCACCACGCTGGGCAAGTCTTTGTTCAGGGTCACGAACTGTTCCACCAGTTGCTGATCGCCCAACTTGATTACATACCGGTCGCCACCAAAGGAGAAAGACAAAAGGACGGCACAGAGGGCAACGCCCAAGGCAATTTTGAGTGTTTTCATGATAAATGGGTTTGGTTGAAATTTCTGTCTAATGCTAGTTACGTGGAATCGAGCTGTTGCAGCCCGCCCCGGGCGGGTAGTCTTGATGCGCGGTGGTTATTTCTTGATGAAGTGCAACTGCGTTATCTTGCTTTTACAGAAGGCACCATGGAGGAAGACATAAAGAAGGTAGTGGCCGGCCTGGCCGGCAAGTCCAGGATGGGCAACGTGATGGAGTTGCTCAACTGGCCGGCATCGCGTTTTGATGAGGGCTTTGCCCTGGCCCTGGAAATGCAAAACCGCGACCTGGTGAAGTTGCTTTACTCTAACTTCAATCAGAATAAGATTGTGGTGGAAATCACCCTGGTCGGGGAGGCATATCTAAAGCGTTGAGCATCCAGCATTTAACCACAGAGACCACTTAACAAGGTTTGTGACCTCTGCGATTTTTGCGCTGCATTTCTTTGCGCCCTTTGCGTGAAATTGACCCGGCATCTAGCATTAACCACAGAGACCACGGAGTTCCCCACAGAGCACACCGAGTAATCTTTGTGCCCTCTGTGTTGATTTACTCTGTGCCTTCTCTGTGGTAAAACAGTCATGAAGTATTCCGCAACCAGAATCCAGAATCCAGCAACCAGAATCCAGAACTTAACCACAGAGACCACGGAGGTTCCCACAGAGTACACCGAGTAACCTTTGTGACCTCCGCGATCTTTGCGCTGCATCTCTTCGCGCCCTTTGCGTGAAATTGACCCAGCATCTTGCATTTAACCACAGAGACCACGGAGTTTCCCACAGAGCACACCGAGTAATCTTTGTGACCTCTGTGTTAATTTACTCTGTGCCCTCTGTGGTAAAACAGTCATGAAGTATTCCGCAACCAGAATCCAGCAACCAGAATCCAGCAACCAGAATCCAGAATCCAGTAACCAGAATCCAGCAACCAGAATCCAGCAACCAGAATCCAGAATCCAGTAACCAGAATCCAGTAACCAGAATCCAGAACTTAACCACAGAGACCACGGAGTTTCCCACAGAGTACACCGAGTAACCTTTGTGACCTCCGCGATCTTTGCGCTGCATTTCTTCGCGCCCTTTGCGTGAAATTGACCCAGCATCTTGCATTTAACCACAGAGAGCACGGAGTTTCCCACAGAGCACACCGAGTAATCTTTGTGCCCTCTGTGTTGATTTACTCTGTGCCCTCTGTGGTAAAACAGTCATGAAGTATTCCGCAACCAGAATCCAGCAACCAGAATCCAGAATCCAGTAACCAGAATCCAGAACTTAACCACAGAGACCACGGAGGTTCCCACAGAGTACACCGAGTAACCTTTGTGACCTCCGCGATCTTTGCGCTGCATCTCTTCGCGCCCTTTGCGTGAAATTGACCCAGCATCTTGCATTTAACCACAGAGAGCACGGAGTTTCCCACAGAGCACACCGAGTAATCTTTGTGACCTCTGTGTTGATTTACTCTGTGCCTTCTCAGTGGTAAAACAATCAAGAAGTATTCCGCAACCAGAATCCAGAATCCAGCAACCAGAATCCAGAACTTAACCACAGAGACCACGGAGTTCCCCACAGAGCACACCGAGTAATCTTTGTGACCTCCGCGATCTTTGCGCTGCATCTCTTCGCGCCCTTTGCGTGAAATTGACCCAGCATCTGGACTTACGCCTTATTTCCTCACGATCGGCAACCTCACCACTGACGGGTACTTTCTCGAATGGTGTATCTGGTTGTGGGCCACCACTCCTTTGCTTTCATCATAATTGTTCCCGCCCGTGTTCAGGTTTCTTTCAAACCTTGGGAAGTTGCTGCTCGACACTTCAATGCGGATGCGGTGCCCGGCCTCAAAGTAATTGCTGGTCGACATGGGCGTCATCTCCACCTTGTAGATCTTGCCCGCTTCCATAAATACTTCTTTATCATACCCCTCGCGGTAGCGTACGCGGTGAATGGTCTCGTCCAGGTTGTAGGCCTTTCCATCCGGGTACACATCGATGAGCTTGATGGTCACGTCCGTGTCCTTCACGTCAGAAGACAGGTACAGCGTTGATTCAATGAAGCCACTGACCTCGATACCTTCTTGCAAAGGCTCAGAGGTGTAGACGAGAATGTCATCGCGCAATTCCATTTGCGATTGGTCGAAAGATCCGCCCGTCACGGCATTCCCGGTGCAGCACACGTTTCCCCCATAGGATGTAACCGGGTTCATCGGATCGTACGTGTAGCTGTCGGGTTTATCGGATGAAGGCGCTTTGGATGCCAGCACGCCATCGCCATTGCGGGTGTTTGCCTTGCCACCGCTGCCGAGGAAGTAGTCCGTCATCACCGCATTGGCGGGAGGCCACACGTCAGAAGTTTTCCATTGGTTTTTACCCATGAGATAATACTGCACACGCGGTGTGTTCTGCTTGAAGTCGTTGGCTTCTCCTTTCAACAGCATGTCGAACCAGGCCCATGTTTGTTCATCGTAGTTGAGTCGCGCATCGCCAACACTCCGTTCGCCCACAACCGTGTTTTCTGTGGCCCGCTTGTAGGCGCAGTGCAAGGTGGGCGCGATCACGAGATACTGATTATCAGCAACGGCCTTGTCGGGATTGCTCCTCATGTGATTGAACAGCGCCAGGTTCGGACTTGACGAAACATCGTACCACGACACGAACCAAAAGCCCGGCACATTCAAAGGCATGTGATCGTGATAGAGGCCACCTTCAAACCAGGCAGGGTCATTTGGCTTGCGCAGGATCATCTGTTCATACACGCCAATGGATCCGTCCACATTCCGGATAATATCCTTTACGGGCAGGTGGCTCAATCCTTTCGCCCAGTCGACCTGCGGCATTTCAGGTGCCAGGTCGAACCAGCGTTGCACGCGCACGAGGTCTTCCTGCTTGATGTCTTTCGGAAACGCAGGGCGGAACTCATCATTTTGAGTTCCGTACAACCATGCGGTGAATAACATTTGCTGTGCGCCACCGCGGTACCAGTTTCCCTGCTCCATGTATTTGCCTACGCGCCCAACGCCTGCGCCAAATCCCTGCGCCACCATCGCGGCCAGCGCGGGATGCCCTAGCGAAGCGACCGCCATCTGCCACTCTGCCGTGGAAGAGCAGCCGATCAAACCAATCTTGCCGTTCGACCAACTTTGTTTCGACATCCATTCAAACGCATCATAGCCATCGGTGGTAGGTGTGCCCAAAATGTCCCACTCGCCTTCAGAGAAAAAACGGCCTCTTTCGTTTTGAACTACATAGGCATAACCACGCTTCACCGCCTCCAGCGCAGTTTCCAATGTTCTGCCCCGCATTTCGCGGTCGACCCACGTGTTGAAATTGTAGGGTGTACGCGAGAAAACGATGGGCACCTTTGCGTTCCCCTTGGGCCGGTAAATATCCGTGGCAAGCCGAACGCCATCGCGCATGGGCATCATCACTTTTTGATCGATTACAGCAATGGACTCAAGTTCTTTGTAAACTTCTTGTGGCGACTGCGCAAAAAGAAGCGATTGGGCGAGGCAAAAGAGAATAAAGACAATGATTCGCATGGCTTAGGTGGTTAAGGAATTGGAAGATAGTGAATACTGCTGTTCTTTCTCACTGATTTTACGTGACGGCAGGAACCCGCGGCAAGATCTGGTGGCGTTCAACAAATGCCTTCGCGTGAAGTCATTCTCCCCAAGGCTTGGTGACTTTTATTGTTTCCAGCAAAAAAGACCGCTGCATAATTGGAAGCCATGTAAACAATAAGCAACTTCCATGGTCGTTTAAGCTTTGAGTTGGCGTCATTTGTAACCTAAACTATTTTTTATGACACTCAAGATCAGACTTTCATTGATCAAATGGTTGGCCGCATTGGGCACCATGATCATGCTTACCGCCTGGCTGGTGTAGCAGTCGTTTTCAAATCACTTACATTTTTCCTCCAAACGATATAGATCTTTGTCTATGAAGATCTATTCAGTTGGCCGCATCCGGGCACTTCTATTCCTGGGCGTTGTGTATTCAATTTTTCTTATCGGGTTGGTTCAACGTTGCCGGGGCATTGGCCCCGAACCGGAGCGGGCGCGACACTCCACCATGAAAAGTGTGCATCGCTAGCCTGGATGCCCGAGTGGAACTTTCCTTGTGATTCGCGGGCGATCCTTTGATTTTCTAGGAAATGGCTATCTTGAAAGATGGCATCCCTTGTCGAAGGATACGCATGTGACATCTTCATCAGCTACCGCCACAACGACAATCGTTCAGGCTGGGTCTCCGACTTCGTGCAAGCGTTAAAGGTTGAGCTGGCGACCACCTTAAAAGATCCCGTTTCGGTTTACTACGACACCAATCCATATGATGGACTGCTGGAAATGCACAACGTGGATAGGTCGCTCGAAGCCAAGCTGAAAGGGCTGATCTTCATCCCCATTCTTTCCCAAACTTACTGCGACCCCAAATCGTTTGCATGGCAGCACGAGTTCTGCGCTTTTAACCGGCTGGCGATTAACAGTGAGTTGGGTCGCGACATTGTTCTTTACAACGGCAACGTGGCCAGTCGCATATTGCCCATTCGCATCCACGACCTGGACGCGGAGGACATGGAAATCATTGAGACAGAAATAGGCGGGGTACTCAGATCCATCGATTTTGTATACAAGACGCCCGGTGTGAACCGTCCATTGCAACCGGACGATCTGCTCTCCAAGAATGAAAGCCGGGCTGTTTACAAAGACCAGATGAACAAGCTCGCCAATGCGATCAAGGTATTGATCCAGGGCATTCGGTTTCCGGAGAAAGTGACGGTCTCACCAAAACCAACGGCTGCCTCCGGCAAGGATGAGGAAAAGAAGTCCATTGCCGTTTTGCCTTTTGTGAACTTGTCGCATGATCCGAAGCGGGAATATTTCACCGATGGCATTACCGAGAATATTTTGCTGCAATTGGCATCACTCCGGAAGCTCCGGGTGATCTCCCGCACGTCCATCATGCGGTACAAGGGGTCAACGCAGCCGGCCCCCGAAATTGCCAGCGAACTGAATGTTCAGTACCTGCTGGAAGGAAGCGCCATGATGCAGGGCGACAAAGTGCGTATTCAGGTGCAACTGATTGACGCCATGCGTGACGAGCCCATCTGGTCAAAAGCCTTCGTAGAAAAACTGGACGATATTTTTGAGGTGCAAAGTGATGTGGCCGAGGTTGTTGCGAACGAATTGAAATCATCTCTCGACCCCGGAGAAAGCAAAAAGCTTAAAGAGAAGCCGACAAAAAATCTTGAGGCCTACGACCTGTACCTGAAAGGACGGCATGCCTTTAATCAATGGGGGTTGGCCGGCTACCAGGCCGCCACCGAATTTTTCAAGCAGGCAGTTGAGAAAGATCCGCACTTCCAGCTTGCACATTCCTACCTGGCCAGTTCCTATTCAGCGCGTATGTCGTGGAACGGTGATCTTTCGCCCACCATTGCCAAGCAACTCATCACTGAAAGTCTTGAGAATGCGTGGGCACTGGGCCCAACCGACAATGATTACGTCACAAAGGCATTTGTGGCATTTTTCGTGGAAAAGAATTTCGAAGACGCGCGTGACCTTCTGCTCAAAGCAATCGACTTGAACCCGAACAATGCCTTGTCGCAATTCACGTTGTGCTATGTGCTGCACATGATGGGCCGCCCGGAAGACGCCTGGCATTGGTATGAAAGCGCGAAAGTGATTGAGCCACTATCGATCGCTTCCTTTAACTTTTTGGTGATCAACCATTATCTGAATGGGAGATTTGAAGAGTCACTTAATGCATTGCAGGAAGCGTTTCGGCTTCATCCGTCCGTCATCCGCCTTTACGATTTTCAGGCTCGTGTGCTCCTCACCATGGGGAGGCATGAGGACGTGCTTGAGGCCGTGGAAGCAGGACTGGCAATCTCCAGGCTGCGACCTCCATCTATGTTGGCGTATCAGTCAATGGCCTACCATGCATTAAGCAAGGCTGATAAAGCGCAGAAGTTGAATGACGAGCTAATGAGAAGGAGTCAGGCGGGCGAGAAAGGAACCTGCCTGTATCTCATGTACATGGCGGTGGGGGCTGGTCACATGGATGAAGCAGCAAAATGGTATATCAAGGCGGCCGATGCCAACGATGTGGACTTGATCTGGTGGGATGTGGATCCGTTGTTGACCGAAGTGCGCGAAGAGATTGTAAGGCGTGCAGACGACCACAGCAACCACTACTTCAAAGAGATTGAACAGCATATTCTTGAGATGCTGCGGGAAAAAATGCCGCCACGGCCTTATCACAACGTGGACCATATTCTCGATGTGCTGAATGCATCGATGTTGATCGGTGAGCACGAGGGGATCAGCGGGAGTGATCTGGCCTTGCTGCGCCTCGCGGCCTTGTTGCACGATGCGGGCTTTATCGATTCTCCGCAGCGGCATGAACAACGAAGCAGCGAGATTGCCCTCGAAATTTTGCCCAGGTTTTCGCTCAACCCCGATCAGATAAATCAAATCTGTCAAATGATTTTAGCCACAAAGATCCCGCAGTCGCCTTCATCGCAGCTTGACCGAATCCTTTGTGATGCAGACCTTGACTACTTAGGGCGGGAGGATTTTTACGAAATTGGAAACAAACTGCAACAAGAACTGGAACAACAAGGAGTGGTTCAAACGGAACGCGAATGGAACATCCTGCAAAAAGCTTTTCTGGAGGCTCATCGATATCACACCAGCTATGCAAACGCAAACCGCCAACCTGCAAAGCTGCAAAGGCTGCGGGAAGTAACCGCCCGACTTCAGAGAAATGAATAGACCAAACGCCTTGATTTCTGTCTTTTAACGCCAAGCCATGCAAACCATGAAAATACCAACTGCTCTGTTTTGTCTGCTCATGATCATGACCGCGTGCCAGGAAAAGGCACACTACGACCTGGTGATCATTAATGGAAGCGTGCTCGATGGAAGTGGGGTTCCTGCAGTAAAAGCTGATATCGCGATTCGCGATGGCGTGCTGGTAAAAATCGGGGACCTGGGGAGCTTTATCGCGGACCAAACCATTGATGCATCCGGCTTGACTGTTTCTCCGGGATTCATCGACCTGCACACCCACATCGAACCCATTATGGAAATGCCTGATGCGGAAAGTCACGTGAGGCAGGGAGTGACCACCGCTTTGGGAGGCCCTGATGGTGGTGGGCCCTGGCCGTTTGGTCACTATCTAGATTCCCTCCGGGATCATTATGAACTGGGTATGAACGTAGGCTACCTCGTTGGCCACAACACCATCAGGCGAAAGGTGATGGGTAATGAAAACCGAGAGCCTTCTACCGAAGAACTGGAAAAAATGAAACGAATGGTCGGTGAAGCGATGAAGCAAGGTGCCTTCGGGATATCCACGGGCCTGAAATATTTGCCTGGCGCATTCTCCAAGACACCGGAGGTGATCGAACTTTCGAAAGTGGCGGCCGGCTTGGGTGGCATCTATACAAGCCATTTGCGCGAAGAAGGTTTGGGATTAATCGCAGGTGTGAAGGAGGCCATTGAAATCGGGCGCGAGGCATCCATACCGATAGTACTTACACACCATAAAGCAATAGGCAAACCCATGTGGGGTGCCAGCCGGATTACGACCGCAATGGTCGACTCTGCGCGGAGCCTGGGCATTGACGTGATGATGGATCAATATCCATACACTGCCAGCTACACGGGTCTTTCAGTGTTGTTTCCTGCGTGGGCGCTTGAAGGCACCGAAGCCGATTTCAAGACACGCACAGAAACAAAATCATTGAAGGAGAAAATGTTAAGAGGAATCGTGTTTAACATCAACAACGACCGGGGAGGCGGAGACCTTTCGCGAATTCAGTTTGCCCGTGTGAGCTGGGACAGCACATTGGAGGGTAAGACACTGCTCGATTACGCAATGAGGGAAGGGGTAGAACCCACTCCCGAGAATGGAGCAAGCCTGGCCGTTGACATTCAATTGAAGGGAGGCGCCAGTTGCATCTTTCATGCGATCGGAGAGGAGGATGTGGAGCGGATCATGCAGCATCCGTTTACCATGCACGCATCGGATGCGCGGCTCTCCAGGCGGGGCGAGGGGCATCCGCATCCAAGGGCCTACGGAACATTCCCAAGGGTGCTGGGCGTGTACGTGCGCGAGAAGGAAATTCTTACTTTGGAAGAGGCCATTCGCAAGATGACTTCGTTGCCTGCCTCACGGCTTGGGTTGACAGACCGTGGGCTTGTGAAAGAGGGTTACGCAGCTGACCTGACCGTGTTTGACGCGGGGCGGGTAAAAGACAGGGCCACGTTTGAGCAACCTCATCAATATCCTGTCGGGATAGAGTGGGTTGTGGTGAACGGCCACGTGGTAGTGCAGGAAGGCAAGTTGACGGGCAACCGGGGAGGTCAGGTTTTGCGGGGGCCCGCCTATCAACGAGGGCAGGATTAATCTTGGCTGGTGCAGATCAGGTGGTACATGCTTTGAGTTACAAAATATTCAGACCGGTGTTCCTGGATCTGTTATTTGGCATTGCGTTAGCTCAACGCAATTTTTTTCAATGGATTCTTCAGCACGGGATGGACTTGCGAGTTTTGGAATTCGGTTACCGAAAAAGTAGCCAGGTTCATTTTGCAAAATGGGTCCTGTCGCATAATCTCTTCGATGGCCTCTCTTGAGGTTGCCTGCGCAATGATGATTCCGCCTGTACGCGGAATCTTTCGCCCTGAGGTTAGGAAAATATTTTCCTGATAACACTGATTTAAGAACTTCATGTGCTCGCCCATGAGTGCATCAATTTTTTCAAGCGGTGCGGTGTATCGAAGATCGACAATAAACATAGTTTGCGATTTCAGGTTCGCGATTCCGGATCTGAAGTGCCATTGGCCAGAATCCAGAATCGCGATGCTGTTACATCATAACCAGGATGATCGCTGCGACAAAGAGCATCGCCAAATGATATCCGGTGTTGATGAAGAACAACTTCCACGACTTCTGTTCCCAGGTTACTGCACCGATATCGACCGGTAGGTAGAAGCCGAGCCAGGTAAAAACAGCCGAGTTGACGATGTTGCCTGTGTTTCCAAGTTCTTCAATACCGGGCACGTAACTCCAGGCCGCCATGTTGTGGGCCAGCACATAGGCAAAAAAAGAAGTTGCCCACCACCATGATGATCATGCCCCGCACCATCTCGCTGGTTTTGGGTTTTTTGCTCGTGTCGAAGCCCATCTCTTTGGCCCAGGCTTTGCCAAAAAGAGGGGTGTACCACAAAAAGCCGAGGATAAACGTGGCTACCACCACCACAGCGATGGCCGCGTAATTGATTTGTATTTCTTCCATAAGATTGGAGATTGATTAGGGTGGTTAAGGTAGTCAAAAGTTGCAACTATCGGTAGGCAGAGAAGGTGCCAGGGTGCCGGTGCCCTTTTTCATGCCCGGGGTAAGAATGGGAGCAAGCTTTCAGGGGGCGGGAATGTTTTCATAGCTTTGCGCTCCATTTTAAATCGAGCGTATTGTGAACTACCTATCGGCCGAGAGAGTCTCAAAATCCTTTCACGACAAATGGCTGTTCAAAGACATCTCTTTGGGTATTTCGCAGGGCGAGAAGTTTGCCCTGGTGGGTAACAATGGCGTGGGCAAATCAACGCTGCTAAAGATCCTCTCCGGAGAAATGGCTTCCGACAGCGGCAAAGTGAGCCTGCGCGAAGGGATCAGGGTGGGTTCGCTTACGCAAGAACCCCGTGTAGCTGACCATATTTCAGTAAAGGACATCCTTTTCAGCGATGACAACGAACTCGCGAAAGTGGTGAAGGAGTACGAAGAGTGCCTGCTCCATCCCGACACATCGGCAGACCGAATGCAAGCGGTGCTGGAGAAAATGGAAGAGCTCGAGGCCTGGGACTATGAAGCCAAGGTACACGAGGTGATTGGGAAGTTGGGCGTGACTGATTTGGATAAAACATTTGGGCAGCTTTCCGGGGGCCAGCGCAAGCGCGTCTTTCTTGCGCAATTGTTATTGAAGGAGCCGGATCTGATCTTATTGGACGAGCCAACCAACCACCTGGACCTGGAAGCGATCGAATGGCTGGAGAATTTCCTGGCCGGTCAGCAAGTCACGCTGATCATGGTCACCCACGATCGTTATTTCCTTGACAGCGTGGCCACAGAAATAATTGAGTTGGATCGGGGGCAGCTATTCAAATACAAGGGCAACTATGCCTACTTCCTGGAAAAGAAGGCAGAACGCGAAGATCTACTGAGAATTGAAGTATCAAAGGCAAAACAGCTTCTCAAAAAAGAATTGGAGTGGATGCGCAAGCAGCCCAAGGCCAGGGGCACCAAGGCAAAATATCGGATCGATGCTTTTTACGATCTCAAAGAAAAGGCTTCCCAAAACCTGAAGCGAGATAAATTGGAGTTGGACATCCAAGAGGCGCGCCAGGGTGGCAAGATCCTGGAAGTCAATAACATTTTCAAGAGCTACGATGGCCGCCCGCTCGTGCAGGATTTTTCGTATGTGTTCAAAAAGAACGACCGCATTGGCATCGTGGGGAAGAATGGCGTGGGCAAGTCAACATTCCTCAACTTAATAACCGGTAAAGTTCGTCCCGACCGGGGGGAAATTCTTCCGGGCCTGACCACGAAATTCGGATACTTTACACAGGAAACATTCAGTCTCAATCCCAATCATCGGGTCATTGAGGAGGTGAAGGCGATCGCGGAATTTATCACGCTGTCGGATGGTTCTCAGGTATCGGCATCTAAGTTCTTGGATCAGTTTCTGTTCCCGCCCGACAAACAATACAACTTCATCGAAAAATTAAGCGGAGGTGAAAAGAAACGGCTGCAACTGCTGAAGCTGCTCGTAACCAACCCCAATTTTCTGATATTGGATGAGCCGACCAATGATTTTGATATCGACACACTGAATGTGTTGGAAGACTTTTTGGAGAAGTTCAAGGGCTGCCTGTTGCTGGTGTCCCATGATCGTTACTTCATGGATCACCTGGTGGACCAGCTGTTTGTTTTCGAAGGTGACGGCAAGATTAAATTGTTCAACGGCAATTATTCTGATTACCGCAACTGGGTGGAGGAGCAGAAGGCTCCCGAAGCTGTGAAGGAGGTAAACCCCGCAAAGTCCGCGACCGCCAGCAAGCCAGGGAAAACATCTCACAAAGACCGGCTGGAATACGAGCAGCTTCAAAGGGAGATTCAGGAACTCGAAGAAAAGCGGAAAAACCTGACTGCCTTGCTCCCGACCACGACCGACCACGCCCAATTGAGGGTGTGGTCGTCAGAACTGGAGACGATCAATAACCAAATCGACAAGAAAACCGAGCGGTGGTTTGAGCTGGGGCTGGCGATCGAGTCGTAGTCACTGATTCTCGATGGCTGCGAGGGCTTTTATGGGTGAGTGCATTTCTCCCAAATCCTTGCTAACTTCCTCGTCCTAACCAACCCTAGCCATGAGAAAGTCAATCATTCTACTGTTTTATGCATTGGCAGCCTGCCAACAACCTTCAGAAACAACATCCGCAAAAGTCAACTATTACGACCTGCAGGAAACGGGCGTTAAAGCCGGTGGAATCAGGATGATTCCGATCCATGATGGCAAATACAATGTGTGGACCAAGCGCGTAGGCAACAACCCCAGCATCAAGGTGTTGCTGCTGCATGGCGGACCGGCAGCCACCCATGAGTACTACGAAAGCTTTGACAGCTTCTTCCCACAGGAGGGCATTGAATATTATTACTATGATCAACTCGGATCCTACTATAGCGACCAACCCTCCGACACCAGCCTATGGAACATCGATCGGTTTGTACAGGAGGTAGAAGAAGTGCGCAGTGCGTTGGGGCTGGACTCAACCAATTTTTACCTGCTGGGAAATTCATGGGGTGGTATTCTGGCGCTCGAGTATGCATTGAAGCATCAGCACAATCTCAAAGGACTGATCATTGCCAACATGGTTCCCAGTGCCATCGACTATGGCAACTATGCGGACGAGGTGCTGGCCAAGCAAATGGACCCTGCGGTACTGAAAGAAGTTCGCGACCTCGAATCGAAAGGAGAGTACGGCAACCCCAGGTACATGGAACTTCTGACAAACCACTACTACACCGAGCACATCTGCCGGTTTCCTGCCAATCAATGGCCCGACCCGGTCAATCGCGCCTTCAAGCACCTCAACCCCGACATTTATGTGATGATGCAAGGCCCCAGCGAATTTGGCATTGCGGGGAAGCTGGCTACCTGGGATCGGAAGGCGGACTTACCTTCCGTGACAATCCCCACGCTTACCATTGGCGCCACGCACGATACCATGGATCCCAAACAAATGGAGTGGATGGCAGGGCAGGTGAAGCGAGGCAGGTATTTGCATTGTCCCAATGGAAGCCATCTTTCGATGTGGGATGACCAGGAACATTTCTTTCCGGGCTTGATCCAGTTTCTCAAAGACGTGGACACCGGAAAATTTTAATGGATTACTGATCGGTGCAAATAAAAAGGGCTCTCAAAGTTCGTCATAGGAACGAAGTGAAGCAATCCCCTATCAATTGGATTGATGTGGATTGCTTCGGTCGTTCCTCTGTCGCAGTGACAGTTCTCTGTCCTTTAAGATCTTAATCGCAGATGATCTTTTTAGTTCAGGATGCCTGATATGCTGGTCGACAGGTTCAGCGTCACACCACCCGTTACTTCTACAAAATCTTTAACAGATCCGTTTAACTTCGTTTCAGACGCCAACATGGTGTCGAAAGTCAACTTTCCGGAAGTGTTCTTGGAGTGAGCCGCAAAGTGCAACTCATATTCCCCTTCTTCGAGCAGCGCAAGTGTGTATGAGTTTCCAGTCAAGCCAGACTTAACCTCAGCACTGGTAACCGAATTGGCAAACAGGATGTTGCCTTGGGTTTCGGTGTTTGCGTTAAATGTTCCTCTCTTGTACGCATATACGATCACTTTGTCGGCATTGGCACTGACGTTCTCGTTATAGGTTCCTTTGATCATGCCGGCATTGGCTTTGCTTACTACGCGAACGGCAGATTTTAGTTCGTTATCGCTGACAAACTGAAACTGTATGGCACTGTTCTCGTCATAACGAATAGACTTGCGCAAGTCAAAGTCCATCACGATTTCGTTGGTTGTGTTGCCCGCTACTTCCCAACTGTCACTCACGGCAAGCTCATGAGTACCTGTTGTCGTGTTCTTTAACTTGAACTTGGTGCCATCTTCGGAAAGCACGTAGCAGCCTGGTTCATTGCCATTGGCATCTTCGTCCAAATCGAGTACCAGCAAGATGTTGCTATACGTCTTTGCATCAAGCTGTGCACTGCCCAGGGCTTTGGTATTGCCTTCCTGGTAAGCCTTCAGGTCGATGGTTGTTTTGGTAAATCCGGAGAGAGACTGTCCGTCCACTTTTACATCGGCAATCGTTACGAACACGCCCTTCACAGAGGAGTCGTCAATGGGCGCATCGGTGATTTCAAAATCCACATCGCCTTTTTGTGACGGCCCGTCCTCCTCGTTGCAGGCAGAAAACCATATTGCGGATAAGCCAATAGTCACTAGACAAGACCATTTCAACAGATTGAAATTCATAACTCGGGTGTTAATTAAGTTTAAACATCGTTTCGTATGGTTATACGGTGTAAACGATGCAGGTAAATAGCTGAACACTGTTCGGTTAGACGAACCGCAATATGACCGGATGAAATGCATCTCATTCCCGTTGGCAAGGGCAATAGGTAGCGTTGCGCCAGGCTACCGACAGATGCGGGTGGTACTTCATCTGGAGGTTAGGGTGCAGACGATTTTGGGTGAGAATCAAAGAACATATCCAATTATAGCAGTGGTTAAACTGGAGATGATTAATATGCGTACCTTGGTGCAGATGGTGAAGAAACAACCCGGCAACTTTGGCCTGGGAACATTGGTGTCAATCTTGCTCGCAGTGGGTGTGGCAGGTGCCCAAACCCCCCCGGGCGATGGGAGTCCCGGACGGTCATTCAGGGTTAGCCCCACCGACCAGATCACCGCCAAAGTACTTGAAAACGAAGCAAGGCCGCTGCCGGCTTCCCACGAGGCAACCTACTCCATCACCATCACCGTAACCGGTATTCGCAACAACAAGGGTGTGATTCGCTTCAAATTTTACGATGAGGCCACACCATTTCCTGATGAAAAGGGCTTTCTCAGAATCGTGGTGCCCAAATCGGAGATCAAGGATGGCACTTTTACAGTTACATATCACGGCTTTCCCTCCCGGGAAATGGGCATCGCGCTCCAGGATGATGAAAATGAAAACTGGAAATTGGATATGGGATGGTTCTTTCCAAAAGAGGGCCATGCCTTTTCCGATTACTACCACACTGCCATGCGCAGGCCCACCTATTCCGACTTCAAATTCGTGCTCACGGGCGACAAGCACGTGATGATGAAGTTGAGATACTATTGAGGCGACTCACACATTCTCACTTGTAGTCGTGCATCAGTGACCACAGCTGCTGGAATTCCTTGCTATAGGACCGAATGACAGCAGCCTCTCGTGTGAGCAGGATGTTTTCATGGTTGTAGCGGAAGGCGCTCCGGGTCCAGTTGTAGCTGCCCGTAATCACCAACTGTTGGTCGGCCACCATAAACTTGTGGTGCATGTGGTTAGGCGTGGCGTCCATTTTGATGGTAATTCCTGCCCTTGCCAGTTGACGAACGTCCGATCCTTCGTCTGTTGATTTGTCGTTATCAGTGATGATTTTCACATCCACACCTTTTTGATGGGCCAGGATGAGTCGATTGGCGATGCTGTCATCACTGATGGTAAACACACAAATGTGAAGTTGGGTGGTGGCCGATTCGATTTGTTGAATAATGGCATTTCGACAGGCTTCTCCAGGCGTAAAGTACACATCACTGGTTCCTTTAGGCGTAGAGAGCAAAGCGTTGTTGGCGGTCTTTAACCATTCCAGGATGAACTTGTAATTCTTATCGTTCGCGTGTGCATTGGCCAATTCGTAGATCTGGCTCCTCAAGAAGTTGATTTGATTTGAGTCGAGGTTGCTTTCAGCTACCAACGACTTAAAATCTCTCTTTTCGGTTCGGGAAAAAACTTCATCCGAAATCGATTCGCGCAGGAAGGACAGGAGAGGTTCCATCGTATGAAAATACGAGTTCTGTCCCTACTTCTCTCTATCAAGATAAAGCTGATCTTCAAATTTTTTTGTGACGGGATCGGACGTGTCTTTCAGGATGCTTAACACCATCCATATCAGAAGGCCTGTCAGAACCGTAAGAAGTAGAAAGACCCAGGCAAAGGGAAACTGCAAGGAAGCCAGTACCACGTAGATGATTAACACCGCGGTGGTTAGCATGATGCCTGTTGAAGCGGTTGGGCTCATGTAAATAAGAACATCTTTCAGCCTGGAGAGTTCGGCAACATGCCTCAAATCCTCAAAAGCCATTCAAAAATCATGTGAGGGGTTGGTACAGGCCCCGCCAATTGCTAACTTGAAGCATGTCGCTCGTTGCAAAATCGGTCTATTATTTTGGG
Organism: Cyclobacteriaceae bacterium; assembly: GCA_050250195.1. Taxonomy (GTDB): domain Bacteria; phylum Bacteroidota; class Bacteroidia; order Cytophagales; family Cyclobacteriaceae; genus ELB16-189. The sequence goes on along the minus strand of JBFWPC010000008.1, from coordinate 11,993 downwards.
TTGTACCTTTTTGTACTTGGCATTGTGCTGACCGTTGCACCCAATATGCTTTTGTCCACCTTCCGGTTTCCGGAGACCCAGGAAGTTTGGATTAGGGTGTTGGGCGTAGTGGTGTTTGCCCTGTCTTTGTATTACGTGATTATGGCCAGGTCCGGTAGCAAAGTCTTTTTCACGCTTACGGTCTATGCACGAAGCTTGGTAATGCTGTTCTTTCTTGTATTCTTCTTTTTGAATTGGGCTCCTGCCCAGTTGCTGCTGTTTGGCTTTATTGATTTGGCTGGCGCGCTTTGGACATTCTGGGCACTGAGGAATTCACCGCAGTCAAATTGAAAAATAACTCCGGCTCATTGAACCGGAGTTCTCAACGGTTCAATCAATAGAAGAATTGCTCTGACATGATCTTGCCATCTTTCACTTCATAAACCGCAATTTCATCCATCTTTACCCGGCCCTGTCCTTTCATGGTGGCATCCACGCCCATTGCACAACTGAAAAAGTTGCCAGCTATTTGTGGTTCCTGGCAGTATCCCCCATGAGTTTCTTCGATCATCGCGCCCCATTGCTTTGCCTTTTCACGAATCTGGGCGAGTCCTTCTGCTGACTGGAGTCCTTGTGCATGCGCGGGCTCAATGCTCCTGGCTTCCGGACTGTACAATTCATCGAGAATCTTGTCCCAGTTTCCTTGCTGTCCCAGCTCATAAAATCGTGCTGCTACTTGTTTGGTTGTCATGATATTTTTGATTTTGGTTAAGCTCAAATATGCGGGCAGCCTGTGACAGCCCTATGTCAGGAATTGTAGCGTAGATGGAAATTCTTTTCAATACCCTAAACTTTTGCTTAACCTGCATGGTTAAGAAAAAAAATCAAAGCAATGACCAATCCCATCAAAGCGATCAAACCCCTGGGTTTTCCGTGGCAAACGCAAGATCCGTTCTTATTCTGCGTGCATCACCTGGACAAATACCCCAAGGGCAACGCGGTGATGGGGCCTGACGCCTCGCTGGCGGGGCGGGCAATTGGACAAGATTTTGCCCCCGACCAGGAGTGGCGCATGTATCATGGCAGCAAGGTGCCCGGATTCCCCGCCCACCCGCATTGCGGCTTTGAAACAGTGACCGTTGTTACGCAAGGCCTGGTGGACCACTCCGATTCGCTTGGGGCTGCAGGGCGGTTCGGCTTTGGCGATGTGCAATGGATGACGGCAGGCAAAGGCGTTCAGCATTGCGAGATGTTTCCACTCGTTCATCAGGATAGGGAAAATCCACTAGAGCTTTTCCAGATCTGGTTGAACCTGCCAAGAGCCAAAAAGAAGGCGGATCCGTACTTCTCCATGCTATGGAGTGACTCCATTCCATTTTACACCCACCAAGATGCAAAAGGTAAGAAAATTACGGTGAGGGTCATTGCAGGTAAGATTGAAAATACCGCAGCACCAAAACCCGCGCCCGACTCCTGGGCGGCTGATCCTGCGCACGAGTTGGCCATCTGGACGATTGAAATGGAGGCCGGGGCAACCTGGACGTTACCCCTTGCATCGGCCCATGTCAACCGATCGCTTTATTTTTATGAAGGAAAACAGGTGCGGGTTGGGCCGCAGGACTTTGACAACCATCGCGCGATCGAGCTCCATGCAGCTGCCGAGACGAAGATCGTGAATGGAGATGCGCCATCGAGCTTCCTGCTGTTGCAAGGCAAGCCCATCGGAGAGCCGGTGGTGCAATATGGCCCATTTGTAACCAACACGCAGGCGGAAGTACAACAGGCGCTTCAAGAGTACCAACGCACGGAATTTGGAGGATGGCCCTGGCCTGCAACCGATCACGTTCATGCCAGGGAAAAGCAGCGGTTCGCGAAGTATCCGGATGGTCGCGTGGAGACCAAACCGCTCTAAGTACTGCCCGGGTTTGCTGCAAGTGTGATGGTGAAGCAAGTACCCTTGTTGACTTCACTGTCCACATCCAGGGTGCCATGGAAGTGATCGATCACGTCCTTTGTTAAGATTAATCCAAGGCCCGTGCCCATTTCTCCCTGCGTTCCTTCTTTCTTGTGTTTGTTCGCCATATCAAATAAACGGGCCTTCTGATCAGGGCTCATGCCGATGCCTGTGTCCCTGATCGAGATGGAAATGTTCCCCTCTTGTTGAAAAGCGCTGATAAAAATCTTGCCGTTGTCGTTGGTGAACTTGATGGCATTGTTAATCAGATTTCGAAACACAAGCGAAAGCTCATTTCTGTTTGCCTGCAAGTATATGCTATCTGAAATGTCACGCTCCACAACAATGTTTTTTTCAGCGGCTGAGGATTCAAGGAGTTGGAGGCAATCTTCGATCAATGATTTGAGATTCAATCGTTCGGATTTTCCTTTCAGCCCGGGCGTTCGCGACCAAAGCAACAGATTTTCTAAGGTATCGTTTATCCCCGCGGCTTGCCTTGCTATTTTGGGAAGGTGGAGCTTAAAGTCCGTTTCATCGATGATGTTTTTTGCAAGCAAGTCGAGCATGCCCCGAAGACGCCCAACGGGTGCCCGTAGGTCGTGGCCGATGATTGAGAGGATTTTGTCTTTTGATTCGTTCGCCTCCTGCAGCAGGGCATTGTGTTTAGCGATTTCTTTGTTCTTTTCCTGCAGCAACTCGTTCGCGGCTCTTCTGTCCCTGCTTATTTTAAAAGCCAATACCAGGATGGTGATTAAGAAAGCAGCTGCGATGAGGAAGAACAATACGAGTACAAGCTTCTCCTGTTTCTCCTTCGCATTTATTTCCTGCAATTCTTGAATTCGTGCGAGCTGTTTTTCCCGGAGAAACTCCAATTGTGCAAGCGTTGCTTTTTCGGCAATCTCCACCGACAAGAGTTCGTCATTCAATTGTTCATACGCAACTCTGTGGCGATACGCTTTTCGAAAATCACCAAGCCCTTCGTATGCTTTGGCAAGATGCAAGTGGGTACTCTTCGTGATCTCGCGGAAGTTTACCTCCTCGCTGAGGGTCATCGCATCCTCCAGTACCTCCAATGCATCATCGTAGTTACCCTGATCAACCAGGATTTCACCCATGATGGAAGAGTTGTAAGCGATTACCGTCCGGTCTTTTGCATCTTCTGCGATTGTGTTGGAGCGTTTTAGGTAAAAAAGCGCGGAGTCGAACTTTTCTTCACTTTGAAAGAGGAGCCCCTTGGAGTTGTAGTTATAAGCCAGAAACTGGCTGTGATGAAGGGAGTCCGCCAGGCGAATACCCCAATCGGCAAACCGATGCCCTTCGGCCAGATCTCTTTTGGCCATGGCATAAATCCAACTGATGCTTCCGCAAGATGAGGCGATTCGACTTACCGCACCTTTTGCCATTTGTATTTCAAGTGCCTTTAAGTGATAGCGAAGGGCCGTATCATACCTCTTCAAGCCGGCCGTGTTGATATTGCCCAGCACCCGGTAGGCATACTCCATGGTAACTGAATCATTTTGTTGCTCCGCCAGCCTTAACGACTCGGTGATCTTTTGAATGGCGCGTGCGTAGTTGCTTTGCCTGAAGTCATACTCACCGAGACGGTTGAGCGCGAGCGTCTTTCCACGCAGGTACTGGAGTTGCTCGGAGAGCCGCAGCGCCTCCTCAGCATATTTTTTGGCCTTTTCCGGCTGATAGGCAAGATATCGATCAGACAACTCACAAAGTACCTCTATCCGGGTGTGGGTCGAATCAAGGCCGGAAAGGATCAGTTCCAGGCTGTCAATCACCTTTTGCTGGCCGCTCACAGTCAGTGATAAAACCAGGGAAAAAGTAATCAAACCGAGGATGCGGGTTTTCACGATCGCCAATAAAGGCAAGTTCAACTAATAATTTGCGCCAAACAATGGTTTGAAAGGAGTGAAGTAAGAATTTTACAGTTTTTTGCCGATCCGCCCAACCGTTCTCGGTACCTTTTCGTATGCAGCCAGGGTTGGTTGTTGAGAAGAAGTATTTGAACTGTTACTGGTTTCAGGCTACGAGTTGCAGGTGGATCCAGTACCTTGTAACCTGAAACTTGTAACTCGTAACACCTTTAGCCGACTATTGCTCTAATGAAAACATTAGTTACGGGATGGAGTGGCCAACTTGGCCGCCAGTTGCTCTCACTCCTTAGCACAGATCAGAAGCCGCTCGTATTGGCCGGGCGCACATCACCGGGTGCGTTGCCGCACAATCAAACCTATCTAAAATTTGACATGCTCGATCATCGGTCAGTGCCCGATCTGACAGGCGTTGATGTCGTCTACCACCTGGCATCCCGTACGCCCAACTTCAGTCGCGAAGCCGATGTGGCAGGTACACGCCAGTTGTTGAAAGCGGCTGCCGTATCTGACGTCCAACATTTTGTTTATGTCTCGATCGTTGGGATCGATAAAGTGCCGTTAAAGTACTATAAGATAAAGCTGGAAACAGAGAATCTGGTGCGGGAAGGTGGAATTCCTTTCACCATACTTCGGGCAACACAGTTCCATCCGTTTTTTACATGGCTGATTTCGAAGTGGCACAAGTCAGTGCTACCCATCATTTTGAGGGATGCGCTTTTCCAACCCATTGCCATTGAGTCGGTGGCCAAGGCGTTGGCCCGCATGGGACAGGCAACTCCACAAAACAAAACGGTTGAAATGGGCGGGCCACATGTTATTTCCTTGGGAGAGGCGATGAACTTCTGGATGGAAATAAAGAAGCAAAGACGCTTTGTACTTAGTTTGCCCAGCGGATTGATCGGTCGAATCGGGAGGGAACTGCGCGATGGAAGCCTTACGACCTCTTCCGCGGATAGCGATAGCCAATCGTGGAAAGATTGGGTTACCACCAACCATATGCGATTTTAGATGCAGATTGCACACCTGGTGGCGCACGCCTTCAGGTTGTTGACTATATTTATTAATAAACTCAAATAGAAGAATATGGCAAAAAGACTGGTTAAGGGCGAAAAGAAACTTTTCGGAGTTTGTAGCGGGTTGGCCAACTACTTTGACGTAGATCCTACCATCATGCGCGTACTGTTTATTGTGGCTGTCCTGGGATTCGGCACGGGCATCCTTATTTACCTGATTCTGGCGGTGGTTATGCCGGACAATTAAGGTATTGCATTTGCCATCACCATCATGTCTTTCTTACCCATTCTTACCATTTTCCGGTTACCAGGCCGGTTCACGATTTATTTATCGGCATGATTATTTCTTATTTCGCATCAATCATCAATAACCAAAAGAATACCATGAAGAAATTATTGAGCCTGCTGGCCATCGGTGCCGTTCTGTCGATGTTATCGTGTGGTGAGGACGTAGAGCGCGCATTAAACGAAGAACAAGAAGCGGCCGTCAACGACCAAAGCCAAACCGAAGCTTATTTTAATGAGGCCGGAGACATGTCAACTGCGGCTTATGATGCGCCCACTCAGCAAGAACGTTCTGGCGGTCGTTCCAACGGTGAGATTACAGTTACCGTTGAAGGAGACACCCGATTCAACGGGGCCACGGTAACATTGGTTACCGATCCGACCAGTACACCACAAGTTCCGATTGGATTAATCACGATCGATTTTGGTACGGGTCAAACGGATCCCAAGGGCGTGGTGAGAAGCGGAAAGATTCTTGTTGCTTATGTGGGGGTTGGGTTTCAACTAAACAGTACCCGGACCATCACCTTTGACAACTACAAGGTAAACGGAGTGAAAATTGAAGGAACCCGCACCATTGTATCAACGAATTTCACCTTGTCAACAGTTATTTCAGCAAGTTTCACCGTGACTGATGTAAACGGTAAGGCGACCTTCGAAGATGGAACCACTATTACGAGAAATGCAACCCACACTCACGTCCTTTCTTATGTTATAGGTGGAGGCGCTGATATGACCACCTGGACAGTCACTGGTCAGGCAGGGGGAAAAACACGCGGAGGTGTTGACTACGCTTTTGTGATCAATCGTTCCATGGTTTACAGACTCGACTGCGCGTTGGGTGGTATTGCTTTACCAGCTGAGGGTGAGGCCTTGTTCACCTATGGAACTACAGTGATCAACCTCAACTTCGGAGCCGCAGGTGCAGGGTGTGATAGAACGGTTGGGGTTTCTGTAGGCGGTGCTTCACAGGAAATTACGATCGGGTAAGCATCCCCGGTCCAAGCCAAATGAAGGCCACGCAGAATTGTGTGGCTTTTTTTGGCTTTGATCAGGATTAGATTTCGATCCTGAGAATTGATTTGACGGGAATCGCATAACCACCCCTTAACTCGACCAAAGGTCCTTCGAACTCGATCAGGTCGGACAGGTATTCCACTACCTCACCATTGGCAAGTTGGAGAATGATGCCCACTTCATCGTGCTCAATGTTGGTGTAGGCCATTGCGCTTTTCAGGTCATGCGCCCGTTGGGCTACTTCTTGTGGATCCGTAAGCACATCATGAGCGGGAAAATCAGCCGCTTTTAGTTCAGCCAGGGAAATGGTTCTGTGGGGCATGACTCACGATTTTTTTTTGAAACTCAGCCAGCCATTTAACATATTTAAGATAGCAACTTTCGAAACTCGAATCAATACCTTTCCGCGATTCGATCAATTCAAATGAATAGCGGATGCCCGAAGGGCGCAATTGTGAGATGGGGTTTGTATTGCTGTCGGCTGCCGGGCGACAACCGATCGAATGGCAGAACCATTGTTCACCTGCCAACGCCTCTCGTTGATACACAACCAAATGAACCCACTTTCGTATAAGCAAAACATAAAAAGAACTGCCCATGTTGAGAAAGATTGATATTCTGAACTTTATCACCGATTTCCGGAAGGCTCCCAACGACATCAAAACATTCTCACAATTGCAATCTCACCTCGATGCCGAGGAAGCAACCCTGAAGGCCATGTTGGGCGAACTCATTCAACTGCGCACCATCCGCCAGACAGAAGTGGATGGCGAAGTAGCCTACCAGGTAGTGGCCAAGTAATTATTTAAAAAGGTTAAGCTGGTAATGGAAGGGGCGCGCGTTTTGCGTTCTTCGCTCATTTACATTGCCCAAATCCCTTATTTGGAAAAGCTTTGTTTCACGATAGCGCGGGGCGTGCACGATTTGCGTTCCGCCAGCCGCAACAGCAAATAATTCTTCAACGATTCGGGGAGAATTGTTGTTCCGGGACAAGTGCGAAAGGAAAAGGTGCGTCATGAAAAGCGGGCGATAGTCAACGAAGAGTTGCAATGCCTGCTTGTTCGAAAGGTGCCCCTGCCCACCACGAATTCTTTGTTTCAGCGCCATCGGATAGGTGCCCCGTTCAAGCATCTCTTCATCGTAGTTTGTCTCCAAAAAGGCAGCGTGACATTGGCCAAAGTACTTTAGTGTGTTTTCGCAGGGCACGCCCACATCGGTAAACACACCGACTTTCACCGTCTCGTTGCTGATGATGAAACTATGCGGATCCACCGCATCGTGGTATTTAGGTATGGGCGTAACCGTCAACGGGCCGATGGAGATGGAAACGTGAGCACGAAAGGGGTGCACCTGTTCCTCCGGCAAGGAAAGATTGGCATATCGCAACGTATCAGGCGTAATGAAGATCGGCAGCCGATATTTCTTTGCAATGCGTGCCACCCCGTAAATATGATCTGCGTGCTCATGCGTGATGAAGACGGCCTTAATCGTTTCCATGGAAAGTTTCAGTCTTCTCATTCTCCTTTCGGTCTCGCGGCATGAAATGCCCGCATCGATCAGGATGGCTGCCTGGTCCGTGCCCACGTAATAGCAATTACCGTTGCTGCCGGAATTCAACGAAGCGACATAGAGCGACATGCCGCAAATCTATCAAAGGCAGGTGACAACCTCATGTCAGCAGCAGCGCGATGAGCGAGGTGTGACAAAATTTTCGTAATTTCCTCCTCAGACAATCTTCTGATGCGACTTTTTGGGTTGATCTTTTTTGGACTGGGTTCCTTGTTCCTGGCAATCGGAGTGGGGGTTTTTGTGGGTTTGACGGGCCCTGGCGAGGTTGCTGAAGAGGCTGACGGGGTGATTGTACCGGCCGTGTTTGGTTTGGTCGGGTTGATTTTTGCCTTGATTGGAGGTGGGGTTTTGATCTCGATTCGAAATCAACGCATTAAAAGGGAGGCGTTAATGCGCACCGGGCGAAAAATCAGATGCGAAGTAACTGATGTGCAGGCCAACATGCATGTGAAGGTGAATGGCCGGCATCCTGTCAAGGTTCATTGCCAGGGTGACCTTTCCGGGAGGATGGTGAGTTTCGTCAGCCATAATATCTACGGCAGTGTCAAGCTCAATGCGGGCGATCCCATCGATGTGTATGTGGATTTCAGGAATGACGGAAACTATTGGGTGGAAATCCCACCGGATGCGGTGCGCGGCTAGCTGCTGCAGATCCTACCTTTGCGTTTATGACCAGGCCGTGTTTATTGGTGATCTTGCTGACGGTGTTTGCTTGTGAGGATGAACCCGAGAAGAAAACCTATGCCAAATTCGAGATCGCAAGCCCGGAACTAAACAAGACAAAGACCATTTGGATTTACCTGCCTGCCGCCTATGGCAATGAGGCACTTTCATTTCCCGTGATCTACATGCAAGACGCCCAATGGATATTTGAGGCGAATGCAAATTACAGTCAGGAAATGCATGTGGATGAAACGTTGAGGGAACTGGAGCAAAGTGGATTTGATGGCGCCATTGTGGTCGGGATTGAAAGCGATGAAGCCACGCGGGCAGACGACTTTAGCCTTTATTATAACCGGGAGCTCCGGGCCGGAGGCAGTGGAAAGGCCTACCTGGATTTCATCGTCCACACACTCAAGCCAAAGATCGATGCGGAATATCGTACCAAAGCGGATCGCGACCACACCCACATCATGGGTGCCAGCCTGGGCGGGCTGATTTGTTTCTATGCCCTGACAGAGTATGGCCAGGTATTTGGCCGCGCGGGCATGTTTTCTGCGGCCTTGCATTTCAATCTTGATTCAGTAGTTCAAAAGGCTGCGCGCAGAGAGATTCGTAACGATGCCCGCATCTTTGCCGTAGTAGGAGAGGGTGAACACAACAACGAGGTCGACTTTGTCAAAGACAATGCACTGCTCTTTGAAATTCTCAATGGTAAGGGAACTCCGCCCGACCAGTTCCAGCTGGTGATCCATGCCGATGGGGAACACAAAATTTGGTTTTGGGAACGTGAGTTTCCCCACGCCATCGATTTCCTGTTTCGATAATCATTAACATGAAGGCCATAGCCGGTTTCAAGACGACCGGTTAACTTTGGACGATGCAACCGGATTTTCTTGCTGGAATTTTGAGTGAAGTCACCTTCACAACATCCCGATCAGGTGGGCCCGGGGGCCAAAACGTAAACAAGGTGAATAGCAAGGTTACCTTGAAGTGGGATGTCCGGCATTCAGTTGCCATCCGTGAGGATCAGCGCCAGCATATTCTTCAATCCCTCAAACGAAAGCTTAGCAAGGAGGGCGTCTTGGCAATCACCGAACAAGGCAGCCGCTCGCAACTCACCAACAAAGAGCTCGCCATCACCAGGCTGGAGAACTTGCTCGCAAAGGCATTCGTCAAACGCAAAAAAAGAAAGCCAACCAAACCGACAAAGGCATCGGTGCAGAAGCGCATTCAAGAAAAGAAACAGCGCTCAGAGAAAAAGAAGTGGAGGCAACAACCCGACTAACTACCAGTCACTTTTTTCCTTGCCGGCAAAAGTAAGTTTGTCGGCAAATGCCTGGCCAAGCAGTCCCAGGGTGTTGGGTTTGCACCAGTCGGGCGACAGTTGCGTGCCGCTGTTGCGGGTGGCATAGGTGGTGAGGTCGTCCTTCTCGTTGATCATCTTGTAGCCGATGTTTCCCGTGAGCTTGATCTTGCTCATCGTGAGGCGGTATCGGCCGTTTCTGACCTCAGCGGCCACGTGGCCACTGTATTTGCCGGTTTGGATAATCAGCGGGGTGGCTACCTGGCTGAACTGAAACTTGGCATAGTCAACGGTAATGTCTGCGATGTCGAATTCCAATCCGTTGGCGTGAATTTCCATGTTGGATACGTTGGGTAAGGACCGATAGAAATCTTCAAGTTTGGCAACGGTGATGGAATCTTCGGTGATTACTTTCTGAAAGATGATTTCCTGGTTCTCCAGCTTGAAATCCTGGTAGGATGTGGTGGGCTGTGCCCAGGCCACAGTCGCAACGATTGACGGCACGAGCAGTAGTGATTTCATCATGGGTTTCTTTCCTTTAAAGATAGGCAGTCTCCAAATCTTCCGGATGAGAGGTGTTCAATATTGTACAATCCCTGTACACTAACATTTCATTCCGTACCCGGATGATTGGTTTTTTGAATTGACGGGCCGTTTTAGGGCATGGCCGGTTTTTTGCTCGCCTGCAGGCAAACACCTGGTATGCGCACATTTATTGGTCTGGCCCTCTGGCTGCTTTTGTTGATCCTGTGCTGGCCCCTGGCCCTTGTCATGATCTTCCTGTTCCCGATCGTATGGTTGGTTTTGTTGCCATTCAGGATCATCGGGTTGTCGATCGAGTTGATTTTCAAGTTTATCGGAAATGTGCTGATGTTCCCGTTTCGGGTATTGAGCCGCTAATTGCCTATTCAAAGGTGTGATCGCCCGAAAGAGTCCGGGCCAGGGCCGGCTTCCTATGGGCTTGCCAGCCAGGTATCGCGCGGTTGTTAATGACACAGTTTACAGAATAGACCCACAGCTTATTCGACAGACTCTCAGAATAGACCCACCCGGTCTGCTACCTTGTACCGTCAGACTAATAATGAGCACCATCGGGGTTGCTACCTTGTACCGTCAGACTAATAATGGGCACCATCAGACTAATAATGAGCACCATTGGGTTTGCTACCTTGTACCGTCAGACTAATAATGAGCACCATTGGGTTTGCTACCTTGTACCGTCAGACTAATAATGAGCACCATCGGGTTTGCTACCTCGCACCGTCAGACTAATAATGAGCACCATCGGGTTTGCTACCTTGTACCGTCAGACTAATAATGGGTACCATCGGGTTTGCTACCTTGTACCGTCAGACTAATAATGGGCACCATCGGGTCTGCTACCTTGTACCGTCAGACTAATAATGAGCACCATCGGGGTTGCTACCTTGTAGGGTCAGACTAATAATGAGAGCGATCGGGGCAGATCGCGGAAAGGGGGGCTTGGTGATAGCCCTGGTGTTCACGGTCCGCGATGACAACAAAGTGATGTTTGTGGTGGGATTAGGGGCCGCCACTTGTGCTAACCGCCAGGACGCCAGGGCGCGATGTTTTCGTGGTGTCTCTCTGCGTCTTTGCGTCTCTGCGGTAAGAATGCTGTCCGCTACGCCCAAGTTCATTTAACCGCTGAGACGCGGAGGCGCTGAGTTTTGCGGTGATCTTTCGCTTCGGTCTGCCACGCGATTACACGCCTCTCCTTAGATCGCGGAAAGGCATGATTTATCATCCTATTATCATTTCGGTCCGCGATGACAACAAAGTGATGTTTGTGGTGGGATTAGGAGCCACCACTTGTGCTAACCGCCAGGACGCCAAGGCGCGATGTTTTCGCGGTTCTTCTCTGCGTCTTTGCGCCTCTGCGGTAAGAATCCGGTCCGCTGCGCCCAAGTTCATTTAACCGCTGAGACGCGGAGGCGCTGAGTTTTGCACGGTGATCTTTCGCTTCGGTCTGCCACGCGATTACACTCCTCTCCTTAGATCGCGGAAGGGCATGATTTATCATCCTATTATCATTTCGGTCCGCGATGACAACAAAGTGATGTTTGTGGTGGGATTAGGGGCCGCCACTTGTGCTAACCGTCAGGACGCCAAGGCGCGATGTCTTCGCGGTTCTTCTCTGCGTCTTTGCGCCTCTGCGGTAAGAATGCGGTCCGCTACACCCAAGTTCATTTAACCGCTGAGACGCGGAGGCGCTGAGTTTTGCACGGTGATCTTTCGCTTCGGTCTGCCACGCGATTACACTCCTCTCCTTAGATCGCGGAAGGGCATGATTTATCATCCTATTA
>JBFWPC010000007.1:146719-189429 GCA_050250195.1 Cyclobacteriaceae bacterium | reverse complement strand
TCTTTCTTCGTAAGCTTGGTCACTTCCTGCGCCAGGAAGCCGCAGTTGCATGACCCCATGTGGCCCCATTGATATTGAGTGGCCGTTTCGAGCTTACAGGCGGTGCTGCGCAACGCGCTGATGATCGTATATGTTGGTCTTGCCATTAATCTCTAACAGATGTGGATTTCATTTGTTCCTGCCTGCATTTCATCATTCCCGGGGGATGCCTGCATCAACGAATCCCATTAAATTTACCACGTTTTTATTAAACCCTTTTGATATGTATCGGAAAGTATGGTTGCTCTTCATGATCGCGTTGATTTGGGCCTGTGGTGAAAACAAGGTGCCCGAAAAGCAGGAAGGCCTGGACCTCGCCAACATGGACACCACCGTGAGACCGCAAGATGACCTGTTTCGTTTTGTGAACGGTGGCTGGCTCGACCGCACCAATATCCCCGCGGATCGCGGTAGTTGGGGGTCGTTCAATGAGCTGTATGAATACAACAATGGCATCGTGCTCGAGGTATTGAAGGAAGCAGCTGGCAATCCAAACTATCCCGAAGGAACGGACCAGCGCAAGGCTGCCGATTTTTATTCCATTGGCATGGACTCGCTGCTGGCAGAGAAGGCGGGCCTATCTCCCTTGCAACCCATCCTCGATCAGATCGACAACATCAGAGACAAATCTTCCTTGCAAGACTACCTCATCCAACAGGAGTTGGATGGCGGTGGTGCTTTTTTTGAGATGGGCATCTTGTCAGACCTGAAGGACGCCAAACACGTTTCGTTCTACCTGTTTTCAAGCGGCATCGGTTTGCCGGAACGCGATTATTATGTGAAGACTGACGAGAAGTCGAAGGAGACGCGGGAAGAATATGAAAAGCACGTGGCGCGCATGCTGGTACTCAGTGGCGAGCGCGAAGAGGCTGCGAAGCGAGCTGCAGACGACATCATGGCCCTTGAAACGATACTGGCAAAGGCCACCCTCACCAAAGAGGAGAGCAGGAATCCCTATAACCTGTATCACAAGTATGCGGTCACCGACCTGAAGAACTTGGTGCCTTCCGTAAATTGGACGAAGTATTTCACGGATTTAAAGATGACTGAAGACAGCATTATTGTGGCAGAGCCGGAGTTCATGAAAGCTTGTGAAAAGATATTTGCAGCAGGCAAATGGGCCGACATCAGGGCATACCTGAAGTGGACGGCCCTGCGCCAGGCGGCTGCGTACCTGAGTCATGATTTTGTGAACGAGTCTTTCAACTTCAACGGCAAGTACTTAACAGGAACTGAACAATTGCGCCCTCGGTGGAAGCGGGTACTGGATGTAACAGACCAATACCTGGGTGAGGCCATTGGCCAACTTTATGTCGATAAGGCTTTTCCGCCCGAAGCGAAAGCAAAGGCAATGGAAATGGTAGAGAACATCAAGCTGGCGATGGCTGATCGCATTAAGCAGTTGGAGTGGATGTCAGATTCTACCAAGCAAATGGCGCTGAACAAGCTAAGGACGTTTACCGTGAAGATCGGCTATCCGGATGAGTGGAAAAGTTATGTGGGGTTGAGAGTGGAGACCGCCCCGGAACGTTCGTCTTATTATCAAAATGTGTTGAATGCAAGGCGGTTCACCGTGCAGCGCGAACTCAACAAGCTGGGCAAACCGGCAGATAGGAAGGAGTGGAGCATGACACCGCAAACGGTGAATGCCTATTACAATCCATTATTTAATGAGATCGTATTTCCGGCTGGAATCTTGCAGCCGCCATTCTATAACTACAAGGCGGATGCGGCAGTCAACTATGGCGGTATTGGCGCAGTGATAGGCCATGAGATATCACACGGTTTTGATGATCAAGGAAGCCAGTTTGATGCGGAAGGCAATTTGAAAAACTGGTGGGGCGATGAAGACTTGAGCCGATTTAAATCGAAGGGCAAGGCACTGGCCGAACAGTTCAACCAATACGAACCGTTGCCAGGGGTACATGTGCAGGGAGAATTTACGCTGGGAGAAAACATTGGCGACCTGGGCGGTTTGAATGTAGCCTATGAGGGTTTGCAGCGCTACCTGCGTGAAAACGGTCGGCCAGGGCTCATTGATGGCTATACTCCTGAACAACGATTTTTTCTCTCCTGGGCTACGGTTTGGAGGAGCAAGTACCGGGATGAAACGCTGCGCACCCGCGTGAATACGGACCCACATTCACCCGCCATGTACCGCGCCAACGGACCCATCAGTAACATGGAGCAGTTTTACGAAGCATTTGATGTGAAGGAAGGAGACCGGCTTTTTAGGAGTCGGGCCGACCGGGTGAAGATTTGGTAGTGAAGAACCCGTTTACTATAATTGCCACTCTGATTTAAGATTATGGGTAAAGGAGACAAGAAGTCCAAGAAAGGAAAGCGGTGGAGAAAGAGCTACGGCAATTCTCGCAACAAAAATGCAATTAAGGCGCGTGTGGCGCGTGCCAATACAGGAGGTGGCGCTGCTGCTGAATCAAAAACAGCGAAGCCCAAGGCAAAGAAGACAAGAAAGAAAGCGGAGGCAGAATAATGTTGACTCCTTCAAATATCGCATGGTGGTGGCATCGATTGGTTTCCGATCGGAACACGGCCATGTTGTATTGAATTAGCCAATTAGCATCATACAAGCCCGCTCCGATCACTCGGGGCGGGCTTTTTGTTTTAGGATTTGATGGTCTTCTTGGCGCCCTGGCGTCCTGGCGGTAAAGTCGGTTGAATCTTTTACCGCCAGGACGCGAAGACGCCAAGAAAGAAATGAGTTGAAAATGACGAGGTTTAAACTACATACACGTTCGAAGAAGCTGCTGGCAGATACCCTCACGCCAGTAAATATCTATTTGAAACTCCGCGATGTGTTTGCGGGCAGCCTGCTGCTGGAGAGCTCAGACTACCACGGCCATGAGAACAGCCTTTCAATCATTTGCTGCGAGCCGATCGCCTCCTTCGAGGTGTCGAAAGGCCGCGTGGTTGTGCTGAATCCCGATGGCCAGACCCTGCACCACGAGATCGCAGCGAAGGGCGAAGTGCTGGATAGGCTTCGTGATTTTAGAAATCAGTTCTCGGTTGAAACCCACGATACGAAATACATTTCCAGCGGCATGTTTGGCTATATGGCTTACGATGCCGTTCAGTATTTCGAGGATGTGCACATTACCACCACCAACCGCCTGGTGCCCGAGATACTTTACAAAGTGTATCGTTTCGTCATTGTC
Source organism: Cyclobacteriaceae bacterium (assembly GCA_050250195.1). Taxonomy (GTDB): domain Bacteria; phylum Bacteroidota; class Bacteroidia; order Cytophagales; family Cyclobacteriaceae; genus ELB16-189. Next base: position 186,214 of record JBFWPC010000007.1, on the reverse strand, counting down.
ATTGATCATTTTTCGAATGAACTGATGTTGCACGAGAACAACATCGAAGCCAATAAGACCTCTCAACTTGACAAGCTGGAGAAAATCATTTTTTCGAACCGCTTCAGCACGTTTCCATTTCGGGTGGATGGAAAGGAGGCATCGAACGTTGATGACCATCAGTACAAAGACATGGTGAAGCAGGGCATCGCTCATTGTCAGCGCGGGGATGTCTTTCAGATTGTGTTGAGCAGGAGGTTCTCTGTCGACTTCAAGGGAGATGAATTCAACGTCTACCGTGCCTTGCGATCGATCAACCCTTCTCCCTACCTGTTCTATTTCGACTTTGGAAGTTTCAAGATATTCGGTTCTTCTCCGGAGGCGCAGATCCAAATTCAGGGGCATCGGGCTTCGATATTTCCCATTGCCGGCACTTTCAAACGAACAGGCAATGACAAGGAAGATGCGGTACTGGCAGAGAGGCTGGCCCTGGACGAAAAGGAAAATGCAGAACACGTGATGCTGGTGGATCTGGCGCGCAATGATTTGAGTCGCGAGTCAAATCTCGTGAACGTGGAGGTGTTCAAGGAAATTCAGTATTACTCGCACGTCATTCACCTGGTATCGAAAGTAACTGGTGAGATAGGAGATGAAGATAGCAAACTGAAATTGGTGGCCGATACGTTTCCAGCGGGCACACTTTCCGGTGCACCCAAACACAAGGCCATTACGTTGATCGATGAATTGGAAAACGTAAACCGGAGTTTCTATGGCGGGGCGATTGGGTTTATGGGATTTAATGGGGATTTCAATCATGCCATCACCATTCGCACCTTTTTGAGTAAGCATAACAAGTTGGTCTATCAGGCAGGTGCTGGCGTTGTTGCAAAATCCAACCCAGAGACCGAATTGCAGGAAGTCAACAATAAGTTGGGCGCATTGAGGAGTGCCATCGAAAAGGCAACGACATTATGAAAGCAAAAGTGCTGGTGCTCGATAATTATGATTCTTTCACCTACAACCTGGTGCACATCATCCGGGAGTTGGGTTACAAACCGGATGTGATTCGCAATGATAAAATGCAGGTGGATGATGTGATGGCCTATGATAAGATTCTACTTTCTCCAGGACCCGGTGTTCCTGACGAGGCCGGCATCATGAAGGAGGTGATCAAAACCTATGCTGCTTCGAAAAGCATCTTGGGTGTGTGTCTTGGCCATCAGGGGATTGGCGAAGTGTTTGGAGCCCAGCTATACAACATTCAAAACGTACTTCACGGGGTGGCGACACAGTTGGAAGTGAGCGATCTGAGTGAGTTGTTGTTTGCAGAGGTGCCACGGCAATTCCAGGTGGGGCATTATCATTCGTGGGCCATTGAGCCTGGGTCACTGAATGGCGCGCTGAGAGTAACGGCTTTGAATGAAAGTGGCATGGTCATGGCCATCGCACATGCTCAATATGATGTGAGGGGTGTACAATTTCATCCGGAGTCGGTATTGACAGAGCACGGTAAAAAGATCATTGAAAATTGGTTACAGAAATGAATTGTCTCCGCGCATGTCTTGGCGTCTTTGCGTCTCCGCGGTTAAACCGAAGATATTTCCAATGAAAGAGATATTAAATGAGTTGATCGAACACCGGCACCTGGATCATGGTACTTCCAAGCAGGTGCTCATTGACCTGGCCTCGGGAAAGTACAACCCCAGTCAGATGAGCGCATTCATGACGGTGTACATGATGCGCGGCATCACCATTGACGAGCTGCGCGGCTTTCGCGATGCCATGTTAGAGCTTTGCTTGCCTGTGCAGGTGGATGCGCCCGTGATGGATGTGTGCGGCACGGGGGGCGATGGCAAGAATACATTCAACATCTCTACGTTGTCAGCGTTTGTCATAGCGGCTGCCGGTCAGCCCGTGGCCAAGCACGGAAACTATGGCGTGTCGTCAGTAAGTGGCTCTTCGAATGTGCTTGAGTACTTCGGTTATAAGTTCACCAATGACGTTGACCGGTTGAAGCGCAGCCTGGAGCGGGCAAACATCTTTTTTATGCACGCACCCTTGTTTCACCCCGCCATGAAGAATGTAGCGCCTATCCGAAAGGAATTGGGTGTAAAGACTTTCTTCAACATGCTCGGCCCGATGGTAAACCCGGCACGACCTCCTCGTCAGTTGGTGGGTGTGTTCAGTTTGGAACTGGCCCGACAGTATGGATATCTCTATCAGGATACGGAGAAGCAATTCACCATTTTGCACGATTTGAATGGGTATGATGAAGTGTCGTTGACCGGACCGGTGAAGAGCTACTCGAATCGGGGAGAGGAGATATTGACGTGTGAGGATATGGGTTTTTCTGATGTTCAACCGGATGACATCCATGGGGGTGGCTCGGTTGAAGAAGCCGCAAAAATGTTTATGCAGGTGCTCGAGGGGAGAGGAACTGTGGCGCAGCAGAATGTAGTCATTGCGAATGCTTCATTGGCTCTCCATACAGCTTCACCGGATGAGGAAATGGAGGTTTCAGTCAGTCGGGCCAGAGAGGCACTCTTGTCCGGAAAAGCTTTAGATTGTTTTAAGAATCTCGTTGACGGATAGGAAGAAATTAACCGCAGAGGCGCGAAAGCGCTGAGAATGGCAGTGCAAAAGACTTTGCGTCTCTGCGTCTCCGCGGTAAAAGAATGATAACGATCACTAGGATTAAACTTGAATAGCAATGGAAAGGGAGCAGTTTAATTTTTTGTCTGGTGAAATTCTGGATGCCGCGATTTCCGTTCACAAGGAAATGGGACCAGGGCTTCTTGAGGCTGTTTATCAACAGTGCTTGGTGAAAGAATTGATGCTACGAGGTCAAGAGGTCAAAACAATGGTGCCGATTCCGTTGGTCTACAAAGGACATTTTCTAAACAAAGATTATGTTGTAGATATTCTTGTTGAAGGCGAGATCATCTTAGAACTCAAAGCTGTGGAAGCGATTCTCCCGGTCCATGAAGCGCAGATTATTAGCTATCTAAAACTTGCGGATAAGCGACTGGGTTTTCTGATCAATTTCAATGTCCCAATTCTTAAGAACGGATTTAAAAGATTCGTCAATGGTTTTTGAACTACAAAATGCATTCGTTAAACCGCAAAGGCGCAGAGGCGCTAAGTTTTCGCGAAGACGTTCTCTGCGTCTCCGCGTCTCCGCGGTAAGAATTTTAAAGCAAAATAAACTTCATGAGTGTACTAGACAAAATAGTCGGGTTTAAGAAGAAAGAAGTTGAAGAGAGGAGGAGCCTCTTCCCGGTGAAGCTGCTGGAGAGGAGCTTGTTCTTTGCCGGACAACCTGTTTCACTAAAGAAATACGTAACCAGACCGGATAAATCCGGAATCATCGCGGAGATCAAGCGCAAATCACCTTCAAAGGGCATGATCAATCCTTACGTGTCGATCGAACGAACTTCGATCGGTTACATGCAGGCGGGCGCTTCGGCCTTGTCCATTCTCACCGACAAGGAATTTTTTGGAGGAAGCAATGAAGACTTAAGTACGGCAAGAAAGTTTAACTTCTGTCCAATTCTGCGCAAGGAGTTCATCATCGATGAATACCAGGTCGTGGAAGCCAAGTCGATCGGTGCTGATGCCATCCTGCTCATTGCCGCCATCCTGGAGCCCGGCCCGTTAAAGTCACTTGCAAACCTTGCCTGTTCGCTGGGCATGGAGACTTTGATAGAAGTACATGACCATGCCGAACTCGAGAAGGCCATGGCAGCTGAACCTGCACTAATTGGCGTAAACAATCGCAACCTGAAAACATTTGAAGTGAATCTGGAAAGGAGCGTACAACTGGCCTTACACATTGATGACCGCTTTGTGAAAGTTGCCGAGAGCGGTATTGAAAGCCCTGACGTGATTGTGGAGCTCAGGAAACATGGCTACCAGGGTTTCTTGATCGGGCAGACTTTCATGCAACACAGTCGGCCTGAAGAGGCAGCCAGGAGTTTCATCAGAGAACTAAGGCGTAAAACGGGAGAAGCTCATGCGTAAACTTCACGTCAAGGTTTGTGGCATGCGGGATCCAATTAACATCAAGTTGTTGGCGGATGCCGGGCCGGATTACCTTGGGTTCATTTTTTATCGCGCGTCACCGCGGTATGTGGGTGAAGACTTTGCGATTCCTTCCGGACTCAATCAGCCTCCTTTGCGAGTTGGCGTTTTTGTCAATGAAGAGGCCGATAGGGTGATTGAACTGGCCGGGCGTTTCGCTCTATCTTTAATTCAATTGCACGGTGATGAGACACCTGACACTTGTCGGCAGTTGGTGGATGCCGGGTTGAAGGTCATGAAGGTAATACGGGTTGCGCAAGGGGAAGATGTGAAGAGGGCAAGTGAGTTTCCGGGCGCGGTCAGTTACTTCATGTTTGAGACCATGTCGGCACAATATGGAGGCAGTGGCCGGTCCTTTGACTGGAATCTGCTCAATCAATATGAACATGACATTCCTTACTTCCTGTCAGGTGGACTGTCTGCAACAAACCTGGATCGCGCACTGGACCTGGCAGGACGAGATTCGAGGCTACATGCACTCGATTTCAACAGCGGCATTGAGTTGTCGCCTGGATTGAAAGACGTGGAGAAGTTTCAAGAGATCAAGAAAATCATTAGCCAGCATGAAATACAGCGTTGACGAAAATGGCTATTACGGCCAGTTTGGTGGGGCGTACATCCCGGAGATGTTGTACCCGAATGTCGAGGAGTTGCGTTCTTCTTATCTACGAATTATGAACGAGCCCTCCTTTCAGCAGGAATTCAACTTGCTTTTGAAACAATACGTGGGTCGTCCTACACCTCTGTACTATGCATCGCGACTTTCTGAAAAGTACAATACCAGGGTTTACCTGAAGCGCGAGGATCTTTGTCATACAGGAGCGCATAAAATCAACAACACCATTGGTCAGATCTTGCTTGCCAAGCGTTTGGGTAAACCAAAAATTATCGCAGAGACCGGTGCCGGGCAGCATGGGGTGGCGACTGCGACTGTGTGTGCATTGATGGGCATGGAGTGCATCGTCTACATGGGACAACTTGACATGGAGCGGCAGCGCCCCAATGTGGAGCGCATGAAAATTCTTGGAACCGAAGTGGTGGCCGCTACCAGTGGTAACATGACCTTGAAAGATGCGACCAACGAGGCCATGCGTCATTGGATCAATCATCCCGATGACACCCACTACATCATTGGTTCGGTGGTGGGGCCCCATCCTTATCCTGACATGGTGGCCCGTTTTCAATCCGTCATCAGCGAAGAAATGAAAAGACAACTCTCCGAAGCGGAAGGAAACCCTTGGCCTGATTATGTGGTCGCCTGTGTGGGCGGTGGTAGCAATGCGGCCGGTGCCTACTATCATTACCTCGAACACGAGCATGTTCAGTTGATTGGAGTGGAGGCGGCAGGTAAAGGCGTAGACTCGGGCGAGTCTGCAGCCACTACTGCGCTTGGCAAGCCGGGGGTGCTGCATGGAAGCAAGACATTGCTGATGCAGACAGAAGACGGTCAGGTGATCGAGCCTTACTCCATTTCCGCTGGCCTGGACTATCCCGGGATTGGACCTGTCCATGCTCATTTGTTTGAAACAGGCAGGGTAACTTTCTTGAATGCCACTGATGAGGAAGCGATGGAAGCTGGCATTGAGTTGAGCAGGTTGGAGGGGATCATACCCGCCATCGAGTCGGCACATGCATTGGCTGCCTTGCAAAAATTGGATCCTGATCCCGATGACGTTGTCGTTGTGAACTTGTCCGGCAGGGGTGATAAGGACCTGGAGACCTACATCAAATGGGGCAAATACTAGAAACTAGAAACTGAACACTACAGATATGAAACAAATATTATTTTTTGCGGTCGGTTGGCTGGCTGCGTGCAGCCCGAAGGAGACAATCGACCGTGCCGCACATCAACAAGAAGTCGATGCATGGCATGCCGAACGTGTGGAGGATTTGAAGAGTGCGACCGGATGGCTCAACCTCGCAGGTTTATTTTGGTTGAAAGAAGGTTTCAATACATTTGGAAGCGCTGAGGACAATGATCTCGTTTTCCCTTCTGGTAAAATGGCCGGGCATGCGGGTGCATTCTTTGTGACGCCAACAAGCGTTGAGCTTCAGGCCAACGAGGATGCGGCTATTTTAAGTAACGGTGTGCCCGTTACGAAAATGCTGGTCTATGCCGATACCATGCGAAGTCGACCCATGGAGCACGGATCGCTGCAGTGGTTTGTGATCAGGCGCGACAACCTGTTGGGGATCAGGCTGCGTGATTTGGAAAGTGACGCGCTGAAAAATTTCCATGGAATTGAACGGTACCCGGTGGAAGTGGCTTACCGCCTTGAGGCTCAATTTGAACCCTACCAGCCACCCAGGCAGATTGACATTACCAATATTCTTGGACAAACCTATCCGCAACCTTCGCCCGGGGCGGTGGTGTTTGAATGGGATGGAAAAGAATATCGCCTGGATGCAATCGATGAAGGTGGTGACGAGTATTTCATGATCATCGGTGACGAGACGAACAAAGACGAGACCTATCCGAGTGGCCGGTACATGTACTTCGCCAAGCCGGATGCGGAAGGACGCGTGATCCTGGACTTTAACAAACTATACAATCCTCCTTGCGCATTCACACCATTTGCAACTTGTCCACTGCCACCGAGACAAAACATTTTACCAATCGCGATCAAGGCGGGTGAGAAGAATTATGAGCATTGAGTACGTTCTTGGCGTCTTGGCGCCCTGGCGGTTAAAGAACCTTAGAAAACCCACAAGTTGATCAACAAATGAACCGACTTCACAATCTCTTTAAGAACAAAAAGTCGAACCTCCTTTCGGTCTTTTATACTGCCGGTTTCCCGAAACTGGACGATACCACATCGATTGGCAAACACCTGGCCGAAGCGGGTGCTGACCTCATTGAAATTGGCATTCCTTTTTCTGATCCCATTGCCGATGGGCCCGTAATTCAGCAAAGCAACAAGCGCGCGCTTGAAAATGACATGAACGTGAAGTTGTTACTCGAGCAGGTGAAGCAACTCCGACATGAGATTTCAATTCCCATACTATTGATGGGTTACTTAAACCCGGTTGTGCAATTTGGGATGGAGCGTTTTTGTGAGCAAGCAGGCGCAGCAGGTGTGGATGGACTGATTTTGCCAGACCTGCCCTTACCGGAGTTTGAGCGTGACTATCGGAAGATTTTTGAAGAGAATAAACTCTCGGTAGTGTTCCTTGTTTCGCCAACAACCTCGACCGAAAGGATCGAGAAGATTGATCGGCTGTCGAATGGATTCATCTATGCGGTGTCTGCATCCAGCACAACCGGGGCAAGGAAAGATTTTTCTGAAGCGCAGATTGCTTATTTTGAAAAGTTGAAGACGATGAAGCTTTCGAACCCACTCCTGATTGGTTTTGGCATCTCGAATCAGGCGACCTTTCGGGCCGCTTGTCAGTATGCTGCCGGGGCAATTGTTGGCAGTGCCTTCATTAAGATACTTGAGGGATCAACCGATTTAAGAAAGGACATCGTTGAATTTGTAAACGAATTGAAGGGATGATCATACAACTGGAAAGGAATATCACGGAAGACCATAAGGCTGCCATTGTCGACAGTGCCAATAAGATGGGGTATAAAACCACGGAGGTGGTTACCCAACAAGGTATTTACCTGGTGGGCATCGGCAAAAAGGAATTTGATATCCGCAACCTCGGGCACCTTCCCGGCATTGCAGACATCCATCGCGTGTCTGACGATTACAAGCTGGTCTCCCGCAAGTGGAAAGTCGATCGCACCCAGATTGATTTGGGGGATGGTGTGGTGATTGGCAATGGCAGGCTTTCCATCATGGCTGGCCCTTGCTCCATCGAGACAGAAAGACAAATTCAGGACACCATTGATCACCTGGTGAAGCATCATGTGCGGATCATGCGTGGGGGTGTATTTAAGCCGAGAAGTTCTCCCTATGCGTTTCGGGGACTTGGCGTGGATGGTTTAAAGATGTGGCACGCGCTCGCAAAGCCGCACGGCATCAAGATCATCACGGAGGTGATGCAGGTGAGCCAGATTGCGGAAATGTATGACTACGTGGATGTGTTTCAAGTGGGAGCCCGGAACACACAAAACTTCAATTTGTTGGATGAACTGGGGAAAGTGGACAAACCGGTCATGATCAAACGTGGAATTTCCGGGACGATCGATGAATTGCTGTATTCGGCAGAGTATGTTTTCAGCGGTGGGAATGAAAAGCTGATTTTGTGCGAGCGCGGCATACGCACTTATGAAAAAGCCAGCCGCAATACGATGGACGTCAACGCAATCCCCATTCTAAAGGACAAGACTCATTTGCCGGTGGTGGCCGACCCATCGCATGGCATTGGCTTACGGGAATTTGTAGAACCGATCGCACTGGCTTCAGTGATGGCCGGTGCAGATGGAATCATTTATGAAACCCATCAAAAACCGGAGGAAGCGTTTAGCGATGCACAGCAAACGCTGGATTTTCAGGAATCATCTCGGCTGATTGAAAAGATGCGGAAGGCTTTCGATCTTCGCGAATCGTAAATGTAAATGTTAGCAACCAGGTTATGATCGTCTACGGAATCAAAAATTGCAACACGGTGAAGTCCGCGCTCGACTGGCTCAGGAAGAACAAGATCGAGTTTGAGTTTCACGACTATAAAACGAAAGGCATAAGTGCAGCCAAGCTCAAGAACTGGAGTAAGCAAGTGGGCTGGGAGAGTCTGGTGAACAAACTGGGCATGACCTGGCGTCAGCTGGATGCGAAAACACAAGCCAGGATCACGTCTGAAAAGGCAGCCATTGAGCTGATGCAGGAAAAGACCAGCGTGATTAAGCGCCCCCTTGTCGAGAAGAATGGAAAAGTGCTTCTGCTTGGCTTCGATGAATCTGAATACAAGAAAAGTCTGAAGTAGTTTTCTGTCAACTGCCTACTGCTCACTGCCAACTGACCTTCTTCCCCCTTACCCCTAAAGGGGAAACCTACGCACATGCCTCTGTGTTCCTCTGTGCCTTCTTTGTGCCCTCTGTGGTTAAACTTTTTCTTTGTCAACTTCAATTACGTACAGCCAACTGCCAATTGTCAAAATTTCAACCCCTCACCGGATAACTCAATAACGGTCACCCAAATTCTCAATTCCTCTTATACTCTGGCATCCGCCCGGGTGTATACGGTGCGCCCGCTGCTTCCAGCTTGCGCTCGATGTTTGCCACGTCATTGCTCACGATCGATTTGAGCGTGGCCAATGCTTCCACATATTCTTCGCTGGCAATCTTCAACTGTTCCTTCATGGTGGTGGTTGGATCGCTGGTAGAGCTGTAGCCGGAATAGATCGCGTTGAACAACCTGGAGCGGATAGAAGGAGGAGACATTAAGTCCAATTGTCCGTACACCCGATCGCCAAACATCTTGTCTTGCAGTGCCCTGAGTTTGGCATCCAGCGCGTTGATGTCGTCCGACAAATCCTGACTTGATTCGGGAATGCTGAGCAGTGCTTCGCGCATGAACTTGATCTTATTGTCGGCATCGCGCAAGATATCGGATGCACCCTGGAGACTGCGCTGAAGTTCTGCGGCTTCTCGTTGCCATTGCACCAGCGCGGGACGGTCCGTTGCTGGAAGCGTAGTACCCGGCAACACCTTAACGGTGAACTTTTCGGGCCCTGCCAGGTCAGTGAATTTATTGTCAGCAAATTGACTGAGCGTTACCGAGTACGTGCCGGGCGCCACCAACTGCCCCACATCTTCCGACTGAAACGGATTGTCTGGTGGCCTGCGATTGGGGTCCACGGGATTGGAGGTGGCATAGCGGAAATCCCACACAACCCTGTTCACTCCTTTTTTTGCGGGGGCCTTGAGTTTGCGAACGGTAACCCCTTGTTCATTTTTGATGGTAAACAAAAGGTAAGGACTTAACTCGTCTTGCTCCGCCTTCAGCGTTTCATACGTGGGATAAAAAACGTCCTTCCCATCCTTGGCCGCTTTGCTTTCTGCTTCCTGGCGGAGTTCTTTCTTGGTCTTCAGATCCTGCTTAAAGAAATAGGTAAGGACAGCGCCTACCGGTGGGTTCTCGTTGCGGTAATACGACTCACCCTGAAAACCCTTGCCCCGGATACCCAACGGTGAATTTTGAATAAACATCCAACTGTCCTTAATTGGGAAGATATATCCTTCTTTCGACTCAGCCGTGTTCAAGTGACGGAGAGGAGAGTAGTCGTCCAGCACATAGAATCCGCGACCGAAAGATGCCAACACCAAATCGGTTTCTCGTTTCTGGATGGCCATGTCGCGGATGGCGACTGTGGGTAGTCCTCCCTTAATCGGGCGCCAGCTGATGCCACCATCATTGGAGAAATGAACGCCAAACTCCGTGCCGACAAACAACAGGTTGGCATCCACAAAGTCTTCAGCGATGACGTAGGCAGAGCCGCGTTCGGGCAACCCGTTTGAAATGGACACCCACGTCTGGCCTTTGTCGCTGCTCTTGAAGAGGTAGGGTTTGAAATCTCCACGCTTGTGGTTGTTGAGGGTCACATACATCACGTTCTCATTGTGTTGCGATGCCAACACATGATAAACGTAAGTCATGGACGGGACACCGCTGAAGCTTTCAATCTTTCTCCAGTTGTTTCCACCGTCTGTCGTGATTTGGACCAATCCGTCATCCGTGCCTGCAATGAGCAGGTTTTCACTTTTCGGACTTTCATGAAAGGCGCTCACGGTTCCATACAATGCGGTGCCATCATTCTTTCCACTGGCGTCAATGCCCCAAACCCTGCCCATCAATGGGAGCTTGTTGCGGTCCATGTTGCGCGTAATGTCCCCACTGATTACTTGCCAGGTACTTCCGTAGTCATCGCTTCTGAAAACCTTTTCTGAAGCAAAGTAAATCCTTCCGCGTTTGTGCGCACTGGTCTGGAGTGGTGCATCCCAATTCCACCGGTAATCGTTTTCGCCTTTTCGGGGTTGAGGTTGAATGCTTACACTCTCGCCCGTGGCTTTGTCGAAGCGAACCAACCCACCGTACTGCGATTGGGCGTAAACAATATTTGGATTGTGGGGATCGATGGCGCTCTCGAAACCATCGCCACCATTGGTTACAAACCAGTCGGCATTTACGATGCCGTTTTCATTTCGTGTGCGCGAAGGGCCGCCCAGGCTGAAGTTGTCTTGAGTACCTCCATACACAAAGTAGAACGGCTCGGAGTTGTCGACTTCTACTTTGTAAAACTGCGTCACCGGGAGGTTCGCTTTGAACTCCCAATTCTTCGCACCATCCCACGTTTCGTAAATGCCGCCATCGCAACCGTTGCGCATGTGATTCGGATCAATGGGGCTCACCCAAAGGCAATGGTTGTCCACATGCTTGTAACGCTCGCCAATGGGTTTGAAATTCTTGCCGCCATCTTCACTCACACTGATGGCATAGCCCATGGTGTACACTTTGTCTTTGTGAATGGGATCGGCAATTACCTCATTGTAATAGTTGCCGCCTGTCTGGTGACCACTCATTTTCTCCCATTTTGCACCGCGAGTGGTCGTGCGATAAAAACCGGCATCTTTGGCGGCCTCCACGATGGCATAGATATATTCCGGGTCGGCAGGAGAGATGGCCAAACCAATCCGCCCGATATCCCCGGAAGGAAGGCCTTTGTTGATCTTCTCCCAGGTTTTTCCACCATCGGTTGTTTTATACATTCCCGAACCCGGCCCTCCACTCACGTACCCATAATCCGTGCGTCTTCTTTGAAAGGCGGCTGCGTAAAGTACGTTCGGATCGCGCGGATCCATGATAATATCATTGACTCCCGTGTGCTCATCGATCTTGAGCACCTGGCTCCACGTTTTCCCGCCATCTTCTGTCTTGTAAACCCCTCGCTCACCACCTTCGCTCCACAGCGGCCCTATGGCGGCCACATACACAACGCCTGAGTTTTGCGGGTGAACGATGATTTTACCAATATGCTCTGACGTCTTCAGACCCACGTTTTGCCAGCTGGTACCCCCATCTTCCGATTTGTACACACCATCGCCATAAGCTACACTCCGTTGGTTGTTATTCTCTCCGGTGCCAACCCACACCACATTCGTGTTGTTGGGATCGATTGTCACACAGCCGATGGAGTACGAGCCCTGTGAATCGAATATGGGTTCGTAGGTAGTGCCTGAATTGGTAGTTTTCCAAACACCCCCGGAACTGCTCGCCACGTAGTACTCCGAAAAGTTGTTCGGGTTTACGGCAAAATCAGAAATCCTGCCTGACGTAACGGCTGGGCCGATGTGGCGAAACCGGATGCCGTTCAGGGAGATCTCATCTTTCTTCGCAGGAGGCGTAGACTCTGCTTTCTTGTTCCGTTGGGCAAGGGTCGCAATACCGATCAAACAAAAAGCAAAAAGGACGATACGTTTCATAGGGTGTTTGGATTAAAATCAGCAATAGGTACGGAAATCTCGTGACCTCTCAAAAAGCGGTCTGATAAATGGTAGGATTGTCATCAAGTGCGGTGCGAATGGGCTAGCCTTCCGCGATTGAGGCCTTGATTTCTTTCTCGTTGGCAGCTCTAACCCACGCTTTGGCTTCATCGATCGTGTCGAAAAAACCAAATGGTATCGTGTAAGCCTGACGAATCATTTGCACCCTTGCCTCGTAGTCTGCTGGCTGGTAAGCTGACCTGGGCATAACAACGGCCAGCCTTCGCAATCCAGACTCAATCAATTGGTCATTGTGTTTCTTGCGCAGCTCGTTCAGTTCCGCCTCATCTCGATGGGTCGCCTTGGCTATATTTGAGAGCCAGTTTGGAGTTCGATATACACGCATAAACTCCAGCGCCTTGCCAATAAACACCTCGAATTCCTCTTTTGTAACCGACCGCTTCCAATTCACTGTCAGGCCGTTGATCGATGCGTCATAAAATAGGAGTGCGGCATCATTGTCCAGCAATACCTGGTGATCATAATCCGGAGGTGTGGGGAGCCGAACCGAAAAAATGGTACCGCTTCCCTGTAAACTTTTTACATCGATCGAGCCGCCCAGCATTTCAACCTGCAACTTCACCAGAAAAAGCCCAAGGCCTCGGCCCTCGGTGTGGGAGTGAAAGCGCTTATACAAGCCAAACAATTTCTCACGATGTCTTTCAATATCCATCCCAAGTCCATTGTCCTCAACATCGATCTTCACATCGTAATCGTTGGTGAGCGCACGCACCACGACCCTCAACTGCCGCTCAGGCGATCGATACTTGATGGCGTTGCTGATCAGGTTGTATAGGATGCTTGAGAGCATCGACTTCACCGAGTAAATAGAAAACAAAGGGTCGAATTGCTGTTCGATCAACACCTGATGTTCGTCAATCTCGCGCCTAAGAAGTGTCTTGACATGCCGCACCTCTTCTGAAAGCAAGAGCTGTTGTCGAAAACGCGTCACCTCATTTCGTGTGTCAATAATGTGGTTAAGATCAACGATGGTGTTCTCAAGCGCATGGGTGGATTGACGCAGGTGTCTAAACAACTCTTCGTTGCTTCCAAGCTGCGACTTGTCAACAAGTGACATGATGCCCTTCAGGCTAGCGATCGGTCCGCGGAGGTTGTGCGAAACCGTGTAGGAGAACTGCTGAAGTTCGTGGTTGTGTCTTAGCAACTCCTGATTTGTGACTGAAAGTTGATTATTCTTTTCGAGGAGTTCCTTGTTAAGCTCAATATTCTCTTTCGTGAGACTTTCCCGCTGGTGCTTGATCAGCTCGTTGGCCTGTTCGAGGTTTTTCTGTTGCTGGGTGAGCCGCTCGATCAGTTCCTGATTGGCCAGGTTTGTTTTTTCAAAGCTGTACTTAAGAAAGTAAGTACTGCCGGCAAGGATGGCGAACGCGAATCCTGAGATGTAGTTGACCCAATAATAGCTTTGGGCATCGAAGCCCATTTGGTAATAACCCGCACCGAATAATTCGTGGATCGGATCGTAAAGGATCACGTTGGCCAACGCAAGAAACAAAGTGAGCAAGGTGGCCGTTTTCTCTTTCAGGGAAAACAAAAGAAAAGGGTAGATCGCAGAAGTAATTAAGATGACCCGAAATTGAAAATACTCGAATTCTTCAATCGCATTCGGGTGATCCAATTTGTCGAGAATGGAGATGGCCAGTGACGGAACGGTCAGCATGAAGATTAGCCAAACGCGACTGACAATGGTTAAGCCGTAGTGGTTCAATAACAGCGGACTGAGCAGCAGGAGTGTGCTGATGCCGGAAAGCCAAATGGCAGTGATCAGACCAAAGTAACTGATGGCGGCCACCATGGTCAACACTGAGCAGCTGAAAAGGATGATGCTGATCCAATTGCATAGTACAATGTGCCTCCGCTGGTGCTGATCTTCACCGTGCGATACACCCACCTCACTAATCGCCTTCCACACATTCATTTCGGAAAAATAGCAAAATTAGAGATGGGCTCCGATGTCTTCGAAAGGGCATATTTTTAAGTATCTTTATCGCGCAAAAAACTCTGTAATGGCTGAAGTGGCGGGCGCCAAAACGAAGAAAAACACTATTGATCGGCAACTTGCGTTGCGGGCATTTGAATTGATGTGCACCGCGAGGAGAATGGCCGAGTTGTATGACGAAAACAAGGAGGTGTGCAGTAAATATGTGCACAGCACTTCCAGGGGCCACGAAGCCATCCAGTTGGCGGCCGCACTGCAACTGACACCCCATGACTACGCCTCCCTCTATTATCGGGATGAGTCGATGTTGCTGGGGATCGGCTTTGAGCCTTTTGAGTTGATGTTGCAGTTGATGGCTAAAAGAGACGATCCCTTTTCCGGGGGTAGATCGTATTATGGCCACCCTTCTGTCAAGCGCGAGGGATTTCCAACCATCCCGCATCAGAGTTCCGCGACAGGCATGCAGGCCATTCCGGCCACGGGCATGGCACATGGTATCGCGTATTTGGAGTCGCAAGGTTTGTGGAAGGGCAAGGAAAACCCCATCGTGCTGTGCTCACTGGGCGATGGTTCGGTAACGGAAGGTGAAGTAGCAGAGGCCTTTCAGATGGCCGCGTTGAAAAAACTACCCATTCTGTATCTGATTCAAGACAACAATTGGGGTATCTCTGCAACGGGGCCCGAGATGCGCGCCATGGATGCCTATGAATATGCGGGCGGATTTAAAGGATTGGAACGACTTCGGGTGGATGGATCTGATTTTGCAGAGAGCTATCACGCGTTAAAGAAGTCTGTTGACTACGTGAGGCGTTACCGTGCTCCGATCCTTGTACACGCCACTTGCCCACTGTTGGGTCATCATACCTCGGGGGTCAGAAAAGAATGGTATCGCGGGGAGAACCTCAAAGAGCATGAACCGTTTGATCCGTTGGCCCGGCTGGAACAAGCGTTGATCGACAGCGGGGAATCAGGAAAGAATATTCAATTAACCCGCAAACATGCCATCCAAAAAGTAGAGGCAGACTATCAACGCGCACTGCAAGCGCCTGATCCCGATATCGATGATTTTGATTCGCATGAGTTTGCACCCACCGAAATTGTTGAAGAGAAGGGCAACCGCACGCCCGCCACGGGAGAGAAAGTGGTGATGGTGGATGCAGCACTTCACGCGGTGGACGAGATATTGAAGAAACACCCCGAGGCGTTGTTGTATGGACAAGATGTCGGGCGCAGGTTGGGTGGGGTTTTTAGAGAGGCCGCAACGCTGGCACAAAAATATGGAGACGAGCGGGTGTTCAACACGCCAATCCAGGAAGCATACATTGTGGGATCAACAGCCGGTATGGCAGCCGTGGGAGCCAAGCCCATCGTGGAGATTCAATTTGCCGATTACATCTGGCCAGGAATCAATCAACTGGTTGAGGAACTTTCAAAGAGCTGTTATCTGACGAAAGGCAAGTTCCCGATTCAATCGTTGATTCGCGTGCCCGTGGGTGCGTATGGTGGCGGTGGGCCTTATCATTCGGGCAGCGTAGAGTCTACACTGGTGAACATCAGAGGTATCAAGGTGGTGTATCCTTCCAACGCGGCAGACATGAAAGGTTTGTTCAAGGCCGCCTTCTACGATCCCAATCCGGTAGTGATGCTGGAGCACAAAGGTTTGTATTGGAGCAAGGTGCCTGGCACGCTCGAAGCGAAGACCATCGAACCCGATGCAGACTATGTGATCCCATTGGGCAAGGCAGCGGTTGTTCAGGAGGCGCAGGCCTCGAAGATTGAAGCCGGAGAGTCGGCAGTGGTGATTACGTATGGGATGGGAGTGTATTGGGCCAGGGGAGCTTCGGCATCAATGGATGGACGGGTTGAAATCATCGATCTAAGAACATTGAATCCGCTCGACTGGGTAACCGTAAGCGAATCGGTGAAGAAACATGGCAAGACATTCGTGCTAACCGAAGAACCGTTGATGAATTCATTTGCTGAATCTTTGGCAGGTCGAATTTCCAAGGAGTGTTTTCAATACCTGGATGCACCCGTATGGACCTATGGTGCCGCCAATCTGCCGGCCGTTCCGCTAAATGTGGATCTGGAGAAGGCGATGTTGCCGAACGCTGAGAAAGTGAGGGCCGAGCTCGAGAAACTGTTGGCTTACTAGATTCTCGATCCTGGATTCTGGTTACTGGATGCCAGTGTCAGCAGGCAAGAGGCCAGAATCCAGAATCTAAAAAGGATATCCGATTCCCACATTAAAAATCACCGGCTCTCTGCCAAACCCGAACGGCCTGAAAAACTTCACGTTGTCTAGCACGAATCGGTCGCCTGCCGCCCGGGCCGGGTCGTACACCTTGATACCGGCATCAAGCCTGAGCACGAGAAAGGAGAAATCGAAGCGCAACCCAACACCGGTTCCGATACCAAATTCTTTGTAAAAGTTTTCCAGTCGGAATTTGGTGCTGCCGCGGGCGAGTGGCTCTGTGGCGGTGCTGTCTTGCCTGATCTCCTGAAAGCTCCACACATTGCCCCAATCCAGGAACACCGCCCCGCTTACAAAACCGAATAGCTTTTGTCTTAGCTCCACACTCCCTTCAATCAGGATTTCGCCCGGCTTCTCAAAGCTATAGTCAAATAGCCCTTCCTCGCGTTCATTGTCACTCAGGATAGGAGGGGACGATCCGATTCCCAATCGCCTTGGCCGCCAGGCACGTACGCTATTGCTTCCGCCAGCAAAAAAATATTTCTCATAGGGCAAAAAGTTGCCTTCGATATAAGACCACGCCACGCCTGTGTTCAACCGGTAGGCCAGAATGGTATTGGCGTTGATGATGCGGTTTCGCCTCACATCTACATTAAAGCGCAGGTACTTGTAGAGCTGCAATCCCTGGATGCTTTCGTTGCTGCCCAGCTCGATGAAATTGAGGAGTGTGCCGCCACTTTCAACAGAAGTTCGTAAATAGAGAGAATTCCTTTCGGTATTTCCATATTCATCGGGATTCCATGTCCATGAGAAAATCATGCTGCTTACCAGTGATGGCTTGAATGTGTTGATCAGGTTGTTGCCCTGGGCCTGAAGTGCACTCAGCACAGAGTCGAACTTGGTGACAGGATTGATGGTAGATCGAATGATGTTGAGGTTTCCAATGGTGAAGGAATACTGACTGGTGCGCTGGTTCTCCCAGGTGTAGGTGTGCGAGAAGGTGGTTGTCCTTCGATTGTACTCCGGGCGGTCGGTATAAGTGTAGCCCGCCAGCAGTTTGGTCTTGGGGTTGTATTTTCCCAACCGCGTTACGGCCGCTGCGCTCATGGGAAACAGAAACTGGGGGAACGTGATGGATGCATGAACGTTGCCCGTTACACTTTTATACACATCAGCGTCCTCGGTTGCAGGTGCAACACCTTCGAAACCAAATCTTCCGTTGAGTTCGAAGATTTCGAGGCCACCGAACAGGTTTCTTTTCATAAAACTCATGTTGTAGTAGGGACCAGGAAATCCCTGGGTTACCGTTAATCCGGCTTCGTTAGACCACGAGTATCTGTTTAACGGACTGGAGAAAAGATTTGCGATGAACTTCCCGCCTGTGGTGTCGTAATTAATATTCACAAACTTGAATACAGCAAGGTTGGCCAGTTGCCTCTGGGTATTGAGTGTTGCCGACCGGCTATACAAGCTGTCTTTATGGAGGAATACCCTTTGGCTTAGCACCCGTGTGCTGTATTGATTTTTGTAGTAACTGTAGGTGATGTCGCGGAAGACGCGGCTTTGGCGCTTGAGGCCTCCTTGTGATCCAACGCCAGTCGTGGATGCATCCGTTACAAAAATGATCGAGTCCAGCTTGTATTGCTTGTGCCGTTGGCTACGGCCTGGATTGTTGATGTTCAATCGAATCGCCATCCGAAAACCATCCCGATAGGCCGTATCGATATCATAATCAATGTATTCGCGACTAAAGGTGAAGTAGCCGTTATCTTTCAAAAGGTTGTCGATGCGTTCTCGTTCCTGGTTGAGTTTTTCCTGGTCGAAAGGATCTGATTTCTTGATCAGGCGTGCTGAGGGCCTTTGGTTCACGATCGAAGCAATCGTAGAGTCAGGGATATGGTAGCTGATGGAATCGTATGTATAGCGAGGGCCGGGGCTAACATAGAAGGTGAGAAAAATAACCGACTTTCGGCTAAACAGGCCTCCTCTCAACTTGCGGCCTGTCGCCTTCCACTTGACCTGGCTTCTGAAGTACCCCTTGGTGAAGAGGTAATCGTTAAACCGCTCCGAGGTAAGATTGGTGTTGGTCGTATCGAATACCGCGGCCTTTTCACCCCATTGCATAAACAGGTTTCCATTTTCGATTTTACCGTCAAGTGCATCAAGCTTGCGTTGCTTGCGGTATTGGAGTGAGGATTTCCTTTTCTCAGCATTGGCCTTTTCAATCTTACGGTCAAACCTTGCCGTCACTTTTTCCTTTTTATCGATGTATTTTTCCTGATGGTAACGCTTTTGCCCCGTGTAATACATCCACACGAGCGTATTGATTGGCAATCCCAAAAACCGCCTGTTGGTTTTTTCCGCATAGAGATCGCTCAGCGGCTGTTTGTTAAATGATTTGGGGGCCTCGATCTTCTGACGATAGAGCAACTTTTCACCCGGCTTCAGGTATCGTGTTCCCAGGCAACTTGAAAAAAGCAACGAGAGCAGGCCAAAGTTTAAAAAATATCTAAATTTCTTGCTCAAGATTCACAAATGATCCCAAAGGGCACTACGAAATTCATCAAATCCCTGCAATTAAAGAAATACAGGAAGGCTGAACAATGCTTTCTGGTGGAAGGCGAGAAGAGCGTAAGTGAGCTGCTGAATTCTGATTTTGAGATCAGGCTGTTGGCATGTACACAAGCCTTCCTTGATCACCACACACAGAGCGCAGACAAATGCAAGGAACTTCATGTGACCACCGAAAAATACCTGGTTGCAGCCGGTACACTCCAAACCAATCAACATGCGCTCGCAGTGGCACAGATGAAGCGAGCCAAACTTCCTGAAATGGTAAATGAGTTTGGCGTGGTACTCGATAACATCAAAGACCCGGGTAACCTGGGAACGATTATTCGAATTTGCGACTGGTACGGCATCCGGCACATCGTTGCATCAGAAACGACAACCGACATGTTCGCACCCAAGGTAATCAATGCCACCATGGGATCTTTTTGTCGCGTACATGTGCACTACACTTCCCTGGAACAGTATCTTCAGAAGAACACCCTGCCGGTATATGGCGCCATGTTGGATGGCACTTCGGTGTACGACACCGTGTGGGCAACGGAGGGGTTGATATTGATTGGCAGCGAATCGCACGGAATCTCAGAGTCACTTCGATCGCGCATCAGCCACCGGATCACCATTCCGAAGTATGGAAATGCCGAATCACTAAATGCCGCGGTCGCCACGGCAGTCGTTCTTGACAACATGCGAAGGAGCTCGTAGCCTAAAAGAACTTTTCACTCTCATCGCTGGCCTCAGCCGACATCCGCGCTGCGTCTTCCCTGCCCAGGTAGCGATCAATCACATAGTGACCAAGGTAAATCACGGGGGTCAAGGCAATTGCCACAACAAACTTATAGATGTAATTGGTGATTCCGATGGCCACCAGTTGCGGGACGCTGAACACACCGGCAAAGGCAATGAAAAGCACCACAAAACTATCAATGAACTGTGATACCAGCGTGGAACCCGTTGCCCGCAGCCAAAGCTTCCTGGCCCCTGTGATTCTGCGCAGTTTTTGAAATACAAACACATCTACCAATTGGCCGAGGAGAAATGCGGCCAACGATCCAATGATAATGCGTTGCCCCTGACCAAAAATCTTGTTGAAGGCAAAGTCGATGTTAAACGAATTGCCATCGGGATCGGATGCATTGGCATCAATCCACCAATCGGCTGGAGGCAGTTGGATCGCAAAAAAAATGACCACGAATGCGTACGCGATCAGCATGGCCGTGAGATAGCTGATGCGCTTCACACCGGGTTGACCAAAATATTCATTAATCAGGTCGGTGGTAATGAACACGACCGGCCAGATGAGGGCACCGGCTGTCAGGTTAAAGTCCATCACGAAGCCAAAGATCAACAGGTTGGCGGGCTCAAGACCGAGGGCTCCTTCACCGGAGAAGATCTTCACGCCAATCATTTCGGCAATGAGTGCATTGGTGAGAAAGATTCCGCTTAATACAATGAAGAGTTTGCTCTTCTTTTGCTCGAGGGTTGGCGTCATGGGCTCTCAAGATCAATGGTTTCACCCTCTTTCGCAAGCCGGGTATTGGGGAAGACCGCGTTGGCTTCCCGCCACAAGGCATCCAGTTCCCGATACCGGGCCGAGTAGTGACCGATGAGCAACTGCTTTACCTGCGCCCTGGAAGCGACCGTGGCGGCTTGGGATGCCGTGCTGTGCAGCGTCTCCTTCGCCTTATCCATGTGTTCCTCCAGGAAGGTGGCTTCGTGATACAGAAGGTCAACTCCCTTGATCAGTTCGATCAGGGGTTCATGGTAGGCGGTATCAGAGCAGTAGGCATAACGCAGCGATTTCTTGGGCGGAAGGGTGTAGTCTTCGTTTCGGTAAAGCAGCTTGCCGTGGTCGTCATACACATCTCTCCCCATTTTCAGGGTAGCGATGTCTTGCAGTCTCATCCCCGGGCTCAGCTTTTCCTTGTTGATGTGGCGGGGTTTTGGTTTCTCACTGAACAGAAAACCACAACAGGGTACTTTGTGCAGCAAGGGGAGTGAGGTTACGGAAAGCTGGTCATTCTCAAAAATCACCCCGGCTTCATACTCCATTTTGTGGAAATGCACGGGATAGCCAAATGCCGACTTTGAGTGCCGCAGTTGCAGCGTGATGATTTCATCGAGCCCCTTGATGCCATAGATGTGCAACTCATTCTTTCGCCCCAATAGTTGCATGCTGAAAAGGAGGCCCATCAAACCCAGGTAGTGGTCGCCATGCAGGTGGGAGATGAATATGTGGTTTATCTTTTGATAGGGAAGTTGATACTTCATCAACTGCAGTTGCGTCCCCTCACCACAATCGATGAGGAAATGCTGGTTTTGCACCTGCAGGTACTGTGCGGTCGGCAGCCGGTCGTAAGCAGGCAAGGCTCCGTTCGATCCGAGGATGGTAACCTTAAACATGAAGGGCTATCTGCGATTTTTCAAGGTACAAAAACCGCACGCTCCTTCTAGTAGGACTAACCCTATCCCTGTAATGAATTTTGATCGTGGATTGGGGTACTATGGACTCGGGACTAAAGACTCGGGACTAGTTATCGCCATCTTTCATGTCTTTTTCAATCTCGTGCATGAACACCGCATCCACTGCTTCTTCCCTGGAGGGGAGGATATTCAACACGCTGTCCAGCTGAGAAATCTTGATCAGCTTCATGGTATGATCGGAAAGCCCGGTCAACACAAAAATGCCGCCTTCTTCCTGAAAAATGCGATTGCCAACAAGCAGGGCACTCAGCCCGGAAGAGTCGGTGTATTTTACTTCCGCCAGATCCAGGATGATGTTTCTTACCCCCTCCGCATGGAGGGTGATCATCTCCGACTTCAGGCTGGGCGCGATGCTGGAGTCCATCTTTTCTTCATGCAGGTGAAGGAGGCTGTATTTTTCTTGCTTATCGATCGTATACTTCATGGTCCGTTTTTGTCTTTACTCGAAGGCCAAAATTAAGTTAATTTATGGAATTAACGATGCTCCGCTCAATGCGTTGCATCAGCCGATCGTAGTCAATGGGCTCGAGTGGAGCACCCGTCATCTGTAGGTACAACTCCTTGTATCGGTCAGAAATGGACTTGACCACCTCGTCCGTCATTTCGGGTATTTGCTGACCTTCTTTTCCCTGAAAGCCATTTTCGATGAGCCACTGACGGACAAATTCCTTTGAGAGTTGTTTTTGGGGTTCGTTGCGCTGCTGCCGATCCTGATACCCATCACGATAAAAGTATCTTGAGGAATCTGGCGTGTGCACCTCGTCAATCAGGTAGATGGCGCCATTGTGCTTCCCAAATTCATATTTGGTATCAACCAAAATCAATCCTCGCTTTGTGGCCAGTTCTGTGCCCTTCCCGTAGAGTGCGTGGGTGTACTTTTCCAATAGCGCATAGTCTTCCGCAGACACGATGCCGCGGCTCAAGATCTCGGCCTTCGAAATATCTTCATCGTGACCCACCTTGGCCTTGGTAGTAGGAGTGATGATGGGCTGGGGGAGGCGATCGTTTTCTTTGAGACCCTCCGGCAGATACTCGCCACACAGGGTGCGCTTGCCCGCTTTGTATTCGCGCCAGGCATGCCCTGCGAGGTACCCACGGATCACCATCTCCACGGCAAACGGTTCGCATTTGAAGCCTACGGTCACATTGGGATCAGGTGTGGCTGTCACCCAGTTGGGAACGATGTCTCTTGTCGCGTTGAGATTGGAAGCGGCAATTTGATTGAGTACCCGGCCCTTATCCGGAATCGCGCGCGGGAGAATGACATCGAATGCGGAGATACGATCGGTAGCCACCATCGCCATGCGGTCGCCAAAGTAGTATACGTCCCTTACTTTGCCCCGATAAAATCCGGTTTGACCGCTGAAATGAAAGTGTGTTTCCCTGATGGCCTGCATGCGAATCCTTTGCCGCAAAATAGCGAATGCAGGCGTCAGGGTGCCAGCGATACGATCTATTTTTCTTCGATGAGAATGCCAGCTTTGAAAACGAATGTCCGTACGAGGTTCCCCCGAGCGTCAAACTCCCTCCACTCTTTGTGCTTTTTGTTGGCGATGTACTCGCCCTGTTCCTGAATGACCTTACCGCCCGGATGGTAGCTCGTGTACAAACCGTGCTGGCGACTGCCCCGGTAGAAACACTCCCAGTGCAGCGTGCCATCTTCGTAGTAACTCCTTACGGGCCCGGTGATCAGGTTGAACTGATACGTTTCTTCAAGGGCCCTCTTTCCATTCGCGTGATACGTGGTTCGCAATCCGTGGAGTTGCCCGTTCACGTATTGCTCCCGGAGCTTTACCCGCTTGCCGTCTTCGGCAAAGAAAACCCATTCACCACTCGGTTTTTCCTTGGTGAAATGCTTCTCAGCGATCGCCAGCCCCCGGTCATTGTATTCAGTCACATCAACCCCCTGTCCATTCAATGACACCTGTTCCCTGATGCGCAGTTGGCCATTGGGGTGGTACTGCAAGTTGAGGCCGACTTTGGCGCCCTCTCGAAACTGGTACCGGTGTTTCACGGTGCCGTCTGGGTAATACCCAAGGTTGTCGCCATGCAATCGACCATTCATGAAATGCGCATCCAGCAGCAAGTGCCCTTCTTCATCATAGTTTTTGAAGTTGCCGATGCGCTCACCGTCCTTCATCGTGGATACGGTTTCCAACTGGCCATTCGGATAATAGGTGCGCATGAAGCCGCTGAGGATACCGTCTTTGAAATTCGCCTCCGATTCCAACTGGCCCGACTCGTAGTAAATCTTCGTAATCCCGTTTGGTTTTTGATTCCGGTAGGTAATCTCTTTTCTTATTTTGCCTGAGGGGTAGTACTCTTTGATCATGCCATCGGGTTTTCCCTTTACAAACCTGCTTTCGCGAAGCGGAGCACCTGTGGCAAAAAAAGTGCGCACACTATCGACCAGGAGGTTATTCTCGTAATAGGCGCGCTGAATCGGAATGCCCTCTTCATTGTAAACCTCTACTGCTCCGTGACGCATGCCATGTTGATAGTTGATCTTGCGAATCAATGTGCCCTCATCGTTGTATTCCAGGAAGAGCCCGTGGCGCACCCCCTCCCGGTAGGTTCCTTCCATTTCAAGCTTTCCGTTCGCGTGGAATCTTTTGTAAGGTCCGTGAAGGGTACTGCCATCGGCAGCCACCTCGTATTCCTCCTGAACCTGCTGCCGCTGGGGATCGAAATAATGGATGACCTTCCGTTGAGCTGACAAGTCAAAGGCAAGAATGGCAAGGATCAGCGTGCTGACAATTCGCAATTTCATTGCGTACCTAACGATGAAGTGTAACCGATGTTGTTGGTACTCAACCAACGATCATGCCATTAGATTTTTTCGATCACAATGGCCGAGGCGCCACCGCCCCCATTGCAAATACCCGCCACACCAATGGAGGCGTTGTTCTGCTTCAACACGTTGGCAAGCGTGATGGTAATTCTGGCACCCGAGGCACCCAGCGGGTGACCTAGTGCCAGGGCACCTCCGTTCACGTTCAGCTTTTCAGGATCAATATCAAGGTTCATTTGGTTTGAGATGGCCACCGATGCGAAGGCCTCGTTGATCTCGTAGTAGCCCACATCCTTGCTGTCAACGCCTGCCGCTTTCATCGCCCTTGGTATCGCCAATGAAGGCGCAGTGGTAAACCACATGGGGTCACGGGCTGCGTCTGCAAAGCCCAGTATCCTGGCAATGGGAGTAAGGCCTAATTCCTTAGCCCTTTCCTTGCTCATCAGCATCACTGCGGCCGCACCATCATTCATGGTCGATGCGTTGGCTGCTGTGGTGGTTCCATCTTTTGAGAAGGCAGGCTTTAGCGTGGGCATTTTTTCGAAGTTCGCTTTCTTGTATCCTTCGTCCTCGTTCACGATTGTCACTTCTCCTTTTCGTCCCGTGATCGAAACCGGCACGACTTCGTCTTTGAACTTGCCCGCTTGCCAGGCTGCGGCAGAACGCTTGTACGATTCAATCGCATAGTTGTCTGCTGCTTCACGCGTGATTTTCATTTCCTTGGCCGTGTTGTCGGAGCATACGCCCATCAGGCATTGGTTGTAGATATCTGTGAGTCCATCGAAGGCCAGGCCATCAATCAGCTGATCGCTGCCGTACTTGTAACCGTACCGCGCTTTCATCAGGTAAAAGGGCACACTCGACATGCTTTCCATGCCGCCCGCCAAAACAATGTCATTGGTGCCAAGCATGATAGACTGAGCGCCCAGCATAATGGCCTTCATACCCGAAGCGCAGACCTTGTTAACAAGGGTGCAGGGAACTTCGAAACCCAGTCCTGCGCCAGCGGCCACCTGTGTGGCGGGCGCCTGGCCCAGCCCGGCAGACAATACATTTCCGTAATAAAGTTCATTGACCAGCTTTGGGTCAAGGTCGATCTTTGCGATGGCCGCCTTGGCCGCCTCGATGCCCAATTGCACGGCTGTCAGCGATGAAAAGACCCCGCCAAAACTTCCGATGGGCGTTCGAACGGCTGATACAATGTATACTTCTTTCATTGATTATCTATGAATTGTTAAAATCTCGAATTTTCAAACCAATTCTTCTAAGCATCCAGCATCCAGCATCCAGAATCCAGAATCCAGTAACCAGTAACCAGTAACCAGTAACCAGTAACCAGTAACCAGTAACCAGTAACCAGTAACTATCTTCCCTACCAATCCGGCTTGGCCTTGTCTTTGGGTTTCGTGGCCTTGCGCTTGTTTTGTTGCAGGTACTGGATCTCTTGATTTTTCATGGCCTCCAGGATCATCTTGGCTTTTTCCTCACTCATCTCCATCTGTTTTAGCTTGTCGGCCACGCTGGGAGGGATGTCTTTTTTGTCCTCTTTCTTTTCACCGTCTTCCTGTTCTTGTTGTTCTTTTTGCTTCTGCTCTTCGTTCTTTTGTTGCTGATCCTTTTGATCCTGTTTTTGCTGCTCTTGTTGCTCCTTGTTGTTTTGGTCTTTCTTTTCTGAGTCCTTCTTGTCCTTGTTTTGCTGCTTGTCTTTCTCGTTATCCTTCTGGTCTTGTTGCTGATCCTTTTGTTGCTGTTGTTGTTTTTGCTTTTCCTCCAATTTCTTTTTCACCATCTCATAGTTGTAGCGGGCCTCCTCATTCTGCGGATTTGCTTTCAGAGACTCTTTGAAATTGGTGAGGGCCTCCTGGAAGTCGCCTGAGCGATTCGATAATACCCCGAGCTGTTGAAAAGCGTTCGATCGTGTCTGGGCATCGGTGCTGCGGATGAGCTGCTGATAGAAACTGGTCGCGTTTACCGTGTCGCCCAAATTAAAGTAAGCGTTGGCCAGGTTCATTTTCACAGCTTCCTCAGAAACGTTCAGCGAATCCACCAGGTAGCGATAGCTGCTGATGGCCTTTTGGTAGTCCCCGCTTTGATAGGCCGCCTTTGCCTCCGACTTCAGGGAATTGATCTTGCCGATCGGGTCGACCAGAAAGCTCGCTGCCAAAATGATCCACATCAGCTTCATATCGTCACGGTCTTCACGTTTATGAGGATGTCCATCAAGAGCAACACAAGTGCTGCAACCAAGAAGTAATAATAACGGTTGGCAGAGGCATCTACAAACCGGCTTTCTCTCAGTTCGCCCTCAATGCGACTCACTGTATTGATTAATCGGGAAACATCATTTTTAGTTTCGTTGATTTCGAAATATTGCCCCCCGGTTGTGCGCGCCAGGTCTTGTAAGGAACTGGCATTCAGGCGGGAAACAACCACGTTGCCTTGTCGGTCCGTCTTATACCCCTTGCCGGCATATAATTTACTGCCTTGTTCAGTGCCCACACCCAATGTAAACAGGCGGATGCCCTGGTCATCGATTTCCGAAATAATGTCGCTCGTGTCATCGCCAAAGTCCTCTCCATCGCTGATCAGAATGATCACCTTTGACTTTTGTTGGGTACTCGGACCTTCCTGATCATTGACTTTCTTCAAGGCCATCCGCAGGGGAGGGCCAAAGTCTGTGCCGGCTGCCGGCACCAGGTTGGTGTTCATGGTTTCGATGAACAGGTACAATGCATTCACATCGTAGGTGAGCGGGCATTGCATGAAGGCCTCAGACGAGAATATGATGATGCCGATTCGGTCGGAGCTGAACGCGTCCACGATCCGCTTCATTTCAAACTTTACCTTTTCCAGTCGCGAGGGTTGAATGTCGAAGGCGTCCATCGACTTGGACAAATCCACGCAAATCATGATGTCCTTGCCCACCGACTTCACTTCTTTTTTGGAATCTCCAATGGCAGGGCCTAGAAATGCGACCATGAGCAGTGCAAAGAAGAGCGTGCGAATGGCAAGTTTGGCAAAGATGGAACCAAAAGAGCTGTTGAGTGCGCGCGCGATGGTGATGATGCGCCAGAGATACAGTCCGTAAGCCAAAAGGAATACAAGCACCAGAATTCCCTCACCCAATCCAAAACTTCTAAACCATGTCATGCGCCTGTGGTCAAAACAGGCTCAAAATTAATGCGATCGGGGTTTTTACAAAAATTGGTAATTGGCACTCGTGGCGGAGGGGGTATCACGCTTGAAGTATTTGTTGAAGTGAAATCAGGCGTTCATAGGAAAAATATTACATGGAGGCATTTCCGGCCACGGGTGCTACAACATTGATCCTGAGGATGATGGGGAGGTGTTTTTTGAGAATCTGCAGGAATTATTACGTCTTCAACAGATTGAACGGTGTAATGGATAGCTTCGAATCCGTTAACTCGTCTCATGAATTCTTTCTGGCGATGGCTGGTTGGCCGCTTGACCACCTCACGATGCAAGTACCAGGTTGGTGACAGTGTGCAGCTGCGTTCCAGGGGCAACGAGCACTTGATGATTGTAATCGAAGTGATGGGCAACCACAAAATGGAAGAACCGCTTGTCCATTGCCAATGGTACGAATCGGAAACGCGGGAGACTCGAAAGAACATTTTTCCCGAGTCCGCCCTCATGCCCTTCGACTGGGTGGAAGCTTCGCGGAGGAGAGAGAAGCAATTTTCAAATTCGGCCAAAGGGTGAAGAAACAAAACAGAAAAGCCCATCCGCTTTCGCGGAAGGGCTTTATCCTCTCACTCCTCGGCTGGTGTCCCTCCAGCCGAAAAAGGGATTAGCTGACGCTGATCCTGGTTGGGGGGATTCAATAAAAAACGACCGGCTCGTTCCTAGCCTTGTTTTGTATTTACTTGACTTCACTTAAGTCTGCGACTTGGTTCATTCCGTAAATACAAAACCCCAAGCTGTCGCCTGGGGTCGTTTTTGTTTGTCGGGGTAGCAGGATTCGAATTTTGCGGTGATATCACACCTCGACTAACTATTAGTTTTTGACAGTATTTCCGCGTTTTCTTCATCTTCAATGATCGCCCTTACTTGCCACTGAATCTGACGCTATCCCAAATTATCTTTTAACCATTTTACTCTTTTATAGTCTTATTAGTGGCCCCGGGAGTTTATTGGGTTGCCCTCCTGATTTTTCCCTTAAACCCTTCAATGAGGATCAGATAATCATAGAATGCATCTTTTAATGATTTGCCTTTAGTGTCTGGTACACCAATGGACAAATGACCCCTTTGGGACTGCCATTCGAGTATTGTCCAGCATGCGATACCCCAATTGGGTTCGTTTTCCGGCAGATTCAGGAATTCAAGGCCCCGTTTTAGTCGTTCATCGACATCAGGGTGACTACCTCCAATAAAAGTTCCTCCCAAAAATGAAAGCGCACTGAGGGCAGAAATAATGCTATACGTGCCCGTAACGGGCGGAAGACCAGATCCCTTGACGAATTCAGTGAAATTGGTCATTGCGAAACAATCTGCCTCTAATTCCATTCTGATTACATCCCCTTCACTTAATTCAGTTCTTGGTATTTGAAAATGATTCAATGCAACGTGAGCAAATTCATGTAAGTAAATGAATGCCATAGTTGTGAAACAATACAAATTTGCATTTGTGATCCAAAAGAGCTCACCTCGTCTATATACTTCTGGGTTGGGCAAATTTTCTTTGTTCCATGGTGAAAAATTATTGATCAAAGAGAAACCATAGTTAAGAAGCTTTCTAGCTTGAGTTCGCCAAGGTTGAAGAGGGCTCTTAAGGCTGCCTGGATACGATACCATCATTGGGAACGAATAACACCAAATGAATGATACGAATGTCTCGTGATAGCAAGCCGCATTTCCAAATTTCGGGTGATCGCTGATAATGAACGGGCATTTCACTTCACAGTCACCAAAATCGTAGTATCGGTTTACTACGGGTAAGTGCTGAAATTTCCTATTAACAAAGGCATTAACCGATTCAAATAGTGAACCAAAATGTGGGTTCAGAACACGTACAGGTTGATTACCTGGCTGAATTGAAAGGCCGTTAGTAAACTCATTACAAATCACAAACCAATGTAGTGAGTAAGTGACACTGGCGTATCTGCCACGGCACTGAATTCGGCCTCCAAAAACAGCCAAATTTTAGCACGTTGGTACTTTTTGTTGTCGGGGTAGCAGGATTCGAACCTGCGACCCCCTGGTCCCAAACCAGGTGCGCTAACCGGACTGCGCTACACCCCGAACAATATTTTTCAGGCTCCTGCCTGCCTAGTGATCCGGCAGGGACTCGAACCCCGAACCGTCAGCTTAGAAGGCTGATGCTCTATCCAGTTGAGCTACCGGACCCCTTAATTCCCACCTCACATGGTGGCGGAGAGGGGGGGATTCGAACCCCCGGTACAGTTTAACCCGTACGACAGTTTAGCAAACTGTTGGTTTCAGCCACTCACCCACCTCTCCGTAGTGACCAATCTTTTGATGGAAAATGACCTTTTCCGTAAAAAGAGCTGCAAATATAAAAGGTCCGGCCATTATCAATTGGCCCATACCCGCTTTTTTGTTAAAAAAGAGGAGCCCTGGAAAATGCACCCGGTTGTTTCAACGCAAGACGACAGGTCACAATTCTGATGTACGATAGGGCTGCAAAACCAAACGGAAGCGTCAACGGCACAGGCATAACATCAATGCAGAACCAAGCGCTCAACGCGGAAAGCATACGAGCACATGAGGCCTCGACTGGCAGAATGATCCAATGATGCACAAAAACTTGTAATGGTTAGCCTTGAAAACAATCATTAGCCTTTCAAGAAGGCGGTCACCGTCCTGGTGAACTTCTTCGGCTCTTCAATGAAGATAAAATGACCGCTCTTATTGAATACCTCAAGTTCGCCATGGCCCAGTTCGTCTTTCATTCTCTGGACTGCAGTCTCCGGGATGGCATCGTGCTTACCATGAAGGAGGAGCACGGGAAATGAAAGACCCTTCAACGTGGGATAATAATCGTATTGCATGAGATCTTTTCCCAACCCCGCGTAAAGTGCTCCGGTTGAAGCAAGGTAGTTAGGCTGAAACGTGATCTGCAGTTTGTGGAAGTTTGAAGGCTTATGAAAAGAATTTCTGAAGGTGAGCATCATCAACTTTTCAAACGCCTGAATTTTTCCCTCGCGAAAGGCTTTCGACCCTTTGATGATGGCCCTGTCGGTGCTATCTGATCCGGTGGTCCTCGAAAGCTGGGCCTCCATCATCTCTTTGTCGTATTCCTTATTCAACGGCACCGGGCTGCAAAGAATCAAATCGTCAACATGCTTTGGATAGGTGCTCGCGTAGGCCACAGCTAGCAAGGCCCCCCAGGAATGAGCCATCAAGTGGATCTTTTCTGCCCCCAGCATTTCCCGAATGCCCTCAATGTCTTCGACAAAGAAGCTGAGTTGCAAAGAGTCCGAGGATGGCACGGCCGACTTTCCATTAGCCCTCAGGTCAAACAACACCACCTTGAAGTTCTTCGAGAGTGCCCGCAGGTGTGGAAGGAAATAATCATAACTCAATCCCGGCCCGCCATGAATGACCACGAGCGGCTCACCTTCACCCATGATGTGAAAATACAATTGCGCCCCGTTGATCTTCCTGAAACCACTAAAGTCTTGCGACCATGATAGGATGGTGATAAGGAATCCGCCAATGAGTGCAACTAGTTTCACTTCGAAGGCTTTAGCAATGAACCTGTCAGCGATGCGAAGCCCCCCGCCAGTGCTCCGATCAAAATGGTTAACATGAAAACGTTGATCGGCAAGAGCTGCCCCACGCGCTGGGCCAGATCCGACTGCGTGCTGTATTGGATGAACCAGGGCATAATTCCCCACACCAACCCGACTCCGATAAACCCGGCAACAAAAGACCTGAAGCCTGAATTGCTAAAAACGAAGCCCACCATGAACGCTGCCACCGCTGCTGTCCACCAGGGAAAAATGGATTGTATGACAAAACAAACAATGCCCGTAACAAATATTTGGATGAACAGTCTCATGGTTGTGACGTGAAAATTTGCGTGAAATAGGCGTACGGTGCCGTCTCGCTGACTTTGTGCGGAAAGGCCAACCGGTAGTGTTTTCCCTCGGCCCAATAGGGCAACAAGTTTTCATAAAACGGGCTTCCCGGATTCCCGCTCTGCCCGCCCGGATACACGCCCCAGGCCTTGACACCTGTCTTTTCCATGCTGGCCACCAACCGCCAGCTGGGGCCGTGTGTGGCCTTGGTTGCGTTAATCGCACTGCCGTTACCACCATTCTTCACATTCCTACTAAAGGGCTGGATTCGAAGCAAGTGACCCACAAGCGTGTTTTTGTACTCCGCCCAAATCGGTTCCTTGCCATTCTCTTGTTTCCATTTGTCTATTTCGGCCAACGCCCCGGCAAATGCCCTCCTGGTGATCACCTTTAAGTCCTCTTTCTCCGGGGTCGACTTGATGTCGTAAAATTCATGGGTGCTATCGCGATTCATCAACGCGATGGTGACGAAGTCGGTTGGATAACTCAGGGCAACACCTGCATCCCTCATTTCATCCCACATCATGCGGAACAGCGTGTTGTACCACTCCTCATAGTAGGTGGCAGCCACAGAACTTGCCTCATTGTTGAAATCCCACTGCTCCAATTGCGCTACAATCTTGCTTTGATCACTGGTAAGTGAGGCCCGGTCGAGTTGCCTTAGCATCACTGGGAGACTCTCAGCTGCCTGTAAGTTGTAGTTGTTCCCTTGCAGCAGCATCATGTCCTGGGGAGTCACCTCGTTCATTTGCCTCAACTGGTTGTTGATGGCGCGGTTGCGATAGGCTTCATAACTGCTGGCATGCACATAATACGGATAGGTTGAATCAACAGGGTACTGATTGGCGCTGCTGATGAACCCACGGGCCGGATTCTTGATCATCACGTTGTGGTCATTCGGGATAAACGCCTGCCACTCGGCAGAAGTCTTGGTACCATCCAGCACAAACTTACCTTCATATTTCCTGCGCACCGGATATTTACCCTGAATGCGAATGGCAATATCACCCGCTACGGATGCAAATGCAAAGTTCTGGGCAGGACCGGCAAAGTGATCCAGGGCGCGCATGTAGTCGTTGTAATTCCTGCCGCGGTTGAGTTCATAAAATGTCTTGAGCGTCACCGACTCATCGTGGGCAATCCATCGCATGGCAAAGTGCTTCTTTTCAGAATCGCCATGAAAGCTGGCATCATAAACAACCGGCCCATGGTGCGTGTAGGTTACCGTATCAAAGAATGCCTTTGATCCCTTGATCTTGATTTCTTCCACCACCTTGCGCGTGGGCTTCCATTCTCCATCGCTCAAATAGGCCTGCTTGCTTTCGTCTTGAAATTGAATCTGATACCAATCCACGAGGTCGCGTTGTGCATTGGTAGCACCCCAGGCAATGGAATCGTTAAACCCGAGAATGATAACGGGAGCACCGGTAAAAGTGACACCCATCACATTCACACCCGGACTGTTCATATGGGCAGCAAACCAAATGGAAGGGAAGGTGAGGGAGAGATGGGGATCGTTGCAGAGAATGGGAGATCCGTTTGCGGTCTTGATTCCGCTTACTGCCCAGTTGTTACTTCCCACCCCTTTTACGGTGGGTGTCTGAGGTTGTACCATCACCAGCTCTTCCGGCAAGGCCAATGGTACGGTATCCAAAGTAACCGGCTTGAACTTCCATCCGCCCGGGTTGTCCACGATGGGATCACCCACCTTTTCCCGGTCGGGAAAAAGCAAGTCCAGTTTTTCTTTGCCGAACAGCTTCAACGCATTGGTCATCTGCAAATCGTCCTCGCTAAAGTTCAGCGTCTTCGACATGTTCATGAGCAGCAACCCCATCTTCAATGGCGTCCAGGGTTCGGGTGCATAGTCCAGCAACTTATATTCAACCGGATAGTCTTCGTACCGAAGTTGGCTGATGTAGGCATTCACACCTTCTGTATATTGTTCGGTAATTCGCTTAATGTCGGGATCGTTCATGTGGGCACGAATGGAATTCTCAGCACCCCAACCCATGCCGTACCTGCGTTGAAGCCGGTCGAAGTCCAGTGCGCGCTCACCAATGATTTCAGAAATCCGCCCTGCGGCAGCATGGGTTTGAAATTCCATTTGCCAAAGTCGGTGCTGTGCCGTTACATATCCCATCACCCGGTAGAGGTCGTCATCGTTTGAAGCAAAAATGTGGGGGATCAACAGGGTATCATAAACCACGTTTACTTCTCCCTGTAATCCGGCAAGGCGCAATTCGCCAGATTCTGCTTCCTTCGATTCTGCATTTTGCCAAAAGCCATGAAAGGGATCGAGAAATTTGCCCAGGGGCGGGATGCCGTTACCGAAGTTCCAACTCCGGTTAAGTGCATATACAAGGCCGATGGTGATGGCGAGGGAGAGGAAGAACTTGAACACAGGTGCAGGACTTTATTTTAGCATAAAGTAAAAAGCTTTTCCTAATTTTCGAGCTTATTTGACAAAAATTGCTTTTGCCACCGTGAAGGACCTGTTGGAGCCTTATCCCAAAGCACTGATCAAGAAAGCCAAAGACATTCGCGCCATCTTCTTCGATGTGGACGGAGTGTTGACGGATGGGAAAATCATTTATGATGATGCAGGCCGGGAATCAAAGCAGTTCAACGTCAAGGACGGACAAATCATCGGCCACCTGAAGAAAGCCGAGATCATTGTGGGTGCAATTTCTGGTCGTGAATCTGCAACCGTGGCCAAACGCGCCAGCGAGCTGAAGCTCGATTTTTGTCACCAGGGCATCCTCGACAAACTGGCGGCATTCAACAAACTCATGGAATATCATAAGTTGAAACGCAAAGAGGTTTGCTATATCGGTGACGACATCAACGACATTTCTGTGTTGGCGATCTGCGGCATGTCTGTGTGCCCCAGCGATGCGCCTATGTATCTACGCGAAGAAGTGGAACTGGTGACGAGGGCCCGGGGCGGTGAGGGCGTGCTGCGCGAAGTGGCAGATTTCATTCTCGCAGCCAAAAATAAGTTGGACAAGATCGTAAGGTTTAAGTAGATGGAGAAATTCAAGGCACCCGTTCAGATTACAGACGCGATCTCTTTGGGTGGAGATCAACTGGTGTTGTTTGCCGGACCCTGTGCCGCGGAGAGTTACGACATCTGCATGGAAGTGGGTACGGCCGTAAAAAAGATGTGCGAAGAATTGGGGATCGCCTATGTGTTCAAAGCTTCCTTCGACAAGGCCAACCGCACATCGGCATCTTCCTATCGGGGCCCCGCCCTGGAGGGTGGACTTGACATTCTTTCCCGCGTGAAGAAAGATCTGAGAATTCCCATCGTCACAGACGTGCATGAGTCGCACCAATGTGCCGAGGTTGCAGAAGTGGCCGATGTGCTCCAGATTCCAGCCTTCTTATGCAGACAAACCGACCTGCTGGTGGCGGCAGCGAAAACAGGAAAAGCCGTAAAAGTGAAGAAGGGTCAATTCATGGCGCCCGGTGACATGAAGTATGCAGTCGACAAAGTGAGGGGCGAGGGCAATGACAAGGTTTTCCTGACCGAGCGCGGTGCCAGCTTTGGTTATCACAACCTGGTGGTAGACATGCGATCCTTGCCGATCATGCGCCAGTTTGCGCCCGTGGTGTTTGATGTGACGCACAGCGTGCAGCAACCCGGTGGCATGGGAGGCAAGTCGGGTGGACAACGGGAGTTCGCACCGTTCCTGGCTCGTGCAGCAGCAGCGGTGGGCGTGGATGGCTTCTTCATCGAAACACATCCCAATCCCGAAAAGGCATTAAGCGATGGCCCGAACATGATTCCACTGAAAGAAATGAAAGACTTTCTTTCGATGATCAAGAACGTATGGGGTGTTGCCAAATCCTTTTAACTCATTTGTCTGCAGCTGAGCCTGAGTGTTGAATCTTGAATTTCGAATTTGAAATTTTGAATCTGTAAACTGGAAACCGGTGCCCGGATGAGCAAATGACTTGTAACATGTAACCTGTAACTCGAAACGTGTTCGCTTGACCTTCCCCCAACTATACGTCCTCATTGTCGTCATCCTGCTGGTGATTTCCTTGTACCGGGAGTGGCTCAATCCGGCCTTGTCTTTCTTCCTCGCCCTGGTCGCCCTGCTGACGGCCGGAATCATTAACCCCGAGGAAGCATTGAAGGGGCTTGCCAATCAGCAAATCATCGTGATTTTTCTTTTGATGCTGATCACGGCAGGTCTCAGGTCGATTTTTGGTGGCGAATTATTCTCCAAATACTTCAGCCATACGCTCACGCCCCGGGGATTCCTGCTCCGCATGATGGTGACCGTCTCTTCTGTCTCCGCCTTCCTGAACAACACGCCCATCGTGGCGTTCATGATTCCCTACGTGAAAGAGTGGGCCGACAAGAACAATCAATCTGCGTCCCGGTTCCTCATTCCACTTTCGTTTGCAACCATTACGGGCGGCATGATCACCGTCATTGGCACCAGCACGA
The DNA here is from genome assembly GCA_050250195.1 of Cyclobacteriaceae bacterium. Classification (GTDB taxonomy): domain Bacteria; phylum Bacteroidota; class Bacteroidia; order Cytophagales; family Cyclobacteriaceae; genus ELB16-189. Next base: position 150,208 of record JBFWPC010000007.1, on the reverse strand, counting down.
ACCTGGTACTGAGCGGCTTGCTTTCGGAATTCGATCAACCACCCCTTGCCTATACCGATTTTGTTTTCCTCGGTCTCATCGTTACGGTGATCACCTGGGCATACATGTATTTTATCGGGTTTAGGCTGCTGCCTTCAAACACACCTAAAAAGGACATTCAGCAAAATCTGAAAGAATACATTGTGGAAACGGTTGTATTTGGAGGGTCACCGTTGATTGGCAAAAGCGTGCGGGATGCCAATCTCCGAAACCTGAAGGACCTTTTTTTGGTGGAGATCATCCGCAACGATCGCGTGATCTCCCCGGTATCACCAGACGAAGTACTGCATGAGGGTGATTTTCTCTTTTTTTCCGGCAATACGCAGTCGATCTACAACCTGATTAAAGAAGACAACGGCCTGCAAATTCCTAAAGAAGAAAGGCTGGCCCACCAGGGCGAATTCAAGTTTACCGAGGCGGTCATTCCCGCCAACTCCGACCTGATCGGCATGCGGATCAAAGATTCGGATTTTCGAAGGCGTTACAACGCTTCCATCGTGGCCCTGCACCGCGATGGCAAGCGGGTGTCGGGAAAGGTGGGCGAGATGTCCCTGTCGGGGGGCGACTTTCTGCTCTTGCTGGCTGGGGATGATACAGGCGTACAGGTTGGCGAAAAGAACCTGTTTACGATCTCGCGGCCCATGCCATTGGAAAAAAAGAGGAAAGGATACCTTTTATGGATTGGCCTCGCAAGTCTAATCATGCTTGTCATTGGAATACTGGGCGTCTTGCCGCTATTTACCTGTTGCGTATTTGTGCTGCTGTGCCTGATCGTTTTCGGCATCCTGAACTTGCCGGAAATCAGGCGCCAACTCGACCTGAACCTGCTGGTGATATTGGTAAGCTCCCTGGCCATTGGGGTGGCGCTCGTGAACTCCGGTGCTGCGGCACTCATTGCCGGGGGTATCGTTGGACTCGTGAGCAAGTGGGGCGTGATGGCAGAGATAGCGGTGCTGTTTGTAGTGACCACCCTGTTGACTGCGCTGATCACGAACGCAGCGGCCGTTTCAATCATGTTTCCCATCGCCATGTCGCTGGCGGCAATGACCAACGCGCCACCCACCGCCTTCTACATTGCGATTGCATTTGCCGCCTCAGGTGATTTTATGACACCCATCGGCTACCAGACCAACCTGATGGTGTATGGGCCGGGTGGATATACGTTTAAAGATTTCTTGAGGGTAGGATCTCCACTCACATTAATTTATATGATCGTTTGTATCGTCTTCATTTCCTATTATTACAAATTGTGACAATCATAACCTTCGAAACCCAACAACCAGAAACTGGTTTACCTGCCAAAGCTCTAGCGAAGGCAGGCAACTGGTAACTGGCAACTGGTAACCAGCACCCAGAATCCAGCAACCAGCATCCAGCAACCAGCAACCAGCATCCAGAATCCAGAATCCAGAAAATGCCCAACGTATTCCACACCAAAACAAAAGTTACCCGCGCCCAGCGCGAAGAAAAGCTAAAGCAACGCGCCTTGCTGATTTGGTTTACCGGCCTGTCTGGCTCGGGAAAATCTACGTTGGCCGTGAACCTGGAGGCGCTGTTGGCCGACAGGGGCTACAAGACCTATTTGCTGGATGGCGACAATATGCGCATGGGCTTGAACAAAGACCTGGGTTTCGATGACGAAGGGAGAGTGGAAAACATCCGCAGGATCGGGGAGGTATCCAAACTTTTTATTGATGCAGGGACCATCGTGCTCTCGGCTTTCATCTCTCCATTTGAATCCGATCGCGAATTGGTGAAGCAAACAGTGGGCCCCGAGAACTTCATCGGGGTTTTTGTGGACTGCCCACTTGAAGTTTGTGAAACACGGGATGTAAAGGGCCTGTACCAAAAAGCAAGAGACGGCCAGATCCAGAACTTCACCGGCATCGACTCACCCTACGAACGTCCACTCAATCCGGATATCACGATTAAGACCAACGAAGTACCGGTGGAAGAAGCTCTCACTCGACTTCTTGAACTGATTCTCCCCCGCATTAAACACTGAAGTCAACCGGACCATTGGTAATACTAGAATTTTGAATCTTAAATTTCGAATTTTGAATCTTTAACTTCGAATTTTGAATTCTTGGACTTGTAAGCAACTCGGAACAATCGGTTGGCAACCGGTTTACCGTAGCCCGCAACTGTCAACCAAGACCAACCGCACGCCCTCTAACTCCCGAAGGGAGAACCGCCACGCGCACACAACCTGAGAATTTTGAATCTTAAATTTCGAATTTTGAATTCTTGGACTTGTAGGTAACTCGGAACAATCGGTTGGCAACCGGTTTACCTGCTGTAGCCCGCAACTGGCAACCAAACCAACCCACGCCCTCTTACCCCTGAAGGGAGAACCGCCACGCGCACACAACCTGAGAAATTTTGAATCTTAAATTTCGAATTTTGAATTCTTGGACTTGTAAGTAACTCGGAACAATCGGTTGGCAACCGGAAACCAACAACCAACAACTACAAAAAACAATCCCCATCTACTTTGTAGACTTCATTTGCCATTGCAACGCTCTAAACCTTTAAATTTGCCCCTCCAAATCGCGAAATGAACCAATACTACCTCAGCCACCTGCAGGAACTTGAAGCCGAAGGCATCTACGTCATCCGCGAAGTGGTGTCCCAATTCGAAAATCCGGCATTGCTGTTTTCAGGCGGCAAGGACTCGATCGTGCTGGCCTACATGTCGCGCAAAGCGTTTTACCCCGCGCGCATACCTTTCCCCCTGGTCCATATCGATACCGGCCATAACTTTCCCGAGACCATGGAATACCGCGACTGGCTGATCAATGAACTGGGAGTAAAGTTGATCGTGGGATCCGTGCAAGACAGCATCGACCAGGGGCGCGTGAAGGAGGAAACGGGATACAATGCCAGCCGCAATACCTTACAGACAGTTACACTCCTCGACACCATCGAAAAACATAAGTTTGATGCCGCCATGGGCGGGGCCCGCAGGGATGAAGAAAAGGCCCGCGCCAAAGAACGCTTCTTCTCTCACCGCGATGAATTCGGTCAGTGGGATCCCAAAAACCAGCGGCCCGAACTCTGGAACATCTTCAACGGAAAGAAACATGTGGGAGAACACTTTAGGGTATTCCCCATCTCCAACTGGACAGAAATGGACGTGTGGCAGTACATCGCCAACGAAAACATCCCCATCCCAAAACTTTACTACGCACACGAACGCGAAGTGATCAATCGCGATGGCACCTGGTTGTCGACCTCACCATGGCTCAAACTGAAGCCTGACGAAAAACCCGAACGAAAAAAGGTTCGCTTCCGCACCTGTGGCGACATGCCCATCACCGGGGCAGTGGAATCCGAAGCCGACACCATTGAAAAAATCATCCTCGAAGTAGCCGCCTCCCGCAAAACCGAACGCGGAACACGAGCCGATGATAAAAGGGGAGAGACGGCCATGGAGGATAGGAAGAAATC
>JBFWPC010000007.1:0-146619 GCA_050250195.1 Cyclobacteriaceae bacterium | reverse complement strand
GCTGGAAGTGTCGATGACGGCAAAAGCACACTCATCGGCAGATTGCTCTACGATAGCAAATCCATCTTCGAAGATCAACTCGAGGCCGTTACGGCATCCAGTACAAAAAAAGGCTTCGACTATGTCGACTTGTCTTTGCTTACAGACGGATTGAAATCCGAGCGCGAGCAGGGCATCACCATCGATGTGGCTTACCGATATTTCAATACCCCCAAACGCAAGTTCATCATTGCCGACACCCCCGGTCATATCCAATACACCCGCAACATGGTCACGGGGGCGTCTACGGCCAACCTGGCATTGATCCTCATCGATGCGCGAAAAGGTTTGGTGGAACAAACTTTCCGGCATTCGTTCATCGCCTCTTTGTTAAAGATTCCACACATTGTGGTGTGCGTCAATAAGATGGACCTGGTGAACTACGACCAGGCCGTGTTCGATCGGATTGTTGACGACTATAAATCCTTCTCTGCCAAGCTGGAAGTATCCGACATTCAGTTTGTTCCCATCAGCGCCCTGAAAGGCGACAATGTGGTGAACCGCTCCGAGCAAATGCCCTGGTATGAAGGAGCCACCCTGCTTCACATCCTGGAAAACGTGCACATCGAAAGCGATCAAAACCGCATCGACCCGCGCTTTCCGGTACAACACGTCATTCGTCCGCATACGGAAGGCCACCCCGACTTCAGGGGCTATGCCGGTCGCGTGGCGGGAGGCATCTTCAGGCCTGGCGATGAGGTAGTGGTGCTGCCTTCTGGCTTCAATTCGAAAGTGAAGAAAATCATGCTGGCCGAAAAGACCATTGACGAGGCTTTCGCGCCCATGGCCATCACCATGACGCTGGAAGATGACATCGACATCAGCAGGGGAGATCAGATCGCGAAAGTCAACAACCAACCCCATATCGATCAGGACATTGAACTGATGCTCTGCTGGATGAACCAGCGCAGCGTGGGTTTGAACACGAAGTTTGTGGTGCGACATACCACGAAAGAAGTAAAGGGTTTGCTGAAGGAGATTCAGTACAAGCTGGATATCAATACATTGGATCGCCAGGAAAATGTGGATCAACTGACCATGAACGACATCGCCCGCATCCGCATCCGCACGTCCCAACCTTTGCTGTTCGACAGCTACCGAAAAAACCGGATTACCGGCTCAGTCATTTTAGTAGATGAAAATACAAATGAGACCGTGGGGGCGGGGATGATTATTTAATTCCGGATTCCGAATTTAAGATTCTAAATTTAGATGCCAATCTACCTCAGAAGGCACGGAATCTTAAGGTCAGTGACAGTTTTTGGTAATTTTAAATTTTGAATTTTAAATTTTGAATTTTGAATTGTCCGTGGCAGAGTTAGAAAATCTATTGCGACTGGCCATAGCCGCCTCCGAAGAAGCCTGCGCTGCCATCCTGGAAGTTTACAACTCCAACAACTTCGAAACAGAATTAAAGGGCGACAACTCCCCTTTAACCCTGGCCGACAAAAAATCGCACGAAGTCATTGAAAGGCATTTGAAGGCTACGGGCATTCCTATCCTTAGCGAGGAAGGCAAAGACATTCCCTACGAAGCACGCAAAAACTGGCATCGCCTCTGGCTGGTTGATCCCCTTGACGGCACCAAGGAATTCATCAAACGCAATGGAGAATTTACCGTCAACATCGCCCTCATCGAAAACCAACAACCAATTCTCGGAGTCGTGGCCGTCCCGGTGACGGGTGAAGTGTTTTTTGGCGGGATTGGTCTGGGGGTGACTAAGCGATCACGTAATTCAAAATTTGAAATTCAAGATTTGAAATCAAAGCAATCTGAAATCTTGAATTTTGAATCTGGAATTCGAGTCGTTGCCTCCCGCTCCCACATGAATGACGAAACCAAAGCCTTCATCGAAAAGTTGGGCCCCACCGAAATCATCTCTGCCGGCAGCAGCCTCAAGTTCATGCTATTGGCCGAAGGTAAGGCAGACATCTACCCCCGCTTCGGACCCACCCTGGAATGGGACACCGCAGCAGCGCATGCGATACTTAATGCACTGGGCTTGAGCCTGAAAAAAACGGATGGAGGTGAGGAATTGAAGTACAATAAAGAGAACTTGCTGAACCCGTACTTCATTGCCGGGTAGGGTAACCTGCCTGTAGCTTCAGCGAAGGCAGGGCGACTGGCGACTGATTGCTAATTTTGAATCTCGAATTTTGAATTTTGAATTTTGAATCTTGAATCACTGGCGTCTGGAAACTGGAAACCGGCAACTGGTAACTGAGGCAGCTTCTTATTAACTTTACTGAATAATATTCCTCAATGATGGGGCGTCCATTTTCAGAACAGGAGTTGTTAGCGCATTTGAAGAGCGTGCTCTGGGATGTGAAAATATCTCCGGAAGAGGCGCTTGCCCTCCTGAGGTCGGAACGCGATGAGGTGAGGGGGTTCACCCGAACAAACTTGTTCACCAAACTCGTAAACGGCTACAATTGGCACACCGTGCGAAGGATCATACCGGAAAAATATTTGAAAGAAGCCCTGTCCGACCAGGTTATCAGCGCGCTGTTTCCAAGGTCTTTGCGCGAGAAATACCGAAATGCAAGACAACTGTTATAGCGAGAAGTTATATCCGCTCCAGGACATCGTGCTTCTCGAAGTGGGCAAGCTTCCCGTAGATCATTATTTGACCGGTGGAACAGCCCTAAGCCGGTTCATGTTGGGTCATCGGTATTCAGAAGACCTGGATTTCTTCACGAACCAGCATCAGGAATTCAAAGCGCAAACAGAAATGATATTGCAAGCGCTCAACCGTTGTGGAAACGTTCGGATCAATTTTCGTGCGGAGGATTTTATACGGGCGCAATTTGAAAGGGATGGCACGACCCTCAAGCTGGAGTTTATTAACGATGTTTCCTTCCGGAAAGGGAAGCCCATTCGTCATTCGATGGGTTTCTGGATTGATGATTGGGAGAATATCTTGTCCAACAAAATCAGCGCGCTCACCCGCCAGGCAGCAAAAGATGTGGTTGACATATGCTTCATCGCACTGAACTACTCCTTTCATTGGGAGCAGGCGATTAGCGATGCCAGACAGAAAGATGCGTGGGTTGCAGAACACGAAGTAGCGAATGTTTTATTGAATTTCAATTTGGACAAGTTGAACGAAGTAGTGTTCACGGATAAGGGGGCGGACACCAAAATAACAAGACCATTAATTCAGCAACTTGCACGTGATGCTTTCAATGGTTTTGATAACTCACTCTATACGAAACACGGCTAGCGGGTACAAGAAGCCAATCTTGAATTTCGAATGAATCTTAAATTTCGAATTTTGAATACCCCTACCGCAACTTGTAACGTGGAACTTGGAACTTGGAGCAACCCAGCTTGCAAACCGACAACTGCCTGCCTGTAGCTTCAGCGAAGGCAGGTAACCTGCCTGCCTGGCGAAGTTCGAAGAACGTAGGCAGGTAACCTGTAACCTGTAACAATGAAGCAACTGGCAACCGGTAACTGGCAACCGCTTGCCCATCGTAGCTCGAAGAGCGGAGATGGGGCAACCAGTATCTAATTTTGAATCTTAAATTTCGAATCTGGAATTGTGGAAATCTCACCCCTGCATGCCTCGGAAAAGCTGGTAAACGCAGAATTTTGATCATTTTACCTATATTTGGGTGCAATTTTTTAATGATTTGATGAGACACACTCGTTGGCTGATTTTTGCCATCTTCATTCTTTTTGCGGTCTCTTGCGTTCCCAATCGGAAGTATGTGTACCTCCAAAAGGATGACCTTCATAAGAAGGACAATCCAACGGATACCACGTTGAGGGCATATAACATGAACATCAGAGAATATAAAATTCAACCCCTGGATGTGCTTTATATCAGGATTGAGAGCTTGACGGAAGATGAATTTAATTTTATTGCAAAACTTTATCCAAATCAGCAGTTGGGTGGTCAAAATGCTGCCAATCAGCTAATAAATGGGTTTGTTGTGGATAACAACGGTGAAATCGAATTTCCAGTTGTAGGTAAAATCCAGTTCTCTGGCCTTTCGATCTTTGAAGCTCAGGAAAAATTACAGTTAATCTTCAAGCAATTTCTCAAAGATCCTGTTGCGCGAGTTCGACTCCTGAATTTCAGATTCACGGTCCTTGGCGAAGTAAATCAAGAGCGCCAGGTAGTTTCCGACAATATGCGGGTTACCTTAATGGAAGCCATTGGATTAGCAGGAGGGCTAACCGATTTGGCAGATCGCGCCAATGTGAAGATCATAAGGCAAAATGGTTCTACATCCGGGGTTTTTTATTTGAATCTACTGGATGAAAGCTTATTGGCCTCCGACAATTACTACGTGCAGCAAAATGACATTATCGTTGTGCCAGCTCTTAGACAGCGGCCATTCCGGAGGTATTTTGGGCAGAATATGGCAATCTTCCTAAGTACGGTTTCAATTATTCTTTTGACTGTTAACCTCTTGAATTAGATCGATGGCAAACGGGGAATCAAAAAACTCTCTTGAGCAGGTCCTGTTGACCGAAGAGGGTACCAGCAGCCAGAGATTGCCGGTGAATATCAAACGGATTCTCGATCGGGCAATCAGGTATTGGTATCTCATCGCACTAAGTTTATTCTCAGCGCTGGCCATTGCATACCTTATTAACAGGTACACAACCAAAATATACACGGTTACAGCCTCGATCCTTGTCAGGGAGGGGAATGAAAACGCGGCAGCTGAGTTTCTTTATAAGAGCAATCCACTCATTAACCCCTACCGCAATTTCTTCAACGAACTCTATATCATGAAGTCCTATCCTTTGATGGAACAAGTGATCAAGGAGCTGAATTTTTCTGTTGTCTGGTACCGGGAAGGAAACGTTAAGACAAGTGAGTATTTTGATAAAGATTTCCCCTTGTCGATCGTTCCGGTTGGCGACCATTTGCCCTACGGGGAACGCATTTCCTTTACATTGAAAAGCCGATCATCATTTGAGATTGAATTGCTAAACCCGGAACTTGCCCCTCAGAAGGATATTGAAGGAAGTTTGCCATCAGATACGGTCGCAATCAACGGGTTTCGACTGGTTGTGACAGGTAACCAGGACCGCCTCGAGGAATTGATCGATAGAAGGTTCGTGGTGAGCTTTGTGGACCCGCAGCAACTAGCCAGATCATACGCTGCCCGGCTTTCTGCGCAGTGGGCTGAACAAGGAGCTTCGGTAATAAATTTGGCAATTAGCGGACCAGTGCCTGAAAAAGAAATGGCTTTTGTCAGTCGATTCATTTCCATTTATCAACGGTATGATGTGGATAAAAAAAACCAGGCCGCCACGAAGTCAATCGAATTCCTCGATCGCCAATTGGCTAATATAGGCGATTCGCTATCGTACTTCGACAACAAGATTGAGGATTTCAAGCAAAGCCAACTCTACACCAACTTTGACAGCGAATCAACCAGAATCCTTGAGCGGCTTGAAAAACTGGAATCGCAAAAAACAGAATTTATATTGCAGGAGAACTATTTCAAGTACTTGGAAGAATACTTGGGGCGTGGAAAGGATTTTGACCAAATCGTCCCACCTTCCGCGGTTGGTATTACAGACCAGGTACTCACAGATCTTGTTTCCCAATTAACTCAACTTCAATTTAGCCTGCGCATGCTGGGAGACCTTCAGACTGTGGAAAACCCCATCGTAGTGGAGCGGCAGCGTAAAGTCCAACAAGTAAAGAAAGACCTATTGGAAGGTGTCAATTCGATTCGAGCCACTCAGAAGATTAATATCAATTTTGTTGACCAACAGATTAAAGCTGCTGAAAAATCCCTGGCACAACTGCCCCAGTCAGAAAGGGAACTCGTTAGTATAAAACGGAATTATTCAATCAGAGAAAATCTCTATCTCTTCTTAATGCAAAAAAGGGCGGAAGCTGGTATATCGAGGGCTTCAACGACAAGTGATGTTTTGGTCGTTAACCCGCCAAACCAGTCAGGTGGAGCGATTACCCCAAGACCAAATCAGAATTACGCGATCGCCTTTGGTAGTGGACTGCTATTTCCATTTCTCTTCTTTTTCCTTGCAGAATTCTTGAATGATAAAATTCAATCAAAAGAAGATATAGAACAATTCACGAAAATTCCACTTATCGGTGGCATTGGTCACAGTCCAACCGAACAATCAAACCTAGTGGTTTTTAATAGACCGAAGTCTTCGATTGGTGAGTCTTTTCGGGCATTGCGAAGCAATTTGAACTATTTCACACAAGGAAAGGAAAAAAAGGTACTCTTGATCACGTCCTCAATTGGGGGCGAGGGAAAGACGTTTACAACCATCAACCTTGCGACCGTACTGGCCTATTCCGGTAAGAGGGTGCTTATCATTGGTGCCGACATGAGAAAGCCCCGCATCTACAGCGACTTTGATCTCGCCAATGATTTGGGGTTGAGTTCATACCTGTCGTCCATGTCAGATTTGGAAGATGTAATTCAATCTACCAGCATCGAAAACTTATTCTTGATGAGCGGAGGTCCGGTGCCGCCTAATCCAAGCGAGTTGCTCCTTTTGCCCAAAGTTGGAACCATGATTTCCGACCTTCTTTCTCGTTTTGATTACATCATTTTGGATACCCCACCATTGGGGTTGGTAAGTGATGCATTCGCTTTGATGCCTTTTGCAGATCATACCATTTTCATGGTGCGTCAGGATTATACCCCGCGCTTTTTTCTGAGGGATCTTCAGGAGCTTTTTGAAAAACGTGGAATGAGACATATCAGTATTCTCTTTAACGACATCAAGAAGACAGGCCCTGGCTATGGCTATGGTTATGGCTATGGTTATGGTTATGGTTATGGCTACGGATATGGATACAGCTTCGGCAAAGAGGGTGCGAAAGCAAGCGGAGGGTATTATGAGGATTAGCGTTACTGCGAGGTGGTAGTAAGAAAGTTGATAAGACCAAGTACGGGTTGGCAGCTAATTGACTTCCGGGAATTATGGAGATATAAAGACCTTGTATATTTCCTGACGGTCCGTAGCATCAAAGCAAAATATGCCCAAAGTGTTTTGGGGATTTCGTGGGCCATAATTCAGCCTCTTGCCACCGCTATTATCTTTACGATTGTGTTTGGTCGTTTTGCCAGGGTTGACACCGGGGACGTTCCATACCTGCTCTTCTCGTTTTTAGCCTTGTGGCCATGGAATTATTTTTCTGCCACACTCACCGATTCATCATTGAGCCTCGTCAATAATTCACAAATTATCACCAAGGTTTATTTTCCTCGGATCGCACTTCCACTGTCCACCGCCTTCAGCAAGTTATTAGATTTTATTGTCGCTTTTTTCGTTGTCGCTGCATTATTGATTTATTTTCGTGTGTCACCTCACTGGGCAATTATTTGGCTTCCGCTTTTACTTCTTCAATTATTGTCTGCATCCCTTGGGGTTGGATTGATACTTTCAGCGATGGCAGTTCAGTATCGGGATGTGAAGCATGCTATTACTTTTTTGGTGCAACTACTGATGTACGCAGCGCCAGTGGTTTATAGCACGCATGCGGTGCCCGGGCGCTTCACGTTTTGGTACAGCCTGAATCCGATGGTTGGAGTAATCGAGGGGTTCCGTGCTGCATTTCTGGGTGATATTCTCCCATGGGATTGGATCTGGCCCGGAAGTATTGTGTCAGCGCTAATATTGTTTTGTGGACTTTTCTATTTCCGAAGGATGGAACGAATATTTGCTGATGTAGCTTAGTTTCTCGGGATGACAAAGACTGTTATAAGTGTTCGAGGGGTATCAAAAAGATATCGGCTCGGGGTTAGAGAACCTCAATCAGCAACGTTTGCCGGTGCACTAGCAAACTTGGTGCGAGCTCCCTTGAGAAATTTCAGGCGACTTCAGGCTATGGGCAGATTTGTAAATGAAGATGATTCGGTTTTTTGGGCCCTTAAAGATGTAAGTTTTGACGTAAGAGAGGGGGAAGTTCTAGGTGTTATTGGAAGGAATGGCGCTGGAAAATCCACCTTGCTGAAGATTCTGTCCCAGATTACTGAGCCCAGCATGGGAGAGATCGAGTTGTCGGGCCGGGTGGGATCGTTGCTTGAGGTGGGTACGGGCTTTCATCCTGAGCTCACTGGTCGGGAAAATATATACATGAATGGAACGATCCTCGGCATGACCAAGCGAGAAATTGACTCGAAGCTAGATGAGATCATCGAGTTTTCGGGGGTCGAGAAGTTTGTTGATACGCCCGTAAAGTTCTATTCTTCTGGGATGAAGGTTAGATTGGGATTCTCAGTCGCTGCCCATCTTGAACCTGAAATATTGGTAATAGACGAGGTGTTGGCTGTTGGAGATTATGAGTTCCAAGAGAGATGCCTAGGAAAAATGCATGATGTGGCTACCCAGGGTCGGACAGTGTTATTTGTAAGCCACAATATGTCTGCCGTTCAAAGTCTTTGTGGGTCTGGCATTGTGCTAAGACAGGGATCGGTTGCTTTTGCTGGCAACATCAACGAATCAATCGGCAGCTATCTTGGTTCGTCAATTGGCAAAGAACTTGACCGTGAATGGAAAAAAGACAAATTGGAACCTTCAAAACCATTAGAAATTGTGAGCGCTCGGATCGAGTTGCGTGGTTCTCAACCAAATTTATTGTTGGATATAGCGTGCTGTCTAAGATCCAATGAAAAACATCGGAAAGCATTTCTGGCATTTGATGTGTCGGCAGTTGATGGCACACCAATATTTCAAGCAATTCCAGATGATCGTCCATTCATTGAGAACTCTGATGAGCAGCTCATTGCTTCTCAAATTGAATTGCCCGCGCTGATTCCTGGTCATTATAAGATATCGATTTGGACGGGCGCCCACTACGCTGAAACCTTTGATTGGCAGAAAGACGTGCTGAGATTTTCGGTTGAAAATTCACCGCAGCCATCCAGAACACACCCACATTCGCGAAGTAATGGTTTTTTGGTCCCAAAGTCGAGAATCATAATGGTATGATAGTAAAAAGACTTTATAAGAAGTTGCGTGAGTCAGCGGCAAGAAGGTTGTCCCCCGTTAGAAGTCAAGCAGACGATCTTTATAATAAATATCGTGATTTTACCATGATACCGCAGGAAAAGTATGCGGACAATCTGTTGCTCGCGAACCAATTTCGGGACGTTCGAGGATGCTTAGTTGAATGCGGTGTGTGGCGGGGAGGAATGATTGCTGGGTTGTCGGAAATGTTGCCGGGACGAAGAGTGTACTTGTTCGATAGTTTTGAGGGGCTTCCGCCTGCCAAGGAGATAGACGGGATTGACGCTGTTGCGTGGCAGGCCGACAAGAATTCTTCAACATACTACGATAATTGCCGGGCAGAAATTCAGTTTGCTGAGATGGCGGTTCGGAAAGCTGGGGCTGATGCAAAAATAATTAAGGGTTGGTTCAATGAGACTCTGGCAAAATCTGATGTTACCTCAATAGCCGTTCTGAGGATTGATAGTGATTGGTACGAATCGACAATGGAGTGCCTCGTCAACTTTTTTCCAAAAGTTGTAACCGGAGGTCTGATAATTATTGATGATTACTACGTCTGGGACGGTTGCTCACGAGCAGTGCACGATTACCTGAGTCAGCATTCATTGATATCTAGAGTAAGATGTACCGCGAAGAGTGTTGCGTACATTTCAAAGCAAGATTAATGGTCATAATCTCAAAATGAGTAGATGAGATATATTCATACTGAAGATGTGCACAATACTACGGCTGCGGAAATAGTGGTCCCGCTGGTTATGGAGTCGTTCAGTCCTTCATCAGTCCTGGACGTGGGTTGTGGTATTGGCACATGGCTGTCTGTTTTTAAAAAGTATGGAGTGGCATCCGTCTTGGGTATCGATGGTGGTTATGTTGATCCTGAACTGCTCCAAAAGTTTATCGCAAAAGATGAATTTTTGCCAGTTGATTTGGTAAATCCTTTTAACCTTGGCAGAAGATATGACTTTATAGTTTCGTTGGAGGTAGCAGAACATTTACCGCAAGCCAGCGCGGATATATTCGTAAAAAGCCTGACACTGCACGGTGACTTAATCTTATTTTCTGCAGCAGCCCCGTATCAAGGCGGTCAGAATCATTTGAATGAACAATGGCAAACGTATTGGATAGAAAAGTTTGCGGTCCGGGGATTTCGAGCGTATGATTGGCTTAGGCCAAGTGTTTGGTCAGATGGCAGAGTTGATCTCTGGTATAGGCAGAATACCATTCTATTCTCAAGCAGAGCTATTGAAATACCAAAAAGTTTTATCCCAAATTTGATCTTGCCCGATCTTTGGGAAAAGACTAATCATTCACTCAAAAATAGTCAGGAACAACTGATCCGTATTCGTGACGGCAAAGTCGGAATCGGCTTTTACCTTAAAGGCATAGTCAAAAGTTTAAGATACTTGGGTAAAAAAGTTTCATGAGTAGACCACTTGTTTCAGTTTTGATGCCCGTTTACAATGCCTCGCCATTTTTGAAAGACTCTGTTGAGAGCATTTTGAGCCAGACTTTTTCCGATTTCGAATTTCTGATAATTAATGATGGATCCACAGATGATTCGGGTGCAATTATCGACAGCTATAAGGACACGCGGGTCTTACATCATCAAATGGCCAGGAATAAAGGTATTATTTCTGCGCTTAACTACGGTTTGTCAAAGGTTCGTGGAACTCTTATAGCGCGCATGGATGCCGATGACATTGCCCTTCCTACTCGTCTTGCTGAGCAAATTGATTTCATGCGATCGTGCGCAGATGTTGGGGTTTCTGGTACTTGGGTTGAGTATTTTGGCGAAAGGGACGGCCTAATGAAAGCGCCTGCTCATCATGAGGAGATAGTTTGGGCCATGTTGTTTGGTTGCCCATTGTTTCATCCTACTGTGATCATGAGGTCGGACCTAATATTGCAATCAAAACTCCAATATTCTGCGAAATATCCTCATAGCGAAGACTATGGCCTATGGGTAGAATTAGTCGGACAAACAAAGTTTGCAAATCTACCAAAACCGTTATTGAAATATCGATTTTCTAATGGTTCGGTATCGCAAACTTTCAAAAAACAACAAATGGAGGTTAGTGAGGCCTTGAAGCGTCATTTGCATGACAAACTAATTGGAAGAAGCCTACTTGATGTTGAATGGGAAATGATAAATCCGGAAGGGAATGGTGCCGTAAATGTAAAAAAAGTGATGTGGATTTATGAGTCGCTCAATCGTCAAAGCCAATTATTTCAGAGGGAATCATTTCGAAAGAAGGTTTTGCTGCGAATGAAACAGTTGATTTTAACAAGAGGGGTTGACTTGAATGGGCGCTTGGCTCTTCTGAATTATATAATCTATGATCTGAGGATTCTGAAATACCTTTTTCATCAAAGTTGATCTTCACTGTGATGAAGCCTCCGTCCTTTCTTAGATCAAGTGTGTTTGTAACCTGCGAACTTTTGTTTCATAACTGCAATAATGGCGGATTTTTGACTTTTGATTATTAAACAAACTTAAAATCATGCTAAGTGTTGGAGTTTATCTTGATTTTCAAACATTTTGACTTTGATACACTTCCGTTAATCAGGCCATTTTCATAAGGAAAGTAGACGATGCCCTTTGCATTTGAGCGATAAGATGGATTTTAAAGTATCCGTAATTATTCCGGTTTACAATTCGGAGTATTTCTTGGCAAACGCAGTTGCTTCAGCGGCAAGTTTACCGGAAGTTGGAGAAATTCTATTGGTTGAAGATGGGTCGACAGACTTTTCCTGGGAGCTGTGTCTTAGTTTGGCGAGAGATTGGGATAAGGTTAGGTCGATTAGGCATTCTGATAGGCAGAATCATGGGGTTTCCTCAACAAGAAACTTGGGGATTGTTAATTCCCGATTTCCTTATATTGCCTTTTTGGATTCAGATGATTACTATCTGTCCAATCGTTTTGAAATAAGCAAGGCTGTTTTTCAGCGAAACTCAACCGTGGATGGGGTGTATGAGGCTGCACAGTATGAAAATCTTTTTTTGGCAAGCAGTGACGAGATGTATTCGCTTACTGAGTCGTTGCGCCCTGAAGATCTTTTCTATTGGATATTGGACGGTAGAAAAGGTCATTTTTGTACGAATGCAATAACTATCAAAAAACAGCTATTTCAGCGAGCAGGTCTTTTTCTGGAGAGTTTGAGAATGCACGAGGACACCGAACTTTGGTTGCGTCTCGCATTTTATGGGAAGTTGGTAGCCGGTAACATCAATAGTCCGGTTGCGATCGTGAGGCGCCATCATGCCAACGCCATAAAGGCTCGCAATGTAGACACGTTGCTAAATTTTTACAGAATACTTCTTGACTATTATTCAAATAAGCCGCTGTCCCTAAAACAAACGGCCGTCCTTCTTAGGCGATATTGCAGACAGAAATCTCTTCGATTTGACGAGCCAGCTCAAAGACGTTTGGATTTTTATTTTTCTTTTTGGAAGTTGTTGGTATCCGTATTTTTTAGTGGACGCTTGAATGGGTGAGATCTTGTTTTCAGTAATTTTGCCGACATACAATAGGGCTCATACAATTAGGAAGACGCTTGCAAGCCTCGAGAGGCAAACCTTTCAAGAATTTGAAGTTATTGTTGTTGACGATGGAAGCACGGATGATACTGAGGCTGTCGTTGCGGGTCATCATCTTGATGTGACGTTAAGATATCTTAAGCAAACAAACCAAGGAGTTTCTGCTGCGAGGAATTATGGTGCAAAAGATGCCCGTGGCCGCTTTCTGGTCTTCCTTGACAGTGATGATCAAATGGAGCCATGTTACCTTGCAGTGATAAGCAACATTATCAATAGGAAAGAACCTGTGAAATTTATTAGCTGCGGGGTGAAAATAATGCAAGATGGTCGGGAAACTGTTTTTTTGCCGAGAATGCAACCTATGTATTCTGGTAGATCAGTCAACATGCTGGCCGGTGGGTTCACGATTTCCAAAGACATTTTTATCGCAGCAGGTGGATATGATCCCAAAATCTATTTTGGTGAAAACGGTGAGCTCGGACTCCGAATAATGCGGCATGTGTCTTCTTTTGAACTTGCGTTCACCGATAAAATCATGTTGAATATTTATGTTGAAGGACAGCTTGAAAGGAGACTACGTTATAATGCTTGGAAGGAGTTGAGTAGTTGTGAAAGAATTATAGAGTTGCACGGGGATGGCTTGCTAGCCAATGATCGACAGTTTTATGTCTCTATGCTTTCGAAGATTAGTGTCGCTGCAATTGTCGGCAATGACGTAGCCAAAAGCCGTTGGTACGCGAAAAAGGCTTTGTGGTACGGACGTTCATTCAAGTCGTTTTTGCGTTTTCTTTTAGTCAATCTTTTTCCTTCGTGGTACCGTAAATTGTTAGTAAAGAAGAATTACTTGCCGTAGAAATGTATGGGTGTTAACACGAAAACCGCTTACCTGTTAATTCAAGCAGTCAAATCAGGAGTTGACTTCGAACGAACAGTAACGATTGGACGACAAAGGCTACACGGGCCATATGTTGTGTTCAAAGACCTTTTTAAGAAGTACGAATTATCGAATGAGTTGCTTGAAGAAGTGTTTGTTAGTCAACGATATGCCGAGTCTTTTTTTCGAAATTTAGGGGCTAAAGTGATAGATTCAATTGATGCATCGGCCTACGAATCGGCTTCAATTATTCATGACATGAATAAGCCAATACCACCCGAGATGTTTTTGAAGTACTCGGTCGTATTTGATGGGGGCTCACTGGAGCACATATTTGACTTTCCGACTGCGATTGCAAACTGTATGAATATGGTTCGATTAGGTGGTCACTTTATAGGATCAGTACCTGCAAATAACCTCTTCGGTCACGGTTTTTATCAATTCAGCCCTGAGCTTTTTTTTCGGATCTTCTCGATGCAAAATGGCTTCATAACTAAAAGGGTCTTGTTATATTTTAATGAACCTGATAGCAACATCTATCAAGTCACGGATCCCGCTACCGTCAAAAATCGAGTTAAGTTAATGAACGCAAAGGAGACTTACATGCTTGTTATTGCTCAGAAGACGGGTTACATAAAGCCTTTTGTATCAAAACCGCAGCAATCAGATTATCAATTCTTAAAATGGCGACATGACTCGGACGATGTCAGCGAAAAAAGGGAAAAATCGGGTCTAAAGGAGTTCAAACGCTCGATGCCAAAATGGCTGGTCGTGATGTTTTTAGCGTGGCGAAAGCGCGTCTACTTAATTCGAACTGTACTTAGGGATATTGGCAATGGGAACAGCCAGTATATTAGAAGGATCAAATCGAAATGAAGCTTTAGATGGAAAGGTTATTCAAGGTGATTCTTTTTCATGTGGATCGAAATGTAGACTGTGCGTTGGTTTGCAGTTGGGGAGCTACCGATGGGGCCTGTAAATTATTTCATTAACAGCAATTATCAGATGTTAGCTCGTCCAATCAACTATCGACCAATGGGGTATGTGCCATCTTTGGATGGACTTCGGTGTATTGCGGTTCTAGTTGTTATGTTCTTGCATGCACATTTTCAATTAGGCAAAAGCGGATCACTCGGGGTGGATATTTTTTTTACTCTGTCAGGTTTTTTGATCACCACTTTACTACTTGAAGAGTATGCCGAAAAAGGTGGGATTTGTCTCAAAGCTTTCTTTACAAGGAGATTTTTTAGATTGTTCCCTGCCTTGTATTTGTTATTAACAATTCTAACAATTTACTTATTTCTCTTTTTGTCAGGATCGGTACGTAATGCAGTCGGCTTTGAAATCCTCTCTTCCGCGTTATACATAAACAACATCTCATGGTTGTGGGGCTGGGGTAATCAAGGCCTTTTGCTAGGACATACGTGGTCATTGGCTGTCGAAGAGCAATTTTATATTATTTGGCCCTTAGTTCTCATGGTGTTTATACATCTTCGATTCACAAAAGCGCTGCTCGGACTGCTTTTCATGACCGTTCTTTTTTCATGGATTGGAAAGTCAAATGATATTGCTGGGCCGATATTAGCATCACTGCTTCACGAATCGATTATGATAGGCTGTTTGGGGGCTTTGATGCGTTGGTATCGAATGGTAAATGGCGTAGGAGAGATTGTCACCTTATCCAGTGTAATGTTTTTAGTAATTGTTGGTGTTTTTCCATTTGATTTTTATCAAACCTTGTTTGATTTGGGGCTTAGAGGTTGGGTCGCAGTCATTACCGTGATTGCAATCTTTGGTTTGTTGGAGAAGCCTACCGGTATTACAAGCCAGTTGCTCGGAAATCGGGTTTTTGTTTTCATTGGAAAAATTTCTTACGGGTTGTATTTGTGGCATGTGCCCATATTTAGACTTTTCAAGTCTCATGCGCACATTGACCCAACTACAGCCTTTTTGCTAAAGTTTGTTGTCGTTTTTGGAGTTTCTTCCTTGTCTTGGTTCTTGATTGAGAAGAAGTGCACAATGATAGGGAGAAACCTTTCTAGGCGGATTCAACAGAAGGCAAAGCAATCGCTTTTTAAGGTGTCGGCATCATGACATTAAGGATTGGTCTGTTGATAGATTCTACCGCCCTCCCTCAGTGGCAGCGGATTGTAGTTGAGTTTATAAAAAAGAGTGATCAGTTGACTTTGAGCCTTGTAGTGGTCAACAATGCGAAAGTTCAAAACAACTCCAAGTTGCTTTATAGGTTGTTAAGGGCAATGGATCGAGCCATACACAAAAATCCAAATGACTGCTTTGAACGATTTGATTGTCGTGATTTGTTAGAGGGACTTGATGTGATTTCGGTGAAGCCAACCCAAACCAAGTTTACTGACTCTTTTTCTGACGAATCAATTAGAGAAATTCAATCCAGGCAACTGGACGTTATGATTCGGTTTGGGTTTAGAATTTTAAAAGGCGACATTCTAAGAACTGCTAAGTTTGGAGTTTGGTCTTTACATCATGGAGACAGCAAGGTTAACCGGGGCGGGCCGCCAGCATTTTGGGAAGTAGTTGAGAAATTGCCGGTTACGGGCGTTACGCTTCAAATACTCTCGGGTGATCTGGATGGAGGTAGGGTGATATCAAAATCTTTCATCCGAACCAATTCGACTTCATTCTACCGTAATCAGGTCGATCTTTACTGGGCAGGTGTTGAATTGCTTGTAAACACATTACGTAAGTTTTCAATTGATCGCAGCCTTGAACCTGTTTCGACAAGGTTTTATTCTAACAGACTTTTCAAAAATCCAGGTAACCTGAAGGCCTTTTGGATTTTTCTTTTTTTTCTCCTCAGGCGCCTTTATAAGTATTTCCTAAGACTGGCAAGAAGGCCCCGTTGGTCTTTATATTTTGCCAAATCGTCAGGAAGTCGATTTGAAACCAGTCTGTTTCGATACAAAAGGATTGAGTCTCCCTCGGGTGTCGATTGGGCTGATCCGTTTGTTATAAAACACCAAGATCGCTATTACTTGTTTTTTGAGGAACTACCTTCTGGTTCTCGCGTAGCGCACATAAGTTTTATCTGTCTGAGCAACACGGGCAAGTTGATTGAACCAACACCTACACCGATAATTCAGGAGGCTTTTCACCTTTCTTATCCTTTTATTATTAATTATAACGGTTCCTATTATTTGATCCCTGAATCTGCCACCGATAATAATGTGTGGTTGTACGTCTGTGAACAATTTCCAAAAAAGTGGACAAAGCTTAAGGCTCTTGTTCCAAACGCAGCCATCTATGATCCAACCCTTCATTTTCACGGAGGATTTTGGTACTTATTCGGAACTCAAAGACCGTATCCGGGCAGTTCACCGGACCAATATCTGCATATATATCTAACGGATGATTTGTTAGGAGGCAGATGGAAGCCGCATCCACTCAATCCGATTACTCGTGACGTGCGCTGTGCTCGTCCTGCAGGTCGAATATTTGAGTTTGACGGAAAGCTGGTTAGGCCCGTCCAACTTGGTGCGCCAAATTATGGATATGGCGTTAGGTTTATGCAAATCACGCGCCTTACACCTGAAGAATACAATGAGGAATATTTTGATGAGGTGGTTCCACATTGGGAATCAGGGTTACGCGCTGTGCATACTTTCAACGTAGCTGAAGGATTAAGTGTTATTGATGCGCAGAGTGCATGATGCGAGTAATGGTTGTGTTGAATTCTCTATTTACCGGAGGTGCGGAATACTCCACGCTTGAGCTGTATGGGTGGCTTGCGCGGCAGGGTAGTCAGATACGCCTGGTTTGTTGCGGCAATTCCAGGCTGGCTTTCAATCCCTCCAAATTCGGCCTTCAGGGCGCAATGCTCCTTACTGGTAAGAACTTTTTGAGTAGGCGTGCTGAACTTAAGAAATTGATCCATGAATTTAGGCCCAACGCTGTCCATTCCGTTCTTTTCAATGCTAACATGCTTTGTCGAAGCGTTAGGGTATTCAATAATTCATTTGTGCACATTGAGAGTTTAGTGAATGAAATGTATTCGGAATTTCGCTACTCGGATCCCAATGTTGGCCGATACAAACTTGGGGCTTATCGATGGGTAGACCGATTGACTCAAAAGTTTGGTGTTGATCATTTTCATGCAAATGGGAGGTCTGTTGCGGACCATTACAAACTGAAACTTGGGATCAATGAAAGGAAGATAACGATTGTTCCTCGCGGCCGTGTTTCCAACAAGTTCTCGGGTAAGGCAGATATAATCTTGCGTATCAGACGAGAGTTTGGCGCTGAAAATAGAATCTTATTTATTAATGTAGCTAGGCATGAATATCAAAAGGGTCAAGAGGTTCTTATCGCTGCAGTTGCTGACCTTGAACCAGAAGTAAGGAGGAGGTTGAAAATATTGCTGGTCGGCAGACATGGAACAACTACCAATTTAATTCAAACATTAGTTGATAATTATCATCTTCATGAAACAATTTCGATTGTCGGGCACCGAGATGACGTTCAGGAGTTATTGGCTGCATCGGATGTTTTTGTATTCCCATCTAGATTTGAAGGACTTCCGGGTGCCATAATTGAAGCAGAGGCAGCCTCGCTGCCAATTCTATGTTCCGATATCCCCAACAATCGGGAAGTTGTTGACGGTGGTAACAATGCGCTATTTTTTCGGGTTGACGATGTTTCTGGGCTGTGTGCGCAAATTACAAGACTTACGATGGATGAGAGCCTTAGAGCAAGACTCGGAGAAGTGAGTCTGAAAGTTTTTGCGGAACGATATCATATAGAACAAATTCAAGAGCAATTTCGGAAGTTCCTGAGCTCGAGAGTTGGGCTAAAAGAGTCGAATGAAGCTCGATAACATAACGAGTTTATTAGAGCAAATTGTGAAAGTAAAATCTGTTCCATTGTATTTTTGTCGATGAAGGTTGTCCAAATTTTGCAAAAACCCCAATGGCGTGGCGCTGAAGTCTTTGCGTGCCAATTGTCAAATCACTTGATGGAAATGGGGTATGACATTAATGTTATTTTTATTCAAAAAGGCACTGCCCGACTACCATTTGATGGAAAAGTTTCCTACTTGTCACGCCCTGTCTTTTTGAGGCTTTTTGATATTTGGGGTTACTACAGACTTGCCGTTGAAATTGATGCGTTAAAGCCTGACGTGGTTCAGTCGAATGCAGGTGATACCCTCAAGTATGCGGTTCTTTCTAAGGTGATTTTTAGATGGTCTGCACCAATCGTTTTCCGCAATGCAAGCTTAATGAGCAGATACCTCCGATCACCCTGGAAGTATTTATTGAACAGGATGCTTTTCCATGGCGTGCAACGGGTCGCTTCGGTGAGCGAGGCTTCCAAGAAAGATTTTTTGGAATTGTTTCCTTTCATGTCGGGGCGAGTTCTTGTCGTTCCTGTTGGTATTGATATTCATGCAATGTCAGCAGGTAACTTAAATCGCAGTGACTACATAATACACGTAGGCGGATTCACTTTCGAAAAGAACCATAAACAAGTGATACGTATTTTCTTGCATTTGAAAAAGCTCCATCCTCATCTAAGGTTGTTACTCGTTGGTGATGGACCTCTCAAGGAGGAGATAGCAGACCAAATTCGGTCTAGTAGGATCACAGGTGTTGAGTTGTTGGGAAATCGGTCAGACGTGATTTCTCTTATCCGATCAGCCCGATTACTTTTGCTTGCGAGTCTTATTGAGGGTTTGCCTGCGGTTATCTTGGAGGCCATGTACTGTCGTACGCCAGTCATTGCATTTTCCGTTGGGGGCATTCCAGAAGTGGTTCGGCCTGGCGATACGGGTTGGCTGATTGAGCCGGGAGCGGAAGAGGATTTTGTCAGGGGTGCGATGCAAATCCTGGATGGCGAGGACGTTAAACGAATCACATCGAACGCCCACTCGATGGTGATGTTAAAGTTTGACAACAAGCAGATCGCTAAGAATTTTGCAGACATCTATCAGTCAGTAGTTAATACCAAGGATGCCCTGTGCGACTAACTATACAGAGTGTGGTGAGCATGAATAACATTTTCTAATTTATTACCTTGAAGGAGCCGATTCATATTCTGCATGTGATAAAATCACTGGGGCGAGGTGGTGCGGAGACATTATTAGTTGAGACTCTAAAGAAGCACGATCAAAGCAAGTTTAAATTTCACTATATTTATTTCCTTCCCTGGAAAGATCAACTTGTTCAGGAACTGCAGCACGCGGGTGGTATTGTTACCTGCTTGACCGCAACGAATAACCTCCAAATCATTTGCCGGGCAAAAGATATCTTAAAATATTGTAGGTATCACAATGTGAGACTCATTCATTGTCACCTGCCTTGGGCGGGTTTTGCGGTAAGGAGATTGGGTGATCGTGTTGGAATTCCAATCTTATACACTGAGCACAATAAGCAGGAACGTTATCATTTCCTAACCAGGTGGTTGAATCGGCTAACCTTTAATAGGCAGACCGCAGTCATTGCAGTGTCTGAAGACGTGGCACTTTCGATCAAAGGCAATTTGAAGCCTGAAATTCCTGTCCATGAAGTGGTGAATGGCGTAAACACTGATGAATACATCCGCGATAGTGAGGCAGGACCTAAAGTTCGAGATTTGTATGAGATTCCAAATGATGCAATAGTGATTGGTTGTGTTGCGGTTTTTCGGGCTCAAAAGCGACTGAAGGAATGGATGGAGGTATTTAGGCGTGCAAGTGCACAAAATTCGAAGTTGTACGCCTTTGTCATAGGAGATGGTCCCTTGAAAGCAGATTTGGAGAGAGAAAGGCGGATTATGGAACTCGAGGGCCGGTTATTTATGCCGGGCATGCAGTCAAATGTCAAACCTTGGTATTCGGCAATGGACATATTTATGATGACATCTGAATTTGAGGGATTGCCGATAGCTCTGTTGGAGGCCATGAGCATGGAATGTGCAGTAGTTACTACTGACGCAGGCGGCATCAAGCAGGTTATCCGGAGTGACGAGGATGGACTCATGGTTCGGGTTGGAGAATGGGAGAATCTCTCGGAGAAGCTTACTGACTTGGCCACGAATTGTTCCAAACGTAGGGCGTTGGGATTGGCGGCCAGAAATCGGGTAATAAACGCCTACGATCTACGACAAATGGTAAGTGAAACCGAGCGCATTTACGAAGAATATTGCACTCAACTGCAATCGAATGGCAAGTGAATTTATTGATATCAGGTTTGCAACTAACGAAGATATACCATCCGTTGTCCATTTATTAAAGCTGAGTCTTGGTGAGTCGCTCATGCCGAAGTCTGAGGCGTTCTGGCGATGGAAGCACAAGGGCAATCCCTTTGGTGAGTCTCCTGTTCTGTTGGCATTTGACGAGAGTAGGCTAGTTGGTGTGAGGGCGTTCATGCGGTGGGACTGGAAACAGCGCGAAAAAATTATAAGATCTGTGCGAGCGGTTGACACCGCAACACACCCTGATTACCAAGGTAAGGGCATTTTCAGAAGGCTCACATTGAAATTAGTTGATCAATGCAAGATAGATGGCATCGATTTTATTTTTAACACGCCTAACTCCAGCAGCATGCCGGGCTATTTGAGAATGGGATGGAGAAAGGTTGGCCGAATGCCAGTCGGGTTTAGGCCCCACCTACCCAAGATAACAGGGGTTGAAAACAATCCTGGAGAGTATGGTTGGGACTCGTGTTATATTGCTTCTTTCCTCGCTGACACTGAACCTTCGGAATATTTGGCAACGAAGTATACGCGAGAATATTTCGATTGGAGATATGATGAAAATCCAAATGTGACTTACCATCTTCTTCGGGGTAACTCAGGAAATTTTTTTGCCATTTTTCGCATCAGACCGTTCCGCTTTGGTCTTGAGATGAGAATATGTGAGGTAGTTGCGAACCAAAAGCTTCGTTCAAGAGAATTCAATAGTGAGTTGAGTAGGTGTGCAACGGACTTTGGCGTAAATCTTATGACCTTCTCGGGAAGCTCTTTGCCACTGAAGATGCTAAAGTTGAATGCGGGGCCCGTGGTTACAATTAATACTCTAAACACCGGTACTTCAGTTAACTTCGAAAATTGGAAGCCTTCTTTGGGTGATATGGAATTATTTTAATAAAGATACCGGTGAAACTGAACATTAGGAATGTGGTTCCAAATCTGCTTAAAAGAGGAAATTTGAAAGTGATTGCAAGAAAGGTTTGGGTTAGGCTATTTGATCCCAGGAGAAGAGCCATTAAGGATGCGCGCCAATGGTACCTTGCAAATGCAATAGATTTCAATACGATCTTTCGTTCCAAAGATGCCCTTCTGCAGGAGGCGATAGAGTGGGACAACGAATTCACTTTAAAGGCTGCTGAAATTTTAGAAGAGCTAGATGTTAAGCTTGGCGGAGGAGGCAACTGCGCGCTTCTCTACTATTTGGTGAGAAGGTTCAAGCCAAATGTGGTTGTTGAGACTGGAGTTGCGGCTGGGTTCTCAAGCCAAACGATTCTGAGAGGGTTATATCTCAACGGGCGGGGAAGACTTTACTCAAGCGATTTTCCCTACTTTAGATTGGAGAACCCTGAGAAGTACATTGGCATATTGGTTGAAGAAAACTTTAGGGCTGAATGGCGACTGTTCATTGAAGGCGACTCAAGAAATCTAACTTTTATCAAGCAAGAACTGGGGGATCAAAAGATAGAGCTTTTTCATTACGATTCTGATAAATCATACATCGGTCGACAGTCTACTTGGCACTACGTTGAGTCAATGTTGGCAAGTGATGCGGTTGTTGTCTTTGATGATATAATCGATAATAGCCATTTTAAGGACCTTATAATAAGTCGCCCTGATTTACATTTTGGAATCATTGCCTATCGGAATAAGCTTGTTGGAATATTTTCGAAGGATCGAAATCAAATTTCCTTCTTTTTGAATTCGAATTGAGCGATATGGGCCAGGGGATTTTACTGTGGTTGTTGACATTAGTGGGCGCTTATTTTTTAATTGACCGCTTAACTGTGAAGTTTAGGTTTCTGGAACGCAGGTTTCTCGTTATCTTATTCTTCTATCATTCTGCGTTGGCTGTGGTGTATTATTTTTATGCCCTCTCAAATCCTTCAGATTCAATCGCCTATTATAAGAAAGTTGTGATCAATTACCGCGGGCCGGATTGGTTGAGTTTCTATGGTACCGGCACCACGTTTGTTGAGTTCGTTGGCTATCCTTTGATTAAATTTATGGGGCTGACCTATGAGTCGGTGATGGTCCTATTCTCGTTTCTGGGATTTGTCGGTTTCATATATTTTTTGGTATTATTTAAGGAATGGATTAAGCTTAAGCATCGCGTGTTCTCAATAGAATTATTAACGCTGACTTTCTTTCTTCCAAACCTTCATTTTTGGTCCTCTTCCTTTGGCAAGGGTTCATTAATATTTTTTGGACTTGGATTATTCTTTTTTGCCATCGGAAAACCAGCTGAACGAATCATCTCACTGTTGTTGGGTGCCTATGTAGTCTACATGATTCGACCTCACATTTTCTTTGTTGTTCTTGTGGCAATTGTTATCGGGTATATTTTTTCAACAAAGGGAATTTCTGCTGTCTATAGGTTGGTTACGTTGATATTTGCGGGTATTGTTCTCTTCTACATTTATGATGATATTCTAAAGTTCACCGGATTGGAGGATGACTCAATTTTTGATCCTGATTTTTCTGAGAGGGCGATCAAATTGACAAGGGCAACATCGGGGATTGACATCGCGAACTATAACTTGGCTGAAAAACTGTTTGCGTTTTGGTTTAGACCCCTATTCTTTGATGCGTTTGGAGTTCTTGCCTATGTTGTGTCAGTTGAAAACTTGCTTTACCTATTAATCTTTGCCTATTTGTTACAGCCAAAAGCAGTACGTTACCTCTTCCGAGCGAATTCAATCACTAAGGCGTGCTACTTGACTTTCTTTGGTGCGTCTGTTGCTCTTGCTCAGATTTCCGGAAACCTAGGCCTCGCCATGCGCCAAAAAAGCCAGGTCATGATTTTGATGCTCTTTGTGATCCTGAAGTTTCTGGACGAGCAGAAGATTGGCGAATTACGAGCACAAATGAGGAGAAAGGCAAGACAAAAGCGCGGGATGGAAAGCTCTTCAAAAAGGCTCGAGCCCTCATGAACGGAATCTTCACCATATCCCTCGACTTCGAACTGCACTGGGGTGGCTTTGAGAAGTGGACGCTTAACCACAGTTACCAGTCGCCAGTTACCAGTTACCAGAATCGCTATTCGAGATATTTTTTAAACACAAGATTGGCGATTCCAAAGATGTTGGAGTTGTTTCAACGCTATGAAATACATGCCACCTGGGCTGCGGTAGGCATGTTGTTGAATGATTCGAAGGAAGAACTATTGACAAACGCACCAGGGGAAAAACCCTCTTACCTCAATCAACATCTCTCTGCCTTCAGGTTCATCGACACCATGGGCATTGGAGATAACGAAGAACTAGATCCGTTTCATTTCGCTCCCTCACTCGTAAAAGTGATCCTGGATACACCCGGACAGGAACTGGGTACACACACCTATGCGCACTTTTATTGCAATGAACCTGGGCAAACGGTCGAACAGTTTCGCGCTGATCTCAACTCAGCAAAGAAGGTGTCAGAAAAGTATGGTGTCACGCTCCGCTCTCTCGTCTTCCCGCGCAACCAGTTCAATGTGGACTACCTCCGGGTCTGCCGCGAAGAGGGGATCACTTCCGTGCGCTCCAACCCGCTCGACTGGTTTTGGAAAATTGATTCAACGGAAAATGAATCGATGTGGAAACGCCTCAACCGCGGCCTCGATGCGTACCTTCCCATCGGCCGGAAGAACACATACCGCATGGAGAATATTCCCTATGACGAGAAACTTCCACTCTGCCTTCCCGCAAGCCGCCTCCTGCGTCCTTACCGCCCCTCCGAATTGTTCCTCAACCGCATGAAAATCAATCGCATCTGCAGTGAAATGGAAAGGGCAGCCAGGGCTGGAGAGACTTACCACCTTTGGTGGCACCCTCACAACTTCGGCAATCACCCCCAGCAGAGCCTTGACGGACTGGGCGCCATCCTCCGCCACTACCAACACTGCCGCAACCGGTACGGCATGCAAAGCCTCAACATGGCGGAAACTTCCAACCTGGTGCTGAGACTCCATGGAAAAGCCGAGGCTGCTTAGGATCACCACCGTACCCATCTCGCTCCATTTGTTGTTAAATGGGCAACTTTCGTTCATGCAGTCGCAGGGTTTTGAGCTGCTCACTGCCAGTGCAAAGGGTTCCGAAATCAAACACCTCCGGCAAGGGGGTGTCGCCCATCAGGTGATCCCACTCACGCGAACAATTACCCCGTTTCGAGATTTATGGTGCCTCTATCTGCTGATCAGGCTGATCAAATCATTTAAGCCTCATCTTGTTCATACCCACACGCCTAAAGCCGGTGTCCTGGGCATGCTCGCTGCATGGATTTGCCGCGTCCCCATTCGCATGCACACGGTGGCTGGTATTCCCTACCAGGAGACAACGGGGCTCAAAAAAAGGGTACTCCGCTGGGTTGAAAAAATCACATACCACACAGCCACGCAAGTTTGTCCCAATTCCCGCGGCCTGCAGCAATTCATGGAGTCGGAGTTTCCAAAATTGAAGTCGAAGTACAGGGTCATCGGCAACGGAAGCAGCAATGGCGTTAACACGGAATTCTTCAAACCAACGCGCGAACTCGATGAAGCCGCTTCGGCATTGAAGGAAAAATCAGGAATCGGGCACGGAGATCGGGTCGTGTGCTTTGTGGGCCGATTGGTGCGCGATAAAGGCCTTGTCGAATTGGTAGAGGCATGCCGCAGTTTACAGCACAGGGAAAGGAAAACCTGGCTCGTGCTGGTGGGGCCGTTCGAACAGCAACTGGACCCATTGCCGCCACATACACTTCAAACCATCCAAACGCATGAGACCATCATCACACCCGGCTTTCAGGAAGACATCCGTCCCTGGATCAGGATGAGCCAGGCGCTCGTGCTTCCCAGCTACCGCGAGGGTTTCCCCAATGTCCTGCTTCAGGCAGGGTCGTTGGAAATTCCATGCATCGCCACGGATATCAATGGCTGCAACGAGATTATTGCCGATGGCAAGACGGGATTACTCATCAAACCCAAAAATGTTGAATCATTAAAGAAAGCACTCCAACACCTGTTGGAACATCCGGACAAGGCCGCAGAAATGGGCAGGCTGGCAAGGCAAAGAATCGAAAACCACTATTCGCAGTCGTATATTTGGAACGAATTGCTGCTCGAATACAAACGTCAGTTATCCCTTGTACAGGTCCATGATTAAACCTTTGTTGGATAGAGTCGTAGCCTTGCTGGCGCTGATCATCCTGTCACCGCTGATCATGATGACAGCCATATTGTTGTACATTTCCAATGGAGGTGAAGTATTCTTTACCCAAATTCGCCCGGGTAGAAATGAAAAATCATTTCGACTGATTAAGTTCAAAACGATGACAGATGCAAAAGGTGACAGTGGTGAATTGTTGAGCGATGAGCACCGGCTGACGGCCGTGGGGAAATGGATAAGAAAATTGTCGCTAGATGAATTGCCGCAACTGTTCAACATCCTCAAGGGCGATATGTCGTTTGTAGGGCCGCGTCCTTTGCTGATGGAATACCTGCCGCTGTACAACGAATTCCAGAAACGCAGGCATGAGGTGAAACCCGGCATCACCGGTTGGGCCCAGGTAAACGGACGCAATGCACTGGAGTGGCAAACGCGCTTTGAACATGACGTTTGGTATGTGGATCACCAGTCGTTTGGTTTGGACTTGAAAATCCTTCTTCGAACGGCCGTGAAGGTGATCAGGGCGGAAGGCATCAGCAGCGGCACTTCCGTCACCATGGAAAAATTTAAAGGCAATGGATAGGTTCATTCTGCAAGGTGGCGGTGAACATGCGCGCGTGGTATTGGACGCGCTGCTGTCCAACGGTGCCAGCGTCATTGGCATCTTCGACCCGAAATACGATGATGACCTTTTTGGTGTTCCCCAATTGGGTAACTATGATCCTGCCTTCGAACCCGGTGCGTTGGCCATTGTGGCCATTGGCAATAACCAAACGCGCAAAAAGGTTGCTGCGGGTACATCACACGGTTTTGCAAAATGTATTCACCGCTCCGCTGTGGTGTCGCCATTTGCCTCGGTGGACGCAGGTATAATGATCCTGCACGGTGCAGTGATCCAGGCAGGAGCAAAGCTGGGCAGGCACGCCATTATCAATACCCGTGCTTCCGTGGACCACGACTGCGTGATTGGCGACTTTGTGCACATCGCCCCGGGTGCAACCCTTTGTGGTACGGTCCAGGTGGGTGAGGGCACGCTGATCGGTGCAGGGGCCACCGTACTGCCAGGCATCCAAATAGGGAAGTGGTGTACGATCGGTGCGGGTGCGGTGGTGACCAGGAATGTGGAAGACGATGCAACCGTGATGGGCAACCCCGCAAAGGTGATAACCACGAATAGATGAAATATACTGGCACTGCGTGTGTTCATGATCAGGGTCCGTTAGCTATCGGGTGTGCATGGATATTCCAGACCTCTGCGACCTCCGTGAGCATTTCCTCTGTGCCCTCTGTGGTGAAGCGGGCTGTCACGGTTGCTTTAAAGGGAATTACTAACTCATGAAAAAACCGATCGTCATCATTGGTGCAGGTGGACTGGGTAGGGAAATACTTTCCTTGCTGAAAGCATTGCCGGAATGGGAGCCAATGGGTTTTCTTGACGACAACGTAAACAAATCATCAACTGTTTCCGGCCTTCCGGTCCTGGGAACAATGGACGATGCAAAAACTTTATTGAATGGTTCCGCTGCCGTGATTGCTATCGGTGATCCAAAGGTGAAGGCATCAGTTGCATCGCGACTTGAAGGCAAAGGCCTTTACTTTCCATCACTCATCCATCCGCTCGCAATCCTCATGAACAAAGACACAATTTCACTGGGCGAAGGAACAGTCATTGGCGCGGGTGCAATTCTTACGACCGATATCACCCTGGGAAGACACGTGCTGATCAACATCAATGCAACGGTCGGTCATGATGTGGCTATCGGGAGTTTCTCATCAGTGATGCCTGGTGTCAATATTGCAGGCGCAGTCACCGTAGGGGAGTCTGTACTCATTGGCGCGGGTGCAAACATCCGAAACGGCTTGATAGTGGGCAGCAATTCATTGGTAGCGATGGGTGCTGCGGTAATTAGGGATGTGCAAGCTGGCCATACGGTCGCTGGCGTGCCGGCAAAACCTCTCAATCAATGAGTATTCAGGAAAAGATCAGGGAGTTCCGGCCGGCTATTCTGTTCCTGGCCAAATTCATTGCGATCTACCTGGTAGGCAATTTCCTTTATGGCCTCTATGTTTCTTCTTTCCGTCCCGAGCCTGACCCCATTACCACCCTGGTCACTGCACAAACTTCCGGCTTGTTGAATGCTTTGGGTTTCGAAACATCGTGGACGAACAATCCCGGCAAACCCACCACGCAAATCGATGTGGGCCGCAGGCACATCCTTGCCGTATATGAGGGCTGTAATGGAATCAATGTGATGGTCATATTCGTTGCCTTCGTAACGGCATTTGGCCGCATGCACAAACGACTGCTTTGGTTCATTCCGGTGGGCCTCGTGCTGGTTCACCTCGCCAACCTGGGGCGTCTCATTTTCCTGTTCGTCATCACCACCCGCTTTCCGGGCTATTTTTATTTCACCCACAAATACCTTTTTACGGCTGCAATCTATGTCATGGTATTGCTGCTATGGATCTGGTGGGTGAGATTGGTAACAAAAGACAGGACAGATCAAGCCGCATGAACTGGAGACTGTTCATCGGTATCTTCTCGGCCGCGGGCCTGCTCCTGGTGTTCCTGACGCAACGCCTCGACTGGTCTGCGATGATGGGTATGGAATTGGAAAACATAGGGAAATTCATCATCAACCGTAGCATCCGGTTTGTGTTGAATGACATTTTTGCAATAGGATTGATTTATGCGCTCTTCCGCGAAAGAAAGTATGTCTTGTTCGCCATAGGCGTACAAATCTTCGGTTTGCTCTTCATTCTTATCCCATACTTCATCATCAAGCTGAATTACCCGTCCTACAACGGCCCCCTCATCAACTTCATTCACCGTCTTGTCCTCAATCCACTCTTGATGCTTCTCTTGATTCCAGCGTTCTACTATCAAAAGCTCCAGGCTCACCAAGTCAGGTAGCCTCCTCGTCTTTCACGGACCACCAGACCTCGGACTTTATGACTTCCCGACTTCCCAACTTTTTGATTCTGATCCCAAATCTTGAATTCGTATATAACTTGTAACCTGTAATTGGAGAACTTGTAACAGATTCTGCCGGCAACCGGTTTGCCGTAGCTCAGCGAGCGAAGGCAGGGGACTGGAAACTGGTTTACCTGCCATAGCTTTAGCGAAGGCAGGCAACTGGTTTACCTGCCATAGCTTTAGCGAAGGCAGGTAACTGGTAACAGACTCTGTCCCTGAAGCATCAACGCAATTTTTATGACCCTCCGGACTGTACTGTACGTGTAACTCGTAACTCGTAACTCGTAACAGACCCCCTGGTAACCGGAGACCGGCAACCAGGAACCCTTCACAAATCCGCTGGGCATCCGACACCCAACCTTGAATTTTGAATCTCGAAAGACTTGTAACCTGTAACTGGAGAACTTGTAACAGATTCTGCCGGCAACCTGTTTACCTGCCATAGCTTTAGCGAAGGCAGGCAACTGGTTTACCTGCCATAGCTTTAGCGAAGGCAGGTAACTGGTAACAGACTCTGTCCTGAAGCATCAACGCAATTTTTATGACCCTTCAGACTTGTAACCTGGAACCTGTAACAAGTAACTTCTAAGCAATACTCAGGACTATGGACTCAAGACTATGGACTCGGGACTATGGACTAAGCACTCAGGACTTGTTATTTCAAAAAGCTATTTTTACTTTTTTACCAAACCAATGTCGAAAGAGAGAATTTATTTGAGCCCTCCCCACATGTCGGGCAGAGAGATGGAGTATGTAAAAGAAGCCTTTGAATTGAATTGGGTAGCACCCGCGGGACCTCACATCGACAGGTTCGAAAAGAGATTGTCCGAATACGTGGGGGTTCCGCATTGTGTAGCGCTCTCCTCAGGAACGGCTGCGATACATTTGGCATTGATCGAATTAGGTGTCAGCCAGGGCGATGAAGTGCTTTGTTCAACATTCACTTTCATCGGTTCCTGCAATCCGATTCTCTATGCAGGAGCTACCCCGGTCTTCATCGACTCTGAGGAGGATACCTGGAATATGGATCCCCAACTTCTTCGGGAAGGGATTATTGACCGGACGAGGAAAGGCAAGAGGCCGAAGGCGATCATCGTGGTACACCTATATGGCAATCCAGCGCGCATCAGGGATATCATGTCAATCGCTCGCGAGTTTGATATTCCCGTCATTGAAGATGCCGCGGAAGCACTGGGATCTGAATACGAGGGGAAAAAACTAGGGTCCTTCGGTGACATCGGGATTTTTTCATTCAATGGCAACAAGATCATCACCACATCGGGTGGTGGCGCAATGGTATCCCACAATAGGGGTTGGATCGACCATGCCCGGTTTTTGTCTACCCAGGCACGCGACCCCGCGCCACACTATGAACATTCCCAGATCGGTTACAACTATCGGCTAAGCAATGTTTCGGCTGCTATCGGCCTGGGGCAGTTGGAGGTAATTGACGATCGGGTGGCACAACGAAGGACAATTTTTGATAAATATCGCCACGAACTGGCCAACATGCCTGGCCTGTCATTTCAGCAGGAACTCCGATCGGCCAAGTCCAATCGCTGGTTGACAACCATCCTGTTGCGGAGTCTTGAGGAAAGGGAGAAGGTAAGATTGGCCCTGGAAGCAGAAAACATCGAATCCAGACCCCTTTGGAAACCCATGCACCTGCAATCGGTCTGCAAAAATGCTCCTGTTTATGAGCAAGGTGCGTCAGCCCGCTGCTTTGAAGTAGGGCTTTGCCTGCCATCGGGATCTGGACTCTTGAAGGCCGAATTGGCGATCGTCTCGCAATTGATCAAACAGAATATTTATAAGTTGCTATAAATCAGAATATTAGTGCACTCCCATGAAGTATCCATTTGGTTATGCCAGATCCTCGAAATTGGGCTGCCAAACAACACTGGAAACTCAGGGATTTTGCTTATGGTTACTACCCATGTATCAACATGTATTTAGCCATTGGATGGTGCATTTCAACCCATTTTTTCACTATTTTTGGCAATTCCAGCATAACGTAATGGCTTTAAGATATTTGAGTAGCGTGAGATTTGCCGTCCTTGGGCTCCTTATCCTGAGCCAAACAGTTGTCGCTCAAATTAATTCGGTAGCGACTGGCGATTGGGACGACCCCAACACGTGGGACTGCGCCTGTGTGCCTGATGTCAATTCCTTCGATGATATCATTGTAAATCACAATATTGCGGTTACTAACGACATCAACCTAAACAGAGTAACGATTACCAATGGCAATACGGTGACCATCAATGGTGGTGTGACTGTCACCATTGAAGAAGACTTCGTCAACACACCTCTGATTATCAACGCTGGAGGCGCGCTGGTTAACAACGGTACGCTTGACCTGGGATCCCTGCTGTTTTTCACTCCGTGCGATGTTAGCGGCACGCTTGAGAGTTCTTCTACCATTACAATCTTTGATCCTTCAGTACTTGTTTTCAACAGCGGATCAACCTATCGTCACAATCACGCCTCAGGTGGTGACATCCCCGTGGCCATTTGGGACTCGAACTCTACGGTCGAGATTTCTGGATTGACAAACACATCACCAGCGGCCCCAAACAATTTGAATCAAACCTTCGGAAATTTTACGTGGAACACCCCGTCCATGGGATCCACCTCCACTTTTTCGTTGGGCGGCCAGTTGACAAATGTGCAGGGTAATTTGACTTTCTTGTCTACGGGCACGACACCAAGAGTAGTCAGGCTGGCCAATGGCGGGTCGGGCTATTCTCTGAATATCGGACGAGATTTTATCTTATCAGGAGGTACCGTATTTTTAACGCAATCACTTAGCTCTGCAACAACAATTACGGTCGGAACTATTTCAAGCGGAAACTTCACTCATTCAGGCGGCAATTTGTCATTCGCAGTCACAAATTCGAACGAGGTCAATTTGGACATTGCCGGGCATTTCAGCAAATCCGGAGGATCATTGACTTCCGGAAGTGGTACGGGCGCGCGGAGAATTAGATTCAATGGAAGCGGAGCTGATCAAAACTATTCTGTGAATTTGTTGACAGCTGCTTTTGATTTCATTGTTCAATCAGGTGCGGTTCTCAATTTAGGCACTTCAGCCCTGATTACCAGCGGCACGGCCGGTACTTTCACATTGAGCGGTACGGTAAGATTGGGTTCAACGAGTTCGTCAGGAGCTATTCAGGCTCAGATTCCAATGACAACCCGAACATTTAACTCGGGAAGCACGATCGCGTACAATGGATCGTCAGGGCGCCAGTACATTGGCTCTGCGCATCCAACCTCTTCGGGTGTAAATGTGATCGTTAACAATTCGAGTCATGTTGAACATGCATCAGGAGTGGATGTGACAATAGGTGGAAACTTGACCCTAACCACCGGTAACATCATTGTGCCCACAGGAAGAACCCTTACAATGAATGGCACCTTTTCAGCAGGGCCAAATTCGATTGAGGTTACCTCTGGATCGAACATTTCCATTGGAAACTCCGCATCTGCGTTTGGAACGCTTGTGCTGTCGGGTAGTGCCACCATTAACAATCTTACAATTGCCCGGCCAGGCCAGCCCGTGACGCTTGGATCCGATCTGACCGTCAACGGTACTTTTTCGCTTGACGCATCCGCCTTTAACTACAACGATCGCACCTTTACGATCGGCAATAACTTCACTCCTGTAAGTGGCAGTTTGGTTGGAAATTCTTCCTCCACGCTGATTATTACGGGATTAGGCACGGTGGGAACGGTCCCGCTGACGGGCACGCTGGGCACGCTTACCATTGATCAGCCATCAGGCGTTGTCAATACCACCAGCATTACCATTGCCAACGCACTCAATATCCTCACCGGGACTTACTCCGGTGCGGGTTCCGTAACCCTAAACGCAGGCGTGATCCTTACCCGAAGAGATGGCACCGTCACCAAGACCCTTACCGCAACAAACTACAACTTGGTTTATACTAATACAGCCGCCATCAGCACGGGAAATGAATTAATCACTTCGCCTTCGACTGCCTTAAACAACCTTACTGTTAATGGTTCTAATACTGTCATGCTGAATGCGGGTCTCACCACCGTTACTGTGAATGGCGCACTGACTCTTTCTACTGGTATATTTGATTCGAATGCAAAAGCGCTTACCCTCCTTGGTAACCTCGTTTCAAATGCCACCGGTACTTTCACAGGGTCAACCATAACTTTCGCAGGTAATTCTACGCTGAGCGGTTCAGTAGCACTGGTGCTGCCGGATGTTTCGATCTCTTCTGGGGCAACGTTGAATCTCGGGTCTGGCACGGTGGACTTCACCGGAAACATTGACCACGATAATGGCGGCACATTAAATGCAGGAACCGGAACGGCTCGCTTTGCCGGTACCACAACCATTACAAGCAATACACTCAACACACCCCGGTTCAACAACCTCGAAGTGCTCACCGGCAGTTCGCTTACGTTGAACTGCGTGAGCAATTGTGGTGCTGCGCCCAGCCAGTTTAGCATTGAGGTGGCCGGCAACTGGAACAGCAACAATTCGGGTTCAACTTTCGCTCCTGGCGGAGGGCGTGTGGTGTTAAATGGAATCAACCAAAGCCTCGCCACCCTCTCATCTCACTCCTTCTTTGGCTTGCAAATGTTGGGCACTGGCACAGTCACGTTGTCAAACTCACTTCGGGTGAATAATAACCTGATCTTGGGACCGAACGCAACGCTGAATACGGGATCGAGTCAACCGGTGACAATCGGTGGAAACTTTGTCGTCAACGGATCACTTTCAACTAACCAAAGCACCTTCACCTTCAATGGAACGGGTAATCAGAAGATCGACAGAGAATCTGGAAGTGGGGCGGTAAACCGCGATTTCTACAATATCACAGTGAATAAATCAAGCGGTACGTTCAACGTGCAGTCCACCATCGCCAACACTACTTTTAGAGTCTCAAACGAATTCCGAATTTCCCAGAACGGAGGTGCGGCAACGGATGTAGATTTTGATGGACCGTCCAACACTGGTGTTCTCATACTGCTGTCAACGGCTTCAGCCACAGCCAAGATACCAGCCGTGCCGGCTTCGACAAGCGTTGTGGGAAACGTTACCGTGCAGCGTTACATTCAAAATGACGATGCCGCCCGCGCATGGCGCTATTTTGCACCGTCTGTGGTAGGCACCACTGTGGCCGATTGGCAGGGGGAAATCCAAATCACGGGACAATTCTCAAATCCTTCCACCGGGCCAGGCATTCCAAACCCCAATGTGGTATCCTTGTACCGATGGGTTGAAACAGCCGGAGGGGTGGAGTCGAACCGGTGGTCATTGTGGCCAAATAATATTGCACAGCCCGCCAGCTCGTTTGCACTGAACAACGCAGAGGGCTACAGCATTTTCGTACGAGACCAGGGAACTCCTACGATGGATGTGAGGGGAACCCTTCGCTCAGGAGATGTGGGAGTGTCGCTAACCCGGACCGGCACAGAAGTGAACGCTGCGGGATATAATTTGGTGGGAAATCCCTACCCGGCACCCATCGATTGGGATCTCATCTCACTTCCGGCAGGAGTGAGCACCACGGTGAGCCTGAAAGATAATGTCTCTAACGCCAACTTGGGAGGTGGACAGTTTGTCTACTACGTACAAGGTGGCCCCGACATCGGCAACTTCACTGGTGTGATAGCTAGTAGCCAGGCTTTCTGGGTGGAGTTGACAACCGGATCGTCTCAAACCCTTACCATCAGCGAATCCCATAAGGCATCTGACATGAACCCGGTGGTGGTGCGCGAAAGAACGATTGCAAACTTGCTTCGCATTAAATTGAATGGCGTGGACAGCAGGGATGAAACGGTTATCTACTTTGATGAAGAAGCGACCGATGGTTTTGACCTGGCATATGACGCAAAGAAATTAACAAACGACTACATTAATCTATACTCGATCCTGGATAACGGTGCGCGCTATGCCATCAACGGACTTGGTGGGGTTGATTGCTCACGGCTAATCAAATTGGGGATCAATCAGCTCAGTGTAAACGCATTGCCGCTGGATCCTGACCTGGATTCAAACCTCGGCACCGGAGAAGACATCACCCCATTGGGCACCTACACCTTCGAGTTTTCCGGCTTGGATTCTTTTGGGAGTGAGTACCAGTTTTCTTTGATCGATAAGTTCACCGGAATTATCATTGATATTTCCAAGCAGGACACATACACATTTGAGGTCACCGAAGATGTAAGCTCTCGTGGGGAAGGCCGGTTTGAAGTGATGCTCTCTCAGGCGGAGATTGAAAATGACAAGTTGCTGATTGGCAGTGACATTTGCGCGGGCATGAATGCTTCGATTGTGGTGACAGATGCTCAGCCCGGTATTTCTTACTATGCCACCCTGGAAGGAACAACTGTTTCGCAACTCGTTTCAGGATCTGGACAGAATGTGACCATTGAAATTAAGGAAAGCAACCTCGCCTTTGGTCAAAATCAGTTGTTGGTCTACGGACAGCGCCCGGGATGCGATCCCGTACCCATGATGCAGGCTGTGTCCATCAAACGCGAAACCATTTACGAACCCTCAGTCCTTCAAGCGGGTCTCGCCTGTCAGTCCGGTTCTGTCAGCCTGGTGGCTGGGGGAGCACCAAAAGATGGCAGTTACAAGTGGTATCACTCTTCTGACGCGGCCGACCCCATTGACGGTCAGGTGGCCGATACGTTCATCACACCTGACTTGGTTAAGACAACAACCTATTTTGTATCTGTGGTGAACAGCCTTGGATGCGAAGGTGCACGCATCCCCGTTGTGGCGCAAGTCGTTAATTATGACGATGTGGAAGTGATTGAAACAGAAAACACATTGTCATCCAGTTATGCCGAGGGCAATCAGTGGTATCTGGATGGTGAGATTATTGAAGGCGCCACGCAGCAAACGTATGTGCCGGAGGCTTCCGGGTACTATGAAGTAAGGGTATCTATTGGTGAGTGCGAAAGTATCGCAGGACGTCAGTTCACCGTTACGGCCATCGAGGATAATTCCTGGTTGGGAGGAGGGTTGCGGGCGTATCCTAACCCGGTGTCAGATGTGCTATATGTTGAAATACATGACGATGCAGTAAGCGCTTTGGAGATTACAGATGTGCTGGGTCGCGCAATCGGCCCGATTAAATTGGAACAAGTAGGTTCTTCGAGGGTTGGAAGCTTTGACTTTGCCGACCGGGACGGTGGTCTGTATTTGTTGCGATTGAAGATGAATAATGGAAAGGTCTCGAATCAGAGAATAATCAAGCGGTAGATATTGTATGAATAAGAAGGTTAGCTTGATTATTTGCTTCTTGCTCGTTTCATTCCTGACATTCGCTCAGCCAACTGACCCTTCGGCTGACCCGGACAACCCGGTGCCTCTGGGAGGGATTGAGTTACTCTTGGGTGCCGGGGCGCTCCTGGGGATCAAGTACCTTCGCAAAAAGAATCGGAAATAGCCGTGATTGGCTCGCTCGTAAACCGACTGTCTATCCTGCCACGATGGGTCATCATATTTATTGACCTTTTCATCATCTCGATCTCAATCTCCCTGGGCTATTTGCTCCGATTCAACTTTGAACTTTCCGAGGTATTCAGCTTTAACCCGGGTCGGGGCTTATTGATCGCGGTTGGCGCCTCCCTGGTGGCTACCCTGATCACGCGTAGCTATGCCGGCATTGTTCGCTACACGGGGGTAGAGGATGGTATCCGCATCATGTATGCCACCCTTCTTGCAACAGGCTTGTGCATCGTGATCAATCTCTTTTACTACTACAACCTCAATAAGAACCTTATCCCATATTCCGTATTGGGCATCCATTTCTTTATCTCCTTCCTGTTTCTGTTCTATTACCGTTTGCTGGTGAAAACCCTGTTCAGTTACTACAAAGGGGAGATCAGACGCAAGACCAATGTGGCGATTTTTGGGGCAGGCTCTCTTGGGATCGTTACCCGAAGTATCCTGGAATCGGACAAGAAGAGTTCATTTAAGGTGGCTGCATTTATAGAGGATGACATCAATAAGGCCGGAAAGGTCATCAATGGGGTCAGGATCTTCTCAACCGGTGATATGGACCAGGTGTTCAAGCGCCTGGGAATCCGTGAATTGATCATTGCAGTGAAGGACCTGCCCCTGGGGAAAAAGAATGAATTGGTGGAAGTTTGCATTAACCACCACGTAAAGGCCCGGATCATTCCAAACGCGGACCGGTGGGTGAAGAGTGGATTCCGGTTGGGACAGATCAAGGACATCAATATCGAAGATTTGCTAGGTCGCGAAACCATTCAGCTTTCCGATGACCAGTTGTTCAGGGAGTTGGGTGGAAAGGTGGTGATGATTACCGGTGGTGCGGGGTCGATCGGTAGCGAACTCGCCCGGCAGGTGATGTCCTACCACCCGCGGCTTTTGGTATTGGTCGACCAGGCAGAGAGTCCCCTTTACGAAGTTGAATCTGAGCTTCGCTCCATTGCCGAGGATGTCGGGCTGCGCGTGTACGTGGCGGATATCATAAATCGAATAAGGATTAGGAGAATAATTGAGGAGTCCAAGCCTGAAGTAATTTTCCACGCAGCAGCCTATAAACATGTGCCCATGATGGAACTCAATCCATCCGAAGCTGTGGTCACCAACGTGTTGGGCACGCGAAACGTAGCTGACCTGGCAAGAGAATGCAAAGTGCAGAAGTTTGTGATGGTATCTACCGACAAAGCTGTGAATCCCACTAGTATTATGGGCTGTACCAAACGAATTGCAGAGATGTATGTGCAGGCCCTTGACGGCCAGGCCTTGTCAGACCAATACCGAACACAGTTTGTTACTACCAGATTTGGAAACGTGTTGGGCTCGAACGGCTCAGTAATCCCCCGGTTCAAACAGCAAATTCAGAATGGCGGACCCATCACGGTAACCCATCCGGATATTACCAGGTACTTCATGACCATCCCCGAAGCATGCCGGTTGGTACTGGAGGCAGGGGTAATGGGCAACGGAGGTGAAATATTCATTTTTGACATGGGTAGGCCAATCCGGATTGTGGAATTGGCCGAACGAATGATCAAGCTTTCTGGGCTTGAGCCTGGCAAAGACATTGACATTGTGTTCACCGGACTGAGGTCTGGTGAAAAATTGCACGAAGAACTCCTGAATTTCAGGGAGAACACGATTGCCACACATCATGAGAAGATCTTAAAGGCCATGGTTGGCGAGCAGGACTTTGCCCAGGTTTCGTCTTTTGTGGATTTGATTGAAGAGTTGCTGGCCGACAAAAATGAAATCAAGTTAGTGGCCTTGTTGAAGGAAATAGTCCCGGAGTTTACACCCAGTTACTTCCGGGTTGAGACAAATTAATTCCCTTAGTTCCTCCTGAGACCCCCACGCTTATTGTAGCGGTAGAAGCTGCTTCTCTTTTTGCGCAACAACTTGTTATTGCTGTTTGAACGGGCCTGATAAGGCAGGTAATACTGAAGCTTGACATTCAACAGGAAATACCCATCATCAAACTCCGGATTTCCCCTTACTCCAACTCCCGGGCCGACCGGATAATTTGGATCGCGCTCCCTTCTCCGGTCAGACAGCGCCCTTGAAAGATCACTTTTTAGTGTGGTCGGATCGGGATATCTCTTGACGCTGATATCATCCAGGTAATCGGTAAAAGTTTTTCGATAGCCGCCTTCGATAAGTAGGTTAAAGAACGGCCCCAACTTCAAGCGGGTTCCTAATCCAAATGGAATAACAGGCTGGAAACGGCTATAAGAAACTCCTTCAGTTTCAAGTGGCTGGAGTGGGTATTTTTTGCCCTGGTATTCGGCTCGTGGGTTCATGTATAGGAGCCCAACTCCCGCAAACCCGTAGAAATTTACACCCGGTCGCTGATAAAACCGAATCCCTTTGGGGAATAAGTTGACCGCCCCCGTCAGACTCACTTCGAAATTATTGGCGGTGAACGACAAATTGCGCTCTACCCGGTCGTCATTCGCGGTGGCATCATCACCCGAGATGTTGAAGTACACAAACTCTGCCCGTGCCGAGATTCTGCTGGTGAAGTAATATTCTCCGCCAAGCACCACATTGTAGCGAATCTTCCCTAGTTGGTTAGGGTTTACCAATTCACCCTTGTAAGCAGCTGTGCCACTCCCAAACGTGGCCAACAACGACCGCTCCCTCCGGATCGCAAAGAAACTCTGGGCCTCCGCACACATGCTCACCCCCAGAAGTGCCAATAAGAGTATCGATAGCCTCATGCCAACGGTTTTAGACCCTTGAATCCACTAATTTATGGAAAAATATCACGAAAGGAAACCCGCCAGGGAGGCCAGTGGGTAGGGACAAGCTTCAAAATCGCGTGACCCGGATTGGGTGCGCGGAACTCGTGACCCAACCATGCCAATTCTGCACCCACATTGCCTGGCAAATGGCACAAACTGCCCCAACCATTGCAACCGGATAGTGCAGCAGAGTTGACGGACCACCTGAATACTTGAAACCCGGTAGCGAAGCAGTGATGATGGACCACCCGGGCATTTGCCACCTTCTGGGGCGGCAGATTGGAGTGACAGCCGCAGTATTTGCTACCCGGTAGTGGGAGAGAGTTGACAGACCACCCAACCCATTGCCAGGTGGGAGTGCAACCGAGTTGACGGACCTGCCTCACCATTTGCCAACTCGTACCCGTAGAGAGTTGTGTTACGGGCCGCACGATGGCTATCTCGCAGCGCGGCACCGTTGACAGACCGCGCCAATAGTTGCTACCTGCTGGCGTTGCAAGGTTGACGAGCCTCCCGAATCATCGCGACCTGCTGGTGCAGCGGAGCGGTGGAGGCTACCGGATCTTTGCAACCTCGCACCCGCGAAGACTTCTGCGACCAAGCCGATCTTTCCATGTAGGCAGGCCGGTAGGGTGGAGAAGCCGGTGACCGATTGGTTGACATCGGTCATCCGGCACAACTAGTGCGTTGGCTCGGCAAAAATCGAAGATTCATGAAGGCTCATGAATTACACACAAGGCCGAATAATGGAGGGGGGTTGAAGTTTGCTCGCATGGGGCTGGGAAGATGAGGTAGCGGAGAAAAGAATTGCCACAGGCGTGGCCTTTTGCGCTAATGCGGGAATTGAGCAACCACCGGCATAAACGTCAACCAGAGGGAGTCCCGATGTATCGGGACGACCGCTTGCCTGCGGGAGCGCAAAAGGCATGGAGGAGTCCCCATGACGTATGGGATTCTTCCCGCTTGACAGGCAGGCGCTGATGTTCAGAATGACGTTAACTGGTAAGCTGCCGATGGCAACTGGCAACCGGTAACTGGTGACCTCCCAAGACGAATTAGCAATTCCCTAGTTACAAAAAAAGATAAAAAAATATTTTTAAAAAAAGTTGACAAAGTATACAACAAATGAGTAGGGAATTACCGTTATTCAGGTATGTTTAACATTAACCACTTAAAGTTATGTCCAACGTAAAAAACGTGGTGGCCTTCGAGCAGCTCTTGGGCTACTGCACCGGGTTTGGAGGATCCTATAATCCCGGCCATTCACACCTCCAGGTTAAAGCAATGCAGACCTTGCTGAAGAAAGCCAAAGATGCAATGCAACAAGTGAAGGTCACCAGAACCGAGTTCAACGACCTGACCAACGAAAGGGAGATCGCCTTTAAGCAGATGAAGGTGTTGGCATCCAAAGTGGTGTTCAACCTGGCAGCTGCCAAGGTTACCGACCAGAAGTTGGCCGATGCGCGTCAGTACTTCCGGCTCATCACTGGCAGAATAGCTACACAGCGCCCTCCCGTGCCCGGAGAGGTAGCCGCACAGCCAACTGTCGCAGGATGGAGCGGGCGGCAACTGAATTATGCGAGCTTGGCCGACAACTTTCAGAAGTTGGTCCAGACGGTGAGCACGGAACCGTTGTACCAGGCGAACGAGCCAGAGTTGACGATCGATGGGCTGAAGGCGAAAGCCAACTACTATCAATCGCTCAACACCCGCATCGCCCAGGCCAGCGCGGCCGGCAGCAATGCACGCATCCAGCGCGATCAGCTCCTGTACAATGGTGACGAGGCCCTGGTAACGACAGCCTCATCGGCTAAAAAGTATGTGAGGGTGGCATACGGCTTCGGTAGCGATCAGCACCGACAGCTTATCCGCCTACGTTTCACCAAACCGAATAAGCGATGAGAAAACCCCTCATTTGAAAAACCCCGTCAGCTGTCTGTCGGGGTTTTTTGCTTTGTGCCCAGCCTCAATTGTCATCGCGGTCCGTTGTCTGCGGAGGATGGGATTAATTTGCCCAACCGCGATCTCCTTGAATTGAAACCTTTGCCACTTGACACCACCTGGACAAAAAAGCACCTCCGTTACACCACCG
Source organism: Cyclobacteriaceae bacterium (assembly GCA_050250195.1). GTDB lineage: Bacteria > Bacteroidota > Bacteroidia > Cytophagales > Cyclobacteriaceae > ELB16-189. The sequence continues at coordinate 105,564 of JBFWPC010000007.1, read as the reverse complement.
CATGATGAGATCCCGGCACGCTAAGTAGTTCTGTCATCGCGGTCCGTTGTCTGCGGAGGATGGAATTAATTTGCCTAACCGCGATCTCCTTGATTTGAAACCAATGCCACTTGGCACCACCTGGACAAAAAAGCACCACCGTTACACCAACGCATGATGAGATCCCGGCACGCTAAGTAGTTCTGCATCGCGGTCCGTTGTACTCGGTACTTGGTACTCGGTACTAAAGACTCGATACTACTTCAACACCTCGGTGATCTTCTCCGCGGCCTCCTTCAATTGAATGGCTGAGAACACCTTCAGCCCGCTCTCTTTGATGATCTTCGCGCCTTCTTCCGCATTGGTACCCTGCAAACGCACAATGATGGGCACGGGAATGTTCCCAACTTTCTTATAAGCCTCCACCACACCGTTTGCAACCCGGTCGCAACGAACGATGCCTCCAAAAATGTTGATGAGAATGGCTTTCACATTCGGGTCTTGCAGGATAATCCTGAACCCGGCCTCCACGGTCTCTGCATTGGCGCCACCACCCACGTCCAAAAAGTTGGCGGGCTCCCCACCGGAAAGCTTGATGATGTCCATGGTGGCCATGGCCAGACCGGCCCCATTCACCATACAACCCACGTTGCCGTCCAGCTTCACATAATTCAATCCGGATTTGCCCGCTTCGACCTCCAATGGATCCTCTTCGGAGATATCCCTCAGCTCCTCCAGGTCCTTGTGACGGAACAGCGCGTTGTCGTCCAGGTTCACTTTGCCATCCACGGCCAATATCTTGTTATCAGACGTACGCAACACGGGGTTGATTTCAAACATGCTGGCATCGAGACCTACATAGGCCGCATACAATGAATGGATGAACTTCACCATCTCCTTGAAGGCGTTGCCTTCCAACCCGAGGGCAAACGCCACCTTCCGGGCCTGATACGGTTGCAGACCCATGGCAGGATCAATCCACTCCTTAATAATCTTCTCAGGTGTTTTCTCCGCCACTTCTTCGATGTTTACACCGCCTTCGGTTGACGCCATGATCACGGGCTTGCTGGTGGCGCGGTCGAGCAAAATGCTCATGTAAAACTCCTTCGGTTCGTTCTGGCCAGGATAGTAAACATCTTCGGCAATCAGCACCTTGTTCACCTTCTTGCCGGTAGCACCGGTTTGATGGGTCACCAGGGTTCCACCCAGAATCGCCTTCGACTTCTCCGTCACCTCGTCCAGACTCTTGGCCAATACCACACCCCGCGAGCCGGTTTCTTTGATGGTACCCTTGCCGCGACCACCCGCATGAATCTGCGACTTCACTACCCACCATTTGGTGCCGGTTTCTGTCGCCAGTTCCTTGGCTGCCGCATGTGCCTTGTCGGGGGTATCTGCAACAATGCCGCGTTGTACGGCAACACCATATTTCTTGAGAATGTCTTTGGCCTGGTACTCGTGAATGTTCATGGTTTAGGAGATTTAATCAGCCAAACTAACCCTTTTCAGCCGTAATGAAAAGTCATTTTCGGGAATCAAAAGTCACCGCGGAATTTCCACATGTAACTACTAACCTGTAACTAGTAACCTGTAACCTGTAACATACAACATCCGGATTAATGCTGGAAGCCAAAAACATACACAAATCCTATGGCGCACTGAAGGTGCTGAAAGGTGTCGATATCAACGTAGGCAAGGGCGAGGTGGTGGCCATTGTGGGGGCCTCGGGGGCGGGTAAGAGCACGTTGCTTCACATCCTCGGCACACTGGATACGCCTGATCAGGGCACCGTAACGATTGATGGCAAGAATCTGTTTTCGAACTCAACGAAAGAACTCGCAAGATTTCGGAATGTCCACCTGGGTTTTGTATTTCAATTCCACAACCTGCTGCCGGAGTTCTCGGCCCTGGAAAATGTAATGATGCCAGGACTGATTGCCGGCAAGAGTGAAAAAGAGGTGAGAAAAAAAGCGGGGGAGCTGCTGAGCCTGCTGGGACTTTCCAGCCGTGCCGATCACAAGCCCTCAGAACTTTCGGGTGGCGAGCAGCAACGTACTGCGGTGGCAAGGGCGTTGGTCAACTCCCCAAGCCTGGTCTTTGCGGATGAGCCTAGCGGCAACCTGGACTCCAAAAATGCGGGGGAACTTCACGAGCTGTTCTTTAAACTGAAACAGGAGCTGGGCCACACGTTTGTGATCGTCACCCACAACGCCTCCTTTGCCGACATGGCCGACCGCAAACTCCAAATGAAAGATGGGGCCATCCTTTCAACCTAGGCCTACTGCCCACTGCCCACTCGCAAAGTTGCCAACAGTGTTTGTCAACTGCTTATTGTCAATTGCCAACTGACCTGGTGCCCACTGCCCACTGCTTACTGCCTAACCCCCAATGCCCAATGCCTAACGCCCATGCCCAATGCCTAATGCCTAATGCCTAATGCCTAATGCCCAATGCCTAACCCCTAATGCCTAATGCCTAATGCCCAATCCCCAATGCCTAACCCCTAATGCCGAATGCCGAATGCCCAATGCCTAACCCCCAATGCCTAATGCCCAATGCCTAATGCCCAATCCCTAGAAAGCAGCAACCACATTCCGGCTCGACTTGCCCTTGGCATACTTGCTCTGCGCCTTGGAGCCATGCTTGGTAGTCAGGTTATGGTTGCCGTAAGCAGCACACTGATAGGTTTCAAAACTGCAGGAGGCCAACATCAAACCCACCACTGCGATCAATAAAATTCTCTTCATAAGTCAACAATTTGATGACTCAAAGGTGAAGGAATCCTATTGCGCGCACGATGGACTGTTTGGCGTAACTTGATGTATGTAGGCCAAACCCAGAATCTGTGGAATTGACATGTTTTCGAGGTCACAGTTCACAACTTGGTCAAATTCTTACATGAATCTGTACATGGAGTAGCTACTTAAAGAAAGGCTTTAACTGGGAGATGGAAAACTGGCTAGCGGATTATCCCATAATGCGGAGTAACGGCAATTAAACTAACCGCAGAGACGCCAAGACGCCAAGAAAACGCTGCCAATTTTCTCAGCGTAGTCTTTGCGCCTCCGCGTCTTAGCGGTTAATTGTGATAATCCCTGTCGAGGCTTCGGATATCACACTTGTGACCGGTAACAGGCGACCTGCAACCGTACGCCCTCTAACCCACGCAGGGAGAACCTCCGCGCACATTCCAATCAGAGTTTTTGTGAATGGATGAACCGCTTACTAGGTGTCTCTGCGTATCCTTTGCGCCTTTGTGCCTTGGCGGTTAAAAAGATGATTCTTTCCAGTCGTTGACCACTCCGAAAACGGTTAACAGTAGTTAGGGCCCTTCAGGGTACCGACCAGTAACTTGTAACATGAAACCAGTAATAAGTAACAGGTAAGGCCGCACTAGTGCGCTACTGCCACGACCTCCTCAGCCTCCACCAACCCCCTCTCATTAATGTCAGTAAGCCGTAGTCTTTGAGTGGTATTCACAAGCAACGGATCGTAGTTCGCAACCACCCGTACATAATTGGGCGTAAACCCATGCATGCGACCATCTTCAACATCATTCTCAAACAGCACATCCCATTCGCTACCCAGATTGCTTTCGTAGAAAGCCCTTCTTTTCTTCTCAGAAAGATTATGCAACATCTTCGAACGCTCATGACGCTCGCCTTTATCCACTACACCCTCCAGGGTAACAGCATGGGTGTTTTCGCGCTCGGAATAGGTGAATACATGCAGGTAGGAAATGTCCAGTTCGTTCAGGAACCGGTAAGTCTCCAAAAAATCTTCCCGCGTTTCGCCCGGGAATCCAACGATGACATCCACGCCAATGCAAGCATCCGGCATCACCCGCTTGATCGTGGCCACGCGGTCTGCATACAACTCACGCAGGTAGCGCCTGCGCATGAGCTTTAAAATCTTATTCGACCCTGACTGTAGCGGCACATGAAAGTGTGGCACAAAGCGCTTCGACTGACTCACGAATTCAATGATCTCATCGGTAAGCAAATTCGGTTCGATCGAGGAGATGCGGAACCGCTCCACATTCTCGACTTCGTCCAATGCACGGATCAAGTCAATAAATTGATTCACGCGCTCACCGTTCTGCAATCCGTAGTCGCCCGTATTAACACCCGTCAATACAATCTCTTTCACACCCTGTTCTCCAATTTCCCAGGCGGCCTTCACAATGTTTTCAACCCGGTCGCTGCGACTGGCCCCCCGTGCCAAGGGAATGGTGCAAAAGGAACAAGAGTAATCACAGCCGTCCTGCACCTTCAGAAATGTGCGGGTGCGGTCTTGCAGCGAATAGGAGGTGTGAAACTTGGTGGCTGCCTCAATCTCCGATGCAAACACCTCCGGCTGCGGCTTACGCACAAAGCCATCGAGCAATTCCACCAATCTGAATTTTTCTGCTGCGCCCAGCACGGCATCGACTCCGGGTATCTCCGAAATCTCCCTGGGCTTGAGCTGGGCATAACATCCGATGATGGCCACATAGGCGTTTGGTGAGATGCTGCGCGCCTCACGCACGATCTTGTGGCACTTCTTATCCGCGTTCTCGGTAACCGAACAGGTATTGATAATGAAGATGTCCGGCCGGTCGGTAAAGTCCACCTTCTGGTAACCCTTCTCCTCAAACTTCCGCGAAATCGTGGAGGTTTCGGAGTAATTCAGCTTACAGCCCAGCGTATAAAAGGCGACTTTCTTCATTTTTTGTGCAAATTTAGCATGTCGACCTCGAATTCAAAGTATGAACCGGGATGGGCCAGCACCTAATAATTAGAATTTTAGGCTTAGCGCTTCTGTTGCATCTGCTCATTTGCCTGGTGCTGATAGGATTTCCACGCGCAATCCCTTGGTCGGGCCCGTCAAGGATTTACCACCGCTATTTGCTTCCCGGCCCTTTCTTTTCCGAGGGACGAATCCAGAAATCTGATTTGCTTTACCTGGCCATCAAAAAGGGAAATAGCTGGACGAGATTGGGCAATCCAACACTCGATGAATATCAGCGTTTGTTCAGCAAGGGAAATGTCTCTTCCATGTACAGGACCAGGCTCGAACGTCACCTTTATGAACGCGCGGTGGATACGTTGATTAGCCGTTCCGAAAAAGATCGGTCATTGGAAAAACTGAAGGATTACCTGGCATCGCACTACCTGCCCAATCAAAGGGACTCTGCCGAGCTCACAATCATCCGCATGACAAGGAAAGATTTGTCAAGCCAGGTCGACACCTTACTCATCGAACGCTGGTGAGCAACCTAACGACCAGGTTCGTAAACTATGTTCGGCATGCGGAGCTGAATGGCTTCTGGATTTCCCTTTATTGTAAAGCGCTCTATGGATTCCTGGGCTTGAAATTGATTGCGCTTTCACCCGTCATTGAAGATGTCAGTCGATATGCACCCTTTACCTTCGGTTCATTGAAGAGGTATCTGCTGTATGCACCATTGGCGCTGGCTCGCCCGGATCTGAACTGGTTTGTGTATGCATTGGCTTTGTTGATTGTTGTAGGGTTGTGGGTGAGGACGAATTACATGACCGGCTTCCTGATCTTCTGGTTTTCGCTTAGCCTGAGCAGACTCTGCCTGCCCGTTCAGAATGGGTCGGATGTGGTGCTTAACCTGTTTCTTTTTCTTGGAATATTCATGCCGGGTAATCCATCGCTTCGCAGCGGCTGGAGCGATTACCAATTAATCATATCCCGGTTTGTAATTTTGGTTGCCATGATTCAACTCTCACTCATCTATTTCATTTCTGGTCTGGACAAGCTATTGAGTGCGGGTTGGCGATCTGGCAACGCAATAGACTCCATCGCAAACTTGACATTCTATTTCAATCCTTTGGTTGATATTGAAATGAGTTCGGGACTGAGGATGGTGCTTTGCTGGACGGTGATCGCCTTTGAACTGACATTCGCCCTGCTCATTTGGTTCCGAAGGGCTAGAAAAACCTTGATAATCATTGGAGTGATCTTTCATTTGCTGATCATAGCCTTACTTGGATTGGTGGATTTTGGATTGGTGATGATCGTCACTTACTCGATCTATTTCACCATCACACCAGCAACCAGTAACCAGCAACCAGCAACCAGTAACCAGCAACCAGTAACCAGTAACCAGTAACCAGCCCTATTCCAACAGCCTCCGGTGATAGTTGATTTGCCCCAAATGATAATTCAGATGCCCGGCAAGATGAACGAGGAAATACAAAGCCGTCATCGGCTTGCCAAAGACTTCAATAGGGTAGGGTTTGTCCAATACGGCCGGGTCCAGGCTGGCAAGCGACTCCTTCACCGATGATTTTGTTGCCTCAATTTGCTCCAACAATTCCGTTCGGGGGATGTTTCTCGCAGCAAATTCAAAATCACGGTCTCTCTGATAGGGGATCCCGCCCATCACCTTGCCCACAAAATGTCTCAGGTTTCCGCAGAGATGCAAGCACAGATTGCCACCGGAATTGCTGATGGCCCCCTCCACCTTCCAAAGGTTGGCTTCATCGTGATAGGCCTTCACTTCCTCCTCCAGTTTGGTGAGATCTCGTAGCAACACCTCAGACAATGCACTTAACACGGGATTCATGGCGCGATCTGTTGACCAATTTTCTGAATTCGCTGCTCCAAAAACCGGTTCATTACTTCATAATCTGATTTTTGTTTCAGTTCTCCCTTCACGCTCACATAAAACTTGATCTTCGGCTCGGTGCCGGAAGGTCTAACCGAAATCTTGCTCGCCCCATCGGTATAAAACTGAAGTACATCTGATTTAGGCAAATCAATCGGCACAGCCCTTCCGTTCACGAGATCTTTTTCCACACTGGCCTTGTAGTCCAGGAAGCGAATTACCTTCTCGCCTGCAATCGCGGCCGGGGGGGAGTTTCTAAAACCTTCCATCATCGCCTTGATTTGCTGCTCACCATCTGCACCTTTCCTAACCAGGTTGATGAGTCCTTCTTTATAAAATCCGTAGTCGACATACATCTGCAGTAGCCAGTCATAGAGTGTTTCTTTCTTGTCTTCCGCAGCAGCGGCCATCGCTGCGAAAAAAGCACAGGCGGAAACGGCATCTTTGTCGCGCACAAAATCCCCTACCATATAGCCATAACTCTCTTCGCCCGCGGCAATGAACCTCTCCTTGCCCTCCAGCTTCTTCATCAGCTCTGCGATGTACTTGAAGCCGGTGAGGGTGTTGTAACACTTCACGCCAAAATGTTCGGCCATGATGTCCACCAGCTCCGTGGTCACAATGGTCTTGGCGACATAGGCGTTGCCTGTATCCTTCAAATGCTTCATGATAAACCACATCATCAGGCTGAAGGCCTGGTTGCCATTCAGGAGGAAGAACTTTCCATTTTCATCCGGTATACCGATTCCCACACGGTCGGTATCGGGATCGGTGGCCATCACCAGCCGCGCACCCATCTGCTGGGCCTGCTCCAGAGCCATCTTCATGGCCGATTGCTCTTCGGGGTTGGGTGAATCTACGGTCGGGAAGTTGCCGTCCGCAGCACGCTGTTCCTCCACAACAGAGCAGTTGGTGAACCCAATTCGTTTCAGGCACTCGGGCACCATGGTGATCCCCGCGCCATGCAAGCTCGAGTAAACCATCGGCAAAGCCGCCTGCCGGTGCACGCTTTCCTTGGCGGGAATCAGCTTGATCACCTCTTCATAATACGCGTTTTCTACCGCGGGCGCCACCAGGTGGATCAGCGACCGGTTGGCATTGAAGTTAATCTCCTCAAAGCTGGCAATGGCGTTCACTTCCGCGATCACATTCTGATCGTGCGGTGGCACCACCTGCGCCCCGCCATTCCAATAAGCCTTGTACCCGTTGTATTCTTTTGGATTATGTGATGCGGTGATCACCACACCACTCTGGCATTGCAGATATCGAATGGCAAATGACAAAAGGGGAGTGGGCCGGAGCTCATCAAAGAGATACACATGGATGCCGTTGGCTGAGAACACGTCAGCGGTCACCTGCGCAAAGAAAGGACTGTTGTTCCGGCTGTCGAACGCAATCGCTACGCTGATCTTTTTCGATCCGTGCACCTTCTTCAAATAGTTGGCCAACCCCTGCGTAGCCATGCCCACCATGTATTTGTTCATACAATTCGAACCGACACCCATCACCCCACGCAGGCCACCCGTGCCAAACTCGAGCTGCTTGTAGAAGGAGTCGATCAATGGCTTCTCATCTCCAGCTTGCATGAGCGATTGAATCTGGGCTTTGGTGTCCGGGTCAACCACCGGGCTGTCGAGCCATCGCTGGGCATTGGATTTGGCGAGTTCAAGAAGAGACATTTCAAAAAGGGTATGTGAATTTGCAAAAATAAGCAGGTCGCTATTCTGCCAAAATCTCGAGCAGGCCAAACATAGCGAAAGAAACAACCAAAATTTGATCGGGATCAATCAACCTGGCCCCATCTTTGTCGTTATATTCACCTGAATTAAACAACAACATAACCATGCAAAAACCAATCACACTTCTTGTATTTGTCCTCGTTTCCGTGGCTTCGTTTGGTCAGGAATATCGTATTGTAACCACCGTTGAGTCCATCGTACCGGGCGGTCTGGGCCGTTCGCGCATGACCTATGCGACTGAGCAGGCCGACTACAAATCACTTACCACCTCGCGCGATGATGGCACCAAGAGCGATATGGGCGATGTAAAGCGTGGCGAGGTGAAGATCGAGGCCTTCGAAGAAACCAAGCTGCTGAACTTCTACAGCATCGCGGGCATCAACTTTCAGAACATCTCATCCAACGATGCAGTGGTTTCCAACAAACTCACTGAGATGGCGAAAGAAGGATGGGAGCTCGTGTTCGTAACGAGTGGGGTGGAGAGCGATGCCGGCAAATCCGATGGCAACGGTATCTTCATCACACGGTACGTGTTTAAGAAATAAAGATTGTGACATGTTACAGGTTCCGGGTTACAAGGCTGACCTGGAACCTGTAACTCGTAACCTGAAACAAGTCAAAGATTCCCCCTCAACTCCTGTTCTCTTTCAATTGACTCGAAAAGGGCCTTGAAGTTGCCTTTTCCGAATGACTTGGCGCCATTGCGCTCAATGATTTCAAAGAACAGGGTGGGCCGGTCCTGGATGGGCTTGGTGAAAATCTGCAGCAGATAGCCTTCGTCATCTCGGTCGATGAGAATGTTCTGCTTCTTGAGGGCTTCCAGGTCTTCTTCAATCTCGCCCACGCGGTCAAGCACATCTTCGTAATAGACTTCCGGTACGTATAAAAATTCGACACCGCGCTCCCTCAACTGCGACACGGTCTCTACGATGTCATCCGTGGCAATGGCAATGTGCTGTACGCCCGCGCCTTTGTAGAAGTCCAGGTATTCTTCAATCTGTGATTTCTTCTTGCCCTGGGCGGGCTCGTTAATCGGGAACTTAATATAGCCGTTGCCGTTGCTTACTACTTTCGACATTAGCGCACTGTACTCGGTGGAAATGTCCTTGTCGTCAAAGGTGATCAGCAGCTTGAAACCCATTACATCTTCATAAAACTTTACCCATTTGTTCATCTGCCCCAACTCCACATTGCCCACACAATGATCCACGTACTTTAATCCAATCGGCTTTGGCTCAAAGGGACTCGCAACGGCCTTGAAGCCAGGCAGGAATGGGCCTTTGTAATTTTTTCTTTCCACGAAGGTGTGGATGGTATCACCATAGGTCTTGATCGAGGCCACTGCCACCTCACCGTTTTCATCCTTCAAAACCTCCGGCTCCGAAGCGGGCGTGGCGCCCCGCTTGGTGGTTTCTTCAAATGATTTTCGCGCATCATCCACCCACAGCGCCAATACTTTCACTCCATCACCGTGCTTGGTATGGTGCTCGGCAATGGGGGAGTTGGGCTGCAGCGAGGAAGTCAGCACAAAGCGGATTTTGCCCTGCTGCAACACGTAAGAAGCTTTTTGCCGCACTCCGGTCTCTGGACCGGCATAGGCCACCAGTTTGAATCCGAAGCAATGCTGGTAAAACAAGGATGCCTGCTTGGCGTTGCCCACATAAAATTCAATGTGATCGGTTCCGTTAATGGGTAGAAAATCGGGTTCCATATGCTGCGTCCGTTTGGCTATCCAAAATTAATCATTCCCGCTCGTTTCGCTTTTAATTTAGGGTTCAATTCAATTATCTTGACCGTCATAATCGACATCATCCAATACCACCCATGGATCTGAACGCACTTGACAAGGCGCTGCAGCAAATCATCATCAAACGAAACGAACTCAGCGCCCTGGATTACAATAACCCCAGGTACGATGAACTCGAAGAGCAGCTTCACGACCTGGAAGACGATTTTCAGGAATCTTATGGTGACTTCCTTGAGGGCATATTGCAAGAGTTGCATGATGAGATCAGCCCCGACACGGATGTGCTCTATCCCATCGCCTACATCGCCAAGTCTTATGATGTGAGCAACAATGAATTCAAGGTGGCCGCCACTGAAGGGATTTTTGTAGAGATCGACAAGTACAAGGGCAAGGAAACCAAACTCGTGTTACTCCCGAATCCTACCCGCGTGATCCTGAATGTGGGCAAGGAAAAACAGGAAGTGCTCTGGATCGCGAATTAGCAACTGGTAACTGGCAACCGGCACTTGTAACTTGTAACTGTAACAACTGTAACCTGTAACCTGTAACTGGTAGCCGGCAACCAGCGATGGAGCTCACCCACAAGTAGCATCCAGCATCCAGAATCCAGAATCCACCAGAATCCAGAATCCAGAATCCAGAATCCAGTATCTATCGATACCCTAATTTCTCTCTGACTCTCCCCAGCACCTCATTGGCCACCACGCGCGCTTTCGCTTCGCCCTGCTCCAGCTTCGCATCCAGTTCGTCCGTATTGCTCATGAAATGGGCAAAGGCTTCACGCTCTGCTTTGTACTTTTCCAGGATGAGTTCCAACAGGGCCTGCTTCGCATGACCGTAACCAAAATTGCCGGCCAGGTATTTCCGTTTCAGTGCTTCAGTTTGCTGCGCGGTAGCGATGAGCTTGTAAATGGCAAACACGTTATCGTTGTCCGGATTCTTTGGAGCTTCCAGGGGTGTGCTGTCGGTAACGATCGACATAATCTGCTTCTTCAATTCCTTCTCCGGCAGAAAAATATCAATGATGTTTCCATAAGACTTGCTCATTTTCTGTCCGTCTGTGCCGGGGATGGTCATCAACTCCTCTGAAATCTTAGGCTCCGGGATCACGAACGTGTCACCGTACTGCAGGTTGAAGGCAGCGGCAATGTCGCGGGTGATTTCGAGGTGCTGCTTTTGATCTTTACCCACCGGCACAAAGTTCGCATCGTACATGATAATGTCAGAAGTCATCAACACCGGGTAGGTGAAGATGCCCGCGTTTACATCCGCCAGCCTGTCTGACTTTTCTTTGAACGAATGTGCGTTGGCCAGCATGGGGTAGGGCGCAAAGCAGCTGAGGTACCAGGTCATCTCACATACCTCCGGTATCCGGCTTTGGCGGTAGAACACGTTCTTGTCCACATCAAATCCAAAAGCCAACCAGGCGGCTGCCACCGCGCGCACATTGTCGATTCGCTGTTGCCGGTCTTTGATGGTCGTCAGTGAGTGTAAGTCCGCAATGAAGAAGAACGACTCGTTGCCGGGCTGCTTCGATAGTTCAATCGCGGGAATGATCGCGCCCAAAAGATTGCCCAGGTGTGGTCGTCCGCTGCTTTGTATTCCGGTAAGGATTCTGGCCATAACGATTGCAAATAAACAGGTGTTGTTTGAATAAGCCTTAACTTTGCAGGAGATAAATCATGCGAAGTGGAATGAAAGCAATGGGATTGATTTATACGTTGAGCCTTTGGAGTGGGAGCCTTTCCGCACAACTTGCCGAACCGGTTCACTTCGAAGCGACCACCCATGATTTCGGGGCCATCGAGGAGAAAGCCGGGGTGGTTGAGCACATTTTCAACTTCGTCAATAAATCCAATCGGGCGATCACCATCATCCAGGTTCAGGCATCGTGCGGGTGCACCGTTCCGGCCTGGTCGAAAGATCCCATACCACCTGGCGGAAAAGGCTTTGTGCAGGCCAGGTTCGATCCGAAGGGCAGACCTGGCTTTTTTTCCAAGACGCTGTCGGTCACAACCGACTGGAATGCAACGCCCATCGTCTTGTCCATCCGTGGCCGTGTCGAGCGCGATGCCCTCAAGGCCCGGGTAGACAGGTATCCGGTTGCCCTGGGAAACCTTCGGCTGCAGGAGCAGTCACTCAACATGGGAAACGTCTATATCAATCAGCCACCCATCGTGAAGACATTCATGATTTACAACGCCAGCGACAAGCCGCTGGATCTATTCCAGGTCGTCACGCCTTCGTACTTGAAAGTGAAAGTAGCTGACGAGCTGCCGGCACGCGAGGCGACCACCCTGGAATTAACCTTCGATGGCCCCGGTAGGAACAAATTTGGTTTTGCCTCCGAGAGCATTGAACTGCACACCAACGATGAGAGCCAGCCCATCAAGTACCTTCCGGTCTACGCCAACTTATCAGAGTTTTTTCCACCCCTGAGTGATGAAGAACTCAAGGAGGCCCCGTTGCTGATACTCGATTCAGCCAGCATCCATGTGGGCACGCTTTCTGCAAATGAGCACACAAGCCGCACCATCAAGATCCGAAACGCGGGCAAACAAGATCTGCTCATCCGCGATGTGCAAACCAATTGCAGTTGCTTGTCGGCCAATGTGAGTACACAACTTATTCAACCGGGCAAGCAAGCGGAGCTGACGTTGCGATTCGAGGCTACCGAACGGGTCGGCACCACGCTCAAGGCCGTAAGCATTTATTCCAACGATCCACTGAAACCGGCCCTGCGACTGGCGGTGCAGGCGGTAGTAATAGAATAGCCGGAGGCAACTCTTCCTCCGGCCAATTGAATGATGAAAAAATCCCTGCGGGATTATTATTCAAATTCTATTTCTCCAAGGTCGGTCGATTGTCCCAGCAAGACCACCACTCCGTCAATAGTCTTTTCGGCATAGTTGCTGGATGGAGCAAATCGAATCGAGTAGGTTCCCGGCTGAAGTCCTTTCACCACAAACTTGCCCGTGGTGGCATCTGCAAAGGAAGTGCCCACAGTATCGGTACTGACAACCGCATACACAGCAGGTGAAGCTTCCACGGGAGTCACGGTTCCATTCACAGCGCCACTTTGGGCTTCCACGATGGTTCGAATTACGGGCTTCAGAATTTTCTGATCAGGATTTACGACCACCGAACGGGCCGCATCAAAATCGAGGAGCATTTTGTAGACAACTCCTGCCTCCAGTGTCGCATTGACATTGAGCTTGAGCCCTGATTGTTGCGCACTTGGCGTGGTCAATGGCAGTAATTGATCATCCATTTTTACTGTGTTGTCATTACCCAGCTTGAGCCTGATTTGAGAAATGCGGCCTGGTGGCAACTCAATCGTGCCCAGCAAGGTGTCCAGTCCGTCCGTCAGTTTGAGTAAGTCATAGACACCGGCCTGGATTGGGATGGCTTGCCAGCCTGAATCAGCACCCGTGCTGTTAATCTCTACTGCCTCGATATCCACATTCACTTCCTGGAAATCGCCAGGTGAATCGGTAAGCCATACCTCAAGTCTGGCGGGCGTTTCCCGGTCTTCGCCACATCCCACAAACATGAAGCTTGCGGCAAAAATGGCGGTGATAAAAAACATCAACTTCTTCATGTCACCCCTGATTAAATGATTGAAACTACAACCAATTATACGCTGGGAGAGGGCAGTTGTGGGGCCGGTTTAGACGAGTTTCTTTATTATTCGGCAGGACGCATCTCCGGACCCGTAAAGTGCTCCAGAAGCGCTGAAATGAGTTCTCAGGAGACGTTTGGCTGCTTCCAGGATTTTTTGGCCATCGGCTCCGGTCAGCTCGTTGGCACCTGCCTCCACCAGTTCCACCCATTCGGTTTGGTCTCTGAGGGTCACACAAAACTTCTTGAAAAAGTAAGCCTCTTTTTGCAGGCCTCCGCTGTCGGTTAACACGAGTTGACAGCCATCGAGTAGCCGGAGCATGTCAAAATATCCAACGGGGTCGATAATTTGTACGGAAGTTTTGATTTGCTCTTTGGCGATGATCTTTTGCGTGCGTGGGTGCAAGGGAAGAATCACCTTTTTTTCTGCGTTGATTTCATTGAGTGCTTCCAGGATGGATCTGAGTCGCTGCGGGTCGTCTGTGTTCTCGGCCCGATGTAAGGTGCTCAATACAAACCCGCCTTTGTCGAGTGAGAGCTGTTCCAGGATGGTCGATGTACGAAGGGCCTTGTCCTGATAGTGTAGCACCGCATCGTACATTACGTCACCGACCAGTTCAATGGATACATCAAAATTTTCATATCCTTCCTTTTTCAGGTTTTCGACCGCAGTGGTGGTCGGACAAAAAAGATAGTTGCTCACACGATCAGTAAGGATTCGGTTGATTTCCTCTGGCATGCGCATCTCAAAGCTCCGCAGGCCCGCCTCCACATGTGCCACTGGAATGTGCAACTTCGAAGCAGCAAGCGCCCCGGCCAGCGTGGAGTTCGTGTCGCCATACACCATCACCATGTCGGGCTTCTCTTTCAGCAATACGTCTTCCACTTTCTCCAGCATGCGTCCCGTCATGGCACCATGGCCCAGACTGTTCACCTCAAGAAAGTACTGCGGTGCTGGAATGTCCATTTCATCAAAGAAGACATGCGACATCTTCGCATCGAAATGCTGCCCGGTGTGTACGATGATCTCGGAAATTCCCTGTTGCTTAAAAGCAGCAGAAACCCGTGCCGCCTTGATAAACTGCGGGCGGGCGCCCAGTACGGTAACTACCTTCATTGATTATACGAAAGCCGGAATGCCCGTGATTTCATTTCCGAGGATGAGCAGGTGGATATCATGAGTGCCCTCATAGGTCACCACCGACTCCAGGTTCATCATGTGGCGCATGATGGGATACTCGCCCGTGATGCCCATGCCACCATGAATTTGTCGCGCCTCCCGCGCGATCTCCAGCGCCACTTGCACGTTGTTCCTCTTCGCAAGTGATATTTGTTGGGTCGTAGCCTTGCCTTCGTTCATGAGAGTGCCAAGTCGCCAGTTCAGCAGTTGCGCCTTCGTGATCTCTGTAAGCATCTCGGCCAATTTCTTCTGCACCAGCTGGAAGCTGCCGATGGGCTTTCCAAACTGAATCCTTTCCAAAGCATAACGCCTCGCAGAATCATAACAGTCCATCGCTGCGCCAATCGCTCCCCATGCAATTCCATATCGAGCCGAATCCAAACACATTAACGGGGCACCCAGTCCATTCTTGCCGGGCAGCAGGTTCTCTTTCGGAACCTTCACATTGTCAAACACAAGCTCACCCGTTGCACTGGCCCTCAACGACCACTTGCCGTGGGTCTCCGGGGTGGAGAATCCCTCCATGCCACGTTCTACGATCAAGCCGTGGATTCTTCCCTCTTCATTTTTGGCCCACACCACCGCTATGTCTGCTTTGGGCGAATTGGAGATCCACATCTTGGCGCCATTCAACAGGTAGTGATCATCTTTGTCTTTGAAGTGGGTTACCATGCCAGATGGATTGGATCCGTGATCAGGCTCGGTCAATCCAAAACATCCCAACCACTCGCCTGAAGCGAGCTTGGGTAAATACTTTTTCTTCTGCGGCTCGTTTCCGAATTTATAGATCGGGTACATCACCAAAGAGCCTTGCACGGAGGCCGTAGACCGCATGCCGGAATCACCGCGCTCAATTTCCTGCATGATCAACCCATATGAGATATAATCCAGTCCGCCACCGCCATATTCTTCCGGCACCGTGGGCCCAAAGGCGCCAATGTCACCAAACTTCTTTACAATCTCGTAAGGGAAATGCGCACGCTGTGCCCAGTCTTCGATGTAGGGAGAGATCTCTTTCTTTACAAAGTCGCGGATGGAACTGCGAATGAGCTTGTGTTCTTCGGTCAACAGTCCATCAATCTGATAAAAATCAGGATGATCAAAAACGTCTTGCTTCAACGACTTCCTGGCTTTGGCTTCTGCAGTGGCACTCATGGTTATATCAATTGAATGGTTGGATTTAGCCCATCAACCCATGCTTTGGATCTTGTTGAAATGGCTAACTTCGGGCTCAAATTTAAGCAAGTATTCAGAATTCTATGGACAAATCATCGCTTGACCCTTCGCTAATCGAACAGCTCAAAAAACTGGAACAGAAGTATGAAGTAATGGGTCAGGATTTGTCGTCTTACCTGGATGGGCTGCTCTATTCCGACTACCTTACCTATTGGGATTACATCCACCTGGACACCCTGCTTAGCCTGCAAAGTCCGAAGACACAGTTTCCGGATGAGCAGGTTTTTATCTTATATCACCAGATCACAGAGTTGTACTTTAGGTTGATTCTCCATGAAATCGATCAGATCGCTTCTAAAGCATCCATCGAGGAATCCTTTTTCATTACGCGCCTGGATCGGGTGATCCGGTATTTCCAGCACCTGGAAAATTCTTTTGCCATCATGATCGATGGGATGGAGAAGGAACAGTTCCTGAAATTCAGGATGGCCCTGTTGCCGGCCAGCGGCTTCCAATCGGCTCAGTATCGCCTGATCGAGATTTGTTCCACCGACATCATTAACCTCGTGCACGGTGACAGGCGAAGGCAACTGGCCGAGGCATCGCTTGAAGAACAAATGGAATCGTTGTATTGGAAGAGTGGAGCCACCGAACTTAAGTCGGGCAAAAAGACGTTAACGCTCCAACAATTTGAAAAGAAGTACAGCGGCCAGTTTCTGCAAACCGCAAAAGACCATCAGGATAAAAACTTACGAGCGACCTACCTGCGGCATTTTCCAAACTCCGATGAGGTGCTGAAACGACTCCGGGCCTTCGATCAGTTGGCCAACGTGTTGTGGCCACTGGCCCACATGCGTTCTGCCGGAAGGTATTTGCAGAAAGATCCGGAGGACATCAAGGCAACCGGGGGCACCAATTGGCAGAAGTATTTGCCACCCCGCTTCCAGAAAATTACCTTCTTCCCGGAAGCGTGGTCCGAGCAGGAGAAAGCTGAGTGGGGCAAGGCCGCGATCCTGCGGAGCCAATAGATTCTCATCTGATTTCTGTGTAACTTAGCGTTCCTCTTCGCCATCCCGTGAAATCGCGCGCCACTTATCTGTTCCTCTTTCTGTGTGCCGCCTCCCTGCATGCACAAAGCATCACGCGTTATTCCCACCACGATGCAGCCAAGCGCCACATCAAGGAAATCTATCAAGTCAAAGACACGATTTCAAACGTGCTTCATGGCAGGTACATTTCTTATTTCCTGAATGGAAACATTGAATCCAAAGGGCATTTTGTGAACAATGAGACCACCGGTGTGTGGGAATTCTTTTACGAGACGGGCAACATCAAAATGCGGGGTATCCTCAGGCAAAATAGCAATTACGGATTGTGGGAGTACTTTTACGAAAATGGACAGCGCAGCATGGAGGGCACCATCAACGGAAAGGAGAAAGATGGTGTGTGGAAGATATACTATGAAAGCGGTGACCTGAAAGAAACAGGTGCGTATGTGGGCAACAAGCGTGCGGGCCTGTGGCAGACTTTTTTTGAAGACGGAACGCTGAAAGGAGAAATCGAATACGAAGAGGACCACGGCCGATTCATCGAATACTATCATTCGGGAAAGGTTTACGCGGAAGGCCCGAAGGCGGGTGCGCGCAACGTGGGTCATTGGCGTTTTTATGCGGAGGACGGCACATTGAATGGTGAAGGCGATTACCTGAATGGGCGAAAGAGCGGTGAGTGGAAATATTATTACCCTTCGGGAAGTGTCGCTTCGACTGGTAGTTATCAGAACGATCAGCCGGATGGAGCATGGACATACTATTATGAGGATGGCGCCATCAGCTCGTCTGGCAAGTTTGTGGGTGGAAGGAAGAACGGATACTGGAGTTCATTGAATCCAGATGGTTCATTGAAAAGTGAAATTACCTATCACAACGGATCCGGTGAATACACCGAATACTACCCAAGCGGAAAGCTGAAGGTCAAGGGCCAGATTGTCGATGGCAAGAATCAGGGCAAGTGGATGTACTATTTTGAAGATGGCAAACGGGAAGGGGAGTGTGACTTTGACAATGGCAAGGGCACCTACTATGGGTACTATCCGAGTGGAACCCTACAAACCAAGGGCACAATTGATAATGGCCTGCGCATGGGTACCTGGGAATTGTATGAGGAGGATGGTTTGCTCTCGGGATATTACAAACCGTTTTATGAAGACAAATCGCTGGCTGATCAAATTAATTCTTTGCTCGATCGCCCCAGCTACCGTGGCCCCCGCGTGATCCGGTCGGCCCGGAAGGGTTTTTATTATTTCACTCCGCGATTTCCAGAATACCGTGGCGTCATCATGCAAGGTAACCCGCTTGCTTCGTTTATCGGCAACATGCCCTATGGCATTGAGTTTTACAACGAAGAACGCCTAGGCCACGAGTTTGAATTTGAAGTAATCCGCAACCCGTTCTACTCCACCGACAGCAAAGTTCCGCAGGACCAGCTGTTCAGGCGAGGCTATGCCATTGGCGTAAAACAGAAATTTTATAATCCCTGGAAGATTGGCATGTGGTACTTCGCACACGAGGTGCGCTTCACCAATGTGGGGCATTTTGCCAACGTGGCGCCCTTTCAATCTCCTACCACGCAACTCACCGCCAGCGCGTCCGAACAAAAAGCCGAATACGGTGTCATGATCGGCAACCGCCTGATGACAAAAAACAATGGAGATGGCTTTACGATCGATGCCTTCGTTGGCTATACGGCAGGGTACCGCATTTTTGATGTCGAACCCATCTATGAAGATGTGTTTGCCAATGTGAACAAAGGCAACCTGGCGCATGGCGTTCGCTTTGGCTTTAATTTTGGATATTCCTTCTCATTTGATGTGAGGAGATAATAATTGAAGGATAGACACCTTTCATGATGTCAAAGACAATCGAGCTCGAGCTCACACCTCGTGAGGCTTTTGATGACGCCTTGTTCGCAGAAGTCCTTCGCGATCGACTCAAGCCTTCTCCTGAAGTGTCGCTGCTTCCCCTCAAGCGATCCATTGACGCTCGCGGAAGGAAGGTGACTGTCCGCGTTCAGGTGGAATTGGTTCGCGCAGAATCAGCAGACCGAAAGCTGGATTTTTCTTATCAGCCCGTTTCCAACAAGGAAGAGGTGATCATTGTCGGGGCAGGCCCGGCAGGACTTTTTGCGGCACTCCGATTGATCGAACTTGGACTGAAGCCCATCGTGGTGGAGCGAGGCAAGGATGTACAAAGTCGCAGGCGCGACCTGGCAGCCATTAACAAAGAACAAATCGTAAACCCGGAATCTAACTATTGCTTCGGTGAAGGGGGTGCAGGTACCTATTCCGATGGGAAACTCTACACGCGTTCCAAAAAGCGGGGCGATGTCAGGCGAATATTGGAAATCCTGGTGGCCCATGGAGCTGGCAAAGACATCTTGTTCGATGCCCATCCACACATTGGAACCAACAAGCTGCCCAAACTGGTGACAGCCCTGCGCGAGACCATTGAACAGGCAGGGGGCGAGGTACGCTTTGATACGCGTGTGACCGACTTGATCCTCCGCTCCGGCAAAATCGGAGGTGTGGTCGTGAACGGAGGGGAGCGGATTAGAAGTGAAGCGGTGATTATGGCGACAGGCCACTCTGCAAGAGACATTTTTCAATTGTTGAATGACCGCGGGGTTCTGATTGAGATGAAACCCTTTGCGTTGGGTGTGCGCGTAGAGCATGCACAGCAACTGATCGATCAGATTCAATATCATTGCGATGTCCGCGATCCGTACTTGCCGGCATCATCCTATTCAATGGTGCATCAGGCCAATCCTGGCGGGCAACAAAGAGGGGTATTCTCCTTTTGCATGTGCCCGGGTGGATTTATCGTACCGTCTGCCACCGCACCGGGCGAGGTGGTTGTTAACGGCATGAGTCCGTCTCGCAGGGACTCAAGGTTTGCCAACTCCGGCATCGTGGTGTCGGTCGATCAATCCGATTTTCGCCCCTATCAATCGCAAGGTGCCCTGGCGGCCATGTACTTTCAACGAGATATTGAGCAACGGGCGTGTGCAGCCGCTGGCCATCAGCAGACCGCACCGGCTCAACGCCTGGTCGATTTTGTCAACGGCAAGGTATCGGACCAGCTGTTGGAAACATCCTATCAACCTGGTTTGGCATCCGTGGACTTGCGAAGCGTGCTTCCAAAGGTGATTTATGAATCCTTGCGGGAGGGGTTTAAGGACTTCGGAAAGAAGATGAAAGGCTATTTAACGAACGATGCACAGGTAATTGGCGTTGAAAGCAGGACGTCATCGCCCGTGCGCATTCCCCGCGACAAACAAACGCTCGAGCATCTGCAGATCGGTGGCCTATTTCCAAGTGGCGAGGGAGCAGGCTATGCCGGTGGCATCGTGTCGGCAGCGATGGATGGCGAACGCTGCGCAGAAGCAGTAAACCTGAAAATAAGGAACCGATGAGCAAAAAAACCGTAATCGTAGGGGCTACGCCCAACCAGGCACGTTATGCCTATGCCGCTGCCGAGTTGCTAACTGAATATGATCATCCCATCGTTCCGTTGGGGATAAAGCGGGGGGCCGTGTTTGGGCAGGAAATACTGGATATCCGAAAAAAGCCGGAAATAGCCGATGTGGACACCATCACTCTGTATATCGGCCCGCGTCACCAGCCGGAACATGAAGATTACCTTATCGGCTTGAATCCCAAGCGCATTCTTTTCAACCCCGGAACGGAAAATGCCACGTTTAAACGCAAGGCAGAGGCCGCAGGGATCGAAACCGAAGAGGCGTGTACACTGGTTTTGCTGCGGATGGGCCAATATTGACCCGCCCCCGACAGTCACTCATCGCCCTGATGAAAATCAGGAACAATCAGCTACTAATTGCCCTATATTAGATCATTGTAACCAACACCTACCGCCATGCTCTCCGATGAAAAACTAATTAAGATCAACCACCTGCGGGTGAAGCCCAAAAAGAAGATCAAACTTTCGGACTACGCCACTGAGTACAAGGGTAAAACCCTTTCAAAAAAGGACGCTGAAGCCATGCTCGAGATGGGGCGTAAGCACCTGGCAGAAATTCAGGACAAGCTCTACGCCCACAACAAGTACAGTGTGTTGATCATTTTTCAGGCCATGGATGCGGCTGGAAAAGACGGGGCTGTTAAGCACATCATGTCGGGATTCAACCCCCTTGGTGTGAAGGTGTACAGTTTCAAAGCTCCGAATGCACAGGAGTTGGATCACGATTATTTTTGGCGTCACTACATCGCGATGCCCGCCAGGGGCGAGATAGCCATTCACAACCGTTCGCACTATGAAAACGTATTGGTTACCCGCGTTCATCCGGAGTGGGTGCTCAACGAACAACTCCCGGGCATTACTTCGGTAGATCAGATTGATAAGAAATTCTGGGACAACCGGTACAAGCAAATCCGCAGGCTCGAAAAAAACCTCGCATTAAATGGCACGTTGATTCTCAAATTCTTTCTCCATGTTTCTATGAAGGAGCAGAAGAAGCGATTTCTTGAAAGAATCGATGACCCTGCCAAGAACTGGAAATTTTCCTTGTCTGATTTGAAAGAGCGCGGCTACTGGGACAAATACCAGGAAGTTTATGGCGAGGCGATCAGCGAAACGTCTACGCCCTACGCACCCTGGTTCATCATACCGGCCGATAACAAGTGGTTCTCCAGGCTGGCCATTGCGTCTATCATCTTCCGCGAGTTTGAGAAGTTGAAGTTAAGTTACCCCACGGTTTCCGAGGGCCAAAAAGCAGAATTGCAAAAAGCAAAAGCACACCTGCTCAGCGAGTCGGAGAACGGCCAAAAAAAGGACAAAAAAGCCAAGGAAAAAACCAAAGTGAAGGTTGCCTGACAGGCGCTAGAACGATTCCAGGTGTACGATCACGTCTCTTGACTTCAATTGCTCCAATTGCTGCGCGAGGCGGGCAAGCGATTGCTTTTCGATGGGGTTGTTCACAAGCGACAGTATCTCCATTTCCGAGAATGCAGTGAAGTCAAGCGGGATCGATCGAAACTGATTGTTCGAAATGTCGAAGTATTGGAGCTTTGTGAGTTGGGCAAAAGATTCCGGCAACTCCGACAGGTTGTTGTTGCTGAGCCGCAAGGTCTTCAACTTGCTCAATTGGCCAAGGCTTGCCGGCACCTCCGTCAACCGGTTGTTGTGCAAATAGAGTTGTTCCAGGTTTTGAAGGGAGCCGATGGTTTCGGGCACAGACAACAACTTGTTGTGTGACAAGTAGAGAACCTCCAGGGCTTTCAAATTACCTAGCGCTGGCTCCACTCTGTCAATCGCATTGTAGTACAAATCAACTTGTCTCAATTCAGTGAGCCCATAAATAAAGGAGGGGAATGCAGAGAGTTTATTGTTGTAAAAAGAGAGCTCTTCAAGGGCGGTGAGATCGCCCATCGTGGGACTTACTTCGGTTATCCGATTGTTGTTAAAGAGCAGCTTCTTCAGGTTGCGAAACCTGGCCATGCGGGCCGGCACTACCGTGATCTTGTTATTTTGCAAATCCAACTTCTCGATTTTCTTGCTGGTCGAAAAATGGCCACTCGCTAAGTCTATTTCGTTTCTGGCCAACAGCAGCTCCTTCAATTTCTTATTGCCCCTGAAGCCTTTGGGAATGGAAGTCAGGGAACATTCTCCCAAATCCAATACCTTTAGCTGGCGGAGCTTCCGATAGCTGCGGGGTAATTTGGAAGGGTCGCTGGTGCGAACAGCCAGTCGTTCAATGGCTGCGTTTCGGCTCAGGCGAAGCTTTCCTGGGTGTCGGTTGTCAAGCAGATATACAAAACGCAGGTTGGGCAATTGTTTCAGCAGTTTCGGCAGCTTGTTCAACTTCGTACCAATCAGTTCAACTGCTACCACTTGTTTAAAGCCGGTCAACTCTGCTGGCAACCCGGTCCATTCAGGCCCGAAGGAAACCGCTTTGACGGAGTCGACCGGAAGGGACTGGGCTTCTTCCCATGGCGTGAATTTGGAATGGGGCACATACTCATTTCGAAAACCCGTAACCTTCGCGTCAAACAATTGTCGCCTCAACAGCATGAGACTATCGAGGTTGATCGAGAAGTCACGGTTTCTGAAATGGCTCACCAAGACACGATCGATCTCGTGGTAGCGCAACGAGTCGCTTTTCGACTGAAAAATCGGCAGTCGTTGAGGCTTGGGTATGTAGACAAATTCTTGCGCAGTCACTCCCAAAAATGTGGCTGCGAAAATGAGCGAAAAAAGGCCTTTCTTATCCATGCAGAACAAAGGTAAACTAATTTGTTAGTTATTAATTTTTGATGGGGGTCCGGTCCGACCAAATCACCCAAAATATCTTCCACTTTGTGTCTTAAAAAATGCGGTTTTTGAGGCGGAAAAGGTTATTTTTGGCGGTTTGTAAATGTCCCTAAATGAGCGTAGAAAAAGCGAAGAAAGAAGTCAATTATTCGGCTAGCAACATACAGGTTTTAGAAGGTCTCGAGGCGGTGCGGAAACGCCCGGCCATGTACATCGGAGACGTCAGTGTAAAGGGTCTCCACCACCTGGTTTGGGAGGTGGTTGACAACTCAATCGATGAAGCACTCGCAGGGTATTGCGACAAGATCATCGTGACCATCAACGAAGACAATTCCGTAACGGTGGAGGACAATGGGCGCGGCATTCCTACCGATATGCACGAAAAGGAGAAGCGCTCGGCCCTCGAGGTGGTGATGACCGTGCTGCATGCAGGTGGAAAATTTGATAAGAACACCTATAAGGTGTCGGGAGGTCTCCACGGAGTGGGGGTTTCCTGCGTAAACGCCTTGTCAGAAAAACTCAAGGCCACCGTCTATCGCGATGGAAAGATCTTCGAGCAGGAATATGCCCGGGGCGTCCCACAATATCCGGTGAAAACTGTTGGCGAATCAGAAAACTCGGGCACAACCGTTCATTTCAAACCCGATTCTACGGTGTTTTCAGTATTGGAGTACAACTACGAAACCGTTTCTTCCCGCTTGCGGGAACTTGCATTCCTCAATCCATCGATCAGGCTCGTTTTGATTGACAGGCGCGACATGGATGAGTCGGGCAATGCGCGAACAGATGAATTTTATTCTGAGGGAGGCTTGCGGGAATTTGTGGAGTACGTGGACGCGACCCGGGAAAAGCTGATCCCCAACCCAATCTACATCGAAAACGACAAGAGCGATATCCCGGTGCAGGTGGCCATGAGCTACAACACGTCATTCAGCGAGAACTTGGTTTCCTACGTGAACAACATCAATACCATCGAGGGGGGTACACACGTGGCTGGCTTCAGGCGGGCACTTACCCGTACGCTGAAAGGTTATGCCGATAAGTCAGGCTTGCTGGAGAAAGCAAAAATCGATATCAACGGAGACGACTTTCGGGAAGGGTTAACGGCCGTGATTTCCGTGAAAGTGGCAGAACCTCAGTTCGAAGGTCAGACGAAAACAAAACTAGGCAACTCTGACGCCATGGGCGCGGTGGACCAGGCCGTGGGCGAAATGCTGCAGACTTACCTGGAGGAGAATCCAAAGGAAGCGAAGCAAATTGTAAGCAAGGTAATCCTGGCAGCCCAGGCCCGCATTGCCGCGCGCAAAGCGCGTGAGATGGTGCAGCGCAAGAATGTATTGTCTGGCACAGGCTTGCCTGGTAAACTGGCCGACTGCGCCAGTGGGGATCCTGCCATCTCCGAATTGTACCTGGTGGAGGGAGATTCCGCAGGCGGATCAGCCAAACAAGGTCGAGATAGGAATTTCCAAGCGATTCTGCCGCTGCGTGGAAAAATCCTGAATGTGGAAAAGGCCCAGGAGCACAAAATCTATGAAAACGAGGAGATCAAGAACATGATCACCGCACTCGGTGTGTCTTTTGGCACCCAGGATGATGAGAAGGCGTTAAATTTAAGCAAGCTGCGTTATCATAAAATTATCATTATGACGGATGCGGACGTAGATGGCAGTCACATCCGAACGTTAATCTTAACTTTCTTCTTTCGATATATGCGGGAGCTCATCGAACAAGGATTTGTTTACATCGCACTACCTCCGTTGTATTTATTGAAGCGGGGGAAGGATGAGCGCTATTGCTGGACCGAAGACGAGCGCGCGATAACGGTGAAAGAAATGAGCAAGGATGGCAAAGAAGAAAGCGTGGCCGTGCAGCGTTACAAGGGTTTGGGAGAGATGAACCCGGAACAACTCTGGACAACAACCATGAACCCTGAGAAACGAACCCTGAAGCAGGTGACCATTGAGTCAGCGGCAGAAGCCGACCACTTGTTTTCAATGTTGATGGGAGACGAGGTGGCACCCCGAAGGGAGTTTATTGAAAAGAACGCCAAGTACGCCCGCATAGATATTTAACAGTGGAAGTACGGTATGGAGCGTGTGAGTGAAGCGAATGTTACCCAGGCGAGCGACAATCCTGTCGATCGGCTGATCCATCAGAGCAACTACATCAGCCGTGACCTGAGCTGGCTCAAGTTCAATTACCGGGTACTCGATCAGGCCAAGCACATCGATCGGAGCATCTTCGATCGCATGAAATTCTTGTCAATCACGGCTTCCAACCTGGACGAATTTTGCACCATCCGGCTGGGTAGCCTGTACAACTACCTCGACTACGGCAAAGACCGGCTTGACTACAGTGGCCTGAGGGAGGAGCCTTTTCGTCAACTGCTGCTGGGCGAAGTGAGGAAGTTCGTATTAGACCAGCATCAATACTTCGTCAGCAAATTCAAGCCACAGTTTGAATCGAACGGGTTTCTCATCACAGATTATGAGGCTTTGGGTGTTGAGGAGACCCAGAAAGTCGATCAATATTTTTCGAAGACCATCTTTCCCATGCTTACACCCATGGTCTTTGATAGTTATCATACTTTTCCTACGTTGAAGAATAACCGGCTGCTGTTCGGGGTGGTTACCAAAGCGCCAGCAGACAGTCCGCAGAACCAGCGCATTTCGTTCATCCAGGTGCCGAGCAACATCCCGCGGTTTTACGAAATCAGGCGGGAAAACGGCATGATTCTCTTTGTACCGATCGAGGCGATCATTGCCAGGAACATTGACCAGCTTTTCCGTAATGTCGAGATCAGGAGCATCAACCTGTTCCGAATCAATCGGAATGGCGACTTCACCCTCGAGGAAAGCGAAGACATTGAATCAAACTTCCTGGAGGAGCTTAAACGCAAGTTGCAGACACGCAGGCGCGGCCGTGTGGTGCGTATGGATGTAATGGAATCACCCGACCCCTGGATGATTCGCCTGCTGAAGATCCAGTGGGATCTCGATGAATTGAATATCACCGTCATTCCTAAATCGAGTCTGCTTGACCTTACCGGCCTTACGCAGGTCATTGGCCACAAGGATTTCAAAGACAAGCGCTCGAAGAACAGGGATGCCGTGAACCCCGTTTCATTTCCCGAACAAGGTACCAGGGACCTGTTTGACGTACTGAAGGAAAGGGACATCTTGTTGCACCACCCTTACAATTCGATGGAGCCCGTGCTGGAACTTTTGGAGAAAGCAGCTGACGATCCCAAGGTACTGTCCATCAAGGTTACCATCTATCGGGTGGCGCGGGAATCGCGCGTTACCGCTGCGCTTTTGCGTGCAGCCGAGCAAGGCAAACATGTGTCGGTATTGTTTGAGGTGAAGGCGCGTTTTGATGAGGAAAACAATCTTAAAGAGGCGCAACGATTGCAAAAGGCCGGTTGCTTTGTGATCTATGGCGTCAGCAGCTTGAAGACCCATACAAAGCTGCTCCTGATCGTTCGGCAGGAGGGAGATGATAAAGTATTTCGATACGTCCACCTTTCCAGCGGCAACTACAACGAGACCACATCCCGGCTGTATACAGATATTGGGTTGCTGAGTACCAATGAGTCTTACGCGCACGATGTGTCGGAGTTCTTCAACGTGATCACCGGCCACTCACAGCCCAGTTCCTATCGCAACCTGATTACATCGCCCAGGGACATGCGCATTCAATTGTGCAACCTGGTGGCGCGCGAGGCTGAGAACGCGCGAAATGGGATCCCTTGCGGAATCGTAATCAAGATCAATTCGCTTCAGGATAGAGAGTTTATTGATTCTCTTTATGCAGCCAGCCAAGCCGGTGTAAAGATTAAGCTGATCGTCAGAGGCATGTGCTGCCTTCGTCCGGGCCGCCCTGGGTTAAGCGAAAACATTGAGGTGATTTCCCTGGTGGGCGAATACCTGGAGCATTCACGCATTTACTATTTCCACAATGCGGGCGATCCCAAAGTGTATATCGGAAGTGCCGATGCGATGGTACGCAGTTTTGATCGCAGGATTGAATCCTTGTTCCAACTCGAACAAGACATCCTCAAGAAGCAGGCCATGAACATCCTGCGCTACAATTTGAAAGACAATGTAAATGCCTACACCATGCAGGAGGACGGCAGCTACGTGGTGAAAGAACAAAGCGGAGAACCGATCTTCAATGTCCACAAAGAATTCTACCTGGTAACCCGGGAAATCATCGAGGACGTGACCCTGTTCTGAAATCAGAAGGATTGGAATTCAATCTTTTGTTGCAAGCGGTTTTTCTCCAGCAGGTGGAGTAAAATCCCATCCTTTAACCCGACATCGGGTACGATGATGCTTTGCGCGCGGGCCCACTCCATCACCTTGATGTAAATATTGGCCGCGGGTACGATCACATCCGCACGATCGGGATTCATCTGCAGTTGGTAAATGCGTTGCTCCAGGGTATATCCCTCCACCACTTTTTGAATCTCCTTCACCCTTTTTAAGGACATTGACTTGCCTGGCTTTTTTTCTGCCAGTTCAAAGATTTTGCTGATGTTTCCGCCAGTTCCAACCGCTGTGAGTCTGCCATACTTTCTTTTCACATGCGACTTGATCCACTTCTCCATGTCCTCCCACATCACCGGTGAATCGTGATGCTCCAGGATCCTGACCGAACCAATCTTGAACGACCGCGTGTCGATCTTTTTTCCGTGCACATAGAGGTTCAGTTCCGTACTTCCTCCACCTACATCAATATGTAAATAGGTGTGGTCTGCCAAGAATGAGTGAATCGCCTTATTGATCAGTTCGGCCTCCATATGGCCGTCTATGATGTGGATTGTAATTCCCAGTTCGTCATGGACTAGTTTTGCAAGCTCCTCACCATTTTCCGATTCGCGCATGGCAGACGTGGCGCAAAACATATAATCGTCTGCTTCGTAAAGCTCAATGAGCAATTTGTACGTCTTCATCAGCTTCCTGAATTTTTGAATGCTCCTCTCGCTGATGCGGTTCGTGGTAAACACATCATGGCCAAGGCGAAGCGGAAAGCGAACGTACTCTAATTTCTTAATGAGGGGCCTGGGGGCCTGGTCCAAAACGGAACTGATCTGAAAGCGAATGGCATTGGAGCCAATATCAATGGCAGCGAGCTTCAACGGGTTTTTACTTGGGCGGGGCGCATTCAACAACGCCTCAAAATAAGCCAATGGCCTTCTTTTTTAAAAACTTTATGCATTTCTTTGCAGTGCTTATCCAGAAAGACGGAGGGACTGGGCCCGATGATGTCTTAGCAACCTGTCCTGTTGAAACAACCAGGACGTTGTGCTAACTCCCATTCGTATCGGAATGTCCGGTGCGAAGCAGATAGGCGGCCAATCAACGGGCTCTTTCTGGACAAGCATGAAATTAAGAATCAGAAAGAGTGAAAATCAGCGAAATTTTAGAGAAACGAATCATGGTGCTGGATGGTGCCATGGGTACAATGATCCAACGTTATCAGCTAACCGAGGAGGACTTTCGTGGTGAAATCCTGAAAAATCATCCCTACCAGCTGAAAGGCAACAACGACTTGTTGAGTGTAACCCGACCCGACATCATTAAGGAAATTCATCGCCAATACTTTGAGGCGGGGGCCGATATCGCGGAGACCAACACATTTGGCAGTACGCGCATCGCGCAAGCAGATTACCACCTGGAAGACTACGTCTATCAAATCAATTTTGAGGCAGCGAAGATCGCCCGCGAGGTTGCGGACGAATTCACAAAAAAGAATCCTGCAAAGCCTCGGTTTGTGGCGGGGTCAATGGGACCAACCACCAAGTTGGCGTCCATGTCGCCAGACGTGAACAACCCCGGTTATCGCGCGGTAACGTTTGATCACCTGGCGGAGGCATTCAAAGAACAGGCCAAAGCGCTGATCGAAGGAGGGGTGGATGCATTGCTGATTGAAACGATTACTGATACCCTCAACGCAAAGGCAGCCTTGTTTGCCATTCAGGAATTGTTTGAAGAAACCGGTGAGTCTGTCCCGCTGATGATCTCTGGAACGATCACCGACTCCAGCGGCCGGATTCTTTCCGGTCAGACCCCGGAGGCATTTCTTATTTCTGTATCCCATGTTCCCATTCTCACCATTGGTTTGAATTGTGCATTGGGTGCGTCCGCATTGCGACCTCACTTGCAGGTATTGAGTGAACACGCTCCTTTCTTTACCAGCGCTCATCCTAACGCGGGTTTGCCCAACGAATTTGGCCAATACGACCAGACGCCTGAGCAGATGGGCGAGCAAATAGAAGAATTTCTCAAGGAAGGGTTGGTCAATATCATCGGTGGGTGTTGCGGCACCACGCCAGATCATATCAAGGTGATTGCCGATTTGGCTGCCAAATATTCACCGCGGGTAGTCGACACCAGCTTAGCCCAGGCCTAGAACGACAATGGATAATCGACTGCTACAACTCAGTGGACTGGAGTCCGTCATCATCACGGCAAGCTCGAACTTTGTCAACATCGGTGAGCGAACCAACGTCACCGGATCAGCGAGGTTCCTAAAGTTGATCAAAGAAGATAAGTACGATGAAGCCCTCGAGGTTGCTTTGGACCAGGTGCGCGGTGGTGCGCAGGTGATTGACGTGAACATGGATGAGGGGATGCTCGATTCTCAGGCGGCCATGGTCAGGTTCCTGAACCTGATGGCGTCAGAGCCAGAGATTGCACGCGTGCCCGTGATGATCGACTCGTCCAAATGGGAGGTGATAGAAGCGGGGCTCAAGTGTTTACAGGGAAAGGGCATCGTCAATTCCATCAGCTTGAAAGTTGGTGAAGAAGAATTTATCAGGCAGGCGAAACTTGTCAGGCGATACGGTGCAGCCGCTGTAGTCATGGCGTTTGATGAGCAGGGGCAGGCCGATACGTACGAACGAAGAATCGCGATTTGCAAGCGTGCATATGATGTGCTTGTGAATGTGGTGAAGTTTCCCCCGGAGGACATCATCTTCGACCCGAACATCTTTCCGGTTGCCACCGGAATTGATGAACACAAGAACTACGCGGTCGATTTTTTCAACGCGACAAAATGGATCAAAGAGAACCTGCCGGGTGCCCATGTGAGCGGTGGCGTCAGCAACGTCAGTTTCAGTTTTAGGGGGAACCAGAAGGTACGCGAAGCGATGCACTCTGCGTTTCTCTACCATGCCATTCAAAATGGTATGGATATGGGGATCGTCAATCCAACCATGTTGGAAGTGTATGACGAGATTCCAAAAGACTTATTGGAAAGAGTGGAAGACGTGTTGTTAAACAGACGTGACGATGCCACCGAGCGGTTGCTTGAATTTGCCGAGACGGTGAAGGGCAGCGCAAAGAAAAAGGAAGTCGATAATGAGTGGAGAACTGGCACTGTGGAGGAGAGGCTTACTCATTCGCTGGTGAAGGGCATCGTGGATTTTGTGGAAGAAGATACCGAAGAAGCTCGCCAAAAATACGATAAGCCGTTGCAGGTGATTGAAGGCCCACTGATGGATGGAATGAATGTGGTGGGCGATTTGTTTGGGTCGGGTAAAATGTTTCTTCCGCAGGTGGTGAAAAGCGCACGTGTAATGAAGAAGGCGGTAGCATACCTAACTCCCTTCTTGGAAGAAGAAAAGAAAAGGAGTGGATTGGTGGGCAAACCTGCCGCAAAGGTGCTGCTGGCGACCGTCAAGGGCGATGTGCACGACATTGGCAAGAACATCGTGGGGGTTGTGTTGGCATGTAACAACTATGAGGTGATCGACTTGGGTGTGATGGTACCGTCTGAAAGGATTTTGGAGGTTGCCAAAGCTGAGCAAGTAGATGTGGTGGGATTAAGCGGTCTGATCACTCCGTCATTGGACGAGATGGTCCACGTAGCAAAGGAAATGCAGCACGACAAGATGAATATTCCCCTCCTGATCGGAGGGGCTACCACTTCGCGTATTCACACGGCTGTAAAAATTGACCCTGTGTATGAGGGACCCGTTGTCTACGTGCTGGATGCATCCCGAAGCGTGCCGGTGGTAAGTGAATTAATCAGCGAAAGGGCGAGGGAGTCCTTCAAGGTAAAAGTGAAGGATGAGTATGCAACGATGCGCAAGGATCACGAGGGCAAGCAACAGTTGAAAAACTACATCCCCATTGAAGAGGCCCGTGCCAACAGGATCCGCATCGACTGGTCAAACACTTCGATAGAAAAGCCAGGCTTCCTGGGAAGGAGGGAGTTTGTTAATTATCCGATTGAAGAAATCGCCAGGTACATCGATTGGACACCATTCTTTCAGACTTGGATGCTCTACGGGAGGTATCCGGGAATTTTGAGCGATGAAAAAGTCGGAGCAGAGGCGACCAAGTTGTTTGCCGATGCCCAGACCATGTTGAAACAAATTATCGATGGAAGGAAATTGCAGGCCAATGGCGTTGTTGCCTTTTATCCGGCAGCAAGCAATGGTGATGATGTGGTGCTTTACAAAGAAGAATCAAGAAATCAGGAGCTTACTGCTTTGCATTTCTTGCGTCAACAAAATAAGAAGGCGAAGGACCTTCCCAACTTCTGCCTTGCTGATTTTGTAGCGCCTGCTTCGTTGAATAAAAAGGACTACGTTGGCATGTTTGCGGTAACCGCAGGCATCGGTTTGGAAAAACTGGTTGAACAGTTCAGGGGCAAGCATGACGATTATTCGGAGATTATGGTGAAGGCGCTTGCCGATCGGCTGGCGGAAGCGTTTGCCGAGTGTCTCCATGAGAAAGTGCGAAAGGAGCTTTGGGGTTATGCGGCCGATGAAGCGTTATCCAATGAGGAGCTGATCGGGGAGAAGTACAAAGGAATTCGACCCGCACCTGGCTACCCGGCTTGTCCTGATCACACAGAAAAGCAAACCATTTTTGATTTGCTGAAAGCTGAGCAATTAGGCATCCGGCTTACGGAATCATTTGCAATGTATCCAGCGTCATCGGTGAGTGGATATTATTTCTCGCATCCGGAGTCAAAGTATTTTGGTTTGGGCAAGATTGAAAAAGACCAGGTATCAGATTATGCAAAAAGAAAAGGCATGGATCTGGGTGTGGTGGAGAAATGGTTATCGCCTGTGTTGGCTTATAATTAATAGCACGCAAAGACCGCAAAGAAGAAAAACGCAAAGGTCGCTGTGGAGGAAAACGAACTGTCATACAAAATAATTGGTGCAGCGATTGAGCTTCACAGGAACCTTGGGCCGGGCTTGCTGGAATCAGTGTATGAAACAGCTTTGGCTCATGATCTTCTTGAAATTGGGTTGGATGTGAACCGACAAACTCCCATTCCCTTTGTTTACAAGGACATCAAGATGGAGGCGGGATTCCGGATTGATTTGTTGATAAATAGAAAAGTGATCATTGAGATCAAATCTGTTGAGTTACTTGCGCCAGTTCACTTTGCTCAAACGCTAACCTACCTGAAATTGTCAGACTTAAGATTGGCTTTGCTATTAAACTTTAACGTCAAATCCATGAAAGAAGGCATCCATAGAATTGTAAACAACTTATGATTAGTGCCCCTTTGCGAAATACTTAGCGGCCTTAGCGTGAAATATTTGGACTTACTATGAAAGTATCTGAACATCTTAAAAATGCCAATGGCAAAACCCTATTCACGGTAGAGGTATTGCCCCCTTTGAAAGGCGAAAACATCCGCAGCTTATTTGATCACCTCGATCCGCTAATGGAGTTTAAGCCGCCTTTCATCGATGTGACTTACCACCGCGAGGAATACGTCTACAAAAAGAAGGACAATGGACTGCTCGAGAAGCGTTCCACGAGGAAAAGGCCTGGGACCGTAGGTATTTGTGCTGCCATTCAAAACCACTACAAAGTTGACACCGTTCCGCATATTATCTGTGGCGGTTTTTCGAAAGAGGAGACCGAGAACGCTTTGATCGACCTGAACTTTCTGGGCATTAACAATGTGCTCGTGCTCCAGGGGGATGCCATCAAAAATGAAGGCCGGTTCTCACCTGAACCAGACGGGCATCGTTATGCCTCTGAACTCCTTCAGCAGGTAGTGGACATGAACAAGGGCGTTTACCTTGATGATGAGTTATTGAACACCGCTCCAACCGATTTTTGTGCGGGTGTTGCCGGTTATCCCGAAAAGCACTTCGCAGCCCCCAACCTGAAAATTGACCTCAAGTACCTGAAATTAAAGGTCGATTTGGGCGCTGAGTATATCGTTACCCAAATGTTTTTCGACAATCAGAAGTACTTTGAATTTGTAAAAGCTTGCCGCGAAACAGGGATTCATGTGCCCATTATCCCAGGCTTGAAGCCCATTACCACGCGGGCCCAAACGAATATTTTGCCTACGATTTTCCACATCGATTTGCCGGAAGACCTGGCCGATGCCGTGGAGAGTTGCAAGGACAACGCTGCGGTGAAGGAGGTGGGGGTAGAATGGGCCATCCAGCAATCCAAAGAGCTGATCAAGTTTGGCGTGCCCACGCTGCATTTTTATTCTATGGGAAAGTCTGATCCTATCTACCGCATTGCGAAGGAGTTATTTTGAACTTATCTTAGCTTTAATTTTCGGATGGCCTTGTCCAAGAGATCACAAAATGAAAAAGAGTTTGGTAATTGGACGGAACTGGAAGGAGGAGGGCGTAAATATTGGTTTGATATCAAAGGACGAAAAGGAGGAAAGGCGCGTTATGTTAAAACGGTCGATCACAATGAAGTAACTGTTGCGTTTAGCCAGGAAATTTTTAATGATAAAGGAATTTTGATCGAAATACATGAAAAATACCCGATCGACAAAGGGCATAGAAAGGTCTGACCTATGATAACGAAGCAACAAATTGCAGGCAAGATACTGTCTTACATGAGGCACGAAATTGAGCTTTCGCAGCT
This sequence comes from Cyclobacteriaceae bacterium, assembly GCA_050250195.1. Taxonomy (GTDB): domain Bacteria; phylum Bacteroidota; class Bacteroidia; order Cytophagales; family Cyclobacteriaceae; genus ELB16-189. The sequence goes on along the minus strand of JBFWPC010000007.1, from coordinate 71,301 downwards.
TGTGAACTGGGCTGAAGATTCAATTCAAAATGGAGGATTTGAACCAGGAAGTGAAGAGATTATCCGAAATGTGCTCGGAACGTTGGGTCTTGCCGATGTAAATGATTTCGGTCTGCTTTGGGAAGATTGCGAAAGACTGATGAGCCAGCTCGGTTACAAAGTGAAGGTCGAAGCCGCCCTGGTCAATTGATGCCCCTTTTTGATCACTGCAAATCCGTATTTTAAACTTGCAGTGAGCGCGGGTGAACTTTGCCTCAATACATTTTATTAGTATGCCATGCAGCCTAATTAGGCGCTGTAAGGCCTTTTATTATTGGTTTCAAACGTTAACAGTAATAGGATTTTTTTGTTTAATTTGATGGATTAAACTCAAACGAACACAAGTATGAATCTGAAATTCTTAAAATCATTACTGCGATATACCATCGCAGCGGTGGTGGTTGGCTTTTTCGTGGTGCTGAATGGTTGTGATGATGACGATGGTCCAACCATTTTTAACGGAACTGTTGTTGAACTCATCCAGTCTGACGAATTCAAGCAGGCCACCAATGGGGATGCCACCAAATCGCTGGATTCCCTCGTTAAGTATCTTAGTTTGAACCCAGACCTGGTAGCACTGGTGGGCACTTCACCCGAGGTTACTCTGTTCGCGCCTTCTAACACGGCATTTGTGAACTTATTGGCGACCCCCGGATTTCCGTCCAACATCGCGGACATCAATCCCGACATTATCAAGGGTGTGTTAGCATATCACGTGGTAAGTAGCAAAGCACTTTCTGGTGATGTGACAGCTGGTGCCTCATTTGTGACTAACTATAAGTCCACAAACGCCTGTACCGGTGTACAAACAGATCAGGCAATTGAAGTGAACACGAATGGTACCTTAAAAACGGGCTCTACCAACCAGGATATTGACATTGTTGTTGCCGACAAGCAGGCCGCAAACGGTGTGGTTCACGTGGTTGAATCGGTAATGATCCCTCCTGCAACTGGTGCTTCACTTACGCCAATTTTAGGTAAACTGGCCGCTACAGTGTTGCTTGGCGCTGATTTCACCATTTTGGCTAGGTTTATGACGAAAGCAGATTGTGGAGTTTCTGGTGTCACACCTTTGTCAAACGTACTTGCCGGCCCGGATACGAGTCCGCTCACTGCGTTCTTGCCTCCCAATGTGGTTTTTGAAGGGACAGCAGCCGAGGCTGGCGTTACTGTTGATCAGTTGCTTGCATCATTCTCCGCAGCGCAGTGCCGTCAAATTATTTTGAATCACGTTGTGTCCGGCAGTGTTGCAAGAAGCGCTCTCACCAATGGTGCACAATTGACTACGCTACTAGATGCGGCTGCGAAACTTAACGTTACCGTAATACCAAGCGCCAACTGTACTCCTGGAGCGTCAGCTACAAACCCTTACTGTACAATCTTTAGCACAAGCGGGGGTTCTACCAGCTTGGGCGGTACAACACAGGCACCTCTTTTGGTTCCTGATATCGCACATAGTAATGGTGTAGGACATGTGGTTGGAAAGATCCTGATTCCGAACTAAGCGTTGGACTGGCAAACGCAAAAAAGCATCCCGCCAACGCGGGATGCTTTTTTATTTTAGAGCTCCAAGTTTTTTTACAAAGTCTTCCACATATGGGATAACGCCCGTGTTGTGGGTAGCTCCGTTCAGTGGGGTGAAAGTGACCGTGTTAGTGGAGGCACCCTGCGCAATGAAGTAGTCATAGGTGTCAATCGATGTGCTGTAGGGCACCGTTACATCGGCTGTTCCATGATACATGTACATATTGGCTTGCGGAACCCAATCAAGCAGCGAATTGTCATTAAAGGCGGTGACGATGTAGTTGTATTTGGAGTCAGTGTCGATGTTGGCTCGTAAATCATCCGTCACCAGGTCGGCAATGGTAGTAGTGAGTTGTTCATTGATCTCTGATCCAGATTTGGATCCATCAAAAAGCCCAGGAATCAAATCTGCATAGGGTGCTTTGAAAAAGTCACTCAGTGGTTGCGACCAATCCAAAGTGGTCTGATAGGCAAATGCCACATAGGCTAGGAAGAATGGCTGGTCGTATTCAGTCAACGAAAAGAAGTATTCCTGTACTCCCTTGATGTCATATCCGCCTGAAGCCGGAAATGATGCGATCAGTTCAAATCCTTCTAACCCGTTGGTCTCAATGGCCTTGTGAGCGGCCATGGTGGCATAGCCACCTTGAGAATAGCCAGCCAGAAAAAGCTTTGTGTTGAATTTATTACCCTCCTCGATGGCCAATTCTTTCGCTGCCTTCAGCATGTCAACCACGGCAGAGGCCGTTAACTCCTCAACATAGTAGGGGTGGAGAATCCCTTCCGAAGACCCGAAACCAAGAAAATCGGGGACCACGCCAATAAACCCCGGGGCTGCCAATGCCGAGTAGAGAATCAGTTCGGTACTATTGATGGCGAGCTTGGTCGGTGCCTGCCGATGTGCGGCAATCGTGCCATGCTGAAAGCTAAGCATGCCAACCGGATCCGTAGTCTTTGGTAAGATAACGAGGCCCGATGCCATTACTTCTTCGTCCAGGTAATCCGTCTTGTATTCGATTTTGAAAATCTCCACATCATATTGTAGCAGGCTGGCGTCAATGTCTATTCCGGATACGGATATGAATGTCCTGAGTTCGCTGGCATCCCTCGACAAAACGCTTGTCGCACTGACCAATCGGTCTCGCTGTGGACGGGGATCATCCTCACTACAAGAAACGATTGCAACCGAGATGACTAGGTAGAAGAAAAGTCTGATGAATTTCAACATGTTCATTAAGCAGGTTTTAAAAAAACAAAGCCGGGTTCTACCCGGCTTCGGATTGAGCAACAATTTCTATTTAAACAATTCGTCAAATGTTAATGATACGTAGTACAGCGCGCCAATGTTGGGCCCGCCCAAGCTTTGGATGTACTTGGTGTTGGCCAGGTTTGAGCCACCGATCTTCAGCATCGATTTGAGGCTTGACAATCTGTAAGTGATTTGTGCATCAATGGTGCTGTAAGATGGAACCAGACCGTTGGAGGGCACTGTGAATGACGACTGCCATTCGAACTCGCTCTGCCAGCGGAAGTTCACGTTGAATCCCAAATCATCGGTCAGTTTTCTATTTCCAAAATTCAGGTTCACTTTGTGTTCAGGCGTGTTGAACTCCGCAAGGAATCCTTGGGGCACATTTTGCAGCACGTTCCAATTGTAATTGCCCCCAATGGTATAACCTTTTGGGAGGCTATACGTTAATCCTGCCACCGCGCCCTGTGCGTTAACCACTTCCTCCACGTTGGTGTAAATCTGCGAGGTGTTGCCTGTAATCTCACCGTTTACCACCGCATGAGCCGTTCCATTGAGAATGGTAGCGTAGTTAGGCGTGCCAGCCGCATTGGGATCCGGATTGAAGCTGTATTTACTCGGGTTGGCAGTGGCCAGCGCGGCATTGGTTGTGAACTCAGCAGCTGTTACCACCCGCACTTGCGTAATGAAATCGTTGTATTGGTTGTAGTAGTAAGTCAGGTCCACCAACAGCTTGTTGTCGATCAACCCCTTATAGCCGACTTCCAATGACTGCACTTGCTCAGGTTTCACTTTTTGATATTCAAAAGGTGTGTTGAGCAACGCGATGTTGGCCGGATTAAAGATTGCCGCTGTTGTGGCGCCCTGGTTAAATACTGCATTGCGGTAGTTCTGCACAGCAACGCCATCGAAGGCAAGTACTTGCGATGGATTCGCAGTAGATCTGCGTTCCAATTCATATTTCTCATTGTAACGTGGCAATCCACCGAGCAACCTGGCAGAGATAATGCTCAGATCAATATGTTGACCTTGTGTGGTAGGAATTCGGAAACCTGTTTGCAATGACGCCCTGAAGTTGTGATTTTCACCCGCCTTGAATACAGCAGAGATTCTTGGATTCACCCGGCCTTTGAAATTTTCATTCTTGTCATATCGAACCGAGCCGCTCAACTTCACCTTGCGATCGCCCAACCATTTTCCTGCCTGAAGATAGGCTCCATATTCCTTAATGGTAATGTTCTCAGTTCCGTCATCGAAAATGGTACCGTTTGAATTCAAATCGAATAGGCGGAAGCTTCCACCTGTTTGTAGTTCCATAAAATCGACTTGGTTCTTGAAATCATATTGGAACTCACCATGGTACATGTTCGTTTTGTCGTTGAATTTTGGGCCGGTCGGAACCGTTCCTGTTGCGGCCTGATTTTTCAACTGCTGAAAGGTTGCGGAATTTGGATCTAGGATCATCGGCTGGTACGCTACGCCACCTTCTGTTCCACCATTGTCCACTCGATCTCTTGCGTAAAGATGTGCTTGTTGCTGAAGCAGCAATTGTTGTGAAGCCGGCAGCGTCTGAATTTCACCAGGCTGCAATCCCTGCAAGTACAAATAACGTAGGTATTCGGCACCGTAAGTGGCTAGGTACCCACTTACGTCATTGAATAGGGGATTGGCACGATTAACAGCAAGGTCATTGATGCGCTTTCCTAGGAACTCAGTGATGTAGGAGTCTCCTGAGTTTTCCATCGTGGTATACGCGCGCACATAAAAGTTATCCCCGCGAAGCTGTAAACGGTATTGATTGATACTGAAGTTTTTCAATGAATAGCGCTGCGCACCAGTGTATATACTTGTGCCAAAGCCGCCATTATAAAGCAGGCTTAATTCAGCTTTGTCATTAAGCCTATAGTACAGGCCCACATTCGCCTTTATATTTTTGGCATTGTAATCAATCAAATCTGCCTCACGATAAGGAGTTATGGACACCACGTGGCTTGGCAGGTCGCCAGCGTCCGCGTAAGTCTTGGCGCTGATAAAGGATCCTGAAGTACCAGCGCTCACACCATCATCAAATATGTTGTTGTAGTATGGACTTCTCGTGTTGGCGAAAGTATTCCAGCTTCCGCTTAGCCGGAAAATGGCAAGGTTGATCGCTGCCTCATCCCCCTGAAAATGCAACCTGTCGGCACCAGGGTTGAAGCCAAAGCCCGCAGGAGTTCTCGCAATTTCACGATCGGTGGCATCGGTACCATGCCAGTCCTCGGCTTGCATGTAGGCCGCGTTAATCTTAAAGGCAAATTTGTTGTTGAAAGCTTTGGCATAACGTATGGCGCCTTCCCAAACCGGTGAAGGCCCATCAAAATCGGCATCACTGCCAATGTGGTTCACTCCCGTCTTGGCAAAGGCACTCAGCCCTTGATATTCAAAGGCGTTCTTGCTGTTCACAAGCAATATCCCGTTGAAAGCATTGGGCCCGTACAATGCAGACGAAGCCCCTGGTATCAACTCAACACTTTCCACATCCAGTTCCGAAGGGCCATTTAAGTTACCAATGGGGAAGTTCAGGGCAGGGGCCTGCGTATCCATGCCATCAGTCAACTGAACAAAGCGTGTGTTCCCGGTGGACCCGAAACCCCTCGTATTAATGATCTGAAAGTTGATACTGCTGGTAGTTACGTCTACCCCTTTCAAATTGGCCAGGCCTTTATAGTAGTTATCGGCAGGCGTATTCTGCACGGCAAGGATGTCCATCTTTTCAATCGACACGGGCGACTCCATGATGCTTTCTTCCACACGCGAGGCTGAGATCACAATCTCCTGGCCGAGCAGGGTCTGTTCTTCCATGCTGATATTAAGGCCTGACGTATTGGGGTTGGTGATTTGGATTTCCTGAGTCCGATATCCGACAAAAGAAACCACCATGGTCATCGGAGGGTTATCGTTTACCGAAAAACTGAAGTCGCCATTGATATCCGTAATGGTGCCGATTACCCGCCCTTTGATAATGATGTTGACACCGGCCAGTCCTTCGCCATTGGCATCCTTTACGTTACCCGAGATTTTGGTCTGCGCGCAGGCGGCTGCGGACATTCCAAAAAACAAAAGTGCCAGGCAAGCCTTTTGGTAAAATTGCTTCATATGCAAAACATTGGTTTAATATAAAACTACAAGAAATTGCTTAATTCCAACGATTGCACTGGCCTTTTTTGGCGCCTGTTGCCCTGGGATACGCGGGTAAAACTTTCTACTTGTGCTCCTTGATGTGTTTGATTAATCGCTCGCAAAGTGCGTTCATTTCATTGGCAATAAACTCATCGCCTGTTGCCCGCAGGGCGCTTTGAGCTAAGCCACCAACGCAGTCTATATAGAACCGTTTCATTTCGTCCACCGGCATGTCTTTGGTCCAAAGGTCAATGCGCAGGGTGTTCTTTTGTTCATGATCCCAAAGGGAAAGGCTGATCGATTTGGTTTCGGAGAGATCGCCCGGCTTGTCGGTGGCCTCCCACTTGATCGATTCGGGGATGTTGTTTTTATCCAGATCGATTTGAAATTGTATGGTAGACTGCTTCATCGTTTGTTCTTAAGGTGTTGGTTGTAAAAGTTGATGTAAAACTGGATGGACTCGGGGTTGCGAAGGGCGCCCTTGTTAACTACCTTTTCGGGATCTTTACCCATGAATATTTTCTTTACTGGCGGCTCGGTCTTCTTGCCCGAGATGGTGTAGGGAATGTCGGGCGTAACCAGGATTTCATCCGGAACATGCCGGGGACTGTATGTGTTGCGTATGGTATCCCTGATGCGTTTCTTCAGTTCTTCGGTAAGTGTGTTTCCTTCCTGCAATTGAACAAACAGGGGCATGTAGAATTCTCCCTCTGCCAGTTCCACACAGAGGATCAGGCTGTCCTTCACTTCCTTCACCTGATCCACGGCCCGGTAGATTTCGCTGGTGCCAATCCGCACACCCCCGCGGTTAAGGGTCGCATCTGATCGCCCGTAGATGACGATGCCATCATGATCGGTGATCTCGATCCAATCGCCATGACGCCAGATGCCCGGGTACATCTCGAAGTAACTTTCCCGATAGCGTTCAAAGTCCGGATCGTTCCAGAAATAGATGGGCATAGAAGGCATAGGCTTGGTGATGACCATTTCGCCCACTTCGTTTTTTACTGCCTTGCCGTCATCATTGAATGCATACAGGGCGCAACCAAGTGCCCGGCATTGGATCTCACCTTCATAAACAGGCTGGGTGGGTAGTCCACCCACGAAGGCGCTGCACACATCGGTACCACCACTCATCGAGGCCAACCATAAGTTGGACTTCACTTTTTGGTAAACCCAATTGAAACCTTCCGGAGGGAGGGTGCTTCCCGTGGATCCAATGGAACGAAGGCGGCTGAGGTCGAAGTCTCTGCCAGGTTCGGTGTGCGCCTTCATATTTGCAAGGATGAAACCTGCGCTCGTGCCAAAATGGTTCATGCGCGTATCCGCAGCCAACTTCCAGAGCACATTCATGTCGGGGTAGGCAGGGCTGCCATCGTAGAGGATCATCACGGCATCACCCAGCAGTACAGACTGGATGTAGTTCCACATCATCCAGCCGGTGGTGGTGTACCAGAAGCAGCGATCTCCGGGTTTCACATCGTTGTGCAGGATGCCGTACTTGTATTGTTCCAACAAGATGCCGCCATGCGAGTGCGTGATGGCCTTGGGCAACCCCGTGGTGCCACTTGAATACAGCACCCAAATGGGATGGTTGAACGGCACGCGGGTAAACGAAAGCGGTTCCGATGATTTATCGATGATGTCTGCCCAGGATGCATGCCTGGAACCTTTTGCACCTACAACCACCACCTTTGCAATGGTCGGGATGGCATCAACAATCCCTTGCACAACCTCAACCTTGCCGTAGCGCTTGCCGCCATATTGGTATTCTTCTACTGCCACCAATACCTTGGGTTCAATCTGCGCAAAGCGGTCAATCACCGATTGGGTGCCGAAGTCTGGCGAGCAGCTTGACCAAATGGCCCCCAGGCTGTTGGCAGCCAAAAACGCAATCGTGGCCTCGGGGATGCAGGGGAGATAGCCCACTACACAATCTCCTTTCTTGATGCCCGCGGAGATCAGGTATTCCCGAAAGGCAGCCGTTTTGCTTTTGAGCTCCTTCCAGCTCATTGAATGCAAGGGCTCAGCTTCACTGGCATACATGATGGCCACGGCTTCATCTTTCTTGCCTCGAAAAATATGTTCGGCATAGTTAAGCGAAGTGCCCTCAAACCAGCGCACGCCCGGCATGTCACGACCACTCGTCACCTTATCGATCTTTCCATCCGCCTGAATATCGAAGTACTGCCAAAGGATTTTCCAGAAACTGTCAATGTCTTCGATCGACCATTTCCAAAGTGCTGCGTAGCCGGTGAATGAAAGGCCATGTTCTTTTTCAAGCCAGTGCATGAAGGCTACGAGGTTGGAACCCTCGGAGGTTGCACGGTCGGGTGTCCAAAGGAGACGACTCATGATTGTTGCGACAGGATATTGAGTGCCGACTTTTTGTCTGCCATCAGTTGGGTCTTCAGTGCCTCTAGATCTTCAAAACGATTGTCTTTTCGGATGGCTGCGATCAGGTGGATCCTAAGGGTCTCCCCATATATCTCCTGATCAAAATTAAAAATATTCACTTCGATCGAACGATGGCTGCCATCTACGGTGGGTCGATTGCCAATATAAAGCATGCCCTGGTATTGCGTGTTGGCATATTCGACCATCACTGCATAGATGCCTTCCCCGGGCACAAGCTTGTAGTGCGAATCAATATCGATATTCGCGGTGGGGAACCCCAGTACCCGTCCCAGCTTTTCTCCTTTGATGACCATGCCTGAAATCGAGTAGGGCCTGCCTAGGAAATGCCTGGCTGTCTCAATATCACCCTCCTGCAAAGCATTTCGAATCTTCGTGGAGCTTACACCCACGTGATCGACATCCTGCCTGGGGATTTCTTCTACATCAAAGCCGTAGGTTGGCCCGTTGGCCTTCAATTCCTCAAAGCTTCCCTCTCTGTTCTTTCCAAATCGATGATCGTAGCCGATCACCAACTTGCGCGTTCCGATTTTTTCAACGAGTACCTGGTGGATGAACTCGGTGGAGCTCAATTGAGAAAACTCCTTTGTGAAAGGGATACGCAACAAATGATGAATCCCTTCCTGCTTAAGCAGCTCGGCTTTTTCTTCAAACGTGTTTAACACTTTCAGCGTTTGGTCATCCGGATAAAGGACCAGCCGGGGATGGGGCCAGAACGTGATCACCACGGTTTCTCCACGGTGCTTGCCGGCAATCTCTTTGAGTCGCGAAAGAATTCGTTGATGTCCCACGTGCACGCCATCGAAAGTGCCGCTGGTGACAACGGCAAAATCAAGTTTTTGAAAATCGTCAATGCTGTGATAGATTTTCATGGTTCAACCTCCTCAACGGTCTGCGCATCTTCCAGGCGATGGCTGCCGATTCGCGTTCTGCATAGCGATGATAAATAGGCACCTACTCCCAATTCCTGACCAAAATCCCTGGCCAAACTTCGTATATATGTTCCTTTGGAACAAACCACACGAAATCCAACCCGGGGCGGATCAAAGGAAGTAATTTCAAATTTTTCGATGCGCACGGTGCGTGGTTTGAGAGCGGTTTTCTTTCCCTTTCGGGCCAGTTCATAGGCGCGCTTGCCACCAATCTTAATGGCGGAGTGCATGGGTGGAACCTGCTCGATGTCGCCCGTGAATTTTGCGACTGCTTGATGAAGGTTTGTGATTTGGATATTGGAAATGTCTTGCGGTGCCGATACCTCCGTCTCCAGATCATGAGAGGCGGTGGTTCGACCGATCACAAATTCCCCGATGTACTCTTTTTCCTGTGCCTGAAACTCTTCGATCCGTTTGGTCATCTTGCCGGTGCAGATGATCAATAAACCGGTCGCCAACGGATCCAACGTTCCGGCATGGCCAACTTTTTTGATCTTGAGTTTTCCGCGAAGTTTGTTCACCACATCAAATGATGTCCACTCCAATGGCTTGTTGATGAGTAAGATACGGTCTTGAGAGGCACGTTCCATTATAACACGGACAACTCAACGCCCAGAAAGTACAGGGTGAGGATTACCAGCCCCACCGCGATCCGGTAGTACCCAAACCACTTGAAGCCGTGGTTGGTAAGAAAGCGAATGAATGACTTGATGGCGAGCATCGCCACAAAAAATGCGACCACGTTACCGATCACGAGAAGGGAAATCTCATTGCCGCCAAATGAATTTCCCTCCAGATAGAACTTCAGCAACTTGTATCCGGTAGCCGCGAACATGGTGGGCACTGCCAGTAAGAATGAGAATTCGGCAGCCGTCTTTTTTGTGAGTTTTTGTGTGAGGCCACCGATGATGGTAGCTGCCGATCGGGATACCCCGGGAATCATGGCAATGGTCTGGAAGAACCCAATTCTAAAGGCGGCAGGGTAGGAGATATCTTCTTTTCCTTTCTCCTCGGTTTCCTTAAAAATTCGGTCAATAAAAAGAAACAGGATACCCCCGAGGATTAACGTAACCCCCACCACTTCCACACGTTCCAACAGCAAGTCGATATAATCATTGAAGAGAAAACCAATTACTGCGGCAGGCATAAATGCAACCAACAGCTTGAAGTAGAACTCGAAAGAGACAAAGAACCGTTTCCAGTAGAGCACGACTACCGAAAGAATCGCACCAAATTGGATTGCCACCGTAAATGTCTTTGTGAACGGTTGGTCTGCGATGCCCAGCCAGCTTGACGTAATGATCATGTGCCCCGTGGAGGAGACAGGAAGAAACTCGGTCAGGCCTTCTACAATTGCCAGAAGGACGGCCTCCAGTACAGACATCTAAATTACTTTTCTTTGGGTGTATAGAGAATGGCAAAAATCTCGACAACAAACCCTGTCACCACCACAATGGTGCTCAGGGTGATTCCGAGAAATCCAAATCCGTAAGGCTCGGTATCCAGGGCCATGATGGTAAAACCAATCACCAGGATGACAACACCGGCAATCATCAGTTGGTAATTTTTCTTGGTAAAAGGGAGCTTGTTATTCATGCTAGTATAGTTCGTCCAAAGAGAGTTGAAGGTATTTCCTAACGGCACGGTAAGTGCTCAGCAAAGCCACGAGCATTCCAAGCAGCAGTAAAGATGCCATGAGTATCACAAGTCTTTCATTGTTTTGAATCAGTTGTAGCTCTTCGATACGTTGGTTGCCAAAGTTAATTACCGCCACAAGCAACGCACTTGCCACCACGCCAGCAACGAGGCCATGCAAAACAGATCGCCACAAAAATGGTTTTTGAATAAACCACCTGGTGGCTCCCACCAGTTGCATGCTGCGAATCAGAAATCGTTGAGAGAACAATGCTAGGCGAACGGTATTGTTAATCAACAGCACAACCGTAAGCAGCAACAATGCCGCCAGGGCGAGCAGCACGATGCTGATCTTGGTGATGTTCTTGTTGATGGAGTCAATCATCGGTTCGACATAGAATACATGAAATACTCCGCTTATTTTTTCAATGTCAGCTTTAATCTTCTTTAGGCTGTCAGCGTTTTGGTACGACTCTGCAATGCGTACCTTGAACATGTCCTTTAAAGGGTTTTCCCCCAGGAATGCCTGAAAATCCTCACCGGTATCTTTGATTACTTTCTTGGCGGCCTGCTCTTTTGATTCAAACTGAATAAGTTGCTGGATTGAGCCCTCCGGCAGGAAAGGCCTGGACGACAAGGTCTTCTGAATCTGCAGCTTTTGTGCTTCGGTAACGTGGCTGTGAAGATAAACCTGCACATTCACCGTCTCGCGTACCGTTCTTTCCATTTCCTTCGAGTAGATAATCAGTGCTCCGAAAACGCCAATTACGAAAAGCGCCAGCGTGGTGCTGAAAATCACGCTCAGAAACGGGTAACTGCCCAGTTTCTTTTTCTTGATCTTGAATTTTGGGTGCTCGGCCTTCATCAAGCTTCAAAGATAGTCAGATTGGGCGGATTTGGATAAAAACAAAAGCCACGCTTGTGGCGTGGCTTGTCTAAGGAATTGGCTAAACCTTAGTTGTTCCTGTACTCGTTCAGCTTGTCAATCAGCGCCCGATCCGTAATGGGAGCGAGCGGGGTGATTTCCATGCTGCCCTTGTCCAGCAAGTGATAGTTCTGATTGTAATACAAGAAGATGGAAAGCTTTTCGCCATTGATTTCGATGATCTCGTAGAGCTTCTCATCGAATGGTCCATACAGAATCAATTTCCCCGCATTGAACTGATAATGAAACTCATGCTTTCTATCCGAGTGGTTCGTTTCAACTTCGATAGACGATACGGTAACTGACTCCTTGGTAAACTGTTTGGTCGCCTCAGGCTCCGAGTTATCCACAACCATGTCTTCAGTCGGATCGGTCACTTCTATCTTCGGCCTGACTGGCGCAGTGGCTTTGGGCTTGTCCTTCTTCTTTGGCGTGGTGGCCCTTTCATCCTTGACGGGCTCTGTTTCTGTAACAGACGGTTCGGTTTCAGCCTCGCGCTCTTCTGCCAGGGCTTTACTCTCGTCTTCTTGGGCTGGCTGTTTAACAATTTCCTGTTTCGGCTCATCTACCGGCTGGCTCTCTTCGTCTTTCATGCCAAAGTATATGGCCGAACCCACGATGCCGGCTGTGACCACGATAGCGGCAATCTTACCTGCAGTTACAGCTGCGGTGCCTCCTGCAGGCGGAATCGGCACCTTGCTCAACATTGCTTTCAGTTCCGCGGCCCGGGCTTTTTGCACCCCTGCTATGATCCCTTCCTGGAAGCCAACTTCTGCCTTCAACTGTGGGTCTGACTCCAGGGCTTGCTCAAAGGCAATTCTCTCGCCTGTTTCCAGGCGGCCACTCAGGTAGTCATCAATCTGTTCAAATCTGCTCATCTGTCCGTTCTTCCCTCTCTAGTCCAAAAAATCGTGTTCACTATATTGTGCTTTCACGAGTTCGTCCAGTTTTTGTTTACACTTATACTTCTTGGTCTTGGCTGTGTCAGTATTCGCGAAGCCCAGGCGATCAGCGATCTCCTGCATGGACATCTCGTCAAAATAGTAGAACATCAAAACCTTTCTACATGTTTCACCCAATTGGTTCAGGCATTTGGCAATGATCTTCTCTCGTTCAGGGCTATCCAGGTCCATCGATTCTGACGAATCTTTGGCCTCGTGACTAAGCCTCTTTTTCCGATCCAATTCCTTCCTCCAAAGATTCTGGCAAATACTGTATACGTATGTGCTGATCTTCGAAGTCAGGATCAGTTTACCAGACCGGGCCTTTTGCCAGAAGACGACCAGGGCATCCTGGTAGATGTCGCGCGCCTCTTCCTCGGTACCACTATTGGTGATCACCAGTTTGGTCATCATCCGGTAGTACTTCTGGTAGATGTACTCCAGTGCTTTCTCGTCACCCTTCTGGATGCGCTCGAAAACCTCCTTTTCGTCTACTTTTGAACCGAGATTGGATACCCTGTATGCCACTTTTGGTAACCTGAGTTTATGTTAAACGGAATGATTTTTGGTTAGAAGAACAATTCGACCCGTCCAATGAGCAGGATCATTCGAATTTTGCCCACGTTTGAGTACGAAAGAACGGGCCCCAGTAACCTCTAACCATCAATTTTTCGCCCTCTAGCCAGATCCGACATCGGTAGACCTTGCCCACTTTGGGGTCTAGGATGGTGCCTCCAGCGTACTCATCACCGTCTTTTTTCATGTTCGTCAGAATTTCCATTCCAATGATCTTCTTATTGTATCGGTCGTCATCCTTTTCGCATTTGTCGCAGATCGGATCCTGATCTTCGGTAGGCTTCCTGAATAGCCGGATGATCTTTCCGTAAACCTGGCCGTCTTTCTGAAAGATCTCCACGATCGATTTGGGTTCTCCTGTCTCGTCATCAATGGTGCGCCACTTGCCGACTACAGATTGACTCTTTGCCTGGCATGCCAAAAGCATGGTCAGTGCGGTTATCATGAGGGTAATTCGATTTTTCAAGCTCGTTTTTGTTCTAAAAATAACAAAAATGGCCACGGTATTGCCGTGGCCATTCGCCCAGGGTCAAATTATCAATTAAAGGCCTGTTTGTTCTGCGTCAGGTTTTATATCGGTTACCTGCTCAGTCTGAGGTTTCACCGGCACTTCCTTGGCTGTTGAGTCATCTGAAATCGTGAGCAATGGCGCAATCACCAGCGCTACCACCGACATCAACTTCAACAGAATATTGAGGGAAGGGCCCGAAGTATCTTTGAATGGATCACCCACCGTGTCGCCAACAACGGCTGCTTTGTGAGGATCTGACTTCTTATAAAACTTCTCTCCATTGATTTCTACACCTTCTTCAAAGCTCTTCTTGGCGTTGTCCCACGCACCACCGGCATTGGACTGAAAAATCGCCATCAACACGCCAGCCACGGTTACACCAGCCAGCATACCGCCCAACGCTTCCACACCAAACCATGGCGTAAAAGCGATAATCACCGGAACGACCACGGCCATCAAACCGGGCAGCACCATTTGCTTGATCGCAGCCTGCGTGGAGATCTCCACACACTTTCCATACTCGGCTTTTCCATCGGCATCGGAAAAGATCTTGCGGTCTGCCTCGCTCCACTCCTCCAGCCCTTTGTCACCATTGCGTTTCATCGCATCCAAGGCCGCCTTGAGAGCAGGAATGTTGTTAAACTGACGTCTTACTTCTTCGATCATCGACATGGCCGCCCGACCTACCGCGCCCATGGCCAGGGCTGAGAATACAAATGGTAACATACCACCGATAAACAGCCCCGCCATTACGTTTGCTTTCGATACGTCAATGGATTTTAGGTTGGCAGTGGTCATGAATGCACCGAACAACGCCAAAGCAGTTAGCGCAGCTGAACCGATCGCAAAACCTTTACCGATAGCGGCAGTGGTGTTGCCAACAGCGTCCAACTTATCGGTCCTGGAGCGTACCTCTTTTGGCAGCTCAGACATTTCTGCAATACCACCTGCGTTATCGGAGATCGGACCATAGGCGTCTACTGCCAATTGGATACCCAGGTTTGATAGCATGCCCACGGCTGCGATTGCAATGCCATAAAGCCCACCGTAGTTGAAAGCTCCGATGATGGCCAACGCAATAATCAGGATCGGAATGGCCGTTGACATCATGCCCACACCTAAGCCAGCGATGATATTGGTTGCTGCCCCGGTAGATGATTGTCTCACGATGGAGAGCACAGGCTTCTTGCCCATGCCGGTATAGTACTCAGTGATCAAGCCAATCAGTAGTCCGGCCACAAGCCCAATTACTGTGGCAATAAATATCCCGGTTGAAGTGTAAAGATTTCCTTTTTCAGGATCGGCCCATGCGTAGAGTGGATCTTTGAACCACCACTCTGCCGGAAGGATCCACTTGATGATAAACCAGGACGCAATGATCATCACGACAGATGAAACAATCTCGCCCGTGTTCAATGCTTTTTGAGGGTCGCCACCTTCTTTCACGCGCACAAAGAAGGTTCCAAGGAATGACATCACGATACCCACACCGGCTAATGCCAATGGAAGGAGAACGGCCGACAGGCCATTAAAATTGTCAGAGAATCCAGGCACCATAAAGGCAGCGCCCAATACCATGGTTCCGATGATGGAACCCACATAGCTTTCGAAAAGGTCTGCGCCCATACCTGCCACGTCACCCACGTTATCGCCTACGTTGTCGGCAATGGTTGCAGGGTTAAGAGGGTGATCTTCGGGAATACCTGCCTCGACTTTGCCGACCAAGTCAGCTCCTACGTCAGCGGCTTTGGTATAAATACCGCCACCCACACGCGCAAACAATGCAATCGAAGACGCACCGAAAGAAAAGCCGGTGAGTACCGTAATAACCTGTGTGAGGTTTGCCTGTGTATCCAGGCCAAAAAGAGTTGCGTAGATGATAAACAGAATGCTTAACCCGAGTACACCAATACCCACAACACCCATGCCCATCACCGAGCCGCCAGTGAAGGCTACCTCCAGGGCTTTGCCCAGACTGGTACGAGCCGCGTTGGTTGTTCTTACGTTTGCTTTGGTGGCCACTCGCATGCCGATGAAACCGGCCAGGGCGCTACAGAAGGCACCTAGTACGAAGGACACACCCACGAGCGGTGAGGATGTTTCTGAGTTTGCGGTAACTGCCAGTAGGATGGCAACGGCTGCAACAAATACAGCCAGTACTCTATATTCAGCTTTCAAAAAAGCCATCGCGCCTTCCGCGATGTGACCGGCAATTTTCTTCATTTTGTCTGAGCCGGCATCCTGCCTGGCCACCCAAGCCGATTTCCAGAGAACATAGAGGAGCCCCATCACTCCGAAAAGGGGTAGCACATAAAATACACTTTGCATACTGTTTAGTTTAATATTTCCGACCTGCCCGGATCATTGAAAAGACGACAGTTTGAGGCAGGTTTTTTTAAAAGTCCCGCAAAGATAGAATAAGCGATAAAATATAAAAACCGGGAAATTGAGCCCTAACGGCCAAAAAGCGGCTTGATCACAAGCCATAATTTTCGCTTGCTTTCATCATCATCGATCAGCTCGTTGAGCGGCCTGGTGAACACGGCCTTTAACCGGGGTGTTTCAATCATCTCATGAAGAGCGATGCCCCTGGTGGCGCCTGCAAAAACAATCACCTTCGTGGCCGGAGGCGGCACCTCGTCAAGGTGGGGAATGGCCTGGTGCACCACGCTGACCGCAGCGGTCGACAATCCTACGGCACCCAGGATCTTTTCCAAGAGATCCTTTTCGGCTTTCTTAAGATCAGACCAGGGCGTTGAGATGATGACTGCTGTCGAAGGATGGAACTGATACACCTCTTCATGGTAAGTGTTTTTGAAAATGACACCCTCCATCACGATTTCAATTCAAAGATGGCCTTCAGTTCATTGGCATCTTGCGGCTTCATTCTGCCGGCCAAAATCAAACGAAGTTGTCGCCTTCTCAAGGCCCCATCAAACAACGCTTGCTCTTCATCAGTTTCGGGCACAAGTTCGGGCACCTCTACCGTCTTGCCAGATGCATCTACGGCAACGAAGGTAAAGAATGCCGAATTGCTTTTTACTTTCCTTCCCGATGGCACATCTTCGGCTTGCACATCGATGCGAACTTCCATAGAAGAATTGAAAGCACGTGTTACCCGCGCCTTCAGGGTGACCACATTGCCCAAGGCGATCGGAGAATGGAATGAGATATTGTCTACGGAAGCTGTCACGACCACATGGTTGGAATGTTTTTGTGCCGAGATTGCAGATACGATATCCATCCAATGCATGAGCCGACCCCCCATCAGATTATTGAGGGTGTTGGTATCGTTGGGCAACACCAGTTCGGTCATGCTGACCATTGATTCTTTCGGATTTTTCTTTTTGCGTTCCATGTGGCCTGAGACAGATGCTAATAACCGTTCGTTTGCTTTCGTTGAAGGCAAAAATCAGAAAAAAATTTTGCATTCCACCTCGTGGTTTGTGTAACTAGCAACGAAATGATTCCCGCGTTGACCCATTCGGCTACCAAACGGCTTGTGATTTCCACAATCACAGTGACAATCATTACGGGCTAACGCCCGACTATTTTCAATCCCCCGAGGGCGAGCGCCCACTTTTTTAAGATAAGTATTTAATTAATTCCCTTTCAAGATGAAGGTCCTTAAGTTTGGCGGCTCATCAGTTGCCAGCGCGGAACGAATTTTATCCGTTCTCGAAATTGTAAAGCAAGAAATAAAAGCAGGCCCGGTTGCCATTGTCGTATCGGCATTTGGTGGCGCCACCGATGAGTTGATTGGCATGAGCATGGATGCCAGCAAGGGGGATCAGAATTATCAGTTACGCTATGAGGCTTTTGAGCTTCGTCATCGCCAAACGCTGGATGATCTGATTCAGTCCAATGAACGCGCCCGCGTTGTGGAATATTTTTCAAACGTCCTTCAAGAACTCCACGATGTACTCCATGGGGTGTTCCTGGTGCGCGAGTGTACCGCGCGGACCCTCGATCTGATTATGAGCTTTGGTGAACGATTATCCGCGTTTATCATTTCACAAGCATTTAACAGTCGGGGGTTTGCTTGTGAGTTTCTTGATGCAAGGAGGGTAATTCGCACAGACAACCATTACGGAAGCGCGAAGGTGTTTTTTGAGCACTCCAATCAATTGATTGTTGACCACTTCCGACATGCTGAAGGTACGCAGATCATCACTGGCTTTGTGGCCTCCTCATCGTCTGGCGAGACCACCACGCTGGGCAGGAGTGGATCGGACTACACTGCTGCCATTGTCGCTGCCGCATTGGGCGCGGAAGTACTGGAAATATGGACCGATGTAAACGGCATGATGTCGGCAGATCCGAGAAAAGTGCGCAAGGCTTTTACGGTAGGTGAGATGACCTATCAGGAGGCCATGGAGTTGTCGCACTTTGGCGCCAAGGTGGTATTTCCATCCACCATGCAGCCTGCAATGAACAAGAGCATACCGATTCGAATCAAGAACACATTCAATCCGGCTCATGCGGGTACCTTGATTTCTGCTTCCGCCAATGGGGCCAAGTTGATGATCAAGGGAATTTCCTCGATCAGCGGTATTTCGCTGCTTAATGTGCAAGGCAGCGGGCTCGTGGGAGTGGTGGGTGTTTCCATGCGACTATTTGAAGCGCTTGCCCGCGAGAAGATCAACGTAATTTTAATCAGTCAGGCTTCGTCTGAGCATTCCATTTGCTTTGCGATCGATAGCAGGGTGAGGGAGCAGGCCCGGGAGAGTATTGAAGCAGAGTTTCGTTATGAAATAAAGAGTGGGGATATGGATCGCGTAGTTGTTGCGGATGGACTTGCCATCGTGGCCATTGTAGGTGAACGCATGAAACACAATCCAGGTACGAGCGGAAGAATGTTTGGTGCACTAGGCAAGAATGGGATCAATGTCTCTGCAATCGCGCAGGGTTCGTCTGAATTGAATATATCGGCCGTGATCCAGGATGTAGACATTGCGAAGGCGCTGAATGTCTTGCACGAAGCGTTTTTCCTGTCGGACAGGAAAGTGGTTAATTTGTTTCTGGCGGGCACGGGGTGGATAGGCAAGAGCCTCCTCACCATGATCCAACAACATGCTGCGGAGTTGGCATTAAAAAGCAAACTTGAAATTAATGTGGCCGCCCTGGCGAATAGCCGGCAGATGTTATTTGACGAATACGGACTGAAGACGCCAGATGGATTGGATCGACTGATCAATGAAGGTACGAAGATGGAGTTACACGATTACTTTCAGCAAATGAAGGCCCTGAACTTGTCGAACAGCATTTTTGTGGATTGTACCGCCAGCGAGGAAATGACCGAACACTACGAGGATGCCCTGCAAGCCAACATTGCGATCGTCACACCCAACAAGAAGGCGAACAGCGGCAAGCTTGAAAAATACAAGCGACTGAAGGAACTCACGCATCAAAGAAATACAAGATTTCTTTTTGAAACCAATGTGGGTGCGGGCTTACCGGTGATCAATACATTGAACGATTTGTTGCTGAGCGGTGACAAGGTAGTGCGAATCGAAGCCGTACTTAGTGGCACACTCAACTACATCTTCAGCTCGTTTGACGCGAACCGGAGGTTCAGCGAGGTGGTAAAGGAAGCCAAAGAAAAAGGATATACCGAGCCAGATCCCCGCGATGACCTGAGCGGTACGGATGTGGCCCGTAAAATTTTGATTTTGGCGCGTGAGGCTGGATTTGATATTGAAATGGAGGACGTGACTGTGCAGAGTTTGGTGCCCGAAGATTGTCGCACAATTGAAAACGTGGATGAGTTTATGAAAAACCTACCGCGCCATGATGCGGAGTTTGCTGAATGGTTGCAAAAGTCCGATGCGGTAGGTGAGAAGTTAAGGTATGCCGCAGTTCTTGACCACGGCAAGGCAACGGTTTCATTGATTCAGGTCGGACAAGCGCATCCTTTTTATTCTTTGGCAGGAAGTGATAATATTATCCTGCTGACCACCGAGCGTTATCATGAGCGCCCTATGGTCATTCGCGGCCCGGGTGCCGGGGCGGAGGTAACGGCAGCAGGCGTATTCGCAGATATTATCAGGCTTGGCAATTACATACAATGAATAAAGTAACTGTTTTTGCTCCTGCATCAATCGGAAATGTTTCGTGTGGTTTCGATGCGCTTGGATTTGCCGTTGACTCTCCCGGTGACCGTGTAACCATCGAAAAGATTGGTGGCGAAGAGGTTCTGATCAGGGAAATAATGCCTGTCGGGGTACCGATTCCCACTGAGACTCAACTCAATACGGCTGGAGTAGCCGTTTTGTCTTTCTTAAAGGCGCTCGGAAGGAAAGAAGGCCTGGCCATTTCACTCCACAAAGGTCTCCCGTTGGGAAGTGGGATGGGCTCCAGCGCGGCCAGTGCCGTGGCGGCTGTGGTCGCAGTCAATCACCTCATGAATGCACCCATGCAGTTGCAAGAGTTGTTGCCGTTTGCCCTTGAAGCGGAGGCTGTTGCATGCGGATCAGCCCATGCCGACAACGCAGCGCCTTGCTTGTTGGGTGGATTCACCCTGGTACGCAGCTATCATCCACTGGATGTGGTAAAGGTACCCTTGAAAGCTGAGCTTTGGTGTACGCTCGTTCATCCCCATTTTGAGGTTAAGACCCGGGATGCGCGCAAGGTTCTTCCGAAAAACATTTCCTTACCGGATGCGGTTAAGCAGGCGGCCAACACGGCTGGCTTAATGATTGGGCTGATGCAACCCGATTATGAGTTGATCGGTAAATCCCTGGTAGATGTAATTGCTGAGCCTGCACGCGCTCATTTTATTCCGGATTTTCAAGGTGTGAAGGGCGCGGCCCTTGCAGCGGGTGCGCTGGGTTGCGGGATCTCCGGATCCGGACCGTCCATGTTTGCACTCAGCAGGGGAAAGGAAGTAGCAAAATCAGTGGGCGAGGAAATGAGAATCAAATTTGCAATTCAAAACATTAATTGTGATGTTCATGTATCACCCATTAATCAACAAGGAGCGAAGGTGATTTCATGAGATACTATAGCACAAACAATCAATCTTTACGCGTATCACTCAAGGACGCGGTTACTCTGGGGT
Organism: Cyclobacteriaceae bacterium; assembly: GCA_050250195.1. Classification (GTDB taxonomy): domain Bacteria; phylum Bacteroidota; class Bacteroidia; order Cytophagales; family Cyclobacteriaceae; genus ELB16-189. The sequence continues at coordinate 50,335 of JBFWPC010000007.1, read as the reverse complement.
TGGCGCCTGATAGGGGTTTGTTCCTGCCAGAGCACATCCCCACGCTTCCTCAGTCATTCTTTGATAAGATTGATCAGTTGAGTTTCCTGGAGGTGGCCTACGAGGTAGCTGCCGCGTTGATTGGTGAAGATATCCCTGCGCGCGACCTGAAAAAACTTGTGAACAAAGCATTTCCGTTTGATGCGCCTGTGTTTGAGGTGGAAAGCGATGTGTACGCGTTGGAGCTATTTCATGGGCCCACACTTGCGTTCAAGGACTTCGGGGCAAGGTTTATGTCGCAGCTACTTGGCTATTTTAACAAGGCATCTGCACAAACGATTACCGTGTTGGTTGCCACCTCTGGTGACACAGGTGGTGCGGTGGCGCATGGCTTTTTGGGCGTGCCGAACACACGCGTAGTCGTGCTATACCCATCTGGCATGGTAAGTGATATTCAGGAAAGGCAGTTCACTACGTTAGGAAAGAATGTTCAAGCGGCAGAGGTAAAGGGTACATTTGACGACTGCCAACGGTTGGTGAAAGAAGCGTTTGCTGACGAACAACTTCGCGAGCGCCATATGTTGACTTCAGCCAACTCGATCAATGTAGCCAGGTTGTTACCCCAGTCCTTTTACTACTTCTTCGCCTATGCCCAGCTCAAGAAGCACAATCGGCCGATTATTTTTTCGGTACCAAGCGGAAACCTGGGCAACCTCACTGCAGGATTGTTGGCGCGCAGAATGGGCTTGCCGGCAAGTCATTTTGTGGCTGCAACCAACAGCAATGACGTTTTTCCCGAGTATCTGCAAACGCTGAGATACCGGCCGCGGCCTTCGGTGCCAACCATCAGCAACGCGATGGATGTCGGAGATCCCAGCAACTTCGTAAGGATACTCGATTTGTATCAAGGAAATACCGAAGCTTTGTTGAGTGACTTGTCAGGCTATGCGTTTAACGACAAGGAAACAAAGACGGCCATGCGCAGGGTTTTTGTGAAGCATAATTACATCATGGATCCCCATGGCGCGATTGGCTACCTGGGTTTGAAAAAGGCCATGGCTAAACGAAAGGGTCAGCTGGGAGTATTCTTAGAAACGGCTCATCCTGGTAAATTCCGACCGGTGGTAGAGGACGCTCTTAAAGATGGCATTGAGTTACCATCAAAATTGCTTCAATTGTTGGAGAAAGAAAAAAAGGTGGTGCAGATCGATAATCGGCTGGATCAACTGAGGGAACTGCTGCTTAACTAATTTTTCCAGCCCTTTTCTCCGCGCAGCGGTACGAAGGCGAAATAGTCAAATTCCTCCTTCTCAATCTTGCCGTTTCGCTTGGTCAGTTTCAGCATAACCTGTTTTTCCCTATCTCCGACTGGGATCACCAGGATCCCTGGATCGTTCAATTGTTCCAGAAGCGCTTCCGGCACGACAGGAGCCCCGGCAGTAACCAATATCTTGTCAAAGGGGGCATAGGCTGGAAGTCCTTTTGAGCCATCACCAAAATAAAAGGATGGGCGGTATCCGAGTTTGGGCAGTAAACTACGAGTGCTTTCGTAGAGCGGACGGTTAAATTCGATGGTATGGACCTTGGCACCCATTTCCAGTAGGATGGTGGCCTGGTAGCCGGATCCCGTTCCAACTTCCAGCACCTTATCGCCCGGCTTAACCTGGAGTAGCTGGGTTTGAAAAGCCACCGTATAGGGCTGCGAAATCGTTTGCCCATGGCCGATAGGGAAGGCTTTGTCTTCGTAGGCATGGCTCAGCAGGGCATCATCAAAAAATATGTGCCTTGGAACACGCCCAATCGCCTCTAAAACAGCCTCGTCAGAGATGCCCTTCAAGCGTAGTTTTTTCACCAACTTATTTCTCAGTCCGCGCTGCTTGTAAGAGTCTTCTACCATGAAATTTTGTCGCAAAAAAGGCCAATTTTTCAGGTTAATCAAAGTTTTGGGAAAATTGTAGGAAATATGAAACTGAGTAGCCTATTTTAGAGTTCTCTTAAACACAGTGAAAAGCTTTTTTGCCATAGCGTGAAACTGTGTGATACCTGACCCTCACAGTAGGAGTGGCTAACCCCACCCACTACTGTATGGGCAGGTTAAGAGTCCAAAAGCCTCAAAAACAGCCTGTTTTCGGGCTTTTTTGTTTTCAGGCGCTAGTACCCGATCACTACGAAAGGTGCCCAATTGTAGGGCGCGGTGTAAGTGCCGTCCCGAATCATCTTGAGTTTGGCTTCGCGCAAAGCTGCGTCAAAACGACCTTGATTTGTGTTCAATAGACTCGTGTAAAAGTCAGTCATTAGCTGCGAAGTAGACGCATCTCCTACACTCCAAAGCGACACGATGATATATTTCGCACCGGCATAAACAAGCGCGCGAGATAGACCGATGACGCCTTCGCCTTTGGATATTTTCCCTAGTCCTGTTTCGCAGGCCGAAAGGGTAACCAGATCCGCATTCAAATCCAGGTTGTAGATCTCTCCGGAGTACAGGTTTCCATCGTCATTTTGCCCTTGATTGAGGAAGATTCGCGAGAGTTCCGGGTTCACTTCATCGACCACACCATGGGTGGCGAAATGCAGGTAGCGATAGTCTTTGATGTCGCCCGACTTGATTTGGTCTTCGTCCGCCTTCTCATTCAGCATCGTGAAGGTCTTGAGCTCCTTGGATGCGAACAATTGTGTGATCTCTTTGACCTCCTGCTCGGTGCCAGGCAGTTCAGGGAGGTTGCGATCACTGCCAAACTCCACGGGCGCACAAAGCAAAATAGATGGAGCCGTTTGCGCACTGTGCTTTCCACCCTTTTGTAAAATAAGTCCTGCCGAAAACTCATAGCTCACAGCATACCTCTTCACCAGGTAGGGTAAGCTGCTATAGTCGCTTGTGTTTGATGGCGAATGAATGAGAAGGGCTTCAAAAGGGATCACACCCAATCGACCCGTGGGAATAACCACGAGTTTTTCGATCGAAGCAGGCAGTGAAGGAATCAGAATCTTGCCCAGTTTTCTGGACGTGGCCAGAAAGATATTGATGTCGTTGAAGAACATGGAATTGCGCAAGCCGGTAATTTGCTTGTCCATGTCAGTCGGTACCTGTTCGTCTGCGATGCGATACTTGTTGTGGGTGATGATGAATGTGTATAGCCGCAGGTTTTCCTCGTCCAGGAAATAACTCAGGATCGCGGTTCGTTTGTCGAGCTTTGACTGTATTTGGGCAATGGTGGGAGAAGCGGAATTAAACTTCAGGTTAAAATATTCAGGAAATTTTTCCTCGAGGTTCTCCACAAAGGCCTGGTAGTCGCGATTGACCTGGAAAAGGATGTCCCGCAAGTTCTTCTCTTCTTCTGGTGTTGGTTTTTGAGCCAGCTTTTGCGTGCAATAAGCTGCCAATGCCTTCAGGTACTTTTCTTCTTCCAATAACTCAGGTGGAATGCCAGCAAATGACTTCGCATTGGCATCCGAGATCGCATCTTGCAAAACGGCCGACTTGCTCTTCTCGGCAAAGTAAAAAGCCAACTCTCGATAAGGTTGCTTTTTCCAAGCGTTCTCCGCCAGCGTAAACGAGATTCGCACGCCTGCTGCATATGCCTCGGCTGCCACCACGCCAAGAGCAATCTTGTCACTTTCGTTATTAATCTGTTGGCGCAACTTTTCGATCAATGTATCGCAGACTTGAAGGATGGTCAGGCTCTTGGATAGATCCTTAAATTTTAAAGATCTCCCGAAATACTTCGATTCGTAGGCTTTGGCTTTTCCCAGCAGTGAGTACAGCAACACGTTTCCATTGTAAAAGCTTTCGGTGCCAGGATTGTTTTCGATGTTGCTGGCATTGAAGTCGCGCACGTTGGCAATCAATGCGTTTTGAAAAAGTGCCAGGGCTTGATCAAATTGGTTTTCCGAGATCTTGAGTGTACCCATCGCGTTGAGGGTGGAGGCCAGATCCGGATGTTTGTTGCCATAGCTGGCTTGGTACATCTGAAACGCCCGTTCGTAATAGCCTGCTGCGGCTTCCAGGTTGCGCATCTTATTGTACGTTGCCCCAAGGTTTTGCAGCACAAAAGCCTTAGATGGGTGCGGACCCGGATAAACGTGCTCCCAAATCTTTAACGCGATTTCAAGGCTATTGATGGCATCGCCATAGAGCTCGATCTGGCCGTACACAAAACCAAGGTTTGTATGGGCAATTGCGATCTTGGGGTGTTGGTTCCCATGCAGGCGCTCGTACATGGCCAAAGCCTGGTCGTAGTAATCAAGGGCCTTGTCCGGATCGATGGTTGAATAAACGAGGCCCAGGTCATTGAGTGAGGCGGCAATCAGTTCGTGATCCTTTGGCAATTGTTCCTGTCGGATCGAATAGGCGCGCAGGAGTTGCTCCTCGGCCTGTTGTTTCTTTTCCGTGCTGTTGTAAAGGATGCCAAGGGTGGCGATGGCATCAGCGGATTCAAGGCTGGTACTCTTTCCACTTCTTTCGAACTGTTCCACGGCCTGCTGCAATGTTTCCAGCGCCAGGTCATTCCGTCCCTGGTTCATGGTCAGCGCTCCGGTGGCAGAATTGAACAGCGCCAAGGCAAAGTCTTTGTTTGTTGAAAGCTCATTGGCATCCCTTTCCAATTGTTCCAACACCTTGGCTGCGGCATCCAGGTTTCCCATCCGCACAAGAGCCAGCACCCTCCGGTATTCCATTTGCACCTTCACGAATGCATCGCTTGTGGCCGCTTGGGTTAGCTCGAGTACCTTCTCGTAGTTGGCTTGTACCAGCAAGGAATCGATAAGACCGAGACTTGTTTGCGCTTTTGAAGCCAAGGCAGACAGCATGAAGATTAGTGCAAGGAAACCCCTCATTTCAGAATCGGTAGTAGTAGCTGATGGTGAGAACCTCGTTGCGTGTCAGGCCATCGGGATTGACCTCGCGGTCGGTTATTTTTCTGCCGAACAAAAGGCGCGCGCCCGAACGCACATCAAAACTATAGCCAAGGGTGGCAATCACCGAGAGGGCCATGCCGGTTGTGCCGTCAGGCTTAAACCTGCGCCCGGTAACTGGATCTTCTAATTCATCGCGGGTGATCCGGTAGATGGGAAGAGCACCGATTGAGGCGTTGAATTGCGAAAACCTGAAGTTGCGTTCGATGCGCAGCATGACATCGGTACCGCGCTTTAGTCTCAGTGCTTCGTCATAGGTTTTTACATATTCCTGGTCCGGATAGTTGGGCCACGTTGTCCACAAGAATTGATTCTCGTTCTGGTGCACCACTGGAATTTGGATGCCTGTAGCGAACAACCATTCCCGGGTTTTAATTGACAACCCCGTGATAAAATCATAGGTGCCCAGGCTGGTTTGATAGTACATGGGGAAAGGACGACCTTCACTTTCAAGGTTGGATTTGTTTGTTGGAACTTTTCCTCCCACTGAGATATTCACGTCCACTTTGTCCGTGCTGTGAAGCGTTCGGGTAAAGCAAAGAGACAGATCGCTCAACCCCGATGTACTTCCGAAATTTCCCTTTGCGGCCAAATAGGGGACCTTGAACTGAAAGAATGTTCTTGGACTTAGACTGAAATTAAGATCGGCCGTGGCCACATAAACCTCAGGCGAGGTGGTAGTTGTGCCGCGGTAAAAGCTGAGCTCCATTGAGCGAAGCTTAAATTCTACTTTCTTATTGAACGGCTGATCGGGCTTCATCGCACCCATCGTACAAAATCCTGCATCACTGCAGCCCTGGGAAAACGAGCCTGAGGAAATACCCAGGCAAACAAGCAAAGAAACAGCCAAGCGCATAAGCCAAAATTCAAGATTCAAGATTCAAAAAGCAAGCTCATGGCTTGCTTTGAATCTTTAAGGGTGCACTTAAAAGCTGTTACATTCCCAATGACTGGTTTTCGATAGAAGCCAGTTCGATAATCTTCTCGTATTCTGTTGAATTGAGGTCGTTGAAGAAGTAGTGGACAGGGTTCACTGTTTTGCCATTGATAAACACTTCGTAGTGAAGGTGGGGCGCTGTGGATAAGCCAGTATCGCCCACGTAGCCGATCAGTTCGCCACGCTTTACTTTCTGCCCTTTCTTTACTGCAAAACCATGCATGTGCGCATACCGCGTTCGGTAGCCAAAACCGTGGTCAATTTCAATCACTTTGCCGTAACCGCTAAAGCTCACGCTTTGCACATCTATCAGGCCATCAGCGGTTGCATAGATGGGTGTGCCTATGGCTGCAGCGAAGTCAATACCCGCGTGCATTTTTTTCACCTTATAGATGGGGTGAATGCGCATGCCATAGCCGGAAGCGAGGGCATAAAGTTCCTTGTTGGCGATTGGCTGAATCGCGGGAATGGCCGCAAACAGTTTTTCCTTTTCTTCTGCCAACTGCACAACTTCGTCTTGCGACTTCGTTTCGATGTAGATCTTTCTGCGCAGCTTGTCTACGCTCTCGTTCAGCTTCACGATGAGTTCTTCGTGAAGGAGGCCCTTGTCTCGGATGTCTTCATACCTGTCTACACCACCAATGCCCGCTTCTCTTACGGATTTCTCAATGGGTTCTGCTCCAAGTACCTGGCGATAAATGTTGTCATCGCGAAACTCCATACGTGCAAGGGTCTGATCTAGTTTTTGCACTTCTTTGGCGAGGTTGTCGTAGTAGAATTGAAGTTCTTTCACCTCGTTTCTCAACAGCAATTCTTTTGGCGATTCAAAATAGCTGCTATAAAGAAGAAGCAGGCCCACGGCCATGGCAAGAGTTAGCGACAGGATGCCAAGTGTGTTGAGCACAATGTCGCCCGTGGTGGTCTTGATGCGCTCGTACTTACAAGTCTCGGTGTCGTAGTAGTATTTGATCCGTGCCATTTGTTATTTACACTTTAGCAGGTCGAAAAGGTTTGATCACCTCCTCGTTACACTCAATATACGGTCCTTCCAATAAATCAATGCAATAGGGGATAGCCGGAAACACAGCATCCAAACACTGCCGGATGGCTTTTGGTTTCCCGGGCAAGTTGAGGATTAGCGTCTGGTTCCTGATTCCAGCCGTTTGCCGGGATAAGATGGCCGTAGGCACGTACTTCAGGCTTTCCAGCCTCATCAGTTCTCCAAACCCGGGCATCATCTTGTTGCAAACAGCCTCGGTGGCCTCCGGAGTTACATCGCGGTGCGCGGGTCCGGTTCCTCCGCACGTCACGATTAGTGAACAACCTTTGTTGTCGGCCATGTCAATCAATGTTCGTTCAATTAACGCTTGCTCATCGGGCACGATCGCATATTCCTTTTCCCACTCACTTTTCAGGTATTCGTTCAGGGTAGAGACGATCGCTTTTCCCGGGAGATCCTCATAGATTCCCTGGCTGGCGCGGTCAGAAACGTTGATGATGCCGATGCGGATCACGAGGCGATCGAATTTGCCTTGAATCTGATTTGGGGAGATCGTCCTTTCTTAAACACCATGCGACCTTGGGCCCTTCCTTTTCGAAGTTCGCGCTGCACTTCCGATGGCAAGGCAATGGTTTCTTTGCATTTATCCGAGCAACATCCATCCATCACTTCCGCGCACGCCTTGCACTGGATGAACAGGAGGTGACATCCATCATTCCTGCAATTGGTATGATCGTCACAGGGTTTGCCGCATTGGTGGCAAACACTGATGATGTCGTTAGAGATTCGCTCACCCAACCGCTCATCGAAAACAAAGTTCTTTCCCAGAAACTTGTTCTCAAGTCCTTGCTGGCTAACCTGCCGGGCGTACTCGATAATGCCCCCGTTTAGCTGGTACACATTTATGAAGCCACGGTGTTTGAGCCATGCACTCGCCTTTTCACATCGAATGCCGCCTGTACAATACATCACGATGTGTTTGTCTTTCTCATCCTTCAGCAAGTCTTCCACCACTGGCAACGCGTCCCGAAAAGTATCTACATCAGGAAGAATGGCACCTTTGAAGTGACCCACTTCGCTTTCGTAATGGTTACGCATGTCGACCACTACCGTGTTGGGCAGATTGGTAAGTGCGTTGAATTCTTTTGCACTAAGGTGTTTGCCGGGGTTACTTGCATCAAAGGTGGTGTCGTCAAGTCCATCGGCTACGATCTTGTTTCTTACCAGGATCTTCAATTTGAAGAAAGACTTGCCGTCATCATCAATGGCAATGTTAAGTCGCATGCCATCCAGAAATGGAATGGCGTAAAGTTGTGTCCGGAGCATTTCGAGGTTTTCGGTGGGCACTGAAACCTGGCCGTTGATGCCCTCCCTTGCCACGTAGATCCTGCCCCACACCGAGAGACCCTCCAGTTGCGCATAAAGCGCATTCCTGAACTGCTGCGGATCGCTTATCTGGTGATACCTGTAAAAGGAGAGGGTGGTCCGGTTCAGGGGGCTATTCCTGAGTTGCTCTTTGAGGATTCTCTTATCAATTCTGTTATAAAGGGCCATTTTTCAACATGATGGCGCAAATTTACGAATTTCCGTATGCAAGGTCAATGCAACCACCTCTTGGCCAACTGTTTGAGAATTCGAGCTGATTAAGGCTGGTTGGGAGTAAGCTTGCCTCGAACCAATTGATTAAACTCTTCACACGTAAGTGTACCATGTTCGTTGCAGTATGGACAGGTCTTGTAGGTGTCGCCAAGATAGCTTCGCTTGATGATGACAGTGGAGCCTCTGCAGACGGGACAGGTAACCTTACCGGTGGGACCACAGTCTATATCGTAGTTTTGCGAAAGGATTTCGCCAGCCTCCTTTGATTGTGCTTGCCTTTCTTTGAGCAAAGCCGCTTCGGCCAATTTTAATGTGGCCACTGCTTCTTCTGAAAATTGGCCGGAGGTGCCCTTCAACTGGATGTATTTATTTAGCCAGTCCACGCTCTGGCGATATTGGCCGAGATGATACGAGTTCTTTCCAAAGTGATAAACAAAATCAGAAGGAATGCTTTTGAGCTGACTGAGCAATGTGCGAAAGAGTTGATCAGCTTCTTCAAACCGGCCCGCCTCAGAAAGGTATATCGCGGAGTCGAGTTGTTTCGAAGGGGCCTTTTGGGATGGTTCGATTTGCGCCCACACCCCGGGGGTCGTTAATAGCAACCATAAAAAACAAAAGATAGAGGCTTTCACAATTGAAACTGAGTTAACGGTATATCCAACCATTCCAATGTAGCCCTGAAAAAAATATCTTCCTTCTCTTCGCTTGTCAAGTTCATTTCTTCAATGAATTTTCCCATTTCCAAATCGCCCAACGGGAACGGGTAATCTGATCCCATCGTAATGCGCTTCGTACCTTGGAGTTTGATCACGTACTCCAACATCAACGGGTCATGCGTAATGCTATCTACCCAAAACTTGCGCAAGTAGTTGCGGGGGTTCACGTTGTTGTCGATCGCCACCAGGTCGGGCCGGCATTCAAACCCATGCTCAATCCGGCCGATGGTGGCCAGGAACGAACCACCCGCGTGTGCAAAGTTTACCCGCAGCGTTGGAAATTTCTCAAATACCCCGCCAAAAATCATTGAGCATAACGCCCTGGATGTTTCGGCCGGCATGCCTACAAGCCAAGGCAACCAATAGCGCTGCATGTGTTTTTGGCCCATCATATTCCACGGATGTACGAGCACAGCCATACCCAGGGAGGCGCAGGCTTCGAAAACGGGCATGAACCTGCCTTCGTTCAAATTTTCATCGTTCACATTCGACCCGATTTGGATGCCTTTCATGCCGATTTTTTTGCAGCGCTCTAATTCTTTAACTGCAAGCTCGGCATCCTGCATGGGCAGGGTGGCCAGTCCAACATAATGTTTCGGATGTTTCTCAACCAGCTTGGCAATGTGGTCGTTCAAAAACATTGAAAGGTCCAAACAGTCCAGGGGCTTGGCCCAGTAAGAAAACATAACGGGTATGGTGCACACCACCTGCACTTGGGTGGCAAGTGCATCATATTCTTTAATCCTGAGCTTGGCATTCCAGCAGTTCTCTTTGATTTCCCTGAAGAACTGGTTGCCCCTCATCATCTGAGCGTGGCCTTTTTTATGGTGATGGAGGTAAATGAAATCGCCATAACCAAATTTCTCACTCCAGTTGGGGAGTTTCTTGGGTAAGATGTGTGTATGGCTATCGATCTTAAGCATTGGAGCTGGGCCAATCCGGCAAATTTAATCATAATGGATGATTCCATCGAGTTGGATGGATGCCGCCAATAAATGAGGTGAATGTCTCAATTTGGAATCACCGGACGCAACCGGTGCGCTTAAATTCCCCGTTATGAAAAGTTGCAATTGTTGTCGTCACAAGAAAACACCGGTCGGATTCCCGATGAATTGCTCGAAGTCAAATCCCTGCTGACGGCAAGCTGGCCAAATCAAGGCGAAGGCGGAATGGGCACGTTGATATCAAGGCTAGCCAATGCATTCCGAATCACCGAATCAAAGCTGAGGAGTCAATAGGAACTCTTGGCCAACATGTTGCCGGTTGATGCCTGTTCTGTTCTACAGCACCCAACCCTTTCGATATTCACGTTTCACAAAGGCATTGGCCTCATCGAAGTTGGTGATCTTCATGTTCTTGGCATCCCAAAGTAGTTTTTTCCTACCCGGATATGACCAATTCCTTCCGTTGTCTGCGTATTGGCGCATGCCGTAGCTTCTGATGGCCAGGTTGCCCATGAGTACCGCCTCGGTGAAAGGCCCTGCATATTCAAAAGGAGAGCTCAATTGCATTTTGCCATAGCCGGCAATGCAAGCATCCACCCATTGGGTGTAGTGCCCTGCTTCTTCGCCTTCCACTCTTGGAACTGAGGGCTTTGGAAACTCCACTTCTTTCATTCGTTTGGTTGGCAGAAGCACGGGAGCGGTGTTATAGTTAGCCATTAATTTGCCTTTGGCGCCTTCGAAAATGTATCCGCCATCCCAATCACCCATCGGTTCATCGGGTAGGAGTTCTTCCGGACGTTCCGGCAATAGGCCTCCATCCATCCACGTAAAGTTGATATCACCTTTGCCATCTTTTCTCGGAAATTTCATGTGGATGATCGATGACGCAGGGCAGCTTTCTGTATAGTTGGCTTCCCTGAAAAATCCTTCCCAGGCAGTGGTGGCACTACATTCGACTTCAGTCGGGTAATCGATGGGGAGAATCCTGAAGGCTGCGTCCATGATGTGGCAGGCCATGTCGCCCAAAGCGCCCGTTCCAAAGCGCCACCATCCTCGCCAGTTGAATGGGAGATAGGCGGGATTGAAGTCAATATACTCTGCCGGGCCGAGCCACAGGTCCCAATTCAACTCTTTGGGAATTTCGTGCTTGCCGGTGGGTGCAGGAATCCCCTGCGGCCACACCGGCCGGTTGGTCCAGGTGGTTACCTTTGTAACCTCCCCTATAAGGCCTGCGTCCACCCATTCCTTGGCTACCCTCACGTGGTCGGCCGAAGCATACTGGTTGCCCATTTGGGTCACCACTTTGTATTTGCTGGCCGCTTCGGTGAGCATGCGCGCCTCGAAAATATTGTGTGTCAAAGGTTTTTGCACATACACGTGCTTTCCACGCTGCATGGCTGCCATCGCAGCCACTGCGTGCGTATGATCGGGTGTCGACACCGAAACTGCATCAATGCTGTTGCCTTCTTTGTCGAGCATCTCGCGGAAGTCTTTGTAGTACTTGGCTTTTGGGAAGTTTTTTATTGACTCGATGGCCATCCGATCGTCCACATCACACAAGAAAGAGACCTTAGCTCTTGGATTCCCTTTGGTCTTCCCATCGGGAGATCCTGCAAACCCTGTCAGGTCGCTGGTGCCTTTGCCGCCCACACCAATGCCGGCAATGTAGAGCGTATCGCTGGGTGCGATATGGCCGGGCCCGCCCAATACCACGCGTGGTACAATCGTAAACGCGGCCGCAGCCATGCCTGCTTGTTGAATGAATTTTCTTCTCGACACAGTAGGTGGTTGGATCTTCTTGATTGGCATCTTGCTTAGGTATTAGAGTTTGTAACCGTTCTGGTATTCTCGCTTTACAAATTGGTTGGCATCATCAAAATTGGTGATGCGCATGTTGGGTCCATCCCATAGCAGCTTGATGTACCTGCCGGGATAGTCATATTGTCCGGGTCGGTCGGGGCGTGGCGTGCGAACATCGTAGCTGCGGATGGCGAGGTTGCCCATCAGTACACTTTCAGTAAGGGGCCCAGCGATGTCAAACGATGAACTCAGTTCTGTTTTTCCGTAACCGGCCATGCATGCTTCCACCCACTGAAAATAATGACCGGTTTGCATGCCGCCTGGAATTCGCTTGATGGTTTGCGGAACGCTCACTTCCTGTGTTTTGGTGGTGGGAAGCAACTGCGGATTCAAACTGTATGTTCCGCACATCATCTTGCCTTTGGTGCCAATCATGATTACGCCATTTCCACCATCACCCATTACTTCATTGGGCCCCAGTTCTTCTGGCCGTTCAGGTTGAATGCCGCCATCCATCCAGTGGAACTTTACGTTGGGCTTGCCAGCCATGCCCGGGAAAGTCATGATGATGTGCGAGGAGGGAGGGCAACTTTCCGGAAAATAACCTCTTCGGAATTCATCGACATAGACACTTCCTACACTGCATTCCACTTCGGTGGGATAACCGAGGCCTAGTACGCGGAAGGGTGGTTCGATGATGTGGCAGGCCATATCGCCCAGGGCACCGGTACCGTAATCCCACCAGCCACGCCAGTTGAATGGTACGAGTTTATCGACATAGTCTTTCCTTGGGGCTGTGCCCTGCCACAAATCCCAATCAAGTTCTTTGGGAATCTCTCCTTTGGTGGTAGGCCAGGGAATCCCCTGAGGCCACACCGGCCTGTTGGTCCAGCAGTATACGGTGTGTACATCACCGATAATGCCTGCATCATACCATTCGCGCATTTGACGAACGCCATCACCAGAGGCACCTTGATTACCCATCTGGGTAACCACTTTGTATTTTTTCGCAGCCTCGGTTAGCATTCGCGCTTCATAGATGTCGTGGGTCAGTGGCTTTTGCACGTACACGTGCTTGCCCAACTGCATGGCAGCCATGGCTTGAACTGCATGCATATGATCGGGGGTAGAAACCGAAACCGCATCGATATTCTTATGCTCCGCATCGAGCATTTTCCGATAGTCTTTATAATACTTCGCCTTTGAAAAACGCTCCCTGGATTTTGCGGCCCTGCGGTCGTCCACGTCACAAAGAATCGAGATGGTAGCTTTGCCGCTATCTGCGAAAGTACCAATGTCGCTTTCTCCTTTTCCACCCACTCCGATACCTGCCACATACAAGGTGTCGCTCGGTGCTTTAAAACCAGCACCTCCAAGCGTAAAACGTGGAACGATGGTAAATGCAGCGGCTGCCATGCCCGCCTGTTTGATAAATGCTCTTCGCGACTTTTCTTTCTTCGATTTCATCAACTTCAAACTTTAAGAGTCAAACTTTACGCTTTCATTGAGTGTACGTTCATCATACTTCATGCCATATTGATCGAGTACATCTTGTGGTACACCATCCCATTGGTTTGGCCGATTACCCATATAACCTAAATCTTTGAGGCCCATCTCACTGGTGAAAAATCCGGTGGCTGTAAGATCACGCATGAGGTTAAAGAATGCCACTCCTTGTTCCATGCCTGGCTTCGCCTGTTCCGGAAAGGCGATCTGATCTACCATTTCAATTTGTTCCGAGGAGGTGCAATCCACAAATGTTTTGTTGTAATTTCTCGCACACTGCACATCCAGCCACTTCAGCCCACCCCGCATGGGCACCTGGTGGCGCGGCATGTCTTTCACAATAAACTCAATGAATTCAGGGACTTTCGCGTCCGTTGCGCTACCCGAGACATCATCTTTTGGAATGATGATGTCTGCGAGGATGGCAATGGTGGCCATCTCGTGAGGATCAAAAAATGTTTCCGACCTGAGTTTTTCCTCGCGAGCCCTTTCTGCCGGTGTCCTGTCGAGGGCAGGGGCACCTGTTATCACCTTTTCTTCCTTTGGGGGCGTACAGCTATCCAGCAACACGCTGGCCGACACGGTGCCAACCGCCAGGGTCTTTAAATACTTGCGCCTATCCATTTTCATTGCCATGATGAAGCTAGATGTTTTGTTTTTTCAATTCGTCCACAATGTAGTCCGATGCTCGCATGGCCAACGCCATAATCGTCCAGGTTGGATTCTTGTCAGCCTGCGATACAAACGGTCCGCCATCCACCACAAACAAGTTCTTGCATTCATGGGCCTGGTTGAATTTGTTAACAACCGACCTTGACGGGTCATTGCCCATTCGGGTGGTACCCACTTCATGAATGATCCTTCCCGGGGCTTCAAGACCATAGTTATCCTCTGGCCCGGACTTACCCCAGGTAACCACGCCACCCATCTTGTGAATGATCTCCTCAAAGGTTTCCTTCATGTGCCTGGCCTGCTTGATTTCATAGTCGCTCCACTTGTAGTGAAACCTGAGTACGGGTATTCCATACTTGTCCACTGTGTTCGGATCGATTTCGCAGTAGTTGTCTTCTCTCGCAATCGCTTCACCGCGTCCTGCCATTCCGAAAGAAGCACCATAGAAGTAACGGTAGTCGTCTTTGAGAGATGCTCCGTACCCACCTGCTGCTTTCATTTGCCCATCGCGCCCGGGATATTTTCCATTGGTATGCTGCATGCCAAAGCCAAAACCATATCCGGGCATGCCCATGCCTCCCCAATACTCAATATGATAACCGCGAGGAAAATCCAGTTTCTTATTGTCCAGCCACCATGGTGTGTACACGTGCATGCCGCCCACACCATCTTCATTGTACCGTTTTCTTCCCACCAATTTAGGGAGAAAGCCACCCATGGAAGCACCTGTGCTGTCGTGCAGGTATTTACCTACCACGTTGCTTCCGTTGGCAAGTCCGTTCGGATGTTTTTCAGAACGTGAATTGAGGAGCAACCGTGCTGACTCGCAGGCGCTCGCTGCTAGAATGATAATTTTTCCGTCCACCTGGTATTCCTGCAGGTCGTCTTTGTTTACATACGAGATGCCAGTGGGTTTGCCGTTGCCATCGGTAATCACTTGCCGGGCCATGGCGTTGGTAACCAAGTCCACATTGCCAGTGGCCAATGCGGGCTTCACCAACACAGACGAAGATGAGAAGTCACCGTACACTGTACAGCCCCGATAGCACTGGTTGCAGAAAAAGCAGGTGCCACGTTGACTATTGCCCGGCAGCGGCCTGGTTAAGATCGAGAGGCGCGAGGGAATGACCGGGATATTAAGTGAAGTGGCAGCATCTTTGATGAACAGTTCGTGCAGTCGGGGCTTGGGCGGGGGCAGAAAGATGCCATCCGGTTCGTTGGGCAGGTTTTCTTTAGATCCGAAAACGCCAACGAGTCGGTCGAGTCGGTCATAATAGGGTGCCACATCCTCATACCCGATGGGCCAATCGTCACCAAGGCCATCAATGCTTTTGTGCTTGAAATCCTTTGGACCAAATCGCAGCGAGATTCTTCCCCAGTGATTGGTTCTTCCACCGAGCATCCTGGAGCGAAACCAATCGAATTGGGTGCCGTCTTTGTGAGTATAGGGTTCTCCCTCAAGCGACCAACCTCCGTATGCCGCATCGAAATCTCCAAACTGACGATGCTCTGTGCTCGCCCCCCTGCGGGGCGATTCCCAGGGCCACTTAAGCTGTGTTACGTTTTTTGCGGGATCGTACATCGGGCCCGCTTCGAGAAGGGCGATCTTAAGGCCTGCCTGCGACAACATGTATGCGGTCATTCCGCCACCTGCACCCGAACCTACGATCACCACATCGTAGGTCTTGGGGGATTTTTTAATCTGCATCTACTGGAGTTCTTATTTTCTAAATGTAGAGTTTATTTGCCCAAATTGGAAAATGATTTTGACAGCAAACCGGAAACTTACGCCACCGGCTTTTGATTTTTTTTTGGTACTGGATCGTAGCCGCTCGTGCCCCACGGATGGCAACGGGCAATGCGTTTAAAGCCCAGCCACATGCCCTTCACCGGACCCCATTCGTTGATTGCTTCGATGGCGTATTGCGAACAAGTTGGTGTGTGACGGCAATGGGCACCGAGCAGCGGGGAAATGGCGCCCTGGTAGAAGCGTATGGGAAGAATGAATAACTTCTTCAACATGAATAACTACGAAAACTCGTAATCAATCGTTCCGTCTTTGTTGTCTTTGAGTTGAATGCCGATGGCCTTCAGGTCGTCTCTGATCTTGTCGGATAAGGCGAAATTTTTGTCCAGCCGGGCCTTCTTCCGTATGTCTATTAGCACTCGAATGGCTCCATCCAGTTTGTCGTGGTTGTGATCTTGTTCGTCTTTCAGGCCAAGTACATCTTCGATGAAACTCACGTAACAGGTCTTCAGGGCGTTAAAACCCGTGGCGCTCACACCTTCAAGTTGCAAGTTGCCAGACTTAAAATCATTAATGCGTGCCGACATTTCGAAGAGGACGGCCAGTGTTTTGGCCGTGTTGAAGTCATCACTCATGGTTTGATGACACTCGTCCTGCATTCGAATCAGTTCCTTTTCCAATTCTTGGTTGGTGCCGTTGCCACCTGGGTGTTCCAATTCTTTCAACGCGATAAGCGCATTCATCAATTTCTTGTAACCCTTCTCGGCAGCACTTAATGCCTCATTGCTGAAGTCAAGCGTACTGGAATAGTGCGATTGCAACATGAAGAACCTCACCGGCATGGGTCCGTAGCCACGCTCGAGCAGGGCATGCTTGCCGGCAAAGAGTTCGCGTGGCAAAAATGAGTTGCCGAGTGACTTGCTCATTTTCTGCCCATTGACGGTGAGCATGTTTGAGTGAATCCAATAGTTCACCGGCTTCTTTCCGTAGGCACCCACCGCCTGGGCGATCTCACATTCATGGTGCGGAAATTTCAAATCCATGCCGCCTCCGTGGATGTCGAATGTTTCTCCGAGGTATTTTGTGCTCATGACCGTGCACTCGATGTGCCAGCCGGGAAATCCTGTTCCCCAGGGTGAGGGCCAACGCATGATGTGAGAAGGAGATGCCTTTTTCCACAACGCAAAGTCAATCTTGTTTCTTTTCTCATCCTGACTGTCGAGCTTACGACCGCTCTCCATCAATTCTTCGATCACGCGGCCCGACAAGATGCCGTAGTTGTGTTGTGCGTGGTATTTGGTTACATCGAAATAGACCGAGCCATTGATTTCGTAGGCAAAACCGTTTTCCAGCAGTTTCCTGGTGATTTCAATCTGATCGACAATGTGGCCAATGGCAGAAGGCTCGATGCTGGGCGGAAGGATGTTGAATTGTCGCATCACCTCATGGAATCCATCGGTGTATTGCATCACGATTTCCATAGGTTCGAGCTGCTCCAAACGGGCCTTCTTGGCAATCTTGTCTTCACCTTCGTCTGCATCATTTTCAAGATGGCCCACATCGGTGATGTTGCGCACATAGCGTACCTTGTAGCCCAGATACCGAAAATACCTTGATACAATGTCGAACGTCATGAAGGTGCGCACGTTGCCGAGATGGACATCATTGTATACGGTGGGGCCGCATACATACATGCCGACATGGCCTGGATTGATCGGAGAAAACTTTTCTTTTTTTCCGGAGAGAGAGTTTGTGACGGAGACGGGATACTTATCGTAAAGACTCATTCAGACTTGAAAATAATCGCGAAGATAATCATGTATGGCCAAAAAGTGCCTATTCTCGCGGCATTGCATAAACAACCGACTTGCACTGGCCAGTTGCGAAAGACGAAGCCTACTCGACCAGGAAGACCTCGTACTTGTTACACGGGTTGAAGAATCGCCAAACGGTAAGGCCGGTTACAGGCAAGTCAAATACGTAAACCTGTCCACCTGCAAATATTTCATCGGTTATTTCTTTCAAATCCTGATCAGTACCGGGAGGTGTTGTGCCCGAATAATAGTAGTTATCCAGCAAGCTTACGTCTACCCGGTTTGTCATGGTGGCAGTGGCAGTGAACTCGCGCACATAAACTTCGCCATCTTCCAAGATGAGCCCCACAGAGTAGATTGGTGTGTTTGGATCCAAGAGGGGCACACCGTAGAAAAAGACGAAACCGGAAGCGGTTGGAAACTTCGCGCCTATGCTGCCGTTGGTTGCAAGACTATTCCCGCTTCCGTCAAAAACGAAGTCAACGTTCACGGAATAGACATTGGCCTGAAAGCCGGTTCCGCGTTTGCTGTACAGGGAGCCACGCATGATCGCGTTTCCCAGTCCTGTTGCCTGGCCGGAGTATTCCGGGGCATCATCCGTGGCGCTGGTGGCACAGATGTTGGGCGCGGTGTTCGACAAATTGGTGAGCGCAATTTCAGACAATGAGTAGCTGTTGTTATTGAGATTGAAGTTTATCGGTGTATCCAGAATGATTTTCCCGTCACGCAGGGAGTAGCCGGTCTGTACATCAAGCTCAATGGCTCCATTTGTGATGGTCGTGTGGGCAGTAATGCCGGGTGAGGCGAGTTCTGCCGACACATTTCGCCTTCTCGTATCCAACGACCAAAACAAGGAGACATTGGCATCTTGCAGGATGATCTGCTGCTGTGCAGGAAACCCACCAAAAATAATTGGCGTGAGTGATGTGAATGCATCCAGATTGGTGGCAACCGTTCGGGAAAACGATGCCTCATCAGACGCAGCTGCAGGAGTCAGGCGAATTACAGTCGGATCGGTAAAGTCCGAAATGCTTTCAAACAACAGGTCGTCACCATCTTTCTGCAGGTATGAGAATTCAAACTCGGCACCGAAGGTTGCCTGATCTAGTTCGAACAGATAGTGGAACACGCCATACGTTTCAAAGATCAGCTCGATGCCAAGCGCGTTGTCGATTCGGTAGGGTATGGTTTCTTCGAAATACCTGCCCCCATCGTCCGGCACATCCGACTGAATCGTTACCTGACCATCGGCAGTAAACTTGAGCAGCATAAAAAACGAACCCGCATCCGGTGTGGGACGGTAGTCGAGCCTCCAGCCATCGGCAGGAGCGATTAGGTCTTTTCTCAGGTTGTCGATTGCATTTTTCACCCGCGATTCAACCGGCTCCAATGTAACCTCTTCATCCTGGCAAGAGAAGAGAAAGCCAGCGGCCATGGATAAATTCACCACGAAAATAATTGCTCGCCTTCCTATCATAGTTTGGATTGTATTGAGGTCCGCAGTGCGTCCAGACTTACTCCGGTAACCTTGAAGTAATGCTCTTTGATGGCTGTCACCTTTTGGCGGATCAGTTCCCTTCCAGCGTTTCGGTTTTGGCAAGCCGCAGTCGTACAATTAAGTTCATCAGTCAAGATATTGGTGATGAAATCTGTGTTGTACAGGAAGAAGGCCACTGTTTCGGCAAAATCTTCATTCGGACTGCTGGTTGCATAGGGAGATACAAAACCGCGGATCAACGCTTCTTCATCAGTCAGGTTAAACCAGGACCCCGCACTTGTATATCCACCGGCAGCGATGGTTTCAAAATTGGGAGGGAGCTTATACCGCTGGTGTACCGTGTGCGCAAACTCATGATATACTGTCTGCAATTGCAGTGCTTCCCAATCTTTGTCGTTGAGGTCAAGTGCATTCACGTTCGTGAAGGTGATTTGTGCGCCAGCATCAGCCGTACCCAAAGTCACCGTTCCGTTTTCGTTGAAGATAAATCCTCCCAACAGTACGATTTCGGCCGGTACATGCCTCCTAAAAAAAGTTTCTCCATTCGAAACCTCCAGATAGGGATCGATCCAGAATTTCTGGATAAAGTCAAGCATAGGCTGAACTACCTCCAATCGCGGGGGTGCTACCCGTTGAGTGGGACTCACATAACGATCCACAAACCGGTAACGAATGGCCATGCCGTACTTTGCCCTGAAATTTTCTTCAATGTAAATATCCAGGGCACTGGTAAGATTGGGATTGGTATCGGTGACAGGAACGTTGAGTGTTTCATCCGGGTAGCAGCTGGCCACGAGCAAGATAAAGGCCACGGGTGCCACTCGATAGCGGGTTGCAAGATATTGGCAGATGTCTCTCGCTGCTTTCATCGGGGATTGGGGGTTAGTCCTCCTACTTCGATAGCCGAGGTGGGGAGCTGAAGCACCTTTCGATTGTCCTTTGCTTTCAGCTCGATGGTGGTGGTGCCATCTGCCAGCACATGGGTCACCGGCAATTCATAGCGCCTGATGTCAAACCAGCGAAGACCTTGCATCAGGAATTCCTTCCGCCTCTCCAGCAACAGGTATTCAATCATAACGTCCTGGTTGCTTACGAATGGGCTGGAGCCTACCCCAAAGAAATCCCGCACCGCGTTGATGGTAAGTGGAAAAGTCGAAAAATATCTCCTGTCTGACAGCACCTGGAGGTCAGCAAGTGCCGCTGTCATGTTCCCTTGATAAACATACGCTTCAGCCCGATTGAGCAATACTTCTTCTCCTCGAAACACAATGCCTATGTGGTAGGGTGTCCCCACATTCGAATTGAGACTGGATCGTTCAAACAGGTTTTCATACCGGACAGGCAATAGTCCGTTTTCGCCCTTCACGAATGCCGGATTCTCCCTCGAGTCTGAACTGCCGAAGGGATTGGCTCCAAAAACATCATCATACACCGCGTTTGTCGGGCCATGGCCAAAGTCGGTGCGTTGTACCAATGAGATCTTGCGCATCAGCAATAAGTTACTCCTTTGCCCTGGCGATGAATAAAGTTGAGGATAGGCATCGATGGATGAGCTCGCATTTTGAAATTCGTCCGAGGTCAAATCACGCACGAATGATCCGGGGTCGCTGCCAAGCAGGGCTGAGCTGTACTGAACGCATTTCGCGTAGTCGCCAATAAACAAGTATAAACGAGAGGCGAAAGCAAACAACGCGTTCCGATTGAAGTGGTACTTGCCGGAGTTGGAAAAAAAACTGTCATCATTTAGCTCGATCGCGCGCAACAAATCAGCCTCAACCCGGTCATATACTTCTTTGACCGTGTTTCTCCGGTAAGTCTGAATGAACTTGGTTTCGGGCTTGTCAACAAATGGCACACCCAGGTCCGACAAAGAATTTGTCTTTTGGTAATGTTTGCCAAACAGATTTACCAGCATAAAATGGGCGTAGGCACGGGTAGCCAATGCTTCGGATTCGATTGCATTTTTTCTTGCGATGTCGTTCTCTGAAACCGCCTCAATTTCCGGAAGGGCTGCCAGCACTTCATTGGCATGGGCAATGGCATTGTAAGACTCCAGCCAATAAAAAGTGGGTGTGTCAGGTTCGCTTGGATCGTCAATGAATTCACCCCACTCAAAGGCAGTCGAGTGCGCCAGGCGTAGAGCCACACCGCGTGTATAGGCCGAGTTGTCTGTCATCCAGTCGGTGAACGCTTCCGAAGAAACTGAATATGCATTTGCAAGCAGTTGGGCAGATTTGTCCAGGTTATCCAGCGTCACCCGGTTGTCAGGCAACTCATCCAGAAATTCGTTACAAGAAACGACCATCGCAACGAGTGTCAGCGTCAGGCCTCGCTTTAGAAGCCGCCATTGTGATTTGATTGATATCGTGTTCGGGGTTTTCATAGACCGATATTTAACGATACGGTGAGGGTGCGGGGCTGTGGCAAGGCCACACCGCCAGATCCAAAAAACTCGGGATCTTGGCCGTTCAATGCAGAATCTGAATATAGGAGAAATATGTTCTGCCCTTCCACAGAAACATTCGCGCTGCTGATGCCGATCTTTTTCAGCGCTTGAGGTGGTATCTGGTAGGCGAGTCGTGCCGTCCTCAGCCTCACGTAGTCGCCATCGGCAACCCGTGCGCTGCTTTTATTGTAAAGATCATAAGCCAGCACAATGTCTCCATTCACTTGTGCAACGCCCTGATCCAGGATTACGGGAATGTCAGTAATAGCTTGATCACCTGGCACCGCCCACCGATTGACAAGATCACCGGGCAGGGCGTCAAAATCGTTGTAGGTGGCAAAGAAGGCATCATTCAAACGAATTTTGTAATCATACTTGAAAGACAGCAGGAAACTCAATGAAAAATTTCCATAGGTGAAGGTATTGGTAAGTCCTCCGGCACCCCGGGGTTCAACCGGACCTTCATACTGCAACAGGTTCTCAATTTCAGAACGGTCTTGCAAATCATACTGAAAAACGACTTCGTTATTTTCATTGAAAAAGGTGGGAATTCCTTGGTTGTTCAAGCCCGCAAACTTGGTTGAATACAGCCCTCTTCTGGGACCATTCAGGACAGCGGCACCGCCTTGACTGATTGCGTCAACACGCCTCGGTCCAAAATCAAGGCGCGTGATTTGATCGCGCGTATAGCCAAAATTGAAATCGGTTTTCCAACTGAACCGGTTGGTGCGCAGGTTCAAGGTGGAAACAGATACCTCGAATCCATCCGCCTTCATATCCGCGAAATTGCCCGTCTTTAAGCCTTGTCCACCGATGCCGCTTGTTTGCACCACGCCAATCAGGTCGTAGGCGTTTCGCTTGTAATAGTTGAGCGATGCACTGATCGTATTCTCCTTCATACCAAAGTCCAGGCCCATATTAAGCTCGTTTAGTTTTTCCCAGGTGAGATCGGAGTTTGTCAGATCCACAATAAAGAGGTAAGGTTCTACATCTGTTGGCCGGACGGTCGCATCTGCCTGCAGGTTCAGCAACGCGCTGGTAGCGGGGGGCAGGTTGCCGGAAATACCATAGGTGGCACGCAACTTCAGGTAATCCAGTTTGTTGAGGATGGGTGTGGTCTTAAAAAAGGGTTCGTTGTATACGTTCCAGGCGCCACTTACATTCCAGGTAGGTAAAAACCGCACTGCATTACTTTCACCTAATTGGTTGGATCCATCATATCGCGCGGTGAAGTTGCCCACGTAGCGTGACTTGAATGCGTAACCTCCGTTAAAGAAAAACCCGATGAAGCGATCTCGTTCCTCGGTGAGCCTGAAGTAGTCGATATTCTGCAGGTTGAAGAATTCAATAATCTTTGGATCGGTGATCACGACCCCGCCACTTTCATAAACCACACCCATACCGGTAGAACTGGTGGACTGGCGGTTGGTAAATCGGATTTCCTGGCCGGTCAATACATTCACTTCATGCAAGTCATTGAATTTTTTGGACCAGTTTGCACTGATGCGACTAAAGAAGTTAAGCAAATCGCTCTGATCGAGGTATTTGAAACCACCTTGCGGCAACACCACCTGGGGATTAAGACCGGGATTATTTGGATCGCGGAACAACAAGTTGTTCGCATCTTGAATAAACTGTGTTTGATTGGCCCGGTAGGCTTCGGCCTGATTGGATCGCTCGTGCACAGTGTGATCTTGCACGGTGTTGGCCACGCGGGCCTGGAGCACTCCTTTAATTGAAAGATCTTTGATTGGCCTGACTTCGAAATCCGTCTGCGCAGAGAAGTCCGCCACCTTAATCTCCATAAAATTCAATTCCAACTCATCAAGGATGTTGAACGGAGCAAAATTCCTTCGGAAATATTCGCGCTCCCCATTGTCGTCAAATGGCCGGATGGAGCGTGCCGTGTTCAGTGCGTAGCTAAAGGGATTGATGTCGAAGCCGCGGCTGAACCTTCCGGTGATCGGATCGAATTCGCGGTTGCGTGTACCCGGTACCCGTTGGTTGCGATAACTTGCAATCAACTTAAGGCCAAACGTGAATTTGTCAGAAAGAAAATAGGTATTGCGTGCCGTGCCGGTAACACGCTGCACCTTGTCAGCAATGGTTTGGCCCTGGTCATTCAGATAACTTACCGAATAATAGCTGTTAGACTTATCGTTGCCACTTGTAAAACTCAGTGAGTGCTGCTGCTGCAGGCCAAAGTCGTTGAACAACACATCAAACCAATCGGTGTTGGCATTCTCGTATTTGTTCAGAAAAGTTTCATTCAGCGTGCCACCAGGGCCCCATTCCAGGTCGTGGTTGGCAATGAGCGTGAACATCTTGCCCATGGCACCATAATTCTGTGCGCGCACCGAGGTACTGATGTCTATCAATCCTTTTTCAAACAACTCACGGTAAACCGACATCTCCTGCGCGGAGTTGAGAAGATCGAACTGTTTGTAGGTAGGGCGAAACTTACCGGAGAAATTGCCTGAGTAGTTGACCTTGAGTTGTCCGCTCTTGCCGCGTTTGGTGGTAATCACAATTACGCCATTGGCGGCCCTGGCTCCGTAAATGGCCGTAGCAGAGGCATCTTTCAACACTTGAAACGACTCGATGTCGTCCGGATTTAGATTCGCGACCGAAGAGCTGATCAGCGTGTTGGCATTCCCCGAAATGAGATCGTCCGTACTCACGTTTGAAAGATCTTCGAGGATGACACCATCCACCACGAAAAGCGGTTGGTTGTTGCCATTAATAGAGGCGTTACCGCGGATCCGGATTTTGGGAGTTGTTCCGAATGTGCCACTCACGTTGTCCACGCTGACACCCGCCACTCGACCCTCCAACACCCGGCTGGCATCAGCCATGCCGTTGATTTGAATCTCCGACATCTTTACATTTTCAGACGCGCCCGTGAAAAGCTTTCGGTCAACTTCCTGAAAGCCCGTCACAATCACTTCATCCAGTAGGGCGGCCGCTTCCTTCAGCGTGACATTGATTTGCGTTTGTTGGCTTACGGGGATGCGTTGGGTTTCCATGCCCAGCATTTGAAAGACCAGCACCTGGTTATCGCCCACGTTAATCGCATAGTTGCCGTCCAGGTCAGTGGAGGTACCCGTTGTTGTTCCCTCGATGATGATGTTTACACTGGGTAAGGCCGATCCTGTCACGTCCACGACTTTGCCCCGAACGGTAATTTCGTTTTGGCTGTATGCAGGCGGATTGAGCGTTGCGAGGAGCAGAGCAAGAATCACGAACGTGATCACTTTGCCTTTCTTGCCGTTGAAAAGTCGATTAATAAACTGATTGTCCACCTCTACCGCACGCTACTTTACAATCTCAAACATATGGGCTCACGAAGAATGATAAGCAACTCTAAATTTAGCATTCCCGGCCATATATTGGGCGATTTGGGGTGAAAGAAAATTGAAGATACCCCAGAATGGAAGAGCGGTTTAGGAACCGAAAATCATTTCAACATGATCCAGCGTTTCCGAAATGTGTTGAACATACCAAATCCGATTGCCAGGGTGGCTGCTGTTGCGGCCATCACCATGATTACAAAATGAGCAGGCCAAAGTCGGGAGAATAACTCGGCAAAGAAAGCGGCATAAAGCCCCACAACCGAGTAATACATAAAGGCCATGTGCCGATAAATGCGTTGCGGGCTGTGGCGATGACTCAAAACCGGGACCATCGCGGCACTGATCGTGGCCAGGCTGATAATCGCAGCAAGATGAAAAGGCCCCCAGGTGCCAGTTAGTTTGTACAAGAAAAAAGCCGAGCCATTGAGTACGGTCATCATCAGCACATAAACGTACCCCCATGTTTTGTGAACACGATTACCTTTGGTCAAAGTGAGCACGATGGTGCCTGCCACCATCGCGCCCATGGCAGAAAGGAGATGAATTTGTCCCATGCCGCTATGACTATCGTGGAGTGATCAGCCCTTTGTCAAGTTCATTTCAATGAACCGCATCCAGGTGTTGCCGTCTCTTGAATATTCTCCCGTTTCGTGCCAGGTGCCTTTTTGATCGTCAAGGGTGATCACATATCGGGTTTTGCCTCCAGAAGGTACATCAAAACCCCATTCAAATTGGTTGGGCTTCAATTCTTTGAAGTAGGCATTGGTAGAGAATCCTTCCTTTACGAACGACTTAAACTTGAATTGTTGATCGGTCGGGTCGAAGTTCACGATCGCCATTGCATGAAATTTAATTTGGTCGTTTTGCCTGCCGATGCCTTCGATTTGCAATAGCAATCCGTCCATTTGCCATTGGATGTGTTCAGTTTGCTGGAGCGTCATGGGGCCTTGTGGGCTCTGTACCGTTGCAGTGCCCTGCCAGTCGCCAACAAAGTATGCCAGCTTTTTCATGGCCTCTTTGCACTGTGCCGACATGTCGGGCCGCTGCGCAATCGCGAATGTGACAGAAAGCAGAACCAGGGAGACTAAGATTAACTTTTTCATATGTGTAAACTGGTTTATGTTATAAACTAAAAGAACAAAATTTTTTATTTTCCAATGTATTGCTTCAGTGAATTCACATAGTTATCAAATGCCTTTAGGCCCTTCTTGGTGATTTTGCAGGTAGTTAAGGGCTTTTTTCCTTTGAAGGATTTCTCCACCATAATGTATCCGGCCGCTGACAGCTTGTCCAACTGTACGCTCAGGTTGCCTGCAGTGGCGTTGGTTTCGTCTTTCAGGTAGGTGAAGTCTGCAGAATCCACGCTGATTAATATCGACATCACGGCCAGCCGAAGCTGCGAGTGGAGCAGTGGATCCAGTTCCTTAAACATTACGCTTCTTTCTGATGCTTCAACAAATAACCTGGAATCAGGTATCCGCAAACGATCGCCAGGCCACCTACCAGGTATTGATTGATCGGATCGACCATGAAGCAGAGCATTCCAAAAAGATAAAACAAAATGCCTCCGATTAGCAAGGGTCGGAACCGGATGATGATTCCCGATAGAAAAGTGGGCACGGCTGTCACAATGAGAATCACCGGATTGATGTTGTACCGGATCTCCTCCATGAACAGCACAAATGGCAATATGGCGATGCCATAGGCGATCCATAACCACATGTTCACCCGGTCGATGGGGGTTCTCGCCCGAGCTTGCCTGTCTTGCCTGGATCCATAAATCATGGTAACAATCCATGCCGGTATGATCAGGAGCCACACGATGTAGGGATGTTCGTAGTCGGTGAACTTCATTAACGAGTACATGCCGAGGTTGGCCGCGGTAACTATCCATCCCCAAAGCAGAAAGTAAAAGCTATTGGCCCTCACGTTGCCCTGGGCGCGTCTGATCATCGTTTGGATGAGATCGAGACTTTGTTGAGCTGAAAAGTTGGGATCTTCGGTTGTCATGCCAGTTCTTTTTTAATTTGATAATAATGAATAGCCGCGAAAACAATTAGTGTGCCTCCCGTAGCGTAAGCACAGAAAGAAAACGCATTTTGAAAAAACAAGGCCCCGATGGTTCCGATACCAACCAGTAAGCCGCACAAGATGCCAAAACTCAATTTGCCGTAGCCATACGAAGGGCAGGTAGTGTGCACCCACCAGAATAGTAAATGCCGGGAAGAAGTAGTTGATGTTGGCAACGCAGGCCATGTAAATCAACGGGTAGCTGAGTGGAATGGTGAACGCCAGCAAGGTGAACAGCCGCGGCAATCTATTCCCGGCCGAGAGGACATTGATCGGCTTCATGATCTTTCGGATCAGTTCACCGAATGGAAAGATAAATGTGCAGCCTGCAATGAAGAAGACGATTGCCATCGCCTTGGAAAGGGAGTCGGCAACATAACCCGAAGTGAGCCACACGGCCGCGGTGTAAACGGTGTGTGGCACCGCACTCAAGTAGGTTCTTCGCATTTGCGTTGCAAAATCCATGATGGACCGGGTTTTACTCTCCTATACGATGCAAATGTAAAGTAGTTTATAAAATAAACCAAAATCTTTTATAAACCCCGGTTTTGAACGATTTTGACTGTTTTTTGGCTAAATTAAAGCATGAGAGCGGCTCAAGTTGTTTTGGTACAAGGGGATATCACGCGGCAGCGGATGGATGCCATTGTCAATGCTGCCAATTCTTCTTTGATGGGTGGCGGTGGGGTCGATGGTGCCATACATCGGGCGGGTGGCCCTGCCATTCTTGAGGCGTGCAGGAGGGTGGTTGCTGCGCAGGGAAGTTGCCCGGTAGGCCAGGCGGTCATCACCACAGGTGGGAATCTGCCGGCTAAATATGTGATTCACGCGGTTGGGCCGGTTTGGAAGGGTGGCAATCAAGGCGAGGAGGCTTTGCTTTATGCTTGTTATCAGAACGCGTTGCGGCTCGCTGAGGAAAACGATTGCAAGAGCATTGCTTTTCCGAACATTTCAACGGGCATTTATGGCTATCCCAAAGCCGATGCGGCAGCTACCGCCATCCGTTCGGTTAAAGCCTATAAATCGAAAAGCATTGAACAGGTCTTTTTTACTTGTTTTGATGAAGCGAACTATAAAATCTACAAAGGCCTGCTGGGCTACTAGACCAGGGCGTATAGAAGCAACCGACCGGAACAACAAGGATCAGCTGGCCCAGGCTGTGCGCCTGCTCGTTGAAGAATTCAAATCATGAACGCCCCTTGCCTGGCCCGATGAGGCATTGGCCATGTTCTTTAATCATCGATAGAACCTTCACGCTACTCAAGCACAGGAGAGTCGTCCACCGGCCTGCTCTTGAGGCCGTATTGCATGATGATGCGCGCGCAGGTATTCCACCTTAACACCGGATCTTCGTTGGCCGATGGTTTCAGCTTGTCGGCTTTTTCATATAGCTCCATGGCCTCGCGGAACCATTCGTACGCATCAAAGTCGGTACCTGGCGTGGCGGAACTTAATGATGCCGAGCCCTGACGCTCGTGCACAATGCCCAGGTAATAATACCTCGCGTAGTTGTCCTTCAAGCTATCCGCCAAATCAAGTGCTTGCTTTCCGGCCTTGGAAGCCGATTGCCCGAACTGATCCGTAAGGGCAAGCAGCAGCACGATCTTGGCTTTTTGATGATCAGGTTCCACCTCCAGAATATCCAGGCAGATGCTCTCGGCCAGTTTGGGTTGATTGAGCAGGCGATAGTGCTCAGCTTTGTTCATGGCCGCCTCAACTCCATTTTTTGACAACGGCTTTAAGGTGAATGTGTGGCTCGCTTCTGTCGTGGTCATGACTCTTTATTTTTGCTTACTAAATATACTAAAAAGCTTCATCAATGGATCATAGAACCGGTCGGCAACCCGCTCCTTCAATGGGATAATTGCGTTGTCGGTGATGGTGATGTGTTCAGGGCACACATGGGTGCAGCATTTGGTGATGTTACAAAACCCGATGCCGTTCTTTTCCTTCAGATCGCGCGTGCGGTCTTCCACATCCAATGGGTGCATTTCCAACGAGGCATGGTAGACCATGTGCCGAGGGCCGGCAAATTGTTCGTGCAACTGGTGTTCGCGCAGCACGTGGCACACATCCTGGCAAAGAAAACACTCAATGCATTTTCTGAACTCCTGCACCCGATCAATATCGCTTTGGGCCATGCGCCACGTGCCATCCGGTGCGTCCGGTGGCCGGGGTTTGAATTTTTTAATCGACTTCTTCACACGATAGTTAATCGATACGTCCGTTACCAGGTCTTTGATTACCGGGAAGGCTTTCATGGGTTGGATCTTCACCGGTTGGTCACTGGGCAGATCACTCATCCGCGTCATGCACATCAGCTTCGGATGGCCATTGATTTCAGCCGAGCAAGATCCGCACTTCCCGGCTTTGCAATTCCACCGAACCGCCAGGTCATTAGCGCTTTCGGCCTGGATTTGGTGAACCGCATCCAACACCACCATTCCTTCAGAGATCTCTGTCTCGTATTCTTGAAACTTACCTTCCGAGTCGGCTGGGGTTCTCCAGATTTTGAAACGCACCTTCGACATAAGCTGCTAATTGTGTCTTACTTCATCTCTTCGATTACTTGCTTCAAATCTTCTCTTATTTCGGTGTGAGGGATCAACTTAACCGACATCGATCCATCCTCATTCTTCCGCGTGGATACGTTTACCTTGGCGAAGTCTGCGTTCTTGTCCGGAAAGTCTTCGCGAAAATGACCACCACGACTTTCTTTTCGCTCCCGCGCTGACCTTGCGATGGCCTCCGCTACGGTAACCATGTGTTTCAATTCAAGGGCAGTGTGCCAGCCGGGATTATATCCCCGGTTGCCATGGCAGCCCGCGTGGTCGGCCATGCGCTGAAACGATGAGATTTCATCAATTGCTTTTGAGAGATCCGAGTCGTTGCGGACAATGCCTACCAGGTCCTGCATCATCTCCTGCAGCAGTTCCTGAACTTCAAAAGGATTTTCGCGATCATCTGACAAACCCCTTTCAAAGGGTGCCAGCGCCCATGACGAGAGTGTGTTCAATTCCTCAACGTGGATTATTCCATCGCTATTTTCTTTGGCATATTGGGCAGCAAACTCGCCCGCTCTTTTGCCGAACACCAGCAGGTCGGACAGGGAGTTGCCGCCAAGGCGATTGGCCCCATGCAAACCAGCTGCACATTCCCCCGTGGCGAAGAGTCCGGGTGCGGTCGTCATTTGCGTATCCGCATCTACTTTCACGCCACCCATGATGTAATGGGTTGTGGGCCCTACCTCCATCGGTTCCTGAGTAATGTCAACCCCTGCGAGTTCCTTAAACTGGTGGTACATACTGGGCAATTTGCGCTTGATGTGCTCGGCTGCATTCGGAAGTTTTTCCTTGATCCAGGCGATGTCCAGAAACACACCTCCGTGTGGTGAACCACGACCTTCCTTTATTTCCCGCCTGATGCACCTCGCCACATGATCGCGCGTGAGCAACTCCGGTGGGCGTTTCGCATTCTTGTCACCTTGCGTGTATCGCCAGCCTTCCTCTTCGTCAATCGAGGTCTGTGACTTGTACAGATCGGGGATGTCGTCAAACATAAACCTGCGGCCTTCACTGTTGCGGAGTACGCCACCTTCGCCACGCACGCCTTCCGTAATGAGGAGGCCTCTTACGCTAGGCGGCCATACCATGCCAGTCGGGTGAAACTGGACAAATTCCATGTCAATCAATTCAGCCCCTGCATGGTAGCACATCGAAATGCCGCCACCGGTACAGTCCCAACTGTTGCTTGATATTTTGTAGATGCGGCCCATCCCCCCCGTGGCCATGATCACGGCTTTGGCATGGAAAACTTTGAAGAGGCCTTTTTCACGATCAAATCCAAAAGCGCCTACCACACGATCGCCATCTTTTAACAAGCTCACAATTGTGTATTCCTGAAAGATCTCCATGCCTTGATGAATGCCATGGTCTTGCAGGGTACGAATCATTTCCAGGCCTGTGCGATCGCCCACATGGGCAAGGCGGGGATATTTATGTCCACCGAAATTTCGTTGGAGAATTCTTCCGTCTTTGGTTCGGTCAAACACCGCTCCCCAGGCTTCGAGCTCTCTTACCCGGGCTGGTGCCTCCTTGGCGTGCAGTTCGGCCATTCGCCAATTGTTGAGATACTGCCCGCCCCGCATCGTGTCTGCGAAGTGAACTTTCCAACTGTCGCGGTCGTCCACATTGGCAAGGGCAGCCGCCACTCCGCCTTCGGCCATCACCGTGTGTGCCTTTCCGAGCAGCGATCGGCAAACTACCGCTACCGACACACCCGCTGCGGAGGCCTCAATGGCTGCACGCAGGCCCGCACCACCTGAGCCGATGACCAGGACATCATGTTTGTATGTTTGAAATTCGGGCATCAGAAGAATCGAATGTCGGTCCAGATGCCCATGGCACACAGGCGTACATATGCGTCTGAAAATGCTACCCAGAAGAGACTGGCCCACGCCCAGTTCATGTGGCGCTTGTTCAGACAACTTGCACAGTTGTATAGTGTTTTTCTTACGGGCTTTC
This sequence comes from Cyclobacteriaceae bacterium, assembly GCA_050250195.1. Taxonomy (GTDB): domain Bacteria; phylum Bacteroidota; class Bacteroidia; order Cytophagales; family Cyclobacteriaceae; genus ELB16-189. Next base: position 18,817 of record JBFWPC010000007.1, on the reverse strand, counting down.
GCGACAGTTGGTCGTAAAGGCCACCAGCCAGGTGCCGAAAGGAATGGCATCCAAAAGTGTATCCGCCCAACAAGGTCGCATTTGTGGCAAGCACCAGCGAACCAACGCCCACACCAAAATGAGTTTGGCCGCTTGCGTCTTCAAACCACAGCGCCTTGTATGCATCGTAAAGCAGAACAAACACAAAGACGATGGCCAGATACAGGAAGTAGCGATGCACATTTTGCAAGATCAAGGGAAAGGAATTCTCCCCCCGGTACGTTTTTCGCGGTTCGCTCACTGCACACGCTGGCGGGTCGGCCCAGAAGGACTTGTAATAAGCCCCCCGATAATAATAGCAGGTGAACCGCATGCCACCGGGAGCCCACAGTATCAACAGGGCAGGGGAGAAGGGCAGGATATTTGGCCACCACCCAGGCTTCGGGCCGAACCAGCTATGAGGAGAACTGCCGAATAATTCGGGCGAATAGAATGGAGACAGGTAGGAACCATAGCTGTAATACTCGCCTTGAAAGGCAGCCCAGGTTGCGTAAACGATGAATGATGAGAGGCCTATAAAAATCAAAAGTGGACGAATCCACCAATGATCTGTTCGGGCTGTATGTAGGCTACCTGTGTGCAAAGGCGAAGAATGAAGTTGAGTTTAGTGAAAAAATGTACGAAAAACAATCGACTCTCTTTGGATGGCCAACTCCTGAACGGAAAAGGCCGGAATTGCTTCCGGCCCCTGGTAAAGCTTTTTTAGGCCATCAGGTTATTTCGCGGTGGTAGTGACAAACTCGGCCAGGTCTTTCTTAAACTTTTCAATGGAAGGCTGATGGGTATACATCATGTGCCCAGCCTCGTAGTACTTCATGATAATGTTCTTCTTTGCCTCTTTGGTCAGGCCCAGGTGATCAATGGTGTACTCCACGCCATAAAACGGAGTGGCCAGGTCATAAATACCGTTCATGATCAGCACCTTCATGTTGGGGTCGTGACTCAGGGCCTCGGCCAAATCGATGCCGGTATGTATGGCCGCTGACGTACCCCAGCGCATGTTGCCCTCGTGTTTCCAATCCCAACGAAATCCCTCGCGGCTTCCGGCACTCGTTGTGTAAGTATGCTTTTTACTCACCTTCAAGTCGTTGTAGAAGTAATGCAGAAATCCAGAGATGTATGCGGGCGAAATGGCCAGACTCTGCGGATCATAGTCTGCAAACTGTGATATCAAATCCTGGTTGGTGCCCTTGTAACGGGAGTCCAGCCGGCCAACGGTGTTGCCATCGCCCCGGAGCAACTCCTGAAAATACTCACCTGCCTGCACGCGAAGGTCTGCTCTCATCCAATAGTCCTCTGTCAAGCCGGCAAAGCGAACCAGTTTTGCTGCCAGCCCTTTGCGGTCTGCATCAGATAGCTGATCGCCTTTGTAAAGTGCAGGTGCATATTCATCACGGGTAAAAGCCCGGACCTCGTTAAGAAAGGTTTCCAGATTCGGGGCTTTGTTCGCTAGTTTGTTGTGATACCATGCAGTGGCTGCGTACGTTGGAAAGTGCACGAGGTACGGCATGTCATCATTTGGTGGAAAGAGTAGTGTGCGCAAATCAAACACGGCAGAAACCATGATCACACCGTTTAACGCGATGCCTTGATTGAGCAGCCGGTTCATCACCGCGGCATTTCGAAAGGTTCCATAGCTTTCACCCAGAAGGAATTTTGGAGAATTCATCCGCCCGTGTTCAATTAAAAATTGCCGAATGAAAAGGCTGATGCTGCGGGCATCCTGGTCAACTCCCCAAAAATCTTCAAACTTAGCCTTGCCGATCGCTACACTCAGGCCCGTGCCCACCGGGTCCATCATCACGAGGTCGGCCACGTCCAAAATCGAATAGTCGTTGTTCACGATTTGATAGGGCGCTGCTGGCGTGAAATCAGGGTCCTTCACCACAATACGCCTTGGGCCCATCACACCCATGTGAAGCCAAAAGGAGGACGAACCGGGTCCGCCATTGTAAGCGAACATAATCGGGCGGTTTGGGCCACCACCGTCTTTGCTGTAGTAGGTAAATCCAAACAGGGCGATGGGTTCGTTGGTCTCGCTTCGTAGTTGTAGTGTTCCTGCTCTTGCCGTTAGCGGGATGTTGGTGCCATTGATGCGGACACTCATTTGCGTGGTCGAGACTTCGGCTTCAGGTATGGGGCCGGTTTCTTTTTTTGCCTTGTCTTCCTGGGCTATTGCCAAAGAACAAATGAAAACAGAAAGGAGGATGATGGAGTTTTTCATGTCAGGTAGTTAGTACTGGTCAATTTAATGAAATGGTGGACACAACCAATTGCTTTGTTGATCGGTTGAACTTACAGAACCATCAACGGTTTAAGTCGAGCATTTTCGGAAGGAGCATAAAAGCCAGGGGAAGATAGGCTATCGCGGTTATCAAACCGGGAAAATATCCGCCAACATAAACTGAAAGAAGGATGTGCGCCACCGAATTAAGTGCGACTGCCGCGAGTACAAAGAAGTAGGTGATAAACATGAGCGCCTTGATTTGTTTGTGTAAGGCAACTGCTCCAAGAATAAAAATGGCATCGGCTGCCAGGTTAAAGATCACCCAATTTCGGATGGGATAGGGAGGGTTATTAATGAGCGCAGGAAGACGAACGACAAAGTCGGTATTGAATTCTTCCGCAAAGTGCAACAACTGAAGGCCGATGGCTAAAAGGTACAGGGTGAGTGTTGGATCCTTTGGCGGGAAGTCCGTTTTCCAAAGGCTGATGAGCAACGAAATGAAAAGCAGCGGGATGAAGATGATGACGCTGGGCAGTGTGCCGGATACCCAAACCAAAACCAACATCGCACCGGATGTAAGCAAAACGGATATGATGCCCGACCTGTTCATCTGCCAACGCGACTGGCAATTCTTCGCTAAACAAGTTACTTAAAACCTTATACCTTTGTTCGCGGTGGCTGAGGCGGTTTAATGGATGCAAGACAAAATCGTTTGAATCAGAGATCATGTTTACAGGAATCATTGAGTCGCTTGGTCAAGTTAAGAAGCTTCAGAAGGAGGGATCGAACCTGCACTTGACCATTGCAAGTGAAATCAGCAGCCAGTTGAAGGTTGATCAGAGCGTGTCCCACAATGGAGTATGTCTTACGGTTACGAAAGTTGGCGATGGCGAGCACGTGGTAACTGCCGTGGACGAGACCTTGAAACGATCGACACTTGGCTTTCTTAAGGCTGGGGACTTGGTGAATCTGGAACGCTGCATGGCGGCCAATGGAAGGTTTGATGGCCACATCGTTCAGGGCCATGTGGACCAAACGGGGATTTGTGTGGAGGTTAGGGAGTTGAACGGCAGTTGGTTGTTTGATTTTTCTTATGAGCCTGGTCAAGGCAACATTACCGTGGAGAAGGGATCCATTTGCATCAATGGGGTGAGCCTGACGTCCTTCAATTCAAAGTCGAACGGTTTTACCGTCACCATCATTCCCTACACGTTCGAGCACACGAACTTCAAATCGCTAAAGGTTGGCGACATTGTTAATCTGGAATTTGACGTGATTGGAAAGTACGTGCAGAAGATACTTGGAAAATAGAAGGTACGAAGTGGGAGGTACGAATTACGAAGTACGAATTACGAGGTACGAATTACGGGGTTGGATTTAATTAAGTTTGAAGCAGGTTACGTGGTTGTGGATAGAGATCAGGAATTTCTTATTTTAGTGATCATCAAAAAAAATCATGTAATGCAAGATCTTAAATCCAGATTTTTCAAATTCGCTGTGGATACAGGCGAATTATTGCAGGGCCTCGAATTTAACCAAATCAACAAGGCATACTCCAATCAGCTCATTAGATCCTCAAGCTCAACAGGTGCTAATTATCGTGCTGCTTTGCGGGGTAAGTCGACCGCGGACTTCATCAATAAGTTAAAAATCGTAGAAGAAGAACTCGATGAATCAACCTACTTTCTCGACTTAATTAGGCACTTTAACCCGAAAAAGAAGGAACGAATCATAGAGCTAACAAAAGAGTGCAACGAGCTGCTGGCTATCATAGTCGCCTCAATAAAGACTTCGCGAAGAAAATAGAACAGGACTCAAGGCATCGTTTTTCGTGTCTCGTACCTCGTAATTCGTACCTTTCGATCAGAAGCTCAAGCCTGCTTTCTGCTAAATCTCTTTTTCAAAAACATTGCAAGCCTAAACGCAATCCATCCGCATGTTAGTCCGATAGCTGCTCCCACCAAAATATCGCCAGGGTAGTGTACGCCCAGGTATATTCTCGTATAAGTCATCACAGTTGCCCAAACAAACAGCAACCAGATGTAGCGATGGCGATCACCCAGCAAGAGTTGGCAAAACATGGCCACGGCAAACGTATTGGCTGCGTGGCCGGAGGCAAATCCGTACATGCCTCCTTTGTAATTGTTGACCAGATGTAAAATTCCAGCGAGGGATGGTTCCTGCGAAGGGCGCAGGCGGGCAAAAAAGGGTTTCATAAACCCAGATGTGATTTGATCGGTCATCAAAATCATGATGACTACACCAATGAGTGCGAAGTAACTTTCTTTTTTCTCTTGTTTCACGATTAAAAAGATCAGAAACAAGTACAAAGGCAGCCAAAAGAATGTTTTCGTGATGTAGAACATGACAGGATCCAGCCAGTCGGCATGCAAACCGTTTAAGAAAAGCAGCAAATCCTTATCCAGCGCGAGCAGGGTATCCACTTGTAATATCTAGTTTTACAAAATTAATGCCTTAAAGTGGAAGGTTCTAATTCAATGAAATTTGTTCAGGCGCCCCATACCATCCTCATGGTGAGACCGTATCATTTCGGATCCAATCCTGAAACGGCAGCATCTAACGCCTTTCAACAACAGGAAGTTCAAGACTTGTCTGAACGCGCCCGGGAAGAATTTGACCTGGCAGTCGACCGGCTCCGGGCGCACCAGATTGATGTGATCGTGGTGGAAGATACAGATCACCCGCCCAAACCCGATGCGGTCTTTCCCAACAATTGGTTCACCACTCATCCCGATGGCAGCGTTGTATTCTATCCGATGATGGCAGCCAGCAGACGGCAGGAGCGGAGGCAAGATGTGGTTCAATTGCTTCAGGCGAAGTTTGCTGTTCAGAAATCAATTGACCTGAGTCCGCACGAGTCGGAGGGTCATTACCTTGAAGGTACCGGCAGTATCATTTTTGATCACCCCAACCGCATTGCCTACTGTTGCGAATCACCCCGATCTTCCAAAATGGTTTTTGAAATGCTTTGCAAGAAGCTGGAGTATGAGTCCATCTTCTTTCATGCGGCAGACCGCCACGGGCAAGCCATTTATCATACCAACGTGATGATGTGGGTTGGGAGTGCTGTAGCAGGTCTTTGCCTGGATTCAATCAGGGATGCGAACGAGCAGGAGTGGTTGCTCAACCGACTTAACGACACCGGGCATCGGGTGGTCTCGATCAGCTTTGATCAGATGTCTTCGTTTGCAGGTAACATGATTGAGGTATTGGATCAGCGTGGTGAAAAATATCTGTTAATGTCCCAGGCCGCATGCGATTCGTTGGTTCCCGGTCAGATCAAAGAGTTGCAGAAGCACGCCCACTTGCTGCCCATTTCAATACCCACCATCGAGCGGGGAGGCGGTGGGAGCATCCGTTGTATGGTGGCAGGGATTCACCTTCCCGGTCGATAAAACAACGGGTTCGGTTTAGCTGATGGAGTTTCGCGCGCACCTACATTTGATGTCCTAAATTTCAATAATTATCAAATTAGGGATAACTTAAAAGTTTGATAAATAGTTGGCCAACATGGATAAGTACGACCTGGTAATTATTGGCGCAGGGCCTTCCGGATACGCTGCCGCCATGCGTTCGCTGGATTTCAAAAAGAAGACGCTTCTGATCGAGCGCAACTGGGTGGGTGGCGCTGGCGTTACGAATGGGGCACTGTCTTCCAAAACCTGGTGGGAATTATCTCGTGAGACTTCGGCCTTTAGAAGGAACTTGAAACGTTTTAACATTGAAGCTCCCTCAGTCAATTATCAGGAAATCCAAAATGAAGTAAGACGGGCCGTCCAGGAGCGCAAGACCATGCTTGAGGAGCACATGGACGCGTTAAAGACTTCCAACTACAATAACCTGTTGAGATTTGCCAGCGGAAATGCCAAGCTGCTCAGCCAGCATACGATCGAAATCTCCAACGGCAGCAAGAAGGAGGTTGTGGAGGCAGACTACATCGTGCTGGCGACCGGAAGTCGCCCCCGGTATTTGCCGGAATTGCCCATTGATGAAAAGATCGTGATGACCAGCGATGGAATCGAGAGCATGACAGACTTTCCAAAAAGCATGGTGATTGTGGGAGCAGGGGTAATTGGTTGTGAATTTGCCACGATCTTTTCTGGATTTGGCAAAACAAAAGTCCACTTGATCGACAAAGGCGATCGGATTCTCCCCTTTGAAGATGAAGACGTGGTGAAGATCATCGAGCGAAACATGGAGAACAATGGCGTGTTGATTCATCGCAACTCCAAGCTTATTCACATGGAAGTGAAGAACGACCGTGTTGAGTATGAACTGGAATACGACAATGGAGACAAAGAGGTTTTTAACGTGGAGAAAGCACTCGTCTCGGTTGGCCGGGTTCCCAATTTCGAAAGTCTTTGGGATGACAATGTGAAGATCAATATCAGCAAACGAGGCGTTGAAGATAACGACACGCAAACCAATATTTCGAATATCTACGCAGTGGGCGATCTGACAGCAGATATCTCGCTGGTAAATGTGGGCGAGCTGGAGGGAAGGTATGCGGTGGAGCGCATTTTCAGCACGCCAAAGCGTAAGCTGGTTTATGAAAACATCAGCAACATCATGTTTCTCAGTCCCGAGGTTGCGGGGGTGGGATTGAATGAAACGCACGCCAGGGAAAAGGGCATCGATTACAAAGTGGTTACGCTCGATTACAGCTGCATTCCGCGTGCGATCGCCAAGCGCAATACGCAGGGATTTATCAAACTCCTGGTGACCAACGATGATGCCATGAAGATTTTGGGCATGAAAGTAGTGGGAAATCATGCGTCCAGTGCGATTCAGGCGGTGGCAGTGCTAATTTCGATGGACAAAGGCATCGAAGAGTTGGCGGAATGTGTGCATCCGCATCCTTCGATTACGGAAGGTATTCAGGAATGCGTGCGGATGTTGATGGGCAAATCGCTGTTTAAGCCCACGGCACTTCGCGGCAAGATATCTTGCCGGAGATGTGTAAATTGCGAGTACGAAGACATTACCTTCTAGGGAAATGAAGTGGTTGGCTTGGATATGTGTGTTGGTTTTTGTGCTGGTTGGAAGCCAGACCCATGCTCAATTGTTTGCCAAAAAGAAAAGAGTTAAACAACCGCAATTTAATGAACACATCGACTTTGAAGGAATGGTTATGCGCTACCTTGGCAAGGATATGCCCAGGCAAAGCGGTATCGAGGGAATTTATTCGGTATCGGCCATCGTGACCAGGCGAGGCGGCTTTCTTTCCAGTCCCAATCGAGATAAGGTGGTGGCAAGGAGAGACAACTACGCGAAAGTGGTAATTCTGAAAGAATGGCCGGGGTCCAAGCGCGAGTACCTCGAAATATCGTTGGCTTCAAAAGACCCGGGCAAGTATCCCGTTGTTGGTGAGTTCAATTCCATGGCTGAAGGAGCGGGCTTTGTCTACAAGCACTACGAGCCCAACACCGAGGGCGTGAATTATACCATGGTTGTTACCAACGCAGATATTCTGGATGGTGTGAGGGTACACCTCATCAAGAGAAAGACCATTACCACCAAGCTTTCCTACCTGAAGCTTTACCCTAAGAAGGAGGACCTGGTTACCAATCGTTGAGCCGCGATTCCTATTGATAATATACTGCGATCTGATCCAACGGCTTTCGCACCAACTTTGGTACGTACACTTCTTCGGCAGGATAACCAATCGGAATCAGCAGGAACGGTCTTTCATTCTCTGGCCTATTCAATATTTTGCTTAAAAAGCCCATGGGACTGGGCGTGTGGGTGAGTGCCACCAAGCCAGCGTTGTGAATGGCTGCCAGGAGCAAACCGCAGGCCAGCCCCACCGATTCGGATACGTAGTAGTTGTTCTTCTTTTCACCGCGGCTATTCACCTCATAAATTCTTTTGAACACAATGATGAGGCAAGGGGCTATTTCAAGAAATGGTTTCTGCCAATCGGTTTGCAGTGGCTTGAGGTCTTCCAGCCACTCTTGCGTCATTCTGCCATGGTAGCTTTCATGCTCCTCTTTCTCTGCCTCTATTCTAATTTGTTTTTTGATCTCGGAGTTTTGAACCACACAAAAAGTCCATGGTTGTTTGTGCGCACCGCTGGGTGCCGTTGAAGCCGCAAGAATCAGGTTATCGACAACTTCCTTTGGAATCGGCTTGTTTGAAAAATCGCGCACCGTTCTCCGCTCGTCCAGCCAATGATAGTAAGATTGGCTTCGGCTGATTACTTCCTCCGGCTCAAACGTCTTGCGTTCGTATTGCACGAATTCAAACCCATTTACTTTTTTTGTTTTCATTTGGGAAAAATAGGAAAGGAGTGCTGATCATCCAATGACAACAAAAGTCACCGTGCGAAATGTTGGACAGGCGACAAGTTAGTCTGGCCGGTGCCTGCTGCGGAGAATGTCAACCACCTCTGTAAGCGAATGATTTTTTGCAGAGAGCAGGACCAGGTAATGATAGAGAAGATCTGCTGCCTCGTTGAGGAATTTAGCATTATTTTGATCCTTTGACTCAATCACCAGTTCCACCGCTTCTTCGCCCACTTTTTGGGCAATCTTGTTAATTCCCGCCTCGAACAGTCCGGTGGTATACGAGCCGGGCTTTGGATTTGCCTTCCGGTCGCTGATCAGGCGCTCCAGGAATTCCAATGACGCACCCTTGTTGGCTTCATTAAAACAAGTGTCTGACCCGGTATGGCAAACGGGTCCTGATGGAACCGCCTTCACGAGCAACGAATCGTGGTCACAGTCAGGGATGATGTCTATCACCGTCAGAAAGTTTCCGCTCGTTTCGCCTTTGGTCCATAGTCTCCTTTTTGTTCGACTATAGAAGGTGACGCGTTTCTCGTTCAGCGTTTTTATCAACGCGTCAGGATTCATGAAGCCAAGCATCAAAACCGTTTTGGTGTGGGCGTCCTGCACAATGCATGGGATCAATCCATCCGCTTTCTTAAAATCCAGTTGGCTCACATCGATCATACCATTCGAACGTTAATTTGTTGTTCCTTCAAATACCGTTTGAGATCCGTTATAGACACCTCGCCAAAATGAAAGATGCTTGCAGCGAGTGCGGCATCCGCTTTGCCTTTAATGAACACGTCAACGAAATGCCCTTTGTTACCCGCCCCACCTGAGGCAATCACAGGCACAGAAACTTCTGTATTCAGTTGAGCCAATGCCTCAGTGGCAAAGCCGGCCTTCGTGCCATCGTGGTTCATGCTGGTAAACAGAATTTCACCGGCACCCCGTTCAACACCTTCGCGGGCCCAGTCAAACAATGTTTTCGCGGTGGGCTCCTTCCCACCATTGGTGTGAACGACCCATGTGCCGTTGATCAGGCGCGCATCTATGGCAAGCACCACGCACTGTGATCCGAAACTTTTCGCCAGCCGGTCGATGAGATCGGGATCAGTAACGGCTGCGGAATTCACACTCACTTTGTCGGCACCCGCATCCAGCAGGGGGGCCACATCTTCGGCACTGCCAATGCCACCACCCACCGTGAAAGGAATGTTGATTGTTTCGGCCACCCGCCTAACCAAATCGGTGAGCGTCTTTCTCCTTTCATTGGTCGCGGAAATGTCCAGGAAAACCAATTCATCGGCACCTTGCGCTGCATACGTGGCGGCCAATGCAACCGGGTCGCCTGCATCGCGCAGGTCAATAAAGTTAACTCCCTTTACTGTCCTGCCATCTTTAATGTCAAGACAGGGAATGATGCGCTTGGTCAGCACCGGTTAGATGGTTAGGGCTTTGAGCTCCTGTACCTTAATTCTTCCTTCGTACAACGCTTTGCCGATGATCACCCCGTTGAGCTTTTGATAGTTTAACTCAATCAGGTCGTCCATGGAGCTAATGCCGCCACTGGCAATGATCTTCAAGTCAGGAAAGCGGCTTCTGAGCTTTTTGTACAGGCCAAAGTTAGGTCCACAGAGCGTGCCGTCTGTATCGATGTCGGTGCAGGCAACATATTCCAGACCGGCCGGTTCGAATTTTGAAATGACATCGTAAAGGCTCATGGCCGTATGTTCCTGCCAGCCGCTGATCAGCACTTCTTCGGCACGAACGTCTGCACTCAAAATGAAATTATAGGCTCCGAATTCCTTGATCCAGTTCAAGAACAGGTCGGGGTCCCTCACCGCCACGCTGCCCACGTTGATTTGGTTGATGCCCAACTCAAGGAGTTCGTTGACCTCATCGCGGCTCTTGACCCCGCCACCAAAGTCGACTTTCAAAGCTGTTTTCTCCTGAATCTCGTGGATTACTTTCCAGTTTACGACCTTGCCCTGTTTGGCACCATCCAGGTCAATCAGGTGCAGGTATTCCATGTCCGCGTCTTCGAACTCCCGGGCAACATCCACCGGGTTTTCGCGATAAACCTTCAATTTGTTGAAATCTCCTCTGGTAAGCCTCACGCACTTACCATCAATGATGTCGATAGCGGGAATAATTCTCATAACACTAAAAACTTCTCTAACACCATTTCTCCTGGCTCAGACGATTTTTCAGGGTGAAATTGGACAGCGTAAAAGTTATTCTTTTTCAGTGCCGCACTAAACGGGGTGCCATATAGGGTTTGTGCCACGGTATAATCACTCACCGGGACGTAAAAACTGTGCACAAAATAAACAAATTGATTCTCCAACTGATTCCCCAACCAACCACTGACATTTGTCAGTGCGTTCCAGCCGGTGTGGGGTACTTTAAGATGGGCCGCTGACGTAAATTTTTTCACCTCCAGATCAAAAACACCCAGGCAACTGGTATTGTTTTCTTCAGAATGGGTGCAAAGTAGCTGCATTCCGAGGCAAATTCCCAAAACAGGTTGCGTTAATTTCAAAATTACCTGATCCAATTTTCGCGCCTTCAGGAAATCCATGGTGGTGCTGGCTTCTCCCACTCCCGGGAAAAGCACTTTGTCAGCGGTCATAATTTCTTCTGGCTGGTCGGTGGTAACATAATTCACGCCCAACCGGTCCAGCGCAAACGACACCGATCGAATGTTCCCTGCGTTGTATTTGATGATGGCGACTTTCATGCGTTCTTAGAGCAGGCCTTTGGTACTTGGCAATACATCTGTGTCGCGGTTGCGTTTGATGGCCATCTTAATCGCTTTGGCAAAAGCTTTGAATATGGCCTCGATCTTGTGATGCTCGTTCGTACCTTCTACTTTGATATTCAGGTTGCACCGGGCTGCGTCCGAGAATGATTTAAAGAAATGGTAGAACATCTCAGTCGGCATGTCACCGATCTTTTCTCGTTTGAATTCGGCATCCCAAACCAGCCAGGGCCTTCCGCCAAAATCGATCGCGACCTGGGCCAGACTCTCATCCATCGGCAACAAAAAGCCATACCGATCAATGCCTCGTTTGTCGCCCAATGCTTTGACGAATGCATCACCCAGGGCCAAAGCAGTGTCCTCAATGGTATGGTGTTCATCAATATGTAGGTCGCCATTTGCTTTGATCTGCAAATCGATGGATCCATGACGGGCAACTTGTTCGAGCATGTGGTCGAAAAAACCAAGCCCGGTGGCTATTTGTGATTCGCCCTTGCCATCCAGGTTCAGCACGATCTGTATGTCAGTTTCTTTAGTTGTCCTTTGCACCGTTGCGATCCTCGCTTGTGATCTCAAAAACTCATAGATCTCTTTCCATGAGCTGGAAGCCAGGCTGCAAAAGGGCTTCAAATCGTTATTTAGCATGTCTGCCGTGTTAAGGAGGATTCCTTTGCATCCAAGGTTTTTCGCCAGCTGAATATCGGTGAGGCGATCTCCAACGGTAAATGAGTTCTGCAGGTCAAAGTCGCCATTCAAATACCTGGTGAGCATCGCGATTCCTGGTTTTCGGGTAGGGGCCTGGTCCGCAGGAAGCGATCGATCAATATGCTCGTCAGCAAAACGAATTCCCTCGTTCCTTAATGCCGTCATCAGCTTGTGATGCGCTGGCCAGAATGTATCTTCCGGAAACCGGTCGGTGCCCAGCCCATCCTGATTGGTTACAAGTACCAATTCGTAACTTAATTCAGATGCGATCCGACCCAGCCATGTAAAGATGCCCGGGAAAAACTCCAACTTTTCCAGGCTGTCAATTTGGCCATCAGGCGGTTCGATAATGAGCGTACCATCGCGGTCAATAAAAAGTACTCTTTTCATGCGGATTATTTTTCATGCGGTGTCAGAAATTGACGCCATGCCTGTAGCAACAAGTCGTTTTCATGTGGTGTGCCCACCGTGATGCGGAGACATCCCCCGCACAAGGCAACGTCTGATCGATCCCTCACCACAATTCCCCTGCTGATGAGGTATTGATAAGCAGCTTTTGCGGCTTCCACTTTTACCAGGAGAAAATTTGCATCGGACGGATGAACTTTCTCAACACCGGGTAAACCGATGAGCTCTTTTTCCAGTCGTTTTCTTTCTTTAATAATTTCTGAGATCCACGTTCTCGTTCTCGCCTCGTTCGCCAATGCTTTTAACGCTAGCTCCTGACTTACCGAGCTAATGTTGTAAGGAGGTTTTATGCGGTTTAAGACGCCAACGATCGATGGCGAAGCAATTCCGATTCCAAGTCGCAGCCCGGCCAATCCCCAGGCCTTGGACAAGGTCTGCAGGATGATGAGGTTGGGGTATTGGCTGAGGTAGGGGACAAAGCCCATATCTTCAGAAAAGTCAATGTAGGCTTCATCGATTACCACCAAACCTCGGAACTGCTGAATCAGTTGAATCACCTTCCCTTTTGAAAGTAAATTGCCGGTGGGGTTGTTAGGGCTGCACAAGAAAATGACCTTCGTTCGCTCCGTGGCCCGGCCGGCCAGCGCTGCCACATTCATGTCATAGTCGTCTTCTAAGCTTACGCCAATCACCTCTACATTGTTAATTGCGGCCGACACGGCATACATGCCGTAGGTGGGCTGGCATACGATGATCTGATCGAGGCCTGGTTCGCAAAAAGCGCGTAGAATCAAATCAATCACTTCATCACTGCCATTACCGATAAAGAGCTGATCCTCTGGTACTTGTTTGATTTCGCTAAGTCGCTGCTTCAGGGTGTGTTGGTGAGGGTTGGGGTACCGATTGAATGCTGTGGGGTTGGGGTTTTCATTGGCATCGATATACACCAGCGCCTGGCCATGGAACTCATCTCTGGCGGAGGAGTAGGGTTTAACCCGGGCAATGGAGGGCCTGATCAACGTTTGAAGATCAAAAACTTTCATGTCAATGCGTTTAGTCGGATGCGAACAGCACGCTTGTGGGCAATCAATTGCTCGGCTTCGGCCATCTGTTCGACAGCAGGGCCGATTTCTGAAATCCCTCGCTTGCTTAGTTTTTGAAACGTGATGAACTTCATGAAGCTCTCAAGGGAGACACCGCTGTAGGCTTTGGCAAATCCATTGGTGGGCAGGGTATGGTTGGTGCCGGATGCATAGTCGCCCACTGCTTCAGGGGAATACTCACCAAGAAAAACAGAGCCTGCATTGACGACCCGTTCGGCAACCGCTTCGGCATTTTCTGTCTGCAGGATGAGATGCTCGGGTGCATAGGCGTTCACAAAGTCCAGGATGTCCCGCTCGGTGGCGATCAACAGGCCCAGGCTGTTACTGAGTGCTTTGGATGCAATCTCCTTTCTGGGGAGTGTTTCAAGCTGCGCCTTGATTTCATTCTGAACTTCCTCCAATAATTGATTGTCTGATGTTACCAACACGACCTGGCTATCGGCACCGTGCTCGGCCTGCGAGAGCAGGTCTGCGGCAACAAACGCAGGGTTGGCCGTGTGGTCTGCGACAACCAATACTTCACTCGGTCCTGCAGGCAGATCAATCGCGGTGCCGTCCTGGCTTACCAGTTGCTTGGCCTTGGTCACATACTGATTTCCAGGGCCAAAGATCTTGTACACAGCCGGAATGGTTTCGGTGCCATAGGCCATGGCTGCAATCGCCTGTGCGCCACCCACTTTGAATATTTTGGTCACAGCCATCTCCGAGGCCACATACAGGGTGGTTGGGTCGATAGCACCATCAGGTTGTGGTGGTGTACACAAAACTACCTCCTGGCACCGGGCGATTTTCGCGGGTATGGCAAGCATCAAAATGGTTGAGAATAATGGGGCCGACCCGCCCGGGATGTAGATGCCGACCCGCTCAATGGGTACCGCTTTACGCCAACACACGAGGCCGGGCATGGTTTCAACTTCTACTACGTCTTGCAGTTGCTGCTCATGAAACTTGGTGATGTTTTCAGCGGCCTTTGCAATCGCCTTCTTAAGTTCGGGTGAAATGCTACGCCTCGCATCTTCAATCTCGCGCTCGGTGACACCGAGTTGTTCGACTTTCGCCTTGTCAAACTGAAGCGCCAGTTCCTTTAATGCTTCATCTCCGGTGTTCTTTACGCGTGTCAGGATGTTCCTTACCGCACTGTCGAGATATTCCAAATCGAGAACCGGCCGTTTGCTTAGGTCGGCCCAGGTGTCGCGCGCAGGGTAGTGGATGATCTTCATGTCAGGCAATCATTTTTTCTATCGGTATCACAAGGATGCCCTCTGCACCCAATGACTTGAGTTGATCGATCTTGTTCCAGAAATCATTTTCGTTGACGACAGAATGCAGCGAAGACCAGCCTTCTCTGCCCAGGGGCATGATCGTTGGGCTCTTCATTCCTGGAATGACGTTGGTGATTTTGTTTATTGCATCGTTGGGGCAGTTGAGCAAAATGTACTTGTTGTTCTTGGCTGAGTTAACCGCATCAATCCGAAACAACAGCTTTTCTAAAATGTTTTGTTTCTCTCGGCCGAGCGCAGGGGAAGCCACAAGAACAGCCTCGGACTGCAAGACGGTTTCCACTTCCTTAAGCCCATTGCTCAACAGGGTGCTGCCGGTGCTCACAATGTCCACAATGGCATCGGCCAGGCCAATGCCGGGAGCAATCTCAACCGACCCGCTGATTTCGTGTATGCCAGCTTGCACATTTTTTTGTTGAAGGTAGGCTTTGACGATGTTCGGATAGGATGTGGCGATGTTCTTGCCCTGCAGCGATTGGATACCCTTGTATTCTTCGGCTTTGGGGATGGCCAACGACAACCGGCACTTGGCAAAGTCGAGCCGCTTTACCATTTGTACATCCCTTTGCTTTTCCAAGAGCACGTTTTCCCCCACCATGCCGATGTCCGCAACCTGATCCTCAATATATTGAGGTATGTCGTCATCGCGCAGGAATAAGATTTCCGCGGGGAAGTTGCGTGTCTGGGTCTTCAACTGGCCCTTGCCATTGGCAAACCCCAGCCCAGCTTCCTTAAGCAGTGCCAGCGACCCCTCCTGGAGTCGCCCGGATTTTTGAATGGCAATCCTCAATAGTGATTTTCTTTCCATAGGCTATAAAACAAAAAAGGCCTGTCGCGTGACAAGCCTTCCTTTATTAATGTTTTTTATCTTAAAACATAGACCTGCCACTCATCTTTTCGATGTGGTGATGGTGCAGATGCATATTTATGTTGTTTCTGATCATTGAGCCGCTAAATAAGGTAATTTTCATTGATTCTCAAAAGCCATGGGATAAAGTTATCAGTCTTAAACAAGGGTTTTGATGCCTTTCGGTTTATTTGCAAAATGAGAACTGCCTATTCTTTTGCCTTTTTCTTGTGGTTGCTGGCTTGTTCGGAAAGCAAGGAAGTGAAGCTGCAACGCTTTCTGAACAAGGGAAACGTGGCTGCCTCAGCGCAGGATTATCAGCAGGCAGTTTATTATTATCAGGAGGCCCTGGAAGTGGAGCCTTGCTACACAGACGCGCTCAATAACCTGGGTACGGTTTACTTCAGACAAGGAAAGTGGGAGCAGGCCAATGCCCAATATGATAAAGCGATTTCGTGCAACCCCGGTTACCTGGAGGCATATTTCAACAGGGCGAACTCCCATTACGAGTTGAAAGAGTATTACAAAGCTTTGCAGGATGTAAAGAAAATCATTGAACAACGGCCCGACACGGCCTTGGCACATTTTACCAAGGGACTGATCGATACCAAGCTGAGAGATTACGAAGCAGCTGCGGCTGATTTTAGACGGGCCCTTGCGTTAGACTCGGCCAATGTAGATGCCTTTATCAACCTGGCTACCGTAAAGTATTACCAGAAAAACTATTCGGACGCAAGGTCAGACCTTCAGCGTGCCGAAAGGATTCGCCCTGAAGAACCGAATATTTACAACACCCTGGCGCTGATCGCCATCGAAGAACGAAAGTTTGATGAGGCGATGGAGATGGTGAACAAGGCGTTGTCGCTGGACGCGCGGCAGCCCTACTACTTAAATAACCGTGGTTATATTCAATTATCGCTTGGTAACCTGGAAGCGGCAGAATCAGACATCAACGAAAGCATTTCGATCGATCCGCATAACGGATGGGCGTATCGGAACAAGGGGATTTTTTATCTGATGGTTGGAGATTTCAAGTCTGCAGAAAGGTTGTTAAAGCAGGCGCATGAAATGGATGCATTCATTGATAAGATTCACTATTATCTGGGCACTGCCTACATGCAGAATGGGAACAAGACGCTTGCCTGCAGGGAATTCGTAAACTCACAGGAGGCGGGTGAGGGGATGCTTACTGAACGAGAACTGTCCTATTGCAAATAAGAAAGGAGGCCGAAGCCTCCCTTCTTGTTGGTTCAAAGTAACCTAGTTGTTCTCGTCCCAGTTGATTTCTGAGTTTCGCCTTTCGACCTGGGTAAAGATGGTACCGCCATCACGCAAGTCAACGTGGGCTGCATCCAGCTTGCCTGTTCTTCTTAAGTCGATCCAGCGATGACCGCCTTCGGCCCAAAGGGAGTATCTGCGCTGGAACAGAATCTCCTCGATTAGTGAATTTTGATCGGTTGCCCCGGTGTAGTCGCCCAAACCCCACGCATTGCGAATCACATTGATGGCGTTGACAGCTGATGTGGTGCTTCCGCTCATCGCATTTGCCTCCGCGTTAATCAAGATCAGCTCCTCGTTGCGAATAAATGGAATGGGGTCAGTATTTGTTTCCCATCGGCCATCCTGGTATTCACCGGGGAATGGATTGCCGCTGTTGGTTGCGGGCGTTGTTCTTTGAAAAAACTTGCTGGCGCGTTCATCGCCTGGTAACAGATCTTCAATCATGGCGGGGTGTACAATCAAGATCGTGCTGGTGGCCGCGTCTTTGATGTAGAACAAGGGATTGGCAATATCTGGCGCGTTACCATATACATGAACCGGGCCATTCTGTAGCTTGGCACGTGTGGCAGCCGTCACGTTCATGTCCATGAACGAACCTCCCAACGCTGTGAGTGCACCATTGTAATCCTCAGCATATAGGGCCACCCTTGCTGCAATGGCCCTGTTTACTTGAAGCATTTCTGCTGGAGTGGCGAAGCCCATCGTCAAGCTGAAGTCGAACGCACTTCCGGCATTGGCTAGGTCGGCCGCACCTTCATCGAGTATTCCTCGTATGGCCGCCAGAGCTTGTGTAAAGTTCAGTGTAGGACCGGGGTTGAGCGGGTCTTCCACGTCAACGCGAATGCCGTTTTGATATTGCTGCATCAATGGCCAAATGAGCTGATAGCCCTTAATCGTCTTGGCAAAGCCAGCGTAGCCATTTGCCTCCTGAGCGGTGAGTACATTCGTATTCTCGACCGAGCGAATGAGAATATTTGCCTGCTTCACCGCCAGGTAGGGGTCAACGTACGTGCCGGCCGATGCAAAGAAGTCGGGATAGGTCGATCCGTTCTTGCCCAACCAGTCCGCAATAAATCTTGGATCAGAAGCAAAGTAAGCCCAAACCTCCCGGCCAAAGCTGCCAAACATCTCGGTGGCATTATCGAAATACGCACGATGACGGGCCTCCAGGCCAGTCACCAATCCCTGCAATTCTGCTTTGGACGCATTGCTCAACACCCCTGCCAAAGAAGGGTTGTTGGGGTCCACAACTTCTTCAATCTGACATGCCGATAGCATGAGCACGGCAGCCGTAAAGAAACCTTTGATGATTTTTTTATTGAGTTTCATAGGTTTTTCAGTTTGCACGATTAGAAATCAATCATTAAGTGGAAGAAATAGCGCCTCGCGCTTGGGTAAGGAGTTACCTCAATGTTGGAGGTGATTGGTTGCGCACCAAAGTTGCTCACTTCGGGATCATAACTGCCGTATTTTGTTGACAGCAATATGTTGTTGGCAGATACTCCGACCTTTACCCGGCTCAATGCGTTTCCGAACGTTTTACTAATGGTGGTGCTGGGGATGGTGTAGTACAAGCCGATCTCCCGCAACTTCCAGTACGTTGAGTTCTGAATGTATACGCTGGTTTCTCCATCGACTGCCCATTTCAACAGGCGATCAAGCCCATCCGGCTGTCCGTTTCCATCGGTGTCAGCAATCCAGCCGGGTGTAGTGCCTCCATCATCCCACAAAAGGGCGGAGAGGTTGATGTTATCTCCACCTTGCTTCCAGTGTACCAGGAATGAGAACTCCAGGTTCTTCATCAGCGCGATGTTGTTATAGAAGCTCATGTCAAAGTCCTGCTGGCGATTACCCAACACGGAAAAGTTGCCCG
>JBFWPC010000006.1:8410-212269 GCA_050250195.1 Cyclobacteriaceae bacterium | reverse complement strand
TCGTAGTTTACGTTTATTAATTTAGTGCGGTGTATGTGGACGGAATCGGAGAGGGTCGCGCTTGTCATCCGCCTGAGGCGGATTTAACAAGCGCTCCTAAACCCGCAACGTCCCATAGCCAAACGTTACCGGCCATTCTGCTCAAGTCAACATCGCGGAGACAACTTATGGACTTTGACGTTTCACGGACATGCAACTCGACTGCTACAAACCTGGGACCTTGCGGCTTAACGAGGATTTTGAATTTTTAGAAATGAACAGCAAGTCGAGTTGCGCTACTGCCCAGACGACTTGGACGAGTTTCAGCTCTCCGCATCCACTTGACAGAATTGAATGAAGGGAATGGATTTTGGAAGCGCAGAACGGGCCGGTAACACAAAGCTATATGCCATTGGCGGGTGAATAGGAAATTCGTAGCTTTAGTATATTAATAGTGTTTGGCATATGTGGAAAGAGTTGGTTCGGTCGCGCTTGTCATGCTTCGCATTTAACAAGCGCTCCTGAACCCGCAACGTCCCATAGCCAAAAGGTTGGCGTTCATGCCGGCCTTGTCAGATTTGGAGTATATCAAAAAAGTATATACTTTTACTGTAAAGGGACACATTATGAAAAATCTATCGCTGAAACTAGAGGATGAAATCTTTGATGAAACCGAAAAGATAGTTACCCGGGTCAAGAAAACGAGAAATAGGTACATCAACGAGGCAATAGCTTTTTACAATCGGCTTCACAGGAAACGGCTGCTTTCAAAACAATTAGCCAAAGAATCTAAACTTGTGTCTAGGGATTCAATGGAGGTCTTAGCCGAATTTGAAAAGCTCCACGATGAAGATTAAGCAATTCGAGATCTGGATTGCTGATCTAAATCCAAGACTTGGGACTGAAACAGGGAAAGTTAGGCCTGTGATCGTAATGCAAACGGACCTGCTAAACGAGGAACATCCATCCACCATTATTTCTCCAATAACAACAAACGTAAAGAAGGACTCTCAAATACTGCGAGTTCATTTAAAGAAGGGAAAATTTGGACTTAAGGAAGACTGTGACATAATGATTGATCAGATTAGGGCAATCGACAACAGACGACTTAAGAAAAAGGTCGGCCAGGTTGATACTGATATCGCAACCCAGATCAGGGAGAATTTGATGATTGTGTTGGATTTTGAGTAGGCCGGCACGAACGCCAACACAAGCTATGCGTCATTTGCGGGTGGATAGGAATTTCGTAGTTTTCGTATATTAACTAAGTTTGGTGTATGTGGATGATGTTGGTTCGGTCGTGCTTGTCATGCTTCGCATTTAACAAGCACTCCTAATCCGCAAACGACCGCATAGCCAAACGATAGCGGGCATACGTTGGATTTAGACTATTCGAAACTGATTGAAAGAATTAACTGTTAATTCGATCGTAATTGTGGGACTGCTGGTGCTTGCAGTCTTTGCCGTTTGGACGAGCATTTCGACTCGGAGCAAAAAACGATGGATGGATTGCCAAATAACTTTTGACTCGGTTCTAGTCTCAACACCTCAAAACAGGGGAGCGTTCGAGAACCTGTTTGGTGATAGCCTAATATTCTCCTCTGGCTATGAATATTTGACAAATCTTTGTGTGAATCCAAAGAGCTGAGAAGAAAATTTTGGGATTCCAACATTATCTCATGTTCAATAGCGGATGTTAGATTGCCCTTTACTGTATTTAAGCCGACTGCATCAGACACGTTGTTTGTGAGACGGAATGGAATAACGGTTTTGTTTAAGATTCCGTGTGACGCGAACCAAGAGGACTAAAAAAAGAGTGAGGGAATCGAACGTAAGCCCGCTGACACTGTGCATGTGCCATAGCGGGGGTTCGGTGTTGCATTGCAGTTTTCGTTTCTTAATTTCGTTCACCCACGTGGGACAGTTTCGCAGCAGGTCGGCCTTGGCATTCCGCTACGCTTCATTGCCAAGTCCTCCTAAACCCGCTACGGCACATGCACAAACGTTGTGCACCATGCCGCCCCGGACAAGGGGAACCAATCAAAAAAATCTAGTGTTGGACTATTTGACGGAGTTACCCAAATAGGTAACTTTGCAAAATGGACAATAGACCAGGACAGGTTCGTGAGGTAATCGTTTATGGGGACGATTACTGGGAATTTTATAACGAACAGACTGAAAAGGTAAAACGAAAAACTAACTGGACTATTGGCGTTGCGCGGGACTTGCCAAAGGTACCTGAGCAATACCTGAAACACATTGAGGGGACAGACCTTTACGAGATTAGGGTGATTCTGGGCAGCAACAGTTTCAGAATCTTCTGCTTTTTCGACAAAGGAAGACTAGTTGTCCTTCTTAACGGATTTCAAAAGAAGACACAGAAAACGCCAAAAAATGAAATTGAACGGGCTTTGACCCTTAAACGCCAATATTATGAAGACCAAAAAAAGTAAGATCGTAAAATTCGATGACTTCCTGGACAAGGAATATGGAAAAAGGGGGACCGCCAAACGGGAGAAGTATGAGCAAGATTACGAATCATTCAAGCTGGGGGTGATGCTCCAGGAACTGAGAAAGGAAAAGAAAATGACTCAGGAGCAGCTGGCTGAAAAATGTGGCACGACCAAAAACTATATTTCGCGGATTGAGAATGATGCAAGTGACATCAGACTATCGACTCTTTTAAGAATAATAAGAGAAGGGCTCGGGGGAAACATTAGTATCTCAATTACAAAATAGTTTATGGGCGGCACAGTGCACAGCATATAAGGCTTAAACGAAGTCCCAGCGCGCAGGGAATTCGCTATGAAGTTCAGGCGAAACTGCAGCGGGACTTCGATGTAAGCCTCTGTTGATCATCATTTTATGGACAAATCAGTGGACAACTTCCCTAGGCAATCGAAATTATACTTTTGGATCCTGGAAAAAGCAGAATCAGGCATGCGTCTTAGAAGAAGAGTTAAGAAAATGGCCAACCTCCCGGGCCAACGTGGCCAGGTGGGCTATTGGTCTGCTGGTTTTGAATTTTATCATCTTCTTCACGTTGCAGGCGATGGCGGCCATAACCTGCTCTTGTTGGTGTCGGGATTGATAACCGTTGAAGGGGTTATTGACAATTGAGGCTAACGAATAAAGGAACCAAACGACAGATATGAGTTTACTACACGTATTGGCCTACATCACGTGGGACATAAATCCTGACATATTTACAATTCCCATGATTAATCATGCGGTTAGGTGGTATGGGTTGCTGTTCGCATCTGCATTTTTGATTAGTCAACAAATAATGTATTTCATTTATAAAAAGGAGGGACGACCGGTTTCTGAGATAGACACGTTGACAATATGTATGGTGGTTGCAACAATCGCAGGTGCCCGGTTGGGACACGTATTGTTCTACGACCCAATACACTATTTTCAGAACCCACATAAAATATTCATGGTGTGGGAAGGTGGACTTGCAAGTCATGGTGGAATAATTGGTATCCTGACAGCTCTCTATCTGTTCACCCGAAGGACAGGTATAGATTACTTGTGGATCCTTGACAGGCTGGCAATAGTGATTGCGTTGACCTGTTGTATGATCCGATTAGGAAATTTGATGAATTCAGAAATGATTGGTGTACCGACAGATCTTCCATGGGGTTTTATTTTTGCAGGCAGAGACAGTATACCGAGACATCCTGCTCAACTATACGAAGCTATCCACTACTTTATTTCGTTTGTTATCTTGTTTTGGATTTGGAATAGACATAGGGATAAAATGAAAAATGGTTTTCTTACCGGTTGGGGTTTGATAATATTGTTTGGCTTCAGGTTTGTTGACGAATTCTTCAAGATTGACCAGGTACAATTTGAAGAAGGAATGATTTTAAATATGGGACAATTGTTAAGCATCCCGTTTATATTGACAGGTGCGATATTGTTAGTCTTTAAAGTCTATAAAAAGCAAGAAAAGTTCACGACTGACAAAGTCGTGGTTGACCGTGAACAAATCAGGCCATAGTGAAACTGCTCATCAGTTCTTTGCTCATCATGAGGGTGCTGTTGAAGGTCGCCAAGGTGGTGGAACGTAAAATTTCTGAGAAAAGTATCTCCGGACGAGCCAAGCAAACATGTGCCCGGTTGACCATAGGGTGACAATATAGAGATTTACACAACGGCCAGGTACAAGCATATGCCCGTCAACGCTGGCTGATTCACCGCTTCTTCAGACCAGACGAAATTTGCTTAAAGATCGCTTCTTTGTCTTTTCGTAATTGCTTTGCAAGCTGCTTCGCTTGCGGACTTATTGACAAGTGCTTATCCGACCATAAAATCATTTCTACCAAGACCGGTAACAAATCAATTCCCTGGGTAGAAAGACGGTAAAATATTTTTGCCTTGCTGTCTGGGTGTTTCTCCCTCACAAGGATTCCGGCCATTTCAAGCATCGACAACCTGTCTGCCAATACATTGGTCGCCATCTTCTCCTCGGACCTCAAAAACTCATTGTAAGTATTCTTACCCGACAAAGCAATATCACGGATGATAAGCAGCGACCACTTGTCACCGACAATATCTAAAGCCGAACTAATCGGACAATCGGATCGCTTCTTTATTTTCTTCATGGCACAAACATACAGATATTAACTTGTAAATTACAAGTTAATATCTACATTTACACTTGCTATAAACAAGTTAAATCATAAACCATCAATCACAATGAGCAAACTACAGGCAAGAAATGAAGCCATGATCAATGCCCCTATCAGCCGCATTTGGGCCATCATTACAGACATTAGCCTTTTGCAGAAGGTAAATCCCGGTGTTATCAAAGCCACCGGGCGAATGGATAAGCAAGGTGAAACTCGAACCTGCGAGATGAACAACAACGGTAGAAAAGGGACAATGACTGAAAAGTTGATTGAGCTGGTTCCCGAAAGAAAAACAGTATGGGCGATTGAAAGCGATACCATGGGTATGGCTAAAATGCTCAAGGACCCAAGATTCTGTTTCTATCTTGAAAAAGTGGACGATAACAAAACTAAAATCATTAACGAATCATACTATGAGCCAGCAAGTTGGATGGTGAAAATTATGAATGTGCTGGTGATGAAAAGAAAGATGGGGCAAATACAAGGACAAATTCTTTCCAACATAAAATCAATAGCTGAAAAATAATTCACGATGGCCTACAACGAGAAGATTGCGGACCGCATCAGGAAGGCGCTTTCAGGTACCAAGAAAGTAGTAGAGAAAAAAATGTTTGGTGGCATTGCGTTTGTGGTTAACGATCACATGTGCCTTGGTGTAGACAAGGACGACATGATGCTTCGTTGCGATGCCGATTTGACAGATGAACTTCTTTCAAAAAAAGGAGCAAGGCCATTTGACCTTACAGGCAAACCAATGAAAGGGTGGTTGCTTGTAAGTGCGGACGGGACAAGCAGCAAACGCGACTTTGACTTTTGGATAAAAACCGCGATTGAGGCAAACAGAAAAGCCACCCCTTCTAAGAAAAAGAAAAAGTAATCAATGCGTTTGACCATGCACCTGGGCACACTTCTGAAACCAGATACAATATGTTAATTTTAGAAAGTAGAGTCGACCGGCACAACAGCCAGATTTGCAGGTTGGGTTGGAATGACCTGAAAAATACTAAGGTAGAATCATAACTATGGAATATGACCGCTAAAATCAAGTACGGCTGCGTTGTGTTTGCCTTCATTATCTTAACGAGTTGTGGCGCCAATGAACCAAGATCAACAGCGCTGGCTGAGGGTATGTGTAAGATCACGATCCTTTATCCAAATGGTGAAGGCACCACCTTCGACATGGACTATTATGAGAAGCGGCACATGCCCATGGTGGCCGGATTCCTAGGTGACAATTTGAAGTTCTACGAAATCGACAAGGGTATTGCGGGCAGGGCACCGGACAGCCAGGCGCCTTTCGTGGCTGTTGGCTATTTTTATGTGGAAGATGTGGCTGCCTACCATGCCGCCATCGCGCAAAACAGAGATGCGATTGTCAATGACTTTAAGAACTATACCGATGCTCAGCCCGTGGTGCAGATTAGTGAGATCAAACAGGTTGTTCACACTGGCGGAAAGTAATAAAACTAATTATCACGGCTGATGAGTGGCATGTTGAAGGCGGTTAACCCGAAGTTGCCGATGAGAAACGAAGGCGCAACGCGAGACTACTACTTGACAAAATTGGGTTTTAAAGAAGTTGGCAGTATCGATTATGAGGAATACCTGATGCTCGCGAAGGACGACATAGAGATTCACTTTTTTGAATATAAAGAACTTGATCCGAAGACAAATTATGGCCAGGTGTATATCAGAACGAACGACATTGATAACCTTTATCAGTCGTTGTTGAAGGCCAATGTTGAGATTCACCCCAATGCACCCCTTCAGGTGAAACCGTGGAGTCAGAAGGAGTTTTCTTTAGTCGATCCCGACAACAACCTGTTGACTTTTGGACAGGCGATTTGAGCAGTGTGAGATTCACAATGGAATGAATTCTTGATGAAAACACTAAACTGGAAGCACACCGACTGGAGCGCGCGGAATTTCATCTTTTCGATTGGGCAGGAAATTGTTGGTCAATTAACCTTCTACAGTGCCTGGAATTACAACGCGGTTTATACCGACAAGGAAACGAAGCTCACGTTTGTACAAAAAAGCGCCTGGAATAGAAATGTCGTTATCAAACGAGAGGGAGAAACAATTGGCGAGATTGACTTTCAATTTTTTGGCAACCAGACACTCAAGCTGGCGTCAGGAGCGTGCTTTACACTTTCGACCAATGCGTGGGGACGCAACGTGCAGTGGAAAGCCAGCGATGGGCAGACGGTAGTGAAATACCAGCAAGCCACCCTGAGTTCCATGGGCAAAGGCGTGATCAGTCTGGCAGATTCGTTGGCACTGGATACCGAAAAATTGTTGATCTGCAGCGGTCTTTTTGTTCGGCAATTAATTCACAAGCGTGTGGCGCTGACCGTTGCCATTCTCGTTCCCATCATCGCGGCTTCGAGCCGGTAACGCGGTTGGATGTGAGAACCCCGATCGTCCTCTTCGGGAGACGATTCGGACAAATGGTCTTGACCGCAAGGAAGTTTCCGGCTTGCAAGTGTCGGAGATCTACACCGTACAAGTCAAGCATCATCTCCTGCCGGCAAGTCTTTGAGGACGGGTTCATATTCAATCGACAGCACAATTTCTTAGAGACCGTCAATAGAGACCGTCAATCAGCAGTGACGATGTGGGAAGCCCGAAAGAGCTGTGATCGTTGCTCTACCGCATGAGGAGATCCCGGCTCTCTCCGCCTCTGGCGGATCGGTCGGATGACACTGAAGGGGGAGGTCTGTGTCCGCCCCAGATGAAATGGTACTGTCATCGCGGTCCGTAGTCTGAGGGAGATGGGCTCACCTTGCCTTACCGCGATCTCACTGGTTGGTATTCCTCTGTGGTCAAGAAAGTTCAAACAAGAAAATTTTACCACCGAGCGCACAGAGAAAATACCCACAGAGTCGCGCACATCATGGCTACTTTTCCCATTTTAATTCAGGTAATTGGTCAGCTTGGTCAGCGCCTTGTTCAAACTTTCCGCCATGTAAGCAGAGCCATCGCTATGTCCCATTCTTACCACCACCAGGTTCATCGAGGGTACGATAATGGTCACCTGCCCTCCCGCGCCAGCGGCATAATAGGCATCGTCAGGCAGCGCATAGGTACCCACTTTGTTGAGCCAGAACATGCCTCCATACTCGGGTTTGGGCCACGCGGGCGCGGGCGTGCGGGCGAACTCGGCAAATCCTTCGGGCAACAAACGCTCACCGTTCCAGACTCCATCGTTCAAATACAGTAATCCGATGCGCGCCCAATTGCGGGCGGTGCCGAAATCGTATCCGCTCATGATAAAGTTTCCAAATCGATCTGTTTCCAACACCTGTCTTCTGATGCCAATCTTGTCGAACAGTTCTTCCTGCGGCCAGGTCCAGTAGTTGCGACCTTCCGCTTCTACCGTGTTGCGCAGGATATAACCAAGGGTGAGCGGATCACTGTTTCTGTACAAGCCCATGGTACCGGGCGCAAACTCCAGCGGCCTGTTCACGGCAAAGTCAAACACATTGATCGACCCGGTATACACATACATGTGGGTGAGTTGCGAAATGGGCACACTTACCACCGAATCGCGGTGGGAGGGAAAGCGCAAGCCGCTGCTCATGTTCAACAGGTGTCGGATGGTGATTTCACCGCGCGGATCGCCTTCGCGCTGCCATTCCTTTACAGGAGCTTTTTGATCCAATGAGAGTTTTCCCATTTGCATCAACCGACCAATAAGCGTGGCGGTGAGGCTCTTGCCCATCGACCAGCTCTCTAACTGCATGTCTTTGTGCACACCCTCTCCATACCTTTCGATGATGATGCTTCCGTTGTGGACCACCAGAAAAGCGGCTGTCAGTGCGCGCGGGTCCATGGCTTCGTTTGCGATCTCCTTCAGTTGCGTTGCATCGTAACCTTCCAGGTTCGCGAGCTTTTCACCCATGGGCCAGTCCATGCTTTCGGCAGGCGGCAATGCAGAGGTGACTTTGACAGGCACAAACTTCAGTCCCTCGGGTGAGTCGAGGATGCAACCCTGATCACCATAGTAAGAAGCGGTGCGCGTTACGCTGTCACCCATCATCGCATAGGCACGCCTTTTATCGTAGTCGATGCGGTAGCTGATGAGGTCGTGGTACTCTGGTGGCAGAATGATTTTTCCGCCATTGGCAAAAGCTTCTTCGGGTTTCCGGTTCGATTCAAATACGGCAGTGCACAAGCACTTCGCTACCGGGCCGAGTCCCAGGTAGGCGGCAGTTCCTGTTGGCTGTTCGGTTTGCTCCCAGGGCTGGAATGCCAGTGATCTTGAGACCGGGTCCGAGGACTCTTGCTGCCCAGTTGAACAACCCAGGGCAATCAGGGCGATCGTGCTGAGAAAGCGCGATGTGGCAGTCATAGGCTTTTTTGAAAGAGCCATCAATTTACAAAGCCTAACGATACTAGAGTAGGGCCAGGCGAGCCATTTGTTGTTCGAAGAGTCGCTCGGCCTGTTCCTCGTCTTCGATTAAATGGCGCGCACTGATGTAGCGGGTGCCATCGATGCTGGGTGAAGTGTAGGGCATGATGGTGGCGCTTACCCAGTAATATGATCCGTCTTTCGCCCGGTTTTTGATCACGGCCCGGAAGGTGCCTCCCGCCTGAATGGTCGACCAGAGTTTCATAAACAAAAGCGATGGCATATCGGGGTGGCGCACGATGTTGTGCGGTTTGCCCACCACTTCCTCCCGTGCGTACTTGGAGATTTCACAAAACGCATCGTTTACGAAGGTAATGGTCCCGAATGCATCCGTTTGTGACATGATCACGCCCAGTTCGCGTTTCATAGAGAGGCGCTAATGAATAGTGGTTAAACTTCGAAATAAGCGACTCGCCAATGGATGCGTAGTGACGAAGCGCAGGCAGGATCCTGATAATTGTCAGGAGTCGGGGGGAGGCTAGGTATCGATGACGGTTGTTGCGTGGTGTGGGCCAATGTGAAACCGCATTCCCGTGAGCTGACCGTCCAAATAGGTGAGGGGCCGGTAGAGGTAGTAAATCCATAGGCTATCCCTGGGAAAAATTACATATCGATGGCCGTCCTGATCCCATTTTTCGATGTGTCGGCTCCTGAACGCCAGGTAGGTGAGGGCATAGAGTGCGATGATCACAATCAGAAGGGTCTTCTTTCTCATGTGAATTAATTCTTATATAGGTCGCCATTGAGATACTTCAGGCCGGAGTCGCAGGCAATGGTAACGACCTTCTTGCCCGCGCCAAGCTCTTTTGCTTTTTGCAAAGCCACCCACACGTTGGCGCCCGTGGTAGTGCCGGAGAAAATGCCTTCCCTGCGCGCCAACTGCCGGGCGGTTTCCATCGCATCTTCGTCTTTTACCGGAACGATTTCATCAGCCAGGTCGAGCCGGCAAATAGAGGGTACAAATCCCGACCCGATTCCTTCCAACCGGTGTTTTCCGGATACATCCCCTCCCGACAGGGCCCGAACGTGATAGGGTTCGATGGCGATGCAATGAATGTTGGGATTGGCTGATTTCAATTCTTCCGCATTCCCAGAAAAGCTACCGCCTGTTCCCACACCCATGATGAATGCGTCAATGTCGTTGCCCAGTACGTCCACCACTTCTTTGGCCATGGCGTGATAGGCTTTTCGGTTGTCCGCGTTGTTGAACTGATCTGTCCAGAAAGTGTTGGGTTGTTTGCTGAGTTCACGGGCGCGTTCAATCATATCCTGTATCAGTTGTGCGGTAATCTTCCCATCCGGACTATTGATCAGTTCCAACTCTGCGCCAAACGCACGCATGGTTTGAAGTTTTTCTGCCGAGAAGGCATTGGACGAAACGAAGTGGGCTTTGTAGCCTTTTGCGGCACAAACCATCGCCAGCGAGCTTCCGGTGCTACCTCCGGTGTATTCCACTACGGAACCCCCTGCCTTCAACTGCCCGCGTTGTTCCGCACCTTCAATCATAGCCCATGCCATGCGGTCCTTCATACTGCCGGTGGGGTTGGCCGATTCCAGTTTCATGTAGATGTCAGCAGACCCAGGCGCAATGAGCTTTTCGAGTCTGACGAGAGGGGTGTTTCCGATGGGGTTCATTTGAAGTTGGGGATTGGGGATTAGGGATTAGGCATTAGGGATTAGGGATTGGGGATTGGGGATTGGGGATTGGGGATTGGGGATTGGGCATTAGGCATTTGGCATTAGGAAATTAGGCATTAGGCATTGGGGATTGGGTTTAGGTTTGAGTGACTGAAGACACGTAACTTTGTTAACATTGTAATCTACCAAATCCTACGATCATGAGAAACCTGATTCTAGCGATTCTATTGATTGGATCGGCCAACGCCTCTGGTCAGGATACTACAGAAGTGATGGCCATTAAGTCGATGATGGAAAAGACCTACTTGCATGTGCTTTGTGAAAATGGTGATCCGGAAGTACTCAGGCAGTCATTTCATCCCAGTTTTCACATGTATGTATCTCACGATGGTCAAACCGAATTGCGAACGTTTGAAGATTGGATTGCGCGGCTGAAGAAAAATCGCAATCCTGGGAAGGAAAAAGGAACCTGGCAGTTCAAATACGTTGACGTGACGGGCGCCACCGCATCCTTAAAGGTCGAGCTCTACGAAAAGGGCAAGCTCAAGTACACCGATTACTTCACCCTCTACAAACTCGAAGATGGGTGGAAGGTTTTTGCGAAGGCATTTACCTACCACGGTGGTTCGCATTGACCCTTTTATTCGAAGGTGACCGCACTTACGTCTTCGATCAAACTTGTCTTTTGAAGACGGTGACAGAATGGATGCATGGTTGCACTTAGGTTAGATCTTTGACGCCAGTATCTTGTTGAAGGCTACCCTCTGGAGTCCGTGCTCGCACTTCCTTTCGACCCTTTTTGCAGCCAGAGGTAATCAACACGTTCCACTCATAACCGAAGTGGATCCCTTGGCAACCTTATCGCGTAAAAATATGTCATAACGTCCTACGCACATGAAACAGACCCTCACCAGAAGAATGCTTATCACAAGCTCGGCTTTCGGATTGTTGACAGCTTCCGTGCCTGGCGTTTTGTTTGCCAGGAGCGGTAAGATGATGCCCGCGAACGACAAGCGCTCATACCGCTATCCTTCCCTGGATGACGAATTGGTTTCCGAAGTGGTAGGTGCCTCGCACTTCAACCTGGATCGTGTGAAAGAGTTGGTTGACAAGCGGCCGGAGCTGGCCCGGGCCTGCTGGGACTGGGCATTCGGAGATTTTGAAACGGCCATCGGGGCAGCCTCGCATACCGGTCGCAGGGATATTGTTGAATACCTGATCAGCAAAGGCGCCCGGCCGGATATATTCACTTACGCCATGATGGGCGCTTACGATGCCGTAAAGAGCATGATCGAGGCGAGGCCTGGTGTTCAGTCGGTGGCGGGTCCGCATGGCATTACGTTGTTGCAGCACGCCAATGTCGGCTTGAGAAGCAAGGATATTTCAGAGGCCCAAAAAGCGCAAAATGAAAAACTGATTGCCTACCTCGAGGGGCTGGGAAATGCGGACTTACGGCAAACCAACCTGGAGCTGACTGAAGCGCAACAGCAGAAGTACCTGGGCGACTACATGTATGGCGAAGGCCCGGAGGATGGGTTCAGCGTGAAGTTGAACATGCGAAAGTTGCTTTCACTGGGTAAACTAGGAAAGTTCGGAGGGGGCCTTTACCGAAAGGGCGATCAAATCTTTGAGTACAACGGCATCACGTCTATCGATGTTTCCTTTCAGTTGGAAGGCGACTGGGTGGTTTCGTTGACTATCCAGGAGCCTGACCTCACCCTGTTGGCCAAGAAGGTGTCGTGAGGTGACCCAACTCGTAGTTGAACACCTGGATGATTTTCATTTCAGAATTTGATATCTTCCGGCATGTTCAGAAGAGACTTCATTAAAACATCGGCAACGGCCGCAGCGGCTGGTTTGCTGTCACCTGCCCTGATGGCCACACCCAATCCTGCAAAAATCAGGAACATCGGTTTTCAGGTTTGGTCTATTGCCAAGTTTCTTGAAAAAGATTTGGAAGGAGGCCTGGAGTTGATTGCCAAGACCGGATACAAGGAGCTTGAGCTGTATGGTCCCTATCCGTTCAGTTCACAAAAGGACAAGGATGCCTGGCAAAATGTGATCACGCTGCTTCCCTTCAAGCAGAGCGGTTACTTTGGCAGGTCGGTGAAGGAATTCAAGACACTGTTAGATGACAAAGGGTTGCGCACGCCCGCCATGCACATTGGACTGGACACATTGCGCAATAATCTGGAAGCAACTGCGGAAGCGGCACATGTACTCGGCCAGCAGTATGCGGGTATTGCTGCCATACCTGATGATGAGAGAAAGACATTGGATGGTTATAAGCGCATAGCCGATGACTTCAACGCCATCGGTGAGAAGGCGAAGAAGTTGGGCATTCGCTTTTACTATCATAACCATGGGTATGGATTGCAGCCCATGGATGGGGTTGTGCCTTTCGACCTCATTTTGGAAAGAACGGATCGCTCGCTGGTATTTTTTGAAATGGATGTGTATTGGCACATCGCTGGCGGTGCGGATCCCATCAAATACCTGGATGCCAACCCCGGCCGCTTCAAGCTCATGCATGTGAAGGACATGAAAGAGAAGGTACGTTTCTCAGGCGATGGCGGTGATCCAGCGCAGTGGGTGGAGTTATTTCCATACATAACCGATGCCGGAAGCGGGGTGCTGGATTTGCCAACGATCCTGTCGCGTGCCCAGCGTTCGGGTGTAGCGCATTTTATAGTGGAGAATGATGTGGTGACAGACCCGAAGAAGTCGCTGGGGAGCGCGTTTGATTTTATATCGAAGTTGGAGTTGTGACGCTTGGTTCGTGAGGACACAGTGAGGATACGAACCAAAGCTTGAGGAATCAAGAAATAGACACATGCAAAAATTACGCGTTCAATGCTTCGCAATTTCAATTGACGGCTTTGGAGCCGGCCCGAACCAGGACCTTGCCAACCCGCTTGGGGTGGGTGGCCCCGATCTCCATCAATGGTTTTTCCCGACTGATACATTCAAACAAAAATTGGGAGAGGGGAGAGGCACCACAGGCATCGATAACGATTTTGCGAAAAAAGGATTTGAGAACATTGGCGCCTGGATCCTGGGAAGAAACATGTTTGGTCCCGTGCGAGGGCCCTGGCCCGATGAAAGCTGGAAAGGCTGGTGGGGTGATAGTCCACCGTATCATTGCGAGGTGTTTGTGCTGTCAAATCACGCAAGGAAGTCTTTTTCGATGGAGGGTGGAACCACATTTCATTTTATTACCGATGGGATTGAATCGGCCTACAAAAAGGCAATGCAATCAGCACGAGGCAAAGATGTTCGATTGGGTGGGGGTGTTAGCACGATTCAACAATATCTGAAAGCCCGTCTGATTGATGAACTGCACCTGGTCATTTCACCGGCTATATTGGGTTCGGGCGAGAGGCTGTTGGAAGGGATTGACCTGAAACAGTTGGGCTACAGCGTGAAAGGGTCCACCCAGGGCGAAAAGGTCATGCATGTGATTATAGAGAAGGGGTAAGCCTTGGTTGCATGGCCCGCTGGCTTATTTGACTCTTCCTGAGATTACAAGTGCCCTGCCCGAACGGACACCCTTGATGGCACTCCAGGCTGAGGTGAGGAGCAAATCGGGAATGTCATCACCATTCACATCACCGATCCCCGTGGCATCGAACCCAAATGTTTCACCAACCACTTTACACGTAACGGTGCGCAAAAGCTTGCTGTCTTTACCGGAATACACATAAACCTTTCCACCTGAAGGTGCTGCGGAAGCGTGTTGCCAGGCACCGATCACCAAATCATCAAATCCATCTTTGTTTATATCTCCAGCGTCTGCGATGCCAATCCCGAATCCATCCCCTTGCGATTCGCCCGTTAAGGTAATCAATGGCTTGCCCGTAGCCCCGGAGTAAACGTACACCCTTCCCGTTGCACGACCCAGGGCGCCATTGCTCCAATCAGATGCATACAGATCTGGGGTCTGATCCCCATCCACATCTCCCACCACAGATAGAAACATGCCACCCAGGCTGTTTCCCGTACTGTCGGCTTCCATCACAAAAAAAGGATTTGTATCGGTACCCTTATACACAAAGACCTGTCCACCGTTATTGAAGCCAGACGAAGGCGAGCCAATCATCAGCAAGCTGTTACCTTTGGATGTCTTTCCGGCCACTGCGGTTCCAAAGCCGTCACCAATGGTTTTGCCTTTCCATTGTTTCAATAGGGATCCATCTTTGCCGGAATAGAGATAGGCGTTTCCTGGGCTGGTGACTTGACCTCCCGCGATGGGAGCGCCCCAGATTTGAAACGGTTCACCAATCAGAACATCGCCAAAGCCATCTTTGTTTACATCTCCGACTCCCTTCACGCCCCTCCCAAACCCACCGTTGGGATTTTCGCCTTTCCATGTGTGAATGATTTTGCCCGTGTTGCCCGAGAAAACGTACACCTTGTTTGCGTAAGGTGCAGAGGCCACCACATCGGGTATTCCATCGTTGTTTACATCACCAGCACTTTCAACGCTCATCCCCAACTGACCGTTTGCCTCCTCAGCTGCAAACGACCACAGTGGGTTTCCGCTTTTGCCGGAGTACACATAAACCTTTCCACCTGCGTTTGCGTTGTCGCTATTGGTGGGCGATGAAGCAGTAACGTCAAATACACCATCGCCATCTACATCTCCGATGTTCCTGGCAATCCAACCGAACTGATCGTTGGGTTTCTCACCAGCCCAATCGTGAATTATTTCCACGCCATTTTCGACAAATGGTTTCGCAAACTCTTCTGCTGTAGGAAATAGCCTCTGGTATCGCTCATCTTTGCTTAAAATCGGTGCCGCAGCACTCAATCCGATGTTGGTAATGTTGAATGCGTTTGATGCTTTCACCTTCATTAACCAATCAAACGCAGCATCAGGGTTGTCAGCGAGCGCGTAGGCGATACCCAGGTTAAACATCGCGGGCGCGTTGCCTGCTTGCAGTTCTTGTGCTCGTCTGTAGGCAGTTAAAGACAGATGATAGTCCTGTTTGTTTCGGTATGCCAGACCCAGCATGGTCCATGCCTGCCCGTTATCAGGATGGTCACTTACCAATTCGCTCAAATTGTTGATGGCCTTTTCCACCTGGCCGCTGTTGATTTGCTGAAAGGATGCCTGGATGATTTGGGCCTGGTCGGTTTGTGCCCATGCGATCTGGCAGCCCAGCAATGCGATAAGGAAATGGCGTTTCATGTCGCGGTGGTTTGGTGACTAGAACAAGTTGATCACAATCCGCGTAACCTTGCAACTGAGCATGTGGTATTGGGGGTCCTGTTCAATGAAATTACCACACCATAAGGGATGGAAAAGCAAAGGTTTGGATGACACGAACCTTTGCATGAGGAGCGATGGCTCGAACCTCTGCTTAAAACCACCTGTCAACAATCAAATCTTACCATACTTCTCTTCCCAGATTTTTTCAATGCTCTCCAAGGAACGGCCCTTGGTCTCCGGTATATATTTTCGAGTGAACCAGATGATCACGATGATGAAAATAATGAAAAGAAAGTAGGGCAAGGAGCCATTCCAGAATGCCCCGGTATTGGCCTCACTTTCCACTACGATGGGGAAGTTCTGCGACACGAAATAGTTGGAAGCCCACTGGGCAGCTACGGCAATGGACATGCTGATGGAGCGTATGGAGTTGGGAAACATTTCTGAAAGAATCACCCACACGACCGGTCCCATTGACATGGCAAACGACCCGATGAACATCAGGATGCCGATCAGAGAAACGATGCCGACTTTATCGAACATCAACGTACCGCCAAGTAACAGGAATCCAGTGAGCATGCCAAGAGCACCCACCATCACCAGGGGCTTTCGACCCCAGTTATCAACCGTCAACATCGCCAGGATGGTGAAGGCCACGTTCACGCCCGCCAACAAAATCTGCTGGGCAAGCACGTCCTCCTGTCCAAATCCGAGTGCTTTTTCAAAAATGTCGGCCCCATAATATAACACGGCATTAATGCCGGTGAACTGCTGCAACATTGAGAACACAGTTCCGATCAGTACGATGGGCAACACACTGCTCTTGAAAATCTGACTGAACGGAATGCCGCCTTCTTCCCGAATGGATTCCTTGATTTCTTTCATTTCCTTGGCGGCCAATTCCTCACCGTGGATGCGAATCAATACCCTGCGCGCATCCTCTTCTCTTTTCTTCAAGAGCAACCAACGGGGACTTTTCGGTACGAAGAACAGGAGCAGGAAGAACAAAACACAGGGCACAAGCTCGGACCAGAACATCACCCGCCAGCCGCGTTCCAGATTGTAGGCTTCATCGTTGCCGGAGCCAATGAAATAGGTGACGATAAAGACAATGAAGAATCCCAGCACGATGGCCATCTGGTACAGCGTTACCATTTTTCCGCGGATATCAGCGGGAGAAAGTTCCGCGATGTAGGTGGGGGCGTTCATGGAGGCGATGCCGATGCCCACACCACCTATGATTCGGAAGAGTACCAGCATAGGGATGGTCTGGGGCAGGATCTCGGGCAGACCCGATCCCCAGGCAGATACGGTGAACAGCAGGGCCGAAAAAATCAGTGAGTACTTCCTCCCATATTGTTTGCTGATGGGGCCGGCCATGATGGCGCCACCAAAACACCCGAGAAGCGCACTTCCGACCACCCAGCCCTTCACAGCCGCGGTGAGTTCGAAATACTTGCTGAAGTAAAACTGGGTACCGTTGATTACACCGGTATCATATCCAAACAGGAATCCACCCAGTGCAGCAACTGCACTGATGAAGATGAGCATTGCTTGATTTCTTCCTTGAGCCATGAGCAGCGTAGGCGTTTTAATGAAACTCCAATATAATGGTTTTTGGCTGATCAAACTGCCCGCTAAATTTGAGAGGTAATCGGCCACCGGCTAGCTTTGGTTTGACCAAAGAACTGATTCGCTGGATTGGTTTAACGTTTGTCAAACGGTATGGCATGACAAGCTACCACAAGCAACGGATGTTGAACGGGGCATTGTTGATAACTTCGCTGGTGGGGTATTTGCAATGGGGCGATGGTCAGCATGCGTTCCTTATCCAGAGTGAATGGGAAGTCTTATCAAAACTTTTGTATGACCCGATGAGCGCGATCCACCCGTTCACGATCGCCCCGTTGGTGGGTCAGGTAGTCTTGCTTGTCACTCTTTTCCAAAAAAAACCTGAGCGATTGATGACGTTTGTGGGGATGGGGTCGCTGGCTGCGCTTCTTCTGTTTATCCTATTCGTTGGCGTGTGGGCTGGAAACATCAGGATGATCCTGTCTGTCATTCCCTTTGTATTCATTTCAGGTTGGATCATCAAGCTTGATCGGGAAATTCGGATGAACAAGAAAAAGAATCCACTTCAGTCATAAAACTTAAAATAGAATTTTCCGATGATGTTGGAGTTGTACAAGATCGTTGATCAATTTTGACTGGCTGAGAAAAAAGTATCCCAGAACTGGGCGTCATAAGGCACGGGCTCGACATGAAACTCATTGGCCGCTGGCGGATCCGCCTTACCTCATTCACCAAATGTTTATGCTAATTGGCCAAGCTGATGAGTTCTTCCAAATCCAGCGCGCGGGTGTACATGTGGATGGACCCATCCGGGTTGCGCGGCCAGGATTCTTTGGGACGGTCCCAGTAAAGTTCCACGCCATTTTGGTCTGGATCATCCAGGTACAATGCTTCGGAAACTCCATGATCTGAAGCGCCAGTTAGTGGGTATTTCGCATCAATCAATCGCTTCAGCGCAATCGCTAAATCCTTACGGGTTGGATAAACGATGGCCGTGTGGAACAGGCCGGCCGTGTTCTTTGGCGCAGGCGGACCATTCTTGCTGAACCAGGTGTTCAGCCCGATGTGATGATGATAGCCACCTGCTGAAATGAATGCCGCATCTTTTCCGTAGGTGGTGATCAATTCAAATCCCAGCAAGCCACAATAGAAATCCAGTGCGCGTTGAAGATCGGAAACTTTGAGGTGGACATGCCCGATTCGGGTTTGGGCTGGTATGGTGTATTCGCTCATATGAAATCAAGATAACTGAAAACGAAATGGCTTTTAGGAAGGTTCACTCTTGATGATGGCCTCGAGAATTATTGCACAAGCGCTTTCTATTTCTTCTTCTGAAATGGTTAAGGGAGGGGCGATGCGAAAACTATGCGGGCACGAGAGGAACCAAAAGCAGACAACACCCTTGTCCAGCGCGTGTTGGACGATTCTTTGTACTCGCTCCGCGCTATCAAAGTCGATCGCAAACATAAGCCCCGCTCGTCTTACTTCTCTGATTAAAGGATGTTTGAGTAATGATTCAATCTTCTTGCCTTTCGACTCCACCGTAGTTAGCAATTGATCTTCTTCAATCGCCTGCAACGTGGCGAGTGCCGAGGCACAGCAAACGGGGTTTCCGCCAAAGGTAGTGATGTGGCCCAGCATCGGGTCGTGCGTAAAAAGTTTCATGTGTTTTTGGTTGGCGATGAATGCACCGATAGGCAATCCGCCTCCAAATGCTTTACCAATCGTCAGCACATCGGGCACGATACCGAATTGTTCAAATGCAAACAAGGTGCCGGTGCGTCCCATGCCACATTGGATTTCATCGAGGATCAGCAAGGCGCCCACTTCGTTGCACCTGGCTCGCAATGCTTTCATGTAGGCTGTGGTGGGGACGCGCACACCCGCATCGCCCTGGATGGTTTCGACAATCACGCCAGCCGTTTTTGTGGTGATCTTCTCAAGGTCATCCAAATGGCCAAAACGAAGGAAGCGCACATTCGGCAGCAGCGGACGAAAAGCCTGCTTCTTGACCTCATTGCCCGACACGCTCATGGAGCCATGGGTGCTGCCGTGGTAGGAACCCCGAAAAGAAACCAGTTCCGTTCGACCCGTGGCACGCTTGGCCAATTTCAACGCGCCTTCATTGGCTTCCGTGCCGGAGTTCACATAATATACGCAATCGAGAACCGGAGGCAGTAGGGAAATTAGCTTCCTGGTGAGTTGGTTTGAGCTCGCCTGAATGTATTCACCGAACACCATCACGTGCAGGTGTTTGTCTACCTGGTCTTTAATGGCCTTTACTACTTTGGGATGTCGATGGCCAACATTGCTCACCGAGATGCCGGAAATCATGTCGATGTATTTCCTACCGCCAGGGATGTAGAGATATACGCCTTCGGCTCTTTCAACCGGGATCGCAAAGGGGAAAGGGGTCGTTTGGGCGATGTGATTCAGGAAAAGTGCTTTGTCAAAATCCATAGAAACAAAGCTACAGGACGGAATCGATCAAAAAAAGAAAGCCCCCGGTAGCGTCACTAACCGGAGGCCTCTCCATTACCAAACACCCGTCTTAGTAATTATCTTTAATCTCTTTTTGCAATCACGCTTCTGCTGCCAGTCTCTACTTCAGCCATGGGCTTCTGTCTTGTCCTCCTACCGGCCAAATGTTTTTTTGATTTCGGTTCGCTGATCGACTTCTTAAACAACAACACGCATGCCCTCTTTTGTGTTCTGACCTGGCCGATATATTTGCTTTTGTTCCATCGCTTGTGAGCACGGTGATAATTTTGTGCGCTTACCACGTTGGAAATCATCATTCCAGCCAAAATCACGATCACCAATATGATGAACTGGCGTAGCCGACTGCCCATTCCCACGTTTGTAACCCGTCTGCTCATAGCTGGCATTATTTCCTGCGTTTGTTCTTGATTTCGATTCAAAATTGGTAAGATCTGAGACTTTGGTTTTTTCGAATCGGGGGCAAATCCTACATCGGTATCTTTATCCGGTCAATGAAAAAAGGTGCCCTACTTCACCCAGTTTTCAGACATTTCGATGAAATCCAATACTTCTTTATGTACATCGCGCGGTTTGATCCCGTCATCGGGCGCGGTGGCGATCGATTTGAAGAGTTCGGCCACAAATTGAGGCTTGAAGCCGAGCTTTTGGGCGTAGATCGTAGCGACCTCCAGTTCCGCATCTTCAATTTTCTTATCCAATAGAATCATATGAACCAAATGGTAAAGGGCCTCAGCTTGTTCAACCCGGGCTTCAGGCTTCACAAACTGCACCAGCTCCAGGTCTTCGGAATGCTTGATGTCCTGGGGTGTCATTTCCAATTGAATAGCCCACTTGAGCAGGCATTTCATGTATCTGGAGTCAATTTTCTCCTCGCCCAAAAAGAGTGAGAGGATGTTGATATAGCTTTTATTGACTGAAATCAGCGTTTCATTGTCTATATTAGAGATCATAGCGTGGTGGATTCGATCGGCAAGTTAATTCAAATGTCAACCATGCGACTCCTGTTTCTTCAGTCAAAACTTACATTGGATACAAATTCTGACGGCATGAAGAGGGCTTTGATGTTGACGGTGGTTTGGCTGCTTGCGAGTTGTGTGGGCACAGATGTGATAGACGATCCCATCGTGGGGGAAAGCATTGAAGTTTCGCATGATCGCATTGCCCTGATGACGGGTGATTCGTTTCAGCTTTCAGCAACTTACTATGATCAATATGGCTTGCCTACCGGCACCAAGGTGGATTGGCGAACGTCAGACGCTTCAGTGGCTACTGTGAATGAGGACGGTCTCGTGCAGGGGGTATTTGCGGGGCAGGCAATGGTAGTTGCCTATGTCGGAGCACTTGAAAGCCTCGCTGTAGACGTGAACGTGGTGGCAGACGACCAGCAGGTGGCTGTCGTTGAAATCATCAACCAGTCTCCAATGGCTTCGCTTATGATAGGTGAAACCCTACAACTGGAAGCAGAAATCAAAAACATCAAAGGTGAGATACTGACCGGAAAAACTTTGGAATGGTTCAGTGAGAATTCAGGGATTGCTTCTGTGTCTGCCACAGGACTAGTGACGGGTGTTTCTTCAGGCCTCGCGGATGTGCACGCGAAGTCGGAGGGGGTGAAGAGCAATGTGATTCATGTGTCGGTGGGAGGAGGCAAGAGCGGGACGTTTGTCAGCTCTGGGGGTTACACGGCAAAAGGCATGGCCACGCTGCAGGTGGTGAGTGGAAAACTGATCCTTACTTTCAGCAACGATTTTGAAACCAGTTTTGCGCTGGGCACTTACGTGTATATGGCCAACACCACCAACGGTTCGATGGTGGCCAGCTCTGGCCTGGAGGTGGCACAAATCACCACTAACGGTGCCAAAACTTTCGATCTAACCTCGATAGATCCGGACATCGGTATTGATGACTACGCGTATGTAATCATACTCTGCAAGCCGGCCCGTGTCACATTTGGATATGCTCAGATGAATTAATGTACCATGAGAAAGATTTTTGTAGTAGTGATTTGTGTTTTTCTAGGCCCCTCGCTTTGGGCAGGCGGTGGCTGGCCTCAGCCAAAGAACAAAGGGTACTTTAAGCTTGCGCAAAACTGGATTGTGTCACCATTCTTCTACAGTCCTTCCGGCAAAGTGGTTGATATTACAACCATAAGCCTGTACACCACCAGCGTATATGGCGAGTATGGAATTACCGATCGGCTAACCGGGTTGGTCTATTTCCCCTTTTTCGTTCGCAATACATTGAATGAGGTGATGTATCGCCAGAGCGGAAATATTGAACCTGGTGATGAGTTCAATTCTGTAGGCGATACCGACATCGCCATCAAGTATGGCCTGATTGTAAACAAGCCGGTGGTGATGAGCGCTACGGTCTTATTGGGTCTTCCGATTGGCCAAACGGCAGGGGGAAATTCAGGTATCTTGCAGTCAGGGGATGGCGAGTTCAACCAGATGATCAGGATCGATGCGAGCTATTCTTTCTACCCCAAACCCTTCTACACATCTGTTTATGCTGCCTTCAATAACCGTACGCGCGGCTTTTCTGACGAAGTGAGGTTTGGATTTGAGTTCGGGGCAACGTGGA
Source organism: Cyclobacteriaceae bacterium (assembly GCA_050250195.1). GTDB lineage: Bacteria > Bacteroidota > Bacteroidia > Cytophagales > Cyclobacteriaceae > ELB16-189. Next base: position 189,732 of record JBFWPC010000006.1, on the reverse strand, counting down.
AGAAATTCATCCCGGTGTTCAAGTTGAATGTGGTTGAGTCACTATTCAATGGAACCTCGGCCGAGGCACAGAACGGGATTTTTTCCAACAACACCGAGTATGTTTCTCCCACTGTGGAGCTGAACTACCAGTGGACGGAAAAGTTCGGGCTTTCTGTCTCAGGCGGATTTGCAGCCACGGGCAGGAATATCCTGGCATCGCCAAACTGGAGCGCTGGCGTTTATCTGAAATTGTAGGTGATAAGCTACAGGTTCCAGGTTACAAGTTACCAGTTGCAACAGTGAAGGGTCTTTACGTATTGACTTGTAACCTGAAACTTGCAACTGCTTTCAGGCGATTCTTTCCATTAAGTCCGCCACACGGCTTGAATAGCCGGCTTCGTTGTCGTACCAACCCACCACCTTTGCAAGCGTGCCATTAACTGAAGTGAGCTCCGCATCAAAAATGCAGGAGTGAGGATTGCCCACGATGTCAATCGAAACGATTGGATCGTCCGTATACTGAAGGATACCTTTCATCGGTCCGGAAGCGGCAGCCTTCATCGCAGCGTTGATCTCTTCCTTCTTCACCTCCTTCTTCAGGACTACGGTAAGGTCGGTGAGTGAACCATCGGGAATCGGAACACGCAGGGCGATGCCGTCAAGCTTGCCCTTCAGGTGAGGCAATACCAGTCCCACGGCTTTTGCCGCTCCTGTGGACGTGGGTACAATCGACACGGCCGCAGCGCGGGCCCTCCTCAGGTCGCTGTGGGGCGCATCCTGAAGACGCTGATCTGCCGTGTAGGCGTGGATGGTCGAGATATAACCTTTTTCAATACCAAACGCATCATCCAACACTTTGGCCATGGGCGCGAGACAGTTGGTGGTACAAGATGCATTCGAGATAATTTTTTCATCACCCTTTAGCGAGCTTTCGTTTACACCCAACACCACGGTAGGGATGTTACCTTTGGCAGGGGCAGAGATGACCACCTTTTTAGCTCCGGCAGTGATGTGGGCGCCTGCACCCGCTTCATCGACAAAGCGACCTGTAGATTCCAACACGATTTCCGCACCCATGGAAGACCAGGGAAGTTTAGAGGGGTCCTTTTCGGCCAATACTTTAATGGACTTGCCGTTTACCACCAGCGAATCTGCTGTGGCCTCCACCGTACCGTTAAACCGGCCATGAACGGAGTCATACTTAAGCAAATGAGCAAGTGTCTTGGTATCGGTGATGTCGTTGATAGCGACCACTTCAATGTTTTTCTTTTTGAGCAATGCCACGAAGGACAATCTTCCGATGCGCCCAAATCCGTTGATAGCAACCTTAGTCATTATAGTGTGGGTTAAAATTTGAGAAGGGCAAAAATAAAACTTGGGGTGGCTAAAACCAATGCCAGAAGGGCTCCATTCCAAAAAAACCGGAGGTGCCTTTTGCAAATCTTTGGTCGAAGTCTATCTTTGCGACACTTTTTCAAAAAGGTCCGTTCGTCCTCACCTTCGCCAAGGCTTCGGTGAGCACGCAGGGCCAAAGAATTAGAAATTTCTCGCTAATTGCTTCACCATCCGAGGCTTTAGCGTAGTATGGTCCGTTCGTCTAGGGGTTAGGACACCAGATTTTCATTCTGGTAACACGGGTTCGATTCCCGTACGGACTACAGCAATCGAATGCAACTGGGGTTTTCCGGTTGCATTTTTCGTTTGAGGCTGCGGCAGCTTCCACGGACTTCGCATTTTACCGCTCATAAACCTCCATTTTGGTACTCCATTCCTGATGAGGTAATTTCCACGTTTGTGGACAACAGGTCAACAGATTTAAGTGATAATGGCGATCAAACTTAGCAAGACCAAGATCCTGTTGATCATTTGCATGATACTGGGTGCAAGCATGGCATTTGCCCAGGGTGTCCTTGACAGCACTCTCACCATGGCGACAAACGGCAAGGCACTCTCAGCTGTATTAAACGATTTTCAGAAGCAATACAATTGCCGCATTTTTTTTCTCCCATCCTGGCTTGATCCCATCACCGTGGAAGAGGAGTATCAAAATCAAAAACTCGTTCGGCTACTGGCTGATGTTTTTGCCACCACTGACTTGAACTTCATCAGCATGTATCCACGTGTGGTGGCGATTGTGAACGATCCCTCTCAGGTCATATTGCATCAGGCAGCCCTTGAGACCGCACTAAAGGCAGATTCGCCCCTTGAAAAACGGGTATTTGGCGATGGGTCAAGCCGGACAAAAGAGTTGGTTACCATTTCAGGTACCGTTCAAGATGCCAAGTCAGGTGAGGCGTTGCCGGGCACTGTGGTACAAGTGAGCGATGCACAGTATACAACTACCACATTTGAGAACGGCCGCTTTGAAATGACGTTGCCTGCAGGGCCCTACGTTCTCACCTTTCAGTTTCTTGATTATGATAATAAGGTGATCGACCTGGGGGCCTTTGCGGACGGAGTGATTGATGTGAAGATGGAAAAAGCGCCCCGCATATTGGATGAGGTGGTCATTACCGATGAGTCGACACGGTTGACGAGCAGTCGCATTGGTCAAGTGCAATTAACCATGAAGGAAGTAAAGCGTTTACCGGCACTGATGGGCGAAGTCGATCTGATCAAACAGATTCAACTCTTGCCGGGCGTTACAACCGTGGGCGAAGCTGCCTCGGGCTTTAATGTGAGGGGTGGAAGTGTTGATCAAAACCTGGTATTGTATGATGGCCTACCCGTTTTCAATACATCACATGTATTTGGATTTTTTTCCGCCTTCAATGCGGAGGCGGTTCGCGATGTTTCATTTTTTCGTGGCGGCATACCTGCAGAGTACGGTGGTCGGGCCTCCAGTGTGCTTGACATTCGCCCGAAAGATGGCGACTTCGAGCGATGGCACGTGAATGCCGGCATCGGAATGATTACCAGCAATGTGGCGGTCGATGGGCCGCTTCAAGAAGAAAAAACTTCGTTGGCCGCATCGGTGCGTTCTACCTATTCAAACTGGTTGGTTAACTCAATCCGGACGGATTACTACGACCTTGGCAACAGCTCCGTATTTTTTTATGACGGCACCCTGAAACTGACACATCGCATCAATGACCAGACGCGGGTGTCCGTCTCGGGTTACTCCAGTAAAGATGCATTCCGGCTCGTGGGTGATACCTTGTATCAGTGGGATCAATATCAACTCGCTGCCAGATTGGATCATCAATTTGCTTCTGGCATCAGTGGTGAATTTACGTTGGGCTATGGCAGCTACGGGTACGATATTCGCAACGAAGAAGCACAGACGGCCTCAACATTGTCATATCGCATTTCCACAACAACGCTGAAGGCCGGCTTCCACAACGAAAAAAATATTCACCAACTTGACTATGGATGGCAGCTTCAGCACTATGCACTTAACCCCGGTTCGCTGAAGCCAGGGTCGGATCAATCCAATGCGCGGCAGGTTGACCTGGATCGACAATATGCGGTAGAAACGGGAGCATACATTTCTGATGAATTGAAGCTAAGCCCCAAGGCATCGGTGGAGGCGGGGCTCCGTATTCCGTTGTTCCTTTCGTTGGGCCCCTCAACCATTAACACTTACCTGCCAAATGCCCCGCGCGAATTGGCAAATGTTTCCGATTCCGTGTCTTTCAGGAGAGGTGAAATCTCCAAATCCTATGTCGGCTTTGAACCTCGACTTTCCGCAAAGTACAATGTGGCTGCGCATGCTTCGATCAAGCTGGGCTACAACCGAATGTTTCAATACCTGCACCTGGTAACCAATACCACAGCGGTCACACCGGTAGACATATGGCAGCCAAGTGGGTACTATTTTAAGCCACAGCGCGCGGATCAGATCTCGTTTGGCTATTTCGCAGATTCCCCAAATCAGAAATACAGTGCCTCTGCCGAATCGTTTTATAAACACATCAATAACATTGTTGATTTCAAAGACGGGGCCCAATTGGTTTTGAATCGACACCTTGAAACAGACTTGTTGCAGGGCAAGGGCTACTCATATGGCATTGAAACCTATTTGGCCAAGAACACCGGTCGACTTACCGGCTCAATGAACTACACATACTCCAGAACATTTCGGGTGGTGGACGGTGCCTTCTCCACTGAGTCAATCAATCGGGGAAGACGGTATCCTGCCAATTTTGATCAGCCACATATTTTCAATTTGTCTTGGAAATACAATTTATCCAGGAGACATTTTTTTACCGGCAATTTCACGTACCACACGGGCCGCCCGGTCACCATCCCTCTTTCTGCGTTCCGCCTGGAAAATACCACTGCGGCCTATTTTTCCACACGCAATCAATATCGGATTCCAGACTACCATCGGCTGGATATCGCCCTGGTGGTGGAGGGAAATTATCGAGTTGACCAGAAATGGAAGGGTACCTGGGTATTCTCTGTTTACAATGTGTACGCAAGGCAAAATCCCTATACAGTATTTTTCAGGGCCAATGGCTCTGGAATTCCCAAGCCATACCAGTTGTCTATCGTGGGTACCATCTTTCCTTCGGTCACTTACAACATTAAGTTTTGAAATATGAGACGTAAGGTGACGAAGCTGTTCAGATGGATATGGCCCTATGTCTTGCTTACTGCCTGTGTGGAGCGGATTTACTTCGAAATACCACCTGCACAAGATCAATTGGTTATTGAAGGGTCGATCACCACGGACTTGGGGCCGTATGAAGTGAAGATCTCCACTGCGCTCAACCTGGATGCTGACTCCACGGCTCAGTCTCCTGTATCGGGTGCCCAGGTTACGCTCTTTGACGACCAGGGGAATGTGGAAGACCTGGTAGCAACTGATGCGGGGGTGTACCGGACCACCGGAATTATCCGCGGTGAGGTGGGTCGGTCATACTCAATTCGCGTGACTTTGGCCGATGGCAATGTATTCGAATCTGAGCCTGACATGTTGTATCCCGTGGGCGAGGTTACTGAAATTCATCACGAGTTTGAGGCACGTACGGTGGAAAAACCATATGGAACGGTGGCGGCAAATGTCTTCAATATCTATGTAGATGCGGATGCCGGACTACGAGAGGAAAACTATGTACGCTGGAAATTCAATGGTACCTACAAGGTAGTTACCTACCCGGAGCTGTACATGCGGCACGTGCCGCCTTACCGGCCCTGGAAAGATCCCTGGCCCTGCAGTGGTTATATCCTGGTCGGTGGCCCTGAAGGCAGTGGGGGTATCTTGCTTCAGGTAGACACCTGCGAATGTTGTACGTGCTGGGTTCGGCAGAATGAATCGATTCCGCAAGTGTCGGACAACCAGTTGGTGAAAGGTAACTCATTCAAACGGGTGAAGGTGGGAGAGGTGCCCATTACCAATGCCACTTTTCACGAGAAATACCTGGTGGAGGTGGAGCAATACAGCCTGTCGCGAGGAGCTTTCGAATTTTTCCAATTGGTGAAAGATCAGAAGGTAAATGCGGCCAGTCTTTTTCAGCCGCCACTTGGGGAAATTCGCGGCAACATCAAGGCGGTCAACAATACGCAAGCTGTGGTTGGAATCTTCTGGGCATCGGCTGTGGCCCGAAAGTCGATTTATTTGCTTCCGTCGGATGTGCCTTATCCGGTTGTGCCGATCGACTTCATCACCCTGCCGTGCTATGATTTTTATGACAATGCAACTTCCATAAAACCTGCGAATTGGGAATGAGAGCCCTTGCCGTCATATGGCTACTGGCAAGCATCATTGCTGGTGCGCAAGACGCTGGAGATTTATTTGTCGAAAAATTCAATGCCCACAAAACCCTTTTTCCGCTCACCGAAGTTCGCCTAACCCTTAACCAGGAAAAGTACAGCCCAGGCGATACGGTTTTTTTCAACATCTATTTTCTGACAGAGAATCATCTTCGGGTGGCGGGCAAAGAGATGATCGAAATTGATCTGATAGATCAAAACGGGCAATCGATAACACATGTGCGTGCCATGGTGGAAGACGGTGAAGGTCATAATCAATTGGTGCTGCCGCAAAATGTGCTACCTGGATATTACAACGTATCTGCCTATAGCCATTGGATGCGCAACTTTGGAACGGATACTTTTTTTTACCGGCAAATTGAAATCGTGGAAGATCATGTGTTGGTACCGGTTGGCTTGTCCGCAATCAGCGCGGCACCCGAGGGCGGTCATTTGGTGGGTGGTGTAACAAACCGTGTGGTTATCAAGGGTAGTGCCGGGTTCCGGGTCGAAGTGATTGATGAAGCTGGGTATTCCATTGCAACTGCGCAGTTGGACAGCATGGGCTACGGTGCGATCGGGTTGGTTCCCAGCGCATCAAAAAAATACAAAGTAGCGATGGGATCGATGAGTGTGGATTTGCCGCCTGTTAATGAGATCGGATGGACGCTGCGCGTAAGAAACAGATCAACAGATCCCCACATTCAGGTGGTTGTGCAGGCGACCCCGCGCTCGGACTTAACCAATCAAGATCACTTTATCATTTTGACAGGCCGGGGTGAGGCTTACTTCTCAGTCGCATTTCGTCAGGGAGATCGTGACAGTGTGGTTGTTTCAATTCCCAAGAGCGGAATTGGTAATGGCGTTGTAAACGCTTCCCTGCTCAATCGGTCTGGCAAGGTGCTGGCCATGCGTGATTTTTTCCTGGATCCTTCCACGCACATTGCGGCAAGCATTCGATTCGACAAGTCGATTTACACCACTCGTGAAAATGTGACTGCGGAGGTCTGGTTGCAGGATGAAGATGGCCATGCGCTTCGTGGTGATTTTTCTGTGGCCGTACTGAATCAATCCGTTGCTTCGGTTGGAGCCCGGGAGTTTGCCAATCCTCGCGCTCACGCTCACAAAGATTTTGACCTTGTGTTGAATCCAAAGGGGGTTGATTGGACGGCCATACTGGATCAATCCCTGCGCAAACCGGTCTATCGTTTTACGAATACGATTCAACGAACCGGCCGAGCTTTCATCAAGACTACCGGTGAGCCCGTTCCATCTGCTTCGCTACTGATGTTTTACCTCCAGCGCCAGTCAAAAGTTTTTCAAACGATCGTATTGCCTGGTGGTAAGTTTGGTATTTCAATGCTGGATGTGACTGGTACAGATGAGCTTTTCTATATGGCTCAGACTGATCGAGGCAAGCTGCTGCCGGAACTTTCCATAGCGTGGGACACCGACCAGGTATCGTTGCAGCACGCGGGCAAATCTGTTATCGGAAATCAACCGGATCGTTATGCGCAATTTGTTAAACAATCCAGGTTGATTGACAATTCGTACCGCGTGTATTCAAAGCGTGATGAGTTGCCCATTGGGCCGACAAGCGATCAATTTGATGTGGGAAGGATTGGCGGTGCAGATATAATCGTGGACATGAAAGATTATGTGGCCTTTCCCACCATGGCCGATTTACTGAAGGAAGTTGTTCCGTCCGTCCTTCACCGTACAAGAAGAGGCAAGAGCATCATTAGAATAAAATTGGATCCACCCAATGCGAATAGCCCGTTGGTGATAGCAACCGAAGATCCGGTTTATATTATCGATGGCATTGCCACGCGCAGCACGGCTTTCTTTTTGGGGTTAGCACCTACTGACCTCAGATCCTTAAAAGTAGTAAAGAGTCCATCCAAGTTAGCAGCATTCGGTATGATGGGAAGAAACGGATTGATTGTTGTGGAATCAAAATCGGGAGATACGCGACAACCTTTGCTCCCGGGCGATGCGATCGTGGGGTTGAGCACGCCTTTCGGATTTCCACCTGTTTCTGGTTCTCTCAATATCCCCCAGTTCAGATCAACAGTCTATTGGAATCCTTCGGTCGAAATTAACGGTCGGGTCGCGTTTGAATTTGAACTTTCAGATGATGTGGGCGAGATGATGGTACTTATCCGTGGTCTTACCGATCAAGGCATTCCGTTTTCAGCTCAGAAAACGATTTGGGTAGATAACAATTCCCGATAGATCTTCACCCGGCTGCTCACCCTGAACCACTTGTAAGCCACTTGACATTTTTTGGTTTTGTTGATAACCTGGAACCGCAATTTCCGTAAAACCGGTGGTGCCAGTGTCCCTGGTATTAAACAAGGCAATGATATCGATTTCTTGGCTTTTTGGAAGCGCTGCATGGGGCGGCACAGTTTGATCAGACCCGATGGCGAAATTAAATGGCATTAATGGAAAAGGTTGAGGTAGGAGGGTGGGAAGAACTATTTACCTCGATAATTGAAGATGCAGACTCAAACGTGTTGATCGTTGACGATGAATTTCGCGTGATTGCACTCAATCCTGGATTCTATTGGATCTTTCTTGAAACCTATCAGGTAGAACTCAAAAAGGGTACTTCGATTCTAAAGTCCATGGAGGTAGCGAATGCCACCCTTGCCAAGCTGTGGCGCGCTCGATGCCTGGCCGCGCTGGGAGGCACGCCCCTGAAGGTGGAGGACGCTTTTGAGTTTGACGGGAGAACGTATTACTGGGAGATCACCTTCAGTTCGAAAAGAATTGCAGGTAAATTGGTGTTGTCCGTCTTCAGCCGTGACGTCACCATTCGAAAAGTTTATCAGCAGCGCATCGTTGAAAAGGAGGCAAATCTTCGCTCCATCCTGGATACCATCGAAGACAGCATCTGGATGGTGGATTCAAATTACAATCTCATCGACTTTAACAAAAAATTCTACCATAGCTACAAGGGTGCCTTTAATGTACGGCTGGCAAAAGGAAAGAATGTGATCGCCTTGATTCCGCAGGAGTATGGTGAGCTCCGCGACACCTGGTGCAGGCGTTATCGGGAAGCATTGAAAGGAAATCATCATCGGTATACGGATACTTTTGCCTTCGGTGCTGAGCCCAGGGTTTATGAAATCAAGACTTACCCGATCCGCGGTGACGGGGAAGTGACAGGCATTACGGTCTACGCGCGCGACATTACGCAGCAAAAGAAAGCTGAAGACACACTGAAAGCGCAGAACGAAGAGCTGATCAAAATCAATTGTGAGTTGGATCGGTTTGTCTACAGCGCGTCCCACGATCTGCGCGCACCGCTCATGTCAGTGAAGGGATTGCTGAATATGATCCGAATTGAACCTGATACCTCGTTGCATGGTCATTACCTCCAGTTGATCGATAAAAGTGTGGATAAGCTCGACAAATTTATTTCCGACATCATTCACTATTCGCGCAATTCCCGACTTGACATTGAACCCGATGAAATCGATTTCATGGCCCTTGTCGAGGAGTCGATCGAGTCGCTGAAGTACATGACTGATGCAGAAAGAGTGAAAAGTATCAAGAGCTTCCGCCTCAACGCACCTTTTTACTCCGACTATGGGCGGTTGCTTAACATTTTCAACAACGTGATCTCCAACGCGGTGCGTTATCACGACCGATGGAAGGATTCTTACATCAAAATTGACATCACCACAGATGTGGAAAAAGCGCGGATCGTTTTTGAGGATAACGGCATCGGAATTGCCGATGAATTCCAGGACCAGATTTTCAAGATGTTCTTTCGGGCCAGTACGGAAAGCAAAGGTTCGGGCCTGGGCCTGTATATTGTAAAGAGCACCATCGAGCGGCTTGGGGGCATCATCCACATGAAATCAAAACTGGGAGAAGGAACGGTTTTCGAGATTGAAATTCCAAACTATAAAAGGCCCGATGGGCATGCCTAATTTTTTCTTCTCTTCTTGCTTGGAGATTGATGCGGGATGGTAATGGGCCTGCTCGATCGCTTGGGCCTGAATTCTTTTTTGATCTGAACAATTCTTGAAATGCCAATCATTACGGATAGGTAGATATCTCTTCTAGCTCCATATAAGTCAGGTTTATTTGTGGGCGCCTTCAGTTGGTCGATATACTCTCCTTTGCGGGGATCGAACAATCCAAAATTGGCCCGGCCGTCAAAGTTCAAGCTCCAGTCATCATTCAAATCGAAATCGGAGTGCAAGCCAATTGACCCGAACAGTTGAAAGGGCACAAACTTATCGTGTCCCACATACTCAAGGTCGGTTTCCTGCGGTACAATCACGCCATCGTACTGTTCGATGTATCGGGGATCATTCGGGATTGCAACGCCCGAAGGATAAAGCAACTTGGTTGCTGAAAATGTCATCAACTCCCGACCCTTTACCAAGTAAGAGAAATTGGCTGCAGCCACCAGGCTCAGTCGAAAGAATGCTAGATCATTAAGGTGTAACTTAAGCGCAACCGGGACGCTAAAGTAATCCAGTTGAATATTGCGAGTGCCCACCTCACCGCCAGTTGTATTCTTGATGATGAACTTTTGGCCCACCTGCAGGTAGGATGGTGTAATTAGAAAACCATAACCTACGTGATCGTATCCATAGGTAAATCCAAAGGGCGTGGCGCGCAAGGTGAATTTGCCCACAAACCGAGTGTCCTTTTGCAGGCCCTGGTCTACGGTAATGGGCGAGTTCATGCCGGCAAAAATGCCGAACGACTCTACATTTTGTGCCTGAATGAGCGTACCCGAAGCCAACAAGAGACTCAAGGCAAAAAGACGCATTGGAATGGCAGTTTGATTTAGGTGTTAAGCAAGCAAATCAAGTCAAAAACCCTTCATTTCAAGATACACAGAATAACAAAACTAAGAGAAAAAAGCGAATTTGGACGACCGTGACGGGGCCATTTGAACTAATTTTGGCCCTTTGAATTTGACTCATGGCCTTGTCCTTTCACCTACCTGACGGCAAGAAGTTAAGGACCAACATCTATGTGGCGCTGGTGTTGCAATTGGCCCTCGTCATGGCACTTTACTCTCTTTGCAGGATAGGTTTTTTCCTTTACAACAACGAGTTCTTTGCCGACATGACCTGGTCCCGATTTGCTCCCATTCTCCTGGGCGGTTTGCGCTTCGACTTGTCGGCTGTATTGTACTTGAATGCCCCTTTCATTCTCCTCACCATCATCCCCTTACGGGTGAGATTCAAGCCCGCCTACATGTCAGTGCTCAGGTTTCTGTTTTTGTTCATCAACAGCTTAGGCCTTGCGGCCAACGTCATCGACTTTGTCTACTACCGGTTTACCCTTAGGCGCACGACTTTGAGCGTGTTTAGTCAATTTGAAAATGAGCAAAACCTGACATCACTCTTCTTTCAATTTCTGGTCGACTATTGGTACATGTTCTTTTTATGGATTGCATTGGTGGTGGCGCTCTGGTTTGGCTATCGCTTCATCAAGGTAGAAGGTCCGCAAGCAAAGAATCCATGGGTTTTTTATTTGTCGGGGTTGGGGCTCATGCTACTCATAACTTATGGCGTGGTGGGTGGCATGCGTGGGGGCTTTCGGCACAGCACAAGGCCCATTACCCTGAGCAATGCGGCTGACTATTCAAAAATACCAAAAGACATCCACCTGGTGTTGAATACGCCCTTTGCTTTGATGCGCACAGCCGGAACCAGTGTGATTGAAAAGGTGAACTATTTTGAGAACGATCAACTGGTGGAACAGATTTTCCCGGTAACGCATTACCCCCCTGACTCGGCATCATTCAGGAATGACAACGTGATGATCATCATTCTGGAGAGTTACTCGAAGGAATTTATTGGGACTTACAACCCCGATCTTGAGAATGGGACCTATAAAGGGTACGCTCCGTTCCTCGATTCGTTGATTGGGGTAAGCCGGGCTTATCAGTATTCTTTTGCCAACGGGAGGAAGTCCATCGATGCAATGCCTTCCGTCATCTGCAGTATTCCCTCCATTGAAGTTCCGTATGTGCTTTCTCACTACTCAAGCAACAAGGTGAATAGCCTGGCCAGTTTGCTGAAGCCGAAGGGTTACTACTCAGCTTTTTTTCATGGCGCGCCCAATGGTTCCATGGGTTTTCAGGCCTTCGCAAACCTCTGTGGCTTTGACGACTATTTTGGAATGACGGAGTATGGAAACGATGATGACTTTGACAACATCTGGGGAATTTGGGACCATAAGTTTATGCCGTGGATGCTTGGCAAGATCAACGAATTCAAGCAGCCATTCTTTGTCAATTTCTTCTCCGTGTCTTCCCACCACCCATACAAGGTGCCTGCTGAATTTGAAAATCAGCTGTCCGGTGGACAACTCCCAGTACACAAAACAATCCAGTATACAGATGTTGCGTTGAAGACATTCTTTCGTGAGGCAGCAAAGCAGCCCTGGTTCCAAAATACCTTGTTTGTCATCACGGCCGATCATGCTTCGGCAGAAATTCAGTATCAGCAATACAACTCAGCATGGGGGTATTTTTCCGTACCCATCTTTTTTTATCACCCGCAAGCCAACTGGTCATCCTTCAAACATGAGATTGTGCAACAGATTGACATTATGCCCACTGTGTTGGACTACCTGAATTATGATAAACCTTACATTGCATTTGGTAGAAACGTATTCACCGATGATGCCAAGCCTTTTGCCTTCAATTACTTGAATAACAACTACCAGGCCTTCTCAGGCGATTACCTGCTGATGTTTGATGGTGCGCGGGAAGTAGCGCTGTACGATTTCAAGGCCGACCCAATGCTTATCAACAATCTGGCGGGCCAACGCCCGGATTTTGAGCAGCCCCTGTTGCTGCGTTTAAAAGCGTTCATTCAGCAGTACAACAACCGCATGGTAGACGATCATCTTACGTTGGAGGGACCACAAAAAGTGGTGATACAAGCAACAAAAAAATAATAGTGGAGTATACGTAGGGGGTAAAACAAACTTCGATTGTCTTAAGGCAAAGAAGTTAGATCAAACACCTATGAAACCGCTATTATTAAAACTAATCCTTTTTTCAATGTTTTCGGCCGTTTTGGCATCCTGCTACTACGAAGAGGATCCCGGGCCATTACAGTATGCAGAGCAGCAGTTTGGTATCACCGATTTTGATCGGCTGGAGGCTGGCGATGCAATGATTGTTACTGTTCAGTACGGAACCGTTTTCAATGTAACTGCCAAAGGCGACAGGCGCAATCTGGACGACCTGGTTGTGGAGAAGAGAGGCACTACGTTAACGGTTCGTTATCGTGATTTTGACAACCGAAGACATACCACCCAGTTGCACATCACCATGCCTGAATTGAGGGCAGCCATCTTTTCAGGGGCGAGCAACTCAACATTGTCTGGTGTTGCCACCGGAGATGAGTTTTCGCTCACGCTGACAGGAGCTTCGGTATCGCAAATTGATCTGGATACCGATGACGTGAGCCTGTTTTTGTCGGGAGCCTCAAATTTGACCATCAGTGGCGCCAGCCGGCATGTAGATGCCGATGTGTCGGGTGCTTCTTTGTTGAAGGCGTATAACCTGAATTCAGAAGACGTGGCTGTAAGTGCATCTGGCGCCAGCAATGTATATGTCAATGCTTCCAAAACACTAACGGCAAATGCCAGCGGAGCCAGCGTTATTCTTTACCGCGGGGCCGCTACCGTGAGTTCGACTGCAACAGGTGGCAGCACCGTTCAGAAGGATTAACATCACCTGATTCAAATTTGAAAGTATCCGGTCATGTGCCGGATATTTTTTTGATATTTGTTCTGAAAAAAAGAAACAAATTGCCAACCAATTGAGTATAAGGCATTATGATCGGCTACCTAGGGGAATTCGAAGAACTTGTCCTTCTCACAATCGCGGTGTTGGCGGACGAGGCATATGGCGTGAGTATTAAGGAAGATATTGAAAGGAGAACCACCCGACAGGTGAGTATTGGCGCGCTGCACTCAACCATTACACGATTGGAGGAAAAAGGATTTATCAAGTCGTGGTTAGGGGGGGCTACGGCTGAGCGTGGGGGTCGGAGAAAAAGGTATTTTAAGCTGACCGGATCCGGTATTACCGCACTTAATAAATCAAAGGGCCTTCGCGATGAACTTTGGCACCTGTCGAAAGTGAAACTGGCGAACTGACCACATGGCAAATCTACAACCTCCACGTATTGCCTTTATATTGTTAAAGTGGATTGGCGGCAGCGCTGCTGTGGAAGATCTTCATGGCGATTTAGAGGAGATGTTTCGCAAGAATGCGACCACCTCGCTTTTCAAAGCCAGGTGGATTTATTGGAAGCAGGTAATCCAGATCGCTTTTTCCTATGCGCTGACCAAACGGAAGAAAGAGGCTGCATATCATGTTTACTCATCTAGCCACAACACCGTTGCAATGTTTAACAATTACCTGAAGGTGGCAACGCGAAGCTTGGCCAAGCACAGGTTCTTTACGATCATCAACGTGGCTGGCCTGGCGATTGGCATGTCGGTTAGTCTGCTGATCCTTACGATCATCACCGATCTGATGCGATTTGATCGCTTTCATGAAAAGCGCGAGAGGATCTACCGTGTAATCAGTCACACGAACGTGAATCTCAGGGAGAACGACTGGGCCACATGCCCTGCTCCAATCGCAGAGAGGCTGAAGTCCGAATACGCTGGGATCGAAGAAGTCGTTAGGGTCAACAAACGATTGTCCCTGCAAGCAAATTATGGGGAGAAGTTTATTCCACTTTCGGGATTATTTGTTGATGCCAATTTTTTTAAAGTATTCACCTTTCCCATGGTGAAGGGAAATCCGGATGCATCGTTGCAAAAACCCTTCAGCGTTGTGATGACGGAGACGTCAGCAAGAAAAATGTTTGGTTCAATTGACCCAATCGGAAAAGCGCTTACCCTTGGTGACTACGGAGAATTTGAAGTAACTGGAATAATCAAAGATCATCCGAAAGCCTCTCACCTGCATTTTGAAATCCTCGCATCTTATGGTGCTGTACCCATCCTCGAGCGGCAAGGAATGATGAAGCGGGCAAGCGATTCCTGGGACGCTTATGCCACAGAGTACGTTTACCTGCTGTTTCCGGAGTCATCAGGAAAGCCCGACCTTAGAGAACAGTTGGCGCAGATTTCGTCATCCGCTTATGCAGAAATGGACAACTTCACGGTTACCTTTGATCTCCAGCCCCTTCTGGGCATAGTGCCCGGACCCGAGCTAAGTCGAAGCATCGGACCTGAGTTTGGATACCTGCCTTTTATGATCATGGCTGCGCTGGCGGTTCTTATCTTGTTGCCAGCGTGTTTCAATTACACCAACATCACTATTTCGAGATCACTTAAGCGCTCCAAGGAGATTGGACTCCGCAAAGTGGCCGGTGGACACGGGGGTCAGATATTTCTTCAATTTGTGCTGGAAGCGGTAATTGTGTCATGCCTTGCACTGGCGGGAGCTTTCATCATTTTTTCATTTATCAGGAAGGACCTTTTGATGCAAGGGCCAGGAGGTGGAGCAGAGCAAGAATTGAGGATGGTCAAGGATATGTTTGACCTGCCTGTGCGACCCGAAACAGTAGTTCTTTTTATTTCGTTCGCAGTGCTGACCGGCCTTATAGCCGGTGGCTTGCCTGCGGCACATTTTTCGAAACTCAATCCCTTGGAAGCCCTCAAGAAACAGTCCTCATTGCGTGGATTTGCAAAAGTTAATTTGCAGCAGGTTCTTGTTGTATTTCAATTCACTTTGTCGCTTGTCTTTATCATGGGTGTGGCGATCATTCTGAAACAGTACCGCTACTCGGTCAACTTCGACTTTGGATTCAAACGTGAAAATATTCTTGATATAAGGCTGCAGGGCGTTGATCCCCGCAAGTTCGATGCTGAATTTAACAAGCTTGCGGGAATTGACAGGATCAGCTACTCCTCAAAGATCATCGGAAGCGGGTCAGCCGATATTACAGAGGCAAGACGTGTTGATACGCTCGGCTATCAAATAGTTTACCAGGCATATATTGATCATAATTACATCAGAAACTTCGGCCTTCACCTGATAAACGGAAATGATTTTAGTGAAGAGTCAACCCATCTGAATGGAGGTCTTGTAATCGTCAATGAAACCCTGGTTACAGAATTTGGATTTGGCACTGCATCGGATGCAATAAACCAGCAGCTCATTCTTGCCGATTCAAGTGAGGTTAGGATTGTTGGTGTGGTGAAAGATTTTCAATACATGTCCCTTGAAGATCCGATTCGAAGTTTCTTTTTTCGCTATGACCCTGAACATTTTCATTATGCAAATCTGAGCATCGCCAGCGATGATATTCAAGGCACGATGATGAAACTCAATGACGCCTGGGACCGAGTTGCCGAGGGTCGGGATTTTCAAGCCCGATTCTTTGATGATGAAATTCGTGATGCCTACAGTTTTTACACCAGCGTGATGAAGATCTTCGGTTACCTGGGGGTGCTTGCTATTTCCATTTCATGTCTGGGCATGCTGGGAATGGTGGTGTTCAATGCAGAGAGCAGAGTGAAAGAGATTGGTATTAGAAAAGTGCTTGGCGCGAGTTCGGCTAACCTTGTGTATTTGCTTTCAGGCCGGTTTCTAAAGTTGATGGTTATCGCTTCGATGGCGGCTTTACCGATTGTGTATGTTCTCTTTGATAGGGTACTGTTAAATTTGCAGTATTACCGCACAGAAATTGGATTTTTGGAAATAGGTGGAAGCATTTTGTTCATGTTTCTCGCAGGCATTGGCACTGTTGCATCTCAGACGATGCGCGCAGCTGGAGCCAATCCGGCCGATTCGCTGCGCTGTGAGTAGATGTGAGCCGCCTGACGCCTTACGCTAAATTGTGATAAACGTTTTGCACGTCATCGTCTTCCTCCAGCGCATTAATGCATTCCATCACCTCATCTTGTTCTGCTTCGCTTAATTCTTTGGTGGTGGTTGGAATATATTGAAGCTCGGAACTTTTTGCTTCCAGGTTTTTTGACTCGATAAATTTTTGCATGCTGCCGAAGTCGCTGAACTTGGTGTAAACCACAATCTCTTCCTCTTCCTGCTGAATGTCCTCAGCCCCTGCATCAATCAGTTCCAGTTCCATCTCATCGAGGTTGATGGCATCTGTGGCAAATTTGAATACGCCCTTGCGCTCGAACATGAATCCCACGGAACCGGAATTGCCCATGTTGCCTCCGTTCTTGGAAAAATGCAGTCGCACATTGGCAACCGTTCGGGTAGGATTGTCGGTTGCGCATTCGACCATCACCGGCACACCGTGCGGTGCATATCCTTCGTACACCACTTCTTGCAAGTCCTTCTCATCCTTGGAGGATGCTCTCTTGATGGCGGCCTCTACCCGATCTTTCGGCATGTTGGCACCCTTCGCATTTTGAATGGCCAATCGCAAACGCGGATTATTTTCCGGTAAAGGTCCGCCTTGCTTTACTGCGATGGCGATGTCTTTTCCAATCCTGGTGAACGTCTTGGCCATGCGGTCAAAGCGTGCAAACATCTTGTGCTTCCTCTTTTCAAATATGCGTCCCATGCATCCCTGCCTTTGGCGTTTCTCGTTTGAAATGTGGGCCCAAAAATAAACTTAAACACCGAAAATGAAAACCGGTAGCATGTTCGCGAACGGACGAATTCGTTCGGTCAGGGACATCGGTTTCAACTTTTTTGATGATTTGGCCGTCCAATTGATGATTGCCCATCATGGCACTTGGATTGCCGTGACATAACGGTTCAAAACCTGACTGCTACATGATTAAAAACTACCTGCTCACGGCTTTTCGAAGCTTGTTAAAGAGAAAAGGGCACGCCTTTCTGAATGTGATCGGTCTTTCCCTTGGCTTGGCGGCCAGTCTGCTGATTCTCCAATACGTAAAGGACGAACTCAGTTATGATGACTTTCACACGAATTCGGCCCGAATCTATCGGGTGGAGTTTGATGCTTATCGCAACGGTGAAAAGATTTTTGGATGCGCGACTGCCTTTCCAAAAGTCGCACCTTCGCTGATTGAAGAATTTCCGGAAGTGGAAGACGCAACCCGGCTTTACTTGCGGTACGGAGGCGCGGTGGTTCGGCATGAGGATATTGCCATCAAAGAGTCAAACCTGTTTCAGGCCGAGCAAAACCTGTTTACGATTTTTTCCTATCCCATATTGGAGGGAACCCCCAGGTTGGATCAGCCGAACACGGCCGTGGTCGATGCAGACGTGGCCAGGAAGTATTTCGGTGATGAAAACCCGATTGGAAAGCGGATCAAGATTGGCAATGACGAGGATTATGAAATTACTGCAGTGATGAGATCACCGGAAAATTCTCACCTTAAATTTTCATTCCTGCTTTCTTATCCCACGCTGGTTACACTTTGGGGTGAAGATTTTAATAGTGCCTGGGGTTGGTACGATTTTTATAATTATGTGTTACTCAGAGAAGGGGCAGATCCCAAATTGCTCGAGAGCAAGCTTCCGGCCTTTATCGACAAATACAGTGGTCGGGAAAATGCGAGTGAGCGCACCACCTTTGTGCTACAGCCCCTCGAGCAAATTCACCTGTATTCGGATTTGATACAGGAGGCGCGCGTGAATGGCAACGGCCGAACGGTATATTTTCTCATGATCATCGCCTTTTTCATTTTGATTATTGCATGGATCAACTACATAAACCTCGCCACAGCCAGGGCAGTGGAGCGCGCTAAAGAAGTTGGCGTGAGAAAGTCGGTAGGTGCCTTGAAGCGACAACTTGTGGCGCAGTTTGTCTCAGAAGCCTTGTTGGTTAACCTTTCGGCAGCGGTAGTCGGGTTGGCAATACTTTTTGCCGCGATTCCAGGCTTTAACCAGTTGGCTGAAAAACAGCTCACATTTTCGATACTTGGGAACCTTAACCTGTGGCTAACTTTAGGGGGGTTGTTTCTGATCGGTTCGCTGGTGTCAGGACTTTATCCTGCTTTTGTTCTCTCTTCTTACAAGCCTGCTCGCGTGCTAAAGGGCTCTATGGCTGGGTCAAAAGAAGGAATTCTCTTGCGCAAGGGCTTGGTGCTGGCACAGTTCGCGGCTTCCGTGGCACTGATTGCAGGTACCATTATCGTGTATCGGCAACTTCAGTTTATGCAAAGTCGCGACTTGGGGATTGACATCGATCGTGTGGTCGCCATCCATGGGCCCGGCTTTTTACAAGCCGATTCACTTTATGGAAGTTACCTGAACGTCTATAGAAATCAACTGGCTCAACATCCACAAATTAAGAATTTCACGGCCGCCTCTGAAGTTCCGGGCAATTTGATTTACTGGACAAACTCCGCACAAAAATTGGGTTCGGACGAGTCGAAGGCGAACCAGGTATACATCATGGGTGTAGACTACAACTACTTTAGCACCTTCGGAAATGAGTTGTTGTCGGGTCGTTTCTTTGCGCCAGAGTTTCCAGCCGATAGTTCCAGCATTGTCATCAACGAAAAGTCGGTGGATATTTTCGAACTGGGATCGGTTGAGTCGGCCATTAATCAGGAGGTGCGCATTGGGTCCGATACATTTCGTGTGGTGGGTGTAGTGGGCAACTACCATCAGGAAGGGTTAAAGCAGGACTTTCGGCCTACGGCTTTTCGACTTCAGCAAAATGCAAGAAGTTATTTCTGTGTGAAATTAGGTGCGAATGATATGGATCAAACCATGGCATACTTGAAGGAAAAATATGCTGAAGTTTTCCCCAATAATCCATTTGACTACTTCTTTGTCGACAATTTTTTTAATCGCCAATACAAGAATGAGCGGCAGTTTGGAAGTGTATTTGGTTTTTTTGCGCTGCTCGCGATCCTCATTGCGTGCCTTGGGTTGTTCGGTTTGGCTTCGTTTACGGTAGCCCAACGAACCAAAGAAATTGGAATTCGGAAAGTGATGGGTTCGTCCGTTCCCAACATCTTCATGTTGCTTTCGAAAGATTTTCTAAAGCTTGTTTTGTTGGCCAACCTTTTTGCCGTTCCGGTGGTCTTGTTGGTGATGCAACAGTGGTTGAACACCTTTACGTTCCACATATCGATTGGTGCCATGGTGTTTGTGGTGTCGGCACTAGTCACGGTGTTCATCGCCCTGATTACCGTCAGCTATCAGTCGATCACCGCAGCGCTCGTAAACCCGGTCAGGTCACTTCGCTACGAATAAATATGAAAATCTGAATTCATGCTCTCACACTATCTTAAGATTGCCCTCCGCTCGCTGGCCAAGCACAAGGGCTATGCATCTATCAATCTGATTGGCCTGGCGTTGGGCCTTGCCGTTGGCATGTTGGTGCTGCTCTATGTCATAGATGAAAGCTCGTTCGATCAATTTCACACCAAAGCGGATCGAATTTACAGGGTCGGTACTGACATGGTCGATATCAAGTCGGGTAGTCTCAATGGGGCCATTGAGGGCAACGGCTGGCCGATAGGTAAATTGCTTCTCCGCGACTTTCCGGAGGTTGAGAAAGTAGTCTATATCCGAAACGGATCAAACCTTCAGGTCAATCATGACGGCAGAAGATTTGATGAAAGAATCTTCTATGCGCGGCCTGAATTCTTTGAGCTGTTTGATTTTGAATTGGTCATGGGAAATGGATCTACCGCACTATCAAAGCCTTTTCAGGTTGTACTTACTGAATCGCTCGCGAAAAAATATTTTGGAAATGATGATGCATTGGGCAAGACATTGACCCTGGCCGATACCTTGCTTTTTGAAGTAAGCGCGGTGATGAAGGATGTGCCCTCGCAATCGCATATGCAGTTTGGCATGTTGTTGTCATTTGCCACACATGAAAGCCTGAATCGGTGGTTCAGCTACGATGGCGGTTGGGGAAATTTGAACGTGAGGAATTATGTTTTGTTGAGAACGGGCGCGGACCCAGGCACCTTGTTTGAAAAAGCCCGCAATCTCTATATGACTTACGTAAAGGAAGACATGGAAAAGTGGGGCATGTACATGTACGTAGGGTTTGAACCGCTCAAGGACGTTTATCTGAAAACGAAACGAGGCAACGGCATGGGGCCCGTGGGCAGTATTGATCGTGTCTATATCGTGGCCGGCATTGCTGCATTCGTCATCCTGTTGGCATGCATCAATTTTATTAATCTGGCCACAGCCAGGTCTACCTATCGGTCGAAGGAAGTCGGTCTGCGAAAAGTGGTGGGTAGCACTCGCCAAGTGCTCATCCGCCAGTTTCTTGGCGAATCTTTTTTGATCACCGTGTTGTCTTTCATGATTGCGCTGGCCTTGATAGGGATAGCCCTGCCCATGTTCAATCAGCTTCTCGACAAGAACTACACTTTAGGTATGTTCGCCAATCAATGGGTGGTTGTCGGAACCTTCGGACTCATTGCGCTGATTACCTTTCTGTCTGGTTATTATCCTGCCATTCTGATGTCATCCCTGCGACCCGCTGAAGTTTTGAAAGGTGCATTCCAATCCAGCAGGCGGGGTATTCAACTTCGGAGATTTCTTGTTGTATTTCAATTCACGATTTCGGCAGCGCTGATTATCTGCACTTTTGTGGTGATGAGTCAGCTTGACTACATGCAAAACCGCGATCTCGGATTTTCCGGGAATCAAATTGTGGTGGTGGATGCAGATCAGGTAACCCATCGTGGTGGTGAAGGTGCGGCCAAAGAGGGTGGTAACGTCTTCAAGAACGAACTGCTCGCTTTGTCTTCGATTGAGTCGGTAACGTTCACGAATGCGTTGCCAGGCCGGCCGGGCTGGGTGGGCCAATGGGCGCATGCAGAAGAACGATCTTCGGAAGAGAGCATTGGCATGGAATACATGTCGATTGATGAAGATTATCTTAAAACATTGGGACTTGGCTTGGTTGCAGGCCACAATTTTAACCCTGCCATGGTGGCCGAATTGGAAGAGGGCCTTATTATCAACGAAACAGCTGTAACGCAACTGGGTTGGGGGACACCAGAAAATGCCATTGGAAAAAAAATCGATTCTCCTTCCAAGCATCCGGCCGGAACGGTGATTGGAGTGGTGAAGGATTACCATCAGTTCGGTCTCCAGGAAAAGATTTATCCCATGGCCATGGATTATAACCCACAGTATTCCAGATACTATGCCATCCGGTTCAAAACGACAGGCACCGCAGATTTGATTGCCGACTTGGAGTCGCTATGGAAGAAGCACAACGATGGATATGACTTCAAGTATTTTTTTCTGGATGAAAACTTTGCCCGCCAGTACCAGTCCGAACACCGCCTCGCCAACATATTCACTTTGTTTTCCGGAGTCACGATTCTCATTGCGGTGATTGGCTTGCTTGGATTGGTTTCATTTATGGTTGTTTCCAAAACCAAGGAAATCGGTATTCGCAAGGTGCTCGGTGCCGATGTATCAAGCATTACCGGCTGGTTGTCAAAAGAGTTTGTGCTGTTGGTCGTCATTGCCTGCGTGGTGGCGTGTCCGCTCGCATGGTATTTTTCCGATCAATGGTTGCAGGAGTTCGCCTATCGCACCAGTGTGAACCCCATGATCTTTTTGTTCACTTTGGTGGTTGCGCTTGGCGTTACCGTTATGGCGGTAAGTTTTCAAACCATTCGGGCCGCCATGGCCGATCCAGTCAAGTCGTTGCGATATGAATAGTAAATAGTCTGTCAGACGAAAACACAATGCCATGATAAAAAGCATACTGCTTACTGCCATCAGAAACCTGTTCCGAAATGGAGCATTCAGCGCCATCAACCTGATTGGGCTTTCCATCAGCATGTCGCTGGGCTTGCTCATCATTGTTATTGCCAAAGAGCAATATTCATTCGATAATTTCCATAAAGAGGGTGACCGGATCTACCGGGTCAATACCCGGGCGATCAGGGTGGAAGGGGGAAGCGAACCTTACGCCTCGGCACCTGTGCCTTTGGGCCGGGCTTTGCGCGATCAATACTCCTTTGCCGATGAGGTGGTGGTGTTTACCCGGCAGTTGAATGGCGATGCAGAGTTTGGGAATACCGTGGTACCCATTCGCGGCTACATTGCCGATCCCGCCTTCTTAAAGATTTTCAATTTTCCGTTGGAGAAGGGGAATCCGGCAACCGCGCTGGATGCACCCAACTCACTGGTACTTACGCAGGAGGGTGCTACCAAGATTTTTGGCTTGGCAGATCCGTTGGGAGAAACACTTACTCTAAAGGGTTATGGAGAGTTTATTGTTACGGGACTGTTAAAGGATTTTCCAGGTAAAACCCATTTCGAATTTGAAGCGCTGATTTCAACAGCAAGTATCCCAGCATTTGAAAAGGATCGCATCGTGTCTCAGACCACCGACAATTGGAATAACTATTATAGCGGGCATATCTATTTGAAGCTGGCAGAGGGGCGCTCACCTGAAGAGGTACAATCGGCTTTGAATGAAATTTCAAAAACCCAATATGCCAACCTGATGTTGGAAACGCGTGACAAGGGGTACGAGTTTTATCTTCAGCCGTTGGATGAGATCACACCGGGCCCACAGCTAAGCAACAATGTGGGGCACACATTGCCTGATCTGTTGCTTTATTTTATGGGTGCACTTGCTACCATTGTGATGGTGATGGCATGCTTTAACTATACAAATCTGATGATTGCCAAGTCATTGTCTCGCGCCAGAGAGATAGGCATTCGCAAGGTAGTGGGCGGGCATCGTTGGCAGGTGTTCCTTCAGTTTATCGGAGAGTCTGTTGTGTTTTCGATGGTGGCGCTCGCGATTTCGTACCTGCTTTACCAGCTTATTAAGCCCGGGTTTGCGCAGTTGCACATCATGCAGGAGTTTACTTCAATGACCTTCGTTGAAGACGCAGGCGTGTTGGTGCTGTTTGTTCTCTTCGCCATGTTGGTAGGCGTTTTGGCCGGGGCGTTGCCTGCCGGATATTTATCGTCATTCAAGCCGGTGCGGGTCTTGAAGGAAGTGTCGAATCTGAAAATTTATTCAAGACTTACTTTCCGGAAGATTCTCATGGTGATGCAGTTCACCTTTTCTTTGGTTTTTATCCTGTTTGTGATCGTAGTCTATCGTCAGGTACAGTTCATGGTTAATGCCGACTATGGATTCAATGAAAAGAACATTGTAAATGTGGAACTCAGGGGTGTGGACTATAATACGCTGGTCACCGAGGTGAGCTCTCTATCTGAAGTCCAATCGATTGGAGGCGTATCGCATCGGCTTGGCACCTGGGAAGACCGGGCGAACGACTACAAACTCAACAGAGATGACAAGCCGTTCGTGATGCGGGATTTTGTTGTGAACGCAACATATGTCGATAACCTTGGTCTTGAGTTTGTGGCTGGAAGAAATTTTTCAAGGGGAAACGCGGTCAATGAAAGTGAGGTGATTCTCAACGAATCGGCATTGAAGAGTTTTGGATTTTCTGACGCTGCTGCTGCGATCGGACAAGGCATTTACGAAGGAGACAGCACACAACTCCAGGTGGTTGGTGTTGTCAGGGATTTTCACTATCGGCCAATGAGTTATCAGATTGGGCCGATCGCGCTGAGAAACTCAGAGTCGCAGTTTGGATTGCTGAGTGTGAAGCTGACGAATAGTGATGTGCAGAGATTTGTCACACACCTCGAACCCATCTGGAAGAAACACGACCCCGTGCATCCATTGGTTTGGAATACGATGACGGCCGAACTGGACAATGCCTACAAGGATGCGGGGTTCACCGATATTTATACCATTGTAGGTTACATCGCCTTCGTGGCCATTAGCCTCGCCTGCCTGGGCATGCTGGGCATGGCGATGTATGCAGCCAAAACACGCACCAAGGAGATCGGTGTGAGAAAAGTGATGGGCGCCACTGTAGCTGATGTGGTGATGCTACTAAGCAAGTCATTCATGATTCTGATTGCCATTGCGGTGGTCATTGGCGTGCCGGTGGGTTTCATGCTGTCCGACCTGTTTCTGAGTAACTACGCATACAAGATTGAAATTACGCCATGGCTCATTCTAAGCGGCATCACCTTTCTTGGGGTGCTTGCGCTGGTCACGATCAGTTCACAGACGCTCCGGGCTGCCACAACAAATCCGGTGGATTCGTTGCGATATGAATAATTGACTACAACTTTTTTGCAGTTCACATCATCATAAGGCCAGGTCGTGCCGCCTGGCTTTATGTTTTTTCATGATTGTTTGATCTTCGATTCACAACCCTCAAATTGCATCCCATATGATCAGAAATTACCTCAAAATTGCATTTCGTTCGCTGTGGCGCAGCAAAGCGCATTCACTCATTAACATCGTTGGATTGGGGTTGGGCATCGCCTGCTGTATTCTCATTGTGTTGTATGTGAAAGATGAATGGACCTTTGACAATTTCCATGCGAAAGCAGATCGCATCTATCGCGTATGGGCACGGGAGGATTACGGCAAGGACGAGGTATTCTTTTATACGGTTACACCTTTTCCGATGGGCCCTACACTTAAAGACAATTTTGAGGAAGTGGAAAAACACGTGCGTGTTCACGATCTCGGTCCGCAAGTGAAAGTGGGCGAAGACCTGTTTACCGAAACGGTGACGATTGTGGGACAGGACTTCTTTGACGTATTTGATTTTCAATTTGTAGCAGGCGACAAGGGTACGGCTTTAAGCGGTGCGAACAACGTGGTGCTTACCCGAAGCATGGCGCAAAAATATTTTGGGGAGGACGATCCCATTAACAAAGTGATTTCGATGCAATTGCGTGATGAGATGGAGGACTTTGCGGTGCGGGCCGTGGTTGAGGATGTGCCTACGAATTCAAGCATTCAGTTTGATATGCTTATTTCTGATCTGAACTATCCCAAGCTTTACAGCGAACGGGCATTGACGTCAGCGTGGTTTAACATCACACCAGAGACTTACGTGCTCGTGCGGGAAGGGGTCAATATACCGTTGCTGGAATCGAAGATGGTCACGTTCATGAAGACGGTGCTCGGTGACGATTTCGATGCAAAATATGAACTGGGCTTACAGCCCCTCCGCAGCATCCACCTCGATACTAGTTTTCCAGTCGGTCGCGCACCTGTTAACAATCCCAAGTATTCGTACATTCTGGCGGGCATTGCACTGCTGATCCTTTTTGTGGCATGTATCAACTTTGTCACGCTTTCAGTGGGCAAGTCGTTGAAGCGCGCCAAAGAAGTGGGGGTGAGGAAGGTAGTGGGTGCGGAGCGTAAGCATGTCATTTTCCAATTCATTGGTGAGGCGGTGATTGTAACCGTCATCGCCCTGGCGTTGGGTCTGGCACTTGCCGTATTTAGCCTTCCATTGTTCAATGATCTCGCAGGCAAGCAACTTGTGCTTGAAGCAAACGGTTTCATGCTGATGGTGGGGTTGGCCATGATCGCCATCATTGGGATATTCTCAGGAAGTTATCCAGCGTTTGTCTTGTCGTCCTTCAGGCCGGCATCGGTGTTGAAGGGCAGCCTGGGTGCGGGCGGCAGCAAGCAACGGGTGAGAAAAGTACTGGTGGGTGTGCAACTTGTGTTGTCGATTTTTCTAATCTCCAGCACGCTGGTGATGCGCGACCAATTGAACTATCTGCAAAACAAAGACATGGGCTTTAACAAGGAGCAATTGATGGTGGTGCAGCTGAATGTGCCGGGGAGATTGCGCCTTACCGAGTTGGTGACAAAAGGTTTTGAAACAGTGCAAAACTTTAAAAATGAATTGGGCCGCATCAGCGGTGTCAAAGAAGTTTTCGGTTCATCACACGATTTTGGCAATGGCGGCTGGGTGAACATTGGATTTACGGACGACAACGAAGCCTACCGTACCTTTAATGTGAATACCATTGACGCGGATTACATCCCGGCAATGAAGATGACGGTTGTTGAAGGAAGGAACTTTGACAAAGAATCAACATCTGATCCCAGGCGATCAATCATCGTAAATGAGGCGCTGGTAAAAGCGTACGGGATTGACGATCCGATCGGCAAAAGACTGCCGGGAAAAAACTTTGAGGATCATGAGATCATTGGTGTTGTAAAAGATTTCAACTACGATGCCCTTTATTCGAAAGTAGAACCGTTGGTGCTCGTGATGAGTCCATCTGTAATCGCTGCAGGTATTGAAAATATCAATGTGGACAATTCGCCTGTACCGAAGTTGATGGTACGCCTTTCTGCTGAAAACATGACGGCCACGATTGAAGAAATCCAGGCAGTATGGGCCAGACTCACGAACGGGGAGGAATTTACTTTCACCTTTGTCGATCAGGCAATGGCGGCTCAATACCGAAATGATCAAAACCTGGGGCGGATCGTAAGTATCGCCACACTCCTGGCGATTGTAATTGGCAGCCTCGGCCTGTATGCACTCGCCAGTTTGGCCATGCAAAGTCGTGTGAAGGAAATCAGCATACGAAAGGTGATGGGTGCGACCGAGCAGTCCCTGCTGGTACTCCTTTCGAAAGACTACCTGGTACTGATTGTGATCAGCCTGATTATTTCAGTGCCGATCACTGTATACTTCATGAACGATTGGCTCCAGTCATTCGAATACCGGATCGACATCGGATGGCAAGCTTTCGCGGTTGCCGGTGTGATTTCTTTAATAGTCGCCCTATTTACCATTAGCTATCAGGCGATCAAGACGGCCTGGACCCAACCGGCACAAACGCTTAAATACGAATAGGAGTCAGTTCATCAACGCTATTTGCCGCTTGTTAGACGACAAATTGCGGCTGCTGTTTTTTCGCTAGCTTTGCGGCAAGCTCTATGGGCAATTTGTCAAAGTATATAGCTGCTGTGTTGATCTCAGTGCTGGCTTTTAGCCAGGTCGGGCTGAATTTTTTTCACAGCGAGCACCTTGAGCATGGTCATGTCAAAGTGGCTTTCAAACAAGCTCCTGCCGGGGATGAGGTCCAACAGCACGATGAGCATTGCAAGGTTTGTTCGGTCGACTTCTTTGGTAAATTATATACCAAGCCTGCCTTCATTTCATTGCCTGACTACTTTGAAGGCGAGAGCTTCCTGACGCTTACCGCCCACTTCACTAGCTCGGTAAGCTTTTTTGTTCAGTCCCGCGGACCACCATCACGGTCCTGATTCGAGTCAAGCAAATTGTTGCGGCAAGGTCGCAGTAGTTTGTTCTGCATTTTCTTTTGAATCATTGATTGGGACTTCATGACAAGTAGGGTCTTACTTATTGCATTTTTGTTGTTGTTACCGTTTGGCGTAATCGCGCAAGATTGTTCGCTGACATTCTCCGGTACAGTTACAGATGAAAAGGGCCAACCCCTGGTTGGTGCCTATGTCATCATGAGTCCCGGTGGTGGTCAGGTTACGGATGTGGAGGGTCGATTTCTTTTTGCCAATTTGTGTAGCCGGAAATATCACATCGAAATTCGGTTTCTTGGATATGCCGAACAGCAAATTGACAAGGTGCTCACGCAGTCCGAAGAACTGTCCATTAAGTTGGTGCCGGAGGCCCTTCAACTTCAGGAAATTGTGGTGCAGGAAGAACTGGCCCACACCGAACATGCCGTTAATTATTCCCGACTGAACCAGCAGATCCTTGAAGAGTTGGCCGGCAAGTCGTTAGGTGAAACCCTGAAGGAAGTGCCGGGGGTGAGCTCAATCCAGGCGGGTCCCGGTATCTTCAAACCCGTGATCCATGGGGTTCACAGTCAGCGTGTGTTGATTTTGAACCATGGTATCCGACAAGAAGGACAGCAATGGGGTGCGGAACATGCGCCTGAAATTGATCCTTTCATGGCATCGAACATCACTGTGATCAAGGATGCGGCCGCGATCAAATATGGAGGTGACGCATTGGGCGGAGTAATCGTTGTGAATCCGCCCCAATTGCCAACCTCATCCGGTGTAGGTGGCTACCTGAATGCAGTGGGCACTTCAAATGGCCGATCCGGCACGCTGTCAGGTATGCTGGAGGGAGGCCTTGATGGATTCACGGGTTGGGGCTGGCGGGCCCAGGGCACTGTCAAACGGGCGGGAGATTTCTTTACCCCCGACTATCAATTGACCAACACAGGTTTCCGTGAGGTTGACTATTCGGCTTCTGTGGGATTCCATGATGACAGTAAGGGGTTTGAAGTATTCTTTAGCCATTTTGAGACTGACCTGGGAATCCTGAGGGGCACTGCCGTCAGTAGCATTGAAGACCTGAGGGCCGCGATGGATCGTGACACGCCACAGGGAACGCAGCCTTTTAGCTATGACATTTCCGAACCCCGGCAAGAAGTGAGTCACAATCTGTTGAAGCTGAATGCGCATTACCAGGGAGAAGAAGGCGAATGGCGGCTGCAATACGGATTTCAGGAAAACAAGCGTAAGGAATTCGATATCCGGAGAGGGTCGTTGGAAAACACCCCGTCCATCAATTTGTCTTTGAATACGCATACGTTCGAATTGGAGTGGGAGAAAATCGAGCTTACCCACAAACATTTGTGTTTTGGCATGAGTGCCATGTATCAATCCAACCAAAACATTTTTGGAACGCAGCGTATCCCTTTCATCCCGAACTACAGCTCGTTGTCGAGCGGGTTGTTTGCGGTGGCAGATTGGGAATTAGGTAAATGGTTACTTGATGCAGGCGTTCGTTACGACTACCGGGCCTACCAGGTAAAGGGTTTTGATTTCAAGAACACTTTTTACACCGGAGCGTTTCAATTCAACAACTTCAGCGCCACGATGGGTGTGTCCAGGCAATGGAATGGAAGCAAGCGTTTCAGCAGCAGTGTGAGTACGGCATGGCGGCCCCCCCACGTGGCGGAGTTGTACAGCGTAGGAACGCACCAGAGTGCGGCTGCCATCGAATATGGTTTATTGCTCAATGATTCGACCAATGAAGTGATGGACATCGATGCGGTGAACTTTCAAGCTGAAAAAGCCGTGAAGTGGGTGAGTAGCTATTCAAGGAAGTTTGGCCACGTATCGATGGAGGCTGCTGCCTATGCAAACTACATCTTCAACTATATCTACCTGAGGGCTCAGGGAGTAACCGAGACACTGCGTGGCGTATATCCCTATTTCAAATACAGTCAAACCGATGCGTTGTTTGTGGGGGCAGATTGGGAGTGGGAATGGGAGGTGACACCCCATTGGACTGCCGATGCGAAGGCATCTCTCCTTCGTGTTTCGGATGTGACCAATAACGACTACTTGATTTCCATTCCATCAAATCAATACCAGGTTGGCATTCGGTGGGAGGGGCACGATCAGCTGGGGTTGGATGGCTTGTATGCATCGGCTCGGCTTCGGTATGTCGATCAGCAAAGACGCGCACCGCGTGTGATCGCGGTCGATCGATTTATTCAATCCG
Organism: Cyclobacteriaceae bacterium; assembly: GCA_050250195.1. Taxonomy (GTDB): domain Bacteria; phylum Bacteroidota; class Bacteroidia; order Cytophagales; family Cyclobacteriaceae; genus ELB16-189. The sequence continues at coordinate 159,778 of JBFWPC010000006.1, read as the reverse complement.
GTACCGATGGTTCTGACCCACTGGACGGATCAAGTGCCAATTTTGATTTTATGGCCGCCCCAGGTGCGTATTTCCTGCTCAATGCTTCCGCTGGCTTTCGAACGGGAAAAAAGGTTAAGTACGATTTGAGGGTATCTGTGGACAATGCGCTTAACAACCCGTACCGCGAATATACCAACCGGTTCCGGTACTATGCCGATGAAATCGGTAGGAATTTTATTATTTCATTCAAATGCACTTTTTAACTTTTCAAACATGTTACCAATGAATCATAAATCAGTTAGAGTTTTGTTTCTTGTTTTTGTTTTTGGGCTTGTTATCTCCTTCACCTCATGCAATGAGGAAGACCCGCAGAAGGAGGATGTGCCTGAGTTGATTACGCAAGCCAAGCTCACCTTTACCCCCTCCGGTGGGGGCGTACCTGTGGAAGTTACGGCCACCGACCCCGATGGAGAAGGTGTGCAGGACATTGAAGTGGATGGGGCCATCAATTTGGCTGCTGGAGTTACCTACACACTCACGATCGGCTTGATCAATGGGCTCGCTGATCCGGGCAGTGAAGGCTACGATATCGGCAAAGAGGTGGAAGAAGAGGGAGATGAGCACATGTTCTTTTTTGCCTGGACTGGAAATGTGTTTGCTGATCCAGCGGGAAATGGAAACATCGACAACAGGGGAGATGCGGTGAATTACGCAGATGAGGATGAGAGCGGATTTCCAATCGGGCTGATGACTACCTGGACGGCCGGCCCGTCTTCTTCGGGCACTTTCCGTGTGGTGTTGAAACATCAACCAGACCTAAAAACCAGTACTTCGTCAGTCGATGTAGGCGAAACGGACTTGGACATCACGTTTGAGGTTTCTGTGAACTAGCCGATCAACCCACTGGGTGTTTTGGGAACGCCAGCGTAAACGTGGTTCCCCCACCAACCTTAGAGTTTACCCTGATGCTTCCATCGTGGAGGCGCATGATCTGTTTTGAAAGACTGAGTCCGATTCCGGACCCAGTCTTTTTTGTTGAAAAGAAGGGGATGAAAATTTGCTGTATCTCTTTTTCCGGAATGCCCCGGCCATTGTCCTTCACATCGATCATGACTTTATCGCCCAACTCAAAGGCAAGCATTTCGATACGGCCATTGCTTTTTCCGTCAAGCGCATGCATGGCATTTGTCACCAGGTTGATCAAGACTTGTTCAATGAGCTTGGGGTCGAGCTCAACCTCGATTCGGTTCTTCACAAACACATTCAAGGAAATCTGATGACGCTGCAATTCCTCCGTCATCAGCTTCTGTACCCGATGAAGCAAGTCGTTGACGGATGTGAGCTCGATTTCTGGTTTGGGCACTTTGGTCACCTTGCGATAATCTTCCACAAAATTCAGAAGCCCTTCACTGCGCCTATGGATGGTCTGTATTGAAAAGATGAGGTCGGTAATGGTTTCGTCACTCACGTCTTTCGCAGCCAGGGCGTGGCCTTGCTTGTCCTGCAGCATCGACTGCATGGTTTCTGTCAACGAGCTGACGGGCGTTACCGAATTCATGATCTCGTGCGTGAGAATCCGGATGAGTTTGTTCCATGCTTCAATCTCCTTTTGTTCAATCTCTGAATTGATGTCTTGAAAAGTGATGAGCTTGTGGGGTTTGTCGAGGATCGAGAGGGTTTTTACGTCTACCGCCAATATCCTCTTGTCGCTGCCGGTAGTAAACTCGATGAGTTTCCTGCCGTTGTCTCCGATTTCTTCGATTTGTTTCGCGAACGCAGGATTAAGCTGGTGAATGAGTTTCCAGTTGCGAACGCCCTTGATGCCGGCAAGGCTTTCGGCCAATGCGTTGATAATGGTGATGCTATGATTGGCCTCGATGGAGATGATGCCGACTTGCACTTGATTTACAAGCGCTTGCAGGAAATGAAACTGAGCCTCCTTTTCGATCTTCACATCTTTGAACGCCTGAACCACTTCTATCATGCTGTCTTGCAGCGCTTTGAACGACCTTCCGAGGCCGGGCTCTTTGAACGTGACAGAGAAATCAGAATGACGAACGGCCAGGAACAAGCGTGCCAAGTCCCGGTTTGTATGATTTACAAAACGAATCAGCTCGATTACCTGGAACACAAAAACCGAGAACAGGATAATCTGGTTAAAGAACAGCCGACCATCACCAAAGATGAGCGCGAGGGTAACGATGTTGGCCACCAGGAGAATGACCCTGATGATAACAAGAAAGGTAAACCTCCGGTAAAACATGATCAGAGTCGGTATTTTTTCATTCTGCGATAGAGTGCGGTGCGCGTGAGTCCAAGTGTCTTGGCGGTTTGACTCACATTGCCGTCATGGTCATCCAGCGATTGGATGATGAATCGCTTTTCCATTTCGTCCAACGTAATGGGCGATTCGCTTTCACGGGATCTTACTCCACGGCTGCTGATCAGCAATTCAGGCGAGTCGATGGACCTGCCTTCTGTGAGGATGACCGAACGCTCTACCGCATGCTGCAACTCCCTGATGTTACCTGGCCAGTAATAGTTTTTCAGTTTTGCCATCACCGACCTATCGATGGACAAGCCGGTCCGCTTGTACTTCTTCCCGTACAACTGCACGAAATGCTCCGCCAGCAGCGGGATGTCCTCTTTCCGCTCGCGCAAGGGGGGTACGCGAATCTCAACGGTATTAATTCGGTACAGCAAATCTTGGCGAAATCTCTTCTCCGCGATCATCTCATACAGCGGCATGTTGGTGGCGCAGATCAAGCGAAAGTCAACATCTATCTGTTTGTTGGAGCCCACCCGTTGCACCTTTCTTTGCTGAAGCACCGTCAGCAACTTGGATTGCAAAGGCATAGACAAATTGCCAATCTCATCGAGGAACAGCGTACCGCCTGAGGCAATTTCAAACCGGCCGGGTTTGTCTTGCTTGGCATCCGTGAAGGCACCCTTTACATGACCGAAGAGCTCGCTTTCAAAAAGGGTTTCAGTAATTCCGCCCAGGTCTACGCTAATGAATACCTTCTCATGTCTGGCCGACTTTCGGTGAATGGCTCGTGCAACGAGTTCCTTACCTGTACCGTTTTCTCCCAAGATCAGCACATCGGCATCCGTTCCGGCCACGCGATCAATCAACTCGCGAACCCGTTGAATGGCAGGTGACTCACCGATGAAATCCACATAGGCGTGATCGATGTCGCTGCTCAGTTTTTCTTGCGTCACTTTGGCGCGTTGAAATGCCTTCTTGGATTCGCTGAGCTTAAGTGCTGCCATCAGCGTGCCCAACAGCTTTTGATTTTTCCAGGGCTTTAGCACAAAGTCGGTGGCGCCACTTTTCATTGCCCTCACCGCCAGGTCCACTTCTCCGTATGCGGTAATCAAGATCACCACGGCATCGGGGTTTTGTTTCAAAATGTAGTCGAGCCATTGGAATCCCTCTTCGCCTTCGTTCATCCCCTTTTTGAAATTCATGTCCAGCAGAATCACATCATAGTCGTTGCGCTGCAACAAGGATGGGATCGATTCGGGGTTTTCTTCGATGGTAACTGAGCTGAACTCCTGCTTAAGAAACATGCGGGCGGTTTCCAGCACGTCTCGGTCATCATCCACGATCAGTATCTTCCCGGTGGTCATTAATTATGCTCCTAAGTCTGCCAAGGTAACTGAATTGTATCAATATCACACGGTGACTTGTAACGTTTCCGATACAACGCTATGTTTCTTCGCCAGTGCTTTATATTGTAAGTATCTGTTTATTAATGTCTTATGTACGTGGCACGTGTTTAGTATGCCCACTTGGGCCAAATCGTACAAAAATTTGCGAGCATGCTCATTAACTACCTCAAAGTCACGCTGAGAAACCTGCTTAAGAATAGAGTATCCGTCAGCTTTGGAAAAACCGAAGCCAGACCATCGTCAACGTGCTCGGTTTGTCTTTGGGGGTTTACTTCCGTCATCATTATATTCCTGGCGGTGGTGGCGATGACGGTTGGCGCCAAGTCGTACAAAGCGGCCGCTGCAAACCCGGTGGATACCCTTAGAGATGAATAAAAGCAAACCATGATTAGAAACTATTTCACCATTGCCGTGAGAAACATCAGGCGTAACATCAGTTACACGTTGATCAATGTCTTTGGATTGGCGCTTGGCATTACCTGTAGCCTCGTGCTATTTCTCATGATACGCTTCAGCACAAGCTTCGACAAGAACCATGACAATGGCGACCGCATTTATCGCCTGGTTACGTCCAGTAACAACCGCGGCCGGGAAGACTTCTTTATGGGGATACCGATTCCGCTTGCAGATGTGGTCAAGAATGAGATGACAGGCATTGAAAAAGTGCTGTTAATATCTCGCAGTGAAGGAGGTATTATTTCCATCGAAACCAACGGTGATCGAAAGCTGTTCGATGAAGAAACCGGAATCGCTTTTACTGACTCTACGTACTTTCAATTCTTTGAAAGAAAGATCATTAAAGGGAATCGCTACACGGCCCTTACGGCTCCGAACTCGGTCATCCTTTCCGAAAGCTTCGCCAAAAAATATTTTGGTGATGATGATCCCATTGGAAAGACGATTCGTCAAAACAACTCGCGTGATTTCTACGTGACAGCGGTGATGGAGGACTTTCCGGATAACACAAACTTTCCTTTTGACATGATTGCCTCCTACGCTACGATTAAGGAAAGCAAAGAACAACAAGGTTGGAATAGTGTCTATAGCGATGATCAACTTTACGTGATGCTAAAAGCGGGAACGCAGGCCCAAACCATCGATAGTCAGTTTCCTGCAATTATTGAAAAATATCAGCCTGACGGCCGTCAGAATGGGTTGAAGCGCTGGTTGCAGCCGCTGTCTGATCTGAATCATGATAGACGTTTTTCAAATTATCGATATCGCTCGGTTGGCTATGAAACCATTTGGGCGATGGGGGTTGTGGCATTTTTTCTGATCATCACCGCATGCATCAACTTTGTAAACCTGTCTACGGCTGTAGCTGTGAGGCGCTCGCGCGAGGTGGGTATCCGGAAGGTGTTGGGCAGTCAGCGGCTTCAACTGGTAGTTCAGTTTCTGTCTGAGACTGCTGTGATCACTTTGTTTTCTGTGCTTCTTTCGATCGGTATGGCAGAACTGGCACTCATTAAGCTTAATTCCTTTCTGGGCTTGAACTTGCACGTGAGCATGAATGACTATTCAACGGTTGTCTACCTCGTATCGGCCTGGGTCCTGGTGAGCCTGTCGGCAGGTTTTTACCCTGCCATGCTGTTGTCGGGGTTTAGTCCGGCACTTGCACTGAAAAACAAGATCACGAATCGGTCGGCAGGAGGCTTTGTTTTGCGCAGGGGATTGGTGGTATTCCAATTTGTGATTTCGCAAGTATTGGTAGTGGGCACGATCATTCTGCTTACGCAGATGAAGTTTATTCACGACAAGGACCTCGGTTTCACGAAAGAAGCAGTCATGCTCGTGTTCATGCCTGAGGAGAGCAATATCAACAAGAAAGTGGCCGTCAAAACGGAGGTGGACAGGCTTCCTGGCGTCAAAAACAGCAGTTTGTGTTTCACGCCTCCATCAAGCGGATCGGTGTCAGCTACCGGGTTCAGGATTGACGGTAAAGACGAAAACTACGTGACCCAGGTGAAAATGTTCGATGGAAACTACCTCGATGTTTTCGAACTTGAGTTGGTGGCCGGCCGTGGAATCGAGAGCAACGATAGCTCCCTCGCCTGGTTGGTAAATGAAAAACTGGTGAAAGTAGTTGGCTACGACAAACCCGAAGACATTCTCGGCCGCAACATCCGGATGTGGGGGAGGACGCACCCGGTCGTAGGTGTAGTGAAGGATTTTCATGCATTGTCACTGGAGCAAGAAATCGATCCCATTGTGATGTTCAATCAAATTGAGGACTATCAGTACCTTGCTTTAAAGATTGAGCCCGGTCAGGTAAATGTGACCAAAGACGCAGTGCAGAAAATTTGGGAGGCTCAGTATCCTGATTTCTTGTTTGACTATCAGTTTTTGGATGAAGCGATTGCCAACTTCTATGAAAGTGAAGAAAAGATGTCTGTGATGCTTGCTGTTTTCTCGGCCATCGCCATCATCATCGGGTGCCTGGGCCTGTATGGGTTGATTTCATTCCTTGCCAACGAAAAGGAGAAGGAAATTGGAGTCAGGAAGGTTTTAGGTGCGTCAACTGGCCAGATCTTGTATATTTTTTCGAAAGAATTCGTGTTGCTGATTGTGATTGCCTTCATGATCGCGGGGCCGCTGGCCGGCTATGCGATGAGCAAGTGGCTGGAGAATTACGTGTACAGAGTGCCACTCCATTGGTTGATGTTTACTGCAGGCATCGGTCTTACCTTGCTGATTGCCTTCGTTACCGTAGGATACAGATCGTTCCGGGCTGCAGTCACCAATCCGGTTAACGTATTACGAACTGAATAACGATGCTGACCTCTCAACTAAAAACGATACTGCGAATCCTCCTCAAGGAGCGGTATTTCACCGCAGTGAATATCCTGGGGCTGTCCCTTGGAATTGCTGTGTGCCTGCTCATTTGGAGCTACGTGAGCTTTGAACTCAGCTTTGACAACTTTCATCCCAACGTGGACCGGACTTACCGCGTGGATCAAACCAATATCTGGTCGCCAGAAGGCGGCATGATGGGATCCACCGGTCCGCAACTCGCCCTTGTCCTCAGCGAGGAATTTCCAGAAGTGGAAGAAGCCCTTCGCGTTAACACAGCCTATGATTTTTTGGTACGCTATCAGAAACCGGATGGACAAGTCCTCGCCTTCAGCGAAAGCAACATCCTGGCGGCTGATTCAGGTTTTTTTCGCTTTTTCGGATTTCAACTAAAGGAAGGCGACCCCAAGACTGCATTGTACGGCCTGGACAAAGTGGTGATTTCCGACCGGGTAGCAAAAAAAATCTTTGGTGATGAACCGGCCCTGGGTAAGATACTGGAGTTTGGTGAAGACAGAAGGGCCGTGGAGATCACGGGTGTCACCGAAAAACAGCCCGACAACTCACACTTTCAATTTGACTACCTGATCTCCATCTACACCAACCCCAACATCAAACGGTTTGAGTGGAGTTGGGTGTGGACACAGGAGGCTACCTATGTGAGACTCAAAGAAGGCTCCTCTCCGGACGCCACCAATGAAAAGCTGAAGTCGTTGGTAGACCTGCACGTAAAACCATCATTCGAAAGAATGGGCATCAGCCTGGACGAATTTGTGCAGGCCAAACAGCCCATGAAGTTTGAGTTATTGCCCGTGAGAGATATTCATCTTTTTTCAGATGGCTCTTCAAACCGATTGGGTGCAACAGGTGACGTCAAGTACGTTTATATTTTCTCGGTGGTCGCGGCATTTGTGCTCTTGCTGGCCATTGTCAATTTTATCAATTTATCAACGGCAAGAAGTGCATCCAGGGCGAAGGAAGTAGGAGTAAAGAAAGTGATGGGTGCGGTAAGAAAATCACTGATCCTTCAATTTCAGTTTGAGTCGGTCATGATGGCCCTGCTGGCCACTTTGTTGGGATTGGGATTCCTGGAGCTGCTGCGGATCGTAATTGCTTCGGGATTATCCATGGACCTGCCTTTCTCGATATGGAACGATAAGCGAGTGCTCTGGGTGTTGTTGCTGGTGCCATTCGTTGTGGGCGGGCTCGCGGGATCGTACCCAAGCTTCTACCTGTCGCAGTTCAAGCCCGCAGACGTGTTGAAGGGAAAACTGGCCACCGGTTTCAGAAGAGCCGGCCTGCGGAATGCATTGGTGCTTTTTCAGTTCACCGTTTCGGTGGTGTTCATTCTTGCCACCATCGTGATTTACCGGCAGCTTGAATTCTTCATGCAATCGGACCTCGGTTTTGACAAGGAACACGTATTGGTGATTAGCAATGCCGAACGATTGGGTGAATCGGTATACACTTTTCGGGATGAATTGAGACAGGAACGGGGTGTAACCGGAGCCTCGGTATCCATGACCATTCCAGGGCGCGGTTCGTACGAAGATGTGTTTGTGAAAGACGGTACGGAAGAGAAACTCTCGATGTCGCAAAACAAGGTGGACGAACACTACATGCAAACCCTGGGATTTTCGCTTGCAGCGGGAAGGTTCTTTGACGAGGATCGCCCAGCCGACAAGCTTGCAGTGATTCCCAACGAAGCCGCTGTTCGCATTTTTGGATGGACTCCGGAAGAGGCGCTGGGTGAGTTTATCGTTTACCCCGATAATCCACCCATTAGGGCTGAAATCATCGGGGTGATGAAGGACTATCACTATGCCTCTCTCTACAACGAAATTGCACCTGCCATTTTTTATCACACCGAAGCGGCCATCTGGGAGATTGGTAAGACCATAACGGTGAAGTTCCAACCTGAACACTTATATGCATTGCTGGCCACCATTCAGCATAAATGGAATGCGCGAGTAGTCAGTGCACCCCTCGAATATTCATTCCTGGACGCTGAGTGGGCCACGCAATATCAACAAGAACAACGACTGGGTGGTCTTTTTGGAATTTTTGCGGGATTGAGCATTTTGATCGCGATGGTTGGATTGGTGGGCCTGGTCACCTATTCAGCCGAACAACGGAAGAAAGAAATTGGTGTGCGCAAAGTATTGGGTGCGTCTGTCAATCAGGTGGTATTTTTGTTGAATAGAAATTTCACGATCCTGGTGGTTATCTCATTTCTGATTGCCGTTCCGCTGGGGTGGTATGCGATGAATGAGTGGTTAAGCCAGTTTCCTTACCGGATTGAAGTGAGCCCCTGGTATTTCGTGGTGGCCGGTATTGCGATGCTGGTTGTCACCTGGCTCACTGTTTCCTATCAGTCCATCAAGGCGGGCATGACCAACCCGGTAGACGTACTCAAAGACGAATAAGCCGCTCCTATGCTCAGAAGTTTAGTAACCATCGCACTCCGCAATTTCAGGCGACAGCTTACCTACTCCATTATCAACGTGACCGGCCTGGCCATTGGCATCGCCAGCGCGTTGGTGATCCTGATTTATGTTTTCAAAGAGCTGAGCTATGAGAAACATTTTGCGGGCCATGAACGCGTATACCGCGTGGCAACCAAGTTCATGAGCATGGGCGAGTTTGCCAACGGGCCGGAAGTGTTGTTCGAGGAGATGCCACGCGAATATCCATGGATCGAAAAGACCTGCCGTGTGGAAGGTTCCAACACCACCACGATCTCGGTGGGCGAGTTCAACACCAAACGAGTGGGTTTGTATGTGGAGAAATCATTCTTTGAGATGTTTCCGTACCACTTCGACCAGGGCCACGGTCAATTGAAAGACAATTCAATCGTACTGAGCCGGGAGACAGCCGAAACACTTTTTGGAAACGGCCGTGCCCTTGGAAATGCGATTGACCTGCAGCAAGGTCAGCAGGAGAAACGTACTTACACCGTGATCGGGGTAGTAGACCTGGAGGGTGTGCAATCACACCTCAACGCACCCTTCTGGGCGGCAATGCCTCCGGTGGCCGAGATCCAAACGGCTTGGTTCAGCATTGCCAAATACAACTACATGCAAGTGGCCGAAGGGAAGACGCTCGCGGATGTGCAACTTGCCCTGGATCAGATTGCCGAAACAAAGATTTTCCCCAACCTGGGAAGTACGCTGGCATTCGAAGATTGGTATGCCCGCGATGACGCCTTCAGGCTCATGGCGCAACCACTCGATGAAATCTACCTGAAGCGAACCCTGCAGTTTGACCTTACCTCCGGTGGCAACGCTACGGCCGTCTATTCGCTTGCAGCCATTGCAGCACTGATCTTGATGATTGCAGCGGTTAACTTCGTCAACCTGTCAACCGCGAGGGCCATCAGGCGAAGCAAAGAAGTGGGCATGAAAAAGGTGATGGGCTCTGGCAGGGGCTTGCTCATCTTGCAGTTTATTGGCGAATCGGTGGTGGTGAGCACCATTGCGCTCCTCTTTGCATTGGGTTTGGCAGAATTGCTTCTTCTGTCGGTGGAGAAAATTACCGGTCTGGAAATCCTGACTTCCATATTTGCCAAACCCGGCAACTTGCTTGTCGCTTTCTTCATTTCCATGGGGCTGGGGCTGATGGCTGGGGTTTATCCAGCTTTCGTATTATCGAACTATAAGCCCATCGTGGTATTGAAATCGGTAATCCCGGGCCAGGGTGGATCTTCCGTGTTCAGGAATGTGCTTGTTGTTTTTCAATTCTCGTTGTCAACCATTCTGATTATATCATCGATCGTCATCTTCAAACAGGTGAGCTATATGCGCAACCGCGACCTGGGTTTTCAGCCTCAGAACGTATTGATCATTGACAATGCGCATTTGCTTAAGGAGAATCGCTTTCCGTTTAAACAACAAATTCTCACCCGCACGGGAGTGATCAGCGCCAGCGTGGTGAACCGGGTGCCGACATCGTCATCCAGCTTTTCGATTTCTACCCTGGAGTCGCCAGCACTGCAGGAGCCGTTAAAGGTAAACCGGTTTCAGGGCGACTATGACTACATCACCACCCTTGGCTTCGAGTTGGTTCAAGGCCGCACTTTCCGAAGCAACATCGCATCCGATTCAAACGCGATTGTGTTGAATGAACAGGCCGTGGAGGCATTGCAGTTGGCGCAACCCGTGGGCGCAATCCTCAACAAGAAATATGAAGTTGTTGGCGTGGTGCGCGACTTCAATTTTGAATCGATGAAGAAACAGATCGCACCGGCCATGATCTCTCCGGACTTTGATGGCTATCAAATTGCCGTGCGATTGGAGGCGAGCCATGCTGCCGACATTGCGGCCTTCATCGAGAAAGCATGGAATGACCTTTCGATGGAGGGGCCCATTCGTTTTCACTACCTCGATGAAAACATTGAGGAAATGATGCGGAACGAAAAGGTAATCGGGCGCCTGGTTTTGGTTTTTACCCTCCTGGCAATCGTCATTTCGAGCCTTGGCTTGTTCGGATTGTCCGCCTACATGGCATCGCAGCGAAAGAAGGAGGTGGGCATCCGAAAAGTGCTGGGTGCCTCCCTGGCCGATGTGGTAATTCTTTTCAATCGACACTACACGCTGCTGACCTTGATTTCTATCGTTGTGGCCGTCCCCGTGTCGGTATACCTGATGAATGGATGGTTGTCTGGGTTTGCCTACCGGACGTCCATCGGAATAGGGGTGATCGTAGCTACCGCATTGGTGAGCCTGTTGATTTCCTGGCTTTCGGTGAGCTATCACACCCTAAAGGCGTCTTCCATTAATCCCGCAGAAACGCTTAAGTACGAATAGAAACACGGTTCTGCCTGTTTCCCGATGCACTGAACGTTGTCGGCATCCGGACTTATTCTTTTTCCTCAATACAACTTTTCCACAGTTTGATACATCCCATCTACAATTGGTCTTTTCCAACGAGAACAAAATTTAGGCTGTAACTAAATTCGTTGCCGGCAGTAAGCAACCATACAAACTCCACCCATGATCAACAATTACCTGAAAGTCGCCACCCGCAACATCCTGAAACGCAAACTGTATTCGTTCATCAATGCCTTTGGACTCAGTGTTGCCATCGCGTTTTGCTCATTGATTTATCTCTACATCCAGGACGAGTTGAGCTTTGACCAGTTTCACGAGAACAAGGACCTGATCTACCGGATGCACACCACGCAATTTGACCGCGAGGCTTTCGACAAAGATCCTAACGAGCCATACCGGAGCCATGCCTATATGCCCGCCCCGCTGGGTGAGCGAATGTTGGATGAGTTGGCGGAAGTGGAGCACATGACGCGCTACAACAATTGGGGAGAAGGCGTGATGCGTTACAACGACAAAGTGTTCAAACAAAAGTTTGCCTATGTCGATAGCGGCTTTTTTAAGATGTTTTCTTTTCCAATCCTTGGCGGATCGACCAACAATATCTTTAAAAACAAAACCGATGCGGTACTCACCCGCAAGACAGCCGAAAAGTATTTCGGTGATGACGATCCGATAGGGAAGGTGTTTACATTGGATATCGATGGTGCTGAAACCATGACAGTGGTTGCCATCATCGATGAGGCGCCCGCCAACTCAAGTCTGGATTATGAAATGTTGGTGCCCATTGACATCCAACGATGGCTTCCGCGCAACCGGGAGAATTGGGGCAACTTTGGTTATCCCACTTTCGTGCAACTGAGACCCAATACCGATCTCAGCCAATTTAACGCCCACGTGGATTCTCTTGTACAAAAGTATGCGGGCGAGAAATACGAGGGCTGGCGTGAACGAGGCGATATCCCAGCCGGATTCAAAGTGAATGATTTCAATTTTATGAGTTTGAATGATGTTCACTTGAGCACGGACGTGAGTTGGGAAAAGAACAGCGACCCAAAGTACTCCTGGATATTGGGGGGTATTGCGATCTTGATTTTGATCATCGCGTGCATCAACTATGTATCCCTCGCGCTCACAACGTCAGCAGCCAGGCGGGTAGAAGTGGGCATTCGAAAAGTGGCGGGTGCGCAGAAGAAGCAAATCGTTTTTCAGTTTGGATTTGAGTCGTTGTTGCTCGCATTCATTTCCATGCTGATAGGTGTATTGCTGGTTGTCATGTTCCTGCCCTCATTCAATGAGTTCACGGGCAAGGCAATCGTTTTGAGTGGATTGATCGCCTTAAAGGCGTTGGGTGCTTTGATCCTCATCACCTTGTTGGTAGGTCTCGTGGCGGGCAGCTATCCTTCACTCTTTCTGTCTCGTTTTCTTCCTGTGACAGTACTGAAGGGAAGATTCACCTCCCGCATGCACGCAGCCTTCACAAAGCCGTTGGTTGTCATTCAGTTTTTCCTCTCGGCCTCCATGATCATCTGCTCGGTGATCATGTACCAACAGATGTCTTTCATCACCACCAAGGATTTGGGTTATGAAAAGGAACAAACCATTGTGGTGGAAACCCACGCAGGCTGGGGCCCGCAAAGTGATCAGGCGGTGGAACAACTTCGTACGAAATTAAAGTCAGAGCCCAGTGTGGTGGCCGTGAGTGGGACAAGTTCATCATTTAACCAGGGCTGGTCGAGGTATGGCTACCGCATCAAGGATGAAAATAAATCGGCCTTTGTCTATCGGGTCGACCCCTATTACATCCCACTGCTTGGTATCGAACTGGCCGAGGGCAGAAATTTTGATGAAGCATTGGCGAGCGACACCACCGCGTTGATTGTGAACGAAGCGTTGGTGAAAGACATGGGCTGGACCGACCCGTTGAATGAATACCTGAATTGGCAGGAGGATACGGTGGGATTGGGATCGAAGATCATAGGCGTGGTGAAAGATTACCATTTTCAGTCGCTGGAGCGAGAGATTGAGCCGATGTTCCTTTCCATGGACCGGAAGAATGTAGGTTATATGAGTGCCGCGTTGGTAAAGTTCTCACCGGGTGCCCTGGACGAAAAAATTGAAACGGTAAAATCGGCATGGAAGGAGCTCTTCCCCGACAGGCCATTCAACTACACTTTCATTGATGATGATGTGGCTCGCCAATACGAATCCTATTCTCGCTGGATGAACATCATGGGGTTGGCCACGGTGTTTGCGATCGTCATTGCATGCCTGGGGCTCTTTGGCCTGGCAGGAATCAATGCGGTGAACCGCACGAAGGAAATCGGTATACGCAAGGTGATGGGTGCGGAGTTGGCGAACATTTTTGTGTTGTTAAACCGGCAATATGTGTTGCTTGCCCTCTTGGCCTTTGCACTCGCAGCCCCGGTGTCTTACTACGCGATGAATAACTGGTGGCTTACCGGCTTTGAATTCAAGATCACGGTAGGGTGGGAGATATTTGCGGTAAGTATGGCGGCCGGCTTGCTGATCGCACTGGCCACCGTTAGCTACCATGCAGTAAAGGCAGCGTTCATCAATCCTGCGGAGACATTGAAGTACGAGTGAAAACTGGCGCTAGGTTCTGGATTCTGGCAGGTTCTGGACTCTGGGTTCCATCCAGTTACCAGAATCCAGAATCCAGTCCTATCTTTAGCCAATGACCATTGGCGTAGACTTAGGCGGCACCAACATCCGGGCAGGCGTGCGGGTGGGCGATGCCATCACCCAACGATCTGAAGCGCCCCTGAAGGACAAAGAATCCCTCGAGAGTACACTCAATCAACTCAACCGGATCATCGAGCCTTTGATCTCAGACCAGGTGCGCGGCATCGGTCTGGCTGTACCTTCTATCGTGGACGCGGAGAATGGCATCGTCTTCAATGTGGTTAATATTCCCTCCTGGACCCGGGTCGAAATAAGATCCATCCTTCAAGAGATGTTCGGTTTACCCGTGGCCGTGCAAAATGATGCCAACTGCTTTGCGCTGGGCGAACATCATCACGGGTTGGCCAGGGGTTGCAAGCACATGGTGGGCATCACGTTGGGTACGGGGGTAGGATCAGGTGTAATCATTAATGGAGAAATCTATTCTGGAAAAAATGGTGGCGCTGGGGAGGTCGGCTACCTCAACTACCTCGACAAAGACTATGAGTTCTATGGCGGCAGCTTCTTTTTTCACGAAAAGCACAAAGTAGAGGCAAAAGACTTGTTTGAACAGGCGGCACATGGTTCCGCCACGGCCATCGGCATTTGGAACGACTACGGACATCACATTGGCAACCTGGTGAAGACCATCGTTTATGCCTACGACCCGGAGATGATCGTCTTTGGTGGGTCGATCGCCAATGCGTGGCGCTTCTTTGAACCGGCCATGCGTGAAACCATATCCAGGCGTTTTCATTTTCCGGGATCCATGCAGGCGCTGAAGATTGTTCGGTCTGAAAATGAAAATATCATCCTGCTGGGTGCAAGCGCCCTCATCAACGACCAGCTGTGATGAGAAACCGTGGGGTTGTTGTCCTGATTCTCTTTGTCTTTTTTGTGATTTCGTTTCTCACCAACATCCTTGGTCCGCTTATTCCCAATATCATAGAGAGCTTCGAGCTGAGCATCGGCATGGCGGGGTTTCTACCCTTTTCTTTTTTTGTTGCCTATGGTGTCATGTCTATCCCAGCGGGAATTGCCGAGGAGAGATTGGGTGAAAAGAAGATGATGGTTTTTGCATTCCTGCTGGCAGCGGGTGGTGCCATGGCCTTTGCGCTGCTACCTCGTTTTTCGGTGGCGCTGCCTTCGCTGTTTGTCATTGGCATCGGCATGGCGGTATTGCAAGTGGTGATCAACCCCTTGCTGCGTGTGGCAGGTGGAGAGGAGCAGTTTGCGTTCAATTCCGTGCTGGCGCAGTTGTTCTTTGGGGCCGCATCATTTTTGAGTCCGATGTTGTACAGCTACCTGGTTACCTATGTCCATGTGCAGGAGGATTCGCCTGCGTGGCTGAAGTTGCTGGAGTCGTGGGTTCCACCGGAGCTTGGCTGGGTTTCCATCTATTGGATATTTGGTCTGATCTCGCTGCTGATGGTGGCCATCGTGTGGTTTATCCGGTTTCCACCCGTGCAGCTCAGGGAAGAGGAACGCATTGCGGTCGGGTCATTGAAAGACCTGGTCAGGAACAAGCAGGTGGTACTGTTCTTTCTCGCCACCTTTTGTTATGTGGGAACTGAACAAGGCGTGGCCAACTGGGCTTCCAAGTTCCTGCAGGATTATCACGAGGTCGATCCAGCAACGCTCGGAGCCATGGTCATATCGCGCTTTTGGGGATTGATGACCATCGGCTGCCTTTTGGGATTGCTCTTATTGAAGTTCTATGATAGCCAGCACGTGCTGCGATGGTTTACGCTTGGGATGATGGTGTCGTTGGTCGCAGCTTTGTTTGGCGCACGCGAAGTGGCTTTGCTTGCGTTTCCCCTCTGCGGTTTTTTTGCCTCTGTCATGTGGTCTATCAGCGTGTCGCTGGCTTTGAATTCGGTAAAGGAGCACCATGGTACCTTTTCAGGAATATTATGTACCGGGATTGCAGGTGGTGCTGTGGTGCCACTTCTGATTGGTGGCGTTGCCGAATACACCGGACTGCGTGCCGCCATGATGTTGTTGTTTGCAACCCTTGCCTATGTTTTTAGCATGAGCATCTGGGCAAAACCCCTGGTAAAGAATCAGACCGTGAAGAATTGGAAGGAGCTTTGGGCTGGCAGGAGCTAGGCTTATTCCTTAAACCTCAGTTTGAAGAACAGCAGCGATGACGCCAGCAGCAAGGTGAGAAAATTGGCCACAATCACCGGTATGTCATTCACCAAGATGCCGTACACCAGCCAGAGCAACACGCCAAAGCAGAAGAAGGAGAACATGCCCAGCGAGAGGTCTTTGGCCGAGCCGCTTTTCCAGGTTTTTAATACCTGCGGCAAAAAGGCGATGGTGGTACATGACCCGGCAGCCAATCCAAGTATTTGTATTTCGTTCATCGTTTCAAAATCTTACCACAAAGTAACGGAGAAGCCACTGAAAGGATGCCGTGATGTAATGTTACTTGCTTTGGGTAATTTTAAATCGATTGCGGAAAAGTATTGATGAAAATATTTGAACACGAAATCAGGGTTTCTGAAGAGGATATTGACAACCTGAACCATGTGAATAATGTTCGTTACCTGCAGTGGATTCAGGACATAGCCGAAGCCCATTGGCTTTCGGTGGCGCCTAAGGAAATGCAGGCACAGTGCATGTGGGTGGTGTTGCGACACGAGATCGATTACCTGAACGCTGCCTTGCTGGGCGACACGCTGAAGGTGAAAACCTGGGTTGGAAAAAGCGAGGGGGTAAAATCGGAGCGGCATGTGGAGATCACAAACCTTGCTTCCGGCAAATTGGCATGCGCTGCGAAAACAACCTGGTGCTTGCTCGATGCTGCCACCAAAAGACCCAAACGCGTACAGGGGGTAGTGGATGTTTTTGTCTAACACCTTCCAACCTTTTTCCTCGCAGCGTGGTCTAACACCCAAAGTATAATTAATGGAGCATAGCGCTTTTATTTGTATCCTATTGATGGGAACCCTCGGTTTCCAGTGTACAAATGATGAAACAACGAACGACCAGTTTGTGTTTGGTGTGGCCTACGGCTTTTGCGCGGGAGATTGTGCCCATTTCTTCCGCATCAAAGACCAACAACTCTTTACCGACAGCATGGAGCGGTATGTGAGCGATGAATACATGTTCAAATCTGCAGCCCTTGCCGATGAAAAGTATCATTTGGCCAAATCGTTATTAGACGAATTCCCCGAATACTTGCTAAACCATGCCAACCAGACCTTCGGATGTCCCGATTGTGCCGACCAGGGCGGGTACCACCTGCTGCGCGTCATCAATGGTACCACCTACTTCTGGCACATCGACACCAATTCGATGAACCAACCCGTGGAAATCCGTGAATACATCGAGCGGATGAGAAACGTGATTGAAGAGTTGCGACAGTAGCTGACCCCGGTTCGTTTAACCTGAACTTTTGTAAGGTTCAGGATCAATGGCTATCTTAAAAATTTTGCCTCCTTGTGAAACGCAAAGTCTTTGCCATTATCGCTCTCATGGTCGCTGGGGAGGCCGTCTTCTTGCTGGCATTCGTGCTGCCCCGTGTTTTTCGCCCCACATTCCTAACCGTCTTTCATCTCACGAACTTTGAATTGGGTACCGCTTTTTCGGTATACGGTGTCATTGCCATGTTCTCCTATTTTCTCGGTGGACCCATTGCCGATCGGTTTTCTGCGAAAGGCTTGTTGATCATCTCGCTTTTACTTTCATCGCTGGCAGGCCTCTATCTATATGCCATTCCGGATGATGAAGGAATAAACCTCCTATACGGCTTTTGGGGTGTGAGTACCATCCTGCTTTTCTGGGCTGCCTTCATCAAGGTCACCCGGGTGTATGGCGGCAATACCCAAGGCCTTGCATTTGGCATGATCGACTCGGGCAGGGGTTTTTTTGCTGCGTTGCTTGCCACGGGATCAATCTATGTTTTTTCAACTTTTCTTCCCGCTGACTCCTCGCTGGTCACGGAGCAGGACCTTACAATCGCCCTGAGAGCGGTGATCCTGATATTCACCGGCTTCGGTTGCGTAAGTGCAGGTCTGATTGCCCTGGCCCTTCAGGGAAAAGAAGTTGAGGGGGTAACCCAAAGCAGCATTTCGTTACCCAACCTGCTTGCCGTAATGAAGAAGAGGAGCCTATGGTATCAGTCGTTGATTGTGTTGTGCGCTTACACAGGTTACAAATGCACGGACGATTTCTCATTGTATGCCGTGGATGTGTTGGGTTATGACGATGTGCAAGCTGCCACCGTAGGAACTATTTCATTTTGGGCGCGGGGCGTGGGCGCCTTCTTGGCAGGCGTGCTGGGCGACCGGTTTCGAATGACCCGTGTTCTTTCGATTTGCTTTGTCATCATGACGGTGTCAAGTTTGCTATTGAGTATAAAAGGGGTGGCATCAATTCCATTGATCGCCATCATCAATCTTGCCGTGGGTAGTACCGCCATCTACGGCTTACGCGGTTTGTACTATTCTATTTTCAACATCAGCAATATTCCTCTGGCGCTCACGGGTAGTGCGGTTGGTTTGGTGGCTGTGGTGGGTTACACCCCGGAGATCTTTATGGGCCCCCTAATGGGTGTGGTGCTGGACAACAACCCCGGACCAGCCGGTCATTACTACCTGTTCACCATCTTGGCATTGTTTGGTATAGGTGGCATCACAGCAACTTTCTTATTTAACAGGGAAGTGACAAACACCGGGAACTGAAAGCATCACTTGACGCGCAACAGGTACAATGGTCGGGGTCATTTGCGGATAGCCAGTGTTACCGGTGCGAAGGGTTCGGGCTAATGCCATCGGTGAGCCGAAGTTGTTCCCTTCGAGTGGCCCTTCTTTTTGGCATTTATCCCTTTCAGGCTTTCAATAGGGAAAGAATTAGTATTGCGTTATATTTCGGAAAGCAGCAAATTTTGATCACATGATCGTAACCCTTACGATTTTGCTTGGAATATCCGGCCTGTTGGTGATTTGGTGGGTCATTTCCCGCTTGCGGGTGGCGGCAAAGGAACGAAAGATCATGTTGGAATACGTAGAAATGAATGCGAAGCTGGAGTTGCTGAACAGGAATCTCCGAAGGGACCATGAACGTACGTACAGGGCCATCGCCAGGCGGCTTCATGATGATATTGGCGCTGAAACATCTTCCGCCAAATTGATGTTAACGGCTTTGGCGCGAACCATGGAAGGTGACGAATTTACCCTGTACCTGAATATTAAGAGCAGTCTTGACCGGGTCATCGCCCAGGCGAGGTCCATTTCTCAAGATTTATATCCGGCATGCTTGCAAATGGCTGGTCTGGATGCCGCCCTTCAGGAGCTTTGTGAGCGGATGCACCAACCGAGATGGTCGGCAGTTGAGTATAAATCCAGTGGTCTAAGCAGGCGACTGGACATTGAGCACGAGGAGGTACTTTATCGTTCAGTCCGGGAGTTAATTATCAACTCTCAAAAACACGCGCTTGCCTGGAAGATTCAGGTTAGCTCCCAGTGGATGGATAAGGGGTTAAAGATTGATGTGTTGGATGACGGTCGGGGTTGGCAAGCGTATCTAAATGATGGCAAAACCTCCGGTCACAAAATGTTGGCCGACACTTTGGAAAGGATACGAGCCGGATTTCAGATTGTCCCGTCTCAAAGAGGTTTTCACGCCACAATCATGTACCGTGCAAATTAGCGTTGCTTTTAGGCACAGCCTCCAGTTTTCTATCATCCATAAATCCTCAACTTAGCACGTATGACGAGCATCATTCACTGTTTGTTGATTTGAGCAGAATTAGGGTCCAGGCACTCGGTAACTTTGCCATTGACGACAGAGAACGAAAATCAAAAGCTGATGCCCTTCAAAAAACAACGCAAGGCACTGGGAAAAAGTTGGAGCACGCCACCCTGACAACTATTTCTCAAGACCAGGGACTAATAGACTAATTACTTGTTCACATAGTACATCTTCACCATCCCCTTGTTTTTGGCTTCCAGCTCACCACGGTATGTGCATGAAAACTGATCCTTGATCAACAGGTAGGTGCTTTCTGAGATGTTCACCCGCCCGGGTTCTGCACCCGACTCCATCCGGGCAGCCACATTCACGGTGTCGCCCCAAATGTCATAGGCAAACTTCTTGGTGCCCACCACGCCAGCCACCACCGGGCCGGTATGCACCCCAATGCGAACTTCAAACGTGTGCTCCCGATCGGCCGACTCGCGTGCTTGGTTCACAAAATCCACCATATCGAGGGCCGCGCGCACCACCCGCACGGCATGGTCGTCATAAGGAAAAGGCAAACCCCCGGCACACATGTAGGCATCGCCAATGGTTTTGATCTTCTCCAGTCCATGCCGGTGCACAATCTCATCGAACTTCGAAAAGTAAAAGTCCACACTCTTCACCAGTTGCTCGGGGGCCAGACTTTCTGCGTAGTGGGTAAAGCCTTTGAAGTCGGCAAACATCACGGTAACGGATTCGAACTTTTTAGCCTCCACCCGGCCGTGGGCTTTCAGTTCTTTGGCGGTTTCTCCCGGCAGGATATTCAACAGCAGCGTCTCAGAACGATTGCGCTCCTCTTCAATGATCAGGTTGGTGCTCTTAATGTAGCGGTAACGCCTGTACAGACCGAGTGCCAACAGGGTAATGAGCACCAACCCAATGCCGGTACCAACCGTGATGATCTGTTGATTCTCTTTTTCCTGTGTGGCCAGGTCAAGCTCAATCTGTTTTTTGGAAACCTCAAAGTCTGTACGTAAGTCTGCCACCTGTTGGATGGCGGCAATGTCTTCTACGCTGTCTTTGTAGGCGATGTGTTTTTTGAAATAGGCGTACGATTCCTTAAGTCGGTTTGCCCGCTCCGTAATTTGCGAGAGCTTCAGGTAAGCATCACTGATTTGTGCCTTCAATCCGTGGCGCATGGCCAGTTCCAGGCTGCGGTTGGCGTAACGCAAGGCTGTGGCTTCATCGCCTTGCTCAAAGTAAATGTCGGCAATGATGTTGAGGTAGACCGCTATCGGGTAATATTCCTGCATGTCTTCCAGCAGCGCGATGGCTTCATTCATATTTTCTGCGGCACGCAGGTTATCACCCAGTTTCGCATAGATCATACCTAAATTACCCAGGCTGTACGCCTGGCCTATGGGCGAACCAATCCGGGTGAATATTTCTTCTGCCTCCTGCGTATACATCAGGGCAGTGTCAGGCTTGTCGATTGTTATGTAAGCATCACCAGCATTGAGCAAGGCCGAAGCGATGTTGACAGAATCGTTCGACTCTCGCAAAATGCCGATGGCCAACCGGTGGTACTTGCCGGCATTGGCATGGTTGCCCATGATGGCATACACATCGGCAATGGCTACATACACCGCCCCGAGCCGGTGGCGGTAGCGCGCATTGTCTACCAGGCGGGCGCCCTCAAAGTAGGCTTCCAGCGCCCGGCCCAGGTCGCTCTTCAGGCGCAGGGCATTGCCTTTTTCAAGGTAACCTTGGAATAGATACTCCACTGAGTCGGCAGCCCTGGCGTTCTCGATCAGGAGCTCACTATAATAAAGGGCGCTGTCGGCATTCGGATGGTCAATCGCCAGATCCTTCAGCAGGGCAAGCTTCTCGGCCTTGTTGTAGTTGCCAAGCCGGAATGCCGCAACCAGGCTATCAATGTGAGATTGTTGCGCATGAACCTGGCTGGCAAGCACAAATAACATCCACGCGGCACAACGCGAGCAACTGGGCCTTGTTATCTTAAGACACCTCAATTAGTGGACCTCGATCTTGGGGTCGATATGAAAAGTGCCGTTGCGATTTTGCCCATCGTTGGTCACCTTAAATGAGATCTTGTACTTGTAATGATCTCTTTTTGGCGTACCGGTGGCCGCCACAACTTTGCCCACTACTTTTTCAGGGTTTTCACCATCTCCGATCAACACATTCTGGTTGAATACATTCTTGCCACCTTCGTGGTTGATGGATTTGATATTCACCACATCGTTTTCATTTACACTGGAAACACCCCTCCAGGTAATGGTGTCGCCTATATTCGCCTGGATGGTGAACTCTTCGTTGGGAATCTCCGGATCCTGGCCGAAGTTGCAGGTCTCACTCGTGTTTTGGTTGGTGATGGATCGGGTGTCTACGTAGAGGGTCACTACGATGTTGCCAGGCTGCTTCTCACGTTTTATCACCATCGAAATCGCTGATGCCGGTATCGATCCCGCAAGCATAAGCATGCCTGACTTCTTTAAGAACGCTCTTCTGTTTCGCATAGCACTAAGGTTTGGGTTTGGTAACGGATGTCTTTTTCTTGATCAGGTGTTTCTTAAAGGTAGTAAAATCCTGCCGTATGGTCGGCATCCCCCTGTCATATGTAGTCACGCCAGCCGTTTTGGGCGATCGAAATAAATGTCACATATCTCGGAGGAACTATTTGGGCGCGCCCCTGACCGCCTCGCATCAACGCCAGCCCCGTCCGCTCAGCGTCAGGGGCCGGGCTGTCGCCACTCGCCCGCCTGTGCGCTTGCAATCTAGCGCTTAACTGCAATGGCCCCTTCGGCACAGGCTGGCTCAAACAAGCTGGCTCCATCCCTCGCGCATGATTCAAGATTGACAATCTGTTCCCGTTCTGGAATGTTTGGCTGGCGTTCACCATTCAGGTGAAATGAACATATGGAGTGCGAAGTGCCGGAACTTGTTGTGGACTAGTTGGGCACCACGTTCAACTGCGATTGTTTCCCTGCCACTACCTGGCCGGTAAAGGATAGTTCGTTGGCGGCATACAAAACAAAAACATATGTGCCGGGTAGCAACTCCTTGAATTCAATCACTTGTTGATTGGCAACGGAACCCTGGCGCAGCGGAAGGTACTGTCCAGCGAGGTAAGTTGCTTCGGTAAACAGGGCATAGGCCGTGCCCGGATCAAGGCTGTTAATGTTGATTGACACCCGCAAGGTGCCGGTTACCGGTTTTTCCTCCTCACATGACAGCAACAAAACAAAACAAACAATCCATAGAAGTCTTGGCATGTGGTGGGGGATTGAAGATAGTATTGGTTAAGAGAAACTAAGTGGCAGGAAAAATAGGCAAATCCGGTGGGTAAGCGAACCATTCTTTCAATCTTTAGTACAAATCCCGCGAAACGGGTCAGTGGATGTTGTCCGATCAGAAATGAGCCTGTGTGGTAAGCCCAATGCGGTCCGATCATCAATAAGAAAGGCTCTGCCATCCCCTTGTGTATCTTTCCCTGCATGCCGGTGGTAAGTGACCACTGTCGCAACTGGAGCAGCTGGAATGGAAAGCAGGCACCCGGACCCAGCGATCTGGTCAGGGTAAGGGAATTGGCTTAGCGCGTCCACGCAGAAGGCAAGATGTTGCGCCTTTGGGCAATCCCAGACCATCCGGTTGCGTGGAAAGCGCTTTTGGACGCGGGCGTTGATCTAATCAACACCGATCATCTTCAAGAATTTAGTGCGTTCCTTAAGCAACAGGTTGAATAGGCACCAGGCGGCCCAGGATGGATGGCTTACCGGGCAGCCAAACTCAGCCTCAGCCGTTCAAAAAGGGTCTGTAACCTTTGGGAGAATCTTGAGTATACCCACCAATAAACCCCCCACAAAATGAAAAGAAACTACTACACCTTCCTCACGGTCGTGCTGATGATGCTTTTGGCCTTCCCCGCCATGTCTCAAAGTACGGAGAAGAGAGACGAGCCCGCCAGGTCCGAAGGGTTGAAAAAGATCAGCTCATCCCGGCCCGACTACAGGTTTGATGTGCGAATCGACAAAGAACAGTTGGAATCGACCATCCAAAAGGCGATTGAAAATGCCATGCGATCAGTGGAAACTACCCTGGAGCGCATCGAGATTGAAATCGAGGACATTGAAATCCACCTGGATCAACTGGACCTGGACACAGAGCCCATCATTATCAACATCCCAGACATTGACGTAAACATTGACCTGGAAGAAATGGATATCGACATTGATGACGATGATTTTGATATGGATTGGGACGATGACGAATGGGACGATTGGGATCAGGACGATGAGCGCATCGTGATCAAGAAAACGGAAAAGAAAGAGGAGAAAACCAGGGACGTTAAGCGCATCGTGAAGCCGGACAAAGAGAAAGAAAAAGAAAAAGGGCTGAAGAAAATCAACTAGTCACCGCTCGGGTCCGAATCAGAAGATCATTCGGTATGCGATGAACGCCAGGGCGATCACGAGCAAGATCGTGTATATCGCTTTATTGTGTTTCGCAATCCAGTTGGGAATGAAGATGTCGAAGTTATCGCGGCTCGAGTTAGAATAATTTCTTGCCCAGAGGGTGAGTGGGCATACGTTTTTAAAGATCAGCAACACCATCCCTTCAGCGGCAAAGCTCCCGATGCCAAACCACACCCAGCCATCAATGCGATCGGTGATGCCGGCAAAAAACAAATAGATAAGCACCAGGTTGAAGTAGACCCAAATCAGGGTATGGAGTATTTTCACCCAAAACAACTTCGTCAGTTCGGTCATAAGGCACACGAAGAAAAGAAGTTCCCGAGGGTATCGCCATGACCTGCGCGGCATGTTGGTAATGATTTAGATCAACCCGGCATTCTGCAAAAGAGATTTATATAGCTGCTAACGCACGTAAACGCGCTCATGAAAATACTTCAGGCTTGCCACTCATCGCTTTCCTTCGGCCGCCCTCAAACCCGGCCGAACCGGCTAAAACCGGTGAAAAGCGGCTGCAATGTACAGGCAGCACCGCAGATGGCTCACAGCGCTAGCGTTGTACTTTCCGGTGCCAGCGGGAAATGTTTCCGGCACCGGGTACTTGAAGCGATACCCTGGCTCGCGATGTCATTCTTATGTTACTGAATGGAGCGGGCCGCGCTACCTCTTCATGGGCAGGAACTCAGGTGGCAGAGGATTCTCCGGGGTTTCACCCAACCAATAAATCTGGAGGATCCACCAGCGAGTGCCATCGTGCATGAGTTGAATGCTATTGATCCCCCTGGCGAAGGGTTTAGCTTCGGTTTTGCTGTGATACGATTCGTAGGTACTCCATACGTGCACCATCGAACCGTATTGCGCCACCTGCCGGTTGATCTCCACCTCGTGAAATCCCAGCTTCTCGAGCCGCTGACCGGCACTTGCTATGTAATCAGCGGGCGTCAGGATGCGATAGCCGGTAACACCCTCCGGATTCTTATTGGTGGGAATGAGACGCGCCTCGGCCACGAACAAATTGCGAAACCGATCCCAGTTGCGAACCTCACCCTTCTCTCCGGAAATCACCGCATATAGCGATGCGATGATTTGATCTACCGAGGCCACGTCTTCGCGATAGTCGTTCTGCGCCCGGGAAGGCAACGTTGCCAAAGCCTGTGCCAGCGCAATAAAAGTGCTTTTCATAAATAATGTTTCTGAAAATTAGTGGATTTGGAACGGGTTAGGGCTATGCGGAATGTCTTTTCTGACTTTGCTCATGGCAATCCGCTCCGGAATTGGGTAAACTTTGTATGTAACAAAAACAATCGTCAGCTATGAAACCTTTCATTATTGGCGCAGTGTTTGTGTTCGCAACCATCTTTCCAATCGTGTTTGTTCCCCTGCTGGTCATTACACTTTTGGTCAGCTTGCTGGTTACTCCCCACGTGTTGAAACACGGAATGGGGTGGACCAAACCCGGAACGAAGCTGCACAAAGGTGCGGCCTATTAGGTTGGAGTGCACGTGTTGCAAACCATGAATTGTCCATCCAATTGCCGATGAGCATAGGGGGATTTGCCGTCATTATCCCTTGAGAAGTTCATTCTGTTGCAATGGAATTAATGTTCGCCTCCGTTGGTTCGGAGCCACAACCAATTTTCTGGCGAAGTACCAAATGTCAAATGGTTCTACACTTTTTTTAGGAGGATTTCCTCCAATTCTTCCAGCGATTTGCCTTTCGTTTCCGGCATCATTTTCCACACAAACATCAGCTGCAGCACCATCATGATGGAGAAGAGGGCGAAGGTTGGTCCGGTACCAAATTCACCGGCAATCCAGGGAAAGATGCCCGCAATCAAGGCAGCAAAAACCCAGTGGGTTCCGCAACCAAAGGAATTTCCGAAAGAGCGCACGTTATTAGGAAAAATCTCGGTGATGAATACCCAAATGACGGCCCCCTGTCCGATGGCATGTGAGGCAATGAATACAA
Source organism: Cyclobacteriaceae bacterium (assembly GCA_050250195.1). Lineage (GTDB taxonomy): Bacteria > Bacteroidota > Bacteroidia > Cytophagales > Cyclobacteriaceae > ELB16-189. Next base: position 133,671 of record JBFWPC010000006.1, on the reverse strand, counting down.
AAAGAAGTGCCGGCACCAGCCATTGGGGTACTTCTGCTCCACTCATGAACACGTAAGCAACTGATGCCAGGGACGCAATGTAACCAACTGAGCCAATGTACATCAGAAATCTCCTTCCCATTTTGTCGATAAGGCTGAGACCGATCATGGTAAAGACGAGGTTGATTACGCCAATGCCCACGGAAGAAAGGAGTGACGCGCTATCGGCCATACCGGTGTCTCTGAAAATCCTGGGCGCATAGTAGATCACGGCATTGATGCCCGAGGTTTGATTAAAGAAGGCGATGAGGAAGGCCAGCAGAATGGGGAAGGAGTACCTGCCCGAGAAAAACTCTTTCAATCCCTTCGATTGATGGCCATCTTTGGCAGCATGTTCCTGAATGGCTTTGAGATTTTCTTCCGCGGTGAGTGGATTGATCATTTCCAGCACTTTCCGGGCTTCATCCACAAGTCCTTTTTTCACGATCAGCCAACGGGGGCTACGCGGTACCATCAAAATGAGGATGACAAACGCCAGAGCGGGAAATCCCTCCACACCCAGCATCCATCGCCAGTTGCCATTGGCCCCTCCGCCAATGAGATAGTTCGATAAATAAGCGATTACGATTCCAAGCACAATGTTGAATTGGAACAAGGCCGTCAGTTGACCGCGCTTTTCCCTAGGGGAGATTTCTGCAATGTACATGGGAGCGATGACAGACGAAGCGCCCACACCGAGCCCGCCAATGAACCGGAAAAACATCAAAGAATAAACCTCCGGTGCGATTGCCGAACCTACAGCTGAAACAAAGTAGAGGATGGCAATCCAGAAAAGAGATTTTTTTCTTCCGAGGCCATCTGCGGGATAGCCACCAAACAACGCACCGATTACCGTTCCATACAACGCCATGGCTACCATTTGGCCGACCATCGCATCGCTGAGCCCCCATACTTTCTGAATCTCCTGCTCGGCTCCGGAAATCACGGCCGTGTCAAAACCAAAGAGAAATCCACCCAGCGCAACCGTGATGGACCAAAGGAAAACGCGTCTTGTATTCATCGGAAATAAGTTCGATTAAATATATACAATTGGACCCGGCTTTTCGGTTACTTTTAATCCTCACCGCGTCATTTTTGGTCAATCGGATCATACTTACTTTGCACCCTTAATTATCAAATCGGTTTGCTAAGTATCATTCACAAGATTCCCATCCTCACCACCTTGCTGTCGGCCTGGTTTTTCGTCATCCTGTACAAGCATTGGAACGCAAAGGGAAGACCTGCCTATCTCTTCTGGTGGACGCTGGGCGTCCTTGCCTATGGCTTGGGAACATTGACTGAAAGCGTTGTGGGATTGTGGGGATGGAGTGCACCCGTGTTCAAGGCTTGGTACGTGATGGGTGCGCTGCTGGGCGGTTTTCCATTGGCACAAGGGTCGGTGTTTTTGATGTTTTCAAAATGTACGGCTACGATCATGGGTTTTGTCGTGCTTACCGTGGTAATCATTGCCACGGCCCTGGTCCTCATCTCTCCAATTGACTATAGTCGCGTGGAAGCCACAAGGCTTACGGGCCACGTATTACAATGGGGTTGGGTACGGCTCATCACGCCCATCATCAACATCTATGCGTTTATCTTTTTAGTAGGAGGTGCGTTTTACTCGGCCTATAAGTACAGTCAGGACAAAGTTTACCGAAACAGGTTTTTAGGGAATCTTTTTATTGCGTTCGGGGGTCTGTTACCCGGAATAGGTGGATCATTCACCAAGTTTGGATATACGGAGGTGCTTTACGTGACCGAATTGGCAGGTATTATTTTAATCTATCTTGGTTACGCGACCATCAGAAACGACAACACGATTTCAGTTTTCACTCCCCAGCAAATGCCGCGATAATCCGAGCAATTTATGTTGGGTTTCCGGTCGCTCCGGTACCGGTAATTCAAGTGGTTTTTGCTTTGTTCATTAAAGGTGGATAGCTATATTTAATTACCCTGTAATTGAGTTCTTTTCCATCTTAAAACCCAGTCCACTATGCAGCGCGTTATTCTACTATTGCTAGTTCTGGTAGGCCTTTCATGTAGTCGACCTGCCAAGGAGTCAATCAACATGTCCGGGGCATATCGCATGCTCTCTCAGAAAATTAAGGACGCGGATACTGATTCGCTCATTACCGGTGCGCACCAGCTAAAGATTTACACCCCTGAATTCATGATGTACGTCAATTTTAATGAAAGGGATTCTCTGGCAGCTTTTGGGATCGGCACTTATATGCTGAATTCCCGAGGGCTGACTGAGAATGTGATTTATAGTGCGTCAGACAGTGTGATTCAAACAGATCCTGCAAGCTACAATCTGGGCATTGAGGTTACACCTACCGGGTATAAGCAAATTATCGGTGAGATCATGATGGGAGGTAATCCCTATGAACTAACAGAAGAATACGAAAATGTAAGTATGGAAGAAACCTCACCGCTGGATGGTGCTTGGAAATTGGTGAGGATATTTGACGTCATAGACGGGGATACGTCTGTGTATGAGATGACACAATACAAGACTTATCACACAGGTCATTTTATGTACGGCTTCACCTTCCTCGACTCGACCGGCAAACCCCACACGGGCATGGGTTATGGAAATTTTGAGATGTTGGGCGACAACAAGGTTCGGGAAGTCGTAACGGTTTCAACTTACAACATCGTGGGTCGCACCTTTGACATCGATTTGATTTTTGATGGTCCGGACAATTATACCCAGATCATCACCGATTCCACGGGGGTTAAAAACGTGGAGGTTTATGAGAGAATGAAGGCAATGGGACAGGCTTCCGCGAAAAGGTAGCAATAAGGGAAAGATATAAAAGTCGGGGCGGGCCATCAACGATGGCCCGCCCCGACTTTTATACACAAGAGCATCCTATTTGGTTGGCACTGGCAGCGGCTTTCTTGGAATCTTCTCCGCGCGCTGTGCCGTGTGGTAAACAAAGCTGGCCACAATCACTGCCATCTGTTTGAGGTCATCCATCACCAGCCGTTCGTACGTGTCCATGTTGGTATGGTGGGTGCGTGTATTGTATTCAATCGGATCCTGGATGAACTGAAATCCAGGCAGACCCACGGCATCAAATCCCAAATGGTCTGTACCCCCTGTGTTGCGAATGGTGATGGTGGTATGATCGATCATATCTGCAAACGGCTCGAACCACTTTTCGAACACCGGCCGCGCGGCATCGTTGCCTTGCAGGTAGATCCCTCGGATTCGGCCCGTACCGTTGTCTATATTATAATAGGCAGAAAATTTGCCATGCTCCGGTTTAAGCTTCATGTCGGCAGGATCGGCAAAGTGATTCTTCACATAATTGCGACTGCCGAAGATACCTTGCTCTTCGCCCGACCAGAGTGCAATACGAATGGTTCGCTTCGGCTTCAATCCTGTCGCTTGTAAAATCCTTACAGCTTCCATCATCACGGCACAGCCCGAGGCATTGTCCGTTGCCCCGGTGGCACCGTGCCAGGAGTCGAGGTGCCCGCCCAGCATTACCACTTCCGCTTTGAGGTCCTTGTCCGTTCCGGGGATCTCAGCGATCACATTGTATGCATTGAGATCCTCTTCAAAGAACCTGGTTTTGATTTCTGCCTCGAGTTTCACAGCAGTTCCTTTCTCGATTAACCGTGCCATGAGGTCGGCATGTTCGGGTGTAGTTTCCAATTCCGGGATGCCGGGTTCTGAGCCACCGCGGTAAGATGCTCCGTTGCTTGTGAAATAGGTACCGTGTTTGCCCGAGCGACCCCGGATGACTAAAGCCACATTTTCTTTCTTCAGAAACTCATCGATTTTCTGGTTGAGTGCCCTGCGTGCCCTGAATTGAGCCAGGGCCTCTGGGGTAAAGCGGCTGCTCTGACCGATGGGCTGCGTGGCAAGTTCGTCCAGGCTTTCGGCCGTTCTGCGAGTGGCATCGGCTTCAAACGTGGGACCTGTTTCAGCAGTTGACTTGAACACAATAATCTTACCGGAGAGCATGCCCTCATATTTTTTCAGATCTTCTTCTGTGTTCACATCGATCAACATCACGTCTCCCGCGATTGCACCCTTTGTGCCGGCTGTCCAGGCCTTGGGCGTGCCGATGATGGGCATGTAGTAAGGTGATGTCATCGCAGCATAGTTTTTTTCTACCTGCCATCCTTTGCCGAACTCGCCCCATTTTTCGAGACTGGCATTAAGCCCCCATGCCTGGAGTTGCGTTATCGCCCAGTCGGCTGCGCGTTTGTAGCCAGGCGAGTTGGTGAGTCTGGGACCGGACGCATCAGTGAGTTGAAAAGCAATTTCCTCCATCTTCGAGCGCTGCAACCCTTCCTCCTTGATTCGGTGAATGACATGCAGGTCGATGGCCTCCTGAGCAAATGCCAACGCACTTGTAAAAAGGAGTAGTGCTAAAAATAGAGTTCTCTGTTTCATGGGGTAAGTCAATTTTTTTTGGAGGCCAAAGTATCAATTATCGACTGATACCTGACTACCGAAAATATAAATGAGGTTAGGATTGAATGAGCCAAACGTTCCAACGCACAATCATGCTTACCACCATGGCCAGCACCATCGATACCACAATGAGCTTATGCAACCAGGGAGCTGTCACCCGTTTCATGACCAACGGGAGCAGAACTGCGAGGATCAACAACTGCGGAGTTTGTTCAAGGAGGGAGCGATCGGTGATGAAAACATTGTCCAGCATGCCCAACACATTCAGGATGATGATGCTCAGAAAGTATTTGCGGTAGTTGTCAAAGTAAAAGTCTTTGAATGTAAAATGGTCGGCAGGTAACTGCGATGGAAATAGGATTCGCGCGAGCACGAAAAGGTTAATCGGATATAAGGTGACAAAAAGGAAAGTGGGCAGGCGCCACGTGTCATATTGCCGCAAGTCATAAATCGTCCACCATTCGTATACGTGGAGAAAAAACACCAGCAAGATCCACAAGAGGTGCGGCCAGTAGAGTTTCACACGCTCCCACGCGTGGATGAAATCCGCTACGCCAGTTACAATTTGCGTTATTCCCAAACCTAAAATGATGGAAATGAGCACAGTAACATATTCAAAAGGCGTCATGTTTTTTTGAGTTTTATCTATTTAAATTCATTCTAAATAATTACCAGATGAAATGAGGCGGTGCCATAGAAATTGTGTTGAATCTTCGAGTCAAAGATGCTCACAAAAGTGCGTCAAAATTATGGTTGGGGCTTCCAAAATAAATTTGAAAAAATGCATTCCGGGTGTAGATTTGTGCCATTCGGAAAAGTTAGCCGAATACCTAAACGACTCAGAATGAATCATCGATACGCAGGTTATCTCAGCACGCTATTCACATGTCTCCTTCTCACCGTTAGTACTTACAATTTCGCGCAGGAAATCTCCTCAGATCCCGCGGCCGTATCAGCCGGTGAGGCCATCTTCACTCAGAACTGTAAAGCCTGCCACCGGGTCAAGACCAAGTTGATTGGCCCCGCCCTAGCCGGTGTGTACGATCGCGCTCCCTCTATTGATTGGATCAAAGGTTTTGTGAAAAACTCCGCCAAGGTGATTGCCAGTGGAGACGAATACGCCAATAGCCTTTACGAAGAATACAACAAGACGCAGATGACGGCCTTTACCACGCTCAGTGATGAAGACGTCATGAACACGCTGGCCTACATCAAGGCCGAGGCGGAGAAGCCCGATGTGGCACCAGCCACTGAGGTAGCAGCCGGAGGTGCCGGTGGGGAGAGTTCTCTGCCCTCCTCATACCTGAACGCGATCCTGATTGGCATGGTCATCATCCTGGTGCTGCTGCTGATCATCCTGGCACTTATTATCAATGTGCTTAAGAAATACCTTGATCAACGCGAACTCAGCGAGGAAGACCGAGAAGTTGTTCACTCGCCCATTACTTTCGACTCGGTCATCCGGAGCCCAGGATTTATCTTCCTGGTGGTCTTTGTCGTAGCTGCCGTTGGTTTCAAAACGGTGATCGATGGACTTTATACCATCGGGGTGCAACAGGGCTATCAGCCCAAGCAGCCTATCGCTTTTTCTCACAAGGTTCACGCGGGACAATATGAAATTCAGTGCCAATACTGTCACACAGGTGTAAGCATCGGTAGAAGCGCAAATATTCCTTCGGCCAACATCTGTATGAATTGCCACACCCAGATCCGCGAAGGAACCATCACGGGCGCAGGCGAGATCGCGAAAATATACGCGGCTGTTGAAAACAATCAGCCAATCGAATGGGTCCGCATTCACAACCTGCCAGACCTGGCATACTTCAATCACTCACAGCACGTGAACGTAGGCGGCATTGAATGCCAGACTTGCCACGGTCCGATTGAGGAAATGGATGTGGTGAAACAATATTCGCTGCTCACCATGGGCTGGTGTATCGACTGCCACCGCAAGACAGATGTCAACACGAAGGGCAACGCCTACTATGATAAACTGCTGGAACTGCATAACAGCAAGCAACCGATGAAGGTGGAGGACATTGGCGGATTGGAGTGCGCCAAGTGTCACTATTGATTTTTAGGATTTAACGCTTTGTTTTTTAGGATATAAGAAAAGTATGAGCCATACAAAAAAGACATACTGGAAAGGTCTCGAGCAATTGAGGAACGACCCCAAGTACGTAAAACATGCCGACAAAGAGTTTGTTGACTTGGGAGTTGAGGAAGATCCCGGACATTCGAGGAGAGACTTTTTGAAGATGATGGGTTTCAGTGTTGCGGCTGCGTCACTCGCGGCTTGTGAAGCACCTATCCGCAAAGCCATTCCATATGTCAACAAGCCGGTTGACGTTGACCCAAGCATTCCCAACTACTATGCGTCAACCTATGTAAATGGTGGCGATTACTGCAGCATTGTAGTGAAGACAAGAGAGGGCCGCCCCATCAAGGTGGACGGGAACTCACTTTCAAAAGTGACACTCGGTGGCACCTCTGCTCAGGTGGAAGCGTCTGTGATGTCGCTTTACGATAGCTATCGCTTGCGGGGTCCTCGAAAGGGGACAGAAAACGCGCTGTGGGAAGATGTGGACAAGGAGATCACAGAAAAATTGGCCGCAGCCAATGGTGAGATCAGCATTGTTAGCAATACGATCCTCAGCCCAAGCACGAAGGCAGTAATTGAAAGGTTCAAGGCAAAATATCCCGCTGCCAGGCATATTCAATACGATCCGATCTCCTACGATGGCATGCGCAAGGCAAACCAGGAGTCATTTGGTTCTGCGTTCATTCCATCATACGATTTTTCAAAAGCGCAGGTGGTGGTAGGTATCAATGCCGACTTCCTGGGAACCTGGCTTTCTACTATTGAAAACACAAAGCAGTACGCGGTCAATCGCCAGATCAGCGAAGACAAGCGTACGATGTCCCGTCACTTCCAATTCGAATCGAACCTGACCATGACAGGCGCCAATGCGGATTATCGTTCGATGATTCGCCCTTCACAGGAAGGTTTGTTGGTGGTACAACTCTATAAATTGATTGCCTCAAAGGCAGGTCAATCGGCCGGTGCAGATACCATTGGTGAAGTTGCTCACCTGGACATGGCCGCAGAAGAACTCTGGAACAACCGCGGGGCATCCCTGGTGGTTTGTGGATCCAATGACAAATCCGTGCAAGTGCTCGTGAATGGCATCAATTATTTGCTCGGCAACTATGGTGCCACGATCCTTCCCGGTCAGCCGGTGAACTTCCGCAATGGAAGCGATGAGGAAATGGCCGCATTTGTGGACCGCGCAGCCAGCGGTGGGGTGGGTGCCGTCATATTCTATAACTGTAACCCGGTTTATGATCACCCGATGGGAGAGAAGCTGGGGAGTGCATTGAAGAATATTGGCCTCACGGTTTCAACGTCCACGACTGCCGATGAGACCGCATCGATGTGTGGTTACATCGCACCGGATCATCACTACCTGGAGTCTTGGAACGACTTCGAACCTAAGAAAGATTCTTATTCACTATCTCAGCCCGCGATTACGCCCATATTCAAAACCCGCCAGGCACAAGAGAGCTTCATGGCCTGGGCAGGCGAGCCCACAGAGTACTTTACTTTCGTGAAGAACAACTGGCGCAATTGGTTTTATGGTAAAGCTGGCGATGGCATGGACTTCCAGAGTTTCTGGGACAAATGCCTGTATGATGGTGTGCTTGATTTAACCACAAGTGATACCTCTGCCTTGAACTTTGGCGGCAACGTGGCGGCAGCGGGTCAAGACATCAGTGCCAATTACAAAGCCTCCAATACGGGATTTGAGTTGGTGATTTATGAAAGCTATGCATTGGGTAGCGGATCCCAGGCCAACAACCCTTTGCTGCAAGAATTGCCTGATCCCATCACCAAAGCAGTGTGGGATCACTACGCAACCATTTCGCAGCGAGATGCGAAAACACTGGGCATCGAGAATGATGCAGAGGGCAGGACACAGCACATCAGCATTACAGTTGGTGGCAGGTCAATTACATTACCTGCACTGGTTCAGCCAGGTCAAACACCAGGCACGATTGGCGTGGCACTGGGATATGGCCGCACCAAGGTGGGCAAAGTGGCGGAAAACATTGGCCTCAATGTTTACCCGATGGTGGGCATGCTCAATGGCACGCTGAATTACAGCGTAACCGGAGGTGTAGAGGTGACCAAGGCGGATCAGGACTTCCAAATCGCGCAAACGCAGATTCACCAGACTTACATGGGCCGCACCAACGTCATCCAGGAGTCGGTGCTCTCAGAATTCAAGTCGAACCCGGCCGCGGGTAGGGATGTTCCGAAGATCACGCAGTGGGATCAGGAAGTGGATCCAAGCAGTGTGAGTTTGTGGAAAGGCCACTCTTACAGCAACCACCACTGGGGCATGTCGATCGACCTGAACTCGTGTACGGGTTGCGGTGCCTGCGTGGTAGCATGTAACGTGGAAAACAACGTGGCCATTGTGGGTAAAGATGAAGTGATCCGCAGGCGTGAAATGCACTGGCTGCGAATTGACCGTTACTACAGCAGTGTGACCAACGATGTCGATGACTATTTGTCGTTGGAGATCGCTGCAGAGAATCCTGAGGTAACCTTCCAGCCGATGTTGTGCCAGCACTGTAACAACGCACCTTGCGAAACAGTGTGCCCCGTGGCAGCTACTACCCACAGCACGGAAGGTCTCAATCAAATGACCTACAACCGTTGCATTGGTACTCGCTATTGTGCCAACAACTGTCCTTACAAGGTAAGAAGATTTAACTGGTTTAAGTACCACGACAACCAGCAGTTTGCGCAGGCGAACCCGGCTATGAACACGGACTTGGGACGCATGGTGTTGAACCCAGATGTAACTGTACGTTCTCGTGGTGTGATGGAGAAGTGTTCCTTCTGCGTGCAACGCATCCAGGCCGGCAAGCTCAATGCGAAGCGGGAGAAGCGCGAGTTGAAAGATGGCGAAGTGGTGACTGCATGTCAGGCAGCGTGTGCAACAGGCGCCATTGTGTTTGGTGACATGAACGACAAAAACAGCCAGATCAGCAAGCTCTTGAAGATCGATCACGACAAGAAAGGAGCTTACGGATTTGATAAGGTGATTGGCAACCCACGCGCGTATCGCGTGTTGGAAGAGATCGGTGTAAAGCCAAACATCTTCTACCTCACCAAGATCAGGAACAAGGAAAAACAAAACGCTTAACGATAGATAAAGGTATTTATGCAAGTAACCTCAGCAGTACGCGAACCCTTAGTAACCGGAGGTAAGACCATTGCCGATGTATCGGAAGACATCAGCCGGCAGGTGGAGGGGAAACCCACCCAGCTTTGGTGGATGGCATTTGGTATTTCTTCGGCATTGTTAGCGTTTGGAGTTTATTGTATGTCGGTTACCCTGTGGGAGGGCATCGGCATGTGGGGACTGAACAAGACCGTAGGTTGGGCGTGGGACATCACCAACTTCGTGTGGTGGGTCGGTATCGGTCACGCAGGAACGCTGATCTCTGCCATCCTTTTGCTATTCCGCCAGAAGTGGAGAATGTCCATCAACCGTGCGGCAGAAGCGATGACGATTTTCGCGGTGATTTGTGCGGCCAGTTTCCCGCTGATCCACATGGGCCGCTTGTGGCTGGGTTTCTACTGGGCGCTGCCGCTACCCAACGCATTTGGATCACTGTGGGTGAACTTCAACTCGCCATTGCTGTGGGACGTGTTCGCGATCTCAACATACTTCACCGTATCGCTCGTGTTCTGGTACATGGGCCTTATTCCTGACTTCGCGGTAATCCGCGACAGGGCGGTGCGCATGGGTAACAAAACACGCGCGATTGTATACAATGCGCTCAGCTTCGGGTGGAGCGGTGGTGCCAAGACATGGATGCGTTATGAGTCGGTGGCCCTGATCCTCGCGGGTCTATCCACCCCGCTGGTATTGTCCGTTCACACGATCGTATCCTTCGACTTTGCGACCTCGGTGATCCCCGGATGGCACACCACGATCTTCCCGCCTTACTTTGTGGCGGGTGCGATATTCTCCGGCTTTGCCATGGTATTAACACTGCTGTTGGTTACCCGGAAAGTATTTAAGCTTGAGGACTATATCACGGTATACCACATTGAGCTGATGAACATCATCATCATCGTGACAGGTTCGATCGTGGGCATCGCTTACATCACCGAATTGTTTGTGGCCTGGTATGGACAGGTTCCTGCCGAGTGGTATGCTTTCTACAACAGGGTCACCGGTCCGTATTGGTGGGCTTACTGGTCGATGATGACTTGCAACGTGATCTCACCGCAACTTTTCTGGATTAAGAAGATCAGAACCAGCATCGTGTCCACATTTGTCCTTTCAATTATTGTGAACATCGGTATGTGGTTCGAGCGTTTCGTGATTATCGTTACCTCATTGCACCGCGACTACCTGCCTTCGAGCTGGTCCATGTTCTATCCGACCCTGTACGATTTGGGTGAATACATTTTGACGTTTGGTTTCTTCTTCTGCGCGTTCCTGTTGTTTGCCAAGTTCTTCCCGGTAATCAACATGGCCGAAGTGAAAAGCATTGTAAAGTCGACATCAGAAAAAAAGCATTGATTTAGAGATGGATAGCAACAACAACTTTTTGGTAGGCATTTACAACGATGAAGACGTGCTGCTTCATGCCGTTGAAAAGATTCGGGAGAAAGGAGTGAAGATTCACGAGGTGTATTCCCCATTCCCCGTTCACGGCTTGGATGAAGCACTCGGCTACAAGCGTACCCGCCTGCCCATTGCAGCTTTCATGTTTGGCATGACTGGCACTTCGCTGGCCCTGATCATGCAGATTTGGATGCTTGGTTACGACTGGCCCATGATCATCGGTGGGAAGAACTTTGCCTCGTTGCCCCCCTTTATCCCGGTTACGTTTGAGCTGACCGTGTTATTGGCCGCACTCGGCATGGTGGCCACTTTCCTCATCGTGAGCGACATGAAACCCTACAAGTTTCCAAAACAGTTCGACTTGCGCAGCACGGACGACAAGCATGTGCTGGCCGTAAGTCTGGGCAGCAACAAAATTTCGAAAGATGAAATTGGCCGTATCCTGAAGGAAACAGGTGCGGAAGAGGTAAACGAAAAGAATTTATAAGCAATGCGAAAGGCAGGATATATCAGTTCATTGATCTTGGGTGTTTCAGCGGCAGCACTGCTATCAGGCTGCAAGGCTGAGGGCGACAACCCCGGCCGTGAGTACGCACCCAACATGTACCACTCAGTCGCGTATGAGCCATTAACCCAAATTACCGATCAAGATGCAGGTAAGTGGGTAAACTCCCTCGATAATGGAAGGGGTGAGTACTTCAACAGCAACCAATACAATCCGCATCGCATGAACATGCGAACGCCACCTGCTCACACGGTGAAGCGAAACAAGCAGGGCTGGTTGCCGTACCGCATTTCGAAAGACAGCCTGGCATATGGGGCAGCAGTGAAGAATCCGCTGGACTCAACAGCCGCAGTCATTGCAGAGGGCAAGGCATTGTATGCCATTTATTGTAATCACTGCCATGGTCCGAAGGGCCTTGGCGATGGCAAGGTTGCAAGCGGAGTAACCGTGGATGGCGTTGAAAAAGGTGCCGTGGCAGGTGTAGCCAACTTAACAGGTGATGCCTATTTGAACATTACCGAGGGCCACATCTTCCACGTGATCACTTGGGGCAAGGGCTTGATGCAGGCGCACGGGTCGCAGGTGAGTCCCGAAGACCGTTGGAAGATTGCCAAGTACGTGAAGACGTTGCAAAAGAAATAGTTCTCAATTTTTGAATGATCCATAAATGGTAGCCGAAGAGAAATACGAATTCAAGTCCGAAACAAAGAAGAGACTGATCATCATGGGTGTGGTAGGTCTCGCGCTGTTCATCCTGGGCGTGGTACTGGCCATGAGTGGCGGTGGACACAGTGAAGAACATGCTTCTGCCGGTATTTCCAGCACGTTGGTGGCCAGCGCTGATGCCAGCGTTGTGGCAGATCAGGAAGCTGCCGCGGAAGAACACCATGGTAGCCCAACCTGGTTGAAGCGCGTATACACCTCTCTGTGGCACAACAATGTGTTCTTCACTGGACTGGGCCTCATTGGATTGTTCTTTGTGGCGATTCAGTATGCCGCCTCAGCAGGCTGGTCGGCACCGATTAAACGCATTCCGCTGGCGATGGGCACATGGATTCCGATTGCAGGGATTCTTACGTTGGTGATTTGGTTCGCGGCCAAGGCCGACCTTTTCCATTGGACACATCATAATCTTTACGAAGGACCAGAGCAGGATAAAATCTTGACCGGGAAGAGCGCTTACTTTTTCTGGCCATTGCATGCCGGTGGGTTCCCGTTGTTTTACATCGCCCGCATGGTAATCTTCTTCGGCCTTTGGTACCTGTTCTTCAATTGGATCAAGAAGGAAATGCTTGCCGAGGATATTGACGGAAGCACCAGCCACTGGTTTAAGGCGCGCAGCTTGTCTGCAGTGTTCTTGGTGATCTTTGCTGTTTCTTCATCTATTGCCGCTTGGGACTGGGTGATGAGCATCGATCCGCACTGGTTCAGCACCATGATGGGTTGGTATGTATTTGCCAGCTGGTGGGTGAGCGGTTTGGCAATGATCACGTTTATCGTTGTATCGCTAAAGGATGCAGGATACCTGAAGATGGTGAACGCCAATCACCTGCACGACCTGGGAAAATTTGTGTTTGCATTTAGCATTTTCTGGACCTACATCTGGTTTGGTCAGTTTTTGTTGATTTATTACGCCAACATTCCTGAAGAAACGGTGTATTTCTTCACCCGAATGAAAAATAGCCCTTACAGTTGGGTGTTTTATACCAATCTTATCCTAAACTTTGTATTGCCATTCTTGTTGCTAATGACGAGAGATGCGAAGCGTCATATGTCATTGCTCAAGGTGGTGTGCCCGATTGTAATCATCGGCCACTGGTTTGATTTCTACAATATGGTGACCCCCGGAGTGATGCAGCATGAAGGTGGCGTTGGATTTATTGAAATAGGGTTGGCATTGGTATTCATGGCTGGCTTTGTATATGTCGCCTTGAACGCGTTGTCGAAGGTTCCGCTGGTGGCCAAAAACCACCCGATGATGGGAGAGAGCTTGCATCATCATATTTAGCATTATTTGACTAGCAAAGTTTAACGGTTATGATGAGTTTGATAATAGGTTTGGGTGTTGTTCTGGTGCTGGCTATCCTGTACATGATCTTCCGGATCGGAAGGCTGGTAGGATTGGTGAAAAGCCCTGAGGACAAGGCTGACTATTCCGGCAACAACGTACATGCGTATTTGATGATTATCTTTTTGGTAGTCAGCCTAGGCGCATTCTTCTGGTACTCTTTTGCCCATTTCGATAGCTACGTACTGCCCGTTGCTTCCGAGCACGGAACCATTACCGATGGCCTGTTTTGGATCACCATGTGGATCACCATCATTTCCTTTACCATCATTTTTGTGGGCCTGTTTTGGTTTACCTTCAAGTATCGTTACCGCCCGGATCGTAAAGCCACATTTATTCCAGACAATCACGCGTTGGAGATTGTTTGGACCATCGTGCCCGCCATCGTGCTTGCCCTGTTGATTTTCAGAGGGCTTAGCGTTTGGAATGAGATTACAGCTCCGGCATCAGAGCAGGCTGAAGTGATCGAGTTGGTGGCCCAGCAGTTCGCCTGGACCGTTCGTTACCCGGGTATAAAAGACCAGCAGTTGGGTGAAACCAATTTTAAGATGATTGATGCAGTGAATGAGTTCGGGTTGAATCTTGAAGACAAGAATGCATTCGATGACTTCAAAGCATTGGAACTACACATGCCAAAAGGCAAAGAAGTCCTTTTGAAGATCCGCGCCAAGGATGTTCTGCACAGCGTATTCCTTCCTCACTTCCGCGTGAAGATGGATGCCGTTCCTGGCATGCAAACGCACTTTAAGTTGGTGCCTACCAAAACCACCGCTGAGATGCGGGCCGAAACCGGAAACCCCAACTTCAATTATGAGTTGGCTTGCACCGAAATCTGCGGACAAGGTCACTTTTCGATGCGCCTGCTCGTGGTGGTGGATGAACCTGAAGACTACAACAAGTGGAAGTCAGACCAGATACCCTGGTTGAAGCAGAATCCGGAATATTTGAAACAAGTACCTGCAAACCTGCGCGAGGCCGCAATGATTAAGGCTGGCTTGCCGGTGGAAGATTATGTGGAGGGACAGGTTTCAGCTCAGTCAGTTACAATTTCGAATTAAAGAAAGTTTAGAATGGCAACTACAGTAACACATACCGATTCGCATGTTCATCACGATGACCATGAACATGAGCACGGGCATGGTAATTTTTGGACGCACTACATCTTCAGCCAGGACCACAAGATCATTGCCAAGCAGTTCCTGATCACGGGTATCTTTTGGGCGCTGTTGGGAGGTACGTTGTCGGTGATCTTCCGCCTGCAGCTTGGTTTCCCAGACGCCAACCTGGAATGGTTGAGACCGGTTTTGGGAGGTTGGATTACGGATGCCGGCAAGCTTGATACAGAGTTCTATCTCGCGCTGGTTACCATGCATGGCACCATCATGGTATTCTTTGTGTTGACTGCCGGATTGAGCGGCACATTCTCAAACTTTTTGATTCCGCTTCAAGTAGGAGCCCGCGATATGGCCTCCGGATTTATGAACATGCTTTCGTATTGGTTCTTCTTCTTGTCGAGCTGTATCATGTTTACGTCATTCTTTCTCTCCACAGGACCTGCCAGTGGTGGCTGGACGGTGTATCCACCATTGAGTGCCTTGCCACAAGCGATGTCCGGCTCCGGATTGGGAATGACACTCTGGTTGGTTGCGATGGCATTGTTTATTGTCAGCACTTTGTTGGGTGGTATCAACTATATCACCACCGTCATCAATATGCGGACCAAGGGCATGTCGTTTTCCAGGTTGCCACTCACCATTTGGGCTTTCTTCTTTACGGCAATTATAGGTTTGTTGTCATTCCCTGTATTGTTTGCAGCAGCTCTGCTATTGATTTTTGACCGCAGTTTTGGAACAAGCTTCTACTTGTCAGATATATTTATTGGCGGTGAAGCTTTGGCACACGAAGGCGGTAGTCCTATCCTCTTCCAGCATTTGTTTTGGTTCCTGGGCCACCCCGAAGTGTACATCGTGTTGTTGCCAGCACTGGGAATCACCTCTGAAATCATTGCGACCAATTCGCGCAAGCCGATCTTCGGCTACAAAGCGATGGTGGGCTCGATGCTATTCATCGCCATCTTATCTTTTGTCGTGTGGGCGCACCATATGTTCGTGACGGGTATGAACCCTTTCCTGGGATCGATCTTCACTTTATTGACGCTCATCATTGCAGTGCCTTCCGCTGTTAAAATCTTTAATTACGTCACCACGCTTTGGAAAGGGAATATCCGGTTCACACCGGCCATGTTGTTCTCCATTGGCTTGGTGTCGTTCTTCCTCACAGGTGGTATTACCGGGATTTTTCTTGGTAACTCTGCGGTAGATATCCAGTTGCACGATACGTACTTCGTGGTGGCTCACTTCCACCTTGTAATGGGTAGTGCATCCTTCTTTGGGATGTTGGCGGGTGTGTATCACTGGTTCCCGAAGATGTTCGGACGGATGATGGACGAACGGTTAGGCAACATTCACTTCTGGATCACCTTTGTAGGGGTTTACCTGGTGTTCTTCCCGATGCACTACATTGGAATCGCTGGATTTCCTCGCAGATACTATACCTGGACAAACTTTGAAACTTTCCAGTCGTTCGCAGACCTTAACATGCTGGTAAGCGTGGCTGCAATCCTAACGCTGGGTGCGCAGTTCATTTTCTTGTTCAACTTCTTCTACAGCATTTTCCGCGGCAAGCTGGCGCCAGCCAACCCCTGGAATTCAACCACATTGGAGTGGACTACGCCTCGCAATCCACAGCACGGCAATTGGCCAGGTGAAATCCCTACCGTGTATCGCTGGGCCTACGATTACAGCAAGCCGGGTGCAAAAGAGGATTATATCCCACAGCACATCCCTTACTCCGAGACTCCGGAATCCAACCTGCCTCATGAGAACGAGCTGATCAAGTTGGAGATGGAAGACGGTGATGCCATTGTAGTGGATGAGAAGAAGCACTAAGAAGAGACATTTGTCTTGAGTAAGGCGGCAGTCAGGCGGTTTCATAAACTTTGTTTATCTACCCTGGTTGCCGTTTATCTTTTGATACTGGCCGGTGGAGTGGTCAGGGCCACAGGCTCGGGTATGGGTTGCCCCGATTGGCCCCGGTGCTTTGGCAGGTGGGTTCCACCCACATCGGTCAACCAATTGCCCAAGGACTACAAGGAAAAGTATTCAGCTCATCGCGCCAGGAAGAACGAGAAGTTTGCCAGGTACCTTTCAGCAGTTGGCATGAGCGCGACCGCCAATCAGATTCTTAGTGATGAGTCAATTCTCCAGGAAACAGACTTTAATCCCGTGAAGACCTGGATTGAATACGTAAATAGGTTGCTGGGGGTGTTGGTAGGTATGTTGATCATTGGACTTGTGTTAAGTTCCTTTTTTTCAAGAGCGCATCATCCAAAGCTTTTTTGGGTCTCCGTGGCCACGCTGATGGCGGTGATCATTCAGGGTTGGTTCGGAAGCATTGTGGTTTCGACCAACCTTACTTCCTGGACCATCACGGTTCATATGTTCCTTGCGCTGGTGATTGTGGGAATGATTATCTATTTGTTGCTTGAGAGCCGTGGCAATGAGGGAACCACGATAACTCATGTGTCCTCATGGTTGATAGTGGCCGCGCTCGTGGTGTTAATGGGACAGGTATTTCTAGGAACAGAGTTGAGGGAAACAATCGATGTGTTGGCAAGCCAACTGGCACCTCGCTCCACCTGGATATCGGCCGCAGGTAATGACTTTCTTATCCATCGTTCCTTTTCATGGGCCGTACTTATAGTCAATGGTCTGCTGGCCTGGAAATTGGTTAAAAGTAGGGCGCCCAAAATTTTAGGGCATGGGCTGATCATCTTAATTTTGGGAACATTTTTGACCGGTGTGGCAATGGGGTATTTTGATGTGCCCGCGTATTTGCAGCCCCTTCATTTAATGTTGGCCACAGGTGCTTTTGGGGTGCAGCTGGCCGTCTTGTTATTGGCGAACAAAAAGCCTGGTGTGGCGTTATCAAGTTGATGTATTCTCAACCAACCATAGAAAAGTCAGCCTGGATAGGAACAAAGGTTAAGGCCTTGATTGAATTACTCAAGATCCGGCTTTCCTTATTGGTTTCTTTTTCATGCGCTTTTGGGTATGCATTGGCAGCACAGGGGCAGCCGAATTACTATCACCTGGCAATGGTCACGCTGGGTGGATTTCTTATGTCTGGCGCGTCTGTAGGCATCAACCAGATTATCGAAAAAGACCTTGACAAAGTGATGAAGCGAACCATGAACCGCCCGCTACCAACCGGTAGACTCACGGTTCAGGAGGCGTGGTGGTTTTCGATCCTGTGTTTGGGATTGAGTGCATGGTTACTTTGGAATTTTACCAATCCGCTTACAGTCACCTTATCGTTGATCTCCATGATATTGTACAGCTTCTTATACACGCCCTTAAAAAGGGTGGGGCCGGTTGCTGTTTTTGTGGGGGCCATACCGGGTGCGCTGCCTCCCTTATTGGGATGGACTGCCGCAACCGGTGCCATTGCTGATGAAGCCCTGATCATTTTTGGAATTCAGTTCATCTGGCAGTTCCCGCATTTTTGGGCTATCGCATGGATTGCGGATGACGATTATAGAAAGGCAGGCTTCCGGTTGTTGCCATCGGGAGGAGGTAAGAACCTGAACACCGCAATTCAGATAATGATCTACTCGATGTTCTTGATTCCGCTGGGATTGTTGCCGGCCAAGTTTGGCATTACCGGCATTGACTCGGCAATTGTGGCCACCATTTGTGGTGTGGCCTTTTTCGCGCAGACTTTTTCATTGCTAAAGACAGGGAGTCGCAAGTCGGCCATGAGAATTATGTTCGGCTCGTTCCTGTATTTGCCGATTGTGCAAATTGCTTACTTGATGGATAAAGTGAATTGACATGACCAGTGATATCAAGATCATAGAGGAGCCGAAGAAAACGCTATCGATGCATCCCAAAAAGTTTGCGATGTGGTTATTCATCGCGAGCGTGGGCATGCTGTTTGCGTCTCTTACATCCGCATATATTGTGAGACGCGCAGAGGGAAATTGGTTGGCGTTTGACCTGCCTGCAGTGTTCTACACCACCACCATCCTTATTTTGTTGAGCAGCGTCACGATGCAATGGGCATACTTTGCTGCCAAAAAAGACAACCTGGAGACTCTGAAATTGATGATCTCCCTTACGGGAATCCTCGGGCTGGCTTTCGTGGTGGGGCAGGTAGTGGGCTGGGGCCAATTGGTGGATCAAAGTGTGTATTTCGTAGGCAACCCGTCTGGCTCGTTCTTGTACGTCCTAACGGGTCTTCACGGTTTACACCTGATCAGTGCCGTCATTTTTTTGCTGATTGTATTGGTCGCCACGTTCCGCTTTAAGGTGCATGCCAAAGCCATGGCACAGATCGAAATGTGCACAACATATTGGCATTTTTTGGGCGGACTTTGGCTATATTTGTTTGTCTTCTTATTATTGAACCGATAATCTAAACTTTCATTATGTCGCAATCTTCAGCCGCCACAGTTTCCCCCGGAAGAAGTGTTTGGGACGGTGGGGTGTCTCCTATGGGAGCCAGCTATGGAAAACTCATGATGTGGTTTTTCCTGCTCTCGGATGCGTTCACTTTCTCCGGCCTGTTGATTACCTATGGACTTGTTCGTTCAGCCCATGAAGGCTATACTGGTGAGGTTGCTGACTTTGTTTTTTCGACATCGTATTGGCCTGTCCCCGAGAAGGTATTTGAAGCGGTTCCGTTCCTGCACGGTGTAGAACTTCCGTTGGTTTTCGTTGGGATTATGACGTTCATCCTGATCATGAGTTCCGTAACAATGGTGCTGGCTGTTGAGGCTGGCCACCGCATGGATCGCAAGGCTGTGGAAAAGTGGATGCTTTGGACAATCCTCGGTGGAATCACCTTCCTAAGCTGCCAAGCCTGGGAATGGACCCACTTTATCGTAGGAACGGATACACCCACGCTTGTAAAGGATTTCGTAAACGGTCAGTGGGTAACAAAAGAGGTTGTTGGGGCAAACCTGAAGATCAACCAATATGGTCCGCAGGATTTTGCCGATTTCTTTTTCTTCATTACCGGCTTTCACGGCTTCCACGTGTTCAGCGGTGTACTGTTGAATTTTCTAATTTATTACAACACGGTAACGGGTGTCTACCAACGCAGGGGACATTATGAGATGGTGGAGAAGGTTGGCTTGTACTGGCACTTTGTAGACCTGGTTTGGGTATTTGTGTTTACGTTCTTCTATCTCGTATAAAACTTAATAACAGCATATCATGGCGCATTCGCATGAACCTGAAGTAACGGTTCTTCCTCCTGATAAGGAAAAGATTAAGAAATTGTGGACCGTGGCCGGAATTCTCGGGGCAGTAACTGCATTGGAGTTCTTGATTGCTTTTACGATGCACCACGGCCCGCTGAAGACGGCCATTTTCGTGGGGATGACGATTGTGAAGGCTGCCTACATTGTGGGCGAATTCATGCACCTGCGCTACGAAGTGAAAGTGCTTCTCTGGTCTATTCTGATTCCGATGATCTTTGTGGTATGGATGCTGGTCGCATTTGTCTATGAAGGCATGAAGATTTCAGAAATCACGCTCTGATTCTTCACCACCTCAAAAACTTAAAAGGCTAGAGTGAAAAACTTTAGCCTTCTTTTTTGTTTTGAAGTAAATGAAAAGAAAATGGTTATTGTTGATTGTCGCCCTGGCTTTGCCGGGAATGATTTTCACTTTCCTCAAGTACTTTGGTAAAAATGAATTTGATGTCCCGGTGATGTTTTCGTCCGGAACCATATCTGTGCCGGGCGCATGCACTACTTCGGTGGTCGCCCCTTACGAAATACAAAAGTCGAGTAAGATTCCGATTCGTGGCTTGACCGCAGTGGCTTTTGTGGCTTCGCACCAGGGAAAGGAGCTGGATGGCTACCGGTTTCAACTTGACCGGATCATTGCGGAGTTTGAAGGTTCAGATTTTGATGTCATCATCGTTGATACAACAAGAAAAAACCTTAGTGACGTACTCTTGTCATCGGGTGATTATGAGCAGGAAATGAACTGCCATTTCCTATTGGATGGAAAACGGTCTGTCGTGCTGGTAGATGGCAGCAGGCATATCAGGGGGCAATACGAGGCGAGTCAAAAGGATTTGGAGCGATTGGCTGTCGAGGTAAAAATTTTGTTAAAGAATTATTGAGATGGAAAGGGGGAATCCTAACAAAAAATTGATTATTATTTTATCAGTGGCCATTCCCGTTGCGGTGGCGGTCCTTTTCAGGGTTAAGATTGATGGCTATGATTTTTCGTTCCTGCCACCCATTTATGCCTCCATCAACGGGTTGACCGCATTGCTGCTGGTAATTGCTTTTTGGGCAATTAGGAGTAAGAAACAAAGGTTTCACGAACGACTGATGAAGACTTGCCTCGGTCTGTCTGCCTCTTTTTTAGTCATGTATGTGCTTTACCACATGACTTCTGACTCAACGGCCTACGGAGGAGAGGGTTGGATTCGCGGGATCTACTACTTTATCCTGGTTTCGCACATTTTGTTGTCAGTTATCGTCATTCCGCTTGTGTTACTCACCCTAAGCCACGCGCTCGCTGGTAATTTTGAAAGGCACCGGGCATTGGCTAAATTTGCTTTCCCTGTTTGGTTATATGTAGCTATCACCGGTGTGGTTGTTTATCTAATGATTAGCCCATACTACACGCACGGATGAAAAAGACAATAGTACTGTTCACTTTCATGTTGCTTGCAAGCGTGGCTTATGCGCAATGTGCCATGTGCCGTGCCACGTTGGAAAACAACCTGAGCAATGGTGATGTTGGAATTGCTGCCGGCATCAATTTTGGGATCATGTACTTGTTTTTTGCACCCTATCTGGCGGTGGGCACGATCGCCTATTTTTGGTATAGAGCAAGCAAATCCAATGCACGCAAGGAATTGGCTAAGCGCAGTCTGGCAAGGTAAATGTCCCCGTTGCCGCAAGGGCCAAATTTTCAAATCGCCCGCCCACAATCTAAGGCACTTTGCAGCCATGCACACCCATTGCCCCGCATGTGGTGTGAGTTTCGAGCCAGAGCCTGGGTTCTATTACGGTGCGATGTTTGTGAGTTACGCTTTTACCGTAGCGATCTTTGCGGTGATCGCTTTGGCTATTTACCTCTTTTTTAACCCGGCCAACGACTCAACTTACATCATTGCGATTATAACGGGCGCGGTGGTAACGGCTCCGTGGTCGTTTCGATACTCCAGGATCTGCTTTTTGTATTGGTTCGGGGGCATCAAACGCGATCAATCACCCGGCTGATCTAAGCTCCATTTTTGCTAATTTACCGAGGATGCGCACTCACCACAGCCGACCGGTAGTTCTCATGTCATTGGGAATGGTGTTACTGATTGCGGGATACCTGCTTTTGGAGCGCAGCGCCTTGAACCCTACGGATAAGATTGCTCAACGGATTGACCGCAACTTGCGGGAAGAGGTGGCTGTCTTGGAGCGGGAGGGGAATCAGTTGATGAGGCAACCAGAAACATGGCACAGGCTCATGCATTCCTTCTTTCGATACGACTCCGGGCAACTCACCCGTTGGAATGAAAACCACTTTGTGCCGGCCCCAAGCATGTTGCAAAGTGTTGCAGGTTGGTATTTGCTGCGAACTTCAGACGGTTTGTTTCTTGCCCGGCAGTGGAGGCTTGAGGGTCAGTCGTGGCTGTTGGGGGTAGTCAATCTGTTTGAAAACTATAAAATCAACAATCAATACCTGCACTCGAACTGGAACCCAGTCATTTTTCCAACGCAGGATGTTGAAATGGTAAGCCCATCGGCTGGAGGTAAGGTTTTTATGATTGAGGAGAGGGCGCTGTTCTCTTATGTAGTGACAAGCGGGGCCTACAATGAGTGGGTGCTTAGCGACACACTCGAATTGATCCTGTTGCCATTTGGGGGTCTGTTGCTGTTGATGGGATTTGTCGCGGTTTTGATTGGTTGGCACGAACGCGGTGAGCGGGGCCGTGTAGTTATTTTCTTAATGGTTGGACTGTTGGGATTGAGACTCGCAACCCTTTATGTGCTTCCCCCTTTTACAGCTGATTTGTTTAACCCTTCTTATTTTGCTTCCTCATCTTACAACAGGTCGGTAGGAGATCTGCTCATCAACACTCTGGTGGTGTTGGCGATTAGTGGATACTTTTTTTGGAATGCACACACATTTCCAATCCTTAAGCGGACACTTCGGTTAACAGGTCCTTTTCGGTTGGGTGTGGGCGTGATCTCGTTGATTGTCTGTTTCTTCGCCTTTTTATTTCCGTTCCTGTTCATTGAGACGATTTCTCACAACTCATCGATTTCATTGGACATTTCTCAATCGCTGCAGTTTGATACCATCCGGGCGGTCAGCTTTCTCACGATTGTATTGGCAAGTGTGTCGGCATTCTTTGTGCTTCATTTTTTTTATCGGTTGGCTGAGCAATTGATCACGGCCAGGCTGGCGTTTTATTTGTCACTGCTTTTGGCCACTTCCGTCTTTCTTTTTTATGCACGGTTGGCAGAGCGAGAATATGGCATTACCATTCTGGTGGGGCTCTTATTCTTTGCTTCGATTCACTTTCTGGGACTTGCCCGGCACCTTAAGAAAATATCCTTTGCTACATTTCTATATCTGCTTTTGTTATTGGTCGCGAATGCCGCACAAGGTTCGCTGGCTATTCGCAAACTCTCTCAGGAAAGAAGGGTCAGCGCTCAATTTCGGTTTGCCAACGACTTTTTGGTGGACCGCGACTACCTTGCGGAATACCTCTTGGATGAGGCAGTGCACCGGATCGCCACCGATCCCTTCATTCAGAGCCGGATCAGCAGTCCCTTTCTTGGCAAAGGGCCGGTTCGACAGAAGATTAAGCAGGTATTCCTCAGTTCCTACTTCGATAAGTACGATGTGAGTGTGCACATCTTCAATGGTGTGGGTAATGCATATGATAACTCAACTTCTGAAAACTTCACCACGCTCATTCAGAATTTTGATAAGGAGGCCAATAAGACAAACTTCGACCATATTTACTTTGTGAAGAACGTTTCTGAGGAGGCAGTAAAGCAATACCTGGCTTGGATTCCCATCCACCGGCTGGGTGCTGTTTCTGGGTATGTGGTATTGGATTTGTCGCTCCGAAGGATCATCCCCGACAACGTTTTTCCCGAGTTGTTGTTGGATAATCGCTTTTCTGAATACTTCAAAAACCGCGACTTCAGCTATGCGTTCACAACGGAGACGGAAATCAGTAGCCGGTTTGGGGAGTTTAACTATGAGCGTGATTTTGATCTGTCACACCTAAGATCTGCTAATATCTTTTCTGAAGGGATGAAGTCAGGCGACTTCTACCATGTGGCGTTGGAATATGAGCGCGACAGGTACGTGATTGTATCATCTCCCGCTTATGCTACTTTCAATTTGATTACAAATCTGTCCTTTCTGTTGACCGAGGGACTCTTTGCATTGTTGGTTGCTATTTTGATCTATGCGATGGTGACGCGATTAAAAGGCGAGCAACTCAACTACTCCGCCAGGATTCAACTGTATGTGTATCTCGCCTTCTTGTTGCCCTTGGTAATCGTGAGTGTCTCCACCCTTGGCTTGATCAACAACTCCAACGAATCGCAGTTGAGGGGAGCATACGCGGAGCGTGCCAGGAGGTTGGGAGACCTGATGGCTCCGGTGATGGAAGTTTATCATGAAGATCCTTCTTCGAAAGCTGAACTCGACAACCAATTGATTGCCCTAACCAAAGTGGGGAGCCTGGATGCCTCTATTTATTCAGAGGCTGGTGAACTGGTTACAACCAGCCAGCCACTCATCTATGAGTATGGCATCTTTTCACCTTTCATTGCCTATGATGCACGAAATGCAATTGTGTCGGAGAAAGAGCAATTTCTCGTAACCAAAGAAGCGATTGGCTCACTGAATTTCAATGTGGTGTATACAAGCTTGAAGTCACCAGATACTGGCGAACTGTTGGGTATTTTGAGCCTTCCCTTTTTTGACTCTGCCCGGCTTTTGGACAAAACGCAACTCAACGTGATGTCCAACATCCTGGTCATCTTTTGCGTGGTATTTCTTTTGTTCTCAGTTGGGTTCTATTTTGCCATGCGCAACCTTACGCGTCCCCTCAGGTTTATTGCACAGTCGCTCAGTAAAACGAGTTTGACCAGGTCGAATGCCCCCATGGCCTGGAATGCCAAAGATGAAATAGGATTGTTAGTGAACGAGTATAACCAAATGTTGGCAAACCTGGAACAAAACAAAGTTGAGCTTTCGAGAATCCAGAAGGAGAGTGCCTGGCGGGAAATGGCACGACAGGTTGCCCATGAAATCAAGAACCCGCTTACTCCAATGAAATTGACGATGCAGCGGATGGAGCAAGCCTTGCTAAAGGGCCATCTTGATAAGGACCAGATTGAACACGCACTTAGGACTCTGTTATCGCAGTTGGAGATATTGAATGAAATAGCAGCATCTTTTAGTGCATTTGCACGGCTGCCAGCACCGATTTTGCAAAGAATTGATCTTTCTGGCCTGTTGAAAAAAGTGGTACAACTTCATCAAGGTTACCCGGAGGGGAATGTTGAGTTGAAAATACAGCACGAACCCATCTATGTAATGGGTGACGAACAATTGCTGAGTCGTGTATTTTCGAATATCATTATCAATGGTTTGCAGGCCGGCCAGGATGGGCAAAAAGTATTGGTAGAGGTTGAGGCCCGAGTGAATGGCCGGTTCTGCGAGATTGGCTTTAAGGATAATGGTGCAGGCATTGATGAGGAAATGAAAAGCAAGATCTTTGTTCCCTACTTCACTACCAAAAAGTCGGGGTCTGGCTTGGGATTGGCGATCGCGAAACAGGGCATTGAGCAGAATGGGGGAACTATTGAATTTTTTTCCAGGGTTGGAGAGGGAACCAGATTTGTGATCAAGCTCCCGCTCACCGTCTGATCAGGCCTTCAGCCTTTTCATGACCTTGTTCGTGAAAACAAAGTCGTCCAGTTCCTTCACACCGGAGTCTGTGATTTCCTTATTGGAGCCTTCCCATAACTTTTTTCCCTTGTACATGAAAAGGATGTTTTCACCGATCCCCAATACCGAATTCATATCATGTGTGACTACGAGGGTCGTAATATCGAATTCGGTGGTGATTTCGTGTATGAGTTCGTCAATGAGAATGGAGGTTTGGGGGTCGAGACCAGAGTTGGGCTCGTCACAAAACAAATAGTTTGGCTTGTTTACGATCGCCCTGGCAATACCAACTCTTTTCTTCATACCTCCGGAGATCTCGGAGGGCATTTTATCGTTTACATTCTCCAGGCCCACGCGCTGCAAACAGAAGTTGACCCGGTCCAGCTTCTCCTCATCGGGCATGTTGGTAAGAATATCCAGTGGAAACATGACATTCTGTTCCACGGTTTTGGAGTCGAACAGGGCACCCCCCTGAAACAGCATGCCCATTTCTCGCCTCACTTCGGTCTTCATTTCTTTGTTTGCATCGGTGAAGTTTCTTCCATCATAAAAGACAGTGCCCGTGTCGGGGTGAATGAGACCCACGATACACTTCAATAACACACTTTTCCCTGTTCCGCTGGATCCAATGATTAGATTGGTTTTTCCCTTATCGAATATGCCACTGATGTGGTGGATGACCTGACGACCCTCGAATGATTTTGATATGTTTTGTATTTCGATCATTAGAGCAGCAGTTGGGCCAGGAAATAGTCGCCAAGTAGAACAGCAATCACACTTGTGGTTACCGCATTGGTACTGGAAATGCCTACCTCAAGGGCGCCACCACTTGTGAAGAAACCCTTGTAGCAGGAAATCGATGAAATCATAAAGGCAAACACAAACGACTTGATCAAGGCAAACTTCACGCTATAGTCATCGAAGTAGAACCTGATTCCATAGATATACTCAGTGGGTGTGATGACATCCGTTAATGTGCCCACCAAATAGCCGCCCCACAAGGCGCAAACACCAGCAAGAATCACCAGCATCGGGTACATGAGCAGGGAGGCGATAATTTTCGGTAACACCAGGTAGGAGGCCGAGTTGATCCCCATTACTTCCAGCGCATCGATCTGTTCGGTAATTCTCATGGTGCCCAATCCACCAGCCATGCTGCTGCCCACTTTGCCGGCATAAATGATAGCCATAATGGTTGGTGCCAACTCCAGCACGGTCATTTCACGAACGACTTGCGAAATCACAAATCTGGGAATGAGCGGGCTGACCAGGTTATAAGCCGTTTGAACAGTGGTTACTGCACCCATAAAGGAAGATACCAGCGCAAAGAGAAATATCGATTTGATACCTACCTGTACCGACTCCTCCAACACCAATCGATAGTATGTGATGAAAGATTCTCTCCGTACAAAAAGTGACCCCAAAAAGAGGACGTACTTACCAAAACCTGTCATCAAAAACGGTTTAAATAACTATCTTGCCCAAAGATAAAATAAATTCTTTGCAAAGCTTTGACCGATCTTGGCGCGGTAATTACACTTTCCCGAAGCAAAATTCTTAATTAAGTTATGAATAGGTTGTTGGTTATTTCCGGTGGTTCGAAAGGAATTGGAAGGGCCATGATTGAGCGATTTGCCAAGGGCGGATTTGATTGTCTGACGTGCGCCAGGAACGACCAAAACCTGCGGGAGTTGAAACGCCATGTCGAACGTACCTACTCAGTTGGCTTTGACTTTGTCGTTGCGGACGTTTCCAAGAAAGAGGATGTGGATTCGTTCGTTGGATACGCTTTGGCCTCCGGCCGCAAGATTGACGTTCTGATAAACAATGCTGGCTACTTCGTGCCCGGAAAAATAACCGAGGAAGCAGAGGGTGTCTTTGAAAAAATGATCGCCAGCAACCTAACTAGCGCTTATCGCCTTACCAGGGGACTGGTGCAAAATATGGTGGCTGCCCGGCAGGGGCACATTTTCAACATGTGCTCGGTAGCCAGTCTTTTTGCCTACCCAAACGGAGGGTCGTACTCAATCACCAAGTTCGGGCTGCTCGGATTCTCTAAAGTCCTTCGGGAGGAGTTGAAGCAACACGGCATACGGGTCACCGCTGTGATGCCAGGGGCTACGAAAACGGCCAGCTGGAATGGTGTTGATCTACCGGACGACCGGTTCATGAGCCCCGAGGATGTCGCAGAGGCCGTCTGGGGAGCTTATTCTCTTTCAACCCGTTCCGTAGTGGAGGAGCTGATAATCCGGCCGCAATTGGGTGATATTTGATTGAATTTCAAACAATCAACCACTATTTGGGGTTAATTTTGTAGCCACCATTCAGCCATTCCTGTGAGTGCCTCCAACCCCCTAAAATCATATTGCCCCAGCCTGGTTAGTTACCAGCGCAGAAAATCGAAAATCGTGCAGATTGGAGATGTTCCATTGGGTGGGGATTTTCCCATCCGCGTACAGTCCATGACTACCGTGGATACCATGGATACGAAAGGATCAGTTGAGCAGTCCATCCGAATGATTGAAGCAGGCTGTGAGTATGTTCGGATTACAGCACCCAGCCTGAAGGAGGCGCAAAACCTGGAAGAGATCAAAAAGGAATTGAGAGCGCGGGGATATAAAACACCGCTGGTGGCAGACATCCACTTCACACCTAACGCTGCAGAACTGGCTGCGCGCATTGTGGAAAAAGTGCGGGTCAATCCTGGCAACTATGCAGACAAAAAGAAGTTTGAGCAGATCGAGTACACGGACGATGCCTATCAGGCGGAACTGGACCGGATCCGGCAAAAGTTTTCGCCACTGGTGAAAATCTGCAAAGAGTACGGGACAGCGATGCGAATTGGAACGAATCATGGATCGCTGTCGGATCGGATCATGAGTCGTTATGGCGATACGCCACTCGGTATGGTCGAGTCGGCACTGGAGTTTGTCCGCATTTGCGAGGATCTTGATTACCAAGAGATCGTGCTGTCAATGAAGGCCAGCAATCCGCAGGTGATGATACAGGCCTATCGATTGTTGGTGCAAAAGCTGGATGAAGAGGGTTTGCCTCCGTACCCGCTGCATTTGGGCGTAACCGAGGCGGGCGATGGTGAAGACGGCCGCATCAAATCTGCAGTAGGTATTGGAACGCTATTGGAAGATGGCCTCGGAGATACCATTAGGGTTTCACTCACTGAGGAACCCGAAGCGGAAATCCCGGTGGCCAAAATGCTTGCCGATCGATATACAAGACGCAGCGGCCACGCGGCAATTCCCGAAATAGACCATTACCCTGTTGATCCGTTCGCTTACAACCGAAGAACTACCCATGAAATTGGCAATCTGGGCGGCAGCCAGGTGCCACGGGTGATCGCTGATTTTTCCACGAAAGAAAAAGTCACGGCCGCGTCTCTTTTTGCATTGGGTTATAGCTATTCCGTTCCGTTGGACAAATGGAACATATCTGACATGGCGTGCGACTATGTATTTCTGGGTGATCGAACAGTTAATTTTGAAATACCAGGCACGTTAGGGCTGATTTGTAATCATCCAACATGGTTGGATCAAAGGCATAAAGAGCGTGTTTATCCATTCTTGCGAGTGGAGACTTACCTAAGCGATGCTGAGCGATCTGATAAGATTAACTTCGTCTATACACAACTGAAAGACCTGTCGCCTGGCTTACTCAATACGTTAAGGCAGGATTCGACAGCGGTGCTCCTGATTGATACCTACAACGAGCATGGCATGGCCGAGCAACGTAGACTTTTTGTGGAATTGATGAAAGCCGAGTGTAACGTGCCGGTGGTAATCGGGCGGGCTTATCAGGATCTTACCGTGGAACAATTGCAACTTTCTGCCGCTACTGACATTGGCGGTTTGTTGATTGACGGGTTGGGTGACGGAATATTTATTGCAGCAGAAAACTGCGGGCCGGACAAACGTGTGAATGAAACCGCTTTTACCATTTTGCAGGCAACCAGGACACGAATATCAAAAACCGAGTATATCTCCTGTCCGTCCTGCGGAAGGACTTTGTTTGACCTCCAGGAGACCACAGCCATGATTCGGGCGCGTACCTATCACCTGAAGGGTGTGAAGATTGGCATTATGGGATGTATCGTGAATGGTCCGGGTGAAATGGCGGACGCAGACTACGGCTATGTGGGTTCGGGGCCGGGGCGCATTACCCTTTATCGGGGTAAAGAGGTGGTGAAAAGGAACGTTCCCTCTGCACAAGCCGTTGATGAGTTGATCAGTTTGATCAGGGAGGATGGAAATTGGGTTGAAGTAGCTGAAACCGTTAATTTGTAGGTGATGGAAGAATCGTCAAAAATAAAAGGGAAAGAAAAGAAGCTGTCGCTGCGCGAGTTCTTCAAGATGGGCGAAGTGGGCGGCTATTTTTTTCGAGGCAAAGATCCCAATCGCCCAAGCAATATCAACATCAAGATGATGCACGGCATCAACAAGATTTCCATTATTATATTCCTGCTGGGTGTGTTGTACATCGTGCTGAAACGATTGTTATAAATGGATCTGGAAACGTTTCGTAACCACTGCCTCTTGAAGAAAGCTGTTACGGAAGAGTTTCCATTTGGTGAAGACACATTCGTGTACAAGGTGGCAGGGAAGATATTTGCCATCACTTCGATTGACTTCGAGTTCATTAACCTCAAGTGCGATCCTGAACGTGCCATTGAACTTCGCGAGCGCCATGCCTCCGTGAAGCCAGGGTACCACATGAATAAAAAGACCTGGAATTCGGTGATGACGGACGGGGGTTGCACCGACCGGCAGATTCTGGCGTGGACAGACGATTCCTACGACTTGATTGTGGAAAGCTTCAGTAAAAGCCAAAGAGCAATATTCGATAGTTTATCCACTGATAGCCAATAAGTTATGAATACGTTCGTTTTCTTACATGATGGGAGGCCCTTGGGGTTATTTCCTTATTTTTGTTGATTGCGAAGGTTCTTATTGATGGCTAGAATCCTGGTAGTAATGGTTGGCGTTTTGTGCCTGGGTGCATGCACCCAGCGGATGATCTGCCCTGCCTACCAAAGCGCTTACATCTACGACAAGGAAGAGCTTCGCAAGAAGTTTAGTTACTTTAAGGAAGACTCAACCCCCAAGATTCTTACCGCAAGTAAAAACAAATACCTAATCGCGGTGCCCGAATCCTACCGAAAGAAGGTGCGCAGCCTGGCTACTGTGGAGATGAAACCAGTTTATCCCGAAGTACCCGACTCTCTTAAAATGGAAGAAGGGTCTGAGTTTATGTTGGCCGAAAGAGAGTTCGTTGACAGTGCTGCCCTTGTGACAGCCGAAGCGATTGAGCCGGGCGATAGTGCGTACGCAATCACCAAGACAAAGGAAAAGTACAATGTAGATCAGGACAACTACATGTGGTATTTCCGCGACATTCTGGTACTGCCGGATGTGCGGGCCGCACTTGAGCAGAAGAAGGACAATGGAGACCAACCGGGGAAATCTCGGAAGAAGGAAGAAGGATTCTTTAAGAATCTTTTTAAGAAAAAGCAAAAAACAGACTCAGCCTCGGTGGATGGCGCGGCATTGCCCGCTGACGAGGACGGACCGCCTCGAAGAAAAGGACTCTTTGGCAAGAAAAAGAAGGCTGGCACTGAGGAGCCAAACAACCCGCCTAAGAAAGAGGAAGACGATCAGGAAGGTTTTGACTAATCGAATAGTGTGAGGTTGCCGTGCTGGTCGGCAGGTGCCGAAGGCAAGATCAAAGACGGTTGGTCATTTTCTAATGACGCAATTCTTGGCGACACAGAATACAAATCCAATTCAATTTTTTGATCGGCAACAAAAATGGGAAGCAATTCGGATTCATTCGCATCCTTGGCGAGCCATTTTTTTTCGTTGACTTTGTCCAGGATAACGGGCATTCGTTCGTGAATGGGGAGAATAGGTGGGGATGATGGTTTCGTGATGATGCTGAACGTGTGATGGTTTTCACCTTCGGCATCTTCGAATTCCTCCCAAAACCCGGCCAGTGAAAAACATGTTTTTTGCTTTTCAAAAAGGCGGTAAGGTATGTTGCTCTTCTTGCCAACCTTTTTCCAGAGATAAAACCCATCGCAAGGGACGATGCAGCGGAACTTATCAAGCTTTTTCCTGAACATAGGTTTTTCATTTACCTGTTCGGCACGCACGTTAATGATTTTTTCGCTGATGGTCTTATTCTTTGCCCACTCGGGCATCATGCCCCAATAAAAATAGGAAAGGCCTGCCGAACCTATGGTAATCACCGGCAACAATTGAGATGGACCCGCATTGTATCGTGGCTTGTATCGCTTGGGCACTTCCATCTGAAAGCGATCCGCGAGGACGGAGGCGCTAACGGTAATGGAGTATCGATCAAACATGTTGCTGAATAAACTGCAAAGCCCTTAGTTCTGACCAATATAAACCATTTTGATCAAATAGCGTGAACCCCACATGCCCACCCCTGGCTGGATATGAAGTCGAAACGCTTTGGGTATCAGCAACTGCTGGGAAGCATGCTTTGCCAAGAAACGGATCATTCCGGGCATTGATGATAAGTGTAGGGATGCTGATCTGATTGATGAAGTGGATAGAACTGCACCGATGGTAATAGTCCATCGCACTGCGAAAGCCGTGAAGAGGGGCTGTGTAGGCATCGTCAAAATCAATGAGGGTTTTGATGTGCTGAAGGTTGCCAATCCCAAGTTCAGGAAATGCCCTGGCCTTTATTTTGATTTTATTCTTCAAGCTGATGAGAAAACGCATGGCATAGAGCCGGTTGGATGGTTTGGAGATTTGCATGCAACTTTGGTGCAGATCAAGAGGTACTGAAAGGGTAACGGCTGAGCAGATCGATGGCGGAATGGGGCGATTTTCCCCCAGGTATTTCAATGTCAGGTTGCCTCCCAAACTGAATCCGATCAGGGCTATTTTTGGATATCTTGGGCTTGCATGTTCAATCACGAGGTTAAGGTCATCCGTGGCTCCGCTGTGATAAAACCGCAATTGGCGATTCATCTCTTCGCTGCAACCCCGATAATTCCAGGCGAGCACGTCAAAGCCCGCTTGATGTAGTATGCGGGCCATGCCCTTAATGTAGGCACGACTCGAGTTGCCTTCCAGTCCGTGAGAGAGAATCGCCAATTGGTTAAATCCGCCTTTCAACCAATCCAAGTCGAGGAAATCACCATCGGGTGTTTGAATTCTTTCCCTGATGTACGGCCGCAGTTGTACTCTCCTGAAGATCGCAGGAAAGATGGTTTCCACATGGGCATTGAAGAACAAAAGGGGAGGAGTATACTCCATGCTGCAATCTAATGACGTTGACTCAATGTCAAAATCAAATCCGACTTTCGTCCGTTTTCGTCATTTCCAGCCTTTGCGGCTTTTTAGCCCAACGATGTGTGCCAGGTGATGTTCTCCGTGCCAGGCGTACAAAGCAATCATCGTCTCGATGCTTACTTTTTTGTTGGTCTCCGGATGGGTGAAGTCTCTTGCCTGATCAGTCGCGACCAGCCGTTGTAACAATTCAGTCCATTTGAAATGCAAAGCCTTTAGCAGGGCGATGGACATGAGTGGGCTTAGTTTGGTTTCCGGGGTTTCAGCCCACGCTTTCTCATCGTACGCCTTGATTATGGGCGATGCCTCTGTCAATGCCCACTTCACGCGAATGTAGGCGTTCATGTGGCTGTCTGCCAGGTGGTGAACGACCTGCCTGATGGTCCACCCTCCTTCCCGATAGGGCGTATCCAATTTTACGTCATCAAGTTGATGGGTTTGCTCGTCCAGCCTGTCAGGTAGCGATCGAATCTGATCGATCAGACCGCTGATTGCGGCAGGCGAATAGGTGTCTTTTCTCTTGAATTTCCCGATGGGGTACCGGAGTGCTTCTTCATTCATTTCTTTTCGTGGGGATGTACCGCTTCCTCAAGTTCTTCATCGGTATAGTCTTTCTTGAGTTTCACAGGCTTTACCTTCCGTTTCTTTCTCACCCGGATGTTGGTCAACTCGATCAACAAAGAAAAAGCAACTGCGAAGTAGATGTATCCTTTTGGAATCACGTAGTGTAGCGATTCAAGGAATAGCATGAACCCGATAAGGATAAGAAAACCCAATGCAAGCACTTCCATCGATGGATGTTCTTGAATAAACCGGCTGATGCGTCCTGAAAAAAACATCATGACCACTATCGAAACGACTACGGCAATGATCATAATGATGACCTTATCAACAATTCCGATGGCGGTCAGGATCGAATCAAAGGAAAAGATGATATCAAGCAGGATGATTTGAATAATGGTACCGGTAAGCGTGACATTGGCGGTTTTTTTGGCACCTCCTTCATCTTCTTCGCCTTCCATTTCATGATTAATCTCCATGGTACTTTTGGCAATTAGGAAAAGGCCTCCAAAACCGAGGATCAAGTCCCGCCCGCTGAACGAAAGATCGTGGTCGATGGCGAAGTTAGCTGGAATGGTGAAGAGCGGTTCGGTGAACCCGATAATCCAGGTAATTCCCAATAAGAAGCAAATGCGCACCCCCATGGCCATCAACAATCCAACGTTGCGCGCGCGGCCACGTTGGTGTTCCGGCAGTTTGTTTGAGACAATCGAAATGAAAATGATGTTGTCAATACCGAGTACAATCTCCAGGAAACAGAGCGTGAGAAGGGCTAGCCAGGTGTCTGCTTGGAGAAAAAGATCCATGTGACGCGGGTGTAGGTAATGGTAACTTGAGCGCTCAAATTAAGCAATGGAGCCAACAAACTAAAATGGAAAAAGCTAAAAGAAAAAGCCCTTTTCTGGTGAAAAAAGGGCTTTTTAAACTCATTTGAAAGCCGGCTACGGGCTGTGCACAATCACGATTTTTCGCCTGACGAGCTGGCCTGAACTTGATTCCAGTTGGAGTATATAGACTCCTGCGGCCAGGTCTGACGTGTCGAGTTCCTTTGCGGTTTCTCCGGGCTCGATGGCGCCTTGATTGGTGATGACACCCCACTGGCTGGCCAGCTGAACCTTGGTGGATGTTCTAACCGGTGCCGGGAATTCGATTGTCAACTTGTGGTCGGCCGGGTTCGGGTAGACGTCAATGCGCTCGGCAATGCTTTCCAGATCCAGCCCAGTCACCAGTGGAGGATCGGCTATGCCTTCCAGTATCTCCGATTGCAGGATTTCCTTAGTGGCATCGTCTTGGAGGAACGCTACCACGGCCAGGTCGTCAGGCAGATCATAGAGCTTAGCCCTGTCGGGGTACCATTCGAATGTAAAATTGCGTGGCGGATCTGTCTGCAGCATGAGACCGCCAATGGAGGTTCCCACGGCAGAAGGCAACATCTTTTTGAGCACATATTCGAAGTCTGTTTCACCCGTCACAATCATATTGGCCTTGGCATTAGAGAGCGCTGCGGTGGCAATACTTCTTTCAAGCATGGCTACATGCAGCCGCGCTGTGGCCGGCAGGGCTACGCGAGCGATTACCTGCACGTCAACCTGAAGGCCATTATCGGGTGTGAGCGAAGTAGATAGTACCAAATCGGCCTGGGCAAGCTGGAGCGTTCGAATTCCATATTGCGTGTCACCCCAGTTTGAAAAATAATCATCTGTACCATTGTTCTTGAACCCATCGAGTCGGGCGCGTGGTGTTTCAGTGACATTGTAATACAAGGCCCGGGCACTTGGATCGGCCGGATTGTCTGCATTAAATGGATCAGTTCTGGGGAAACCCACGTGGTAATTTACCTTTACAAGTTTTGTTCCTGATCCGCCCGGGTTGAAGCCTTTGAGTAAGTTGCTTTCAACTAATTCAGCATTTAGGCCATTATTTGGATTGACGGCTGGATTTCCTTTGTTCGTGAAGTTTTCAACCAACACGGTTCGCGTGCGATTGCCTATCCTCACATTGTCGATTGCAAAACCGTCCCGGTTCGGAGACGAGTTAATGCTTGACAAGGCAAACCGAAAGACCACATTTCCCTGAGGCACCGGATTATTGACCTCATCTAGAATGTGCTTGGAGTGCATCCACTTCTTGACTGCATCGCCTGCCCACCCGTAATCTCCTACGGTTTGGTTGCCTGGTTTCGAAGGCAAGGCTGAAGCCTCGTACCAGTCCACACCTGACTCGATTGAGTTTTCGTAATCGCCCAACAAGATCCACTGCTTGGTAGGGTCGGTGATATTCTTCGTATCGAGTGAGTACTCGAGCACAACCCCATCTCCCTGGGCCAATTGTACGAAGCTGTTAAATGAGATCATAGGCCTCAGCAACCCGGTCATATCTATGCAGGTTGAGTACAGATAGGACTGTTCATTAGCCGCATAGCTTCCGGAAAGATTTGTAGTCCATAGACTCACGTTGTTGTCAGGAAGTGGCGGAGGGTCGATGGTCTTGGTGATCGTGCCTGTCGTGGGTGCTCCCCAGGCCCAGGTAGCTGTGCCTGCAAACGTTGGATCCTTCAGGACTTGCCAATTGCCATTGCTCGCATCAAAACTCTCCTCATACGGAGTTGCGTCTGTAGCAACGAATTTTTCAAGCATGACTACGGATTTTGTGGCTGAGGAAACACAACCCAATGCACTGGTAACCGTCTCCGTAACCGTATAAGGTCCTGCTGCCGAGTAATTGTTCAACACGGGTGTCGCAAATCCAGAAGTCACCGATTGTGGTGTTTGGCCCAAACCGAAATCCCAGTCAATTCGTCCAATGCCGTCAACAATTCCGCCACCGCTCGTCACGGTAGTGTTATCGGTAAATGCCATTGGATCAGCGATCGAAACGCCATCAAATGCGAACCCGACTACAGGGATAGCCCCCACATTGATGGTGGCGACTGCCGGGGTTGTCGAACTGCAACCCACGCTTGTCGTTGCATTCAGTTGTACTACATAGGGCGCGGACTGGACGAACTTGTGGTAGGGTTTTTCAATGGTTCCGCCACCATCGGCAGGGTCGGTGCCCGCACCGGTGATTGTATTCGGGTTGGTGGGCGAGGAGTTAATATTGTCGCCAAAATTCCACGAATACTCGGTAATGGTTGTTCCTCCTGCGCCATTTGGACCAAAGCCGGATAAGCTACCATCAAATTCAATGGTGTTATCGGCACAATAGGCCGTGCCAACCGGTGTAACGGCAGTAATCAAACTTGCCTGATCAAATTGTGCCAGTGGATTAGGAGCTATCCGAATAATCAGACTCCCCGAACTCTGACAGGGGGAATTGTTCGCCTTGAAAGTGTAGATGATCCTGATGTCCTGATAGGGGTTGCCTGGGTAGGTTGCGGCAAACTGACTTGGATCAAGATTGGCCGTACCATTACTATTGTCCACCAGTGCAGCCGTAACAATTGGTGTATTGGTCGCAGCATCTTGTAAAGTAAAAGTACCGATTGACACACCAGCCGTAGCTGCGGGATAACCATTGATCGCGATGAGCCCACCCTCTTCGCAGAAAACCGATGTGCCCGTATTGCTTGGTCCTCCGGCACCTACTGGATTCAACGGATCGGCCGTGTCCAGGAAAGACCGGTTCGCCAGGCCAACTTCTACAATGGGCACAGCAGGCACGAAGATTTCCACCAATTGTCTTCTTGGCACAAGGACCGTGGTATTTGAACTGTTGCGATAGGTCCCGGTGAACTCGACCAACCCCAATGATCCACCGGTATAATAGGTATTGTTCTGAAAAGGGGTAAGTTCCCGGAAATAGCTGTAGGGATCCGGAAGCGCGCCACCGGAGATTGCGTTGGCATCCAGTATTTCTGCTTCGTCAAAATTGTAACTTCGGTAATTAATACCTCCGATATTTATGGTTGATACCAGTTTCGGCAAGTTTTGGATAATAGGAACCCAGGCATTTCCACCTTCGACCGAGTTGATAATCGGCCCACCGTTTGAAACCAATTGGTTTGCATTGGCAGGAATAGCTGCCGTAAGCGTTTCCATGAAATGACTGGGTAGGTTGTTGTATACCACATCCCTTACCTTTCCAACCTGCCCATAGGTTGGCGAGTTCACTGCATCAATTACGAACTGATCATTTGTGGCGCAGTAGGGGCCCTGGTCGGGGGTGCCTCCATTGGTGATGTTGACGGCCGTGGTGTGATCGTATACCAAGTATTGCACCGCGTTGCTTGATGAACAACCATTCTGATCGGTATGATTGATGGTAATGTTGAAGGGTACATCGAGTGTTACAGCTGAAAGATTCAACACATTGACGTTGACACCGGTGCCTGTAAACGAACTTGGACCAAAGTCGTTGCTGGACGGATTGATATAAGGAGTCAGGAAGATTGACTGTGGGATGGTATTATCCGGTATGGCCGTGACAACGGCACCAGGTTGCGAGATACCCAACACATCGGTTGAGTAGCTATTGTCAAATTCAATGAAGGGTGCATTGAATGAACTCAGCACTGCCAATGGTGTCTCATCGGGAATGGCCGGGAGTGCATTACCCCCCAGGCGGAACATAGGGCCGGTTGAAGAACCGCTGGCAATTACCCGCAACCCCGAAATAATAATCTTGTCAAAACTCGTTGAACTGTTGTTTCGGTATTCTATTGTCAAGATACTGTTACCCAGGAATTGCAGCGAACCTGAGCCCGTGATAAAATCATTTCCCTGCAAAGTAAGCGTACCGTATTTGGGTAAGTTAGAGGCATTTTTAGTGACATCAAATTGGAAACCAGCCGGCAGTACGATGTTCATTTTTTGCACGGCTGAGGTACCCGCATTGAACTGAGAATTCTGTAGCTCTGATATAATAATAGGAGCATTCAATATTTGATAGCTGTTGTTGCAAATACTGATACTCGGCTGGTTAAGCTTTATTGAAGTTGTGCCAGGCGCTGTCACATTGAATGTGAGTGTTGGCCCCGATGCACCCTCTGCAAAATTACTGGCCGCGCCACCATATGGCGCGCTGGTAGGGATAGCCGTTTTCACGTGATCATTCTCGACAAATGCCTCTGCATACATCCAAACAAAGTGTGCCCCTGCACCGAAGGAACCCGAGATCGGTGAGATCAAGCCATATTGCGATACAGGGTACGAGCTGTCTACATTGAAATCGCCCCTGGCAATCACCGGACTGGCAAGGTATGGAGTAGTGCCTTTGATTTGATCATTGGTGGGGGGAGTTGAATTGGTAGCCAACACCAGGAAGTACGCCCGGCCATTTCGATCAAAAGTAGCGTTCAATGTAGCACCCGTTGGCGTGATGTCCGTTACGTTTGGACTGGTCGCAGATGGTGTGGTTGATGCACCCAATAGCCTCGGTGGTGTGAAGTCGCTTGTCTTAAAGAAAAGGGTACCCGAAAATGAGATTCCCGGAAACAGGTTTTCGGATTCATCCATAATCCCCGTCAAATTGGTTCTGTTTCCTTGTGCGATGGTAACATAATATTCTCGGTTGGCCACCATCGTGCCCGGAGGTATATCAAAAACGATGGGCTGTGCTGCAATGCCACCCGAAAACTGGCCGTTGGCTGCCGGGAGTACCGTGACCGCACCTGATACCTTATCATGCAGTCTTACTTCGTTGTCAAGGGTTAATACTGGTACACTGAAGACAAGTTCAAGCTTAGGCTGATTAGGATCTACATTGGACTGGCCAGCGGCAGGGTAGGAGCCGTCTAAAGTAGGCGGAAACACTGCCGCAAATGTGTAAGCTACAGGCAAAAACGTATTGGATGATGAGGTACCGTTGGAGACCAAAATATTGTTATCAGTTGCCGAAAATTCAATGTTGTCGTCAACGACCGATATGGTCATTTGCGGTGTGCTTCCGCTCGCATTGATGTCAATGTCTACCATCAGGAAATAGGAGAGGTCGGGAAACGCCACCAAATCGCGGGGACTTCCCGAGAAGTCTACCTCCAACGTGTTGGGGGTTGGTTGACTGATCGTAGCCCCCAAGGTTGACACTTCTGGTAGGCTGGGGTTGTAGCTTGGGTTTGTCGATTCAAACACGCGCATGTTTAAGAATACGCCCGCGGTCGGTTGGCTGAAGGTGATGGTGAATTTTGAGACCAGCGGATGATTGGAGGGAGAGGTAACCGTGTGCGGTGCGACAAACTTGAATCCAAAGACCACCTTGTTGGAGGTTCCTCCCACCAGGTTAGGGGATGTGACCACACCTCCAGGCCCACCATCGGTATAAGAAGTAGCCACGTGTAGCACATCCACCTGTGTACATGGGATGGCTACATTCGGTAGCCCGTTCACCGTATTGTTCACATCACTTGATAATCCTCCTGCATTGATCGTTAACGTACCATCTCCTGGATTGCCATATTGCATGGCCGAGAGGTCAAGAATTCCGCTTGCGAATGAGAATGAACCATTTACCGGAACCGCGGCCGAAATGGTAGCACCGCTGGCAAAGTTGGTATCCAACAACCCAAGTTGGTCGTGCGCCTCAACTGTTCCTGCCGTCACCGCTCGGTTTATTCCTGCAAAGGCGGCAGGTTGCACCACAAAATCCAGCTTAGTAGCAATCACGTTCACCAGGTTTACACCGGGGGGAGATTGATAACCAGGATCTTGACCCGCCACGTACGTCCCCGCGGGAGGGCCGGTAAAAAAGCCGGATCCGGTGCCCAGTGTTGCGCTGATCACCTGAACATCTAATGGATCGCCATCGGTCACCTCTGGTGCGGTGCCCCGAAAGCTCACGCGAATGCTCAACGGTGCAATGTTGTCATCAGGTGCAATAAGTAATGGACTGCCGCTGAATACAAAGTCATAAGATGGTGTTGACGCATTGATCGCTCCAATGGCTGTCACATCGATTTCTGTTCCAACCTCAACTCCTCCGCTATACAAAGCGATGCGTCTCAGGTTAGAGGGATTGGTAATCCGAACGGTAATCGCGTTGAGCACGGTGCCGGCTCCATCCTGATCAGTATCGGGTAGACCGTCCAGGTTGGTGCCCGTGTTCAGCGGGGCTCCACCATAGGTGAATAATGGAAACGTGCGACTACCATCGACCAAAAGCATTCTAGCGATCTCCAGGCTGGTGGATGTGTTTTGAATGTTGGCTGGCTCTTGATGGTTAACATAAGCAAGGGTAGGCGAGAAGGTGAAAGTGGGGTCTGCAACGATGGACGATTCAAATGAAGATTGCAGCGTGATCATAGGAGAGGTAGCACAGATGGCGTCAACGCCACACGTGGTTCCGCCCGCACCGGCTTTGATGGTAATGGTTACATCGTCACCATTGGTTCCGGTGGTGTACCTGAAATTAGAAGCAAAGTTGAGAAGCCCGGATGAAAACTGCGTTGTGTTTACCACGGGTGCATTCGTCATGGTGGCACCGGCCGGGTTGGTCAATTCTCTTACGGTGCCACTTGCTCCCGTGAAATCCAAATCTCGGTTGTTGTTGGCATCGACAGCCTCTACCGAAATGCCAGGAAAGTCTGTATCTAGACTGGCTGACGTTGGCGCCAGCGGATTCAGGAAACGCAACGTGGTTGCAGTAACATCCACCACGTTTCTGTCCCCGCTTGTTTCTGACTCGGCCGGAATAATCCTCGTGCTGTTGGCAGCCAATGTGATATTGGACTGTAGCACCTGAAACTCAAACTGCAAACCATCGATCGTGGTAGGCAACGTACCTCCCAGTGTTGCCTTCAGATAAATCTGAAGGGAGTAGGTCTTGGTCGCATTGTCAGGCACATTCCCCAACGTTCCAATTGTGGTTGGAATTCCGCTGAAGACGATTGAATTCGTAG
The DNA here is from genome assembly GCA_050250195.1 of Cyclobacteriaceae bacterium. GTDB lineage: Bacteria > Bacteroidota > Bacteroidia > Cytophagales > Cyclobacteriaceae > ELB16-189. The sequence goes on along the minus strand of JBFWPC010000006.1, from coordinate 92,258 downwards.
TTATAGAAGTGGCACTTACGGGAGGAGAGGAACCATCATCAAGAAAGGCGCCATCAATAGCCTGCGACCAATCGGCAATGGAATTGTTTGCAGGATTTGCCGTGATCACCAGCGATGAAATTAGTGTGGCCAAACCATCATCGTTGTTTGCAGCGGTGCCGCCTGGGTCATCGTTCACATTGAAATTAAATACCGTGACGGGCGATCCACTGTTGGTTTCAAGTGAAGAAATTGTAGCGGGCGCAAGGGGTCCGGAAGTAATGGTGGTGGCAGTACCAGCTTGCACAGTGAAAGAATTGCTGGTTGCACTCGTCACCGCGGAAGGTCCAGTGGCAGCCACGTTGAGTGTGATGCTGGCAGCGCTTTCAGTATTAAATTGAAAATTGGCTGGAAAAGTCAACAATCCATTGACAATGGAGGTGTTGCTGGGTTGATTGGACATAATCAACGCGCCCGAGTTTGTTGTATTGACGGTGGTTGAGTTAAAATCCAGGTCCCGGTTGTTCCGTGCATCGAGGGCTTCAACAACCGGAACAGGAGGTTGCAGCGAAATGTCCTTGCTCACCAGGAGGTTTGCAGCAGGATGGGTATCGAATTGCAGCTTGGTGGCCACCACGTCAACTGCAATATTTCCTGACCCGGAATTGACCCCTTCTGATCCGGTGAACAAGCTGCTGAGCGGGCTTAGCGTAATGTTGTCGTCAAGCACTTCGAATACAAGGTTTCTATTGTCAATATCATCTTGAAGTGTACCTCCAAGTGGGTCTTTCAAAGTGATATACAGCCGGTAATTCTTTGTCCCGTTATCGGCTACGAATCCTAAACCGGACGGACTTATTCCGGAGAAGGTGATGGTGTTGGCACCGATGGTTCCTGTGATGGTAGGATTGAATCCGTCAAACAGTAAAACTTGAGACAATGCTTCAGTCCAATTCGCTACATCATTACCAGGGCCTGGAGTGTATACGATTTGGGAAATTCGGGTTGGCGAACCATCGCCACCGCTGCCGTTGTCGTCCACTACTTTAAAGTCAAACACTTGAACAAATCCAACGGTATTCAGTGATGAGAATGTAGCTGGTGTGGGCAAGTCACCCGGAATAATCCTGGAAGTGTTACTATAGTTTACTGTAGCAGCTGAGCTAATCCCAGCGCTCGGGGCAAGTCCGTTGGTGGCCAGCACCGTTGTGGAGGCGGTGATCGTGCCGACCCCTGAATCCTGATACTGAGCTGAGGACAGTTGAGCGACACCGTTTGTCATCGTTACGGGTGATGGAGAAAGTGGAGCAGTGCTGGCGAGCGTTATTGCATTGACTCCCCCGAAATTCAGGTCAGTGTTGCCATTTGCATCGCGTGCCCGGACCACCGGGAATGTGGTAAAATCCGGTGCTCCAGAGGGGCTGGTTACTGGTAGCAATACCAACTGTGTCGGATTTGGATGAGTGGAAAAATCCAACTGGGTGGCTACTACATCAATTTGTTTGCCACCGGACTCTACGGTAGGGTGGGTGTCAATGAGGCGACTGCTGAGTTGGCCGTTGCTGACGTCATTGTAAGTAATGTTGGCCGGTAGGGTAGGATCAATATTAAAGGCAAGGAAGAGGTTGTCAACGGTAGCCGCCAGCGAGCTGCTGAGGTTATTGCGCAGCCACACCCTTAATGTGTAGGTTTTTGACGATATGGCGCCATTGGCATCGTCAATGAATCCAAGGTCAGCATTGGTGGTAGATGGAATTGATGAGAAGGTGATGTTTGTCGGGTTAACTACCCCTGCAATCGTATTCGTGCCATCAAACAACTCGGCTCCCGCCAGGATGTCCTGCCAGTTGGACAATGCCGCGCTGTTTCCTGTTCCCTGAGTGATGATGAGCTCAGAGAATTTGAAGGGAGAGGTGTCGCCATCCCAATCCGAGGGACCGGGGATTGGCGTTGGATCGGTATAGGTAATCCGAACCCGACCATTCGCTCCTGCACCGCCACTTCCACCACCTGATCCGCCTGCGCCACCGCCAGGAAATGCCCCACCGAACCCGGTTCCGAAGTCGATTCCTGAGCCCCCGTTTCCGCCTTCAAATGGTGCAACCGCCCCTGTGCTGCTGGTCGCGTTCGTACCGTTTGCACCTGATCCTGCTGATGAGCCACCGCCACCACCAAAGCCATAGGGTGGGGGCACCGAACTTCCAAAGAAGCCGCTGCGTCCTGAGCCACCCGCAAATCTGATATCACCTGTTCCCAGGGGACCGCCTGATCCTCCCGCACCAACATTGCTGCCCGTATTTGGCTGGCCAGCAAAACCGCCTGGAGCAATGACCAATCCGGCAAAACTGCTGGCCGTTCCATTTATGCCAAAACCACCAACACCAACAGTGTATCCGTAGGCATTTCCCGGAATTACGGTAAGTACCGAGCGGCTATAGGCACCACCACCACCACCACCACCACCATCCCAAAAGCTCCCTCCAACTCCAGCACCACCACCACCACCAGCACCCCACGCTTCTACAATTAGCTGCGTGACCCCCGCAGGAACCACAAAACTCCCGCTTGTTGTGAACACTTGAGTTGTTTGGCTGGCAATGGCAACACTATGATTATCGATTTGTTGCATTTTCCCTAACGTCACAAATTGCGCATTACCGGTATTGGCAGAGTAGCTTATCGTAGTGCCTGCATTCCAATTTCCATTGGCCGAACTTGTTAACGTGATTTTCTTCGTAGCAGCGGTGTAAATGGCGCTTCCAATGGAGCCGGTACTCGATGAGAAACCTGTAACCGTGGCGCCATCAGAAAGTGTTAGCGGCTCCTGCAGGGTAAAGCTGATCACCTCGGGTAGCGTGCCGTTAAGTTCAAGCTTCATTACATTTGGCGAAATCGGGTCCTGACCATCGTCATAGATGGTGAACTGCAGAACGTTGGCACTGTTACCACTGCTGTTTTTTAATGAGCTTATCGGAACCGGTGTTGAAATAGGAATGATGGAACTGGAAGTCGCGGTTTCGAATGTGATATTGACGTTGGTAACTGTGACGGCCTGGTTTCCAGCTGCATCGGTCGCATTAAATATCATGCTGTATGTTGCACCGTTGACCAGCGTTGGGTTATTGGTGAGAATGATGTTATTGTGTGGTCCTGACGTCAATTCAGGGGCAGTAAGGGCCTGCACATGAGGCGCACCCGGGTCGGTAGTTCCTCCTGTATTCGCCCAGGTAATCGATCCGGAAACCGCATTTTCTGAAAGCGTATACGATACCTGTGTAGTGCTAACGCTGGAGCCAGAAGATGGTGCTGTTGCCGATATCACCGGAGGTGTGTTGTCAATCGTGTAGGTGGTCTGTCCAGTTCCGGCTGTGGCCGGTGCATTGGGATTTCCCGCCACATCCGTTGCCGAGATGGACACCGCATGCGGGCCGTCATTCCCGGCAGGTACATTCCAGTTGTAGGTCCAAGAAAGTCCTGCGCCACTCATAGGGTCATTCGTTACAAGAGTGCCAATTGAAATGGTTGGCGTACCGGCAATTCCATTGGCTTCTGTGAAGACTGCAGTAATCAAAACATTGTCTGCATCGCGTACCAGCGCATCAGGGTGGTCATCATTGAGCACAACTGTGGGTGCGATGTTGTCAATTATATATGATGTGGGACCTGTGCCCGCAGTAGCAGCAGAGTTGGGATTGCCGGCTGCATCCGTTGCAGAAATCGTGACGGCATGACTACCGTTATTACCCGAAGGTACATCCCAGCTATAGGTCCATGTTAGCCCTGCACCGCTCATCGGGGCATTGGTGACGAGGCTTCCGATGGAGATGGTTGGTGTACCCGAAATTCCGTTCGCCTCAGTAAAAACTGCTGTGATCTCGACAATGTCGGCATCGCGAACGATGTTGTCCGGGTGATCATCATTGAGCACCACCGATGGTGGTACGTTGTCATACGTAATCGTTGTGCCTGCATTACTTGCAGAGTTCGTATTGGGTGTTGCGGCCAGATCTTCAATAAGCCCTGCGGCAATATCGGCAATCACGGTTCCTGCACCTGTCATCCCACTGGCAGTGATAGTGAAAGTGGTTCCATCGTTGGGGGCGATTTCAGCAATCACCGCAGTGGTGGCCCCTGCTGTTCCCGTTAAGGCTATATCTCCTGCTGTAAAGGTGCTGACGTTAATCGGTTCATTGAAAACAACTTGAAAAACTGGGTTCGCATTTGTGGGATTTGGACCTGATACCGAAATAGTGACAGTTGGACCCGTGGTATCATGATTATAATTAATAGTGGTGCCAGCATTGCTTGCAAGGTTGTTATTGCCTGACACGTCTTGAAGTACCCCAGCACCAATTGAAGCGATAACAGTTCCTGAACCTGTCATTCCTGACACTGTGATAGTAAAAGTGGTTCCGTTGTTCGGTGCGATTTCAGTAATAGCTGAACTCAGGGTCCCCGTTGCAGTGCCACTAAGTGTGACATCTCCACCAGTAAAGCTCCCGGTGTTGATCGGAGTTGAAAAGACCACCTTGAATACTGGGTTGCCATTGGTAGGCGAAGGTCCCTGTACACTGACAACCGGGACAGGCGGTCCGGTCCAGGTCACGATTGCCTGACCTCTAAACCCATTGCCACCATTGGATCCATTGCCGCCATTATCGTTCTGCAGGTTGTCCCATCCACCACTTCCACCCCCTCCAAGTTGGGTGGCGTTGTTACCTTCCGTGGGAGGGGATGAGGTATTGCCAGGTGCACCTGCGCCACCACCTGACACAGCAGATCCAGCTGTACTTCCGGTAGCATTTCCACCATTTCCCCCCGGCCCTCCGCTGGCGCCACCTGCACCGGAGGCTGTCGCATCGGTAGTTGTGCCCCCTGGAGGAGCTTCTCCACCCGCACCGCCATTGGCTGTCGTGCCGGTTGTTGCAGCGCCACCGTTGCCCGTGCGATCTGTTCCATCTCCCAGGAATCCACCCGAGCCTCCAACTGCAGACACCAAGGCACCAAAAGTGGTCGTACCCCCGGGCGATCCATTGGTAGGGCTATTTGTTCCGCTTCCTCCAGCACCGCCAGCGCCAATCGTTACGGTTTGATTTCCCGCGATAGTGACGTTGCCATTGAAGGTGTATGTTCCACCTCCCCCTCCACCTCCTGCGCGGTTTTCTGAGCCGTTGCTGTCTGCTCCTCCACCGCCTCCTCCACCGCCCCAGGCAGCGACACTGACCTTCGTTACGCTTGCTGGCTGATTAAAGGTACCATTGGTAGCAAAGCTTTGAACCGCAATCGGATTTCTCGCACCTGCTGTAATGTGAAATAAAGTTGACGCTCCTGTTCCCGTGTATTCGAAAACTTGGACATAATAAACTTGCTTGTCGGTTAAACCGGTGACTGTCACTGAGTTTCCACCACCATCAGTCTGACTATTGAAAACGCAGTATGCTTCACTTCCACCACCACCGCCTGGATCAAGGTCTGAACCAGCGCCATACGCAGGATTTGACGCTGGCGCGGCAACCCCGTCTGTTGGTGAGTAGACACCTGTTCGTACAATTACAATCCGATTGGTCCCATTTCCATTGTTCCATGTGAATGTCAGGGAGGTAGCACTTGACGCATTGGGTAGCACGCTTATGTTGCTCGCCTGGGTGGTAGGCTGTGACAAAGCTGAGACGGTGCAAAGCAGGAAAGTAAAGGAGGCAAGAGCTAACTTCCAGTGCGCCAGAAAAACATTCCATATTGACTGATGGAAGTGCTTTGTAGTAAAATGCTTAATCATACCTCACCCATTAAACAAGTAGTGAAAAAACGTTATTACAATATGTCATCGCTGCACAGACAGGCAGTTCGGTTATTCCACCTGCTCCGATGGTACAGGCAACATTTCCGGGGGCTACGGTGACGCCCGTTGCGCGAGTGAAACTTCCGCCCGCACCGCCACCGCCACCTCTTTCGGTGGTCGCAGTTGAACTTCCGTTTGCACCGCCACCTCCACCACCGCCTCCCCAGCATTCAACGTCTACTTTTGTGATGCCGGCCGGAACCACGTAGTTGCCATTTGCGATAATGGGGCCTGATGATGTGGTGGTTTGTGAGTATGAGGTTGCAAATGATGCGATCAGAAGCGATAGTACCCCAATGTGCTTGTCAAAGCGGCCAAAATGCGAATAGTAACGAACTGGTTTTTTATCACCTTCAAGGGTGGTCAAAAGACGGGTAAATGGAATTTGAGCAATGCTTTTTTTCATATTCGCATCTATAGACGTTCTTTCTTTATTAAACGGGTAGCTTAACCCAGCTATAGTTAAAAACCCTACTCTAGTTTTCCTTCTTTGTTAGCCTTAATAAGACTTAGCGTTCTAAGGCCACCCCACACCGTTGTTCCATACACGACAATACTACCATCGGAGAGGCTCATTACCGCGCTGGGGATGTCGTCACTCTTGCTTCCAAATATCCTTTCCCAAATAAATGGCAAATCGTTGCCGCCAGCATCTTTACCACCGGTTCCAAACGCATTCAACTTGATCATGTAGTAGTCTGTCCCGCCACGACCACTGCCAGCTGTGCTTTCAGTCGAACCTACCAGGATGAATCCTCCATCGGAGGACTGGCAGATGGCCAGGCCATTTTCGGCCCGGCTGGGTTCTCCAAAGAGGTGGGTTGACAACTCGTCTCCATTTTGTGACAGGCGCTTAAACAGAATGTCCTCGTCACCGAATTCATCGGTTGTCCCGACCACCGCGAAGCCAGATCCCACGCGACAAAAGTCCTCCCCGGTTTCATTGCTATCGGGGGGGCCCAGCGTCAGATCAAACTCGGTATTTTCTGAGTCTGGTGGTGTTTTAACAATTCGAATGTTGGATCGGTTGGATTTAAGCACCGTGCCGGCCCAGAAAATGTTTGATTGGGCATCGGTGTACAGCCGATTGGAAAGGGCCGAAAATCCAGCTCCGTGCGACCGACTCCACACCGTTGCCAGGTTCTGATCCAGCTCTGCCACAAACATATCTTCGGGTTCTGCGGAGTTGGTCGCAGATCCCAGCACGACAAAATTTCCCGTTGAGGTGATGGCAACGGCTGTGCCCGACACCCCAAAGCCCGGGCTGAAATTCCTCCTGGTCAAGATCACTCCGGATAGATCAGTCACCATGATCCTTAGATGTGACTGGCTGCCTGCGCCACGCTGAATGCTGTCGCCTACCACCACATACCCCGTATCATTGCCAGTTTGATCTTTGAGCACCTGGATGGAGTTGCCTCGAAAGCTTACCGAGTCAATGGGGTCATCGAAGCGAGGGTAAACATTCGTCCATTGGGGCGTTCCAAATTCATCCACCTTGATAAGCTTGATCTTATAGCGGGCTTCGGCTACGTCCGAGGCCCGTACGGTGGTTGTGGCCAGCAGGATAAAACCGCCATCTGAAGTGCGTTTGAAGTCCCTGGCCTCATCGTCAAAGCCACCATTGTAATACTTCAAAAACACCTGGGGATTGCCGGGCTCGAGATTTTCTTCGCTGAGACAGCCAAGAAGGAATAACAATACAATCGGGTAGAATTTCTTCATGGGATTATTTCAGGAGTTTCCGTGGTTTGAAATAAGGCCATACAAACCCGATGTTGACCACCAGATTGCTCAGGGTATGGTCATTTGGCACATAGCCTCGATCCATTGCCGCTTCGGGATTAAATCTGGCTGCACCATCGATTACATTTGAGAGCCCGTATTGATAGCGGACATCGGCTGACAAATAGATTTCTCCAAATTTATATTTCACCCCTGCACCCACGATTGCCGCATAGTCAAAGGTGTTGTAGGAGTCAGTGAAGTCGATAGAAGCTCCAGTCTCCACGCTGCCAACCTCCGGAAACTGGGTGTCGGCCTGCAGTTGAGCCTTTGTAACGGCACTTATCGCACCTCCGGCCATTATGTAAGGATTAACCACAGAACTGGTCGAAAATCGATACTGCAACAGGGCGTTGAGATTGATACGCGAGAGGCTATGAATATATTCTCCCCTCGAGAAGGATTCACCTGTTTCGTCACTTACCGTGTATCTTTCGTTCGATTGGCTGAATTGATGGCTGCTGAATATTAGTTCGGGCGCTATTGTCCACCTAATTGTGTCCTTTAATCCGGTAAACAACGCCTTTTCGAAAGAAGCTCCATATTGAATGTTGTAGCCGATGGAATACTCACCAACTCCTCCACCCTCGGCCCCGACATAAAAATTTCTCAGTCCAACGGGCAGGCTCGCATTGGCTCCAAACTTCAAACCAATTGCAAAAAGCGGCTTCGTTCTAAAGGTTCTATACAGCGCTGTAAACTCGGCCGGGTCCACATTTTCGTTAATTTCAAAAAAGTGATCGGTCTTAAGTAATTCCAGCATGGCTTGGTCGGCCTGTTCAGGATCTTCACTATACAAGTAGGCGAGGGTAAGTATCTTCAACGCTTCCACCTTCTCCTGCTTGGTGAAATTGCCTTCTCCCCGCTGCAAACACTTCTCCAGCAACCCGGGGATTTCGTGAAAGCGGCCTAACTCGTAGGTAGAGCGAACCAAACGCAATGTCTGGGCACATGTAGAGGTCTGCGCGTAGCTGTAGCGGCAAGCGAGCAAAAGACTTAAGCCAACCAAGATATTTCTTACCATAGGCTATTGCTTATTCGGTGCGGGCAGATTGGAGCAGGTCTTTTCATACGGAAGGTCTTCACCTACGTACAAATCCCACTCATCTTGTGTCAGATTCCGATCCACCATGCCACACAATATTCCCGACATGGTTTCAATTTTGGTCGGCCAGGCGTGGATAGGGAAATCAACACTTGTTATGTTCTCCTTCACTCCATTGATGCCCGCAATTAGCTGTTCGTCATCGGGTGAGAAAGTCACATCCCAAACCCAGTCGTGGTCGCTGAGGACAATCGGCTGCTCCTTCAGGTTGTCAAAGTTCCAAAGGCGAACTTTGTAGTCCCTGCTCGAAGAGGCCATGAAATTCCCCTTGTGATTGAATCGGATTTTCTCGATGGTGCCGGTGTGCCCTGACAACTCGCGTGTCACCACTCCACCTACAACCAGGCGTAACAGACCGGTAATATCTCCGGCCACTACGTTATTGCTCTTAGGTACAAATGCGACAGCGGACAATGGGTTGTTTGCGACCTTAACTACCTGGGCCTGGTAGTTGTTCTTAATGTCCCAGATGTAAACGTTTCCATCGTCACCGGCCCCGGCCAACTTGGTGCCACTGTCGTTGAGGGCAAGTGCGAAAATTTTCGCTTTGGTTGCTATGACTTCGCGGGCTGTATTCATATCGCTGTAGCGAATGCTCTTACCTGCATTATCCCTCGCGTAAAAGCCTTTCCCGTCAGGTGTGAAGTGTATGTCGCCAATGTCAGAATTGTAACCGGTGATTTTCTTGGGTGGCGCTTGAAGATTGTGCAAATCGTACAATTCCACGTAGTTCTGCTCACGGTTGAAGGGATAAAGGCCACCTGCGGCCAGGTATCGCTCATCCGGTGACATATCGAGACTGAAAACAAGGTAATCCGAGCGTTCACCCACAATCTCCGTGGGCGTCCATTGATTGTTTTCAAATGCCCAGCGGATGATTTTTCCATCGCTTCCACCTGAATAAATGTGGCTGCTGGTAGTACGTGTATCCAAAGCCCTGGCCGCACCTTTTTTGTGCGATTCGAGACTCTTGGTCAAGGGGTGATCCAACGTCTTCAGGGCGTAGAACAGACCGTTGTAGATGTCGTTGTCATGGGGATATCCCTCGTACGCTTTGTTGAAGTTGAAGGCTTGCTGGGCGAGAAGCGCCTCTTCCACCGGGTTGCTGGAAAGCTCCTGCGATTTGAGTGCCATCGCTTTTGCCTGGGCGATATACCTTCGTCTCTTGGCAATTCGCTCGTTCTCCTCGGCAATTTCCCGCTGTTTATTGGCCTCTTTCTCGTTGTCTTTTGCGATCGCTTCTTGTCGCTTGGCTTCTCTTTCGTTTTCGACCGCCTTGGCTCGCTGTTCATCGGCCTCAAGCCGCTTTTGTTCTGCTAATGCTCTTTGTACTGCTTCAGCTTCTTGAGCTGCAACAGCAATTCGTCTTGCGCTATCTGCAGCATCTCGCTGCTTCCTGGCCTCTTCGGCTGCCTTTTCTGCCAGATCCTTCTGCTCTTTAGCGATCGCCTCTTGCTCCCGTGCCAATTTCTCGTTCTTTACCGCCTGCGTCTGCTGATAAATCGCATACACCAAAAACATCAACGCCACCACCATCAAAGAGCCAAATACAATCGCAGTGACTCGGGCACGCTGGAGTTTGCGCTTCTGCTCGAGTTCCTTAATGCGTTGCTCGGTCTCAAACTCTTTCCTGGAGTATTCAAGGAAAACCAACGTCCTCTCAAAGGCAGGATGGTACCGCTGTCCCCAAACCAACGTGGGCTTGTGCTTGGCCTGCCAGTTCAGCGCCAGCTGCAAATCCGGTGGTCTCCACAAGCCGGCCTTGCCCACCTGGTACATGGCGGCAGCTTCGGCCAAACGCAGATACATTTGTACGGCTTCGGCTTCGTCATCTACCCAGTTCTTCAACCGCGTCCAGATCCGCATCAAACTTTCGTGTGATATATCGATCATGGATTTGGAGCCTAACGCAATGCCGTGCGCAGGAGTGAGCAATGATCTTCCTGGCTCCCTAAACTTCTCGAGTACCTCGATTACATCCTGTTCAGACACATCTGCGATCGCAGCGATTTCATTCAGTCGGGTAGGGCGCCTGATACCAAAGTTCTCGCCTCGCTTTTCAGTGATGGCCTTAAACAGCACCTCGCAAATCCGCTTCTGTTCTTCATCCAGTTCCTCATAAGCCTCGTTCGCATGCATCGACAAGGCTTGCGACATCGTGCCAATGGCCTCGTAGTGCTTCAAGTCCACGGGCTCATCCTCGTAGTCGCGGTATTTGGCCCAATAGCTCCATGTACGCATCAGGGCGTGCTGGAGAATGGGCAACTGGTCGGGGTTATCACCCAAGTCGTTCAACAGTTGTTGTACCAGGCGAGGGGCGATGTGTGCACCACCCACTGCCACGGGTCCTTCAATGGCCCTGCGCTTTTGATCGCGCGTCATTTGCGGGATCAGGTAGTGACTATCATTGATCTTGCGTGTCAGTTCGGGGAACTGGGCACAATCACCGATAAAGTCAGACCGCATGGTAATGCCTATATATATAGGGGCATCTTCATAGTTTACGGCCTCCATCAACAGGTTGACGAACGCCAGCGTTTCGTTTACGGAGTTGGCATCGCTGCTATCCTTAAAGCGGAAGAGTTCTTCAAACTGGTCGACCAGGATGAGGTAGTTGATGTCTTTCGAGCGCCTGGATTGCTGGATGGCCTCTACCAGGCCTAGGGAACTGCTTCGCAGCAATGTAGACACGATCGTGCGCTTGATTTTTTTATCTTCGGCTTCGGCCTGCTCGTAGTCGCTTGTGGTCTTAAGCAGCGATTCGGCCAGGTTGTCGATGGGGCCGGCACCGGGTCGGGTCACCACTACTTCCCAGTTGGGGCTGGCGTCAGTCAGGAACCCGCCATAAAGTATGGGCAGCACCCCGCAGAAGATGAAAGATGATTTACCACTGCCTGAGGGGCCAATGACGCCCACAAAACGGTGCTTTGAAAGTTTGAGCAGCACCTCATCGCTTTGGCCCTCCCGACCAAAGAACAGGTGGCTCTCATCAATCTTGAATGGACGCAAACCCGGGAAGGGGTTGGCGGTACCAATCATTGTAATGACTTCTTCGTTTTCCTTTGCCATGATGCTTAAGGTTTAAACTCCTGAAGGAACATTTTGAGTGATTCCATCGACTTTTGCTGTTCGCCTGTAATCACAGTGAGATTTTGTTTTTTGAAAGTATCGTAGTCTTGCCCCGTTTCTGACGTGACAATGGCTTTTCCTATAATTGGTTTTTTCCTGCCAAAACCGGGTGCTTTGAGCAAATCCAACACCTTCATTCGCACCCATTGGTCGTTCACCTTGTCTTTGAAGATGATGGCGCCATCCAGGTTGCGGAGGTTGTCGATGTGGCGCTGCCTTACTTCCAGCAGATCCCCTTCAAAAGCTGGCATCATGACCTGGAATCCTGCGTTCTCCAGTGCTTCGCGATACGGACGCACGGCCCCTCCGTCAATTTTGTCGTGAACCAGGTAGATGGCTTTGCCTCCCGAATCCTCCAGCGTCTTGCGGTCTTTTGATTCGAGCAACTCTTCGCGCATGATGTTCTTAAAATCTTCCAACGGATTTTGGAGGATCTCGGCACCTTCCTGCGCTTCCACATCGCGCTTAATGGCTTCAATGAATGATTTTTGCCGGTCGCTTGCGTTTTTGAGGTTTGGTGATATCCAGATAAGGCGCGAGAACTCTTCCTTGTTCTTCTTTTTTACAAGGCTTAGCTCGGCAGCCAGGCGGTTTTGCACATCCACCACCGATAATTCACTCCCTTCGGGGATTTCGCCATAGGCACTGCCAATCAAATGGATGGAGAGACTGCATTGCTCAAGGTCTTTCCTTACCTCTTTTTCCAGCTCGTTAAAATTGTTGGGCAGGGTGTGGTTGGGCAGCACGATGTACCCATGCCGTTGCAGCTCGCGCTTGATGATGTTTCGTTGTACCGACAGGTCGTGACCTGTCTCGGCCAGGTAGATTGTCTTTCGCTTAAATATATTCTTGACTTCCGTTCGTGTTTCGCCCTGCTTGATCATCAGCAGCGTCTCGTGGATATCATACGCCAGGTCCACCATTTTCATCCAGTACTGTTTTTCGGCTTCTTGGGAGAAGAAATCGGAATATTCCTTCATTTGCCCGGTTTCGGAATCCAGTTGGTACATGTCATAACCGATCAGGTCGCGGAGCCGGGGTGGTTGCTCTTGCAGGCCCAAAGGCGACTTCATAACCTTAAACACGCGGTTGCCTTCGGACGCATGCTTGTAGAATGATTCAACCGTATCCAAACACCGGCCCGACTCCACAAAGTCTTTTGTGAGGATGGCAACGAGCACGGCCGCATTGTCAAGCGTAGAGGCGGTAACCGAATCGAACTCCTCCTTCAGCACGATGTTCGGCTTTTCGCCCAGCACCTGATAAAGCATCAGCTCGAGGAATTTCTTGAACTGCGTGATCCAGCCGCTGTCTTTGCCGGATGCCTCGTTGTCCTTTTCGGCAAATGCAATTAAAACATCAATATCAAAAGCCATCGCTTGACCTTAAGTTTGGTTAGTTGTTATACTTTTTCTTTCTGCTTCCTGGTTAAGTTCTTTATCAGGCCCTGCACAAGCTCGTGGTGGTTTGCCAGCACAAAGTAGAAATCTGGTAAGTTGATTTTAAATACCACCGAGCGGTCCAATGCCTCTACATGCGTAACCGGTTGGCGTTCACCCTTGGTGAAAAGATCACCCATCATGTCGCCTTGATGAAGGGTGGTGATTTCGACCTCCTCGTTCAGCACTTTTGCAGCTCCATGGCCGACAATCAAAATGGGCGTTGTGTTGTCGGGCGAACTGACACTCGCGCGCTCACCTTTCTTGAGATTTAACGGCAAAATCTTATCCGCCAGGTCGGCCAGGAGATTGCCATTAATGCCATTGAACTGCGGCATTTGCTTGATGAACATCACCATTTCGATACCGAGGAAGAATCCGTCATCAAGGCCATCCAACAGTTGGTTGTTCTCAATCGAGGAGTCCAAAAACTTTTTATCCTTGAAAGGCAATCGTTCTGCAATCACCTCATAGGCGGTGCGGTCTTTGTTATAAATCACCCAGGCAGCGGTTTCTTGCAGCAACTTGTCCTGATTGAACAACTGGCTGATCAAACCGCGGCTCACACGGAAATCTTTGATAAAGGCCGATGCATGTACCGCGCAAAGCTTGGTCCACCGGTTGCTATAGTTGAAGTCGCGGTTAAGGATGTAGTTGATTACCTGAATGGGGTTATAGCTCTCTCGCGGAAAATAGATCTGGAGTTTTTCCAGTTTGTCCTCGGTGGAAATGTCATCAAACAACGGCATGATCTTCGGCTTAAGATCATTGTCGACAAACAAGTCGAGGAGTTCAAGCGCGTAGGCGATACCATCGGTTGTCCCGGTCTCGATGTTTTCCTTCACCAGGAGCACCGATTCCGGATCATAGATGAGGGAAAGGAGAAGTGTGATGTGATCGTAGTTGTCGCGAATTTCTTCCCTGAGGGCCTGCTTCAGAAACTTAAAGTGTGGTTCGTCAGGGAGTTCTTCCAATGCCACCAGGTTCCAAAGCGTTTTGCTCATCTCAATGTCGAGCAGGTCCTTAACTACCGTGGCCTCACGACCTTCCGCTTTATAATTAATGTATCGAAGCGAATAAAGAATCTGCTTGACGATGCGCTTATCCGGATAGTCCGCCTTTTTCCACAAGAGCGCAATCCCTTCATTACCGCCAATGTGACCTATGATCTGAACGATCTTAAGCATAATCAGGTCGGTTTGGCCCGCCTTGTGGAAGGCCGCCTCCAGAACGGGGAGTGCTTCCTTGCCTGCTTCTTTTAAGGCGGCAGCGGCCTCGTGTGCATAGGAAGGTGAGGCGAGAAGTTCGATCAGCACGTTCCAGGTTTCCGGCCGCTTAACCTTCCTTGCCGTGAGCAATGCTTCATGCCGCACGGTGGGGTCTGCATCTCGCATCAACTCCAGCAAAATAAAGATTGTTTTTTGACTCACCATCTTGCGGAGCAACTTGGCTGCCAGCAAACGGTCGGCCTGACGAACCGACTTGCTCAACTTCATCAGGCGCTCCACGGAGATGGACAGCAAGTCGCTGTCTTCCAAATCGCCCGCTGCTTGCTTGGCCAGGCCCCTCAGTTCGTTGTGGATGTCCTGATCAATGCCCAGCTCACTTATTTTTTCCTTCGCAAACTGCTGAACTTTCTTGTTTTCACTATTGGCCAGCCGCATGATGGCCCCTTCAAACAGGGCTGGCTCCAATTTTTGCATCAACCGCAAACCATAAATCACCTTGTCTTCCACCGAGCTGTTCACCTCGCGCTCAAGCACGCTGTCCATGGTATACTCCTTCACGTCATCCTTTTCAATGTGTGATTTGTTCTTCACCAGGGACTCCTGCAAAGTCTCCTTGTAACCATTGTGCATCCGGTTTACGATCCAGTACCAAATACCGAGCACGGGAATGGCGAAAAGGGTAACGGAGAGTAGATCGAAAATATGGAATTGGTTAATGAGCACGATCAATCCACCACCAATGGTACTGGCGAGGCCGATGACAATACCCTCCAGCTTGGTCTGTGCATCAATCTTGATGGACTTATCGATGGGTACATAATAGAATTTAAATGTGGGCGCATCGATGGCATCGCGCAACGAACTGATAAACAGCTTGCTCATGGCGATCATAATGAAAAAGAAGATGACCGTATCGCTGCCTTCGGTAGGCACGTATCCGAAGAAAGAGCCCAACGCAAACGCGCCCCCTGTAAAGATCAGCAAGAGAAGGGGGGTAATCAGCAAAGAAACCTTCAGCCCGTAGTCTTGATTGATCCGATCGGTAATAAAAGTAGTAAACAGGAAGCTGAAGATCACAATCGTTGCCTCAAAGTAACTGAGGAAGTAAGGCAGGTCTTGTTCGTTAAACTGGTTGGTGGTTACGTTGAAAAACGAGTAATCAATAAATCGGACGGCCACCATCGACACGATGATAAATATGGACATGGTGACGAGGTACTTGTTCTTAAAGAAGGCCGTGGCAGAAATCTTCTTATGCTCTGTGTCATCCACTTCGGCAATCTTCGACTCGCGGAGGTATTTGCGCGACAGGATGGTGTATAGCACCAGGTATCCGATAATGCTGAAGAGACCGATGGTGAAAAGGGAAGCCGGCTGAACACCAAAGTTCAGCATAATGGGGATTGTGAAGAAGGCCAGGATGGAGGCGATGTCCATGCCTACGTCCACACTCCCGATCACACGCTTCACCTGCCGCAGGTTAAACATGCGGTTGAAGGAGCCCCAGAAAACCAACTGAGTAATAAAGGCAAAGGGAAGGAGCTGGGTAAACCCGAAATAGTAGAGGAGGTTGGTATCCTCCACCCACATGTCTCCAAACTCAATGAAGGCAGTGAGGCCAATGATGACAAATAAACTCAGGCCACCCAGGAGGGCAAAAGGTACGCGGCCCTGCAGGAAGTTATAAATGGCAGTAGCCAGTAGCCCAAAGCCACCCGAAATGGCCAGGGCAATCGGCAGGTCAACGGTTTCATCATAATTATTAAGGAAGAGCGTTTGAGAGGCAACCGTAACCGTTGCTAGAAATAATCCCATTAAGAAGCTGATTGCCAGCAACAAGAACACGCGTTCCGATTCGCTGGGCTCTACATCCAGCAGCTTGAGGAGTCGATCTTTCATGGCTAAGGGACCAAACCTTTAAATTTCTCAAGAAAAGGCCAATTTTCCTATTGAAGAATAGGTTCATTATTCAACTCGCTATCCGCTGATTTACAATAGATTCCAAAAAAGGGCCACCTGAAGCCCGGGAAAGAAGAATCCGAAAGTAGAATCAGCCAATACTTTTCGCCTGTAAGGTCTGGAGCAAAAACGGACGATTCACCAAGGCAACGCAAAGTAGTATTGCACCCGGTAATCTTTACTTAACCCAAGACCATGAAGCGGAACTTAATCCTGACCAATTTTTTAATCTGCCTGACGGCTGTGGCAGCGATGGCCCAGGGATCAAAATCTCTTGCAGACGCAGAGAAATTTTTTGGTATCAAAAACTATGAGCAGGCATTGCCACTCTTTGTGGAAGCCATCAAAGGGGGGGCAACCGACCCAATGATATTTTATAAGGCCGGTGTATGTCACCAAAAGTCGAACAACCTGGCAGACCAGGTATTGGCGATCCCTTACTTTGAGAAGGCCTTGCAAAATGGCAAGGGGTTTCCGTTGTCTTTAAGCTATGATCTCGGGGAACTTTACCTCAAGGATGAGCGCATTGAGGACGCGTTGACTCAATTCAGCAAATACAAATCACTGACCAGGGCCGACAAGGCGGCACAAGCTGCAGCCGATCGGGCCATCGAAACATGTGGCAACGCGCTGATCTTTATGTCCATGGCCCGCGATTTTGACGTGAAGCAATTTCCCGGCATGGTTAACACCGAATTCACCGAGTACAACCCGGTGGTTTCTGCCGATGAGAGCGTTATGGCTTTCACAGCCCTGCGACCCAACACGGGTAAAACCAGAACCGCAGACAAATTCATCGAGAACATTTACATCTCCTACAACCAGTCGGGTGCCTGGACGCAGCCGGTACTCGTTCCAGTCGCTTCGGATTACAATGTGGGTACCGCAGGAATTTCACCGGATGGCCAGTCGATGATCATCTTCATGGGCGGCACCACCGACCCTGGCAGCTTATTTCAAATTACGAAGTCAGGCGAAGAATGGTCTCGACCGTCAATTCTCGCCAGTACCCTTAACTCCAAATACCTTGAGTCAACGGCAAGCATTACCCCCGATGGCAAAACACTTTACTTTGCCAGCGATCGGATGGGCGGCCAGGGAGGCATGGACATCTGGAAGATCGAAAGGAAAGCAGACGGAAACTGGGGCGCACCGGTAAACCTCGGTCCCGATGTGAACTCCCGCGACAACGAAGACGCCCCCTTCATTCACCCCGATCAAAGGACCTTGTTCTTTACTTCGGACGGTCACAGCACCATGGGAGGCCGTGACATATTCAAGACCAAGTTGGCGAATGGGAAGTGGACCTCACCGGAGAATCTTGGATATCCGATCAATACCACAGCAAACGACAATTACTTCACCGTCCTCGCGGATGGTACCCGCGCGTTCTTCTCATCCGATCGAAAAGGGGGCAAAGGGGCGCAGGATATCTACTTCGTAGACATTCCAAAGGCTGCCTCAAACATTGCCCTTACCATGATCAAAGGAAAGATACTGGATGCGGAAACAGGCAAGCCGATGCCCACCAAAATGTATGTGGTCGACAACGAGACGGGAAAGAAGGTTGACTTCGTTTACGATCCCGATCCTAACACCGGCAACTACCTGATCATTCTGCCTCCCGCCAAGGACTACGATATTATCATCGAGTCGGAGGGTTTTCTTCCATACACATTGAATGTAAACGTACCCAACCAGGACTATTTCTACGAGCTGTACCAGCAAATCAACCTCAAAACCATCAAACAATTCGATGTGGTGGTGGGCCAGGAGGTGCAGGTGAAGAATGCATTCTACGACACCCACCAGGATGCCAAAGCTGACATGAGAAAGGCTCATGAGGCGCAGCTTTTGAAGAGTGGAAATGTGGACGCATACGATATGATGCTCGACTTAATGGCGGCAAATGACACCGAAGGAATCAAGTATTTAAATGAATTGCTCACCATGGTCGATCCGATTGAAAATGTCAACTTCAATGAAAAGGAGAATTCGAAGCTGGAGGTAGCCACGCGAACCTATTATTATGATGAAAGTGACGAGAGCAAGTTTGAGAAGAAGGAGTTGGATGGAAAAACAATATTCTCGCTGCCAACCATGGTGGTGGCTGAGGAGGCCAAGCGAAATAGCGCCAAAAAGGTGGCGGCCAACTACGACAAGTCGCTTTTGAATAAAACGGTAAAGATATTCTTTGATGCAGGTAAGAGTGACCTGAAACAACAGTTCCATGCCGAATTGGATCAAATGCTTGCTTCATTGAAGAAGTACGAGACGCTGTCGGTTGAGATTTCGGGATTTGCTTCTGCTGAAGGTTCGGAAGAGCTGAATCGCGAATTGTCTAACAAACGGGCCATTGCCGTACTGGACTACCTGAACCACCGTGGCGTGGTAAGGAGGCGAATCGTGGCGAAAGGGTACGGTGCCTCCAGGAGTGAATCGGCCAGCAAGGAGGAGGGCCGCAGGGTGGAGGTGAGGATTATTGCAGACTAGTATTAGTTTAAGTAGTGTTCAAGAGTCCCGGCCAAAAGTTCGGGACTTCTCTTTATTAGGGCAGCAATAGGGAGCTGTCGCCATAGCTCAGAAAGCGGTAGTCATTATCAAGGGCGGCTTGATAGATTTTTTTCCAGTCGGGGCCAACCAACGCGGCAACCAATAGCATGAGCGTGGACCCCGGTTGGTGGAAATTGGTGATCAATCCTTCTACGATTTGGAATTTGTACCCAGGAAGGATGTAAATAGCCGTGTTGCCGGAAATGGCATCCAGATTCTTGCGATCCATCATCTGCAGAATAGCACCCAAAGCGTCCGATTTAGCGGGGAGCAAGCCGCTGCGGTCGCGGTAGGGGTCGCGTTGGTCAATTTGAAGTTCTTCCGCCTTGCCCTCAATCAATCTTACTCCATACCAATACATGCTTTCCAGAATCCGCATGGAGGTGGTGCCCACCGCAATTACCTTTTGGTTTGCAGCAAGCAGGTCCGTGATGTGGTCGCGCGTGATCAGCAATTGCTCGGCATGCATTTCATGCTCGAAAGCGTTTTCCTTTTTTACAGGCTGGAAGGTGCCCGCACTCACATGCAGGGTGAGAAAGTCGGTGGGGATGTTACGTTTCCTCAGATCAGCAAATGTTTGCTCAGTGAAATGGAGGCCGGCTGTCGGGGCAGCAACAGCTCCATCCAACTTTGAGTACACGGTTTGATACCGTTCTTTGTCGGTCGGCACTTCACTTCTTTTGATATAGGGAGGCAGGGGCACTGCTCCGAAAACGTTGATCACCTCGGCAAACGTGAATTCTGCGGGTGTCCAGGTGAGTTTAACTTCACCAGTTTCTCGGTTCATCAGTTGAGCGTTCAGGGTGGTGCCACCTCGCGTGAGTTCGAGGGGATTGGCAGTGTTCCATTTCTTCAGGTTACCGATGGTGCAAATCCAGCGTACACAACGTTTCGCTTCCAACGCATGGTGGTGCAGCAGGGCTGGATCGGCTGGCTTCAACAGGAAGATTTCTATCAGGGCACCGGTGTTTTTTTGAAACCGGAGCCGGGCAGGAATCACCTTTGTGTTATTGAAATAAAGATGAGAACCAGGCGGCAAGAGGGCTGGCAGATTCTGGAATTTCTTATGTTCGATGATCCCGCCACGGTAAACCAATAGTTTGGATTGATCGCGTTTGGTCAACGGATGAATGGCAATGCGCTCGGGTGGGAGCGGGTACACATACTCTGAAATGGGAATGTGGCGCATAATGGAATCGAGGTGCAAATTTATCATACCGGTTGCAATTCGCATGGAAGGAGCGATATTCGCATCATGCCGCTACACGCAAGCGTTGAAAAGAGAGTCTTCCACTTCAGCTTCAAAGCGAAAACATCGCGCGGGTCCATGGAGGAACGTGCCTCCTGGTTTCTGAAGATCAGAAACGAAAGCGTGGTAGGTATTGGCGAGGCAGGTCCCCTTCCCGGACTAAGCAACGATGACGTGGAAGATTATGAAGAAGTGCTTTTAAGAATCGTAGACCGGTTCAACAATGCCGCGCTTGATGAAAAAGATATTGAGCGGAGCCTAAAGGGTGTTTCGATCGTCTTGAACCAACTGATTCCTGAGGCGCTGAAATATTCATCGATCGCATTTGCGTTTGAACAAGCGCTGCTCGATCTGTTGCATGGCGGTCAAAGACTCATTTTTGATAATTCGTTTGTGAGGGGTCAACCGATACCGATCAACGGTTTGATTTGGATGGGCGGCATGGACTACATGCTGCAGCAAATCGAAATCAAAATAAGAGATGGCTTCAAGTGCATTAAGTTGAAAGTGGGTGGCATGAACTTCGAGAAGGAGTGCGACATTTTGCAGTATGTGCGCAGGAAGTATTTCAGAGATCAGATCACCGTCCGGTTGGATGCCAATGGTTCCTTCAAGGAGGAGGATGCGTTCTATAAGCTCCTGGAACTCGCCAGGTTTGATGTTCATTCGATTGAGCAACCTGTCAAGAAGGGCTCTGCATTGCTGCCAAAACTTTGTGCAGACTCACCCATTCCCATTGCGCTGGATGAGGAATTGATTGGTGCACGCTCCACTGCAGAGAAGACGAAGATTCTTGATGGCGCGAAACCGCAGTTCATTGTACTGAAGCCGTCATTGCATGGCGGATTGGCTTCATGTGAAGAATGGATCCGGCTGGCTGAAGAGCGTTCCATCGGATGGTGGCTTACCTCTGCCCTTGAGTCGAGCATTGGACTGAACGCCATCGCCCAGTTTACCGCCAATTACCCCATTAAGCTTCCGCAGGGCTTGGGCACCGGAAAAATTTACGATGATAATATAGAGTCGCCCCTAACCATTTCGGAAGGCCAATTGGCCTACCGCCAAAGCCAGCCCAATTGGGGTTAAAACTAAAATAATTAGTAACATTTGTTTGCTTCATTCGATAATGAAGCTATATTAGCTAAAAATATTAGCTATGACAAGCGATATAAAATTGAAGCTAAAGAGCAAAAAGCTCAATTCTGGCCGTTTTCAGGTCAATTTTTTCACCGAAGGCTTGAAGCAGGAATATTACGGCTACCTGCTGACTGAACCCCGTACATCTGTTCGCGAGATCATGGAGAAGATTGGTCGTCATGTCGAGGCGGCACAGCTTAAAGATCGTTATTTTCAGAGAAACCTTTTCTCCCTGCAAAAACGGGAAGTGAATTCAGGTAGAATACTTGTCTTTAAAGTGTAGTGCCATGCCAGCCATCAATGAAAATATCCGGGCGCTTCGAAAGCACCTTTCGCTCACGCAAGAGCAGTTTGCTTCCAGGTTGGGGATCAAGCGATCGCTTGTTGGTGCCTATGAAGAGGGCAGGGCTGAACCTCGACTTGAATTGCTCCAGCAAATGGCCGCTCTCTGTGGCCTGAGTGCAGACGTGTTGATCAGCAGTGATTTGCGAGAGAAGGATCTGAGCAAACCGAGTTATCAACGTGGCAAAGATGTGCTGGTGGTGACGGTGGATGAATCCAGGCGCGACAATATCGAATTGGTGCCGCACAAAGCGGCTGCGGGTTATCTCAACGGCTATGCCGACCCGGAGTTTGTGAAGGAGCTTCCGCGATTCAAACTTCCCATGCTCAGCCAGGGATCGTATCGCGCTTTCGAAATCAGTGGCGACTCAATGCTTCCCATCTTACCGGGTACAATTGTTATTGGCGAGTTTGTGGAGGACCTTGGCAGCCTAAAGAACGGGAAGACCTATGTGCTGGTAACCAATCGCGAGGGGATTGTCTATAAGCGTGTGTTCAATTACTTAAGTGAGAACGGAAAGTTGTTTCTGGTCTCCGACAACCGGCAATACGCACCTTTCCAGATTGACGGGGAAGAGGTGCTGGAAGCCTGGGCTGCAAAAGCCTACATTAGCGTGCAATTCCCAGATGTGGAGAACCAGAATGAAATGTCGGTTCAGCAATTGGCTGGGCTTGTACTCGACCTTCAGAAGGAGCTACTTGACATGAAGTCCAAAAAGAAATAAACTTAGCGGTTTGTGCTGCTTCCGTCCCGGCCAACCGGCTGGGCGGAGAGCAGGTTCAGCGTGGCCCGCCTGCGCAACTTTCCATTTTCTGTATTCACAAAATGGTCAATATAGAAAATGCGGGCGGGCACTTCATAGCGATTGAGGTTTTCCCGCATCCAGAAATGAAGATCGTCCGAGGCCTTGCCATGGAGGGGCATGCCTTCAACAATCAAGGCCACTTCCTGTCCGAGTTTTTCGTTGGTATGGGGTCCGATGAAATACCTCCGGTTGAGTCCTTCTCGGGAGAATTTCTGTGCAAGCTTTGATTCCACCTCTTCGGGGTGAACCTTAAATCCTCCGGAGTTAATCACATGATCGAAACGGCCCCGCCAAATAAATTCTGTAGGCGACTTTAGCTCCACGATATCATTGGTTACGATCTTGTCCGGACCCAAATACTCAGCATTGATTACCAGGCAACCACGCTCGTCAAGTTCAATGTGAATCCCCGGCAATACCTTAAACCATTCGGCCTTTTCCAGACCATTCAGCCGCTGTAATGCAATATGCGAAATCGTTTCGGTCATCCCGTAGCTGGCAAACCATCTGCCCTGGAGATTGGCAACCTGTCGCTTGAGTTTGGGATGCATGGGCGCGCCACCGATAAGTACGGTTTGCATCTCGCTCAATTGATGGCGATGAGAAGAGTTTATGATCGTTTCAACCTGCAGTGGGACAAACGAAACATAGTCAACGCGCAGGTTATCGGGCAAGTAAACAAACGGATTGGCACACGGTTCAATGGCGATCAGATTCATACGTGTCACCAGGCTTCGAATAATCGCCATTTTGCCTGCGATGTGCTTTATATCCAGGCAAAGCATGGCATTGAACCCCGGTTTTAATCCGAGGGCAACTTCACTTTGCTTTGCGCTGTGGATCAATTGGGAACGGTCAAATCGAATGGTTTTCGGAGGGCCGGTGGAGCCTGAAGTCTTGACCTCGAACTCTGTTTGCCCCTTAAGCCATTCTTGAATAAACCCCAGGATTCCTTGCTCAAAGGGCGTGCAGGCATCCAGCTTCGAGTGGGGGATTTCTTCGAGCTGAAAGGTCTGATTTCCCGTCCTAACCCACATGCATTTAAATTATGGAAACTTGGGAAATTTTGAAAAATCGGGTTCGCGCTTTTCAAGGAATGCATTCTTGCCTTCTTTCGCCTCTTCACTTAAGTAGTAAAGCAACGTGGCGTTTCCGGCCAGCTCCTGGATACCAGCTTGGCCATCCAGCTCTGCGTTGAAGGCACACTTCAACATTCGAATGGCCAACGGGCTTTTCTTTAAAATCTTATTGGCCCACTGCACATAGGTTTCTTCCAACTGATCGAGTGGAACAACTTTGTTTACCAATCCCATGTCCAGTGCTTCCTGGGCATCGTACTGGTCGCAGAGGTACCAAATTTCCCTCGCCTTTTTCTGGCCAACAATGCGGGCCAGGTAGGAGGCACCAAAGCCCCCATCAAAGCTACCGACCTTTGGGCCAGTTTGTCCAAACCGCGCATTCTCTGCCGCGATCGTCAGGTCACAAACCACGTGCAATACATGACCGCCTCCGATCGCCCACCCTGCCACCGCTGCAATTACGGGCTTTGGCATCGATCGGATGAGCTTTTGCAAGTCGAGCACGTTTAGCCGCGGAACTTTGTCATCGCCTACATAACCTCCGTGACCTCTCACGCTTTGGTCTCCACCACTGCAAAATGCCTTGCCTCCCTCGCCCGTGAGAATGACCACGCCCACTTCCGGGTCTTCCCGGCAAATTTCCATCGCATCGATCATCTCCTTGACCGTAAGCGGGGTGAATGCATTGTGTACTTCTGGCCTGTTGATGCTAATGCGGGCGATGCCCTCGTATTTGTGAAAAACGATTTCCTTGTACTCAATAACTTTCTTCCAGGGATATTTAAGGTTCATAGTTCTTTTTGATTTGATTCATAAAATTCACCATCGATTGCTTCACCTGTTCATGCTCCGTTTCTATTTCGAGCAATTTGGTACGGCCATCCAGGTCAAAAAAATCCTTTAGCAGGTTCTTGCGCTTCTTTAGATTATCAAGCCGAAGGTAGGCGATATCAAACTCCCGGCAGAGATTTTGTGCGCTGAGCTTTTGCCGGGTCACGAAGTATTCACGCGCCTCGGGCAAGTCGCCCGGGCCATCAATAATGCCGAAGATGGACCCGCCATGGTTGTTAAGCAACACGATGCGGAGGTTTGGCATCGGGTAATTGTGCCAGAAAGCATTTCGATCATAAAAGAAGGCCAGGTCTCCGGTGATAAGAACGGTGGGGTTTGTGCTGAGTAGGGCATGCCCCACGGCCGTGCTGGTGCATCCATCAATGCCGCTGGTGCCTCGGTTGCTGCAAACGGTAACTTGCGCTTGGCCAGCTTGGAGACCAATGAAGTTTGCGTACCTAACCGACAAGCTGTTGGCGAGATGAAGGTTGCTTGCCTGGGGTAAGGCCTGCATCAAATCGTACACCAACGAAAATTCATCTTGGGTTGACGATTTGAAATGATCGCACACGACACGATGGGTTCTGCGCTCCTCAGCTTCCCAGAGACTGCGGTAGTTCTCGCGCTTTTGCTGATCAAAGCCCGAACGGGTTGCTGGCTTTATCTGCGACAGAAAATGTGCTGGCGAGCAGCGAACAACATGGGTCAAAGACCGGAAAGGATCGGGTGTTGGCAAATCAGTTGGGTGGATGTGCCAGTGTTCTTTGGGTTTGTAATCCCTGAGAAAGAGCTTCAGGTGTTTTGAGATGACCGACTTACCCATCGTGAGGAGCAGGTCCGGTTGCAGTGCCTTCAGAACATCAGCGCGCGCATGCTTCAGGAACGCATCCGCATGCCGAACGGTCGAGTCCAGGCCATGTATGTTTGAGATGACATCCCCGACAACCGGAATGAAATGTTCCTTGGCGAAGGTTTCCACCAGGGCGGTGTTGAGGTCATTTTGTTGACCAACCAATAAGAGTACACGATTATACCCGGCAATGGCCGATTCCAGGTGATGACGCTCCGGATCAGAAAGCGTCACTTTTGGAGCTTCGAAGGCCTTAAGCTCCACCTCATCATACACGATCTCCGCGTCTTTCTCCGGATACAAGGGTTCACCGAAGGGCGCATTGAGGTGGACCGGACCCGGTGGATAGCTTTGGGCAAGGCCAGCGGCATGTGCGATCAGTTCGGGAATTTCCTTTTCGTGCTTGGCGATGTCTTCGGGCAATCCGATAAACGCCTTTACATGAGGACCAAAGATTCCCTCCTGGTGGATGGTCTGGCCATCCCATTGGTCAATCCATTCCTTGGGGCGGTCTGCTGTAATTACCAGCAGGGGTATCTGCTGATAAAATGCTTCTGTAACGGCTGGTGCCAGGTTGTATGCAGCCGTACCGGAGGTGCAAACGAGCACTGTAGGCTTCTTGGTTTCAATTGCCATGCCCATGGCGGTGAAGGCTGCGCTGCGCTCATCGCTGAATGTCCAACTTCTGATCCCGGAATGTCGCGCAAATGCCATGGTGAGTGGTGCTGATCTTGATCCTGGACAAAGAACGGCCTGCGTGAGCCCGAGTTGGAAGCAAACTTCGGCAATGTTGTAGATGGGTTGAAAACGCACGTTCGATTTAAGCTTGAAGAATCTGCAGCAGCGTATTCATTTTCATCTCCGTTTCTTCCCACTCTTTTTCTGGGTTGGAGTCTTCAGTTACGCCCGCACCTGCGTACAAGATGGCCGTACCCTCTTGTAACTGCATGCACCGAAGATTAACAAATAAATGGCTGGCTTGTTTATGATTTACCGGTCCGAGGTAGCCCGCATAAAGTTGTCGGTCGTATCCCTCGTGGGTATCCAGAAATTCCAGCGCTTCCTCCATGGGCATGCCGCACACTGCGGAAGTGGGGTGCAGCAATTTTGTCATCACCGTGCCCAGTTGGGGGAAGTTGGTTGCGCCCATGTCTACTTCGAAGTCGGTGCGAAGGTGAATGAGATGGCCTGCCGTCCAGGTTTTTGGCCCATGCTCGGTGAATTCACGAAGCCGTATCTGCTTGAAACAGTTGATGATGTAACGACTCACCATCGCTTGCTCTTCAATTTCTTTTTGAGTCCAGGCCACGTTCCTGGGGTCGGCACCGGGGGAAAGCTTCTGGGTGCCCGCTACAGCCATGGTGCGAAACGTTTGATTCGCGTCCACACTTACCAGCAATTCGGGCGATGCGCCAATCCATGTGCCGCATTGCGGTGTCGATGATAGGGAAATGAAGGCATGCGGATAGGTGTCGCAAAGTTGTTGAAACAAGTCGAGCGGTTCGAAGGATGGGGGTAAAGCGACTTCTTTGCTTCGGGATGGTACCACCTTCTCAAAACGCCCATGCCGGATGGCTTCCAGTGCCTTGCTCACTATTTTAATGAAAGATTGTTCCGGCCTCGCATGAACAGGTGCGTGGTCTTTATGAATGTGATAACGGATGTCCCGTCTGGTTGAAAACTGCTCCTCTATGGGTTGGGACGCTTGAGTAAGTTTTCCGGCCAGGAAAACATAAGACTGGTCGGCTCTCAGAAACAACCTGGGCCGTTCGAGGTCAAAAGGAGTGATCAAAAAGCCAGGCACTGAATCTTCGATCGACAATTCGTCAACAATGCTTGCCCCGGTTGTACAAACAATCAGATTTTTTTCCTCGGAATCCGGAAGGCGCCAGAGACTGAGAGAAAAATCTTGGTCCAGGGCATCCGCGATGATTTGCCTGAGGGCGAGAGTTTCATCGAGTTGGATAGAGATTTCCCGTGGCTGGCCATTCATCGCTAGTTACCTTTTGTCTATGACTGCCACCGTGATTCTGCTGATGCACACCAGTTCGGCCTTATCGTTGGTGATTCTGATTTCCCAAATGTGAGTTCGCTTTCCGATATGAATGGGACTCACAATTCCTGTTACAAATCCATCGCGTACGCTCTTCACGTGGTTTGCATTGATTTCCAGGCCGACACAGTACTGCACGCTCGTATCCAGGCAAAGCGAGGAGGCCACGCTGCCCAGCGTTTCGGCCAAGGCCACCGATGCTCCACCATGAAGCATTCCGTAAGGTTGATGGGTGCGCTGATCAACCGGCATGGTGGCCGTCAGGGTGGTCTTACCCACTTGCGTGAACGCGATGCCCAACGTCTCGGCCAACGTATTGGGTCCGAGCTTGTTGAGGTCTTCCGGGGTAATTCCCTTGTCGACAAATGACAGATTCTGTATTGACAACGGACTATTTCCTTATTTTTGCGCCCAAATTAGCGGAAAATTGAGCATCAAAAAAATATACCTGATCCGCCACGGACAAACAGACTTCAATAAACGCGGCATCGTGCAGGGGTGTGGTGTGGATGCGTCTCTCAACGACTTCGGTCGGTCGCAGGCTGATTCTTTTTTTCGCCACTATGGAAACACAAGGTTTGATGCGGTGTATACTTCCAAACTCAAACGCAGCATTGAGTCAGTAAAGGATTTTATTGATTCAGGCATCCCACATTTCAGCCTTGAGGGGCTCAATGAGATCAGCTGGGGTTACAAGGAAGGCCAGCCCATTACGCCAGAAGAAGATGCGTATTACCAACATATTCTCCAGCAGTGGCGTTTGGGAAAAACCGACCTGCGAATTGAAGGTGGCGAGAGTCCTGAAGAAGTTGCGCTCCGTCAGCGCTCAGCGATCGACTTTATCATGGGTCGCGATTCCGAGAAACAAATTTTGGTTTGCATGCACGGGCGTGCCATGCGTATCCTTTTGTGCCTGCTGCTCAAATATCCATTAAGTGAGATGGACATCTTCGAGCATGAGAATCTCTGTCTCTACGTGGTCAATTTCACGGGAACCATGTTCAGCATTGAATTGCACAACGACACCCGTCACCTATTGCAACTGCAGGGAGAGCTGGTAACTGCTTAGGAAGCCCCCTCTGTTTTCAGCTGCTCAAGCGCAGACTTGGCCTTTCCATCGATGCTGTTTTTGTACTCGTGCTTCTTGTATGACAGCGCCTTTTCGAAGTATACTTTGGCTTGGAGGTAGTCTTTACGGGCATGGGCCAGATAGCCAAGTTGCAATGCCGCGTTGGCTGCGAAATACCAAGGTCTGTCACCCACCATATCGATCGTTTGCTCATAATACAGCTTTGCCGCTTTCAGGTCGCCTGTCTTATCTGCAAGTCTCGCTTTGCGGTAGTAATATTCCGTCCGGTCTTTTTCACTCTTCAGGTCTGCTGGCGAGATGCTGCGGAAGAGGTCTTTGGCTTCCGGGTAGTACCCGCCATCGGTTGCCATTCTTACCATAAATAATTTGGCATTGGGAGGACTTTCTTCCCGCAATTGGGCCGCGGCATACCTGTCGGGCTCAGCGATGTCCTTGCCAGTTTTTTTTGCAATTTCAAAGTAGCGCCTTGCCATATCGTCTTTACCCATGAGTTGGTAGGCCATGGCTATTTTGAAGTTTGCATCCTTCTTGAAGTTGATGCTCTTGTAGTTGTTGATAAAGTTATGATAGGTCTTCACGGCCAGGTCGTAGTTGCCGCGTTGGAGGTAGATTTCGCCACGCAGGTAGTCGATATAATGCATCGGCAGCCCATCCTTTTCCCGATCCAGTGTTTGAATCAACTCAAGCGCTTTTTCGCTTTGTGAGTTTTTCATGAGCATGTTCACGCCCAAAAAAAGGACGAGGCGATTGGACGGCTGTTCATCAAGGCAACTTAGAATGCCGGCAGCTGCCTCTTCGTGTTGCTGGTTGATCAGCCCTTTAATGGTGTAATAGAGAATGGTCGCCTCTGTATGAAGGGAGGATTCAGAATCTCTCAAAGATTGCAATTGCTTTTGACCTGTCATTACCGAGCCTTTCATGCCCAGCAAACTCATGAACCAATGGTACTTGTCGGGAACGGATCCGATCATCACCTGGATGACCCCATTTGTTTTTAGAATGGGGATAAACTGCGGATATTTCTTAATGCATTCCTGGGCGTGATTGTAGGCGGTGCGAATGGCGAGCACCGCGTTGATCTCCTGGCCCAGATTCAGGAAATTGAAACCTCGCTGCAAGTTTAACTCGGCCCTCAGGAATAGGGTCTCTGCCGATGGCTTGAGGCCGTCCAGGTATTTGAAGCGCTCTTCGAATCGCTCTTCAATGAGATTGAACTTCTCCTCGTCCTCAGAAATCAACACATCCAGGGTTTCATTAAAGCTCTCTAC
The DNA here is from genome assembly GCA_050250195.1 of Cyclobacteriaceae bacterium. Classification (GTDB taxonomy): domain Bacteria; phylum Bacteroidota; class Bacteroidia; order Cytophagales; family Cyclobacteriaceae; genus ELB16-189. Next base: position 62,536 of record JBFWPC010000006.1, on the reverse strand, counting down.
GTAGAGCCGGTGAAGCGCATGGGCTGGATTGGCTTCCAACCGTTTTAGTTCAGCCTCGGCCCTATCCGTTTCCAGGTTAAGGACGAGTTGATAGGCCCGCTGAAGCGATGGATCAAATTTCCAAACATTGTCTGTAGCCAGCGTGGTCGTGATGATCCCAAGCAAAAAAAGGCAAACCGCGAAGCCTGCCTTTTTAAGGTAATACTTTGATGCCCAATTAGCCAACCTTCTTCCTTTTGGCTGCGGCTTTCTTAGGCTTAGGTTCCTCTTCCATCGACTCCATGTCTACATCTGCAAGGATTCTTCCGGAGTGCTCATCGATAACGATCTTCTTTTTCTCTCTGATTTCGGCAATTTTTTGGGGAGGGATGATGATGTTACATCCTTCGGCAGCGCCACGAACCACCCGTACAACGGCCAGTCCATTGGAAAGACTGCCTCTCAGGCGCTCGTAATATTTCAACAGCTTGTCTTCGATTTTCTTTGATGCCTTCTCGCGTTCGGCCAAAAGTTGCGCTTCCTCCTCCTGGCTCTCCGCCAGGATATCATCCAGCTCTTTCTTCTTGGTCGCCAGGTCCTCAGAGCGCTCGTTGATCAGGGTTTGAATGCCTGTGATCTCCTCTTTCTTTGCGTCAATCTTCTCCTTGGCTTCCTTGATGCGTTTTTCGCAGATTTGCACTTCCAGCTCCTGCAGTTCAACCTCTTTGGTGATGGCGTCAAACTCGCGGTTGTTCTTTACATTTTTTTGCTGATCGTTGTACTTCTTGATGAGCTTTTCAGCCTCCTTGATACCTTCTTTATTCTTTTTGATGCTGTCCTCCAGCTCCTTGAGCTCCTCCTCGAACCGACCCAGGCGGGTCTTGTAGCCTTCCATCTCATCTTCCAGGTCCTGAACCTCGTCCGGAAGGTCGCCTCTTAACTTCTTTAGTTGATCTACTTTTGAATCAATGGTTTGGAGTTTAACTAACGCTTCAAGTTTCTGCGCAACTGTCTGATTTTCCATTACTTACAAATAGCTAATTGGATTGGTGACCCTTTTCGAAAAATTGATCGCAAAATTAGGAAATTTTTCCTTCAAAACCGCTGCCAGCAGTTCTTTCGTAAACTGCTCACTTTCATAGTGTCCCACATCTGCAATGGTGATTTTCCCATCGGCATCGAAAAATTCGTGATACTTAAAATCGGCTGAGACGAACACGTCAGCCCCCGTTGAGATGGCTTTGTTCAGCAAAAAGCTTCCAGCCCCTCCGCAAACAGCCACTTTCTTGATCGGGCGGTTAACGAGGGCTGTATGTCTTATGCAGTTTGTTTGCAAGCAATCTTTTAAACGCTTAAGAAATGCCATTGGTTCCTCTGGCTCCGGAAGGTCGCCCATCATGCCTACACCCACTTCCTGATTGGAGTTTGCCAGTGGTTGAAGGTAATAGGCCACCTCTTCATAGGGGTGCGCATCTTTCAGGGCGGCAATCACCCCGTGCTGTACCACGGTGGGCAGGATTACTTCAACCCGGATTTCATTTACTTTTTCGAGTTGGTTGAGTGTACCGGTGTGAGGTTGGGCCGAACCCGTAGGTAGGAAGGTGCCGGTACCATCAGTACGGAAGCTGCATTGCTTGTACTCTCCAATGTTACCAGCCCCGGCATTGTGCAAGCGGCTCATGACTTGATCAACATGGTCGGGTGGAATAAAGGTGACCAACTTAAGCAGGGTGTCGGTGCGGGCCTGGAGCAGCTGCAAATTAGTCAAGCCAATCTTGTCTGCGATTTTCTTGTTTACCCCGGTGTGAACGTTGTCGAGATTGGTATGGATGGCATAGATGGCGATGTCGTGTTTAATGGCCTTTAGGACGGTCCGCTCCACGTAATTTTTTCCGGTAATGCTTTTGAGCCCCTTAAAAATGACGGTGTGATGCGCCACGATCAGGTTTGCTTTTTGGTTCAGTGCTTCCTCAACGATTTCTTCGGTGCAATCCAGGGAGGTAAGGATGCCGCTCACTTCCCATGACGGGTCTCCGGTAAGCAAACCGCTATTGTCGTAACCCTCCTGGTAGTCACGTGGAGCAACCGCCTCCAGTACATTTACAATTTCTTTGATCTTCAAGGTTGATCTGGATTCATTAGTTTTGATTCCAAAAGTATAACAATTATCAGGCATCCATGCACTGGCTCCGGCTACTTCTGTTTCCCTTTTCATTGTTGTTTAAGTGGGTGACCAGTCTCAGGAACCATCTCTATGACATTGGCCACAAAAGATCTTTTCAGTTTGAAGTGCCGGTGGTGTCGGTGGGAAACTTGAACGTTGGCGGCTCGGGTAAGACTCCGCTGGTAGAGTACCTCATTCGATTGTTGTCTGCCACACATCAGGTGGCTACGCTGAGTCGTGGTTACGGCAGGCGCACAAGGGGATTGCGGATTGTTAACGATTCCGATTCGCCTGAAACGGTCGGTGACGAATCTTTCCTGTATCATCAGAACTTTGGTGATCGGGTGAAGGTGGTGGTGGCGGAGGATCGAGCCCTTGCCATTCCCGAAATTCTTCATGCCCATCCCGAAGTGAATTGCATTTTGCTGGATGACGCCTTCCAGCATCGATCAGTCAAACCTCATTTGAATATTCTGGTGACCCGGTATGATCGCCCATTTTATGTGGATCACGTGATGCCGGTAGGCTATTTGCGTGAATCCCGGCACGGAGCTCAACGGGCCGATGTGATTGTGGTAACAAAATGCCCAACCCATATTTCCGGTGAAGAAGTATCATCCATCAATGCCCGTATTTCAAAATATGCCTCCGCGCCCGTTTTCTATGCCTGCATCCATTATGGAGAGCCATGTCCATTTGCAGGAACGAAATCGCAGCCGATCAATCGAGTGGTGTTGCTGACTGGCATTGCCAACCATGGGCCTCTTGTGGTGTATGCAAAAAAGCGTTTCCAGGTGCTCAAGCATTTCGCGTTCAAAGATCACCATCAGTTTAAGCAGAATCAATTGGAGGAGGTAGCCGATTATGTACGCAAAAAGGGAGAAGATGTGGTGTTGCTAACCACTGAAAAGGACAGCGCACGCCTGGCACCCTTGTGTAAGGCAATGAAGTTTCCGATCCGGTGTTTTTTCTTGCCGATTGAAATGCAATTTTGCGAAAATGGCTCGGGTTTTGAGGCGCTCGTTAAGCGTGTGGTTGAAAATGGTGTGGCAATCCCTGAACCTAAATAAGTGGAACCTATCTTTGCGCGTGCTTCTTAGTCGGTACCTGTTATTGTGTGTCTTCGTGGGCCTTTGGGCCAACCTGTGCGAGGCTCAAAGAGCTGATGTGCCACAACCGGCCGACACGCTAACCAGGCGACTGAATAAGAAGGGATCGCAAATCCTGGATGATTCCACCAAGATGATCTATGGCCCAACCACCACGCGGTTCATTGCTGAAGAAGATATTTTTTTCAACAGAAAAAAGTATCACACCATCGACACCAGCATCCACAACTATCATCGCTGGACGTATGTTCAACGCTTCAATTATGCGGTACAAGACCTGGGCAATGTAGGCACCGCGCTGAATTTTATTTTTCCCCAGGCGCCTAATATCATGGGCGCCACTTCGGGCTTCAACGTTTACGCGCCCTATTTTGACAGTGAGTTGCCAGTATATTTTGACACCAAGTCGCCTTACACGCGGATGCGGTTAGTCTGGGGCGGATTGGGTCGAGCCATGACCGAGATTGAGTTCAGCCGCAACATCAACCCACGCTGGAATTTTGGATTCAACTACCGACCGCTGCTGGTCGACAAGCAGGTTCAACGACAGGGTAAGGGCGATCGGCAAACGGTGAGCCACTACTACGATGTCTACACCAACTTCAAAAGCAAAAACGAAAAATATCAGCTTATTCTGAATTACAGACGCATCCGGCACCTGGTCAACGAACAAGGTGGCGTAAGCCTTGTGAGCGCTGATTCAACCTATAGCTCGTTCTTTAGCGTTGACAATCGGCCGATTTTGACAACTGCGGCCAGCGTGGATCAGCGAAACCATGGGCACCTGTTTCATCAGTTCATAGCCGGAAAGGGTTTACAAATCTATCATGCTTCCGAAGTCGGCAAGCAGATTAATCAGTTCAAGGATAACGTATCCGGTTATTACGACAATGTGGTGGGAGTGGACTCGGCCAATCTCAATGTCGCGGCTGATAGCACCTGGTTTTCGTGGTGGACACATGAGTTTGGTGTGAAGGGCAATGTCAGCAAAGTTTTTTACAATGGTTATGTAAAAACCAGATCGGTCAAGTTTCGATACAAGTATATCAAAGAGGATACGCTCGCTTTGCCATTCAACAACCTGGAACTATACTTTGGTGGCAGGCTGTCTTTTGAATACGACTCCGCATCGCACCTGCTTGCCGCGATTGAACTGCTCGACAATGGAAACTATGATGTAAACGCGGAACTCACTTCACCCTGGATAGACGCTCGTGCCCGAAGGATACTGGCCAACCCTTCATACCTGCAGAATACCTATCGGGGCACCTTCGATTATTGGAACAATAATTTCTCCAGTACCCAAACGACCAAGTTGGAGGCCCATGTGAAGGCGACCATTGGACCGCTGTTCATGTCGGCAGGCGGCAACTACACGTTATTGAGCAATTATATCTATTTCAAGCAAGACTCCATTCCAGGAGAAAAGCAAACCGTATTGCCTTACCAATCCTCCGGCCAACAGCAGTTGCTTTCACCTGAGGTTCGCATGGATTTTCAATTCTTCAGGCGATTTCACCTAAGGCCCCAGGTTGTCTATTCCAGGATGCTGCGAAACGATGATGAGGTACTGCAGATTCCCGAACTATTTGTGAACACGCAACTGACATTTGAGAAGTACTGGAAGGAAAAGGACTTTCAGATCGAATTGGGAGTGGACTTTCACTGGAATTCAGCCTATCGACCGCTGGGTTACGATCCGGCCATTCAACAATTTTATGTTCAGCGGGAGGTGGTAACACCTTCCTTTCCTTTGACCGATATCTTTCTAAATGCCAAGATGAAACGGGGCCGGTTGTTTGTAAAGTACTTTAATCTTGTGCAACGAATTACCCAGTCGGGCTATATGCCAACGCCTTACTATCCTGGCCAGCGCAACATTGTGGATTTTGGTTTTGAACTCTTGTTGTTTGACTAGCATGGAAAAGCACGTGCTTGGCCTGGAACTTCCTACCGACCCGCGTTGGGTAAATATAGCGGAGAAGAACATAAGTGAAATTCTCATTGATCATGCCTATTGCGAACAGAAGGCAGCCTCTTCGTGTATCTCCCTGATTGTTCAGTATTCGGACAAGCAGGATCTGGTAAGAATGTTAACGCCCGTGGTGGCGGAAGAATGGAGCCACTTCGAGCGGGTGCTGGAGAAGCTGGAGGCTCGGGGACTGAAGCTCGGCCCACAAAGAAAAGACGAATATGTGGAGCAGTTGAACAAAGTGATCAAGAAGGGTGGGAGTCGCGAAGACCAACTGGTGGAGCGGTTGTTAATGAATGCGCTGATTGAGGCACGCAGCTGTGAGCGGTTCAGATTGTTATGGAAGGAGATTGGTGATGAAGACCTGAGCAAGTTCTACTACGAGCTGATGGTATCGGAGGCTGGCCATTACAAGAACTTTGTTGCCTTGGCAAAAGAATACAAAGATCCGCGGGTTGTCGAAGCGCGATGGCGCGAGTTGCTGGCACAGGAAGCCGAAATCGTGAAGCACCTTGAGGTCCGTTCAGACCGGATGCACTGATCAAGTTTTTTGCTTCTTCTTTTTGGCAGCCGGGAAGAGAATGTTGTTCAGGATCAGCCGGTAACCCGGGGAATTGGGGTGCAGGTTCAGGTCTGTGGGCTCTTCTCCAACGGTGTGTTGGTAATCTTCCGGATCATGACCGCCATAGAAGGTGAAAAACCCCTTGCCAAACACCCCGTGCAAATACTTTGTTTCTTTAATTTGCTTGTTCTCCCCCATGATCACGATATCGGGTTTCACCAAATGTTTTTTGAATCCGGTTGTTTGTCCGTAAAAACCTTTGATCACCCGCGTATGATTCTGCGTAAGCATGGTGGGGATGGGATCCCACTTGGCAGAGAATTCAAAGATGGAGAAGTAGTCGTTGCCTTGCTGTAGCCCACGTTCTGGTCCGCTGTTGTCAATATCGGAGAACTCATATTGATAGGGATCTCGCGACAAGCGAAAGTCAGTAAACGCAAACGTGTTTTCGAAATTGAGTTTTTCCTGGGCCCGCGGGTCGGCCGGATCACCATCGTACATTTTCTCGCAGATGTCAATCCCTTCCGCAGCGAGAGCAATGTCGTAAGAGTCGGTGGCCGAGCACATGGCGAATAGAAAACCTCCACCGGCAACGAACTCTTTAATCTGCTTTGCTACGGCTAGTTTCAGCTGTGATACTTTGTGAAAGCCGTGTCGTCTGGCCGTTTCTTCTGCCTCGCGCTGTTCTTCGATGTACCAGGGCATGTTGGCATAGTTACCGTAGAATTTGCCGTATTGTCCGGTGAAGTCTTCATGGTGCAAGTGAAGCCAATCGTATTTCGGCAAGTTGCCACCGAGAACTTCGTCATCAAAAATAATGTCGTAGGGAATCTCCGCGTAGGTGAGTACCAGCGTTACGGCATCGTCCCACGGTTGTTTCGATTTGGGCGAATACACCGCAATGCGAGGATACTTTTCCAACTTCATCAAATCATAATTCACTGCGGGACTTGCGATTTCGGTAATAATTGCGTTGGCTTGGGCATCGCTGATGACCTCAAAGGTCACTCCACGGACCACCATCTCATTTTGGATGCGAGGTTGGTATTGGCACATGAAACTTCCGCCTCGGTAGTTCAACAGCCAATCTACCTCCTGGTCCATTTTCAAAATCCAATAGGCAATGCCGTATGCTTTCAGGTGGTTCACCTGCTTTTCATCCATCGGGATGAAAATATAATTGGCCATCCCAACCCTTGCCAACAGCAAAAACGACAACAAAAAGAGCGTGCGCATCGTTAAAAAATTGATTTTGGCGGCCCGATGTAACAAATTTGGACCTTTATAGTCTCAGATTACAACGGCTGCTCCCTAATTTTGATTTGTCAATGTATACCTTTTTAAATGAATTTAGTAGAAAACTTTAAGGAAGGCCTTCGGTCCGTTCAGGCCAACTTGCTCCGCTCTGTACTCACGGCATTGATTGTGGCAATCGGCATTACCTCATTGGTCGGCATCCTTACCGCAATTGACGGTATCGAGTATTCGGTGTCTGAGAGCCTGTCAACACTCGGAGTAAATACATTCGACATTTCTTCAAAAACCAATCGCGGCAGGCGGCAACAAGGTTCTGCAGAAAAAAATTATCCACCTCTGTTAATGGGTGAGGCGATGAAGTTTGCTGACCGGTATGCAGTGCCGGCAAGCATCAGTCTGTCGGCCTCTCTTACCGGTATCGCAGAGGTGAAGCACGGCTCGAAGAAAACCAATCCGAATATTGGCGTAGACGGGGTGAATGAAGAATACCTGGCCATCAAAGGGTTGAACATTGATAAAGGGCGCAATTTTTCAGCGCTTGAAATCCAATATGGCAGCAAGGTGGCGATACTTGGCAAGAAAGTGGTTGATGCCGTGTTCGAGGACAATGAAGATCCCATTGGGCAAGAGGTTTCATTCAAGGGCACTCAGTTCAGGGTCATCGGTGTGCTGAAGGAGAAAGGCCAGCTGGCAGAGGACAACTATGATAACATGGTTTTCATTCCCTTGATTGTGGCCAACCAACTCGCCACTGGCCGCGGGTTGGACTATTGGATCACCGTGGGTATCAATGACGTCTCGCAAATGGAATTAGCGATGGGCGAAGCCACCGGTTTGATGCGTCAGATCCGACAGGACCAGGTGGGTGAGGAAGATTCCTTTCAAATTGAAAAGAGTGAGACGCTGGCTGAAAATCTCGAAAGCATAACAGGTGCGCTGCGAATGGGAGGCTTTGGTGTTGGATTTATCACCTTGTTGGGTGCCGCCATCGCGTTAATGAATATCATGCTCGTATCCGTTACGGAGCGGACTCGCGAAGTGGGGGTGAGGAAAGCCCTTGGCGCCACCCCGCTAAGAATACGCCAGCAGTTCGTGATTGAGGCGATTGTGGTGTGCATCCTCGGAGGCCTGGGCGGAATCATCCTTGGCATTGCCATCGGAAACCTCATCACCCGCGCCATGAGCATCAACGCGTTTGTTGTGCCCTGGCTTTGGATGTTGGTGGGGATGATTGTGTGTGTGGTGGTGGGCCTCATTTCTGGTTACTACCCAGCCTTCAAAGCATCCAAGCTCGACCCGATCGAATCTTTGCGCTTCGAATAGAAAGCCTACTTATCCCAAATCCGTTTAAGTTCGGTCACTTCCACCGAATCAATGGATCCTGCTGTTGTTAGCTTCAGCCTGCTGAATGGTTCATCGGGAAAAAATATTTCAGTAAGCACAGACAAGCCATCATCTGCAATCAGTTCAATCGAGGAACGGTCAATGACCGCAACCAGGTTGTGAATTGGTGAGTGGGTTTCGCGCGGCACGGTATGCTTTCCTGGAAAATCCTTGGAGAATTCATTTTGTTGAGACTGAGTCCGATCGATGTAATATTGATTGGAGGCAGCGTCAAAACCCAACGTGAGGGATTGGTTTTTAGAGTTGGAAAGCACGAACGAGAAATCCGAAAGAGCTTTACCGGCAGTTGACATTCGAATTTGATAGGTCGACTCCCGGGTGTGCTCGCTAGAAAGATCGGTGGAGCCTGCCGTCAGGCGGGTGTACTCTTTCTTTCCCTGATACAGACGTTCTATTTCTTTGACGAAGGTGGAAGTGAGCCTTAGGCCGTTATTTGTTTCGATCAGGTTGAACTCCCGGGGCAAGGTCATCGCACTTCTCCAGGGAGAAGTGGGAACGACCTGTGCGTAGTTCCAGTTGCTCATCCAACCGATGAACAACCTGCGCCCATCGCTGGCCGGAACGTTGGCCCAGGTAATGCCCGCGTAATTGTCGCGACCATGATCAATCCAAAGGATCGTTTCGGGCGAGTTATCGTTAATAAACTGTTTGCCGTCAAAGTCGCCAACGAAATATTGCGTGCCCGACCCTCCATTGGGTGAGCCATTGTTGAGGCTGACGAGCATCACCCATTTCTTTTGATCATTTGCCGTGAAGGGAAACAGGTCCGGACATTCCCAAACGCCTCCATGGCTTCCCTCTGCCGCACCAAATTCGCTGAGCAGCGTCCAACTCTTCAAATCAGGTGAACCAAATATCTCTACATGATCCAGCACGGCAAGTATCATAATCCATTGGCTGGAAGCCGAGTGCCAAAGAACCTTCGGATCGCGGAAGTCCTTTTTTCCTGGGTTTCCAATTACGGGGTTTCCCTCATACTTCGTCCACGATCTGCCGTTGTCCAGGCTGTAGGCGATGCTCTGGGTCTGGTAATCGGTGCGCCCTGCTTTTTCGGCTTCCGTGAGGTGCTGGGTGTAGATGGCAACCATTGGAGGATTCTCCTTGGTTCCAAAGCCGCTCGTGTTATCAATGTCCACCACCGCACTGCCCGAGAAGATAAGGCCCAGCGAGTCGGGATAGAGCGCCACGGGCAAATGCTCCCAGTGGATCATGTCTTTGCTAACTGCGTGACCCCAGTGCATCGGGCCCCAGACTGTACTGTCCGGGTAGTATTGATAAAACAGGTGGTATTCCCCATTGTGGAAAACCATGCCGTTGGGGTCGTTCATCCAATTGGCTTCCGGTGAAAAGTGAAGTTGGGGGCGATGAGGCTCGTTGAATATCATAGTTTGATTCGTGTCGGTTTGACGGCTGCAACTTGCCACGAAGAGAACAAATGTGCACAAGATCAATTTGAGTAAGATGGTGTTCATCCTTTCGAAGTAAGTTATTTCCGGTGTGCGGAGAGGGAGGGATTCGAACCCTCGGTCCGCCTAAGGCGGACAACGGTTTTCGAGACCGCCCCGTTCGGCCACTCTGGCACCTCTCCTTGGTACGGTATGGAAGTAAAAATATTTAGATTTGCGTTCATTCCAATAGGTTGCAAAAGGATGAAAGTTGCCCTGTTTTTCATTTTGTCGTTCGTTCTAACAAACGCTATGTCACAGCCATTACGTTACCTCGCCCTTGGCGATTCTTACACCATTGGTGAAAGTGTAAGTGAGCAGGAAAGCTGGCCTATGATCCTGGCGGACACGCTACGGTTACGGGGGATTGACGTTGAAAAGCCGACAATTATCGCCACCACGGGCTGGCGAACCGATAACCTGAACAACGGAATCAACATCGCGCGGCTGAAAGAAGATTACGACCTGGTTTCATTATTGATTGGCGTAAACAACCAGTACCAGGGGCGGGCAGCCACTGACTATGCGCCAGCGTTTGAGGACCTGCTCAAACGGGCAATCGCGTTGGCAAAGGGAAAGAAGGAAAATGTATTTGTGGTTTCTATTCCTGATTATGGGTTCACGCCATTTGGTGAAGCAAAAAGGGCGCAAATCACGGCCGCCATTGACGAGTTCAACCGCGTGAATCGAGAGATCACCGAAAGGCATGGGATTACCTACGTTAACATCACCGACATCTCTCGCGAAGGTTTGAACGACCCTTCGCTGGTGGCAGCGGACGGTTTGCATCCCTCCGGCAAGCAGTACCAGCTGTGGGTCAAGCGGATCGCACCTTACCTGAAGGTCAACAAGTAGTTAGTTGGCTGCGTGTTGCTCAATAAGGGACTGAAGCGCGGCAGGCTGCACCACGCCTGACTGCCGCCAAACCAATTGGCCTTTCTTGAAAAGAATTAGGGTAGGTACACCCTGGATTTGATAAGCCATAGAGACTTGCGGGTTGCGATCCACATCCACCTTGATGATTTTTGCTTTGCTGCCGATGGTCGATTTCACCTGTTCCAGAATCGGTTTCATCATCTTGCACGGGCCACACCATTCGGCCGAAAAGTCGATCAGCAATAAAGGCTCGCTGTTGATCAGTTCCTGAAAACTCTTGGGTTTGGTTGTCGTATTTGCATCCATGGCTGTTATTTCAAGTGCACAACATTCGCGGATTGCATTTGGTTTCAGGTTCGCACTCAAAGAACATTGAGTACTTCCCGGATGGCGTTCGCCTGTCTGAAGTTTGGGTGCTTGATTTCTGTCTCCACGGTCTCGTGCTGCCAGGTGATGTGAAAGGGAACGTGAATACCATGGCCGCCCAGGTTAAGCACCGGCAGGATATCAGATTTGATGGAGTTGCCGATCATCATGAATTCCGAAGGTACAATGTCAAGTCTATCGATGAGTTTTTGAAAGTCTGGCTCTTTTTTTTCTGACATGATTTCGATGTGGTGGAAATATTTCTGCAGCCCGGATTTCTGGAGCTTTCGCTCCTGGTCCAACAGGTCGCCTTTGGTAGCCATCACAAGCCGGTACTTGGGCTCCAATGATTGCAGCACCAACTCCACATCTTCGATTAACTCCACCGGTTTTTGCATCAGTTCTTTACCGAAAGAGATGATTCGCTCCACGACCGACAGGGGAATGGTGCGATCGGAAATCCGAACCGCAGTTTCGATCATGCTTAACATAAACGCCTTGATGCCGTACCCGTACAGCGCAATGTTGTTGATTTCGGTCTTCAGCAACTCCCGGCCAACCGTGTGTTGTGGGAGGAAATCTTCCATCAACGAGCAAAACTTCTTTTCTGTCTCCTGGAAGAAGTGCTCATTGCTCCAAAGGGTATCGTCAGCATCAAAAGCTACAATCTTAATGGGCATGCGTTGGAGTTTCTGATTCCGTCAAAGATAATGCTTGGTGGTTGTTAACATAATATTGCCCTATATTACCAGTCGAATCAGCGCCTCATGATTAATTTTATTATTCGCACGTTTAAGAAATATCCCTGGTTTAAACGGTTCAATGCCAAAATCACCTATGAGTTCCTGGCGAAGAAAATCCCTGCCAGGGAATGGCAGTTCATGAACTATGGTTATGTGCCCGATGAATCAGAGCCCGCCTTTTCACCTCCGGCAGATGCCTTGCAACGCTATCCGCTGCAGATGTATCACTACCTCGCCTTGAAAAAGAGCATATCCGGAAAAGACGTGTTGGAGGTTGGGAGCGGCAGGGGCGGTGGGGCACGGTACCTGGCGCAGTATCATCAGCCGGCTTCGTACGTGGGGATGGATCTGGCGCAAAGTGCGGTGGGTCTCGCCAACCAATTACACAACCTTCCCAACCTGAAGTTCATACAGGGTACTGCCGAGGAAATTCCCTTGAAAGATGAATCGGTTGATGTGGTTGTCAATGTAGAGTCTTGCCACGCATATGGATCGGTTGATAAGTTTTTGAGCGAGGTAAAGCGGGTGTTGAGGCCTGGCGGTTATTTGTTGCTGGTGGATTTTCGAAGTTCCCGGATGGATTTATTCTTTGAGCAGTTGAAGAACTGCGGGCTGGAAATGTTGGAGCAGGAAAACATCAGTAACAATGTGCTAAGGGCGATTGAGGCGGAAGATCCCGAAAAACGAAGGCGCATTGAACAGTTGGTGCCCAAGCGCTGGCAGAAACTATTCTCGGATTTTGCGGGTGTAAAGGGATCGAGATTCTACAATACCCTTAAGGATGGATCGCGCTTGTACTATCGGTTCGTGATGCAGAAGAAGCCTATCTAATTGTACGGATTCGTACAGTGCTGTTCATGTTTGAGCTGAGACTTGGCTAAAATTGAGTCCATTGTAACCTTTTCCGCTGGCACAGGTATTGCCCATAGAAATCGCAAAAAATCCCGACCGTTATGAAAGCATTTGTATTGATGGCCATTGCCCTGATCTGCTCACTCAGCGGCATAGCTCAAACCCGGATTGACGCCCGTGATATCATCCGGCAAATCAATGAGGGCAAAACCGTTTCTTACACAGGGGCAGAGATCAGCGGAGACCTGGACCTGACCAATCTCAATAACCGCAGGAACACCAAATCTTCTCACAATTGGTTTGGCTATGGGAATGATCTTTACGAAAGCACAGTTGACGTTTCCCTGACATTCGTCAATTGCACGTTCACCGGAGATGTGATTGCCTACTACCACGTGGAGCAGGATGACGACACCTACATTGCGCACTTTGACAGGGATGTGGTTTTCAAGGGTTGTACTTTTAAACGGGCCAGCGAGTTCAAATATTCTGAGTTCGATGGACAGACGGATTTTTCTGGTTCGACCTTCAACCGGAACGCAAACTTCAAATACGCAGAATTTAGTGACGGCCCGTCATTTGCCAATTGCAGGTTTGAAGACGATGCAGACTTCAAGTATACCGAGTTTCCTCGCAACACCTCATTTGAGCGCACCACCTTTTACGGTCATGCCAACTTCAAGTACACCAAATTCACAACACCTCTTAACGTGAATAACATTGCGTTCAACGGAAGCGAGGACTTTAAGTACACCAAAGTGGATGGGCAGAGCTTTACATCCTACTTGCTTCGCAATAAGTAGTTGAATTCATTAATCAAGAAGGGGCAGCAATACCTTGGTCACGTTGTCGGCCACAATGCGATGCCCTTGTGCATTGGGATGAATGCCATCGGGCTGGTTTAGCTTTTCGTCTCCTCCCACATCTTCTAGTAAGAACGGAATGAGCGTGGCGTTGTTGTGGCGGGCAAGCATGGGATAAATATTTCTGAATTCCTTTGTGTATTCCGGGCCCAGGTTTGGCGGTACCTGCATCCCAGCCAAAACAATTTTCACACTGGGATTTTTCGCTTTCACCTTATCAATGATGGCTTGCAGATTTGATTTTGTCTGATCCAGTGGTAGCCCACGAAGGCCATCATTGCCCCCGAGTTCGAGTACAAACACATCGATGGGCTGTCGCAGGATCCAATCAATCCGGGTGAGGCCCCCGGCAGAAGTTTCACCACTCACACCAGCATTAACAACCCGTATATTTTTGCCTTTCTTTGTCAATGCCCGCTCCACCAGCGCAGGGAAAGCTTCCTGCATGGACAAGCCATAGCCGGCTGTGATGCTGTCACCATAAAAAAGAATGGTTTGAGGTGCTCCCTGAAAGAGGAGAGCCATTGCAATAATTATGACTTTCTTAACGACCATATCATCGGTAAGTTACTAACTTGAAAAATCGATAGACCAAAATTGTTTAACAATTTGCCCGTTAACTTGCTTTGATCTTGAACGCAGTGACATGCAGATAGGTTAATAGTGTTAAGTGTTACTAAGTAAAAACAATGCCAGAAACGATCTTACAGGCCGATAGGCTCACGAAAATTTATAAATCCGGTTCCAGGCAGCTTACCGTGCTGGAAGATGTGACTTTTGAAGCTCACCAGGGTACGAGTATGAGTATCATTGGTCCCTCCGGAAGTGGCAAGACCACACTGTTGGGACTGTGTGCGGGATTGGATACCCCAACCAGCGGAACCATCTCATTGATGGGGTTCAAACTAAATGCAATGGACGAAGATGATCGCGCCTACGTAAGAAACCAATACGTGGGGTTTGTATTTCAAAACTTCCAGCTCTTGCCAACACTCACTGCTTTAGAAAACGTAATGGTTCCGATGGAGTTGCGTGGGGAGAAACACGTGGCGCCCAAAGCCATGGAACTGCTGGACCGCGTGGGACTTGCCGATCGGGGGCATCACTATCCTTCACAACTATCCGGTGGTGAACAACAACGGGTGGCCATGGCCAGGGCATTTATCACCTCGCCCAAAATTCTTTTTGCAGACGAGCCCACGGGCAACCTTGACGAGGAAAATGCTTCGCATGTGACGAAGCTCCTTTTCGGACTTAATCAAGAAGAGAAGACAACACTCGTGCTGGTGACACACAACCTGGATCTGGCCAGCAAGACAGAGCGCATACTTCGCATGAAGGGTGGGCGGTTGGTCGATGAGGAAATCCTTCGCGTGGTATGATTGAGTACATCATCAAAATCAAGCGAAAGACGAAGAACATTTTCCAGGATGGATGGGTGTGGCGCATGGCCTGGCGGGACGCCCGCCATAACTTTTCAAGGCTCTTCCTGTTCGTGGCATCACTTATCACGGGCATTGCTGCCGTGGTGGCCATCGGGTCACTAAATTACACGTTGCAGGAGGATCTCGATCGAAACGCCAGGGAATTGCTCGGTGCGGATCTTGTGGTGAATGGTCGCAAGGCCTTTGTTCCCGAGGTGGTTGCCGCCTTCGATTCCGTCAAGTTGGAACAAGCCCAGGAGGCCGAGCTGGCATCCATGGTTCTATTCAAGCACTCTGGTCAGTCACGGCTTGTTCGGGTGATGGCCCTGGAAGGACCATTTCCCTTCTATGGCGAAATTGAAACGGTGCCATCAGGCGCCTATGAGAAAATCAAGTCTGGCGATTACCTCATGTTGGATGAAACGCTCGCTACCCAATATGAGGTGAGCTCGGGCGACTCAGTGAAGGTGGGTAATTCCACATTTGTGGTGTCCGGTGTGGTACAAAAGATTCCAGGCGGAGCTGGCATCCTCTCCACATTTACGCCATCGGTATACATATCCATGGCCGCCCTTGATTCAACCGGATTGATTCAATACGGTAGCCTGGTCACCTATCGCAGGTTTTTTATGACAGAGTCCGAGAATGATGCCGAAGAACTCGGACAACAGCTGAGGCCACTGTTGCGCAAATACGGTTATGGGTATGATACCGTGCAGGAGCGGAGGGAAGAACTTGGTGAAGGGTTCCAGTCTATCTACAGGTTCTTTTCGTTGCTCGCCTTTATCGCCCTCATCCTTGGCTGCATTGGTGTGGCAAGCTCGGTGCATATCTACGCGCGTGAAAAACGAGACGAAGTAGCGGTGCTGCGTTGTGTGGGCTCATCGGGATGGCAGGCATTCAATATTTACTTCATCCAGGTTTTCCTGTTGGGGTTGATCGGCAGCGTGCTTGGATCGGCTGTGGGCATCGCCATCCAGCAAGCAATCCCCCTCGTGTTTAAGGATTTTATGCCGGTAGAATTGCATTTCACTGTCTCCTGGGAGGCCGTGTTGGAAGGACTCATTTTGGGGGCGGTGGTGTCGGTGCTCTTCACCATTCTGCCGTTGGTAACGGTACGATTTGTCCCGCCCTTGTCTGTACTCCGTTCCGATCAGGAACCCGTTCGTGTTTTTTCAAGAATGAGGTGGACAGCCATTTCGTTGATTGTGTTGTTTCCGATCGTGGCGGCCTGGTATCAAACCCAAAATATTCTGGCAGGTCTGCTTTTCGCGGCAGGGCTCGCCATTGCACTCGGTAGCCTGGCCCTGGTGGCGGCAGGCTTGCTCTGGCTGATTAGAAAGTATTTTCCGAAGAATGCAGGGTTTGTCTTTCGACATGCGTTGTCCAACTTATTCCGGCCCAATAACCAGACCCGCGTGCTGATGGTGAGCATCGGCTTGGGGGCCTTCATCATCGCCACCCTGAATATCATCCAGGTGAGTTTGCTGGAGCAAGTCGAATTTACCGGCAACGAAAATCAAAGCAATACGATCTTGTTTGATATTCAGCCTTCACAAATCAATGGCGTGGTAAAGTTGATGAACGATTATGAGATACCACCCAACCAGGTAGTCCCAATTATAACTTGCCGCATCAGTGAATTGAAAGGGCGCACGATTGAAGCAGTGCAGGGCGACACTTCTGACAACGTGCGCAACTGGGCGATCACACGTGAGTATCGGGTCACGTATCGGGATACGTTGCATAAATCTGAGGAGTTGATCAAAGGTGACATTCAGTCGCTGAAGAAAGGTCAGCGCGATTCTGTTTGGGTAACCATTTCTGAGGGCATGCAAGAAGACCTGGAAGTAGATGTGGGCGACTCGCTGGTATTTGAAGTGTCGGGTGTTCCGATTCCCGTAAAAATTGCTGGCGTGCGAAAGGTTGATTGGCCGGAAGATCCTCCTAATTTCATCTTTGTTTTTCCCAATGGCGTATTGGAAAATGCCCCTCAGATTTGGGTGACCGCCACCCGGATTGAAGAAGTTCAGGTTGCCAGCAGGTTTCAACAAGAGTTGATCATGGGTTTCCCGAATGTCTCGGTGATTGATCTAAGGTTGATCTTGAGTACCATCAACGAAATCTTTTCTAAGATCGCACTGGTGGTCCGCTTCCTCGCTTTGTTTAGCATCGTTACCGGCTTGGTGGTGCTGGCGGGGGCCGTAATGAACAGCAAGTTTGTCAGGATTAAGGAAAACGTATTGTTGCGGACGGTTGGCGCCCGAACCAGGCAGATAACCCGTATTACGGTAATTGAATATGCGTACCTGGGTCTGTTCTCAGCGCTCACCGGCATTGTTTTGTCGATGGCATCAGGATGGCTGCTAACCAAATTCTTCTTTCAGGTGAACTTTGCATTTGAATGGACCGAAATGACCTGGATTGGCTTGGGCGTAGTTTTACTCACCGTTTTTATTGGTTGGTTCAATTCGAGGGAAGTCATCAGCACGCCTCCGCTTCAGGTGTTAAGAAAAGAGGCTTAGCATAAACTGCTCACGAAACGCATTTACCAGGTATTAAGCAGAGAAAAGGTAATTTGGCAGAATGAAGGTGCTTCGTTTGTTTGGCTGGGCAGTGCTTGTGGTTCACACAGTTGTTTCAGCCCAGCCTCCGGCATACTTTACAATGAATGTAGGTCAATGGGATTGTAGTGCCGAGTTTCAGGCTCGTGTACCGGGAGGCCACCTTCGTTTCAACTCGCAAGCACTCGACTATGTTTTCATTGATCAAGATGCCTTGACATCGCTTCATCACCGCGCGCATGGCGATTTTCAGGAATCAGAGGTGGCAACCGAAACAGGCACCCGGGTGGGTGCACGTTGGGTTCGTGTCAATCTGGTGGACGCATCACGCGTGGGGGCCAAGCCATTTGGCAGGCAGCCATTTGTGCATCACTATTTTAGAGGTGCAGAAGAATCTGAATGGCGCTCGAACGTGGAGAATTTTTCGGGCGTGCTTTATCCCTCCATCTATAACGGAATTGATTTAAAAATCTATACATCCGGATCGTATTTGAAGTATGATCTACATGTTTCGGCCGGTGCGGATCCCGGTGTGATTAAATTGAATTATCAGGGAGCCATTGACCTTCGGCTACGGGACGGAGATCTTCTGGTTGATGGGGAGTTTGCACAGGTGAGAGAGAAAATGCCGGTTGCTTACCAGGTTGTTGATGGTGAGAGGAAATTTGTTCCTTGCCACTACCAGCTTATCGGAAACGAGCTTTCCTTTCGATTTCCCGAAGGCTATGATCTGTGCCATGAGCTGGTCATTGATCCAATATTGATCTTTTCTACATACTCGGGCTCTACAGCCGACAATTGGGGGAGCACAGCCACACCCGGTGAACATGGAATGCTCTATTCAGCGGGTGTCACCAACGAAAGTTCGTTTCAGGGTGACTTCCCAGCCACACCAGGTGCCTTTCAGGTGGACTACGGTGGGCTGTATGATGTTGGGATATTGAAGTATGATTCTCTTGGTCAACAGCTAATCTATGCTTCTTTCTTGGGTGGTGCTCAATCAGAAAGCCCCCATAGCCTGATCATGAATGAAAGCGAGGAGTTGGTTGTACTGGGTACTACGAGTTCCGCTAATTTTCCCACAACGGCTAGCGCTTTTGATCGAACTTACAACGGAGGTACCAATGAGACCAATGTAATCCAGTACAACAATGGCTCGGATATTTTTGTAGCCAGGCTAAGCGCGGATGGAAGTCAGCTCCTTGCGTCTACATTGCTGGGTGGATCAGCCAACGATGGAATGAATCCAACATCGGGTGTGCTCACCGCCAACTATGGCGATCAACTGCGCGGTGATGTGATTGTGGACGATGCAGGCGATATCATAATCAGTACGGTTACTTCTTCTGCAAATTTTCCGGTGCAGAATAGTTTTGGTTTGAGTTATCGGGGCGGGACGAGCGATGCCCTGATTGTGAAGCTAAGGCCGGACTTGAGTGAGATTGTCTGGGCTGCATTTTTCGGAGGATCCGGTGCAGATGCTTCGCACACGATTAAGATTGACGAGACCGGTAATATTTTTTTCGGAGGTGGCACGACCAGCAACAACCTGCCCACTACCTCGGGTGCCTACCAACACGACCACCAGGGCGGGGTTGACGGCTGGATTGCAAAGATTACTCCTGACGGCCAGTCCTTGATGGCAGCCACCTACACGGGCACAACGACCTTCAACCAGGTTTACTTCATTGAGCTGAACGCAAACAATGAGGTATACGCTTATGGGCAGACGGTAGGGAGCAATTTTCCTTACACGCCTGGCGCTTTTCGAAATCCCAACAGCGGGCAGTTTCTCCAAAAATTCAGCAATGATTTGCAAACGTTGCTGGTGTCTACCGTATTTGGCTCAGGTAGGGGAATTCCAGATATCTCGCCCACGGCTTTCTTGGTGAATGATTGCAATAACATTTATATGACTGGGTGGGGGGGTGCCATTAACCAATCGCAGGGATTTTGGCAGAACAATACGGTAGGTATGCCCATTTCGGGTGACGCTTTTCAAGCGTCAACCAGCGGCTCTGATTTTTACTTCATGGTTCTTACCGATGATGCTTCCGATTTTCTGTATGGCACTTACATGGGTGGCAATTCATCGCGTACCCATGTGGATGGCGGCACAAGCCGGTTCGACAAAGGAGGTATTGTATACCACGCGGTGTGCGCAGGCTGCCAGGCCGGGAATGTCACCGGGCAATCCACTTCAGATTTTCCAACCACGGCCGGTGCGTGGAGCAACACCAACAATAGTCCTAACTGTAACAATGCGGCATTTAAGTTCGACCTGTCTTCGCTGCGGGCGCGAATTCTAACCAATTCTTTAAAACTCGACAAGCCAGGGTTGACGCAGATCTGCTTTCCCGACACAGTCGTGTTTCAGAACAAAAGTACTGGCGGTGAAATTTTTGTCTGGGATTTTGGCGATGGCACCAGTGAAGTAAAGACCGACACGCTGTCCATTCCACATCAATATCCCGGTGCAGGTGAATACATAATTAAACTTAAAGCAATTGATGAGGGTACCTGCGTGGGTAAAGACTCGACTTCTGTAACAATACGAGTTGACGTTCCTACCGGGTTTGTGGGAGGCGACCGGGCTATCTGCAGTGGTGAGCTGACACAGCTTACTGCTGGCGGTGGGGTACAGTATCGCTGGGTGTCGGAGGACGACAGCC
The DNA here is from genome assembly GCA_050250195.1 of Cyclobacteriaceae bacterium. GTDB lineage: Bacteria > Bacteroidota > Bacteroidia > Cytophagales > Cyclobacteriaceae > ELB16-189. The sequence goes on along the minus strand of JBFWPC010000006.1, from coordinate 42,284 downwards.
TTTCCTTTGATACAGCCCAGCCCGTGGTGTCTCCCAGGGATACACTTTCATTCTTTGTGGATGTGACAGATGGCAACGGATGTGTGGTGCGAGACACGGTGACCGTGAATGTGGTGCCAAGAATTGATTTGGACTTTGATTACGTGAGGACAGAGGAGTGCAATGACCGGGCTTACATTCAAGTGATTAACAAAAGCACACCAGGAGCTGAAGATTTGGTGTTTTTTGACTTTGGTGATGGTACCACTTCTGATCTCCCGGAAGTAACGCATCGGTATGAGGCTGACGGTGACTACAATGTGAGATTGGTGGGCGTAAGAGATCAATGTGTTTTTGAGTCTGCAGTATTGTTGCCGTTCTATTATTTGAAAGTGCCAAATGTGATTACACCGGATGCCAAAGAAGGGAAGAATGATACATTCAAGATACTTTATGGAGATCAACCAGCAGGCACATCCGATTTGCGAGTACACTTGCGCGTGTTCAACCGTTGGGGTCGGCTGGTTTTTGAAGATGATCATTACAAAGATAATTGGGCAGCGCCTGGTCTTTCTGGTGGCATTTATTATTATGAGATAGCACTCAACGGCCAACCCACTTGCAGGAATTGGCTTCAAATTGTTAAATAGCAGATCATGGTTACAATCATTCCTTTTTCAATCAAGCGCCTTTGGCTTGTCATGGCGATGATCGCGATTGCCTGCGGGCCAGGTCGGGAAGATGCGCAACCATCCAATCTTTCACCTGCTGAGTTTCAATCGAAGCGTGAAGGCAGCGTGGTGTTGGTTGACGTACGGTCGCCCGAAGAACTTGAATCACAGTACCTCGCGGGTGCGCATAATATCGATTTTCGGCATAATGGCTTTCGCGACATCCTCACCATGCTCAACAAAGAGCAGACTTATTTGGTGTATTGTGCCAGTGGTATTCGAAGCGGTAAAGCGGCCGACATGATGAAGGAATTGGGCTTTGCAAAGGTTTATACGCTCGATGGCGGGCTTCAGGCCTGGAACGATGCCAACCTTCCCGTTCAGGAGGCAAAGATTTTGCCCGCAGACTATCGCATAGAAATGCACGGTCAGTCCATTTCGGTGATGAAGGGAGACGAGTCGGTAGCAGAGCTCACGTGTGCTCAAGCAGTGGGAGATGCGTGCCTTGCCTTTGGTGTATCAATTGGCGGCCCGCTGGAAGCTGGCGATCAAATCAAGCCAGAACTTTTTTACAGCAGGCAGGAGGCCCTGGATTGGATCACTGAAAAGTTACAGGCAAAATAGCCTATATGTACCCCACAACCCAGTAAGAGAGGTATCCGAGCGTTTCCTTCACAAGGTGATTCCAGATTCCAATGGCTTCCACCTTGGGTATGAAGAGAATATCAAAGGTAAATCTTCGTTGGTGGGTGAGGAAGTCGGCACTGAAGGCGTCCAATGGCCACTCCTCCTTTTCAAAACAACCCAGCGATCTCCGCATATGAAACGCAGATGTGACCAGTACGCATCGGTCAGGGCTGGTTTGCCCTTTCAACAGCTTCACGACAGCCACAGCAGACTCGTGGGTGTTGCGAGACTGGTTTTCAATCCGGATTACGCTGTCAGGCACACCCATAATCAACATGGCTTTTCTAAGTTCATCGGCTTCGCGTTCGCCTACGTCCAGCAGTCTGCCACTGCCTCCCGAAATCATGATCTTCCGGATATGGCCAAGCTTGTATAATTGAACCGTATGAACAACCCGGTCGGCCCCACTTTGGAAATAGACGCGGTCATTGGGTTCCATCTCTGCCTTGGCAACGCCTGTCAGCAAAATTCCCCACTCATAAGTGTTTGTCTCACGGAAGGGTGTTGCCGGCACTTCCCAGAGGGACATCAGTTCATTTGCGATAAACTCATTTGAAAACAGCAATAACAAGACAACGGCAGCACGAAACGCACGCCTCTTCCATTTGCCGGCCCTCAAAACCCAGGAAGTAACCAACAGGAATCCTACTATTACCAAAGGCATGGTCAAGTAGGTTACGATTTTTGATAAAATAAAAAACATGTCGACTACATCCGCTTAGGAATCGGATTGGAAATGTTACTTAGTCCGTCTACGATTCTCCTGAGTACTTCAAAATATAACATCAGCGCCAAAATGATTGTCATGGACCATATCACCCCTAAATTGAAATAATAAGTGTCGATATTGCTGTTGAGAAAATGCTTGGCGGGCATATAAAACTGTGCGTCAAAGTCCACTACGTGTTCGGGATCGGGTGTTTTATAGATGGGGAATATCTTTTGAATTAACCGACCGTTGCTTTCAATGATGCGGTGCCGCTCGGCCAGGTTCTTCACCAGTTCGGCAATAGCCTCATTTTGGTAACTGCCCATAAATTTTTCAAATTCTTTTTCCTTTTCGGCAGAATTGGTCATCGACCGAATAAGTTGGTCTTTTTGTTTGTCTGCCTGGTTGTAGCGATTCACATAGAATCGTTTCAATATTTCAAAGAAGTTCTGCGTACGCTTGAAAACCGCTGAATCGTAGGCGGCCAGTGTGAGTTGATCGACATAAGGAAAATTATCCGGGCCGATCTCCTTGAGTTCCGCGTTGATTTCGTTGCGCAACAATTGCAAATCCTCTTCCAACTCCTGCCGGATGGCGGGCACTGGGTTTTGATAATGGAGATTCACAAAATCCAGGCGCGTTTCCAATTCTGGGATGTAGTACACCTTTTTGTAGTCCGATTGCGCCATCACCTTGTCGTATGGATAAAAGGTTTCTTCAAATTTATTGTCCTTGAATTGTGCCACCATCGATGCCTCGAAGGCCCATCGCGAAGCCATCAAATCACCTACCATGGGTACAGTGGCCGTGTTGCCGATTACAGGATTAAGCTTATCAAACTTAACCACCACGCCACTGAGGATCAACTGCGGTATCAATAAAATCGGTATAAGAATGTAGATGGTTATCGCAGAGTTGAAAGCCGATGAAATATTAAGACCCAGTAAGTTGGCAAAGCATGAGGTCGTGAACAAAATGCCCCAATGCACCAATAACATACCCTTAATTTCAAGGATATAATTTCCCACCAGCACGAACAGCAATGTCTGCACGGCACTGATGGTAAACAAGATGAATATCTTGGAAAGAATATAACTACTCCTGCTCAAGTGGAGGAAGGCCTCTCGCTTCAATATCTTTCTATCCCTGATGATTTCTTCTGCACTGACTGTCAACCCCATAAATAGCGCTACAATCACGCTCATGAAAAAATAGGCCGGCATGTTCAGGTTCTTGGAGAAAATGTACTCCACGGCAATGGGGTCGTCCGGGTTGTGGTAACGAACGATAAATGCGAGAATAAATGCCAGTAGGGGAGCCTCCAATACATTGATGAGCATGTATTGGGTGTTACTTAGTTTAGACAACGTGTCTCGCAGCGAAAAGAGCTTAATCTGCTTGAGGCGACCTGGTATATTCAGCGTGGAGTGAGGGATGTCGACCGAGGTTTTGACCGGGCTGACCTTAATTTGTTCCCGGTAGATCTTTTCCCATCGCTGCGGGGAGAACCTCCTTTCATTGGTAAAATTGCCATATTCGTTCACCACCTTGGTTTCGATGATGTTGAATATTTGCTCCGGGTTCACATTGCCACACTCAATGCATTCGCCTTGTTCGCTGTTGATCAGGTTGATGGACCTCTTGAAGTACGTCACTGCATCAACAGGGTTTCCATAGTAAATCTGATAGCCACCGGTGTCGAGTACAACCAATTTATCGAACATCTTGAAAATGTCTGAAGAAGGTTGATGGATAACCGCAAATACAAGTTTCCCTTTGAGCGATAATTCTTTAAGCAGGTCGATAATATTCTCTGAGTCGCGCGAGGATAGCCCTGATGTGGGTTCGTCACAAAAAAGTACGGCCGGCTCACGCAACAGTTCGAGACCGATATTCAGGCGCTTGCGCTGACCCCCGCTAATCGTTTTGCGAAGGGGCGACCCCACCTTCAGGTCTTTGGTTTCAACAAGACCAAGATCTTCCAGGGTTTTCGTTACCAGTTTGTCAATCTCCTTCTCTGTCAACTGATTGAAGCACAGCTTCGCAGCAAAGTACAGGTTTTGATAGACCGTTAAGTCCTCAATAAGCAAGTCATCCTGTGGCACGAACCCGATCACACCCTGGACGCGCTGTGGGTATTCATGGATGTTAATGCCGTTAATCAGTACCTCACCCTCGGAAGGCTTTTCCGTTCCGTTTAAGACATGCAGCAGCGTGGACTTACCCGCTCCGCTGGCACCCATGAGCGCGACCAGTCGGCCGGACTCTTCCAGTACATCGACATTACGAAGCCCGAGCTTGCCGTTCTTAAATTGGTAGGATATGTTCCGTGCTTCGAAGCTGAGTCGCTTGCCCGTATCCAGCTGTTTGAACTTGCTGAGCACATCACCATAATACACAGGAGTGATTCCTTCCCAACGGATGGTACTGCCTGTCGCCAGTACGTTGATGTTTCCGGATTTTTGTGGAACCCCATTCAGGAACACATCGGTCTTACCCTGATATCGAAAAAAGAACGTGTCGGTACTTTTAATATGAAGGATGGATATGAACCCGTCAAGTTCCTTTCGCTGAATGTGGTGTGAACGGCCATAGTTGCCGCTGGTGCTGTCCACAATCAAGAAGCTTTCGTTCTTGAAATCCGTGGGCTGCCTGCCGACAACATATTCTTTAATCAGGTTGATGTCGGTCGGTTCTATATTAAAAGATTGCGCAATGGTTGCTGCAAGCGACTCTTCCCGTTGGGAAATGGTACCGTCTGCCAGGATGATGCTCATCAGCTCTACCATAACTACTACTTTTTGTTTTTGGGCTACCTCGGTATTAATGGAAGCGCAAATGGCACTGATGTTTTCGGCTTCTTTTTCTGCATCCATGCCGCCTGCTATCTGTGCGGTGCATTGGTCGAAGAAGTTCATTTTTTCCTCCACAGCTTGCGTGTTAAGGTGGTCGGAAAGAAACGACTGGATATAGTCACGTTCCTGTGAGGTGACTTGGTCCTCTTTTGCAACCATGGCAAAGAGTCGGATGATCGCCTTTAGAACCGGTTCGCTCATGAAGTTTGGATTAGGGTAAGCTAAAGATAATAAACTTGCGATTGGAGCCTAACAAAAAAAGGATTGGTGGGTACCAATCCTTTCTTGTTCACTCAGCAAATCCTGCTATCCCGTGATGGAATTTCTGAGTCTTTCGGTAATGGTTGTAATCTCCGCGAGGTTCTTGTCAGTCAATACCATGTTCGCCTGGTTATTCTTGATCTGTTCTTCAATGTTGAGTGCCCGGTAGCTCGCCTGCAGAGCAGTAAGGTCACTCACAATCGAACTTACCGGCTCCGTTTGTTCCACGGTGCTTAGCATCTTTAATAATTCGTCAACCGATTTTTCCTGCTCAAGAATGACCCTCATCAGGGGGGTGAGAACCAGGTTACGGGTATCATCGGGCAATAAATCCTTGGGATAAGTCTTGATCAAACCGGTTGATATGTATAGACCTTCCACAAAACTGCCGGTTAGGATCAGAGCGGCCAGCTTGTTGCGGTTATCATCCTTCAAATAGGCTTCCGATTTTTGAATGGAACGGTTAAGCAGTGCTGCCAGGGAATCTTTGTTGGAAATGTTGTTCTCAAATCGTTTCAGGATTTCGATGTCGAATGTGCCGATGATGCCAAGGCCATCCGCCATGTTTTTGCAGGCGTTCAGATAGTCGATGGATTCCTGCGTTTTGCTATAAGACGCGAGGTAGCCGATGTCTGCAGCATATACGCCCAAATTCAAAGCCGCTTTGTCGTTTCTGGTCACGTATTGATCCGCTTTCCTACGATCGTTAACCAGGCTTTGATTGAACTCGGCACCCGTTGCTTCCAACAGGTAAGGAATCTCTGTGGGTGACGGGATGTTATAGACGATGTCTTGAATTTGTTCCTCGAGCGATTCTTCGGCTTGTTTAAACTCATCTGAATTATCCCCTTCCTTGTTTGAAGAGCCGCATGACCAGAGGCCCAGCGAAATGAGGGTTACAAAAACAAGAGAACTAAAGCGGGTGAATTTCATATGTTGTAGGTTGAGTTGTTTTTATCCTTCCGGACTTCAGCGGCCAGCAACAAATGAAGGGGCGACTGACAATCCATTTTCTTGGTTTAGAATTCAATTTTAACATATTTTTCATTAAGCGGGAAATGGTCTGTGTAAAAGTTTGGCGGTGTGGAAGGTCAAAACAGGGGTGAGATGCAGGTTGTGAAACCTCAAGGTTATTCTGTAAAATTGCAGCCTCATTGGGCCCTTAGCTCAGACGGTTAGAGCACCTGACTCATAATCAGGTGGTCGCTGGTTCGATCCCAGCAGGGCCCACTTTTCCCAGCTGTTAGATATATCAAGTCAGAAATATTCCTGTGCAACGGCTGAAGGCCATCATTTTTGATCTGGGGGGAGTAATCATTGACCTTCACGAGCATCGCACCGTAAAGTACTTTGCTCAGCTCAGCGGCAAGCCCGAAGATAAAATCAGGGCCATTATGCAACTTCCTGCCTTTCAGCAGTTTGAAAAAGGATTGATTTCCGAAAACGATTTCAGAGATGCAGCCCGCGACAGCCTGAATGAATCAGCATCTGATGAACAAATAGATCAAGGCTGGAATGCGATGTTGGGAGAGATTCCGCATGCAAGGATTGATCTCCTGCGTTCGCTCGCGGATAAATACGAATTGTATCTCCTGAGCAATACCAACACCATTCATTATCGAGCGTTTCTAAAAATAGTGAAGGACACGATTGGGCAGGATAGCTTCGAGGGCTTTTTTGATAAGGCCTATTACTCTCACCAGATCCATATGAGAAAGCCTGACACGGAAATATTCGAGTGGGTATTGGCCCAAAACAACCTGCAACCGGCTGAAGCCCTTTTCTTGGACGACAATGCAATGAACATTGAAGGCGCCCAACGCGTTGGTATTCAAACCGTACATGTAACCTATCCCGATCTTATCCTCAATCTATTTCATGAAAATCAGCCGTAGAGAAATTTGGGTGCACGGTAGCCTGTTTATCGTAACATTCGTCACCACTACGCTGGCTGGCGCGGAGTGGACCTATGGCAAATCGGTGTGGATGCCGGGTTTTTCCTGGGCTGATTTTGTAAGCGGCATGCCCTATAGCATTCCCTTTCTTTTGATTTTGACCTGCCACGAGTTTGGGCACTACTTCACCGCGGTCTACTACCGCGTGAAAACTACGCTACCCTATTACATTCCTCTTCCGCCATTCTTGTTTATGTTCGGCACTCTGGGGGCTTTGATTCGACTCAAGAGCCGGGTGGTTTCCAAAAAGCAGAACTTCGATATTGGCATTGCGGGGCCGCTTGCGGGATTTGTTGTAGCCTTGCTGATATTATGGTACGGCTTTAGCCACCTGCCACCTGCCGAACATATCTATCAGTTTCATCCTGAGTATGAACAGTACGGCCTGCAATACGACCAATACGTGTATGGCGAAAATGCAACCGTACCACACTACGATGTGATTATTGGCAAGAGCTTGCTTTGGCTATTCTTTGAGAATTTCGTTGCCGATCCCGTGCGCGTTCCGAACCCTCACGAGATCATGCACTATCCTTTTCTGTTCGCTGGGTTTCTCTCATTGGTATTTACGAGCATCAATTTGCTACCCATAGGCCAACTGGATGGCGGCCATGTGTTGTATGGATTGGTAGGATTCAAACGCCATCGCACGGTGGCTTCCGTTGTGTTTATTGGTTTCCTGATATATGCGGGATTGGGTTATATTAATCCCTATTTGGAAAGCGATCAGTTGATGATGAAGATTCCATTGGCGATCTTATTTGCCTATGTCTCACTAACCGGACTTATGTTACCGTGGCGCGACACACTGATGTATGCCCTGGGTGTCTTTGCGGTGGTGTACCTGATGGGTATGTTTTTTCCTGCTGTGCAGGGCTACCCGGGATGGTTGCTGTTCATATTTATCATTGGCCGATTTATTCGTGTACCTCATCCCCCCAGTGAGGTGGAAGAGCCGCTTGATCCGGGTCGGCAGCTGTTGGGATGGATCGCCCTGTTGATTTTTGTATTGTGCTTTACGCCAAAGCCGATTGAAATCCTGTTGGTTACTCCGGCTGCACCAGCACCCGGTGCGTAGCGATGCCGGTTCGGTCCCTTGTTCGCAGGACATAAATACCAGCGCGCGGTTCATCAATCGACATTCGTTGTAAGCCGTTTTCATCCACCAATTGAAATGGAATTCGCCTGCCGGTGAAGTCGTGTAAATCCACTGCTTGAGCGCCAGATAAATAAAAAGTGCCTTGGTTGGGATTTGGATAGATTTCGATAGCACGGTTTATGTCCTTGATGGCGGTAATCACGCCATCAAATTTTCCAAACACAGGCCGCATCATTAAGCTGCCGGTTAGCAAAGAGTTTTGCTCCCAGTTACCATTTACGTTAAAGTAGATTCGATCTCCTGAATTGGTGTTTTTGTCGAGGCCAACTGCGATAACGGCAGAGTTGAGTTGGCGCCAACCCACATAGAAACTTCCCTGCACCCCCACGAAACGGGATGGTGTATAGCGCCAGAATTGATTGAGTGAGCCCCTTTGAATGATCGTGGATTCCCTGTGCAAGAACGAGCCGGGGTCACCGGAAAGGTCTTTGAGGATTTGAATTTCAATGGATTGGGTGGACTCATCCCCAAACCTGGGAAAGTAGAAATCGATGGCCACAATCGTATCGGGTTGCTGGCTTTTCATCTCGTAGAAATAGGCGAGGCGCGCCCCCGGCTGGTTGAGCCCCGCCCCATATTCTGCCTCACCATCATCATATGCATAATGGTCCGACAAATAATAGGTGATCCGGGTGGTGTCGTTCCATCGGAAGTCGATGGGAGCATATTTCACCGGATCGTAGTCGCCTTCTGTGTTGCTGGCAGTTTTTACCTGGTTATCTCCTGAGTTGATCCAAAGCTTGAATTTGATGACGGCAGCCGAGTCGTCAGCAGTCAATCCCGAGAGGTCCGGAACATTCAATACCTCGGTGTCGCGAAATTGCAGTGGAGCGAGAACGACAATATCAGAAGTGTCCTGCTCGGTAACGGTTGTAAAAGACAACCCGTCTCTATACACGATCAGCGTATCGACTGACTTGAAGTTGATGGGTTGCTGATCCTCCTGATTGGTGTTGCCTGGTATGAACTCAAGGTTGTGGGTTGACAAAACGGGATTGGCCTGGTTGTTCGCGGTTGATTGCACAAAATGCCGAATCGGTAATGAGGTATATTGTGCAAACAGGGAAGTAAGCGGTCGGGTGATGGTCCGGTCGGGATAACTTGTGTCTGACGCGTTGCGCCCTTTATTTAGATAGACATAGTCTAAATTCCAGGTATCATAAGGACCAGAAAGTCTGCCAAAGCTGTGGAAGCGAAACTGAAAGTCTGGGTGGTAGTATTTCCCATCGGTAATTGGAATAAGTACTTGGGTAAAGACAGCCGGGTCAAGCGTGCCATCATTCTCAATAACGAGCACGGTTTCCCATTTGAGCTGATCGTTCCTGAATTGCAACACCAGTTGATCTCCCAGGTCTGGCGGTTCGCCATTTCCCCTGTATTGGTAGTAAAAGCTGAAGAAAACGCTGGACCGATCCGCAGGTGCCACCAGATTGAGAAGGATCCTTCGGGAGATTAAACTGTCTCCAATCCCTTTCGCGAGCACGTCATTTACATCGTAGGGTTTACCTGAGCCATCGGTACCATCAAAGGTGGCCACACCGAGCGAGGGTGGGTTGATGCCCGTGCCGCGACTTAGCCAAACCGTTTCTCCATGCTCCCATAAGGTATCATGCGGGGCGCGTGCCAAATTGGAAAAGGAGAAGTCATCCCAAAAGGGCAACGCCATCGCGTCAAGTTGTTTTGTTCTGCCATGGGGTTTTTTCTTTTGGTTGTGTTCAGGGATGGGAACCGTGACCAGCTGGGCCACAGCCGCCAGGCTGCATAGTTGCAAAAGAACTATGAACGCTCGAGAAATCACGGAACAAGTTTTACCGATCGTCTTGATTTTTGTCCGTTTCTTTGTAGCCTTCAGGTCCAATCCAGATGTCTACCGGGTCACCGACCCGAACCGAATCGCCTGCTTCCGGATATTGTTTGTAAACGAAGATATCCATTCCTGTAGTATCTATGTCGGCTGGTATCTCCACCAGGCCCAGGCGGAGGTTCCATCCCTGCAATTTAAAGAGCGCGCGTTCATAAGAATCGCCAATCAGTGTACCGATCACAAAGTCGCGATTGCCCATGCCACTGCCTATCACCAGGTCAATCACTGCACCCTTTGGAACACGTGTGCCAGCTTCAATAGCCTTACCCTCGAAGCGCATTTCTTTCACAAGGTTCAGGAAAGTACCAGGATCCAGGAATATTTTCCCTCTCCTTAATTCATTGCTCTTCAATACCACTTCCGCGTTAATTCGTGACCTGTCCACCAAGTCGGGCATTGGCACGGTAGGTGGGGTAACGCGGTTGAGTGAAACAAAAATCTTCCGATCCTCCTTCACTCGCGCTCCGGCATGAGGGTATTGCCTCAGCACAGATAGCGGTGGAAGCTCATCTGAGTAGGTGGAATCGTCCACTTCAAATCTCAGCTCATGGTCGGAAAGGAATTCGTCCAGTTGATTGAATGACATGCCGTATAAGTCGGGAACCGTAATCGTTTCTCCGTGATTGGTTGAACTGGGAAGGTAAATGTAAAAATAGGTGACAGAAATTATGGCAACCAGGCCAATGGCCACGGCCAGGGAGATAATCAGCGAACCCACACGATTTGACTGAAACGGTAACTTCATGTTTTAGAATTTTAGGGCTGATGTGTAGTCGCGATCAATTCTTTTTGATTTTTCGTGGCGCTCTAGCGCAAAGTGAATCAGCTTGGAAATTAATTCTGTAAAGCCGATCCCTCTTTCTTTCCACATCATCGGGTACATGCTGGAGTTGGTGAACCCCGGAATGGTGTTGATTTCGTTGACGAATACTTGTTGATCATCGGTCAGGAACAAATCGATCCTTGCAAAATCCTCACAGTGCAATGCCTGGTAAGCTGCCACTGATACTTTTCGGATTTCATCCATGGTTTCCTGTGGCAATTTGGCAGGCACATCAATTCGCACCGCCTCACTGTCTACATACTTGGCATCGAATGTATAAAACTCGTAGTTTTTGCTAATCACAATCTCCCCAGGGAGGGAGGCCTCCGGTGGATCATTGCCCAAAATGGCGCACTCAATTTCCCGGCCCTTAATATATTGTTCGATGAGCACGGCATCATCGTAGCGAAATCCCTCGGCAATGGCGCCATCGAAATCCTGCTCGCTCTTTACCTTTGAAACGCCCACCGATGAACCCAGGCTTGCGGCCTTGACCATGAATGGCAATCCAAATTCTTTCTTCAGTTCCCCGAACTGGATTTGGTTCTTTTGACTGTAGTGAAATGCCCGAAAGGGTGCAACGGGTAAGCCTGCCTGGCCAAGTAATTTTTTTGTGACCAACTTACTCATCGACATGGCTGAACCGGGCACACCGGTACCCACCATGGGTAGGTCCATGGCCTTGAGCAGTCCCTGGATGCTGCCATCTTCGCCATCGGTGCCGTGCAATACCGGAAAAACGACATCTGGCGTGAGGCTCGAATCGCTCCAGCGCAATCCCGGATTGGTCGGATCGAGTTGCAGGAGGATCTTTGGGAATGCCTCGATCTCTTTAGTGACCCCTTCGGTGAGGTGCCATACGCCCGCCTTGGAGATGCCGATCGTGAACACCTCAAAAAGCGATTTGTCAATGTATTCGGAGATGTTGCGGGCGGAGTTGATCGATACCCCATGCTCCACCGATCGGCCACCATACAACAACGCTACTTTCAGTTTCGACATTGGAAAAAATTCAATATCAAATATGTTCAGGATTTACTTGATTTCCTTCCTGATAATGGCACTAAATAAGAAAAAATCGATTAGTTGGCCATGAACACTTTCGTGGCGCTCACCGCGTTGTCAAATTGCAGCCGCACAATGTAAATGCCCGTCTGCTGTTGCGACATATCGATGGAGTAGGTTTGATTCAAGGTGTCACCTAACTGGTTGTCGACAAGCACCTGCCCCACGGTGTTGTAAACTTGCAGCCGCACCACGTCCTTGTTGGACAGGTTGAAAGTAATCTTGATCTCAGCGCCAACGGTGTAGATATCGAAAATGGATTCAATGACAGGCGGATCCGGATTGTCATCGTTATACAATTCAATATTGTCGATGAAGACATTGTTGCCATTGTCGTTGGTGGCTACAAAGGCCAACCTGACGGAGCTTTGTCCTGCGAGGTTATTCAGATTCACATATTCTCTCTTCCAATCAGCATCGGTCAACGGTTGCCAGGCAGTGTTGTTGTTGGCAATGGCAAGCTGGTTGCCGCTTTGTTCATACTCAATCTCATTGTAGGTCTCTCCACCATCCAAAGATGACAAAACCTGCAAGCGATCCGCACCTTGGTTACTCAAACCATAGCTGACATCAAAAAACAGACTGCCTTCCTGGGCATCGGAAAAATCCAACACCGGACTCACAAGCCAAGCCTCTTCACCCACATTGGGATTGGTGAACGCGCGTGCTACCATCGATTGTCCCTTATTGATGGTAGCTGCGATTTCCCATTCGAACGAACCTTGTGCTACAGGAGTCCAACTACCAAAAAAATTGGTTTCAAATTTCTGACGTGTGGGTATCGATTCAAAGTCCGAGTTGAGCACCACTTTTCGCGATAGCACATTGTTGTCCGCTGAGCCGTCAAGTTGTCCATTGGGATTGATCACCTCAATTTGGAGTTCATTGATACCCAAACTCAGGTTGACGGGATTGAGCGTGAGTGCGGTTTCCTGACCTGTTGCCAAATTGAGATTGTTGAAACTTTGATTTGCCTGCATACCGTTCACCGTTGTCACGACAGTCAAGTCATTCAAAGCATCGCTTCCGAAATTCTTGATTTGGATAACCGGTGCCGGATTGCTTTTGCTGATCACTGCACCCGGGCTGTTGATCGCGATCAATGCGACATCGGTAAATGCCCCGGTAAGCAATAGCACGTTGTCGAGGTACAAATTGTTTCCATACCCATTTTGTGCGATGAAGGCAACCTGTACGTTCGGTTGGCCGGCAAACTGCCCGAGTGAGATTGATTCTGTGGCCCATTGGCCCGCGGAGGAAGGAATAAAAAAATTCTGGGTGTTGGCAGTGGTAGACAACTCGGAGCCACTTTTGTTAAGGATTTCAACGCCCGTGTCGAAGTCGGAGCTGCAGTCAGTGGTAATCACCACGCGCAGTTGATCCGTGTCAATGCCCGGAAACTTTGCATACGCCCGGTCGAAGAGAAAAGTAGCCGCGGTAACGCCCGTAAAATCAAACACCGGGCTTACGAGGCGATCAAACGTACCCTCATTTTCATAGTCATGCATGCTAAGAAAAATCGCATTGTTGGTAGGGCTTTGCTGGGGAGCATTGCGAATGGCCCAGGTGGTTTGGCCGTCCGGATTTTGGACATCCCACTTTGATGGGAGGGAGTTGAATCCTTCACTCAATGGAAGGGTATCACGATAGGGGACTTTTGTCGTTCGCGTAATCGTGTTGTTGGCCACCTTGCCGTCAGCACCACCGTTGGTTTGAAGAATCTCAAACTCAACCGTGGAGGTACTTGGTGAATTCAATGTGACAGCCGCAAAGCTTGCGATGGAGGACTGCAGGGGTGCCAGGGATAAATCAAAACTCTTGGTTTCTATTACTACCCCGTTTATTTTGATGGCGACTTGGGCAGAAGTGACGGTATTGTCGCCATAATTTCGCAGTTCGACTGATGGCACCACGGATCCTCCGCAAGATGTAATACCTGGCATGACAATGTCTTTGATGCCCAGGTCGTTCGCTACCGGAATCGGCTCAGACGCACCCAGGGAGGTAGTGAGACTCGCACGCCTGGGGCTATTCTGCAACACCACGTCCATGCGCGCCACCTGACCCATCGTGTAAAGATTCATGCACGCATCATTGGTATAGTCCATGTAGTTTTGAAACATCTTGGTGTTCGAGCAACTCGTTTGAGGGTGAGTGGGACAACCGGTAGTTGAGCCGGACTGGATGGGTGTATCGTCCACGTAATCTGTGCTGGAGCATCCACCGCCATCACCCCAGATATGCCGGAGCCCTAAAAAGTGGCCCACTTCATGTGTGGCCGTGCGACCCTTATTGAAGTTGTTCTCCAAATTAAACGTTCCATCATCAACGGAGCCTACCACCTCGTAATGAAGAACCACGCCATCGGTCAAGGCATCGTTGGATGAGTCTTCAAGTCCCGGCAAAGCGGAAACCGGAAACTGTGCATAGCCAACCAGGTTGCTCGGATCTACCAGGTTGATCACCCAAATATTCAAGTAGTCTTCAGATGGCCAGTAACTCAACGCCTTCATGGTGGCATCGTCCGACAATCTCCATGAAGTTTTCGTGCCTTGCACGCGATTGATCCCGTTGGTGGGCAGGCCTTCGGGTGTTTGCTTTGCCAGTACAAATTCAATATCGATGGAGCCGGCAACGGCCTGGAAAATTGCTGGCGTGTTGGCGGCATCTGCATTGAGCCTTTTGAAGTCTTTATTAAGGACGTTGATTTGCGATTGGATCTGTGTGTCTGGAATGTTGGTCGGGTCGCTCGCACCGTTGTGAATAACATGAAAGACAACGGGAATGGTATAGGTGGTGGATTGGGTTCTTTGTGTTCCCTGCGTTTGGAGTTGTTTGGTTTGAATTTTTTCCCGAATCCAGTTTTCAAACGCGGGAAGCTTTTCCCTGTCGGGATTGCGTTGCAATAGCAGGTTCTTGTAAGCTTCGTCTCCGCAACGCTGGCCAAAGGCAGACAAGCCGGATACCAGCAGCACGCCAGTAAGTAACAAAGGAAGGATGGCCTTCATGATCGGAGCCGCGATTGCATGGGTTGGAGGAACAATCAGTCGAAAGGTTTAACGATGCCGGTCAATTCCTATTTGATTAAATAACCGAAAAACCTCAGACGTAACCTAAACCGTTACCAGGTTGGTCACTTCAATGCTCTTTACTTCAGGCACCGCCCGCTTGATGGCCTCTTCCACGCCCGCCTTGAACGTCATGGTTGACATAGGGCACGAACCACAATTGCCCACAAACTCAAGCTTGAGGTGCTGGTCCTTGGTGATTTCGAGGATGCGCACATTGCCACCGTCTGCCTCCAGGTAGGGCCTGATGCTATCCAATGCCAACTCCACGCGGCTGCTTAGTTCGTCTTTTTTTATCTTCTGACTCATCCGGTCGTGATCTCTACTTTCTTGGTCTGCTCAAAGTTAGCATTTCTTATGGCAACTTGCCTGGCCAGGTTTTCAGCTACGGTTTCAAAAGCGACTGCAATAATTCCCTCCTTTAGAACGGCAGGATAGCCATTGTCTCCGCTTTCCCTCACACCCTGCACCAGTGGTATCTGTCCGAGGAATGGAACATTGTATTTTTCTGATAAGTTCTTGCCACCGTCCTTGCCGAAGATGTAATACTTATTGCCTGGTAGTTCCTCTGGCGTGAAGAAGGCCATGTTCTCCACGATGCCGAGTACAGGTACATTGATTTGAGGTTGCTTGAACATGTTAAGGCCCTTGTTCGCGTCAGCCAGCGCAATCTTTTGTGGGGTCGTTACAATTACGGCACCAGTTACGGGCACCGTTTGCACTAAGGTAAGGTGTATGTCGCTTGTTCCGGGTGGCAAGTCGATGAACAAATAATCCAGCTCGCCCCACTCGGCATCGCTGATAAATTGCTTCAAAGCCGAACTGGCCATCGGCCCGCGCCACACCACGGCACTGTCAGCGGGGGCGAGGAAGCCGATGGAAATCAGCTTCACACCGTACTGTTCCAGGGGTTGGATGTAATTCTTTCCATTGATTTGCTTCACCTCTGGCTGCTCGTTTTCGCAATTGAACATCACCGGAATCGAGGGCCCGAAAATATCCGCATCAATCAAGCCCACTTTCGCGCCCATTTTGGCCAATGCCACCGCCAGGTTGGTCGTAACGGTAGATTTACCAACGCCTCCTTTGCCCGATGCAATGGCAATAATATTCTTCACGCCCTGCAGCACGGGTGCCTGTTCGCGTGCGCTGGTCACCGAGGATGACATCTTGATTTGTAAATCCACGGCTTCGCCCGTCACTTTTCGAACGGCAACCTCGCAATCGGAACGTATCTTTTCCTTGAGCGGACAGGCTGGGGTTGTAAGCATCACGGTGAAAACCACGCGCTGGTCCGTAGCTTCCAGGTCTTTGATCATCCCCAGGCTCACCAGGTCGCGCTTCAGGTCCGGATCTTGTACGGTGGCCAGCGCGGCCATGATATCTTTCTCTGAAAACCTCATTATTTCTTCAATTCAACCGCAATTTACTTTGATCTGGTGAGGCCGCAGGGCTGATTTTGTATTTTTTTAGTCGCACAGCATACGCTCACTCAACACATTCGCCAAACCTTTGAACCTTACAAACAGAAAATGGATAAAAAGGTATCTTTGAGGTCTCATTTTTTGCATTGATTTTCAAAGAAACCATAGACGAAGTAAAGAACCGGCTGGATATCGTAGATGTCATCGGTGACTTCATCACCCTGAAGAAGGCGGGCCAGAACTACAAGGCGCTCAGCCCCTTTACCAACGAAAAGACGCCATCCTTCTTTGTGGTTCCGTCCAAGGGCATCTTTAAGGATTTCAGCAGCGGCAAGGGTGGAGACGCTTTCACCTTCCTCATGGAGCATGAAGGCATGACCTATGCCGAAGCCATTCGATTCCTGGCCAACAAGTATGGCGTGGAAATCAAGGAGAATGTGCAGGAACCGGACGAACCGAGCGATCGGGAAGGCCTGTATATCCTCATGAACTTCGCCAAGGACTATTATAAAGAGCTACTACTGAAGAATGAAGAGGGGCGTGGCGTGGGCTTGAGCTATTTCCGGGAGCGAGGCTTCAACGATCGTACCATTCAAAAATTTGAACTGGGGTATGCACTCAATGAGTGGGAGGCGTTCAGTAAACATGCGCTGAATAAGAGCTACAGCCAGGAGTTGCTTGAAAAAACGGGATTGGTCGTCAAGAAGGAGGATGGATCCTCTTATGACCGTTTCCGCGGCCGCGTGATTTTCCCGGTCCACAATTTGTCAGGCAAAGTAGTTGCCTTCGGAGCGCGGATGCTGGGTAAAGACAAAAACCAACCCAAGTACATCAACTCGCCCGAAACGGAAATCTATCACAAGAGCCAGGTTCTTTACGGACTGTACCTGGGTAAGAATGCCATTCGCCAACACGATGTTTGCTATTTGGTGGAGGGATACACGGACGTGATCTCACTTCACCAAAGCGAAGTGGAAAACGTGGTGTCTTCTTCGGGCACAGCGCTCACCGAAGATCAGATCAAACTGATCAGGCGATTCACAGAAAACGTAACGGTGCTATTCGATGGCGATGCAGCCGGCATCAAGGCCGCATTGCGGGGTATTGACTTGCTGCTGCAAGGGGGTTTGAACGTGCGCGTAGTCTTGTTTCCGGATGGGGAAGACCCAGACAGCTATTCAAGAAAGGTTGGCACCACGGCTTTCGTTGAATTTCTGAAAAAGAACACGAAGGACTTCATCACCTTTAAGGCGGACTTGTATGCCGCTGAGGCAGCGGGGGACCCCGTGAAAAAGGCGGGGTCGATAAAGGAAATTGTAAACAGCATTGCGCTCATTCCAGACCCTGTGAAGCGGTCGGTCTACATTCAGGAAACGAGCAATTTGTTAAAGATTAGTGAGGCGGTGCTGCTCACCGAACTCAACAAGATCCTCATTCAGGAACGCAGAAAACGAGAACGCGAAAAGACAAAATCACAGGAAGAATATCCGGTTCCAACTGAGGCAATCACCGATACGACCGGCACCAGCAAGGTTGACACTGACAGCATGGTTCAGTATCAAGAGAAAGAAACCATCCGCCTGCTGTTGAATTATGCCGACAAGGAAGTGGAGCAGCAGAAGCTGGCTGATTTCTTATTGCACGAATTGGAAGATGTGGAGTTTACAAACCCAGTGTTTGGGGAAATCTACCGCACCTTCAAGTCGAAGGTGGAGTCAGGTAAGGCGATCGACAGCCACTACTTCCTGGCGCATGGAAGTGAGGCCATAAAAAGGACCGTGACCGATTTGATCGCCCAACGTTATGACATCAGTCCGCTGTGGGGCGATAAGTATCATATTTACATCCCAAAGGAAACGGATATCCTCAACGAAATGGCCTATGACAATGTGCTGCGCCTCAAACTCCGAGTAGTTCAAAAAATGTTGGAAGAAAATAAAGTGAAGATAAGGGAAGCTGAACAAAGCAATGACGAAAAGCGACTGGATGAATGTCTGGTTGCCCAGGTTGGACTGGAGGAAGCCAAAAAAGAATTATCCGAATTATTGGGCATCGTGATTACCAAATAGGAACAGCCCTGGGAGTTTTATTGTTGATTGGAGTGACTGTAATTGTGTTATGAACCGTATAAAGCTGGATCGCATCGAAGAGGCCATCGATGACATCAAGAATGGCAAAGTGATCATTGTGGTGGACGATGAGGACCGTGAAAATGAAGGTGACTTTATCTGCTCGGCCGAAACCGTTACCCCGCAGATTATCAATTTCATGGCCACGCATGGTCGCGGATTGATTTGTGCTCCGCTTAGCGAAGAGCGGTGTGACGAACTGGGCCTGGAGTTGATGGTGGGCAAGAATACGGCAGCATTTGAAACCCCTTTCACCGTGTCTGTCGATCTGATCGGACATGGCTGTACCACGGGCATTTCAGCGCACGACCGGTTTAAGACCATCAAGGCATTGGCCGACCCGGAAACCAAACCGGAAGAGTTGGGTAAACCCGGCCATATTTTTCCCCTCAAAGCCAAGAAGGAAGGCGTGCTTCGGAGGGCAGGTCACACGGAGGCAGCGATCGACTTTGCGCGCCTGGCAGGTTTTCGCCCCGCGGGCGTACTGGTGGAGATCATGAATGAGGACGGTTCCATGGCCCGCCTTGCAGATTTGAGAAAAGTGGCGGATCGGTTCGAGCTAAAACTGGTAAGCATCAAAGATTTGATTGCCTACCGGATGGAGAAAGAATCGCAAATCAAAAGACACGTGGCGGTGGACATGCCCACCGAGTACGGAAACTTCAAGCTGGTTGCCTACGAGCAGATCAATACCTCAGAGGTGCACATGGCCTTGGTAAAAGGCACATGGGAAAAGGATGAACCGGTGATGGTGCGCGTACACTCATCATGTGTCACGGGCGATATTTTTGGTTCCTGTCGCTGCGACTGTGGAGGCCAACTGCACAGTGCCATGAATATGGTGGAGAAGGAAGGCAAGGGCGTGGTGTTGTATATGAAACAGGAGGGCAGAGGGATCGGACTGCTGAATAAATTGAAAGCCTATAAGCTGCAGGAAGAGGGGCTGGATACCGTGGAAGCCAACCTCAAACTTGGCTTCGACATGGACAACCGCGACTACGGTATCGGGGCACAGATTCTACATGACCTGGGCATTTCCAAAATCAGATTGATCACAAACAATCCGAAGAAGCGCGTGGGCCTGATGGGCTATGGCCTGGAAATCGTTGAGAATGTAGCCATTGAAATGACGCCCAATCCACACAACGAACGTTATCTGCGTACCAAACGCGATAAGTTGGGTCATCACCTGCTGAAGCCATGAGGTCTTTTCTCTTGATCTTCATTTTGTTATGCACGCTTGGACTTTCTGCACAGGACTTTGCCTTTGAATACTGGCATGAAGGAAAGCTGGTGTTGGAAACGGGCGACACCATCAGGGGATACCTGAAGTACAACCTGCAAACGGATGTGCTGCAGGTGAAGAACACGAGCACCATCGACACCTATACGGCCCGCAATACCCTGTATTTCGAAATCTTTGATCAGACGGTGAAAAGATATCGTCAGTTTTATTCCTTGCCGTTTGCTACCTCCGGTGCCTACAAGGCACCCGTTTTTTTTGAATTGGTGGAAGAAGGCAAGATCACCCTGTTGTGCAGAGAGGCAGTTGAGTACCGCACCTATTCCTCCAGCTTCTATTACTATGGATCCTACAGCCGCCTCGTGCTGGTCAACAAATATTTTTTACTTAAAGAAAGTGGCGACATCGAGGCATTCCTGGGTACCAGGCGAAACGATTGGCTGGATCTGATGCAGAATCGGGCTGACGAGATTCAGCGATATGCACGAACCAACCGGCTTGATTTTGACGAGAAATACGACATCGCGAAGATTGTCGCCTACTATAACTCTTTCTATAAATAGTTCTACCTTCTTATTGACATGCAGCGTCCATTGATTCTTGTTTCAAATGATGACGGGATTACATCCCGAGGGATTAGAAATTTGGTAGAGGTAATGACCGAAATTGGCGAGGTGATCGTGGTGGCTCCGGATAGCCCGCAATCCGGAATGGGACATGCCATCACCGTGGGCGAAACGCTGCGCCTCGAAGAGTCGCTTATTTTCGATGGGGTAAAAGCCTATGAGTGCTCCGGTACACCCGCTGACTGTGTAAAGATAGCACGGCACTTTGTGTTGAAAGACCATCGTGAACCTGATGTGATTGTGAGCGGCATCAACCATGGCAGCAATACCTCCATCAGTGTCCTTTATTCCGGCACCATGTCTGCCGCGATCGAAGGGGCCATTGAAGGTACGCCTGCCATCGGGTTTTCATTGTGCGACTATGGGCACGATGCCGATTTCACCCACACCCGCGATCACATCAAACGAATTACCAATGAAGTGTTAAGGAAAGGCCTGCCGAAAGGGGTAGCTTTGAATGTCAACTTTCCGCCAAAGCGAAATGAGCGCATTAAAGGTGTGCGCGTTTGCCGGCAGTCTAACGCCAAGTGGGTAGAGGATTTTGACCAGCGCTTCGATCCCAACGGCAGGCGATATTTTTGGATGGCGGGCAACTTTGTGAATTTTGACAAAGGCGAGGACAATGACGAGTGGGCCATAGCCAACAACTATGTGTCGGTGGTGCCCTGCCAGTTTGACCTTACGGCACACCACGCCATACCTGTGCTTAACAACGATTGGGACTTTTTAAAAGGGTAACCGAAAAAAGGGCTGTGTTTAACAACTTTGCACTTCCTGGCCGATTGTTGACAAAATACCGCTGATTGGGGAATCGTGTCCTTCCTAAATCACGTTAGATTACTGGAATTGATTACTACATGCTTCGAAGGTTAGCTTTTCTTGCGGTTTGCGTGCTGGTGCTGGGTTCCATGACATGGGGCCAGCCGGGAGGAACCCTGCGCGGAGTCGTGTTGGATTCGGCCAACCTGGAACCGTTGCCCTTTGCCAACATTTTCGTAAACAACACCACCATTGGTACGTCTGCGGGCGTGGATGGCAAGTTCGAGCTCAAGAATTTACCCGAGGGGCAAACAGACGTGGTGTTCAGCTACGTGGGCTATCAAAGTCGAATTCTTAGATTTTATTTCAAAGGAGATTTGGAAATCGATGCCGGCAGCATTTCACTAATCCAAAAAAGGGAAGAGCTTCAGGAGGTCCAGGTCAAAAGCAAGCGCGACAAGGAATGGGAGAAACAGTTTAGGAACTTTGAAAAGTTCTTGCTGGGTGATGCCAATATGGAAAACTGTAAGATTCAAAATCCCTGGGTAATCAATTTTTCGGAGAACTCTTCCAAGACCTCCCTGCAAGCCACAGCGCTGGAGCCGATTGAGATCCACAACTACGGACTGGGGTATAAAATATTCTTCCACATGAGCGGTTTCTCGGCAAACCCGTCTAGCTATACCATTGTGGGGCAGTTCAGGTTTGAGGAGGCAGAGCCGTTGGATCAGGCCCAGGCAATTCGGTGGAAGCAAAACCGAATTGATACTTATCACGGTTCTGAGCGGCACCTGTTCAAGTCCATCATTGACGGCCGGGCAGCCGAAGAGGGTTTCCGGCTATACTTTGAGAAGCCGGGTTATGCGTTGGCCACCCGGTCTGATGTGTTTGGGGCGGAACTGGGAAAGTCCGTAGTGGAATATGATTTGAAAGGGGCAGTATCAAAGGGCGGTTTCCAGTACTTTATTCAACTCCCACCCCGGCTTGAAGTGCACTACATGAATGAATACGCAACACGTAAGTACTACAAAGATGTGCCCTTTCAGGTGAGCTGGCTGGAAATACAGAACGGCCAGGTCGAGGTGAACGCGAACGGGGTGATATTGAATTCCATCGACCTGGTCACGTCCGGGGCAATGAGCAACCTGCGCGTGGCCGACTTATTGCCCCTCGACTATAAACCCTATACCGAGATTGGCAATGTAAAGGTTCATCCGGTGGCGCGGCTAACGGGGTGGAGCAAATACAGACGCATGCAGGAGTTCACGTACGTACAAACCGACAAACCCTATTATTACCCGGGTGAAAGAATTTGGATGAAGGCGTACATGCGGTATCGCGATCCGGAACTTATCGATTCGTTGAGCAAGGTGTTGTACGTAGAGTTGATCGACAACAAGAGGCGATGTCTTGACCGAAAACAATGGCAAATCGAAAACGGTTACGCATGGGGGCACATCGATTTGCCCGACACCATTCGAAGTGGCAACTATCACATCAGGGCCTACACCTCATGGATGCGGAATTATGGCTCCGAGAATTTCTACGTGAGACCCCTGCCCATCTTGTCGCTGACCGACAAGGTAGTTGACCAGCCTGTGGAGTTGGATACTACGGCCGTGATTGTGTCGATCAAGCCGAACAAACCTGTCTATCAAACCCGCGATTCCATCGCGCTTGCCATTGGTCTGACTGATCAGCAGGGCCAGGCCGTAGGGGCCAACCTTTCGGTGGTGGTAACGGATGCCGTGTTGGTGAAGTCTGTAGCCGATGCACCCTCTATAGTCGACTTCACACTTCCCGATGAACGAACATCCGTAGATCGGAATTTTGCCGTTCGATACGCCATGGAAAAGGGAATCGACTTCGCAGGCACATTCACAGACGACCGCGGCAAGCCTGCCAAAGCTTCACTGTCGGTCGTGCAGCGTGAGTTCAATACCGCCATTCCCGTAACAACCGATAGCAAGGGTTACTTCGAGGTGACAGGCCTGAACTTTGAAGGCACCATGAATTTTGGATTTCAGGCAATTAACAAGAAAGGAAAGCCCTTCGGGACTGTAACCCTGGTGGAGAAAGATTATCCATTGGTCGATTTTGATCCTGCCGTGCTAAGACTGGACGTACAAGACAGTGCCAGTTTGCAAACACCGGTGCTCACGTATCGCCCGGGGGCGGATACCCGGGTGTTGGAAAATGTGACCGTGAAGGCACCCGCATTGGAAAACGTAGATCCCATGTCGATTTCAATTTATGGAAAACCCGACTACGTGGTACAAGGCACAGAGCTGCAACAAGTGTTTACAGGTAATAACCTCATTCAGGCGCTTCAGGGTAAAGTGCCCGGGCTTCGGGTAACCTATGGGTGGGATGAAAACAACCAGGACACCTATCGCGTAAGGTTAAGAGGTGGCTCGTCCAGCCTGGGCATTGGCCTGTCGGCTATCGAGCCTGTGTTGATTGTGGATGGAATTCCATTCAGTGCCGATCCAAATGCCTCTATCGCCAATTTCATCTCGAATATCCCCGTGCAGACGGTGGAACGAGTGGAGGTAATCACCAGTGCGGTGCCGTTGTTTGGCCTGCGAGGGACCAACGGTGCAATCCTTATTTACACGAAAAATAGCGGAGTCTATTCCTCTGCAGTTCCCGACACCGATCCAAATATGCAGTTGATTGCCATTGAGGGATACCAGCAAAGAGAACGATTTAAAGCCCCCAAACATCCGGATGGAGAAACTGACTCCTCGCCCGATTTGAGATCTACGATTCATTGGGAGCCGGTGCTTGTGGCCAACAAGGAGGGCCATGCCGAATTGTCGTTTTATGCGGCCGACCTCCAGGGCTTGTATCGCATTGTCGTAGAGGGAATTAGCTCCGATGGGCGGATCGTTCGTGGCGAACATACCATTTCGATTGAAAATCCGTAGTTGACATTTTTGCAACAAATTCGCATTTTCCCGAAATGAAAAGAATGATTGCCAATTTCTGCCTCCTTTTGACATATGCTGCCGTACACGCCCAGATATCGGGCGTGGTCACAGACGCAAAAGGAGGAAAAGCCCTGAAGGATTGCCACGTTTTTGTTAATAACTCCTCTATTTGGTCTGCCACGGATGGCGATGGAGCCTTTGTACTGAAGGAAGTGCCCAATGGTTTTGTGGATCTTGTCCTGTACAAGGAGGGCTATCAACTATTCAAATCGTCATTGCGGATACAGCCCGGGAAGGCTTATCAGCTGAATCTGACGCTCACCCCGGTGGAAGAGAAAACAAAACTACCCAGGTCCAAACAGGATGAGGAGTGGAAGAAAGATGTGGAGTGGTTTCAGCAGGCGCTGTTTGGTGACAGCGAATTCAAATCGCTATGCAAGCTGGAGAACATCAAAGACGTGGCGTTTGAACGTGATGGCGACAAGCTGGTAGCAAGGGCAGAGGCTCCATTGATCGTGCTGCACAAGGCATTGGGTTATCGAATCCACTACTACCTGCAGTCTTTTGTGGCAGGCGTGCAATCAGTAAATGCCCAGGCATTTATTTGTTTTGATACGCTGAAGGCCAAAGATTACCTGGAACAAAATTATTGGAACCGAAACCGGGAGAAAGCCTTCTTTGGATCGGATCGGCACTTGTTTAGATCTTTGGTAGAGGGAACTTCATCACAAGAGGGGTTTGAGCTCCTGGATGCGAACGGCAAACGCATTCCCACCGATACCCTCGTGAGGCCCAGCCGCATCGAGAGTTATTACAACATACAACTTCCCGAGCTCACCCACGTGAGATATACCGTAGAAATGGAGACCAGTGGCATGAATGAATCTGGACAGGCGTCTGTCGTTTCAAAGAACGCTTCGGTGGATGTAAATGCGTTGGGTGTCTTGTTCAACCCCAACGCCATTGCAATCAATGGCCCACTCGATGGCAAAGGCCTTTCAACAGCGCTGCCCTGGAATTACGTTCCAAGCCGTTCCATTCAGTCGGAGCTGGTGGACTGGCAGAACTTTGGGCTACTTCAGGAAAAAGTCTATATCCACACCGATCGTGACTACTATTATCCAAGGGAGACAATTTGGTTCAAAGCCTATCTCGGTTATAGCATGCCCATTCTTCGCGATACCTTAAGTCGGTTGCTTTATGTAGAGTTTGTAGGTCCCTCCGGGGAAGTGTTGATTACCCGGAATGTGAAGATCCGGAATGGATTAGGATGGGGCGAGTTCCCCTTGCCGCAAAAAATGAATAAGGGAGAATACTACATTCGCGCATACACAAACTGGATGAGGAACTACGAGGACGGACTCTACATTCGTCCGGTGCCGATACTCTCATATGATGAGAACCTGGCGGCACTTGAGGAGTCCAGCCCTATCCAAGACTCATTGCGACTTGAGGTGACCCCGGATCAATCGATTTATCCTACTCGCGGAAAAGTAAGTTTGTCCATCCGGGCGCTAACGAAAGACGGAAACCCATTGCCGGCCGATGTGTCCATTTCTGTAACCGATGCCAATGAAGCCATGCTGATTCCCCAGGTTAACCGCATCAATTCAAAAGGCATTCTGAAAGTGAGTGGAATTGAGAAGAATGCCTACTTCGATGCCATTGACTACTACATGGAACGAGGAATCAGCTTTACCGGCAAGGTGGTGGACGACAAGAACAAGGGAATTCCTGTGAACCTCGCTATTGTGCAAGGCAACATGGAGAATCTGATCGATATGCAGACGGATGAGAATGGGGAGTTTCTGGTAACCGGCCTGGACTTTTATGATTCATTAAACTTTGCTTTCAAGCCCACCAATGACAAGGGCAAGATGGTGGGTAAGGTGAAATTATTAAGTCGGGATGTGCCGGTATTCACCTACACGAATCCTAAACTGGAACTCGAATACCAACGAGCCAACGCCCTGCAACGCGTGCAGAACACCTATGAGCTGGACCGGAACACCATTGTGCTGGAAGAGGTGGTAATTGAAGACAAAGCCCTCCCGCTCGAGGAAAAAACTGTGTCCAAGATTTATGGCGAGGCGGACCATATCGTGAAAGGAAGCGACTTACGTGCTTCGCTGCCCGGCACCAATCCGTTGGTTGCATTGCAGGGCCGAGTGCCTGGCCTCCAGGTGGTAGAGTACTTCGATGAACTGGGCATCAGGCGGGTGAGTGTAAGGGTGAGGGGCGGCACCACCAGTATCCAGGGAAATAATGAACCATTGATTCTGGTGGATGGCATGCTTTGGAGTAGTGCAAATGACTTATTTGCGCTGACACCGGCCGTGGTAGATCGCATTGAAGTGGTTACACGGGCCGTCTCGATGTATGGAAGCCGGGGCGCCAATGGCTTGATAGCCATCTACACCAAGCAAGGCGTAGATGCTGCCAATACCCCTAAGGATTACCTGAGTCACAAGATTGGGGGCTTTACAAGGCCAGACAAATTCAGGTTTCCTGACTACGACAAGAGCGAAATGAAGAACTTCACCGATTTGAGGACGACTATTTACTGGAACCCGAATGTGCGGTTGGGCGGGGAGGCTGCGACCGTTGAATTTTTTGCAGCTGATCTGCAAACCAGGTACAGGATAGTGGTCGAGGGTGTAACCGAAGACGGGGCCCCCTTGCGGTCGGTCACCTACCTGGAGATCGGCCAGTAATCAAGCCGGATCCACATCAAATACAATCCGGGCACTTCGGTATTCTTTGCGGCTGAGAAATTGATCGGAGTGAGTCATTAAAGTCGCTTTGATGTCAGCCAGCCGCCCGCCATCGCGCGGAATCTTGACCAACAGGTTCATCAGGTATTCATTGCGAATCTTTGAGATGATGGGTTCGCCCGGCCCCATTATCCTGATGCCCGGCAGTTGCGATCGCAATGCCTCGGCCAGCTGCTCAATCAACAATCTCGTCTTTTGCTTGTCGGTGTGCTTCACGGTAATCTCAATCAACCTTGTGTAAGGAGGATAAAAGTGAAGCGAGCGATCCTGAATTTGATCTTTCAGGAACCCCGCGACTTCGTGCCTGGTCACATATCCAAAAAGCGGATGGTTGGGGTTGGAAGTTTGGATGATCACTTTTCCTTTTTTCTGCCTTCGGCCACTCCGGCCGCTCACTTGCGTGATCAATTGGAAAGCACGTTCATAGGAACGAAAGTCGGGGAAATGCATCATGCGGTCGGCATCGAAAATGCCCACCAGGCTTACCCGGTCGAAGTCCAGACCCTTGGTCACCATCTGTGTACCCACCAGGATGTCCGTGTCCCCTTCTTGAAATCCTTCGATGATCGTTTCATAGCCGGTGCGGGTTCGCGTAGTATCCAGGTCCATGCGCTGGATGGCTGCATCCGGAAAGTTGAGCCTCAGCTCTTCCTCCAACTTTTCGGTACCATAGCCCTTGGTGAGAATTCGCTTGGAGCTGCACGTGGGACATTGATCCGGCATGTTTTCGTTGTAGCCGCAATAATGGCAGATCATCTTGTGCCGGAATTGATGATAGGTGAGGCTCACCGAACAATTGATGCACTTCGGTATCCAGCTGCAGTCCTGGCACTGGACCATGGGCGCATAGCCTCTCCGGTTTTGAAAGATGATGGTTTGCTCTTTGCTCTTGAGCGCGCCTTCGATTTCCTTTAACAGCTGAGAGGAGAATTCACCCTTGTTGGTTTTTCGCAGCCGCTCTTCGGCCATGTTGGCAAAGCGAATCTCCGGCAGCAGAGCCTCCCCAAAACGATCAGAGAGTTCCACCAGCCCAAACCGTCCTTGGCTTGCCTGGAAATAGGACTCTACCGAAGGCGTGGCACTTCCCAGTAATACCTTCGCATGATGTTGCTGACCCATCACCAGGGCAACGTCACGGGCATTGTAGCGTGGCGCAGGGTCGTGTTGTTTATATGAAGGATCATGCTCTTCGTCCACGATAATCAACGACAAGTTATCGAATGGAAGAAAGACGGAAGACCGGACGCCCACCACAAACCGGAATTTTCCTTCAAGCACTCCTTTCCAAACTTCCACGCGCTCATTGTCCGAGAACTTGGAATGATACACACCCATTTCACTACCGAAGACTTTTTTTAGGCGCTGCACAATCTGAGTGGTGAGGGCAATCTCAGGAATGAGAAGCAAAGCCTGGCTTCCACCTTCCAGCGCCCGCCTGACCAGGTCGATGTATATCTCCGTCTTGCCACTGCCGGTTACCCCGTGAAGCAGAACAGTGTCTTTGCCGGTAAAGTGATTGAGAATGGCGTTGCGAGCCTGCTCTTGTTTCTCACTGAGCAACAGGGGAGAGGTCTTGTCGGGGTCGTCAAAGCCAAAACGAGGTACCACCACTTCAAACTCCTCCAGGATCTGATGTTTGATCAAGGTGTTGAGGGATGAGGACGACAGCTCGCCTTCGGTAAGCGAACTTTTTGAAACACCCTTCTCATTGAGTCTTGCGTCTGTGAACACGGGCACCTCTTGCAGGTATTTTAACAGAACCTCTTCCTGCTTCGGCCTGGAGGACAAGGCCTCAAAAGTTTGTTCGAGCTTTTCTTTTTGCAGGAGGCCGTGCGCAAGCCTGATGCGCTTCTCAGTGCGTGGCCGGTATTTCTCCTTTACCTGTTCAAAAAGGATGATCGCCTCTTTTGAGACAAGCGACTTCAACAAAGCAAAGATCGATTTGGTGCCGAGGAGCTTCACTGCATCCGAATAGGTGAGCGATTCGTGCTTGAGCCGATTCAGCAGCATTTCTTCTTTCTCAGAAAAGTCAAAAGAAGAATGTGCTTCGTCAAAGGAGGGGTTCAACTGAACCATCGATTCGCTCGAAAGCTTCAGTCCTGAGGGCAGGGCCGCGTTGATCACCTCGCCAAACGTGCACATGTAGTAATCTGCCATCCACTGATAAAGGGAAAACTGTTGCGGCCCGATCGTCTCGCTGTCATCCAGCAGTTCGAGCAGGTACTTGGCTTCGTAATCCTTTGGAGGGTGGTGGTGAAGATTGGCAATGAGGCCTGTCAGGATTTTACGCTGCCCGAATTGGACAATGGCCCGCTGGCCGACCAGGATGTTTTCGTTGAAAGCAGCCGGCACGCGGTAGGTAAACAACTTGGGGATGGGCACGGGCAATACCAGGTCGGCAAAGAGGGTGGCCCCTGGATCCAGCTCAAGTTCTTCCTGCCCCATCGGTAAGCTACGTTATTGCTGCAATGCGCGGTTGAGCATCGACTTGTCGCCAGTCATTTCCCAATACACGAGCGACACGGGTATCACGCCCACGCGATTGAATTTGTCCATGAACTCCCTGAGTTCGAAGTTGCCCTCACGTTGGCGGGCATACTCCGCGATCAGCATGTCGATGTCCAGCTTGCCCATCACGTAGCTGGTGCCATAGCCGGGTTGCCGCAGGTAAAAATGTTCCTCGCCCTGGATGGTGCCGCCATCAGCCGGCAGCAGTCCCCAGGGTACCCACTTGGAAGCATAGTCACACGCTTGTTGATGCGACATCTCCTGCCCATGTTGATAAAGGCCGCCCAGGCCTCGGGCCGCCCGCTGCGCAAGCATGATGTACACCAACTCCGTGCCGCGGGGCCGGTCCTTATACAGTCCTGCATTCATCATCAGCTCTTCCATGGCGGTGGCCATGCCTTCGGCTCGCCCATCAAAGATGTTGCTCAACAACGGGCGTCTGCGAATGGGGCTTGCATTCGGTTCTTCCCGGTTGCGCGCCAGCTCGATCCAATGGAAGTGGTGGCAGCGCATGGGCATGGGGTCGCGGTAATCGATTTCGTAAAAGAAGCCCCGGATACCCTCGGATGGAAAGAACTTTCCCACCTGCGCACGCATGGCTGGCTCCATATAGTCTTTCACCGTCATGATTTCATCTACCTCCAGAAACTCCATGAACTCATCCACACCGGCATTGATTCGCTGGTTGAACTCTTCTTCCGTTTGAATCTTGGAAAGCTTGGGTAAATCCCGATTCTTGTGCTCTGCCATTCGCAATCCACTGTGTGAGCGGGCGAGTTCACGCTCCATCAACAGTACCTGTTCTTCCCAGGTGTAGGGCATCAGGTGCACATTCTTCAGGTTCCAGCTGTAGTTTTCCTTTCCCACACCAGATATGCCATTCTTGTTGGGAGCTTGCTCTTCCAACCAACCCGCAAATGCATCGGATGCCTTGGCTGCCTCTTCTGCGGCCCCGGCCAGCTTGGGATAAGCAGGTGACTGTGCTTCCGCGAAGGCACGCAATTCCTGGCTCTGCGATCGGATCGAGCGGATGCCCAACACCCAAAGGTCTTTGGCATCACCGGTAAGGTTGATTCGCGCCTGCTCATAGACTGCCGAAGCCTTTTGTAACCTGTCGGCAAGTTCATCGGCATCTTTTTGAGAAAGGGGCATCGCATAGTTTGGCAGTTCAATGGCGCCATGCATGTTGGGTGCTTCACGCTCGGGTACATCCGATGGGTCGGGATAGAACCACACGTAAAAGGCCGGGTCGCGCGACCAGGGTTTGAGCACGCGGTGTTCGAAGTCAAGACCGTTCATCTCGGCCCATACCAGGTACCAGTCGATCTGGTGTTTGATGGGCCAGTTGGCCGTGTCGAAGTTGTTGAGCCGCTGTTGCCACCGGGCCAACTCAGCGTGTTGTTGGCTCATGGCCGCGGCCGAGTAATCGGGCACACCATCTATCATCTTGGGCGCATGGAATTGGCGCCATTCTTCAAAGAGTTGAACGAGTTCTTCGTAGGTCGTGGCTTTTGCAACAGGTTCATCTGTTTTGGTGCAGCCAACCGCCAGACCAGACAATAAGACGAGGTAGAATAGATTTCGAATCATGCAGGGGCCTGTTTTTTCAATACAGCAAGCTAAGCAATTAATTGCAACCCGACTTGAGTTGAGGAATGGCTTGATCTCCGCGCTACTCCCTCACCTTTCCTTGCAACACGCTCACCTTCGAGTTGAATGGATTGCCTGCCGATCTGCGCAAGCTTACAATCTGCCCGGTATGCCACAGGCAGTCAGCGATGGGCCCGTTCAGTAAATTCCAGAACGGAAACTCCGTGGTGCTGCTTGAGCCCTGAAAGATCATGGTAAATTTTTCCATTTCTTCCGCACTTGAGTTCTGGAGCAAATCACTGGCGACTTGGAAGTTTTCCAATGCAGCCTTTCGCATGTCGACAAAACCTACCTTGGGCGCAGCCTGGTTGGGTATTGCCTTTATCGTGTTGACGATGATAAAACTCATCCCGTAAATATGCTCAACCGTCTCTTCGATGGTGCGGGCTTCCTCGTTGGGTCGATACGACAAATCCTGATCGCGCAATGACTCGGTCGCCCAATAGAAACGAAAACCCAGTCCATCCACCACTCGTGCAGCCACGGTGCCCGCGGTGTAAGTTTCTGGATAGTCTGGTATTTGACGGTAGGGCAACGTCTCGTCCTGTGCGAACAGGGGAAGGCTTAAAAAGAGGGCTGCGTACTTAACCATACATCTGCAATTAATAATTATCTGATAAACCAAACTTTGGTGATCGCACCTCCGGTCACCTCATATACAGCCACTGCCTTGATGTATCTCCCATCGCCCAACCGCACGCTTTCCTGGTCAATGACCTTATTACCTGTCACGATGCGATTCACAATTTCACAGTGAAGCTTTTCCATTTGCTGGAACATCCCACCATAATTCTTTCGCATCGCCTCCTTTCCGTCCATGATCAACTGATCGGGATGATTGTAAATCTTCACCTCATCCGCATACGTAGCCAGAAATGCATCGATGTCGCGCAGGTTGTAGGCGAGCAGCTGACGCTCCACCACCTCCACCGGAGTGGCCGGCAAGATCTCCCCGGTGATCATGAGTTTGCCTGCCCTCATCACCTGACTGATGTCCAGCGTGTTTAAGATATCGGCAAGCGGGTTGCTGTTCAATACCACCAGGTCAGCTATTTTTCCGGGTTCCAGGGTGCCCACTACCTTTTCTCTGCCCATCAGGCGCGCGCCTTGGACGGTGGCGGCTGCAAGGATTTGCGAAGAAGTGAGTCCGGCCTCTTTCATCAATTGGAATTCGCGGTAAAGCGATGAGGCATGAAAGGCACCTGGATTGCCTGCGTCTGTGCCCGCTGCAATAGGGATGCCCGCGTCTTGCAGTTTCTTCAAGTTGACGAGCGCCTGCCTAAGCCGGTTGTTCGGTGCAGGATTCGAGGCCCACTGCTCCATGGCCCGCTTGATATTGTCTGGCAATACACCATCAGGAATATGCTGCAGGTCAAGCAGTCCGTTCATGATTTCAGGATCAGCAATTTGCCAGTCGGCAGCAGTGGGGTTCGGTGATTGAGACACGATCTTGGTGCGGCCTTCGAGCACCGCCAGGCTGGAAGTGTAGATGGTGCCATGCTTCTTCAACAAGTCAATGAACTCCTGGTCGACATCCTGGTCGTCCACACTGTGAACGAGAATGTCGGCCCCGGCCCGTACCGATTGCTTTGCGGTATTAAGCTGTGTGGCGTGGACGGCCACGCGAATGCCTTTTTCATGGCTCCGGTCAATCGTTCGTTGAATGAGCTTGAGGTTGTCCTCAAAGTTGAGCTGTGGCGAAACGATGAACCAGATTTTGATGAAGTCCGGTTTTTTGACGGCCAGCAGATCCACCAGGCTATCGACCTGTGCGATGGACGCCACCTTCACAATGGGAGGGTCGCCAATGTCCAGTTTCGGGTTGGCAACCGTGGAGATGAGCGGGCCTGCCACAGCCACCGTGGGTGCCAGCGGGTTGTTGCTGGCGCGTTCTCGCACTTCAAAATTCCACATGCCACCCCCCACATCGGCCACCCCGGTAATACCGGCACGCAGATAGCGCGCGAAGGTGCGATCCAGGCCCGACTTAATGGCCTGTTGTTCCTGCTCGTAGGAGAAGTATGACCGCAGGTCGATGCCATCGGGGCGTGTGTACAGTCCGCCTGACTGGAAAAAGTGAACGTGCGCATCGATCAAACCGGGGATGATGAACTTCCCTTTCAGGTCGATGACCTTCGCGTCTGTCGGTATCTTCAGTTTGGCGGTGCCCACCTTTTCGATGCGGTCTCCTTTAATGAGGATGACCCCGTTCTCAATCGGCCTGGCATGCCCGGGGTTGATGAGGGTGGCCCCGACAAGGGCCTGGTAGTCCTGGGCGCAGAGTACGGAGGCGGCTAAAAAAAGGATGAACGGTGTAAGCAGGCGCATGATCAGCAGATTTTGATCTTCAATATACTGATCTGATGGCAGTTGCAAATTGCCGTTTATTGAATGGCCTTGATGGCAAACGTAAGCCAGGTTCGGAGGGACGGTGCTGGCGAACCAGTAGACGGTGCTGGCGAACCAGTAGACGGTGCTGGCGAACCAGTAGACGGTGCTGGCGAACCAGTAGACGGTGTGGGCGAACCAGTAGACGGTGTTGGAGAACCAGTAGACGGTGTAGGCGAACCAGTAGACGGTGTAGGCGAACCAGTAGACGGTGTGGGAGAACCAGTAGACGGTGTAGGAGAACCAGTAGACGGTGTAGGCGAACCAGGAGATGGTGTGGGCAAACCAGTAGACGGTGTGGGCGAACCAGTAGACGGTGCTGGAGAACCAGTAGACGGTGTGGG
>JBFWPC010000006.1:6913-8310 GCA_050250195.1 Cyclobacteriaceae bacterium | reverse complement strand
GGCGAAAGCGTAATAGGAGTATTATGAGTAACATCAGCAACTTGCAATCATTTGAGAAGCTCAAAGAGATTTGCACCGGGCTAGGAGGCGCTTACAAGCCCGGAAATGGAAACCTCCAGGTGAAAGCTTTAGCCACCTTGATGTCTAAAGCAGAAACAGTGATGGCAGAAGTCAACGAAGCGAAGAGCCTCTACGACATCGCCACCAACAATCGCGTAGCCGGGTTTAATAACCTGGCCAGGCTCACGGGGCAAGTGTGTGCCCAGCTGAAAGCGAGCGGAGTAAGTCAACTCACCCTGCAGGATGCGTTGTCTTTCAATCGCAAGATCCGAGGCTGGACCACAACAAAGCCCAGGACGGAGGCAACGATTGACGGGGGTGAGTCAACCTCGAGGCCGGCCTTCCATTTTAACAAGTCCTTCGGTAGTGTGGCCAACTACTTTGCAGGGCTGGTGGAGTTGGTGGAGAAGGAGCCGTTGTACACACCGACTGAAACCTACCTGACCGTACCAGGGTTGAAGTCTACGCGGGAGGAAGCGCAAGCACTCAACGAAGCGGTGACAATGGCCGAGGTAAAGCTCGCCCAGGCAAGAAGGAAGCGCAACCATTTGTTGTACGAGATGGCTGGCAGCCTTTATGAGGTGGCGCTTGGCGTGAAGAGCTATGTGCGAAGCATCTTTGGTTTCGGCAGTCCGGAACACAAAGAGCTGGTAAGACTGAAGTTCACGAAACCCACAAGACGATGAAAGCCAAAGCTGATTGAAAACCCCGGCAGTGATGTCGGGGTTTTTGTTTGGATAAGGATCGAATGACTCCACGGACTATCAAAACACGGCACCCGGTGGCTTGATGTCGGCTTGAGCAAACGATTTACGAAAAGCGTTTCGCACCGCGTTGGCTTCCATCTTTTTCCCTTGCGCCTCCAGACTTTGCGCCAGGCCCAGCAGTGACCAGCCATTATCCCGGTAGACCCCAAGGTCGTTTCGAAATGCCTCCTCAGCTTCTGCCGGCTTACCTGCCTTCAACAGCACACTACCCAATACCTGGCGAGAGGGAAGAAACCAGTCAGGGGGTTCCTGGTACAAAAGTTCATCCTCTGACGCAACCGCTTGCCGCAGTTTCAGTACAGACTCCTCATACCGTTTGTCGTGAGCCAATATTTCGCCTTCCAGCAAATCCCGGCCGATGCCCAACACCTGGGCAAAACTGTTGAAGCCCGCGATCGTAAGTTTCTCCATCTCAGGCATAGCCACTGCGGCACGCAAGGCCTCAAGCTCCCGACCTGCTTCATCCACGTTGCCTTTTCTCAACATCGCGATGCCGCGTACATAATGCCATGCACCTTTCATGTACAGTAATGAATCAGCTGGCCTTTCAATTTTCAACACCTTATCCCA
>JBFWPC010000006.1:0-6813 GCA_050250195.1 Cyclobacteriaceae bacterium | reverse complement strand
TGCGACTTCCTTCATGGCGGCAGCATAGGCTTCATCCAATGGCTTGCGCTCGGCCATGGCATCCCTCGTGTAGCGTAGCGAGAGCGCATTGATCAGCGCTTTTTCCTTCGCGGATGCATTGTCCATTAGGCTTTTTGCACGTTGGATCGCTGCAAAGACCGTCTCCCCATCTGCAGGATCCATCGGCAAGTTAATGTTTGGTCCTAATGCCAGGGCTTGACCCCAGTAGGCCATGGCCATCGTAGGGTCCAGGCGCGCTGCTTCCTTAAAAGAACGATACGCTTCGAGGTGATTGAAGCCGTAATACAAATTGATGCCCTGATTAAAGAAAAGCTGAGCCCGCTCAACGGTGGTAGTCACCTTCATTTGATAGTCACCCAGGTTGGAAAGCAGTGGCGCCATCTGGCGGGTGGTGTCCATGAGTTTTAGAATGACACGTGCACCCGGTGAACCGCAGAGTGAAATGGGAGCCGTGATTCCTTCTTTGACCTGTTGCTCCTGGGTGTTGTAGACGGGGGCTCTTAGGGAGAGGGTGGCAGCGACCGCAAAAAACAATCCTGCCAGTGCAAGACAAGCAAGTGCTTTTTTCATAGCTGAAGATGTTAGGATGTGATAAGAAAGATAGCACTATTTTTTGAACCTGCATGACGGCTCACGTGCATCGGCTACATCGGGTAATTTGATCAAGAATACGGTATCGAACAGGAGCATGGGCCTGCATCAGGCCTCATCCACAATCACCACTTTCTCCATCACATCATCTGCGCGGATCTTGTCAATCACGTCAAGGCCTTCCACTACTTTCCCGAACACAGTGTGGTTGCGGTCCAGGTGCTTGGTGTTATCACGGTTGTGGCAAATGAAAAACTGGGAACCTCCTGTATTGCGACCGGCATGGGCCATCGACATCACACCACGGTCGTGGTATTGATTGTCGCCCGTTAACTCGCATGGAATGGTATAGCCAGGGCCTCCATCTCCGCGGCCGTTGGGGCATCCGCCCTGGATCACGAAGTTGGGGATCACGCGGTGGAAGGTAAGGCCATCGTAAAATCCTTTTGCCGCAAGGGTTACAAAGTTCTCCACGGTCTTAGGCGCGTCTTTCTCGAAGAACTTCACTCTCATTACGCCTTTATTGGTATGAATCTCAGCTGTTTTCATCGGGTCGTCTGTTTAAGCGCGCAAAGTTGCAACGTTTTGAATAACAAACAAGGAGGTGCCTGGTTCGTGAGGACACGTGAGGACACGAACCCTGGGGGTTAGTTCGTGAAAGACACAAGTGAAGACACGAACCAAGGACATAAAAAATGGAAAGGGCCCCACTCACAGGACCCTTTCTCCCTTAACCAACTCAAACGAACCCTCTTATTTGAACTGGATGGTCAAGTTGCTTACCGCCAGCGGACTGTAAGGTGTTAACGTGGTGATTCGTGCTGCCAGGGCATCCCATGCCGGCCCGGGTGACTCACCACCAGCGATGAACCCATTGCTGCTGAAGTAACCCGGTGCTTCGGTGTTCTGCAGGTAGTTGGCCAGCAGCTCGGGATCAAGGCCGGGCCACACCGCATTGATTTCGTTGGTGAATACATTCTTGATGGAGTTCTCAACCAACAATTCGTTTCTGTCATTGGAGTCCAGGTTGCTGGGAGGTAAACCCACTTCTGCTACACCTATGTCATTTGCATCATCACCGGAGGCAGCAAACGCCCAGTCGAAACCAACGGCTCCTGAGAAGAAGATGGCGTTGGGATGGTTGGAGTTTCCATACACATCCACTACATCGCCTTTCTTGCCGGCAAACATCCACAAAGAACTTACGGCATAGGGGTCTTCAAGTGGCGCAGGCATGGGCAGCCCCGCGATGCGCACTTCCATCTCCGCATCGTAACCCTGGTCGCTCACTTCCGAATAGTCGATGCGGAAGATCGCATCTCCTGCATCAGCATGTTTTGTGCGGTCGATGTTATACAATTTGATGATGGAGATGCCTTCGATTGGTTGCTGGTGGTTCCAGAATACCTGCAGCGCTTTGCCGCCATCAGGGTTTCCTTCCGATTCAGCATCGGTAAGGGTGAGCTGATACTGCCAGGTCCTTCCTTCAAATTCCGCGTCTGAAGTCACGATCATGTTTTTCACGCGTCCATCGTCATCGCTGATGAAAGAAAGCGACAGTACCCGGTTGATTTGGTGCTTTTGAATGCCACCGATGAGATCCTCCACAAGCTCACCGGCACCATCGCCTATGGCAATGAACGTTCCCAAATGCTGGTAGATGTCGTTGCCGTTGAGTTCATCCTCCTTTGAACGGCCGCGCATTCTGCCATTCGTTACAAAATCTTCGTTCGCTATTGAAGAGGGAATGTCAACCCGGAAGTTGTCGGGCAGTAGATCCTGATCGGGGGTGATGTCAGGATTGGTGTCACAAGACATCACCAGCATCGTGAGGGCGATGAAGGTGCCCCCAACTAGTGTTTTCATGAGTTTTGTTTTCATAACTGTGTGTTTTGTTCTTAGTTCGATTTGTGTTTTTCAGGCGTTTTTCGCCCTTCTGTATCTAAAACACATGAACCCCATCACACCCTTAGTGACCGTAAGATCTTTTTTTCATGGGATGGCAACGATTTTGGTCGTATCCGTAACCACCGTGGTAACGGCAAAGAAGCCCGTGGCACCCTCACTGAGGTTGGTGGCGGCATTGGCCTTGTCTACATCAAAATAGCCACCCCGCCACTCGGTTTCGGAAAGCATACCTCTCAAATAGGTCTTGAAGCGTGGGCTCATGCTGTATTTTCGCCTCACCAGGCTCGCATCCACCGGAAATACGAAGTCGGCTTGATTGGGTTTAAAGATCTCCTGCGCCTCGATCGTCTTTAAATCGTAGCGGACCAGCCTGCCCGCACAGTCCGTTGTACAAAACGTGGTGTTATTCCAGTCGAAATCGTAAGTGATGAAGCTGGGTTCGCTGCCGCCATTGCCGCCTGTGAGCCGGTAAAAGAACGGCTCGCTGGTTTTTTCGTATTGGAGGGGTGGGAGTGGTTCTACAGGAACAGATCCATCCACCGCGTAGTATTGTTTTCCCTGATAGGAAATATATAGCGTGTACAACTTTCCAAAGACAGCCGTGAAGGCTTCTGTGTAGTACTTGCCCGATCCGGCCGGCCATTCCAGGCTTTGATAAGTTACATTGTCCACAATCACGGCAACGGTGGCCCCTGTTGCGGGAAGGGGATCGCTGTTCTGAAGCCGATGGGGATGAGACAGCTCAATGAGATGATTCTTGTTTTCATTGGTGAGGATGGCCTCCACCACAAGAACCGGGCTGGCTGATTCCAGGCGCAACAGGTCGCTCGGTTCTTCGCACGCAAAGAGGATACCCAGGCAACAGATGAATGCTTCTTTTCTCATCTCCATTTGAAATTGTAAGTGATGGATGGCGTAAATCGCAACAGGTATCGCTGCGTGGTGATCCGGTCGCGGTCGGCTAAGTTGACCGGTACTTCATAGCTATCGGCCCCGCTGACCACCTTGTTGTAGTCAACAAACAAGATATTCTTTCGGCCGTAGGCATTGTAAATCGCGAGTGAGAGGCTGTGTTGGTATTTGTTTTCGGGATTCTTGTTGAGTTTGAGTTCTGCGGAAAAATCCAGGCGATGGTAGTCGGGCAGGCGTGTGTTGTTTTTGGCACCGTACACCGGTACCTCCTGGCCATTGAAGTAATAAAACCCGGTGGGGGCGGAGTAGGGTGTACCCGATGCATAGATCCAGTTGAGTCCCAGACTCCATTTTCGATTTATTTCGAATGTGGACACAACGTTGATTTGGTGAGGCCTGTCGGCAACGGAAGGATACCGCTCACCTTCATTCAAGTCGGCAAACCGGCTGAACGACCGTGAATAAGTATAGCCCACCATTCCATTCCACCTGCCCCTGTGCTTCTTGAGCAACGCTTCAACGCCCCGGGCCGATGTCTTCCCGAAACGAAGTTCACTCTCCAGGTATGGATTCAACAGTGTTTCCGCGTGCGGTTCGTAGTCAATCTGGTGGTTCATGTGTTTGTAAAATATTTCACCTTCCAGTGCAAAGTTTTCAAAGTCGCGGTAATACCCGATTGTGCCCATCCAGGCGGCCTGCGGCTGAATGTTGAAGCTGCTGGGCAACCAGACTTCCAGTGAAGTGAACGGACTGATGCTATTGTTGATCAGGTGGATATTCTGGACGTTGCGGCTAACGCTTGCCTTCAGCATGGAATGCCCCGTCAGCAAGTAGTTGGCCGATAAACGGGGTTCGATCCGATTGAATTGATTGTACTTCTTCCCCTGGCTGTAAAAAAGTGTGTCAACCGGGTTGCGGTTCTGGTCGTAAATGTATTCAAAAGCGCCACCCAGGTTGTTCCAGTTGTTGATTCTCGCGCCATAGCTCACACGCAGCTTGTCATTCAATTGGAGATTGTTCTGGCCATACAAAATAACTTCCGAAGTGTTTCGAACCGACACTACGGGTGCTTGAAAGGCGGTTTGTGTCGATACGTTGCCAGGATTGAAATTGTAGCCAGCCAGGTGCAGGCCGAATGACCAGTCATTCGTTGTGTTGACGAAGTAGGTAAAGTCTGTTTTTATGTTAAAGTTGGCAATGTGCGAATTCCACGAGGTAGAGGTGGTCCTGTTCTGATGAAGGAAATAGTCGTACTCACCGGAGCTAACGGTCGTGTTCAGGAACAGCCTGTCATTGAAGAGATGATTCCAACGAAACGTGGCAGTTCGATTCGACCATTCCAGACCGCTGTTAAGGTTGAGATAGGCATCGCGGCCTGAGTAGAAAGAAACATAAATTCGATTCCTTTCATTCAACCTGAAATTCACTTTCCCGGTCAGGTCCCAAAATCCAAACTCCTGGATGTCATTGTTGTCGTTCTTGAAGATCCACGCAAGCCGCGAGAATCTCCCCGACAACAGGTACGAACTTTTGTTTTCTTTGAATGGCCCTTCAATGCCAAGCCTGGTAGCTATCAGTCCAACACCACCCCAGGCACTGAATCGTTTGTCATTGCCTTTGCGGGTTTCAATGTCCAACACGGATGAACTGCGACCACCAAGCGAGGCGGGCATATCGCCCTTGTAGAAGGTCATGCGGTTTACAGCATCGGGAATAACGGTTGAAAAGAAACCCAGCAGGTGACTGGGGTTGAAAATCGGTGCATCATCGATCAAAATCAGATTTTGATCGCGCGCGCCACCGCGCACGTAGTAGAATGTGGAGCCATCGGAGTGAATCTTCACCCCAGGTATCATTTCCAGGGACTTCACCACATCAGGCTCACCCAACATGGCAGGGCGCTTCTCCACCAATTGCGGTCGTATGTCGAACTGACTGGTCTGGCGTTGATCAAGGGAACTGAAAACGGGTTCACTAATGACCACTTCCTCAAGAATGGGGGGTACGTCCTCAAGCTCAATATGTTCCGTTTGAGCGTTGACCAGGTGAATGAATTTTTTTTCGGACTTGAAGCCAATGAACGAATACTCAATCTGATAGTCGCCAGGGGGAATGCTAAGCGAATAGAAACCAAAGTCGTTGGTCACCGCTCCGGTGCTTAGCGCAGGCACGTAGATGGTGGAGCCGATCAATGCCTCGCCCGTTTTTTTGTCGCGCACATAGCCGCTAATGGTAATGGATGACTTTGAATCGCCCTTGGCGGGACGGGCGCGTTGCAGCACTATCTGATTTTCTACAAAGGAATAGGTGACCCCCGCATCGCCCAACACCTTTTTAAGTACGTCTCCCAGCAGCAGGTCTTTACATGTGATGGACACCTTCCGATCAAGGGGAATGCGCTTCGGATTGTAGGAAAAGGAGAGTTGACTTTGCCTTGAGAGCTGGTCGAGCACGTAACCCAGGGGTTGATCTTTCACATCCATCGTGATGGGGACGGGCGGGAGTGTTTTCTGTGCATCGGCCGAGATCCACACGAGCACGAGAACCGCGGTCAGGGCCAGGCGAGTCGCACGGGTTCTTAGTTGCATTCGGCACTAACAATTTGAATGCGGTCTCCCGATCGCTCATATTGTAGTGACAGGGTGCTTTGCAGCACGTTCAGAATGGCATCGAGGGTTTGTTGTTCGAAAGTAACGGTCACTTCACAGGCGCTTGACACGTTACTTGCAATCGTGACGTGCGCGCCATACACCTGGTTGATGGTTTCAATGGCATCGCTCAAGGTGCTTCCATCGAAAATGAGCTTACGGGTCTTCCAGGCATTGTAGTTGATGTCCGTATTGCTTGCAAATTGAACCTGTTGATCAGCCTTCGAGAAAATGCCTTTGTCGCCAGCGCTGAGTTGAACCTCATTTGCATTTTGCGCAGAGGCAAGCCTCACAACCCCGGTAGCTACCACCACTTCTACGGTAGGAGAGGATGCCTCGGCACGAACGTTGAACGAGGT
The DNA here is from genome assembly GCA_050250195.1 of Cyclobacteriaceae bacterium. Taxonomy (GTDB): domain Bacteria; phylum Bacteroidota; class Bacteroidia; order Cytophagales; family Cyclobacteriaceae; genus ELB16-189. The sequence goes on along the minus strand of JBFWPC010000006.1, from coordinate 374 downwards.
ACCCACGACCGTAATGCTGGCACCTCCCGTCATGACCATAAACGGTTTGTGGGCATTGGGTTTCACATCAAAGAATGCTTCCCCCGAAAGGTTGACCGAGCGGTTGATTTTCCCGTAGCCTTTGAATGATAGGCTTGAGTTCCTGTTCAAGGTGATTTGAGTGCTGTCTGGAAGCCAAATGGTTTCGGTGGCATCGGCGGTTTGAAACACCGTTTCCCTTTCGCTGAATAGGAAATAGTTTAGCAAAAACGTAATCGCGAAGAGAAGTGCAAGCCCCGCGGCCGCCCTGACGAGCGTTGACCATCGGCTGGCCGGTGTTCGAAATCTCACTATTTTCTTCTCATCTATTCGCTCCAGGAATTGCTGCCATTCTG
>JBFWPC010000005.1:0-232654 GCA_050250195.1 Cyclobacteriaceae bacterium | reverse complement strand
ATCTTTCGCTTCGGTCTGCCACGCGATTACACTCCTCTCCTTAGATCGCGGAAAGGCATGATTTATCATCCTATTATCATTTCGGTCCGCGATGACAACAAAGTGATGTTTGTGGTGGGATTAGGGGCCGCCACTTGTGCTAACCGTCAGGACGCCAAGGCGCGATGTCTTCGCGGTTCTTCTCTGCGTCTTTGCGCCTCTGCGGTAAGAATGCGGTCCGCTACACCCAAGTTCATTTAACCGCTGAGACGCGGAGGCGCTGAGTTTTGCACGGTGATCTTTCGCTTCGGTCTGCCACGCGATTACACTCCTCTCCTTTATTGTTCATCCCGGCCGAGCCACGTGGGCCGAGAGAGCCGGCTTGCCTGCCAACGGCAGGATCTCCCAGGTCGTAGCGTAATCATCCTGGCGGGGGGTCGCGGGTCGCACCTGCTTCACAACCTGGCCCGCGATGACAGTACTATTGCTTGGTTGAGCCCTCGACCCAACACCACCATGTCCCACGGCAGATTGAATACACCCTCACCATCGATCCTTTGGCGGCCAAAAAATATTTCAAAATATTTTTAAGTTTTTTACGAATTCACGCAACAAAAGTATTAGGCTTTTGCGTATTAATGGTATGTTACATACTTAAACAATTAAAGTCATGTCACATGTCACAAATGTAGTAAGCTACTCTAGGTTAGTAGACATCTGCTCCGGGCACGGAGGCAATTACAAGCCCGGAAATGGAAACCTCCAGCTTAAAGCGATGAGAGCTTTGCTCGAAAAGGCACAAAGTTCATTGCACGATGTTTCACAAAAGCGAGATGCGTACCAACGCATCCAAAACGAGCGGAAGGCGGTCTTTGACAACCTGGGCATCCTGGCGAATCGCGTCATCGGCACGTTGGCCTCTTTACACGTACCCGAGGCGACCATAGCCGATGCACGCTACTTCTCCCGGTTGATCGCGGGCGTCAGGGCGACACCCCGGTTGCCCATCCCCTCGGTGGACAGTGCGGATCCGGCACTGAAAACCTCAGGGCATCAGCGGTTGAGTTATGTGGCCAAGGCCGACCACTTCACGAACCTGGTGCAGATGGTGCAAGCCCTGCCGGATTACAAAACCAACGAACCCGAGTTGCAAATCGAGTCGTTGAAGGAGATGGCAGAGCGCATGCAGCAGCTGAACGAGGACGTGTTCCTTGCGAAGGCGGCACTGACCACTGCCCGGATGGAGCGCAACCGCATTCTGTACCGTGCCAGGACGGGAGTCGTGGACGTGGCGATGGCCGCCAAGCGGTATGTGAAGGTGGTGTTTGGTACGCGCAGCGGAGAAGCTGCTCAACTGGTCAAACTAGTTTTCACTAAACAGCAAGTCAGATGAGAAACTTCAAAGTGATGTAAAAACCCCGGCAGGCGTGTCGGGGTTTTTTTATCACTTGCCGGCATCGATGCCGTAGCCGGAAAATATCCGGATACTTCCGTTTGCAAACGGCTGGGTGAGGGTAACTCATAAATTTACTAAATTGAAGGATTGATTCGCTGGAGGAAATATGAAAGCAGTATCGATAGTGGAGTGTTGGCGGTAACACCTTGGACAAAATAATTGATGATGGTTTGTCGTTTAATCCTTCGAGACAGAATTTCAAAAGCCAAATGGAAGACAAGAAACCATAGTGACGACAAGAAAAAAGACGACTATCACCGTGAGGTAAAAGGACAAATAATTTCTGACCTTGGACCAAAGATTAGGAAACAGTTTGGGGACAATTGCGATATTCAACTTGCTGACGGTGAGATAATAGTTGTATCTCAGAAATACGACAAGCAGACAGGTAAAAAAATAAAAAGAGAAAAGAACACTAAAATATCTGCCGACAAGTACTTTGACAAAGTTGTTGCATTCTTATTGACAACAATAAGAAAACGGATTCAGGGCGACTTTACAATTGCAATTCATGTGGAGCGGAAAGAACAAGAGAAGGTTCTGATATTAGTCGTCATTTATTTAGAGTATGAGTGAGCCTATTCAGAAAATCATTGAAAACCAATAGCTGGTGTTTTACGATGGTATTTCAAACACTCCGATGAGTGAGTTACTTGCAGAGCAATTTTTCAAACGTACATTTTGAAGTTGAAAGCCTTGAGAAGTGTTATCAAAAACTCATGAGTAAGAAATGAAAACTGAGGGTAGTCAGAACGAAATTACTGTCTTTTCCCAAGCCATTACGGACGCGGATATCCAACTAAATGTTGACCTTGAAGAGGCCGATATTTTTGAATTATTCGATTCAGACATATTGGACTCAATTCCAGGCCTAAAGGAAATTCGGGCATTCTACAAAGCATATGCAAGCATCAGGGATAGACTCTTCATGAAAAAGTTTCTGCTTTTTCTGCAGGAACTTAGAACTGGAACTATATCCGAAGAAAAACGTGCCGACTTCAAAGCAAAGTTTGACTCCGATAAAAAATATCGGACACGGATTATGGAACATATTATTTCCTACATCGATGAATACAAAAGTAACGAGAGGGTAAAAATACTTTCTCGATTATTTAGGGCCTACATTGAAGGTCACTATGATTGGGAATACTTTCTAGCTATGGCTGGCTGTCTGGAAAGAGTTAATCTGGATTTTGTAAACGAGATCCCTAGACTTGACACAACTGAGGGAAAAGAAGTGACACAATATGACGAAAGACAAATCCTAGCTGAATCAAATCTAATTTCAAGTGGACTGGCTATTAAGATGAGCGTCTGGTCGTCTGACACCTATCCCACCCAATTGGGAAAGGATATTTACAAATTTGGGTTGGCATAAATTTACTGCTGCCAACAAATAAGGCTTCGCGTGGCCGGCACGGCCTGGCGTGAAGCCCGTGTCTGCCTTCGCCAAGCTTCGGCAGATAAATTGCACCGGACCGAGGTAGCGTGAGTAAGTTGAAGTTGTATTATGGGGATTGATGACCGTGTGAGCCTTTATACGGTACATGATTTTTCGAACGGGCTACAGCCAGACGTTGAGGTGTAGGGGTTTTTGAATACATGTTGCGTTATTTTTCGATTTTAATTCAGAGATACCGAGCAGATTTTTTAGACCAGGACAAAGCATCACCACGACCGGCTGAGCAAAATATCACTTGCGTCCGGACCTATTCGCGCACTGGAAATTGGTACGTCCATAGGTTTGCTCTCATTTTACGACTGCCTATCTTAGTGATTAAACAGGAAGAGCCGTAGGAAGGGAGACCTCACGTACGGTTCTGTGAGAACGCAAGGGAGAAACTCCCTTGCGTGACCCGACTGTCAGCAAGCGCACATTTTGAGATGAGGACATTTTTCCTTTTAGCCTTTCTAGTATTGTGCGGATGCACCAATCGAACTGCGACACAAAATCGAGAGTTGCAGGATTTACGAGACAAGTTAACAATGATTGATACACCTCTGGTCCTAAGTTCAAGTCGGGACACTGAAACTCGATTGGTCAAGACATTTGACAATGAGATTTTGAAGCGGTTGTACGAGAAGAGTGCCCATTTCTTGGCAGTTGGAAGGATTTTTGAAACGGACGACTTTATTTCAATCTTAGGTTATCACCCGAGTGACATCGGCACGCCTGTATCGGAAGGCAGGCACGCTAACTCTAGTTATGGTCCTTGCCTTCACTTTGCCCTCTGATCACCGCCCGCAATAACCGCTAGTCATCCTTTGCCTTTTTCCTGATCGCTGATTTGAATACATTCCGTATCCAATTATCATTCGGCCTATGAAAACCATTTTTGCGCTCCTAACCTGCATCTGCTGTTCATCACTATTTGCACAAATAGACAAAGAAAAACAGCAAGTCATCAAATCGCTCGATGGCAAGAGTAAGTACTATGCCGCCATCGCCAAGGAGATCTGGAACTTTGCGGAAGTCGGCTTCCAGGAAGAGCAAAGTGCCACGCTGCTTCAGGCTGAACTCGTGAGGGCAGGTTTCAGGCTTCAGAAGGGAGTGGCCGGCATGCCCACCGCCTTTGTCGCCACGTTTGGATCTGGAAAACCAGTCATTGGCATATTGGGCGAGTATGATGCACTTCCGGGGCTCTCGCAGGAGGCATTTACGCCAGAAAGAAAAATCAAGGAGGAGGGAGCACCGGGTCATGGCTGCGGTCACAATCTTTTCGGCACGGGTTCACTCGCAGCTGCCATAGAACTGAAGGAGTGGCTGGTGAAGAACAAAAGACAAGGAACACTCATGTTTTTTGGCACCCCTGCCGAGGAAGCCGGTGATGCGAAAGTATTTATGGTGCGTGAAGGCCTGTTTAATGAGGTGGACGCGGTGATCAGTTGGCACGCTGGCGACCGCAACAGTGCCGGCCCCAGCACCAACCTCGCTACCAAATCAGGTTTTTTCCGATTTTATGGTGTGGCCTCCCATGCGGCAGCCGCACCGGAGCGTGGCCGCTCAGCGCTTGATGGTGTCGAAGCCATGAATTACATGGTGAACCTCATGCGTGAGCATACTACCGAAGCCACACGGATTCACTATGTGATTTCGAGTGGGGGCGAGGCGCCCAATGTGGTGCCGGCCTTTGCCGAGGTGGAGTACCTGGTGCGGCATCGCGATCGTGAAGAAGTTCGTGCGTTGTGGGATCGGGTGGTCAAAGCTGCGGAGGGTGCAGCGCTGGGCACAGGCACCACGGTAAAAGTGCAAGTCATTGGCGGAACCTTTGATCGTCTTCCCAACGAAACCCTTGCGATGGCCATGCACAAGAATCTTGAAACAGTGGGTGGGGTGGTGTACAACGAGGAAGAGATGGCCTTCGCCAAAAAGTTGAGTGAAACATTTGGAGTGAAGGCTTCACTAGACCAGGCAAAAGAGATTCAACCATTCAAATACAGTCATACCAATGCCTCGGCAGATACCGGGGATGTAAGCTGGACCGTTCCCACCACAGCGATGACGGCTGCCACTTACGTGCCCGGCACACCGGGGCATAGCTGGCAGGCGGTATCATGCACGGGATCAACCATCGGATTCAAAGGCATGATGGTGGCTGCCAAAACATTGGCGCTCACCGGTATGGATCTTTTTACAAATCAAGAATTGCTTCAGAAGGCAAAACAAGAATTCAATCAAAAGCGTGGCACCGACTTTAAATACGAAGCGCTGCTGGGTGATATCAAGCCTGCCCTGGATCGTAGAAAGTAATCTACTTGGCTTGCGGCAACGAGTGAAAGGCGATCCGGTTTCCCTCCGTGTCGTGGATAACTGCCATGTAGCCAAACTCTTCCGTGATCTGGGTCTTGGGCACCAGAATTTTTCCACCCGCTTTCTCCACTTTGTCCAACACATGCTGCACATCAGGGTTCGCATTAAGATAAATGAGGGGCCCATCGGTGGGGGAAGGCTTATGGAATCCACCGCTATCACAAATCGATCCGCCAATACCCTGGTCATCATCAACGGGAAACAACCGCATCTTGATATTGGGCAGGTCTAGTTTTGTCATCTTGATCCCCAAAATGGTTTCATAGAAAGCCTGGGCGCGGTTGAGGTCTGTGGCGGGAATCTCGAACCAACTGATTGCATTTTTCATAACGTGGAAGTATGGATGAACAAAGCTTACAAAGTTTTGTTTGCGAATGCAATGCAGATGGCTTTAAGTTTGAAATCACCAATCATCAAATTTTTTCAAAATGGACAAACCGGTAAAGATTACAGTGAATAAAAACGGATCGTTGAAAATTGAAGGCGACTTTGCCATTGTGGATGTGGAAGGACGGGAGTACGGCCTGCAGGGTCGCACGGTGGTGTCGCTTTGCCGATGCGGACGTTCAGGCAACAAGCCGTTTTGCGATGGTTCTCACAAAGGCCATTTTGAGCATGACGCGGTTGCCTTCGACCTGCCGCCTAGGAAAACATAGGCGTTTGGCCCTGATCATGGGCCGTGGTTGATGCATTTTAGTCCGCATCCTGACTTCGGTCATGGCCCGGATCGGGGTTGGCCTTTACCTTATACTATCAAAACAGATGGTATATGGAAGTCTACAAGGGTTATAAATTCAGGTGGCTTGAGGAAAAGAAGTTTGCCCGGGCTGACCTGAGCCGATACAAGAGCCTGATCTTCAGCGCCAGTTTACTCCTCACCATGCTGATGGTGCTGGCGGCCTTTGAATGGAAGCAATACGACCGCGATGAGGTTACGCTTCAATCGCGGCAAATGGATCGATTTGACGAGGTCATGGATATTCCCCCCACGGAAATACCACCACCCCCTCCTCCCGCGGTAGTTACAACGCCACGGATTGTTGAAATCCCTGACGAACAGGAAATCGAAGAGGAGATTCACATTAACCTGGACGTGGACGTGACTGAGCAAACCCGTGTTCAGGAGGTGGTGATACAAGCCGTAATACCTGATGAGGAAGAAAAATATGATGAAATCTTCGTGGTGGTAGAGCAGCCGGCCACACCGAAGGGGGGCATTGAGGGATTTTATGATTTCGTGCGGTCGCAGCTGCACTACCCGGCCCAGGCAAGGCGCATGCAAATCGAGGGTAAGGTGTTCGTTGAGTTTGTCATCGACAAAGACGGCAGTCTCAGCGATGTAAAAGTGGTGAAGGGCATCGGTGCGGGTTGTGACGAGGAGGCCATGCGCGTGGTGGCCATGGCGCCCAGGTGGAACCCTGCCAAACAGCGGGGAAAGACTGTGAGGCAGCGAATGGTGTTGCCGATCACCTTCAAGATGGTTAACATGAACCAGTAAGCCCAGCGCAGAAGGTTTACTTAATTCGGCCGCAAGCGTTACCTTTAGCCATGCTCAAATGGCTAATGGTATTTGCACTTTTTTCTTCATGTGCCCATCGCATTTCCAGATTCTATCCTGAGATTGTTCCGGCTAAGCCGACCGTGAGTTGGGAACTCAACGCGAAGGGCGGTGAATCCCTCCGCATATTGTACATGGGCTGCGGCAACCTGGTCCTGGAAAAAGATGGTGAGGCAATCATGACCGATCCGTTCCTCTCCCGGCAGGGCCCATTGAAACTCCTCGGGAAAATCAAGACCGATCCGGAAGCCTATCGGCTTTGGAAGAATACCTATGAGTCTTTTCTGGCCCGCTCGGTTGTAAAAGCCGGGTTTGTGGCGCATACCCACTACGATCACGTAATGGATTTGCCCACGCTGATTGAGGACCACTACTTTCTTCAGATGAAGGAGGTGTATGGAAATGCATACCTGCCCAAAATGCTCCAGCATTTTGATGATCAGGGTGTAAGCCTGAACGCCTTAACCGATGACCAGGTGTTTGATCCGGACAACCCATCGGATGCCTATCAATGGATTGATGTGACGCCAAGGATCAGGGTATTGCCGATCAAGTCAAGCCATGCACCGCATACCAAAAAGAAATTGTACATGGATGATCCCCTGGATGAGGAATATTTCGATGAACATTTGGTTTGGTCGAACAGCAAGGTGAAGGCGTTCAAGTGGACCACGGGCACCACCTATTCCTTCCTGGTCGATTTCATTGGGGAGGACACGCTTCGCATTTTTGTGCAAACTTCGGCCAGTGAGGCACCGGATGGATTCCCTCCGGCTGGCGAATTGAAAGAAAAGAAGGTTGACTTGGCCTTGCTATGCTATGCCTCAACCCCGAATGTAACCCGTTATCCCAATGCCATTGTTGAGAAAGTTGGCGCGAATAAGTTGATGTTGGTCCATTGGGAGGATTTTTTCCGGCAGTCGAAATCGTTTAATGACCAAAAGCTCGTAAGGAGAACGAAGCCCAGGGAGGTGCGCCAGCGGATTGATCAGCTGAAACTGACGCCCGAAGATTTATTGATGCCCAGACCGGGCACCTTGGTTACTGTTAAGTACTAGCACAAACACCGTTCGAAATGGAAAGAATCGTAAGAAGATTATTCTGGGGTGGGATGTTGATTTTCCTGGTATCAACATCATGCAAAGGGCCGGCCAAGGCAACGGAAGATGCCTTGGGGAAATTCGTAAATGTTATTCCGAAACCGGTGCGATCGGATACGACCGGCTTCGCCTTCGATTTTGATTCCACGGTGTTGGTATCGGTAGAACCAGCAAGCTCCGAGCAAGTGCAACTGGTGGCGAAGCAGGTGGCCACCGCGATTGGCACCACCCGGGTGGACGAGGGAAGTTATCGCAGTGGGGTGATCCATTTGAAGCAAGTCAATGAACCTGGCCTTGGAAAGGAGGGATATCGAATCAATATCAAACCTGATGGCGTACAAATGGAGGCGAATCGACCTGCGGGTTTGTTCTATGCTGTTCAAACATTCAGGCAACTGTGGAGCAGACAAGAGGATGGCACGATTCAAGTGGCAACGGGCACGATTGATGACGTGCCCCGCTACGGGTGGCGCGGTACCATGTTGGATGTAAGCCGGCATTTCTTCGATGTGGCCGAAGTGAAACGGTTCATTGACCTGATGACGTTATATAAACTGAACGTGCTCCATCTTTCATTAAGCAACGACCAGGGATGGCGCATAGAAATCAAGTCGTGGCCAAAGCTCACTGAGATTGGTGGCAGTACCGAAGTGGGCGGAGGACAAGGAGGATACTACACGCAAGAACAATACAAAGAGATCATTCGCTACGCGGCAGATCGATTCGTTACCATCGTACCCGAGATTGATATGCCGGGGCATACCCATGCAGCGTTGGCATCGTATCCCGAATTGAATTGTGATGGCAAGCCGCGGGAAGTGTATACCGGCATTGAAGTTGGATTCAGCTCGCTTTGCGCTTCAAAGGAAATTACCTATCAATTCATTGACGATGTGGTCAGAGAGATCTCCGCGCTTACCCCCGGACCTTATTTTCACGTGGGTGGAGACGAAGCAGCCGCGACCCCAAAGCCAGACTACATCGGGTTCATCAATCACTTTCACAAAACCGTTCAGCAAAACGGAAAGCGAATGGCGGCCTGGGAGGAGGCCGCGCAGGGTCTCGTTGATTCAACCTGTGTAGTTCAACATTGGCATTCGGCACCTTATGCGCGCATGGCTGCCGACAAAGGAGCCAGGGTCATTCTGTCACCGGCATCACGGGTTTACCTGGATATGAAATACGACTCGACTACCACGTTGGGTTTGAAGTGGGCTGGATTCATTGACCTTCAGACAGCCTACGATTGGGAGCCATCCACGCTTGTGGAGGGATTGCCGGCAAATCAGATCATCGGTGTGGAGGCCCCGCTTTGGACTGAAACGCTGGAGAACATAAATCAAGTGGAGTACATGCTGTTTCCCCGGCTTCCCGCGGTTGCAGAAGTTGCATGGAGTTCCGGCACCCGCTCATGGCCGGACTTCAACAAGAGAATGGCACATCACGCATCGTATTTTTCCGCACATCAAATCAATTTCTATCGGTCACCGCAGGTTGCGTGGAAGTGATTTTCCGCTCGTATTAAAGTCAGTTTGGCTTCTGCAATCTGTTTTGGAACTTTGGCTGCTCGAACTTAGTGCCAGGCATTTAAGATGACAAATCCATCGGCAACCAGCACACCACCATTTGATCATCGCGGGCCCGAGATCGAGGAGGCCCCGGTGCGGGCTCGCCCTGATATTGATCTGGAGGCCTTGTTCTCCATTCACCCCGAGTTGTTGAATGATTCTTATATGTATGTGCATTGTCACTTCAACAACACGACTGACGACATGCTCATCCGTGTATGGCGGACAACTTTTGTAATCGATCGTCAGTCGTCAGCGCGAAGTCAACTCATTCACGCGGAGAACATCACCTACGCACCGTTGTGGACAATGGTGCCGGGTAGAACACGTTACTCCTTTCTGCTCATCTTCGGAGGATTGGCCAAGTCGTGTAGGGTATTCGACCTGGTGGAAGAAATTGCCCAGCCGGGTGGATTTCATGTGTCCAACATTCCCCGCAACGACAAGGACGTGTATCACGTCAACATTCTGTAGCTAGAACCCTGGCATTCGCCACTGGCTCACCTGCTCGAAAAAGTTTGGAATGGACCGGGGCACCATCACGATGCAAAAGAGCAAACCAAACAATGCACCATATAAGTGGGCATCGTGGTTGATGTAGTCGGCACCGCGTTTACCCTGGATGTAAGTGTAGATAAGATATAACGTACCCAGGATGAAACCCGGCATGCACAGTGCGAAGTAGAAGCAGATGTCTTGAAGCGGTAAAAAGATAATCGATGCGAAGATCACTGCAGACACACCGCCAGAGGCCCCCAGCGAGTTGTAACCGGGGTGATCGCGGTGCTTGAAGTAGGAAGGAAGGTCTGACACGACAATGGCCAGTAGATAAAATCCCACAAAGTAATAGGGGCCCGCATTTCCAAAAAGGGCCGAAAAGATGTACTCCACCACACCACCAAAGAAGTAAAAGGAAATCATGTTCATGAGCAGGTGAGGCCAGTGTGCATGAACGAACCCGGATGAGAGCAACCGGTAGTATTCTTTCCTTCTGTCAACCACGTATGGATTCAAAATCAGCTTGCGCGTAACCTCCGGTTTATTGAAGGCATACATGCTGGTGAGAACGGTGATGCCGATAAGTGTATAGGTGATGATCATGGGCAACAATGAGTTGCAAGTATAAGGGTTTGATCATCAACAGAAAACGGCTTTCGTGAACGTTTAAACCTTGTTCAAAAGTTGACGAGTGGTTAACTTTACCTTTCAATATTTCGGATGATCTTGAAGTTACTGCGTTACATCCTCTTGCTCTTCCTTTCGGTGAGCATTGTGGCGTGTGCCTCCACGCGCAAGCCGCATAAGAAGCTGAAACCGGGCAAGCCCATTCCTTGCCCGCTGAAAGACTGTTGATATGCAAAAGATCACGATTGCTATTGACGGTTACTCTGCCTGCGGCAAGAGCACCACAGCGAAAGCGGTCGCTAAGATCTTGGGGTACCGGTACATCGACTCTGGTGCGATGTATCGCGCAGTCACCCTTTATTTCATCCGCCATCATGTGGCCATCACCAATCCCAAAGAAGTAGCACGTGCCTTACACAACATCAAGATCACCTTTCAGATCGCACCTTCAGGCGATACTGAAACCTTCCTGAATACCTTAAATGTGGAACGCGAAATCCGCACCATGGAGGTTTCACAACGGGTAAGCGAGGTGAGCGCCATCGCGGAAGTGAGGCACGCACTGGTGGAGCAACAACGCAAACTGGGAAAATCAGGTGGTATTGTGATGGATGGTCGCGATATCGGCACGGTGGTTTTTCCGAATGCAGAACTAAAAATGTTTCTCACTGCGGATACGCTCGTGCGCGCCTTCCGCAGGCAAAAAGAGTTGTTGGATAAAGAAGAGTTGGTCGACTTGGATACCATCATTGCCAATATCAAATCGCGCGATCACTTTGACATGAACCGCAAAGAAAGTCCCCTCAGAAAGGCGGCAGATGCCATCACCCTGGACACCTCCCATATTACCATCGAAGAGCAAACGGATGAGGTCGTTCGGCTGGCCACTTCACGCTTGATTCTGGTTTGAAGTTGCAACAAGCAAAAGGGCTTTCCCGCTTGTAAAAACAGGGAAATACTTTGAATCCATAGGCTTTGCTCAATGGATTTAATTACTAATTTTGCCCCCGGCCTAATCAACTTATTGCCACCAAAAACGCATGGGCAAATTCATTCGAATCAAGAAAGGATTTAACATCAATCTGGCCGGTAAAGCCGCCCCTCAAATCGTAGATCTCCCACTTGCTGAAACCTATGCTGTAAAACCCACCGACTTTCAGGGTATGTATCTGCCCAAAGTAGTGGTAAAAGAAGGAGACACCGTTAAAGCAGGGGCACCCCTGTTTCACGACAAGCGTTATGCCAATGTGTTGCACGTGGCTCCAGTGAGTGGCGAAGTGGTTGAAATCAAAAGAGGGGAGAAACGAAAGCTGGTGGAAATCAAAATTCTGGCCGATAAACAGATAGACGCTGTCAACCATCGCAAATTCTCAGTCTCGGAAATCTCGAATCTATCTGCTGACGATGCCAGAAAGCACATGCTGGCTGCAGGAGTTTGGCCGAATATTGTTCAGCGGCCATTCGGAATCATTGCCGAACCGGATGCGAACCCCAAAGCCATCCACATTTCAGCTTTTGACTCCCACCCGTTAGCGCCAGACTACAGTATTCTATTCAAGGGTCAGGATCATTTCTTCCAGGTCGGACTGGATGTATTGAAAAAGTTTACCACTGGTCAAATTCATGTGAATGTTCACACCACCAGCGAAATTTCAAGTGTTTTTTCACAAGTGCAGGGTGTAGAGTTAAACAAATTCTCCGGGCCGCACCCGGCAGGCTGCGTGGGCGTTCAAATTCACCACCTCGATCCAATCAACAAAGGCGATGTGGTGTGGACCGTTAACCCGTACGGAGTGATTCAAATCGGCAAGCTTTTCCTGAATGGCGTTTATGATGCGTCCAGGATTGTTGCGCTGACTGGATCGGAGGTAAAGAAGCCTCAATACTACAAGACTTACTCCGGATCTTCGGTGAAGAAGATGTTGGAAAACAACCTGAAGAGTGAGCACGTTCGTTGCATCTCCGGCAATGTGCTTACAGGTGAGAGTATCGGAAAAGATGGATATGTAGGATTTTTTGACCATCAGGTTACCGTGTTGCCGGAAGGCGACCAATACGAGTTTCTCGGTTGGATTAGCCCATCACCCAAGAAACTTAGTTTTCAACGTGCCTTTGGTCTGTTGTCGTTCTTGTCTCCGGGTAAAGAATACACCATCGATACCAACACGCATGGGGAGCCGCGGGCGTTTGTGCAAACGGGCGTATTTGAACAGGTGACTCCGATGGACATCCTGCCAACTTACCTGTTGAAGTCGATTATGGCCGAAGATATTGATGAGATGGAGGAGCTTGGCATTTACGAAGTGATTGAAGAGGACCTGGCGCTGTGTGAGTTTGTGGATGTAAGCAAACACAACGTGCAGCAGATCATCCGCGAAGGCATCGAACTATTGCAGAACAGTTAATTGATTTGAAATGAAGTTTATACGTAAGCAATTCGACAGCCTCAAACCTCATTTCGAGAAAGGTGGCAAGTGGGAGAAGTTCTACTTCGCCTTCGAGGCTTTTGAAACATTTGCGTTTGTACCCAACACCACCAATGGTCCGAAAGGATCACAGATTCGCGATGCGATCGACCTGAAGCGCCTGATGATGACGGTGATCATTGCGATGGTTCCGTGTTTGTTATTTGGAATCTGGAACGTGGGTCATCAACATTTCCTGGCCATCGGCCAGCCCGATGCCACCCTTGGCGATAAAGTTTGGATCGGTGTGGTTCAAGTCATTCCCATCGTGATTGTGTCTTATGCGTTCGGCTTGGGAACGGAATTCATTTTCGCCACCATCCGCAGGCATCCTGTAAATGAAGGCTTTCTTGTAACCGGTATGCTGATTCCGTTGGTGATGCCTCCGGATGTTCCGCTTTGGCAGGTGGCCATCGCAACGGTGTTCGCTGTAGTCATTGGCAAAGAAGCATTTGGCGGTACCGGCATGAACATATTGAATGTGGCATTGACGGCCAGGGCATTCCTATACTTTGCCTATCCATCGGATATTTCCGGGGACGTTTGGTCGTACATCGGTGAAGGACACACTGCAGTTGCTGGTTACTCGGGCGCAACCCCGTTATCGATTGGCGCACTGGCGGTAACAAATGGTCAAAACGTGGTTGCTTCACTCAACTCGTTTGGTGCAGGCTGGGCCGAGGGCATGTACAGTTTTTCAAACTTGGTAATTGGCGCCATACCCGGCTGTATCGGTGAAACTTCGGTGGTCATGTGCCTCATTGGCGCATTGATTCTCATTGCTACGGGCGTGGGTAGCTGGAAGATCATGTTGAGCGTGTTTGCAGGCACTTATGCCACAGGCTTATTATTGAATTTGCTGGCATTGAATGAATACATGGCCATGCCGGCTGAGTATCACCTGGTGATTGGTGGTTTGGCATTTGGCGCGGTGTTCATGGCGACTGATCCCGTGACGGCATCTCAAACCGAGCGCGGCAAGTGGATCTATGGATTCATGATTGGAGTGCTTAGCGTGATCATCCGCGTGTTCAACCCGGCTTATCCGGAGGGCGTGATGTTGGCCATCTTGCTGATGAACGTTTTTGCGCCACTTATTGATTATTATGTAGTAAAGGCAAACAAAAAGAGGAGATTACAACGTGCGACAGTCTAACACCTACGTTATCATATTCACCATCGTCACCACGTTTGTGGTGGGTGGCACACTGGCCCTTACTTCCATTGTACTTGGACCAGCGCAGCAACGATCAATCGAATTCGACACCAAGTCGCAGATCTTGAGTGCGGTGATGGAAATAAAGGAGGGAGACGATGTGCTTGGTATGTACGACAGGCGAATTGAGAGCACCGTGATCGACTACCAGGGAAATGAAGTGACAAAGGACGCCAAAGGCAATCCGCTGGTGGCCGAAAAAGTGGACGTATCCAAGAATTTCAAATTGACACCCGAGCAAAGGCTGCTTCCCGTTTTTAAGTTCATGTCGGAAGGCGATTCCGGCAAAGTAGAGGCCTATATTCTTCCGGTGTATGGCAATGGGTTGTGGGACAGGATATGGGGTTTTGTGGCGTTGGCGAATGATTTGGAGACGGTGAAGGGTGTTGCCTTTGGCCATAAGGCAGAGACGCCCGGTTTGGGAGCGCGCATTTCAGATGATCCCGCCATTTCTGAACGCTACCGGGGGAAAAAAATTTACGATGAGAAAGGTCAGTTGGTTAGTGTGTCGATGATAAAGGGAGAGAAAGGGGAGCCCCTTGACCCGCACCATGTAGATGGCATGTCGGGTGCCACGATGACCGGCAATGGGGTGAACCGGATGCTAAAGGATTACCTTCAGTGTTACGAGGCATACTTTAATAAGATCAAATCACAGCGATTGGCAGGTATATAAACCGAACAAGGCATGAGTACTGAAGTTGCAGAAGTTAAGGAGGAAGTTGTAAAAAAATCGGAGGCGCTTCTCTCGAAGAGAAGAAAAAAGATCATCAGCGATCCCCTCAACGAGGACAACCCGATTACGATTCAGGTGTTGGGTATCTGTTCGGCATTGGCCGTGACGGTGAAAATGGAGCCCACGCTGATCATGGCGATGGCCGTAACATTCACAATCGTCTTCTCCAACCTGTTGATTTCGCTCATCCGGAATTTTGTGCCCAACCGGATACGGATCATTGTGCAGTTGGCGGTGGTTGCATTGTTCGTAACGCTGGTTAGCGAATTTTTGAAGGCTTACAACTATCCGATGTACAAGGTGCTTGGCGCTTTCGTGGGCTTGATTATCACCAATTGTATTGTGATGGGCCGCCTGGAGGCTTTTGCCATGGGTAACAAGCCGTACGATTCCATTCTCGATGGTCTTGGCAGCGGTTTGGGTTATTCGTGGATCATTCTCACGGTTGCGTTCTTCCGTGAGTTCCTGGGGTCAGGCTCCATTCTCAACTTCAAGTTGTTCAAGGAGTTTGGTATTCCTTATGTTAATAATGGTTTGATGGTGGATTCCATCGGGGCATTCATGGTGTTGGCCATGATTATCTGGGTCCAGAGAACAAGAACGGGCTATACCGAGCATTAAAATATTGAGTTATGGAGCTGGTTAACTTAGGTATCAAGTCGATTTTCATAGACAACATGATATTTGCCTACTTTTTGGGCATGTGTTCATATCTCGCAGTTTCGAAAAAAGTGTCTACGGCCATTGGCCTGGGTGCCGCTGTTGTCTTCGTGCTTACGATTACGGTGCCGGCAAATTGGCTGGTGCAGGAGTTCATTTTGAAAGAGAGCGCCCTGGTTTGGATCAGCCCGCAATTTGAGGGCATAAGCCTTGAGTTTCTTCAGTTTATCATGTTCATCGCCATCATCGCTGCCATGGTGCAATTGGTGGAGATGATTGTTGAAAAAGTGTCGCCCGCGCTCTATGGCACGTTGGGTATCTTTCTTCCATTGATTGCGGTAAACTGTGCGATCCTCGGTTGCGGCTTGTTCATGGTACAACGCGACTATGCCTTAAGTGAGGCTGCGGTGTTTGGTTTTGGCTCAGGCATTGGTTGGATGCTGGCAATCGTTGCCTTGGCTGCAATTCGCGAAAAGCTGAAGTACTCAAACGTACCTAATGGCTTACGGGGACTCGGCCTGACGATGATCATCACCGGACTCATGGGATTGGCTTTCAAGTCTTTCATCGGTATCGCCTTGTAGGGATTGTAACACAACAAATACAAGGCCTCCCCCCGTGGAGGCCTTTTTTATGGGACATTATGAAAAGAAACCTGCGCATCCTGCTTCGCTATTTCTTTAGCGGAACACTATTCATCGTGCCGCTTGTGGCCACGGCCTACTTCATTTACGTCAGCTTCAGTTGGCTCGACAGCCTGCTGATGCTTCCCTATCCGGGCATTGGATTCATCATTATTGTGGGTGCCATTACGTTGTTTGGATACCTCACCTCCAATTTCGCATTTCGCACCGTGCTGGACATTTTTGACCATGGCATGAACCGGATTCCTTTTGTGAAGCTGATCTATTCATCGGTGAAGGATCTGCTATCCGCCTTCGTGGGGGATAAACGTAAATTTAACCAGCCTGTGTTGGTGATGATCAACAAAGAAAACACGTTACACCAAATCGGGTTTGTGACACAAAGCGACCTGTCACAGCTGGGTTTGAATGACATGGTGGTGGTTTATTTTCCGCATTCCTATGCCGTTTCGGGAATCCACTACCTGGTTAAAAAAGAAAATGTGAAGCCGCTGAATATCAACGGTCCCACTGCCATGAAATTTATTGTATCAGGCGGAATTTCAGGATTTAACGAAGGATAATCAGAGGCCTTTGTGCCTGGCCTGCGCACGGAAAAGAGATGGTTGGTCTTAAACCTTTGGTTTGGTCCACGGTCTAAGAACCAAAGATGTTTAACTAAAACAAACGAGCCATGAAGAAGGTATTGGGATTAGTGCTCATGGGTGTAGTGGGATTTACTTCCTTCACTTTTGGGCAGCGAAACGCAAGTGATGCAGTCGTACAAAGGTATGACCGTGTTCAGGCAGCCAGGCTGCAGCATCAGCGAATGACGCAAGCGCGCCTGGATCGCGCGAATTTTGCGAATGACCGGGTCGAGGCCGCCAGGATGCAACAGGCAAGAATAGAACAGGCACGAATGAAACACCAGCGCATCAAACATGCCCGCCTGAAGCAAGATCGGATCAAAGACGCACGGATGAAGGACGCAAGGCTAAAAGACAAGCGCATCAAAGACGCAAGGTTGAAAGACAAGCGGATCCAAGATGCAAGAGTAAAAGACAAGCGCGTGAAGGACGCGAGGTTGAAAGACAAGCGTTTAAAAGACAAGCGTATCAAGGATGCACGGATCAACAGTGCTTCTTAGAAATTTCTGTCAAGATCTAATGAAAAGGCATCTCTCCAGGGAGATGCTTTCTCTTTTTGGGCAATTTTCTGAGATGGACTTACATTCCAGAAACTTTATGGGCGGGTAAGAAAGGAAGTGCCAGGCGTCTTCTCCATGCGGGCAGCCATGTACATCAAATCTCCTATTTAATGGAATACTCAGAGGCCAACGCCTTCCGAAGGGCGGTCAAGTTGTGGAGGCCATGGTCACCCTCGCACTTTCAAAAGCAATGCGATGATCAATGATTGATCACGCCCGACCCAATCAATTCTTCACCTTCATACCAGGCTACAAACTGACCGGGTGTGATGCCCCTTTGGGGTTGTTCAAAAATCACGTACAGCCCCTGGGCGCTTTGATGCAGCTCGCAGTTCGACAACGGCTGGCGATACCTGATCCTTGCCTTGAACGCCCTGCTTTCACCTTCAGCCAATTTGAGATCCTCACGAACCCAATGTTCGTCTACCGACTTTACAAACAAGCCATGCCGGTACAAACCGGGATGTTCATCGCCCTGTCCGGTATAGATTACATTCTGCTCGGTATCAGTGCCAATGACAAACTGTGGTTTTTCAAAGCCGCCAAGGTTCAACCCCTTGCGCTGCCCGATGGTATAATAATGTGCGCCATGGTGAACGCCAATTACCTCACCAAGTTCAGGCGCCAGTGCGTAAGGTCGCGTCAACTGCTCCAGATCGTGCAAAGAATTTCCATTGCGAAAAATGGTTGCCGTGGCGGGGACTTCAATCACCTTGCCTTTTTTGGGTTCAAGTTTTTGCTGAAGGAACTCAGGAAGATGCACTTTCCCTACAAAGCAAAGGCCTTGTGAGTCTTTTTTGTCTGCCGTTGTCAATCCAATTTTTTTAGCGACTGCTCTCACTTCAGGCTTCGTCAGCTCACCAATGGGGAAGAGCGCCTTCGATAATTGTTGCTGTGTTAATTGACACAGGAAATAACTCTGGTCTTTATTATTGTCTTGGCCGGCCAAGAGTTGGTAAACCGTTTGTCCATTTACTTGCGCTTCACCTTTTCGGCAATAGTGACCGGTTGCCACAAAGTCGGCACCAAGTTTTAGAGCCTGATTTAAGAAGATATCGAATTTGATTTCTCGATTGCAGAGTACATCCGGGTTGGGGGTGCGGCCCTGTTGGTACTCCGCAAACATGTAGTCGACAATACGCTCCTTGTATTCCTTACTTAAATCGATGGCCTGGAAAGCGATGCCCAGCTGTTGGGCCACGATCATGGCATCGTTGCTGTCGTCCAGCCACGGGCATTCCTTGCTGATCGTCACCGAGTCGTCATGCCAGTTTTTCATAAACATGCCGATCACCTCGTAGCCTTGCTCCTTAAGCAAGTAGGCTGCTACGCTGGAATCAACACCGCCTGAAAGACCTACTACGACACGCCTCTTCATGATTGTGCAAAATTAACGCTTTCCATCCTTTTGGAGATGGGTAAGACCAGAAGCGAATCAGGTTTTGAAAAGTTCCTTTAGACCGGAGGTTCAGCAAGGCATTCGTTGATAATCTGGTTAAAACGCTCCTTGAAACGCTCGTAGTAGATCCCGGTACCCGGGCCCTCAAATCCAGTGTGGATGTGTTTTACTTTTCCATCCTTGCCTACAAAAATCATGGTTGGGAAGGCGACAACCCGGTTCAGGGCGGGAAGTGTTTTCGATGCCTCCTCTTTTTCATACGTACCGGCTATGGCAAAATGATATTCCACGCCCAGCTTATCCTTCATTTTGTTAACACGACCTGCCGCATACTCAAAATCGGCCTTTCGCTCGTAAGCAAGACCAAGGATCTCCACACCACGATGCCTATTTTGTTTGTACCATTCGCTCAGGAATTTTGTTTCGTCCATGCAGTTGGGGCACCAGCTGCCAAATAGCTGAAGAATGACCACCTTATTCTGAAAACGAGAGTCCGTGTTGCTCACAGGGTTTCCATTCAGATCCGGGAATGAGAAATCCAGTTTTTCATAACCTTCTTTCAGGTAGGTAAGCGACTCGGGATGTGGGAGCGATGCACTTTCTGTTCTTACGCCCGTCCATCGCTCAAACCAGGATTTTCCAGAGTAGAATTCACCCAAGAGCGAGTCACCCTGTTTCGTAGCGTAGAAAAGAAAAGCGTGATTTCCATCAAAAGTACTTAGCATCAATTTTCCGTCCACCACGTTACCTTCAAGAAAACGGTAGTCGCCAAGGGGTGTGAGAAACGTACCGGTTGCTTTGTCGCCATTTTGGTCGATGAGTGCCACGCCCAACGTGGTGTCTTTTTGGTCGTGTATAAATGTCACAGCAAATTTGCCCTCGAAATTTACCGCGGGGTCGTTGCCGGACGATTCTGTGAAACGAAATGTCTCACCAAAGTTGGCCTCAAAGGGCAGCCGATAATCCCTTTCATAGTTCTTGACATACCACCCGGTGAGCTTATCGCCATCAATTCTCGCTCGCAGATCGATGTCGAAAATGTGCATTGTGATTTTGACCGAATCGCCAGTCACCTTGATTTCATCGAGCAAAATCTTTTCCTCCCCATTCTTGACGAAGGCCTTGTATTCATCTCCTTCCTTGAAAAGCTCAAGGTTAAAAGGCAATTCCTGTCCTTGAAGCTGTATAATGCCACGCCAGGGGCCGGTCTTGATCCCGGCATCTTTCGAACACGAGAGCAAACCAGCGACAAGAATCAATAATATAAGAAGACGCATGAATAATGAATTTGACGTACAACAGATAGAAACGAAGATTTTCAATAAATGATTTCGGGTGAAATTACATACGAACGACAATGTCAGCTAATTTGCAAACACGACAAAATGGGGTATGTTTTCATTGTCTGACATAAAGGTGCTGGAGCTGGCTTCGGTGCTCGCGGGCCCAAGTGTCGGTCAATTCTTTGCGGAGTTGGGCGCGGAGGTGATCAAAATAGAGAACGAGCGCCAGGGTGGTGATGTAACCCGATCCTGGAAGTTAAGTGAAGAAAAAGACGGAGACTTGTCGGCCTACTTTTGCTCTGTGAATTGGGGCAAGAAGTCGGTTGCCCTTGATTTGTCCGGGCCTGATGGTCGCGACACAGTAAAGAAACTGGCCGCACGGTCTGATATTGTAGTAGCGAGCTACAAGCCAGGGGATGCCGCGAAACTCGGGGTGGATTACCAGACGCTGAGGTCGGTCAATCCTTCGTTGATTTATGGACAAATCACGGGATATGGACGCGACAATTCCCGCGTGGGATACGATGCTGTGATTCAGGCGGAATCTGGTTTCATGGACTTGAACGGGTTGGCCGATGGCCCACCGACAAAGATGCCAGTTGCCTTGATCGACCTGCTGGCGGCTCACCAATTGAAAGAAGGCCTGCTGCTTGCTTTGCTTAAGAAAGCAAAAACGGGCGAAGGCAGTTTTGTCGAAGTCTCGTTGATTCAGGCTGCCGTTTCGTCTTTGGCCAATCAGGCGTCCAACTGGTTAGTGGCGGGGCATCTACCAAAACGCCAGGGATCGGCTCATCCCAACATAGCGCCTTACGGAGAGTTTTTCACAACTGCCGATGACAAGTTGATTTTATTGGCAGTGGGCAGCGACAAGCAATTTGCTGATTTGTGTATGTTAATTGGCATGGCCGACCTTGCCACATCCGGTAAGTATCAGAAAAATCAGCTTAGGGTGATCAACCGAAAGCAACTTCACAGTGTGCTCCAAGAACAGGTATCAAAACTTGAGAGCAGCGAGCTCTTGCGTAACCTCCATGCGAAAAAGATACCTGCCGGCAGTATTCAGAACCTCAAGGAAGTATTTGAGATGCCGGAAGTTGCAACGCTGGTAATGAGCGCGGCCGGGCTGAAAGGAGTGCGAACCTTTGTGGCCACTCCTTCGGGTTTTTCAAACACATCTTCGCTTACCCCTCCACCTCATTTGGGGCAACACACCGAGGAAGTCATATCTAAGCTGCGATCATAGCATGAGTAGAAAGCCGGTTGTTTTGTTTTACCATGCACATTTTTTTAACGATAGCGAAACGTTCATCTATCAACAAGCCCGCAATCCCCACATCATCACCCTTTTGTTGAGCAAGCGTTTTTTCAATGACGATAAGTTTGATTTCAGTGGCCTCGGCAAGTTCAGGTTCAAGAGAAGCTTATGGGATGGCCTGTTGTCTAATCTCGTGAGTGTCATCGGCATCGATCGTTATTACTTTGGAAGTTCCGTCAACAATATGGAGCGCATGTTTCGCGATCAACCCTTTGATGTCCTTCATGCCCAGTTTGGATTCAGTGCCGTTCGTATTCTTCCGCTGGCCAGGCAAATGAAAAAGCCGTTGGTTGTTTCTTTCCATGGCTTCGATGCGTCCCGCTTGTTGCGCAAGCGTTCCTACAGGCTCGCTCTGCAAAAGGTGTTTGACTATGCGAGCGCAATCGTCATCTGCAATCCGTTGATGGCCGAGGCGCTGCCACTTAAGTCCGACCAACTCCCTAAGGTACATTGGGTGCCTTATGGTATTGACTTGAATCGCTTCACGCGTTCTGCGAGAGCTCAAGCTGATAAAGTGCATCTTCTCCATGTGGGCCGATTGATTGAAAAGAAAGGCGTGCCGGACCTGGTAAAAGTGTTTCTTGACCTTCGAAAAAAATACGATTGGATTGAACTCCATGTTGTAGGCAACGGACCTGACGAGGGCGAATGCCGGAGGTTGGCACAGACTCCTGGCTATGAAAATGCGGTCATCTTTCATGGATGGAAAGCTCCCGGAGAAGTGAAGCAATTAATGGAGGAGTCCCACATTTTTGTGCTTAATAGCCGCGTAGCCAGCGATGGCGACCAGGAAGGGCTTCCCAATGGCATTTTAGAAGCCATGGCAATGGAAATGGCAGTTGTATCTACTCGCCATGCCGGAATTCCCGAAGCCATTCAGCACCGGCAGGAGGGCCTGCTGGTTCAGGAAAGAGACAACGAGGCCCTCGGCACAGCCATTGAAGAGCTCATCCTGCAACCCGATCTAAGGCTTAAAATGGGCGTTGCAGCCCGCAAAAAAGTGCAGGGCAAGTTCACTGCTGAGGCTATGCACTTGAGGCTGGCTGACATCTACCGATCAGTGACGCGATAACGTACAGTAAATCAATTAATTAATTCATGTTAGGAAACTGAACTTCACGTTCCGAAGGGAAAGTGACAGGGCCATCTTGTGGCTTTTTTGAGTCAAACAAGCGGCCAAAACAGCCTCGAAATGCAAAAAAGTGGTTGAAAGTGGTGGAAAGTGGGATATAATTACATATGTTTGTTTAGGTATACCCTCGGGAAGGGGTATTCCTAAGACAACCACTACAGTCTATGACATTCTTCACCAGTGAATATGAGAGTAAGCTTGATGCCAAGGGCAGATTGGTGCTGCCTGCGCGGATCAAGGCTCAGCTGCCGATGGAGGCAGGGTCCGAAGGGCCGACAGAGCTTGTGATTCGCAGGGGCTTTGAGCAATGCCTCATACTCTATCCGATGGTGGAGTTCAAAAAGGTCTTCTCCCGGATTTCTGGGCTCAACGAGTTCAACGAAGAGTACCGAAAGTTGCAACGCAACTTTTTGTCCGGTGTGGTCACCGTAGAATTGGACGCCAACGGGCGTTTTCTGATTCCAAAAAACATGCTGGGCTATGCACAGCTTGAAAGAGAGGTCACGCTGGTCGGTATGGGAAACAAAGTCGAGATCTGGAATCCTCAGCACTATGAGAAGCACCTGATCAATGATCCGGGTGAGTTGTCGAAGTTGGCGGAAAAGTACCTGAACGAGTAGCGCCATGGCAACTGAAATTCAAAGTATGCGCTTTGAAATTCAGTTTGTAGACCCGCTACAAAACAGGATGCTTGAGCCACAAAACAAGTTTGGTAATGGCGTACCACGTACCAGTCATGCTTGCAGAATGCATCGAGGGGTTGAACATCAACCCAGATGGTTTGTACGTGGATGCCACATTTGGCGGAGGGGGACATAGTAGGGCCATCCTAAGTCACCTGAAGAAAGGCAGATTAATAGCCTTCGACCAGGACGAAGATGCCAGGTGGGAGGCGGAAAAAATAGATAGTCGTTCTTTAACATTTTGTCAGGCCAACTTCAGATACCTGAAACAGTATTTGAAGCTACATGGAGTTAAGCAGGTGGATGGTGTGCTGGCTGATTTGGGAATATCATCTCATCAAATAGACGTGGCTGAGCGGGGTTTTTCAACACGCTATGCCGGTCCGTTGGATATGCGAATGAATCGTCAAGGTGTGCTTACAGCGGAGACGGTGGTGAACACTTATTCCGAATCGAACTTGCACAAGATTTTAGGCATGTATGGGGAATTGAAGAACGCCAAGCGTGCAGCAGCCGCCATCGTGCAACATCGGTCCAGGCTTCCACTCACGGAGACAGGACATTTGGTTGATGCATTGAAGCAGGTAACACCCAGGGGAAATGAAAACAAGTACCTGGCGCAGGTGTTTCAAGCGCTTCGGATCGAAGTGAATCAGGAAATGGAGACGCTGAGTGAATTTCTGATGCACTGTGAGGCGGTGATCAACACGGGAGGAAGGTTAGTGGTGATGTCTTACCATTCGCTGGAAGATCGGATGGTGAAAAACTTCATCAATACGGGGAAGGTGTATGGAGAGTTGGAAAAAGATTTCTATGGCAATCCGATTCGTCCGTTTAAGGCGGTCAACCGGAAGCCGATCGAGGCCGGACAAGAAGAAATTGAAAGAAATAAAAGGGCACGCAGTGCCAAGCTAAGGATAGCAGAGAGAGTATAAGATGAGCGAGAATAAATTTAGAATAGGAAAAGGAAACCGCAACACACAAAGTGCAGGGGCAAGCCTATTCTCCGGATTGGAGAGGCGCTTGAAGCTTGAGTCGTACTTTGAGGAGGGGTTTCCGGTACAGTACCTTCCCAAAATCATCTTCGCGGTGGTGCTGAGTTTGATTTATATCAGCAACACGCATCATGCCGAGAAGACCGTAAGGAAGATTAACCACCTGCAATCAGAAGTGGAGGATTTGCGGGCTGATTACACAACGCTCAAATCTGATTTGATGTTTGCAGGCAAACAATCAGAGGTTGCAAGGAGAGTAAAGGCGCTGGGGCTGAAAGAAAGTTTGAATCCACCCTATAAAATTGTTGTGAGGCAAGGTGAATATTAAGCGTTCCATATTAATCCGTGTTCGGATAGCCTTCCTGTTCGTACTCTTGTTTGGGGTGGCTGTCATCGCCAAGATTTCTCACATTCAGTTTGTGGAAGGCGAGAAGTGGGTAGCCATGGGGGAAGAGATTACATTCGACTACAAGAAGGTAAGGGCGACACGAGGCAACATCTACTCCGACAACGGCAGCCTGTTGGCGACTGACCTTCCCTTTTACAAAGTGGCTTTTGACCCTCGTTTGGCATCGGACCAAATCTTTAGCAAGGGAATTGACTCTCTTTCGCTTCTGCTTTCGCGATACTACAAGGACAAATCGGCTCTTGAGTACAAAAGATATTTGAAAGACGCGCGAGCAGGTGGAAGGCAGTACCTGATCATCAATCGGAAGCAAATCAATTATCAAACAAAAAAGGTGATGGAAACCTGGCCGATCTTCCGTGAAGGAAGATATCGGGGCGGGATCATCTTTGAAAAAATTGATGTGAGATACAGGCCCTTCACCAACCTGAGTAGAAGAACGATTGGTTTTGTGAATGAGAACGGAAACGGTGCGGGCCTGGAATACAGTTTTAATGAGGTATTGGCTGGAAAAGATGGTGAGGCGCTCTTTCAGAAAATTGCCGGCAGCACCTGGAAGCCCGTGTTCGATGCCAACAACATCAAGTCGGTAGATGGCATGGATATCCAAACCACGCTCGACATTAACCTGCAGGACGTGGCGGAAACGGCTCTCTTTGAGGCCATGCATCAACACCAGGCAGATGAGGGAACCGTGGTGGTGATGGAAGTTAAAACGGGGCACGTGAAAGCGATTTCAAATCTGACGAGAGAGGGTGAGAGCTATTATGAAAAATACAACCATGCCGTGGGTGGGTTGTATGAGCCCGGGTCTACCTTCAAGCTGGTAACGATGATGGCCCTGCTCGAGGAAACCAACATCAAACTTTCCGATAGCATCAAAACGGGCAAGGGAGAACACACCTTTTACAATAAGAAAGTTCGCGACCACCATGACGGTGGCTTTGGCACGCTCACCATCAAGCAGTCTTTTGAGTTGTCCTCGAACGTGGCCATGGCCAAACTTGTGGACCTTCACTTCGGCCAGAAGCCTGACGAGTTTGTAAACTATATCGACCGACTGCACCTGGATAAGCCATTGGGCGTACAAATCAGTGGTGAACTTTATCCAAAGATTGCGAGGCCGAAAACAAAGAGCTGGAGTGGTATTTCATTGCCCTGGATGGCGTACGGGTATGGATTTGAGATCAGCCCACTTCAAACGCTGGCTTTGTACAACGCCATCGCCAACGAGGGCAGGATGATCAAGCCCGTTTTTGTAACCGCCATTACCAAAGCCGATCGGGTGGTGAAGGAATTTGAAACCGAGACGATTAGCAGAAAGATCTGTTCATCAAGCACCCTGAATCAAATTCGACTGCTCCTGGAAGGCGTGGTTGACAACGGAACCGCGGTGAATTTGAAAAACTCCCACTACCGCATTGCTGGCAAAACAGGCACTGCCCAAATCCTGGAGAAGGGTGAATATACTCGGAAATACATCACCTCATTTGTGGGGTACTTTCCTGCGCACACGCCCAAGTACAGCGCCATTGTGCTTATTAAAAACCCGAAGGGTTGGCAGCAGTATGGAAACAATGTGGCGGGCCCTGTTTTCAAGGCCATTGCGGATAATATTTACTCACGCGACATACAATTGCATATGGCGATGGAGAAAAGGAAGGTACTTGAGCCAGGTGTGTTCCCTGTTATTCGTGCTGGTCAACAAGATGAGCTGACCATGCTTTGCAATGAACTCGGTGTGTCAAGTCACTCAGATACCGAGGGGGAATGGATTCGTGCCGTTCGAAACGGGAACTCAGTGCAGTGGCGGCAAAATGTACCCAACAAAGACCTGGTTCCCGATGTAACCGGTATGACATTTCGCGATGCCCTTTACCTGTTGGAGCGAATGGGTTTGCGAGTTATTCACGATGGACTTGGACGCGTGAGCGAACAATCGCTGGCCCCAGGCACCAGAATATCGAAAGGAAATAAAATTCACCTGAAACTGAGTTGATGCCGCTGCTAAAGGACATATTATATAGAGTCAACATCACCTCTGCATCGGGTGACATGAACGCACAGGTAAAGGGTGTAGCGTTTGATTCGCGCAACGTGGATAAGGGTTTTGTCTTTGTGGCAGTGAAAGGCACCCAGGTTGATGGTCATCACTTTATTGATGGATCTGTGGGCAAGGGGGCCGTGGCGATCGTGGCTGAAAAGTTGCCCGAACAACTCAAAGAGGGTGTTACGTACGTCACAGTCAAAAGCAGCACCCAAGCCCTGGGTGTTATTGTTTCCAATTTTTATGGCAATCCGTCAGGCAAATTGAAACTGGTTGGTGTGACAGGCACCAACGGAAAGACAACGGTGGTCACCCTGCTTTTCAAATTGTTCACCTCGCTTGGCTATAAGGTAGGTTTACTTTCCACGGTGCAGAATCAGATCGGGGATGAGGTGTTTTCCGCAACACACACGACACCTGATCCGATCCAGATTAATGAACTGCTGGCGAAGATGGTTGCAGCCGGATGTGACTTTTGCTTCATGGAGGTTAGCTCTCATGCCGTGGATCAAGGCAGGGTAGAGGGTTTGCAGTTTGTGGGTGGGGTTTTCACCAATATCACACACGACCACCTCGATTATCACCGCACCTTTGAGAGTTATATCCGTGCCAAGAAAGGATTTTTTGACGGACTGTCATCGGATGCGTTTGCCCTTGTAAATGCGGACGACAAACGCGGCATGGTCATGCTTCAAAACACAAAGGCCACCAAGAAGACCTTTGCGTTGAAAAAGATGGCCGACTTCAAGGCCAAAATTCTCACCAATTCTATTGAAGGTCTTGAACTGGAAATTGGCAATCGCATTGTCTGGTTTAAGTTGATTGGAGATTTCAACGCCTACAACTTACTTACGGTTTACGCCACAGCCTCCCTACTGGGCGCAGATCCGGAGGAAGCACTGATGCGCCTCTCTTCCCTTACCGGTGCGGCAGGTCGTTTTGAGCTGATCATGCCGGGATCGAAGTTCACCGCGATTGTGGATTATGCCCACACCCCTGATGCTTTGAAGAATGTGCTTGAAACGATCACGGAGTTTAGGAGCGGACAGGAGCAATTGATTTCCGTGGTGGGATGCGGGGGCGATCGT
Source organism: Cyclobacteriaceae bacterium (assembly GCA_050250195.1). Classification (GTDB taxonomy): domain Bacteria; phylum Bacteroidota; class Bacteroidia; order Cytophagales; family Cyclobacteriaceae; genus ELB16-189. Next base: position 204,802 of record JBFWPC010000005.1, on the reverse strand, counting down.
GACAGCATGAAACGACCATTGATGGCAGCCATCGCCTGCAAGTTCAGCGATAAGGTAATCCTGACTTCAGACAATCCAAGAAGCGAGGACCCAATGGACATTATCCGGGATATGCAAAAAGGTGTGGGACCCACAGATGCAAAAAAGACCCTGGTAATGGTGGACCGCGAGGAGGCGATTAAAACAGCCTGTATGATGGCGCGCGAAAAAGACATCGTGCTTGTTGCAGGCAAGGGCCATGAGAATTACCAGGAAATAAAGGGCGTGAAACACCCGTTTGACGATAAAGAAGTATTGACCCGGATGATCAAAATGTTTGCTAACTGATGCTGTACTATTTATTCGACTACCTGGATAGGCAATTCGATGTCATGGGGGCGGGGGTGTTCCAGTACATCTCATTCCGCGCGGGTGCAGCAGCTGTGTTGTCTTTAATTATCACCATTACGTTTGGCGAACGCCTTATTAGTTTCTTGCGCAAGCGCCAGGTGGGCGAAGAGGTAAGAGACCTTGGTTTGGAGGGGCAACTGCAAAAGAAAGGAACGCCAACCATGGGCGGCCTTATCATTATCGCTGCGATCTTGATTCCAACACTCCTGCTGGCGCGAGTCGAAAATATTTATGTATTGCTGTTGTCGGTTGCCACCGTTTGGTTGGGGTTCATCGGATTCATCGATGACTACATCAAGGTATTCAAAAAAGACAAAAAGGGGTTAGCCGGGAGATTCAAGATCACCGGTCAGGTTGGCTTGGGATTGATTGTCGGCCTGACACTGTACTATCACAGTGACGTGGTGATAAGAGAACCCGGTCGGGCGGATGTGGATACAGAGATTGCCGTACCGGATGAAGCCGGCCGGCCCTACCACGATGTGAAGTCGACACGCACGACTGTTCCTTTCTTCAAAAACAATGAGCTTGACTATAGCCGCATCTTTCCGTTTCTAGGTGAAGGGTTCACCTGGGTTATTTACACACTTGTGGTGATCCTGGTGGTCACCTCTGTTTCCAATGGTGCGAACATCACCGATGGCATTGACGGACTGGCAGCTGGCACCTCAGCGATCATTGGCCTTACGATCGCAATTTTCGCTTATGTCTCTGGTCGCGTTGACTTTAGCAATTACTTAAACATCATGTACATCCCGAACCTGGGCGAACTGGTAATCTTTTGTACTGCGTTCGTGGGTGCGTGCCTGGGCTTCCTTTGGTACAATGCCTATCCTGCTCAAGTGTTCATGGGCGACACGGGCAGCCTTACCTTGGGTGGCATCATTGCGGTGTTGGCGCTGGCGGTCAGAAAGGAACTCATGATTCCCGTGCTGTGCGGCATCTTTCTGTTGGAGAACCTGTCCGTGATTATGCAGGTGTCCTATTTCAAGTACACGAAGAAAAAGTATGGAGAAGGACGCAGGATATGGATGATGTCCCCACTTCATCACCATTACCAGAAGAAGGGCATACCGGAGGCGAAGATTGTTACCCGATTTTGGATTGTGGGAATACTGCTGGCGATTTTCAGTTTGGCCACATTAAAATTGAGATGAAGGAACGCATTGTCATATTGGGGGCAGGTGAAAGCGGAACGGGCGCGGCCGTATTGGCTGCGGCAAAGGGCTATGAGGTATTTGTATCCGACATGGGTGTGATCAAACCTCAATACAAAACCGAGCTTGAAAAAGCGAATATCAATTTCGAAGAGGGATCACATACCTGGGAAAGGATCAGTGGGGCCAAGTTGGTGATCAAAAGCCCCGGCATACCCGACAAGTCCGAAACAGTGAAAAGGCTAAGGGCAGAGGGTACTGAAGTGATTGATGAGATTGAATTTGGCTTTCGTTACACGCAAGGTAAGGTGATTGCCATTACGGGTACCAACGGGAAAACCACTACTACTTTGCTCACTTATCACCTCCTCAAATCCGCTGGATATCACGTTGCCCTGGCTGGCAATGTCGGGGAGAGTTTCGCGCGGAAAATCGCAGAAGGGAAACATGACTGGTACGTGATCGAAGTGAGCAGTTTTCAATTGGACGGTACAACTACTTTCAAGCCACAGATTGGCGTGTTGTTGAACATCACACCTGATCACCTGGATCGCTACGAGTTCCAGCTGCAAAATTACGTGAATTCCAAGTTCCGGCTTACGCAAAACATGAACGGCACCAACGAGTTCATTTATTATGCCGATGACGAAATAGTGTCCAGGGAAGTTTCAATACGAAACCTGAAGACCCGCGCAACGGGCGTGTCATTGCAGAAAGGGAATATCCATGCCGTGGGTGGCGTGATGCACTTTCAATTCGATAAGATCTCCTTCGAAATCAACCAGGCTGACACCACCCTGAGAGGGCCCCACAACCTGATCAATACCATGGCTGCGGTTACGGCAGCTCACTTTGCCGGTGTGGCTATCCCGGATATCAGATCAGCGCTGAAGACCTTCAAAAATGCTGCGCACCGGCTTGAAAGCATTGCAACGATCAATGGCGTTGAGTTTGTCAATGATTCAAAGGCAACCAATGTCGACTCGGTCGTTTACGCATTGGGTAGCTATGAGCAACCCCTGATCTGGATTGCCGGAGGCATTGACAAAGGAAATGACTACAGGCCAATCAAAGATGCCGTTGCGCGCAAGGTAAAGACATTGATTTGCCTCGGTAAGGACAATCAAAAGCTAAACGCCTTCTTCAAGGGAGTTGTTAAAGAAATAAAGGAAACTCAAAATGTGAAGGAGTTGGTTAGGATGGCACTGGCCGTGGCTTCCAAGGGTGACGTGGTCTTGCTTTCACCGGCCTGTGCAAGTTTTGATTTGTTTAAGAATTATGAAGACAGAGGGAATCAGTTTCGGAATGCCGTTTTGGAATTGAAGAAGGAAATCGAAAACCCGATTGCATCATGACGAAATTCAAAACATGGGTTGATAAGAATTTACAAGGCGATCCTGTGATCTGGGCCGTGGTGTTTGCCTTTTCACTGATAAGCATCCTGGTAGTTTATAGCTCCATTGGCACGTTGGCCTATAAGCGTACGGTGAGTCCGGAAATGTATCTCGTGAAACACACATTTATGGTGCTACTCGGTTTAGGTGCCATGTGGGTCGCCCACAAGGTGGACTATCGCTACTATTCCAGACTTTCACGCCTTGGCCTTTGGATCAGCGTGCCTTTGTTGATCTACACCTTCACGAATGGAACGACCATTAACGATGCAGCACGTTGGATTACGCTGCCGATCATCAACACGTCTTTCCAGCCTTCGGACTTTGCGAGTCTGGTGCTAATCATCAATCTGGCAAGCATGCTGTCGAAAAAGCAGCAGAACATCGATGACGTGAAAGAGTCGTTGATTCCTATGCTCACCTGGAGCGGTGTGATTTGCGGCCTGATTGCCCTCACCAACCTATCATCTGCGGTATTGCTGTTTGCAACTTGTATGCTCATCATGTTCATCGGTCGCGTGCCAGTAAAATACCTGGCGATGCTCCTGCTGGTTGGTGTATTGGCGGGAGGTGCTGCCTATAAATTTGGTGTGCGTGGGGAGACGGCAAAGAACAGGATTTTGAGCTTTGTAAATGGTACGGAGCTGCCCTTCCAGGCCAAACACGCCCGCATTGCGGTGGCTACGGGTGGGGTAGTGGGCAAAGGTCCCGGGAACAGCGATCAAAGAAATATTTTACCACATCCCTATTCCGATTTCATCTACGCCATCCTGCTCGAAGAATACGGGCTCATTGGTGGCGTGGTAGTTTTAATTCTTTATCTCATCCTTCTTCATCGGGGAATGAAGGCCGCCTACAATAGCGAACGGGCCTTTGGTGGCTTGCTGTCTGCCGGCCTGAGCTTTGACCTGGTGTGCCAGGCGATGGTGAACATGGGCGTGGTTGTGGGATTGGGGCCAATTACCGGCCAACCATTGCCATTGATTAGCATGGGTGGAACGGCTATGATTTTCACAGGGCTTTCAGTTGGAATTATCCTAAGCGTGAGCCGGGGTGAGGTGGATGAATCGTGGCAACGAGAATCCAGGACAGACAACAAAGAAGTAGCCCAAGCCGCGTGAAAAACTCGCAACCATATCGATTGATCATTAGCGGAGGGGGCACGGGAGGTCACATCTTTCCGGCTATCGCCATTGCCAATGTCTTCAAACAAAGACATCCCGATGCCGAGATCTTGTTTGTGGGCGCCATGGGTAGAATGGAAATGACCAAAGTGCCCGAGGCCGGTTACAAGATCATTGGCCTTTGGATTGCCGGCCTGCAGAGAAAGTTAACAATTGCGAACCTAACCTTTCCATTTAAACTGATTGCGAGCTATCTCAAAGCGAGGGCTATCGTTAAAAGGTTCAAACCACATGTGGTTGTTGGCACGGGTGGTTACGCGAGTGGCCCGATTATGCTGGCTGCCACCAAATTCAACATCCCGTCCCTGATACAAGAACAAAATTCCTACGCAGGTTTGACCAACAAGCAAGTGGGCACCAAAGTCAACCGCATTTGTGTAGCATACCATGGTATGGAGAAGTATTTCCCAAAGGACAAGATCTTGCTAACCGGAAATCCGGTTCGCACCGACATCATCGGGGTGGAAGGAAAGAAAGGAAAAGCATTAAACTTTTTCGCATTCAACAACAACGAGAAGGTGATTCTGATCATTGGCGGCAGCCTGGGCGCACGCACCATCAACCAAAGCATATTGCATCATATCGATCGGCTGATTGAAGCGCAGATACAAGTAATCTGGCAAACAGGGAAGCTTTACTATGAGCAGGTGAAAAATCAGCTTTCAGCCAAGGATTTGAAGCGGTTCCGGATTTATGATTTCATCAAGCAAATGGACTTGGCCTATGCTGCGAGCGATGTGGTGATTTCGAGGGCAGGCGCGCTGGCAATTTCTGAACTGTGTGTAACCGGTAAGCCTGCCATTTTGGTGCCATCACCCAATGTGGCCGAAGACCATCAAACAAAAAATGCGATGGCGTTGGTAGGACTAGGGGCCGCGGTGATGATCTCCGATAAAGAAGCCATGAATCGCCTTGTCATGGAGGCAGTAAAGCTGGTGTATGACGAATCGAGGTGTCAACAGTTGCGCGCCAATATTGGCCCGATGGGCAAGCCGCAAGCGGTAGATCAAATTGTGAACGAAATTGAAAAACTCGTGCAATGAGATTGAGCGATTACGACAGTGTGTATTTTCTCGGAATCGGGGGCATCGGCATGAGTGCGCTAGCGCGATGGTTTAATCACCAGGGGATGAAAGTAGCCGGATATGATCGCACCTCAACCCAATTAACAAGCCAGCTTCAGAAGGAGGGGATGTTGATTCACTTTGACGATCGCGTGGAGCTCATCCCGGCTTTTGTAAAAAAAGCGAATACCCTGGTGGTGCTGACGCCAGCTGTCCCCAAAGATCATTCAGAATGGAACAGTCTGAGGGAGCAAGGCTTTACGATATTAAAGAGGTCTGAAGTGCTGGGGTTGATTACAAAAGATCACAAAACGATCGCGGTAGCCGGTACGCATGGCAAGACGACAACTTCTTCACTCGTGGCACACATCCTATATGAAGCCAACAGGAACATGGTGGCTTTTCTGGGTGGCGTTACCACCAACTACGAGTCCAATCTGGTGATGAAAGGACAGGTAGACGAAAACACGATCGTGGTGGTTGAGGCCGATGAGTTCGATCGGTCGTTCTTGCGACTCTTTCCGGACATCGCGGTGGTCACCTCTGCTGATGCCGACCACCTGGATATTTATGGTGATCACGATCAGATGGTACAATCATTCAAGGCTTTCATGAAGCAAGTGAAATCCAATCTGATCATTCATGAATCCATTGCATCCATTGCGAATGATATCAGTATTTCTAAAGAAACCTATGGCATGAGCCGGGGACACTTTTTTGCCAGCAATATTATCCCGACTGGTCGGGAATTTTTTGAGTTTGATCTTCAGGGCTTTGGTGAGAAGATTGAAGGAATCCAGCTTGGCGTCCCCGGTTTTCATAATATGGAGAATGCCATCGCGGCAGCAGTGGCCGTGAGCAGAGTGGGAGTGACCCACGAAACGATCAAGCAGGCATTGCAGTCCTTCAAGGGTGTGAAGCGCAGATTTGAGTATATCATCAAGCGCGATGATCTTGTGTTTGTGGATGACTACGCCCATCATCCCCGCGAGATCGAGGCCTTTCTATCTTCGCTGAAGTCGATGTACAAAGGCAAGAAACTTACGGTCGTGTTCCAGCCGCACTTGTTTACGCGCACACGCGACTTTGCTGAAGGATTTTCCAAGAGCTTGAGTTTGGCAGATGAACTGCTGTTGATGGATATCTATCCCGCAAGAGAACTCCCGATTCCTGGCGTCACTTCCGATATGCTGCTTGGCGGAATTACGAGCCCGGTGAAGATCAGGTGTGACAAGAAAGACTTGCTGGCGCAGGTAGAAGCCCTGGACATTGAAGTGCTGGCCACGGTGGGCGCGGGCGACATCGACACGTTTGTTCAGCCGGTAAAGAAATTACTAGAACAAAAGTACCATGAGGTTTAAGTTGAACATTAGGAAAGAGGTAAAGGCCGTGGTCGCGATTTTTGCGGTCTTGTCTCTCATTGCTTTTGCAGAAAGGCAGCACCAGGATGTCACCTGTTCCAACGTGGTCATTCAGATTGAGAATATTGAGGACAATCATTTTGTGGATGAGGATCAGGTGATGAGTTTGATTTCAGGAACGGGCGTGTCAATTGTGGGCAACAGCATTAATAGACTTAACCTGCGAGCGATTGAAGCCAAACTGGAAACTGACAACCACATCCAGGATGCCCAACTATATGTCGATCTGTCGGGCAACCTGGTGGTGAATGTAACGCTCCGAAGGGCTGTCGCCAGGTTGATTCGTACGGATGGGAGTGATCTCTATGTTGCTGAAGACGGAGCCATCATGTATACGTCCGAGAAGTTTTCTTCAAGAGTGCTGTTGATCAGCGGTGAATTTGTCGGGCAGTTCGCATTGGCGGAGTCCATCCTCGAATCGGAGCAGGGTGGCGCTTTGCTTGAGATGATAAATTTCATCAATGGCGAAAAGTTTTGGCGTGCGCAGATCGCGCAACTTGATATTGATGGCCGGGGAAAGATCATCCTATACCCGCAAGTAACCGGCCAGCTGGTGGAATTCGGCACGGTAGATAACTACGAGGAGAAGCTTAAGAAATTGATGATTTTTTATAAAGAGATTCTTCCACAGCGCGGGTGGACAAAGTATGCGCGAGTGAATGTCGAATACGAAGACCAGGTAATCGCTGAATAACCAATAACGATAGAAAAAACAACCACGAAATAACTTACAACCATGGAAAAGGAAAAAATCATAGTAGGGCTCGACATCGGCACAACAAAGATCTGTGCCATCGTAGGCCGCAAAAACGACTATGGAAAGCTTGAGGTGCTGGGCTTGGGCAAGGCCGAGTCCGAAGGTGTGATAAAGGGCATTGTTACCAATATCGACAAAACTGTATTCGCCATCGAGAAGGCTATCAAAGAGGCCAGCGACATGGCGGGGATTGACATTGGAGTGGTGAATGTAGGTATTGCTGGTCAGCACATCCGAAGCTCTATTCATCATGGCAGCATCACCCGCAATTCAAAGGAAGACGAGATCAGCATCGAGGATGTAAACCGGTTGACGGAAGATATGTACCGCATTGTGATTCCGCCAGGCAGCGAAATCATTCACGTGATGCCCCAGGACTACATGGTTGACTATGAGGATGGCATCAAGGACCCGGTTGGCATGAGCGGTGTAAAGCTGGAGGCAGATTTCCACATCATTACAGCCCAGACCAGCGCCATCAATAACATCAACAAGTGTGTGCGCAGGGCCGGACTAGAGATTGAAGACCTCATTCTTGAGCCGTTGGCGTCAAGTCTGGCAGTGCTGAGCGATGAGGAAAAGGAAGCGGGTGTGTGCCTCATCGACATTGGTGGCGGAACCACAGATATCGCCATCTTCTACGACAATATCATCCGCCACACCGCGGTTATTCCCTTTGGTGGCAACATACTTACAACCGACATCCAACATGGTTTGATGGTGATGGCCAGACAGGCTGAACAACTGAAAACGCGTTTTGGAAAGGCCATTGCCGAGGAAGCGAGCCCCAATGAAATTGTTTCCATCCCCGGGATTCGCAATCGCACAGCAAAGGAAATTTCGGTGAAGAATCTTTCCAACATCATCCAGGCGCGAATGGAAGAGATTATTGAAATGGCGCACACTGAGATTATCAGCTCTGGATTTGAGAACCGGTTGGCAGGTGGCATTGTAATTACAGGCGGGGGGTCTCAGTTAAGCTGCTTGAAACAGTTGGTGGAGTACATGACCGGTATGGATACCCGCATTGGCTACCCCAACGAGCATCTGGGCAAGAGCAAGTTGGAGGCGGTAAAAAGTCCGATGTATGCAACGGCCGTGGGGCTGGTGCTGTCTGGGTTCCGTTCGTTAGACGAGCGCGAGGAACGCTATAAAGAAGCCAAGGGAATGCCGAAGGCTAAGGTGAAGAAGGGTGTTCCCGGATCCGACTTCTTTTCCAATATCATCAACAAAACGAAAGGACTGTTGATCGATGACCTGGACGGGAAAAATGAATATTGAATCAACCACTAAAATCAATTGTCATGTTTGAAACTGGAACAGCTTACAAATTTGACTTGCCAAAGCATCACAAGTCGATCATCAAAGTGATCGGTGTGGGAGGCGGTGGCAGCAATGCGGTGAACCACATGTTCCGACAAGGCATCAAGGATGTCGAGTTCGTAGTATGTAACACCGATCTGCAAGCGCTGAACAGCAGCCCAGTGCCGCATAAACTTCAGATAGGCGCCAACTTAACCGAGGGTCTCGGTTGTGGAGCCAACCCTGAGGTGGGGCGGGCCGCTGCTGTGGAAAGCAAAGATCAAATCCGTGAAATGCTCACGGGAACCAAGATGGTATTCGTAACGGCCGGCATGGGGGGAGGCACCGGAACCGGAGCTGCGCCTGTGCTAGCCAAGATCGCGAAGGATATGGATATCCTTACCGTGGGAATCGTTACCGTACCCTTTTCCTTTGAAGGGAAGAAAAAGACAGGGGCGGCATCGGCAGGCATCGAGGCCCTGCGCCAAAGTTGCGACACGGTGCTGGTGATCCTCAACGACAAGCTGCGTGAAATCTACGGCAACCTCGCCATCGGGCAGGCGTTCGCTCAGGCCGACAACGTATTGACTACAGCAGCAAAAGGCATCGCTGAAATCATCACACTGGCTGGATACGTTAACGTGGATTTCCAGGACGTGCGCACCGTCATGCTTGATGCAGGCGCAGCCGTGATGGGCTCTGCAGAGACACGTGGCGAAGGGCGTGCAATCAAAGCAGCACAACAGGCACTCGCTTCACCGCTACTCGACAACCGCGACATCATGGGCGCGAAACGCATTCTGTTGTCCATCATCTCGGGCGAGGAAGCAGAATTACAAATGGATGAGCTTACACAGATCACAGAGTGCATTCAGCAGCAAGCGGGTGATGAGGCTGAGGTTATCTTTGGTCATGGTGTAGATCCAACCATCGGAGATCGCATTCGTGTAACGGTGATCGCAACAGGCTTTGCGGCCGATCAGCAAGAGATCAAATCCTCCGAATCAAAAGTTCATGACCTGGAAAAACATCAGACCAACCTGTTTGGTGTGGAAGATGAAAAGGTGAGTCACCGAACTCAGGAGATTGAACTGAAACTGAAAGAGGACAAGGATAAACCCGTACTGACCCGCGTCAAGGACAAGCCGGTCTTGAATCTTTCAGACGATCGCCCGGTACTGAATAAGCCGGCAGACAAGCCGATTTTAAAGGAGAAGGAGGATCTGAAAGAGGAGGCCGAGGAAAAGACAGCGGAGCCGCTGGAAAAGCGTACTTACACCTTTGATCTTTTCAATCAGTCAACGAACGACAATGATCAGGATGATGCATTTGATGAGGGCGATGAGAGTCTGTTTCAACCCGATGAAGATGAGTTCAATGAGATCACAGACATTTCGGCAGATCAGGTCATCAATGAGGAAGGCATGATGGAATATCGGAAGACAAAAGAACGGCTTGAGCAGCAGGCCCGGGAACGGAGAGAAAAGATTAAATCTGCCCGGAAGAAGGAGATGACCAAGGAAGAGTTCAATGAAAAATGGACGTTGCCTGCTTACCTCCGTAGGGGGGTGAAGATGGACAATGTGCCACATTCATCCGAGCCTTACATCTCACGGTATAATCTGAACGATGACAATAACCTGTTGGGGAACAACAAGTTCTTACATGACAATGTTGACTGAGTTCTGAACATGACAATTGATTAGTGGTCAATCTCGATTAAAGACATGGCACACTCGGCACGACTGGTTTTTACTCCATTCGTAGTGGTTGTTGGTGGTAAATATTTTTTGCCGGTGCCGAGGTGCCTTTTTACAATCCTGACTAAAACGTCAGGGATTTTTTAAACTGCTCTAAACCCATTTTTTCACCTGAGAATGCCCCGATTGCATCGGGGCATTTTCTTTATCTTTATCCTTTCCTCAAGGTATGAACAAACGAATGATTAGGTTTTCCTTCCCGGTGCTACTTGTATTAGGTGTTTATTTTCTCGGGCCACAGCCAGCTACACCCTTATGGGGTGAAGATTTTCCATCGGTGCCCACGAACGCTGCCGAGTTGACGGCATTTATCGAACAAAAAGAGTCGGCCCACAAACTCAAGCCCGACAATGAGGCGCGCATCATCTGGTTCGATAGTACCCGATCAAAAACCGGTTACAGTGTTGTATATCTTCATGGTTTCTCGGCAAGTCAAGAGGAGGGAGATCCGGTACACACCGATTTTGCGAAAAAGTTTGGTTGCAACCTTTTCCTGGCGAGGTTGGCGGATCACGGGATAGATACCACAGAGCAGCTGCTCTATTTCACGGGAGATCGGTTTTGGGAAAGCGCGAAAGAGGCCCTGGCAATTGGGAATGCACTTGGAGACAAGACGATTCTGATCAGCACGTCAACTGGTGGAACCGTGGCGTTGGCGCTGGCAGCTGCATTTCCTGAAAAAGTACATGCTTTGATCAACATGTCACCCAACATAGAAATTAATAATCCATCTGCGTTTCTACTGAACAATGCCTGGGGCCTGCACATCGCAAGACTGGTGATAGGAGGGGATTACCAGGTGATTGACTATCCGGAAGAACGGCTGCCGTATTGGAACGAAAAGTACCGACTGGAAGCTTTGACCGAACTTCAGGAGATACTGGAAAGCAAGATGAACATGGAGACGTTTCAAAAGGTGAAGCAGCCCACACTTAATATTTACTATTACAAGGACGAAGAAAATCAGGATCCAACGGTGCGCGTGGATGCCATGCTCAGGATGCATGTGCAATTAGGAACACCTGACGACTTAAAGGTAGCGATCCCGATACCTGGTGCGGGGGCACATGTAGTGGGGTCGCATTTGGTTTCAAAAGATTTGCCAGCTGTACAACGTGCCATCGACCAGTTTGCCGTGGAGAAATTGGGAATGAAGTCTGTGCTTTCCGGGGGCTCCTAATCTTCGTCTTTTTTAGCCAGTTCACGGACTGCCCGCTCCAGGTCTTCTGGGGTGTCTATTCCAATGGTTTCAAGCTTAGTCTTGCCAACTCTAATCTTAAAACCATTTTCCACCCAACGTAGCTGCTCCAGCGACTCAACCTTTTCAAGAGACGACACCGGCAATTTTGTGATTCTATCCAGCACATCTTCCCGGTAGGCATACATACCAATGTGTTTGTAATAATCGTGGTGAGTGATCCATTCGCTGGAAGGGAGGCCGCGATAAAACGGTAAGGGTGATCTGCTAAAGTAGATCGCCCGCCCGTCACTGCCCATGATCACCTTCACAATGTTTGGATTGGCCAGTTGATCTGGGTTCGTAATTTTTTTTGCAAGCGTGGCGAGTTCTTCGACTCCATCAAGCATCGAAATCAGAAAATCAATTTGCTTGGGGGAAATGAAAGGTTCATCACCCTGGATATTTACCACGTAGTCGAACTCTTCTTCCTGGAGGCCAAGGGCTTCAAAACAACGGTCAGTGCCGCTTACGTGTGAGTTCGCGGTCATGCATACATTGCCTCCAAACGACTTCACATGTTCAAAAATGAGGTCATGATCCGTAGCCACCACCAGCTCTGAGAGGTGCTCGGCCTTTAAAGCCTGGCGATAAACGCGCTCGATCATAGAAATACCTGCAATCTGGGCGAGTGCCTTGCCTGGGAACCGACTGGATGCATAGCGGGCAGGAATTACGCCCAGTACTCGGAGGGTCATACTTTTCTTACCTTAAGCGTGGAGCCTTCAATTTCCATCACCACAACCTCATCGCCCTTGTCGATATAATCTCCACGGGTAAATGCATCATAGATTTGCTGGTCAATCATAATCTTACCGCTGGGACGAAGCACTGTGTATGCCTTGCCCGTTTTTCCCACCAGCTCCATGGAGTTGAAGTTGGACGTGTAGCCCAAAGAGCTGTCCTGTGTGTCGGCCAATGAGATGCGCCTGAATGCCCGGGTTTGTGAAAGCTTGGCTCCACCAAAGAACAGTAGCAAGAAACCTCCCGAAATACCACCCAGAATTGCGAAGGATGCCATGACAATATCGATTAAAGGGACAAACCGGAAATCAAAGAAGTCATTGTTCAGCATGATTAGAATGAGCGACCCCACGGTTAGGGCGATGCCTGAAACACCGGCAACACCAAATCCGGGGATGACAAAAATCTCTACGATGATCAGGGTGATGCCGCAGAAAAGTGCGATGATTTCCCAGTTGGCAGCTAACCCGTTCAAGTAATATGGAACCAGGTACAGCACCAGCGCCACCGTGGCTGCGATCAGGGGGAAACCAACTCCAGGAGTCTGCAATTCAAAGTAGATCCCTCCCAGAATCACCAGGATTAAAATGCCGCTGATGAAAGGGTTCAGAAAGAAGGCGATGACCTTTTCGGTCCGGCTGATTTCAAAACGATCGAGCACATAGTCCTTCACACCATTTCTCTCCAATATTTCTTCAATTGATTCCACTTTTGCCTCGCAATAACCATTGCTAATGGCTTCTGATGTCGTAAAAGTGATCACTTTGCCCGCTTGCTTTACACTGTCGACCACCACCCTCTCATCCACCATTCCCTCAGCAATGCGCGGGTCACGCCCGTTTTCTTCCGCAGTTGAACGCATAATTGAACGCATATACGATTGGTACTTGTCGGGTGCAGCCTGACCATCGCCAACAACCACGGTGGCCGCGCCAATATTGGCCCCAGGAGCCATGTAAATACTATCGCAAGCTATCGAAATGAGTGCCCCGGCCGAGGCGGCATCTTTGTTGATAAAAACCCAAACGGGCTTATCGAAGTCAAGTATGCGGTCCACAATTTCCTTGGCGTCCGTCAAAATGCCGCCATAGGTATCCATTTCAATAATCACGATTTCGGCCTGGGTGGCTGCCGCGTGGTCGAATGCCAGTTCTACGTACCTCGAAACGCGCGGGTCAATTTCCGCCTTGATTTCCATTACCATCACTTTCTTTTTTTCCTGCGCATGCAATAAAAAGCAGGTCAGAAGGTTGAGAACTGAAAATAGAATGAATGACTTTTGCATCGTGCCCGTGCTGATTAACTTGCCTAAATTTACAATTAAACCGGGGCTGATAGGCGGCAGATGAGAGGTTTTCGTACGATTGTTGACCGGATGACCCTGGCAAAGTAGTTGCAGTAAACCTTTGACGGTTCAGGCATTTTTTTGAGTTATGACGAAGTTGTTTTTTTTATTGGTGGCCTTGGCATTTTATCACCCTATCCGGGCTTTCGACTCCCTACGCATGGAAACCATCAACGGGAAGAAGTTCGTAATCCACCAGGTGGACGAAAAAGAGACCCTGTACGGCCTTTCGAGACGGTACGGTGCCAGTCTCGAGGAGATCATCGAATACAATAGCCAGGCAGACGCTGGCCTTGAGGTAGGACAGATCTTAAGGATTCCCTATGCGGAAAGGACTCAAAGGGCTGTGCGGAATGGCAATGTACACGTGGTCGGATCGAAAGAAACGTTGTTTTCGATCTCACGCCTGTACCAGGTGACGGTGGCTGATTTGAAAGCATGGAACAATTTGGCTGATAATGCCATCTCAGTAGGGCAGGAGCTGGTGATCAGGCAGCCCAATGGATCGATCCCTTCAGTGGCAGAGCCGCCTGTCGAAAATGGCTACCACCGCGTGGCTGCAGGCGAGACTCTTTTTTCCATTTCGAGAACCTACCAGGTCGCGGTCAATGATATCAAAGCATGGAATCAACTCACCGGCAGTGATCTGTCGGTTGGACAGGTATTGAGGATTGTGGCAGAGTCGGCAACCCCGGCCACTGCATCCACTACCACGCAGCCGCCTGCGGTTACACCGTCTCCGGTGCAAGCCAATCAAGAAACCACGGTAAAGATTTCAGAGGGTGTTGCAGGCTCAAATGAAGTCAAAGAGACAGGTCTTGCAGAATTGATAGATGGCACCGAAGGCAACCGCAAGTACCTGGCGCTTCACCGCACGGCACCCACCGGCACCATCCTGAAAGTAAAGAACGAATTGAACAATCGGGAAGTGTTTGTGAGGGTGGTAGGCCCGCTGCCACCCACAGGGGTTAATGAAAGATTGGTTGTAAAGATTTCGAAGTCTGCATACGACCGCCTTGGGGCCATCGACTCCAGGTTTCGGGTAGAGGTAACATTCTACAAATAGTGTGCGCAAGAGACAACTTGGTGAGTTGAAGTCCTTTTTGGACCAAAAGGTAGATCAGTATAACCATCCCTCCTTTATTGCCAACGATCCGATTTCCGTACCGCACCAGTTTAGTGTTAAACAAGACATTGAGATAGCTGGTTTTTTTGCTTCGGTTTTGGCGTGGGGTCAACGCAAGACCATTGTACGAAAAGCAAATGAACTGATGGAGTTAATGGATCAGGCTCCTTATCAGTTTGTTAGGCAGCACAGCGAGCGCGATTTACTTCGACTAAGTCAATTCAGGCATCGTACGTTCAATGGGACAGATACGCTTTACTTCATTTATTTTCTTCGGCACTATTACCAAAGTCACGCTTCGCTTGAAGATGCTTTTTTCCCAGGCGGTTCATTTAATGCGGAGACTTCATTATCTCATTTTCACCACTCATTTTTCAACTTGCCGGAGGCACCCCCACGAACCCGGAAACACGTCTCTACACCGGAAAGAGGTTCGGCATGCAAACGGCTTAACATGTTTTTGCGGTGGATGGTAAGGAACGATGGCAAAGGTGTGGACTTTGGAATCTGGAACCGGATATCTCCCCGCGACCTTGTCTGCCCGTGCGATTTGCACGTGGAACGGGTTGCCCGGCAATTCAAACTCATCAGCCGAAAGTCGATGGACTGGCTTACCGCCATTGAATTGACAGACAACTTAAAACGACTGGATCCGGAAGATCCGGTAAAGTACGACTTTGCGTTGTTTGGCTTAGGAATAGACGGGAGTCTGTAGCGTCAGGGCGTCCAGCTTGCAGGATCCAATCGCCACGATTTCACATGGACGAGCGCGCCTTCATCCAGTTGTCGGTTTTTTGCTGCGACTGTGATCAACTGATTGAAATCGGTAAGACAAACCAATGGGATTCCGGCTTCCCGAAAACCCTTCTCTGCCACTTCAAACCCATAGGTAAAGACGGCAACCATCCCCACCACCTTTAGGCCGGCATCCTTCAGTGTGGCCGCGGCCCGTAAAGAACTTCCACCTGTGGATATCAGGTCTTCCACCAATACTACTTTCTTGCCCTTTTCAATTCTTCCTTCGATCAGGTTGCCCATTCCATGGTCCTTTGGCTTGGGTCTCACATAAATGAATGGGAGCTCAAGCGCATCAGCCACCAGGGCACCTTGCGGAATGCCGGCAGTCGCCACACCGCCAATGTATTCGGCATCTTTAAAGTGGTCGCGAATCGCTTTCGAAAGGCTTTCCTTAATGAGTTTCCTGATAACCGGATACGAAAGCGAAAGACGATTGTCGCAGTAAATGGGGGATTTCCAACCCGAGCTCCAGGTGAAAGGGTCTTGCGGCCTGAGCTTAATGGCCCCGATGTCGAGTAGCTTCGCGGCCACCATCTCTGCGGACGCCTGATTGATGGTTACGTGTTCCATGGGGCCCAAATTTAGGCCGGATTAAGTCGGCAGACCAAGAACAGCCAAAAAAACTTGGACGCCACCAGTCAGGGAGAAAAAAGGCATACAATAATGGGTTGGGTTGTTGATTCATTGCAATTATTTTGTGTTTTTGCGATCAGGCTTATCGTATGAATCTATTTGTCAACGACATCCCATTCAAGATTTTGAAGCCCGGGAGGATACTGGACGTGGGTGACTATAATATTATTCTGGATGCCCGAAAAGACACATTGAACAAAGCATCATTGTTCCATCATGTGGGTATCATGAATGCGCGCGTAGCTGACATTGGAACACTGCTTGAGTTGATCAACACAAAAGTTCCCACCAATCTATTTTCTTTGGGCATCACGGTAGATGACTATGAAACCGCCAAGGAATTTGTAAAAAATCAGTTTAAGGTGGTGAAGGCCGCAGGCGGACTCATCAGAAAGAAAGATAGGTTCCTTATGATCTATCGTCTTAAGAAATGGGACTTGCCAAAAGGGAAGAAGGAACGTGGTGAAAGTTATGCGGAGACAGCCATGAGGGAAATCGAGGAAGAATGTAATATTCACGTGAAGGCTGGCACTAAGATCTGCACCACCTGGCATACCTATACCATGAACAAACGAAGCATGCTTAAGCGCACAAAGTGGTATGCCATGGATTTGTTGGATGACACCCGAATGAAGCCGGCACTGGAGGAGGACATTGAAGAACTGAGGTGGATGACCCAAAAAGAGGTTTACCATGCTCTGGAGAACTCCTATAAGTCAATTCGCTTTGTTTTTGAGGAGTATTACCGGAAAACGGAAGAGCTGAACGCCCCCTGACCGCCTACAACTCGTAAGGAAGGAATTTCGAAACATCGCCCTGGTACCGATGTACGTCTCTGATCACAGAAGAACTGATATACGCGTACTCGGGTGAGGTGATCAAAAAAACAGATTCGAGTTCATTGTTGAGGTAACGATTCACCTGAGAAATGCTATTCTCATATTCGAAGTCGGTTGTGTTTCGCAAGCCGCGCAGCAGGTACTTGGCGTGATTTCTTCGGGCGTACTCGGCCGTCAATTCAGAATACACCTCCACGCGGATGGCTGGGTAACTTTTGAACGTCTCTCCGATTTTTTTTACCATCAGGTCAATTTCAAAATACCTTTTGCTTTTACCACTGTTGTAGCCGATGGCAATGATGATTTCGTCAAATATCTTCAGTCCCCGCAGCACGATATCCTGATGACCTTTGGTAAATGGATCGAACGATCCGGGGAACAATGCGATCTTTTTCATGATGCGGCCAGGAAATACATGTTGTAGAGGTCGTAGAAGTGGTGGTCCTGAACCTCGTCAAACAAGTACCCGAATTTCATCGACTCGGGGCGTGATCCAAACGTTACGTTCTTGATATACTTTGCAAATTCCTGCGAATGAGGGGAGTTGCGGCCAATGTAACCCCAGATTACAACCTGGCTTTTGGTTTGATCCAGGTGCAGCGAGCCGAGCACCAACATGATATACTTCACATAATCGCTAAAATGTTTGATTACAAACTGGTTGTAATAGACTAGTTTGCCAGCCTGCTTGTAGGCAATATGCATCTTGAACCGATCGACATAAACGTAGAGGGGTTCATGGCTGTGGTGGCTCGGGGCACTCAAAATACCCTGGATCAAACTCGCTGAATGATGAGCAAAGTGAACGTTGGCGTGGGGGTAAATTGAGGAGATCCAGGCCTTGAGATCGCGGTAGATGGCGAATACGGTAACGATGTCTGGTCCCACCTGGCAATGAGCGACATCCTCTGTTTCAGGATTTACAGTTGCGTTGAAGCTCAGGTATTCGGCCGCGGCCTCTGCGAGGAAGAGCGAGGCCGGCACCTGCACGAACTTGTTGTTCTTGATGGAGAATGAAACGTCCTTCCAGAAGCCAGCCTGCAGGAGCGCGTGGGCCTCAAATAGCTCCTGGATGGCCTTTAACAATTCTTCATTGGATTGAAGGTCTCCAAAAATGTAGTCCTCCAGCAATAGAAACTGCCGGTCTCGGGAGTCGACAATTCCCACTTGCATGTCGCGAACGCCAAGTTGGATTAACAGCGAATAGTGATGTAGGGCGTCTACGTCAAACTTTTCGTCTTTGACTTTCTTAATCAGCTTATAGTTCAATAGGGCTGACGGTGAGGCCAAGCTTATTCCCAGTTACCTGACGTAGACACGTCAGTACGCGAACCGAAGCGAAGGGGTTTGCGATTTTTGGCATCGTTGCTCTCTTTGCGCTCGGGGTTGTCAGGCTTCGGATCCCTTACCTCGATCACATCAACCTTAATACCGCCTTTGTCTACTTTGCCAACAAATATTTCAAACTGGGTTTCTGTGCCGGGCTTGTAGGAGAGGCGATTCAAATTTATATCGGGATTGAACAAATAATCCCATGTTACGATCAGGATGGTGCCCTTGCGAACTTCGGTTCCCACACTGATGGCAGCCAACGAATCGATTGTACCTTCTTCCGTGAAAGGTGGTTCAGTCACCTTGTCACCCACTTTCAGTGAATAGGCCTTCTGGTTCTTCATTACCTTGTCGCCAACTTTTACTTTGAAGCCCATGAAAATACCGTTGTCTGCAGCGTTCACGTTATGGGTCTTTTTGAAGATGCGCTCTTTGGCTGGTACAAAACCCAACGTGTCTATGTGAAGGATGACTTCTTCACCACCATAGGGTTTTGGGATAATCTCTTCTCTGCGTTCTATGATTGGAACCTGACCGTTTTGAACAAAATTGATCAGCGAATCCCAATTGGAAGTATACCTTCCATAAACCTCCTGGAAAACCATTTCCGATTCTCGGATCAGCTTCAACCTCTCGATTACGGCTGCCTCTTTGCCAGCAATAGACTCTCGATCTTTAATGGTTTTGTTTACACTGCTCCACAAAAAATAAGCAAGGTAAATGCTAACTGCGAAGAGTACGAAGGTTAGAATTTTGGTGAGATTCATTAGTTACAGGTTTAGCATGCAATTATAAATATTTTAGGCCTTTATACACAACCAATCACAATTTAAAATAGCCCCTTAAACCAAGAATTTGAACCGGTTTGGCCACTTTTTTAAACGCTCCATGAAGCTGGTCAACAGGCATTTTTTCCAGCTCAACCCACGGTATCCAACGGACGCTTTTGATCAATTGTTCATCCGGTTTCATCTCAGGATCTGACCCTTTTTGAAGGGTGCCGGCTTTGGTACTTACACGAAAAAAGAGTTCGATGGCATGCAGTGGAGCCTTGATGTATTCACAGGCAAATAAAAACTCATTTACTTCAACTTCTAAATTGGTCTCCTCCCTGATCTCCCGAGCCAGGGCGTGTTCTGCCGGCTCCATCAGTTGAATACCTCCGCCAGGCGGGGCCCAAAAGTCTCCTTGTCGAAGGCCTATGTGGTTCACCAGCAAGATCTGATCTTGTCTGGTGCAAATGCCACATACCCTTGTCCTTTGTCTTTTGCCATATAATGACTGAACTACATCAGACATTGGTACGTTTTTGGATTAATGGTTTGTTAAATGGGCTTTTTCACATGTGATCACCCTACGTAATTCATAAATTTGAAAAAAATAACGCTCATGAGAAGAATAATTATCACCGCACTTGGCTTACTGATCGCCCTGGCAGCTTATTCGCAAGTCAACGCACCCCAGAAAAAAGATGGGCCCGCTATTGCCTTCGAGCAGGCGACCTTTGATTTTGGTGACCTCACTCAGGGTGACCGCGTGGAGCACACCTTTAAGTTTACCAATACGGGCAGTAAGCCCCTCATTATTACAAACGTGGAGGTTACCTGCGGATGTACCACCCCGAAGGGATGGCCTCGTGATCCTATTCAACCAGGTGGCAAGGGCGAATTGCTGATTGCTTTCAATAGCGCAGGAAAATATGGGCGGCAAAATAAAGTGGTTACGGTGGTGTCCAATTCAGTAGAGGGAAATAGCCAGGTTACTTTTACGGCAAATGTCCTGGAGAAGAAAGCGCCCAATCAATAGTTTGCCTTGGCTAATGCGCGAATGAATAAGATCCAGCCGATGATCAAAAGCACTCCACCAAAGGGAGTGATCATTCCAAGCATTGTGGTACCCGACAGGGAAAGGGCGTACAGACTTCCGGAAAATAGGATTACTCCGCACAACATCGACAGGAAGGCCCAAGTGAGCGTGGTCGCGTTCTTCGGATAGAGCAAGCCGATCGCGAGAATGGCCAATGCATGATAGAATTCATATTTCACCGCCAGTTCGAACGTTTCGACTCTGCCATGCAATTCTAATGTAGATTTCAGGGCATGCGCACCAAACGCTCCAATAGCCACGCCAAGCCCCCCGAGGAAAGCGCCTGTGATCAGGATCGTGCGCTGGCCGACTTTCATGAGTATTTTCGTTCACCAAAAACCGAACTACCAATCCTCACCATCGTGCTACCTTCTTCCAGCGCGATCTGATAATCCGAGCTCATGCCAATAGACAGTTCATCCATGTCGTAGCTGGTATTTGCTTTGTTCTTTTTGAGTTCGTCCTTCAGTACCCGCAATGCTGCGAACTCTTTGCGTATTTGGTTGGTGTCATCGGTGAGTGTGGCCATACCCATCAAGCCCTTCACCCTCACAAAAGGATATTCAGGCAGGGATCCGATAATGCGTCTCAGTTCAGCGTGGTTCATTCCAAACTTTGTTTCTTCGCTCGCAATGTGCACCTGGAGCAGACAATGGATCACACGGTTCACCTTCGCTGCCTGCTTGTTAATCTCAATCAGTAGTTTCTGACTGTCTACCGAGTGAATGAGTTTTACAAACGGTACAATGTACTTGACCTTGTTGCTCTGCAAGTGACCGATCATATGCCATTCGATGTCTTTGGGAAGCACTTCCCACTTGCTTACAAGCTCCTGCGCCTTGTTCTCTCCGAATATCCGTTGGCCGACCTCGTAGGCTTCCATGATGAGGTCCTGGGGATGCGTCTTGCTTACCGCTACCAGTTTGCACTGTCGGGGTGCCAGCTCAGCCCATAACGAGACGATGTTACTTTTAATGCTCATTTTTTTAAATTAGCCACTCATTTTTGGGCTTCAGAGTTCCTGCAATTATATGGCTATAATCGGTACGTTACTTAAGAAAGGTATAAAACTCCGGGAAATTCTTGAACAAGAATACACGTCACCGTTCGATCTGCAAAAGAAAGAATTGAAAGAGCTGCTGATGGCGGCATCACAAACTGAATTTGGGAAGTATTACGATTTTCACAGCACGCTCAAAAAGTTTCGAAGCGGCCATAAAGAGTTTTACCACGCCTTTAAGTCTTCGGTACCCATCCATGATTACAACAAGATTCATCGGGATTGGTGGAACCTGTCATTGAAGGGTGCCAAGAACGTAACCTGGCCTGGCCGCAATAAGTACTTTGCCCTGAGTTCCGGAACGTCCGAATCGGCTTCGAAGCACATTCCGGTAACCAAGGAAATGACCAAGGCCATTCAGCGTACCAGCATCCGGCAGATCCTAACCTTGTCTAAATACGATCTTTCCGATGACTTTTTTGGCGCGGGTATTCTAATGATTGGTGGAAGTACGCACCTCAACCGGAAGGGAAATTATTTCGAAGGTGATTTGAGCGGCATTCAGGCGGCCCGGTTGCCGTTTTGGTTCCAGCACTTTTATAAGCCTGGGAAGAAAATAGCCAAAACGCGCGGGTGGGATGTGAAGCTGGAGGAAATCACCAGAAAGGCCCCTGACTGGGACATTGGGATCATCGTGGGTGTGCCGGCATGGATACAAATCCTGCTGGAGAAAATCATTGCCTATTATCACCTGAAGAACATCCATGAGATCTGGCCCAACCTGATGGTTTATGTTCACGGAGGCGTGTCGCTGGACCCCTACAAGAAGGGATTCGAAAAGCTGCTCGGCCGACCGATCTACTACATCGAAACCTACCTGGCAAGTGAAGGTTTCATCGCCTATCAAGCCATGCCAAATAAACGTTCGATGAAGCTGGTGCTGAACAATGGCATCTTTTATGAGTTCGTCCCTTTTGAGGACAAGAATTTTGGAACTTCTGGAGAAATTAAGCCGGATGCAGAAGCACTAATGATTGACGAAGTGGAGGAAGGTAAGGAATACGCGCTGTTGCTGAGTACGTGTGCCGGGGCCTGGCGCTACCTGATCGGAGATGTCATCAGATTTACGTCTGTCGAAGAGTCGGAGATTATTATTACCGGTCGCACCAAACATTTCTTGAGCCTGTGCGGAGAGCACCTGTCTGTTGATAATATGAACAAGGCGATTGAGCTGGTGTCTGACGAACTTAATATTGACATAAAGGAATTCACGGTGGCCGGTGTGCCCCACAATACGCTCTTTGCCCATCATTGGTATGTGGGCACCAACGATCAGGTTGATAAGGAGAAACTAAAGGAACGGCTTGATTATCACCTTAAGGCCCTCAATGATGACTATGCCGTAGAGCGAAGTGCTGCGCTGAAGGACGTATATGTGGATGTGGTGCCGTTAAATTCTTTTTATGGATGGATGGAATCAAAGGGAAAAGTAGGTGGACAAAACAAGTTCCCTCGTGTGATGAAGAAAGAGCAGCTTCAGGATTGGTCTGAATACCTGCAGACAAACAACCATTCATGATCGTTTTTAATGGTATCAAGCTGGGGTTACTGCTCGCTTTTCTGGTAGGACCCGTTTTCTTCACCATTCTGCAAACAAGCATTGAGCGAGGATTTTTAAGGGGCGCGCTGGTGGCGGTTGGGGTTTCGATAAGCGATGCGGCCTATGTCACACTCTGCTACCTGGGGTTAACCCAAATATTGGAGCAAAAGGCCTTTCACTCTCACCTTGCCCTGGTCGGTGGGGGCATCCTGGTGGTGTTCGGAATGTATTATCTGTTCGTAAAGTCCCGAAGGAAAATTACACAGGGTGGAAGCCAAGTACGCGGACAGGGTTTCTACCGGTACATTGCGAAAGGCTTCCTCATTAATGGGTTCAGCCCCATGGTACCGTTGTTTTGGATCGGGACCCTTAGTATCGCCACGATCGACTTCGGCTACACCACAACCTTCGACTTGACTGTTTTTATTGCCAGCATGTTGACCACCGTGCTTGTCACCGACATCTTGAAGGCCTACCTGGCCGACAAGGTAAGAAGAGTAATTACCTCCCGTCTCTTGATGGCCATGAATATTGTAATTGGCGTGGTGTTGATCGGATTTGGTGCCCGCCTGATTATGCTGGCACCTGGACTCACAAATTCAATCCTGTAGGATGTTGCTCATAAACGAGGATTTGAGCAACAACCAAACCACAAAAACGATCATCGCCCATCGCAGGTAGATGTGGTAGTAGTCAACGGTGTCTTTAAACCTGGTCTCTTTAATTTCGGCTTTTTCGTATTGGTCAATCTGTGCGAATACCTGTTCCAGGGCCCGGTTGTCTGTAACCCGATAAAACTGGCCGCTACCAATTTCTGCAATTTTCCGCATGCCGGTTTCATCGATCATGCTTTCAACCATCCTCGGTCGCCCAAAGTAATCTTTGCCGAATGGGACCATGCCTTCTTTGCCCACCACAATGGTGTAGATCTTGATGTTGTAAGCAGCGGCCAGTTCCGCAGCTGTAATGGGATCAATATTGCCGGAGGTGTTTTCTCCATCGCTTAGTAAGATGCACACCTTCGATTCTGAGTCTGACTCCCGCATCCGGTTGGTAACAACCGCCAATGCACTCCCAATGGCGGTACCTCTGTTTTCGATCATATCGAAGCTGATTTCATCCAGGTAGCTGTTCAAGAGCTCATAGTCCGTAGTAAGGGGCGCGAGCGAAAAAGCATCGCCCGAGAAAACCACAATGCCGATGCGATCTTGCATCCGCCCGGCAATAAAATCACGCGCAACTTTTTTGGCCGCATCGAGTCGGTTGGGTATAAAGTCTTCGATCTGCATGGACTGCGAGATGTCAATGGCAAGCATGATGTCGATACCCTCCGTCCATTGCTCCACTTTTTCGTTGCTTGTTTGCGGTCTTGCCAGGGCGATAAGTACCAAGGTAAGCACGACTGCCAGCAATAGCTCGGGAACAAAACGAATCAAGGTAGCGGGTGAGCTGCGCAAATCACTTTTTACCAGCGCCACAGGAAGTTTCTGGTTAACGATGTACCTGAACAACCACCGGCCTGCAAACACCAGAGGAACCAGGATCAGGAGCCACAGGTACACCTGATGTGCCCAGGTAAAGTTGTGAAACGTACCGGGCGAAAACCAACTTAAGTCGAACCAGGGGCTATCCATGCTTTATTTCATCTTGCTTCCGTACAAACGCCTCTTCTGCATGCTTCCTTAATTCATGGAAATGACTTAACTCCTTTCCGTTGGTGTGGCTGTATACCATTACATCGATTTGGCGGAGCGTCTCAATAAGCTGTTTGTCGTCAATGAGTTGCCGCAGCTCTTTGGTAGTGAATTTGGTATACGGCTGACCCACGAGCCCTTCCATATATTTTTTCCAGATAGACATCGCATCTTCAGCCAAGGGTCGTGAAAATGATGCTTCAAGCCGCTCGTGTACCTGCCTGAATCTTTCCAAAAACTGTTGGTGGTTACGACCAAGCTTTCGCAGGCGGAAGTACCGTCCTATTTGTTTTCTGAAGAAGAGCCAGCTCAGCAGTGATAGTAACACGATCGAGCCGATGATCATCAAAGCGAGGGGGTAGTTGAATATCCAACTTACCCGTTGATAGGCAGTAT
Organism: Cyclobacteriaceae bacterium; assembly: GCA_050250195.1. Lineage (GTDB taxonomy): Bacteria > Bacteroidota > Bacteroidia > Cytophagales > Cyclobacteriaceae > ELB16-189. Next base: position 179,763 of record JBFWPC010000005.1, on the reverse strand, counting down.
TTGTCTTGAGTGGCAGCTCTTCGGCAGATACAGAATCGGGCACTTGTGCTACCAATTCCTGCAAAAACAGACTATCGGGTTGGGTCCACACCACAGTGCAATCTTGCGGATGCACAAGAAAAATGGGAAGCGCCAATTGCTGCACGAGATCAATTTCATATGTATTCAACCAGTAGACGGCACTGTCGGTACTGATATTGTCACTCGTTACCGTTGGAAAAAACCGTTTCCTGTGAATTTCAAAAGGACTGAAATCGAAAGTTGAGTCTGGAAACAGGATGGTCATGTCTTTTGGATAACGCGCCTTAAGGATGTATTGTGTGGGCTGGCCAATCTTCACACTATCAGAAGGAAAGTAGCCTTCTACCTGTACTTGACCTGTCAAGCTAATCGAGAAACCCAGGGTGAATGCAAGAAGTATCCCCAGCCTACGCACTTTTCATCGATTTATTCCTCACCTTAAACAGCTTCAGGAGTTTGGGCACGTAGTCTTCGTTTGTATCAACACTCAAAAAGTTGATTTGATGTTTGCGGCTGAAGTCCTCAAGCTGCTTTTTCCTGTCTGCATGATGTTGGCCAATGCTGTCGCGAAATCCGCCAAAAGAAGTATTTACCCAAATCGTTTTTTTGGATTCTTTATCGAGTACCGGAATGATTCCGAGTTTCGGTAAACTCTTCTCCCGTTTGTCACTGACTTGAATCACCACCAGGTCGTGCTTGCGGGCCAACGATCTCAGATTGTTCAGGTATCCATCATCCACAAAGTCGGAGATCATGATGATCACACTGCGCCTTTTGATCGCATTCATCGCGAAGGCAATCGCCCTTGAAATATCTGTTTTTGGCGAGGTGGGTTGCAGCCGCACAATGCTCTGTATGATTTCATAGGCTTGTGACAAGCCTTTTTTTGGTTTGAGGTATTTCTCTCTCCTGTCGGAATAACAAATCAGACCTACCTGACTGGATTCCTTGGCCCCCGACAGGGCAAGGACACCGCAGATTTCCCTTCCAATGTCAAACTTGGTTTTTCCAGGGCTCCCAATTTCTTGCGAGGCACTGACATCCAAAATAAAAAATAGGGTTTGTTCCTTTTCTTCCTTGAATGTCTTCACGTAGGTACCATGACCTTTGGCCGAGACGTTCCAATCGATGGTGCGGATATCATCACCATACTGGTACGGTCGCACATCGTCAAATTCCAACCCCGACCCCTTAAAGATCGAGTGAAAATCACCCTGCATCTGGCTGTTGATCGCCTTGCGAATCTGGATCTCGTACTTCCTTAGTTTTTTCAGCAGATCTTTCACCCTGGCACTGTATTGGTGGCGCAAAAATAGTCGAATTATGAGTAATTTTGAGGCTGCTTTCCGCTTCATCAGCGGAAAACGTGAACGAACCAATGGAATGACAACCTTCTTGCGGTATTTATTCTTCGGGATCCTGGCACTCTCGGCATGTCAGAATCAGAAGCCAGAGGGGATACTGACAAAAGCTGAGATGGCCGATCTGTTGCTTGAAGTTTATCTTTCTGAAGCAATAATGGGTGCAGCCCCTGTTAGTAGGGATTCTGCCTTGAAATTATTCTACCCGCGAGAGAAGGTAATCCTGGAAAAGAGAGGGCTTACGGACTCCGTTCTGAAGGTAAACTATCAATACTACCTTCAAAGACCAAACGAGATGGACGAAATTCTTGGCGCTGTTGTGGACTCCCTGACTCTACGCGAACAGCGGCTTCTCAACAAAACGAAGTAAATGACCTATCCCCCAGACTTCGAAACGAGAATTGGGTTTGATTGGATAAGAGACAGGCTCAGCTCCTACTGTTTGTGTGAGCTCGGTGTCGCAAGAGTGGGTCAAATTGCGTTTCAGACTTCGACAAGTGTGATCCGATCACAGCTTGACTCCACACGCGAGTTGGTCTCGATTCGGGCAAGCGGTGAGACCCTGCCCCTCCATCATTGCATCGACCCGACACCCTGGTATCAGACGATCCGAGTTGAGGATTCATTTCTTGAGGTGGATGCAATTGCGGCTATGGCGTGGGGGCTTGAATCGATCGAAGCCTGTGCCGCCTACCTGAAAAAACACGGCTCCGACTATCCTGTGCTCGCAGCGGAGTCCTTTCCGGTACAGCTACCATCAAGACTCACCACTGGGCTCTTAACCAAGTTCGATGATAAGGGAAACGTGAGGGACAGTGCGAGTCCCGAGCTTTCAAGGATCAGGAAGCGGCTGAGAGAGTCAGAGTCGAATGCAAGGCGGTTGGTTGATCGAATCTTCAGGGAGTTGGCGGGTGCCGAGCTGGTACCAACGCAGGCGCAACCCGTTTTGCGCGAGGGGCGAATTGCCATACCCGTTCGCGCGGAAAACAAACGCAAGGTAAAAGGCATTATCCTTGACGAGTCGGCCTCGGGTCAAACGGTTTTTATGGAGCCTGCCGAAGTGGTGGAGGCCAATAATGAGATCAGAGACCTGCAACTTGAGGAAAGGAGAGAGATCATCAAGATCTTGAAAGACCTGACAGCCCTTTTGAGAGAACACCTTCCGATGATCGAACGCGCATTTGAGTTCATGGGCCTCCTCGATTTTGTTCAGGCAAAGGCAAGGTTTGCCGGGGAGATTGACGCACGTTTGCCCCTATTGATCAACAAGCCTTGCCTTGCGTGGCGAAATGCACTACACCCATTGCTTTTGTTGTCTCACAACGACCGGTCACAGGTGGTGCCGCTTACCATTGACTTGAACGAGCAGGACAGATTCCTGCTTGTATCAGGACCGAACGCGGGCGGAAAATCGGTTTGTTTGAAGACGGTTGGCTTGCTTCAATACATGGTTCAATGCGGCCTGTTGGTTCCTATGGATGAGGATTCACAAATGGGCGTCTTCAACGGGTTGTTTGTAGATATTGGAGATCAGCAGTCGATCGAGAATGACCTGAGCACCTATAGCTCACACCTGCGGAACATGAACTACTTTGTGACGCACGCCACCAGTGCCAGCATGGTGTTGATGGATGAGTTGGGTGCCGGTACGGATCCTAACTTTGGTGGAGGGATTGCAGAAGCGATTCTCGAAACGCTGGTGCAAAGAAAGGTATGGGGAGTGGCCACAACGCATTATTACAACCTCAAGCTGTTTGCAAACAATACCGCGGGGATTCGAAATGGGGCCATGCTTTTTGACTCTTTCAACTTGCGCCCTCTGTTTCAACTTGAAATCGATAAGCCGGGCAGTTCTTTTGCGCTTGAAATTGCAAAGAAGACGGGGCTGCCTGAACACATTCTGCAGCGCGCACAGCAAATTATTGGAGAGGACTTGGCCGGTTTGGAAAAACTGATGAAAAGGGTGGCCGATGAAAAACTTCTCCTTCAGCAGCGGGAATTGGCATTGCAGAAAAAGGAGGCGGAGTATGAACGGTTGGTAACCCGTTATGACGCCCTCGTAAACGAGCTTGAACAGAAGAAAAAGGAAATCCTGTCAGCGGCCAAGGCAGAGGCTGCCTCTTTGTTGCATGAGACCAACCGCGAGATTGAAAAGACCATCCGCCACATTAAGGAGAACCGGGCGGAAAGAAAGGAAACACGAAAGGCCAGGGAAAGCCTAAAGGTACTTACGGGTAAGGTTAGACCTGGCGAAAAACACGAGGTCGGATCTGCTGAACCGATTAAGGTTGGCGATCACGTACGATTGGAGGGGCAAGAGCGCAGTGGTGAGGTAATTGCGATTAATGGGGCAAATGCAATAGTGCAATTCGGAGAAATCCGGTCAACCACCAAATTGGCTCGATTGACAAAGTCTACGGCAGCCGAAGCGCAGGCGTATAAACCATCGCGAAAGGAAGGGATTCGCCTGTATGAGAAACAGTCGCAGTTCAACACCACCCTCGATGTCAGGGGCAAGAGAGCCGAGGAGGCCGTTCAGTTGGTTGATCAGTTTATCGACAATGCGATGTTGCTCGGTCATGGCGAGCTGAGGATATTGCACGGAAAGGGGGAGGGCATTCTCCGAAAGATGATCCGCGAGAAGCTGAAGCAGCTTTCAGGTGTGGCAACTTTTCATGATGAGCACGTGGAAAGGGGGGGTGATGGTATAACCGTGGTGGTGCTAAAATAAGAAAGGCCCCCTTCGGGGCCTTGTTAAGGTCGATCGGTTTTTCTAGAGGCCGAACTCAAAAATCCACGATCCTTTTACGTTTGATGTTCTTCCGGCCGGGTAACCTGCTCCGTTGTAAGAGAACTCGACTCGTAATTGCGTTTCGTCAACCGAATAAGTTAATGGCAATTCGTCTGCCGTGTCCTTGTCCCTGATAATGTCGCTGGTGGGGTTCGCTCCAAACGACCAATTGCCGCTGGACGGCCACGGATTTAGCTGAGTGGCTCCTGACCTGCTATAGCCAAACGAAGTAGCGCCTGCAGTTCCGGAAATGATGAGGGTGAAATTGACATAATCACCAGTTAGGTCAACGTTGTCCTTCTTAACAGAGGTGACCTTCCAGGTTTTGGATAATTTTCCTAATTGCTGGTCTTCTATTGACTCCCCTGGTCCCGGCTTTTTCTTGCAGCTTTCAAGCGCTGCCAGACCCGCCAAAATTGCAACAAGAAACACAATGCGAAGAGCTGATCTCATGGTTCAATTATTTTTGCAGCCTAAAACTAGTCAAAACACGATAAGCTAGGTTGCCGGTTTGAAAATTAAGCAATTAGTCAGGGATTTGATAACGGAATAGGGCCAAAAGTAACCTACTTTAACCTGGCCAAATCCACCTTGGCGGCACTTTCAGGGTATTCGTGCTCCTGATTGGAGGCAATGAGCACCGTCCGGTCGCCCATGGCTATTACCAAATGCTTCTGATACCACTCGATAGCCTTCTTGTCGAGGTTGGTGGTGGGTTCATCGAGAAACAGAAACGGTGTGTCTGAATAGAACGCCAGGGCAAGCTTTAGCCGCTGGCGCATGCCTGATGAAAAGTTTGCAATCGCCTTATCCTTTGCGTGCGCAAGTTCCATCAGCTCCAGCAGCGAGGCCTTGGATACACCCCCTTTTGGTCTTTTGAATTGATAATGAAAGTCGATCATTTCCTGGAGTGTGAACTCTTCAATCAACTCCATGTAGGGAGTTGCAATTGACACTTCCTTGAAATACTCATCTGGTGGGACCGTTTGCTCCTTTTCCCGGTATTGCACCGTGCCTTTACTCGGCACCATCTGCCCCCAAAGAATTTGCATCAATGTGGATTTTCCCGATCCATTGGGTCCCACGATGGCATAGACTTGTTGTTCAGCAAAAGTGAATGTGAAGTTCCTGAAAATCCATTCGCGCTTGAAGCGCTTACCTAGGTTTTCCGTTTCAATTCTCATTCAAAGGAGGCAGAGCCAGTCGTGAAGCCCTTCATGATGCCCCGTTCAGATCCTTTGACAAAGTTGACGATGTATTCACGTTCAGGTGTCGAGGGCAGCTCGTTCAAAACCAAATCGATAGCCTTTGAATTGTTGAGTCCCTTCAGAAAAATGTACCGATAGATATCCTGGATTTCGGAGATCTTTTCGGAACTAAATCCGCGTCTGCGCAACCCAATCGTATTTACTCCACAGTAGGTAAGGGGCTCTCTGGCGGCCTTGGTGTAGGGTGGTATATCTTTTCGAACGAGTGATCCACCTGATACCATCACATGGGCACCCACTTTCACAAATTGATGGAGTGCACTGGCACCCCCGATGATCGCCCAGTCGTCAACCACAACGTGACCTGCCACCTGAACCGTGTTTGCCAACACACAATTGTTCCCGATATGACAGTCATGCGCAATGTGTACATAGGCCATCAGCAAGCAATTGCTGCCCACCACAGTTTTATGCTTATCGGCAGTGCCACGGCTGATGGTCACATACTCTCTGATCACCGTATTGTCGCCAATGAAGGTCTCCGTCTTTTCTCCGGCAAACTTCAGGTCTTGGGGAACGGACGAAACCGATGCCCCTGGATAGATTTTCACATTGTTGCCAAGTCGGGCGCCTTCCCAGATGACTGCGTTCGGACCAATCCAACATCCATCGCCAATCACCACATCACTCATCACCGTGGCAAATGCTTCTATGGTAACGTTATTGCCGATCCTGGCATCCGCATGTACATTGGCTAGGGGATGTTGGCTCATGAATCTTTCTTTACAATGCTGGCGGTCATGGTCCCTTCACAAACAAGCGTGCTGCCCACGTAGCCGCGGCCATACATTTTGGCAATCCCTCGCTTAATCGGAGCCAAGAGGTCGCACTGGATCACCAGCGTGTCGCCAGGTAGCACCATCTTCCGGAAACGGAAATTTTCGATGCCCAGGAAGTAGGTCCAATAATTTTCCGGATCAGGCACAGTGTTGAGCACCAAAATGCCGCCAATCTGAGCCATGGCTTCCACTTGAAGCACCCCCGGCATTACAGGATTTCCCGGGAAATGACCCTGAAAGAAAGGCTCATTCATGCTCACGTTCTTCACGCCTGCAACGCTTTCGCTGTCCAGGAAGATAATCTTATCGATCAAAAGAAAAGGGTAGCGATGGGGGAGGATGTTGGAGATCTGGTTGATATCCATCACCGGGGGTAGGCTGGGGTTGTACCTTGGAATGCCCTTCTTGTCCGCCTCCTGCATGGCTTTCTTCAGCTTTTTGGCAAAGGCCACATTCGCGGCATGCCCCGGCCGGGCTGCCAGCACCTGTGCCTTCAAGGGCCTTCCGGCCAACGCCAGGTCGCCCACAATATCAAGCAGTTTGTGCCTTGCAGGCTCGTTGTTGTAACGAAGCTCTACGTTGTTTAAAATGCCTTCTTTCTTTACCTCTACTTTGGGTTTGTTCAGCATTTGGGCGATGTTGTCCAACTCGTGGGGTTGAACCACCCGGTCAACGATGACAATCGCATTATTCAGGTCCCCTCCTTTAATGAGGTTGTTTTTATAAAGCATCTCCAACTCATGCAAAAAACAGAATGTTCTGCATGACGCGATTTCCTTTTCGAATTGACGAATGTTGGTGATGGAGGCATGTTGGCTTCCCAATACAGGAGAGTTGTAATCGATCATCACGGTAACGCGATAATCATCCAAAGGCAATGCGGCAATTTCAACGTTGCGGGCAATCTCCCGGTAGAAAATACCGTCCTGCACTTCAAAGAAATCGCGGAGTGCATTTTGCTCTTCCGCCCCCGCTTCCTTCAGCACATTCACGAATTGAATGGAACTGCCATCCATAATCGGGGCCTCGGGCCCGTCCAACTGAATAAGGATGTTATCTATTTCAAGGCCTACCAGCGCAGCCAGCGTGTGCTCAATCGTACTCACCCGGGCGCCACTTTGCTCGATTGTCGTACCTCTCGACACGTCAACCACGTTGTCGCAGTCTGCATCAATGATGGGCGAGCCGGGCAAGTCTACGCGTTGAAATTTGATACCGTGATTGGCACGGGCGGGTACAAACGTCATGTTGGTCGTAACGCCTGTGTGGAGCCCCACACCAGACAGCGTTACCGACTTCTTGATCGTTTGCTGCTTGTGATTTAGCATTGTCGATTTTAAAAAACGCAAATTTAACCTGTACAGGCCTCATTCCAAAAAAAAGGATGGTTGCCACAGGCTGCGGTTTGGAAATCGATTGAACTGCCCGGGATTGGGCCCCACGTTGCTTATTTGGTGTTTGAAAGCTTGTCTTCCAGCTGTCTTAATCTTGTGTTCAGATCTGGCAGGCGTTTGAAAACTGCGTAAGACTTGAAGTACTCTTTGATGTCAAAAACAGGATACCCCAGCAGTTTTTGGCCTTCTTCTTTGACGGATTTTGAAATGCCCCCCTGGGCGCCCACGCTGGTTCGGTTCGCAATCACCAGGTGGCCTGCAATGCCTACCTGTCCGGCAAACACACAGTTTTCCCCAATTTTGGTTGACCCTGAAATGCCTGTTTGAGCCGCGATCACCGTATTCTTTCCGATCTCTACATTGTGGGCAATTTGAATGAGGTTATCGAGCTTCACGCCATTGTGGATAATGGTGCTGTCGCCAAACAAGGTGGCGCAGTCTATTACGGTATTGGCGCCAATGGTTACATCATCACCCAGGATCACGTTGCCCAATTGTGGAATGGTCTTGTAACTACCATCGTCCTGCGGTGCAAATCCAAATCCATCGCTACCAACCACCGCTCCGGAATGGATTACACACCGCTGACCGATCTTTGTGTCCGCATACAGTTTAGCACCTGAGTAAATGACGGTGTGGGAACCAATCGTCACATTGTCTCCGATGTGGACATGCGGATAAATCTTCACATTGTCGCCAATGCGAACGTTGCTTCCAATGTATGAAAAGGCCCCGCGGTAGACATCCTTTCCTGTCGTTGAATCCTTGCCGATAAAACTGGGTTCTTCAACACCTGACTTTTGAAAAGTGACGAGCTTGTGGTACTCCTCCAACAGAATGGTGAAGCTTGAGTAGGGATCGTCTACAAGGATTAATGTGGTGCCCACATTCTTTTTAGGTGCAAATCCTTTTTTGACGATCACTGCACTGGCCTTGGTGGTGTAAATGAATTGCTCGTATTTGGGATTGGATAAAAATGAAATGTGGCCGGGTTTGCCATCCTGAATCTTCGCAAGCATCCTGATCGGAAGGGTGTCGTCACCCTGCACTTCGCCACCCAGCATCTGGGCTATTTGCCTTACGGTAAATTCCATAGTGAGTTAAGCGATTTCAGGTTTTTTTGTTCATTCAAACATGGACATTGAATGGCCCAGGGGTGAGCGGTAGCTACTGCGGCAAAGATACTGTTTTGGGCCAGCATAGGTAGTTTTTTTTCACGATTTTGCTCATGGCAATGATGTTGGGAAGGTCAGAAGCCCGCGCGATGTCTTTTACGCTTCCGTCATTCATCAGAATGTGTATGGCTTTGGATTCGCCCACATAGGCTTCGTTGGTCACCATGCCTGCGGACATCAAACAGGAGGCATCGATTTTGGCGATCTGGTAATGTTCGGCAACAAGATGCCTGATCCGATCCACGTACGATTTCTCAATCGGCTCCACACCCATCTGGATTTTAAATAGCTGCCGTTGCAACAGCATTTGGCAGAGTGTTGAAAGAATTTTGTCAGGATGATGTTGCCAAAGCTTAATTGCGCCCCACACATCGTTATCATCCAGGCGCCCGAAAAGATCGAGCGTATTTGGCTGGGCGAAGTCTTCCAATGTGCAGTTGTTGCTTAAGAAATAACCTAATTCCGGAGAAGAGGGCAGCTCTCCGGTCGATTGAGATATATGTTGGGCTCTTTTGATCAGATTGATGAGCAGTCGTTCTGCGCCCACGGCTGTCTTGTGCAGGTAAACCTGCCAATACATCAGTCTTCTGCTGGATAGAAAGTTCTCAATGTTATATATCCCTTTTTCTTCAACCACGATTTGGTCATTCACGACATTCAGCATGGCAATGATTCGGTCCACGCCAATCGATCCTTCGCTCACGCCTGTGTAAAAGCTGTCGCGCTTCAGGTAGTCCAGCCTGTCGACATCGAGCTGGCTGTTCACAAGTTGATGAAAGAACTTCCGGTCGTAGCTGTTTCTGAAGATTTTTAGCGCAAGATCTAGCTCGTTATCGAAGTAGTCGTTTAATTCTTTGATAAAAGCGTAGGAAATGCTTTCATGGTGAACTTGATGCAACAGGGTTTCTTCGAGTGCGTGGGAAAAAGGCCCGTGGCCAATGTCGTGGAGGAGAATGGCCATTTGACAGGCCTCAAATTCTTTCGTGCTGATCTCAATCCCTTTCACGCGAAGATTTTCTAACGCCCTGCCCATCAAATGCATGGCACCCAAGGCATGGTGAAAACGCGCATGGAGTGCGCCCGGGTAGATCAAATCGGTGAGTCCCAGTTGGCGGATGTGACGAAGACGCTGGAAGTATGGATGCTGAACAAGGTCGAAAATCAACTCGCTTTGAATCGAGATGAACCCATACACCGGATCATTTATGATTTTCTTTTTGTTCAAAATGCAGGAAAGGGATATTTAGATAACTTGTAACTTAAAAGGAGGCATTAGCTTAGCATGCAAAGATATACCATTTTATGGGCTGACGATGAGATCGATCTTCTGAAGCCACACATCTTGTTTCTGCAGCAGAGAGGTTATGACATCACCCCGGTAAACAACGGTTCGGAGGCGGTTGAGCTAAGCGAAGCCCGTCATTTTGATGTGGTGTTCCTTGATGAACACATGCCTGGTATGTCCGGCCTTGAGGCGCTTAGTCAAATCAAGAATGCAAAGCCCAACTTGCCCGTGGTGATGATCACCAAGAACGAGGAGGAGCAAATCATGGAAGAGGCCATCGGGGCCAAGATTGACGATTATCTGATCAAGCCTCTGAATCCAAATCAAATTCTGCTCTCGGTCAAGAAGATTCTGGACAACAAGCGGTTGGTATTGGAAAAGACCAACTTGTCGTATCAGCAGGAGTTCAGAAAAATCAGCATGGCATTTCTGGACGACCTGGACCACGATCAATGGGCGGACGTTTACAAAAAATTAGTCTATTGGGAGCTGCAACTGGGTGAGGCAGACAACCGCGACATGTCTGAGGTACTGGAGATGCAGAAAGTGGAAGCCAATACCAATTTCTGTCGCTTTGTCAAGCGCAATTACGATGGGTGGCTAAACGACCCCAACGCCAAAAAGCCCCTGCTGTCGCACCAGTTGATGAAAAAGAAAGTCTTCCCGCAGATTACGAAGGATGTGCCTACGTTCTTGATCGTGATTGACAACCTTCGGTGGGACCAATGGAAAATTTTAGAACCCATTGTCGAGGATCTTTTCAATATTGTTTCGGAGGAAACCTACTATTCCATTTTGCCCACCACTACGGCCTATTCGCGCAACGCGATTTTTTCTGGAATGCTTCCCGGTGAGATGGCGAAAGTGGCACCCGACCTTTGGGTTGGCGAGGACGATGACGAAGGAAAGAACAACTTTGAGGATGAGTTCCTTGCCAAGCAGATCCGGAGGAACAATCTTAGCATCAAGCATTCTTACCATAAAATCAAAAAGGTAGAAGAGGGTCGCGACCTGGTTGATAATGTGAATAACCTTTTCGGCAATGAACTGAATGTAATCGTATACAACTTTGTCGATATGTTATCGCACGCCCGCACCGACATGGCGATGATTCGCGAGTTGGCCCCCGATGAGGCGGCCTACCGATCCATCACCCTTTCCTGGTTTCAGCACTCGCCCTTGCTTGATATCATGAAGCGGATCGCGTCAAAAAAAGCGAAGTTGATTATTACCACCGACCATGGAACGATCAGGGTAAAGAGGGCCTTCAAGATTGTAGGGGACCGGAGCGTGAATACCAACCTGAGGTACAAGCAGGGGAAGAACCTCAACTATGATGGAGACAAAGTGCTTGAATGTACAAAGCCTGAGCGGTTTTTTCTTCCTAAGTCAAATGTATCCACCTCCTATGTCTTTGCCATAGAAGACCAGTTTTTTGCTTATCCCAACAATTACAACTACTACGTTAACTTTTACAAAGACACTTTCCAGCATGGCGGGGTGAGCCTGGAGGAGATGATCATTCCCCTAATTTTATTAAATTCGAAGAATGCCTGAGTCATGGAAGCCTCTGGCGGAGGGTAAGCCGCTGCCATTGGAGCGGCTGCCATGGGCAGCACAGGAATTACTTAAAGCGGCAGGCGATAGAAAGGTGTGGATTTTTTACGGTGACATGGGTAGCGGAAAAACAACCCTCATCAAAGCGGTCTGCAGCCTGCTGGGTGTCTCCGATGTAATGAGCAGCCCGACATTCTCAATCGTGAACGAGTATCAATCCATGAAAGGGAAAATATTTCATTTTGATTTCTACCGGATAAAGCACCAGGCCGAAGCGGTGGACATCGGGACCGGGGAGTACCTGGATTCTGGCAACTACTGTTTTGTGGAGTGGCCCGAAAAAATCCTGGGTCTCCTGCCTGACGGGCTATTCGAAGTGAAGATTAGCCATGAGGATGTGAACACGAGGAAAATAGAATTTGCTTCATGAGCGAAAAAAAGAAGACAGGTTTTGAGGCCCTTGCGGCCAGTGGCTTGGCCACGCAGGAACAGTTGATGCGCGTAAAGAAAGGGCAACATTCTTTCTTCATTGGCTTGCCTCGCGAAATATCGCTTCAGGAAAACCGGATAAGCCTTACCCCGGATGCCGTTGCGCTGCTGGTAAATCATGGTCACGAGATTTGGGTGGAAAAGAAAGCAGGTGAGGGATCTAAATTTACCGACAAACAGTACAGCGATGCAGGGGCGAAAATTGTGTACTCACCGGAGGAAGTCTACAAGGCTGATGTGATTCTTAAAATTGAGCCACCGACCGTGGAGGAGATTGAGCATTTTCATCCCGGGCAAACCCTGATTTCAGCGCTGCAGTTTGGAAACCTCCAGAAAGACTACCTTCAAGCACTGGTCAAGAAGAGAGTGACGGCCCTGGCCTATGAGTTTATCGAAGACAAGGTAGGTGGAATGCCTATCATTCGTGCCATGAGCGAGATTGCAGGCAGTACGGTAATTCTAATAGCTGCGGAATACTTGAGTACGGCAAATAAAGGAAAAGGTGTTATTCTGGGAGGTATTACCGGTGTGCCGCCAACCAAGGTGGTGATTATTGGTGCAGGCACGGTGGCAGAGTTTGCAGCCCGCGCGGCACTAAGTCTTGGGGCGGAGATCCAAATTTTTGATAACCATCTTTACAAGCTTCGGAGAATCAAGCATACGTTAGGCACACAGTTTTACACTTCCACCATCGATACAGTCACACTCAGTGAGAGTCTGAAGACAGCTGATGTGGTAATTGGCGCGTTGCGGCCGGAAAAAGGCAAGGTTCGTCACGTGGTGTCTGAGGAGATGGTCAGCCAAATGAAGCCAGACTCCTTGATTATTGATCTAAGCATCGATCAGGGTGGCTGTGTAGCGACTTCGGAAATCACCACCCACTCAAGGCCGGTATTCAGAAAATACGATGTGATTCATTATTGTGTGCCGAATATTGCCTCTCGCGTTGCCAACACGGCCACCACCGCATTGAGCAATATTTTTACACCCACCATCGTGCGCGCTGCAGAAGAGGGCGGTGTGGAGGAAATGATTTTTAGCCACAAATGGTTCTTGAAGGGTGTTTATACCTACAAAGGGGGGATCACCAATGAGGCAATTGCCCGGAAATTTGGATTAAAGTATAAGAATATCGACCTCTTGCTCGCTGCACGGGTTTAGTTTCCGTTAATTTCTTCCTAACTTTCTTGATCAAATATTATATCTTTTCCCTAGGATCAACCGTGAACACGACTATCCAACGCCTTGCATCGAATACGAAGTATTATCTGGCAGTTCCGCTCTTGCTTGCCTTCTGCGAGCTCGCGGCACAGCAGGCGCTGCCTGAACAAATCCGAATCAGGCAAACCATGGATGGGATGGCCGACTTTAATGGTGTTACGCGTTCCGACATTCTTTACGGTATTCCGGTGCCCGAGGGAACCGTGCAGGGCGATTATTACCTTGACACAAAATGGAATACGGGATCCCTGCTGATTGAGGGCGCTGACAAGGTCATCGATGGTTATCAAATGAAGTATGACATCAAAAGCCAGGCACTGGAGATTAAGGTGAGCAATGGAATCAAACTGTTGATGGCCAATCGGGTAGAAAGTCTGATCTGGTACGATTCGCTGACAAATCTGCCCCGGGCCTTCGTGAATGCTTCCAAGTATACTGAAGATGGAGTAAAACTGAGCGGCCTGTTGGAGGTACTCTCAGACGGAAAGATTCCGCTGTTAAAGCTCACTTACATTTGGGTGAAGCGCCCCGATTACATACCAGCATTTGATGTGGGTAGCCGTGACGAGAAGATTTACAAAAAAGATAGATTCTACCGGGCCAATGGGTTCGAAGTGTTCGAGATCAAAAAAAAGAAGGATTTGCCTGGGATCTTTGGCGAAGCCTGGCCCCGGATTGAAGAATTTATCAAAGTAAACAACCTCAACATAAAAGAGGAGTACGGGTTGGCAAAGGTATTCGATTTCTATAACAAGAAGTTGAGCCCGTCAAAGCCTTAACGCCCCAACGAACGCAGTGATTGCTCGAGCGCTCGGATCTTGATCTCGGCATCTTGCATCTTCTTTTTTTCCACCTCAATGACGTGAGCAGGTGCGCCTTTCACGAATTTCTCATTCGCAAGTTTCTTCATTACCGATTGGAGAAATCCTTTGGCGTAGTCAAGTTCTTTTTGAATCACCTCGCGCTCCTTGTCAAGGTCGATACTGCCTTCCAGGGGTACGGTGAATTCCACATTATTCACCATGAAAATGCTTCCGGTAATTGGGTTGCCGTTGCTGAAACTCACCTCGGAAAGGTTACCGAGTTTCTTCGCTACGGAAATGAACCTTGAAAACTGCTCATTGCCCTCCTTGCTGATCACTAATTTCAAAGGCTCTTTCGGAGAAATACCCTTGGCATTTCTAAGGTTTCGAAGTTGTGCAACAATCTCAAATGAAGCAACTGCCTGCAATATCATTTTTTCATCGAAGGCTTGCGCGCCAGGCCAGGGCGCCACAATCAAACAACCCTTTTCTTTTTTATCCAACTCATGCCATAGTTCTTCACTGATAAAAGGCATGAATGGATGCAATAGCTTGAGGATTGTGGAGAAGAATCCGATGGTGGCATCGTAGGTGCTTCCATCGATTGGATTTCCGAAACGGGGTTTGATAATCTCGAGATACCACGAACAGAAGTCGTCCCAAACCAGTTTGTAGTTGGTCATCAACGCATCCGAGATCCTGAATTTTGAAAAACAATCCTCCAATTCGGTAATTCCCTGGTTTAGCCTCGATTGAAACCAGTCAATGGCCAGCTTGTTTTCCTCTGGCTGTTCAATATCCTGTACGTCAAATCCTTTGATCAGCCGAAATGCATTCCAAATCTTGTTGGCAAAATTCCGACCTTGTTCACAGAGCTTCTCGTCAAACAGCAGATCATTGCCGGCTGGAGAGCTGAAGAGCATTCCCGTACGTACGCCATCGGCTCCATAGCGGGCGATCAGGTGCAATGGATCAGGTGAGTTGCCCAAAGACTTAGACATTTTTCTGCCGAGCTTGTCGCGAACGATACCCGTCAGGTAAACGTCTTCAAATGGCTTTTCATCCATGTATTCGTATCCGGCAATGATCATACGTGCCACCCAAAAGAACAGGATCTCGGGAGCTGTAACAAGCACCTGAGTGGGGTAGAAGTAGGCCAGGTCTGCATTCCTTGATGCGATGATCTTGCCATGGGAGGCATCAAAATAT
This sequence comes from Cyclobacteriaceae bacterium, assembly GCA_050250195.1. Classification (GTDB taxonomy): domain Bacteria; phylum Bacteroidota; class Bacteroidia; order Cytophagales; family Cyclobacteriaceae; genus ELB16-189. The sequence goes on along the minus strand of JBFWPC010000005.1, from coordinate 164,410 downwards.
TCATCCTTAAATCCGTCAAAAACGGCTTCGGGCCATAACCATGACGAAGCCCAGGTATCCAACACGTCCGGATCTTGTTGAAGGTTGCTGCCTGTTAACGCACGACCTGCTTTTTCCGAAGCAAGCCGCACGGCCTCTTCGAGGCTCTCAGCTACAACGAAATCATCGTCTCCGGGTCCGAAGTAATATGCCGGAATGCGATGCCCCCACCAGAGCTGCCTGGAAATGCACCAGTCGCGCACGTTTTCCATCCAATGCCGGTACGTATTTTTGAATTTGGCGGGATGAAGCCTAATTTCATCTTGCTCCACAGCCACAAGGGCCCGCCTGGAGATCTCTTTCATTTTCACGAACCATTGAAGCGAAAGCTTGGGTTCAATAATCGTGTTGGTGCGTTCGCTCCGGCCGATCCGAGTGACAAACTCTTCTTCCTTTACCAGCAAGCCTGCTTCTTTTATGTCGTTCACAATTTGCTTGCGCACTGCAAACCGATCCTTTCCTACAAACTTGGAAATCTCGCAGCGTTCGTTCAAAGTACCGTCATCATTGATTGTGTCAACAATGGGAAGGTGGTGTCTCAAACCAATTTCATAGTCGTTTACATCATGGGCAGGCGTTACCTTCAGGCAACCAGTCCCGAACGACTTGTCAACGTAGTCGTCAGCGATTACAGGAATTTCCCTGTTGATGAAAGGAACCAATACCTTTTTGCCGATGAGGTGTTTATGCCGATCATCGGTTGGATTTACGGCAACGGCCGTATCGCCCATGATGGTCTCGGGGCGCTGCGTGGCGATCACTACCCACTCGTTGGGAGCATCTTTGACCTGATACTTCACCGAGTAAAGAATCGATTTCTCACCGCCCTCATTGTAGATCACCTCTTCATTTGATACCGCGGTCTTTGCCTCGCAGTCCCAGTTGATCATGCGCAAACCCCGGTAGATAAAACCTTTCTTGTATAAGTCAACGAATACCCTGATCACCGCCTTGTAGTAACCTGGTTCCATGGTGAATGCAGTACGATCCCAATCGCAGGAAGCCCCTAGCTTCTTGAGTTGCTCCAGGATGATGCCGCCATACTTTTCCTTCCACTCCCAGGCATAGGAGAGGAACTCGTCCCTGGTTAAGCTGGATTTCTTGATGCCTTTTTCCCGCAGCATGCCCACCACCCTTGCCTCGGTTGCGATGGAGGCATGATCGGTACCAGGAACCCAACAGGCTACCTTTCCTTCCATGCGTGCCTTCCTGATCAGGACGTCCTGAATGGTGTTGTTGAGCATGTGGCCCATGTGGAGTACACCTGTCACGTTAGGAGGTGGAATCACGATGGTAAAAGGCTCCTTTGATGAGTTGGGCTTCGCTCGGAAGTAACCTTTTTCCATCCAGTATGCATACCACTTGGTTTCTGCTTCTGCTGGGTTGTATTTGGTTGACAGGGCCATTGGCGTCTTGAGAAAGAATGAAATTCGAGGCGCAAAAATATGAAAATGAGGCGATTGCTGAGAATTTGCTGCGCCTGAAATCCAATCGCAGGGCGCCCTTCGTATCTGAAGGCATAACCGAAGAAAAAAAGACATGCACTCAACCCTTTCAATAGACCAGACTAACCGGGATAGCCAATTGGTGCCACTCCATTGGCAACAGCTCTGGAGTCTTTCTGCCCTTTACGCATCAATCATCGTGGGATGGATTGCCTATCAAAACTACCAGCCGAAGCTCTTGATTCAATTCCAGTTTACTGAGTTCTCGTTCCTGCTGCTGGTGGTGCAGGGACTGGTATTAACCATCACACCTATCATAGCAGGTAAACTCGGTGATCGTTTTCGGTTTAAGGCTGGGCACCGGTTGCCTATCATTACATCAGGTACTGCCTTTGCCGCGATGATTTTTATGGCTGTCGCCTTTACCTTGTTGGCCGATCCCGGGGGGATCTTCAAATGGGTGCTGCCGGTACTGATTGTCGGGTGGCTCATCGCAATGAGCATATTCACCAGTCCTGCGCTCTCTACACTTGAATTGTTTACCCCTGTCGAGCGGCTGCCCCACGCGATGGCACTCTTAACGATTGTTTCAAATCTTGTTTACTCGTTGGAACCTGTGATCGTTGACATCATCGACTTTCTGGGCGCACCGATCACTTTCATCGTGGGCGGGTTGGCCGTGTTTACATCAGGCTATGCTTTGAAGACTACCTCCCTCAGTCTATTTAGTCAATCAGGTGGGAAAGAGGCCACGGCCTTCAAGCTGGACACCCAGCGATCAAACTACCGGTTGATCTTTATTTTGGGCCTTGCACTCGGTACGGCCACCACGTTACTGTTTTACTTCTTTCCAGCTGTGCTGGATAAGATCATTTCGACTCCGGTTTTCGGCATGAGTGGCAACTGGATGCTTACCTCCATGTTGCTGATGTCGGCTGTGATGTCTATTCCAATCAGTAGTTTCATTCGGAATTACGGCCTTGAAAAATCATTTTGGCTCAGCCTAGCATTCACAGGAGCAAGCGCTCTGGGTGTTGTATTTATTGCTTCACCCATTCCCCTGATCGTTGTCACCGTGGTGTTCGCGTTCTCCTTTACACTCCTGTCGCTAAGTTCTTTGCCGTTGGCGATTCGCAGCGCCAATTACTACGAAAAGGTCTATTGTGTTGGAATATTTTTCAGTGGTGCTGCCTTGCCAGAAGGGATCGTCCAGGCCTGGTTAGCGCTTTAGCAGGTTACGATTTCAATATCCGCCAATGAGAAGGGTAGAGGTTGTTGATCCGGTTGGGTAGCATGTTCATCCAGCCCAGGCCCAGGTTCCCGTAGGTTGCGAGTGCAAACCCGCTGCCCTGCCTTTCTAACGAAAGTGATTCTTTTCTCAGATATTTTAGAGCCTGCTCCAATGTCAGTTCGATGCGTGGAAAGGCCATGGGTTGTAGCGATGTGGCAAACGCAAGTGCTGTTTCAGGCACGAGCTTGTCACGCTTAATTGTTGCCATTGTGGTTCCCGCTGTCACTACCTTCAGGTTATTTTCTACGAAGGCAAGCAGGTCCGGGTCGGGAAACACGAATAGTGTGTCATTCAATATTTCAATGGAGAATTGAGTGTGAGGCCGAAGCCAGCACTCGACTTGACCTACCAACGCAGGTGATGGCTCCTTTCGTTTGCGAACCTTCGGCACCTGCATCGGGGGAGGGCCCTGTTTTTTCCTGAGCACGCTCAAGAAGAAACCCTCTCCGTCAACACGATGCGGATAGAAGCGGTACCCCACCACATCATCATGTTGCACGGTCTCAATTCCCCAGCTTGCGTTCACCGGTATGGGCACAAATTCCAGCGCTTGGGCTTTACTAAATGAGGCCAGGTTCTTTTCATTTTCATCCGCATTGTACGTGCAGGTGCAGTACACGAGATGGCCTCCAACTGCAAGTGCCGGCCAAACGTCTTCAAGAATTCGTTTTTGGCGCGCGGCACACAGTCGGACGTGTTCTACGGACCACTCTTCGATCGCATCGGGGTCTTTTCGGAACAACCCTTCGCCAGAGCAAGGGGCATCAACAACGATTAAATCAAACAGTGCCTCCAACCTGGAAAAATGAGACGGATCATTATTGGAAACAATCACGTTCCATTGCCCCCAGCGTTGAATGTTTTCGGAAAGGATCGTAGCCCTAGAACGAATCACTTCATTGGCGATCACCACCGCGTCAGGTGGCAGCAACGACAACAGGTGAGTTGACTTGCCTCCAGGCGCAGCACAAAGGTCAAGCGCACGTGAAATGGATGCCGGCCGAATGGTCATGATCGCTTGTTCCAGGAACATGGAACTGGCCTCTTGCACATAGTACGCACCCGCATGCCACAGCGGATCGGTAATGAATGACGGGCGGCCTGGGAGGTAACGGCCCGAAGTGGCCCATGGAGTGGGAGACCCTATATCGCTGGTTGCCTTTGCCGGATTCAGTCGGATCGATACCGGTGTGGTGTGTTGATGCGCACCGGCAAACGCCATAAAATCAGCCTTCAGGCGTTCGCGCATGGCCGTCTCAAATGCGGGCGGGAAGTCAAATGGTCGGGGTGCCTGATCCACGCTTAAAAACGACAAGTTATCAATCAAACCTTATAAATTAGCCTTTCTGAAATGAATTCTGAACCGTGCCATGAGTCCGAATGATCCTGAGTTGAAGAGTTGGGTTGAAGTTCCAAAGGGTAGCGATTTCCCCATTCAGAATTTGCCATTTGGCATTTTCAAAACGCAATATCTTTCACCTGTTGCAGGGGTTGCCATTGGCAATCATGTGCTTGACCTGGTGTTTTTGCATGAGCATGGCTACCTCGATGCATTGGGTCTCCCCGCTGGTATTTTCAATCAACCTTTTTTGAATGACTTTATAGGGCTTGGCCGAAAGAAGACCGGTGAGGTGAGAAGCCGAATATCAGAAATTCTCCGTCTTGACAATGTGCAGCTGAAGTCCAACCGCCACGACCGTGAAATTGCGCTCATCCCCATGGATGAGGTGGAGATGCAAATGCCGATACGGGTTCCGAACTACACCGACTTTTACAGCAGCGAGGAGCATGCGACCAATGTGGGTTCGATGTTTCGCGATCCGAAGCATGCGTTGTTGCCTAATTGGAAACACCTGCCGGTAGGTTATCATGGACGTGCTTCATCCATCGTAGTCTCCGGCACGGGCATTCATCGGCCGAAAGGGCAGATTAAAGCAGGGCAGGAAGAATTACCGGTTTACTGCCCTACTCAAAAACTGGACTTTGAATTGGAAATGGCCTTTGTGACTTGTACCAATACATCGTTGGGAACCTCCATCCACGTTAACGAGGCTGAGGATCATATTTTTGGTATGCTGTTGTTTAACGATTGGTCTGCGCGTGACATACAGCAGTGGGAATACGTACCGCTTGGTCCGTTCTTAGGCAAGAACTTTGGATCGACTGTGTCGCCATGGATCGTTACCATGGATGCGTTGGAGCCATTCAGGGTGAAAGGGCCTGACCAGATGCCGCATGTGCTTCCCTATCTGGCATTTGAAGGAAGTCGGAATTTTGACATCATGCTGGAGGTGGCGCTGCGTCCGCAAGATCAGGAAGAATCCATCGTGGCCAGGTCCAACTTCAAGTACATGTATTGGAACATGGCTCAGCAACTTACCCATCACACGGTTAATGGCTGCAACATTCAAGTGGGTGATTTGTACGCCTCCGGCACCATCAGCGGGCCCTCACCGGGGTCTTATGGTTCGATGTTGGAACTTTCGTGGAACGGGCAAAAACCCCTGCGCATGACGGACGGCACGACCCGAACCTTTTTGCAGGACGGGGACACGGTAGTCATCCGCGGCTACGCAGAACGTGAGGGCGTTCGCATTGGCTTTGGCGAATGTGTTGGTCAGATTTTGCCTGCTTATTGAACAGATCTTATGCTGACGATTGATCCAAAAGAAATCCCTGTTCCCAAGATGCACGCCTACTTCCTTGGCGCGGTGGTGCCACGCCCGGTAGCGTTTGCAAGTACCATTGACAAGAGCGGCAACGTAAACCTGAGCCCATTCAGCTTTTTCAATGTGTTCAGTACCAACCCGCCCATCATGATCTTCTCACCGTCCAGGCGGGTTAAAGACAATACAACCAAGCATAGCCTGCAAAATGTAGAAGAGGTGCCAGAAGTGGTGATCAACATCGTGAGTTACGCCATGGTGCAGCAGGCTTCGCTGGCCTCCACCGAGTATGAAAAGGGTGTGAATGAATTTGTGAAGGCGGGCTTTACACCCATACCATCACTAAGGGTAAAACCCCCGCGCGTGGCGGAGTCGCCCGTTACTTTTGAATGTAAAGTCAACCAGGTGATTTCCTTGGGCAGCGAAGGCGGGGCCGGCAATTTGGTGGTGTGTGAAGTGCTATTGATGCACATCAAGGAAGACATACTCAACGAACAGGGAAGAATCGATCCCCACAAGTTGGATGCAATTGCGCGCATGGGCGGTGATGATTATTGCCGTGCCAGTGGCGAAGCGGTATTCCAGGTGCCCAAGCCGATTGGGAGGAGTGGCCTGGGTGTGGATCAACTGCCCGAACCGGTAAGAAAAAGTAAGATCCTCACCGGAAATGACCTGGGCCTTCTCGGCAATGTGGAACAATTGCCAAACAAAGCATCGGCAGAAAAAATAATGGAAGGAGAAGATGTGAAGCGCGCTTTCTCAAAAGGTGAGGAGAGCATTCACCAACTTGCCAAACAATACATTGAATCAGGCAAGGTGGAAGATGCCTGGAAAATACTGGTCGCCTACTACGATTAAGCCACGTACATCACTTCTTTTACTGCCTTCACGGTGCGCTCTACACTTGGCAAAATGGCCTCGATCAATGTGGGCGCGTAGGGAAGGGGTACATCCAGGCTGTTGATGCGGTGGACGGGTGCATCCAGGTAATCAAAGGCGTGCTTTTGTATGTGGTAGGTTATCTCAGAAGATATGGCAGCAAGGGGCCAGGCTTCTTCCACAATCACCAAACGGTTCGTCTTCTTCACCGACTCAACCACGGTGGCGTAGTCGATCGGGCGTACCGATCGCAGGTCAATCACCTCAGCAGAAATATTTTCTTTTTCAAGTTCGGCAGCAGCGCTGAGCGCCACCTTCATGAACTTTCCGAAAGACACAATGGTCACATCGCTCCCTTGCTTTTTGATGTCGGCCAAACCGATGGGGATCAGGTACTCCTCTTGAGGAACTTCGCCCTTGTCGCCATACATCAGCTCCGACTCCATAAAGATCACCGGGTCGTCATCGCGGATGGCAGTCTTCAACAGCCCTTTGGCGTCATATGGGTTTGACGGCACAACTACTTTCAAGCCAGGACAGTTGGCATACCAGTTTTCGAAATTCTGCGAGTGCTGAGAGCTCAACATGCCTGCGTTACCGGTTGGTCCGCGGAATACAATGGGCACATTAAACTGACCACCGGACATCGACATCATCTTGGCCGCGCTGTTAATCACCTGGTCGATGGCTACGAGAGAGAAATTGAAGGTCATGAACTCAATGATTGGGCGGATGCCGTTCATAGCCGCGCCCACCCCGATGCCTGCAAAGCCAAGTTCAGAAATCGGTGTATCGATCACCCGATCAGGGCCAAATTCATCCAGCATGCCCTGGCTCACCTTGTAGGCGCCATTGTATTCGGCCACTTCTTCTCCCATCAAGAATACGCTTGAGTCGCGCCTCATCTCTTCCGTCATCGCTTCGCGCAGGGCTTCTCTGAACTGGATCTCTCTCATAATACTCGTTTGTTAGGAAGAGCGTAAAAATAATGATCGGAACGATCTCGTTAAAGCAAACCCCCAATTTTGTCAGGAACGGCCAGGGCACAAAAAAAGCCCCGGGATGGCCGGGGCTTTTGATCTTATTGTTGCCTGCTACTTCAGTGCGTTTCTGAAGGCGTCAGAAGTGGCCCACTTTGCGAACTCAAGGTCAGTCAAAGCCTTGTCCTTCAAGCTAGGGTCGATCTTCACCGCACTGGTCAGGTTGCTCACCACTGCATCGCCATTTCCTGAACGAGCAGCAGCTACTGCCGCACCGTAGAAGGCAACGGCATAATTGCTGTTCTTGCGGGTCGCTTCAGCAAATGAGCTCGATGCATTTGCATAATCCTTGTTCAACAACTGGGCAAGGCCTTTGTTGAAGAGGTTCACAGGAGTATCGGAAGCAGAAGATTCAGAACGCACGGCCGCATCGTACTTGGCCATGTAAATCTCAGAGGCACCTTTTACGCCATTCACGCCACGAGCCACATCGTTGCTGGCGCCATTCAATGCCTTGCTTGCGTGGCTGGCTGCTTTGTAAGGATTGCCCTGCATCAAAGCAACGGTTGCCAGGTTGGCATGTACTTCCGGTGTTTCCTTAATCTTGGCAGCGATGTCAAGTTGGGCAGCGGCTTTTGCTGCCATGTCTGATGCTTTGGCGGGGTCGGCAATCGCCATGGCAAGGTAAACCGCGCCCAGGTTGTTGTGCGCATTCCAGTTGGTTCCTTTCTTGGTCGCGGCCGTGTAGATGGCTTCTTTTTCTTCCAGCGAAGGAGTTAAAGATGCAGCGTACATCAGCTCCTCAAAAGAGAGGGTATCGGCATTCATTTGACCTTGCGTGATTTGCTTGGCTAGCACTGAAATCTCTGCGTCAGTCTTCTTGTCTTTTATGGTCAGGATTTCCGTCTTTGCTGTTCTCAAGCCAGGATAGATATCCTTGAAAACCTTCTTGTAAGTCGGCAGCTTCTCGATTTGCTTTTGCTGCGAAACGAAGTCGCCTGCACCGTTGATGATGTTCAGGTATGCCGACTTCTCGTCTGCAGAGATGCCTTCGTATGAAGAAAGTGCGGTCTTGAACTCAGTCCAATCGTCTACAATGGGCTTCTGAATGAAGTTGATGGAATCAGCCTTACCTTGATAATCGTACTTCTTCATTTGCGCCCTGTAATACTTCTCAATGGCGGCAGCACGTTCGTTTGCCAGCCGGGTGTTGATTCGCTCAGCACCTTCAGGGGAGTGGGTACCCGTGATGGTTACGGTACGCGTAACGTTCTTTTCTGCAATGAACGCATCCAATTTCTTACCCTTGTCGCTTCTGATTTCGGACGTGCGAAGCACAGAACGACCTTGTTCGAAGATGAAATCAGGGATGATTACAGGGATGATTTCTTCCTGGTTGTTATATCCATGATTCGCATAAGCGGCATAATAAGCGTTTTGCACCAGCTTTGACGTGGTGATCACGCCAGTAGCCACCTGCATGCGAGGTGTTGTCTTCGCCTTTGCGCCTTTTTTGGCCACCCCTTCTACTTCAAGAACACCCGTCTTGTGGGCCGGCTGATACGCGAAGGAGAAGTTCTTGGTGATCTTAGGCTGCTCAGTTCCTGCATTGGGGAAGTCTTCAGACTTGAAGTCGATTGCTTCCATGGCCACTTCCTGGTCTCCGTACTTGTAGAAAGAGTTCAGGGAATAAACAGTGCCCTTCTTGAGCATTTTTACCGGAAGATTAGCAGCCATTTCGTAAGCTACCGTGTCCTTATGCACCTCAAGTGGGTTCGGAGTCACCGTCAGGTTCTGCTCCTTGGCCATCTTGATCATGCTTGGGAGCGTACAGCCCGTAAAAGTCAGGGCGCTTACGATCACAAATGCGTAAACAATTTTTCTCATGGAATGTAGTTTTAAGGTTATTCTTAAGCGAGTCGCAAAGGTATAAGTATGGTGTTTTTTTTGCAATTATACTCAAAAAAATAAGATTTAGGCCATTCAGAATGGGCTTTCGACCGCTTATATTTGTAAGCTGATTTTATAGTCGATAAATGGACGTTTACCTAGGTAAACGGAATTTTTTAGGGCAATCTTAGCAACAAATTGTTATGCAGGGCGTGGTAAAACGGATTCAACATTTTTTTGAAGAACATGCATTTGGGGTTTGCACAAAACTGGGTGAAAAATTAGGCATTGCCACCTCCAGCATACGTTTGTTCTTCATCTATGCATCGTTTTTAACCTTTGGGTCACCGGTCATCGTCTACCTGGCATTGGCCTTTGTGATGAATATCCGCAGGCACTTGCGAAGGCGCAGCACCATCTGGGACTATTAAGATTGATTATTTTTTAACGAGTTCGCTGAACTTCCTCCTTCCAAGAAGGAAGTAGTTTATCACAATCGAGTGCGGAAAAAGGTTGATCCCGGTGATTTCGCCAGCACCTTGAATGGATTTGCGCTTAGCCCAGGTGCCGGACCACCTCCTTAGAACCGCAGCATGTGCCCTCAAAACGGCCCATGCCATCCGGGCATGACCAATGAAAAGGAAGACCACCGCGGCAAGCCAATCCATGCCGATTCGAATGGGCAGCTTATACCAAAGTTTGCCAACTGGTAAATTCTTAATGAGAAGGACCAGGCCGTTTCTGAAATTCAAGAACGTCTTCATCGGATGGGACTCGGACAAGGTTCCACCCCCCAGGTGATAGACCATGGATTCACCTACATAATATACCTTTAGCCCCAGCCGGTGTATCCGCCAACAAAGATCGATCTCTTCCATGTGCGCAAAGAAGTCCTCATCGAAACCACCCAGTTGGTGAAACACATCTGATCGGATGAAAAGACAGGCGCCTGTAGCCCAAAAGACTTCCCGGCTGTCATCGTATTGACCCTCGTCTTTTTCGATGGCGTTAACAACCCGGCCGCGGCAAAGTGGGTAGCCCATGATGTCAACAAAACCTCCGGCCGCACCGGCATACTCGAAGAACTGTCGGTTTCGGTAAGAACGGATTTTTGGTTGGGCAGCTGCCAGCCGGTTATCCGCACGAAAGAGATCCAGCACAGGGTCGATCCAACGGGGGGTTACCTCGATATCCGAATTGAGGAGGACGTAATACTTCGCTTCAATCTGTTTGAGTCCGGCATTATAACCTCCACAATAACCAAGATTAGCCGCCAGCTGAATGACTTGTATCGAGGGAAAGTTTTCTCTGACGTATGCGACCGATTTGTCTGTTGAATGATTATCGATTACATACAGTGAAGCGGATGGACTATGGGCAACAACGGAAGGAAGGAAAACCGGAAGGAGTGACGCCCCATTGTAGTTGAGGATCACCACGGCTACTTCGTTCATCCCATCAGGTTGCTAAGGTCCATACCGGGAATATTGGGGAGCAGACCTTCGGTACTCTTCTTCAATTCCTCCCTGGCCAGCGCTTCCGCCTCTTCCGAAGCCTTGTTAACGGCTGCCACGATCAAATCCTGCATCACTGTCTTGTCATCGGCTTTGATGATCACCGGATCGATATCGAGGGAAATGAGTTGCTTCTTGCCGTTCACCACGGCTTTTACCATGCCTCCACCTGATTCCCCGGTGGCTTTGACGTTCGTCAGATTTTCCTGGGCTTCTTTGATTCGGGCCTGCACCTCCTTCATCTTGCCCATCATTTTCATCATATCAAGCATGGTCGTACCGATTATATGAACAGCAAAGTTACGCAATTGTGGGCGCGGCCCAACCGGGTTATTTCTTCCTGCGAATCAAGGCAACGGTGCCTCTTCGTTTGAAGGTTCGGCCTGCCAGGTCGGTGACATTGGCCGACCACACGTAGGCATCTTCCTGTGCCGGTTTCCCTTTAAAGCTTCCATCCCACGGTTCGTTGTCCGATGATGAATAAACCATCTCGCCCCACCGGTTAAATATCTCCAGTTCGATCTTCACAATGAACTGTCCGGAAATAGAAAATCGATCGTTGAGCTTGTCGCCATTGGGGCTAAAGGCGGTGGGGAAGAACAGGTTGTTTTCTTTGATGAAGGACAGCGGGTTGCTCACGGAGTTTGTCAGTCCGGCTTGATTTGCGAGGGCAACGATCCGATAGGTGACCAGCTGGTTTTGAGGATCATCTTCGTCATCGACAAAGGTGGTGTCAGTACCGACATTGAATGACTTGATCAGCGAACCATCCTTGGCATACTTCTCCACGCGGTAACTTGCCACGCCCCCATTCCATCCCACATACCTCGACCAGTTTAACGTGATGACATTTTGTTCATCCATGGTGCCCTGCATTTCCATAGGGCAAATCAACGCTCCGGCCGGACTGTTGTTTCCGCAGTCGTCTGTGTATTCGATTCGGTAACAGGTGCTGCTGCCGGTGGTGTAGGTCTTATCCGAGTAGCTCAATCCGTCTGATGTAGCGATCGCACCAAAATTCTGGCCGTTGGAAATCTTAATGACTGAATACAAAGAAGGCTGGTCGGGCGGATCTTGAATCCAGGTGAGATCTGCACTCCCTTCGCTCACCACCGCGCTTGCATTGCTGATGGGTGTGGGCGTAGTGATCGTGAACGAAGTGCCGCATCTTTCAAACGAGAAACTCTTCGCCCCATTCGTGTAGTTGGTGACCACCTGGTAGCAATAGTCTGTGTTGCACACGATGTCCACATCATTGAAACCGGTTGGCGCTCCGGGCAAGTTTACGTAGGCGTTTTGGTCGCGAAGAATCGATACGCTTTGAATACCTGTCGATGCAGTTATCCACGAGAGTTGGTTAACCGCGCTCTGAATGTTCAGGCTGAGGCGGTTGCTGCAGATGACGTTTGAATACACGCTGGTGTTATTGCATGGATCATAGGAGGCCAGCCGAAAGCAGTAGAAGTTGTCTTCCGTGTTCAGGCTGCCCACGGTATAGGTGCTGGCTTCGTAAAGAGTGGCCACTTGCTGAAATGAGGTGGTGCCGTTCACGGCAATTTCCAATCGGTGCTGGACATCCTGTACGGGATTGAAGTCGAGCGTGAGTTGTGTCTTGTTCAGCAGCTGAAGAGAAGTGAATGAGGCCGCGGGCAACGCGTTGATGGCCGTAAAGGTCTCGACCTGTGAATTGCAGTTGTCGGCAGAACTGAGATTTCTTCCCCTTACGGTGATGTTCTTGGCGCCACCTGATCCATAGTTAAAACTCGCCACCTGGTTGTTGCTTTTCGGGATGATATTCTCCGGGGGCAATGCGCCATCGAAGTCGATCACATACTGGTCGTAACTGTTGTCGGTTATTTTAATGGATGCACCATTGGCGGCACAGCGATACACATCAAAGGCCGGGGAGATGTTTTGCACCACGGTAATGGTGATCCTGTCCGCACCCGTATTTTGGTAAAGGACAGATAGATTGAACGTGCCCGGGTTGGGATAGGTGAACGTGAACACGTTTTGTTGCGTTTGCCCGTTGCCCAGGTAATCCATGGCACAGGGCGACCCTGTTGTGCATGAACCCGCCTGAAGGTTGGTGAGCGTGATGGTGAAGGGTGCGCAGCCCTTGATTTGGTCTACCTGAAAGCGGCCCTGCTCGCTCAGGAATTGGGCGGAAGTCCACATGGGAACGGTGAACAAGAATATCGCGGCAATGAACCTCACAAGGGCAACTCAATCTCTTTCAAAAATTTTTCCGACTTCACCATGTCGTCATGCAGCAGTCTATCTGTTTCTATAAACGGAACGTGTTGCCGGAAATTATCCACAAACTTCTCAAGGGTAGGAGATGACTTTAAAGGCCTTCTGAAATGCAATGCCTGCGAAGCAGTCATCAACTCAATGGCAAGAATGGCATAAGTATTATTCACCACGCGATAAACTTTGGTAGCCGCGTTGGCACCCATGCTTACGTGATCCTCCTGGCCGTTTGACGACACAATCGAATCCACTGACGCGGGCATGCAAAGTTGTTTATTCTGGCTGGCGAGTGAGGCGGCTGTATATTGTGGAATCATCAATCCGGAGTTGATACCCGGGTTGGCTACAAGGTAATTCGGCAAGTCGCGCGACCCTGAAACCAGCTGGAATGTGCGTCTCTCTGAAATGCTACCCCATTCTGACAATGCAATCGCAAGGAAGTCGAGGGCGAGCGCCAGGGGTTGCCCATGAAAGTTCCCCGCAGAGATGATGCGATCCTCATCCGGAAAGATGTTCGGATTGTCGGTAACGCTATTCACTTCTTTAACGAATGTATCGGTTACAAATGCCAATGCATCCAGGCTCGCGCCATGAACCTGGGGAATGCACCGGAATGAGTAAGGATCCTGCACGTGTTTTTTTGTGTGAGCCGCAATTTCACTTCCTGCCAGCACCTTTAGAATCTCTGCCGCCACTTCTGCCTGTCCTTTGTGAGGGCGAATGCGGTGTACCAAAGCATCGAAAGGCTCTAGCCGGCCGTCAAAGGCATCCAACGAGAGTGCGCCAACCAGGTTGGCAATTTTTGAAATGCGGTGCGCGTGCCAGATCGCCCAAACGCCATAAGCACTCATGAACTGCGTGCCGTTGAGCAGCGCCAGCCCTTCTTTCGCCTTCAGGTGGATAGGGGGCATGCCCATTTCCTTCAGGAAGTTGCCCTGATAGGTTTTTCCCTTGAAAGTAATTTCACCAAAGCCGATCAAAGGCAGCGACAGGTGTGCCAGCGGGGCCAGGTCGCCAGAAGCACCCAGGGATCCCATTTCGTATACCTTGGGCAAAAGGCCCTCATTGAACATCCGCACCAGGTATTCTGCTGTTTGAAGTTGAACGCCCGAGTGGCCGTAGGCGATCGACTGCACTTTCAGGAAGAGCATCAATCGCACGATTTCGGGCGGGACTTCCGGCCCGGTGCCGCACGCGTGCGACTTAACCAGGTTGTCTTGAAGTTTTTCCAGTTCATCGGTCGGGATGTTCCGATTGTACAACGATCCGAACCCGGTGTTGATGCCGTAAAGATTGCCTGCAGTGGTTGCCAATTTCCCGTCCAGGTATTGGCGGCAGCGCTCAATGCGGGCTTTGGCATTGCTGGACAGTTCAATCTGCAAATCATTTTCCAAAACGCTGCCAAGGTCCTTCAAGGTGAGTTCCTGATGCGAAATGGTATGGCGTTTTTTCACGATGATGTCAGTTGGTGAACGATCTCTTCGATGCGCAGGCTGGACTGCGTGCCAGTCTTCATGTCTTTGAAAGTGAGTTTGCCAGACGTCATCTCGTCTGTGCCTATCACAATGACAAAGGGAATGAATTTCTTGTTGGCGAAATCAAATTGCTTCTTGACTTTGGCATCGTCCGGATAAATCTCCGATGAGATTTCATGGTTGCGAAGCTGTTGCAGCACCGTTAACCCATAGCGTTTGCAGTTGCTGTCCAAATGGGCGATGAGTACCTGCGTGGAAACGAGCGTATCGGCCGGGAAGAGATTCAACTCCTCCATCACATCATAGAGGCGATCCACACCAAAGGAGATGCCCACGCCCGAAACACCGGGCATGCCAAACACGCCTGTGAGGTTGTCGTACCGGCCACCGCCACTCACGCTGCCGATGCTCACGTTGTTTACTTTCACTTCAAAGATGGCTCCTGTATAATAACTGAGTCCTCGCGCAAGCGAAATGTCAAACTCCAGGTGATCCTGATTTCCTCCTGCATCGCCCAATAGTTGAAAAGTTTCTCTTAAATCAGCAACGCCTTTTTCTCCATGCGCGTTGCCGATGAATTGCTCCGAGAGTTTGGTCAACTTTTCTGAATTGGAACCTTCTGTCTTCAGCAGGTTGAAAAGCGTATCGATTCCTGACTGATCAAAGCCTTTGTTTGCCAACTCTTCGCGAACGGCACCTTCGCCAATCTTGTCCAGTTTATCAATAGCCACAAACAAAGCGCCTTCCTTGCCCTTGGCCTTCACCAATTCTGCAATGCCCGTGAGCACGCCCCGGTGATTGATTTTGATGGTATAATCGGCAATACCCAGTTTGCCGAAAACCTCTTTGATCATGAGAATGATCTCGGCTTCCGGAATCAATGAGTCGGTACCAACGACATCCGCATCGCATTGATAGAACTCGCGGTAACGCCCTTTCTGCGGCCGGTCTGCCCGCCATACGGGCTGGATCTGGTAGCGCCTGAATGGAAATGTGACCTCATGCCGGTTCATCACCACATAGCGCGAAAAGGGAACGGTGAGATCGTATCGAAGGCCTTTGCCACTAACCATTTCCCTAAATGTATTCAAGTGAACGTTATCCCAATCGATGTCAGGAGAGTTGACCATAGTATCTTTCAGAAACTCGATTCCATCTTCTCCCACGAAGTCACCAGAATCCAGAATCCGAAACAACAACTGATCCCCCTCATCACCATACTTGCCCGTCAGCGTTGAAAGGTTTTCCATCGCTGGCGTCTCCAGCGGCTGAAAGCCATACTTTTCAAACACCGAACGGACTTGGCTGAGGATGAACTGCCTTTTGGCCATCACGGCCGGACCAAAGTCGCGGGTACCTTTTGGAAGGGTGGGTTTGTCCATACGCAAATGGCCAAAACTAACCATGATCGTCCTGATTTCCCGGTTTTTACCCTCGGGAAGGCTGAAAATTATTTTTCGGGATTGACATAATCTGCTATTTTTGCAGCCGCTTGTCGCAGGTGGCAGGCACACTAAACAAGAGAATCATGGCTGTAACCCGATTGAAAAGGAAAAACCGCAGAGATAAGGCCGAAGCTGCCCGTAGACGCACTACGCTGAAGAACCAAAACTTCAAGCCAGTGATGAAGTCGGTGGACGTGGAAGCGATCAAGGAAGAATTTAAGAAGAAGGCTTCGAAATAAGCTTTTCGCGGATATTGATGAAGGCCATCCGCCAGCAGACGGATGGCCTTTTTTGTCTTTAGGTGTCTGACATCTTCAAGGTGTCAGACACCTTAACCTTACCGCAGCGCACCCCGCAACCCCAACTCCACCACTTGCAGGTTCTTCATTCCTCTGTTGGCCAAGTCCAATCTGAAAAGAGTGTACCCTTTGGGTCAAAAATTTGCCAAGTATGGAATTTTCTTACTCCCACTAGAATGGACTGACAGCAAATTGTTTTTTTGACGCGATCCTACCTTTAGCCTGAATTATACCTTCCTATGTTCATATTGAATAATTTTGCAATCGGTATTATCTTAAAATGCCATATTGTCATAGTCCTAATCTGCTTTTTAGGGCTAAAACTTACATCCAACTTTCAAAATTCCTAGTTTTCTTTTTTTTTGAGATAGAGTTAATTCACAATGACTTTAACCGAAAGGATAGATGTTATCAAATCGTTTGACCGCCTGGTAAGAATAAAATTTAGAGGCTCATCAAAGGATTACGCATTGAATGCCTTTGACAGACAGTCCCTGCCAAAGGCTTCGCCTTAATTTACATGAGGTTTGCATTTATATTCGGTCTGGTTCTTCATAGTTTTTTGGGAACGGCCCAAACGCACCTTTTTGGCAGAATCCGGCCTTCAGAGGATTGGCGGTCGATTCTTTACGTGATTAGGATTGATAAACTTAGATTGGCTGATCCGGTGTTGATTGATTCGATTGCGCTTGATAAGTCCGGTGTTTTTGACTACACTTTCCCTAAAGATCCCAGGGGGTTATTCTACGAGCTGCGACAACCACCGGTCGGGGGTAATCATAAGTCTTTGGTTCAGGTTCGGAATGATGACAATTGGTTTCACGTCATTTCATCATCGGACAAACGAACGGACGTTGAGATAAATGCATATGCTGATTCTCTTTACTACTCCGTGCGGTATTCGGGGGATAATGCAAATGAGTCTTTACAAATTTTCCGAGACCTGAAGCGACCCATTCCAAAAACTCTTTTGGAAGCGGCCGACCAAATTCAAGCCAACCCTTCAAATGCGACAGCAATCAAGGAGCATATGTTATCTCAGTTGCTTGACAGACTTGACTCATTAAGACCACAAATTATGCATGTAATAGACACCTGTACGAACGAGTCCGTCTTGGCTGCCGCGTTATACTATTTGAACGAAGCTTATTTAGGAAAGATCAATGTAGCAATAATACAACCTTATTTGAGTCGGTTTGGAGAGTCCGAGGTATTGCTGATTAATAATATGAAAAACCTGTCGAAGGCGGATCGATTGGGTATCATTTTGCCCGATGATGTTCTCCTGGATCCCAAGGGAAAGGAACTTGCCTTTAAGTCTTTTCAGGGCGTGTACAAAGTGATTGACTTTTGGGCGTCCTGGTGCCGACCCTGTCGTGCCGCAAACAGAGTGGGACTCCCTGAGCTAAATGAAAGTCTCAAGCGGAAGGGAATACCTTTAATCGGAATTAGCATCGATGAAGACCGTGAGAACTGGAGAAAAGCACTGGCGAAAGACCAAACGTCATGGCCTCAGGTAGTTGAAAAAAACAGATCTTTTGAACGGCTTCTTCGGATTGGTGCGGTGCCGCACTACTTAATTCTAGATGAGAGTGATAGGGTCATTTTTGAGAGTACCACCCATCAAGAAATCAAGCAAAAGCTGGAAGAACTTTTGTCCGGTAGATAGCAAGCCGAATGCGGTCGTTCGCGGATATTGATGAAGGCCATCCGCCTGCTGGCGGATGGCCTTTTTTGTCTTTAGGTGTCTGACATCTTCAAGATGTCAGACACCTTAACCTTACCGCAGCGCACCCCGCAACCCCAACTCCACCACTTGCAGGTTCTTCATCTCGCCCCGGAACAAATCAAATCGTACAAGCGTCCGCATCCGGTGGAACCCCTGGTTTCCCGCAGCACCCGGATTCAGGTAAATCATGTTGCCAAAGTTTGGGTCTCGCTTGATCCGCAGAATATGGGAGTGACCGCAGATGAACAAACCGGGCGCGTGTTGCTTCAACAGTTTCTTTACACGTGGATTGTAGTTGGGAGGTGCCCCGCCAATGTGGGTCATCCATATTTCCATGCCTTCGCATTGGAAACGCAAATCCTCGGGAAATTCCTTGGTAAGCGGTGGGGCATCAATATTGCCATACACCGCCCTTACCGGTTTTAAGTCCTGCAGTCGCCTGATTACTTTTTCCTCACCGATGTCTCCGGCATGCCAGATCTCATCCACACCGCGAAGATGTTCGATGATGCGATCGTCCAGGTAATCGTGCGTATCGGAAAGCAGCCCAATTTTCATTTGCAGTTGCAACGTAGTCCGAACAAAATAAGCAGTTCCGATGTATAATGATAAACCTGAACCTTCCACATGGAAAGAAAAACGGTGCTCGTAACCGGAGCGAACAGGGGTATCGGCAAAGAGATTGCCAGGCAGCTAGCCACGCTGGATTGGAAAGTGATTGTGGCCGCCCGAAATGAAAGTCAAGCCAGGGAAGTGGCAGCTTCTTTAGGCGACCCTGCTTTGGGTGTACGGCTGGATGTGACAGACAATGAGTCGATCAAAACCGCCTATCAAGAGGTGAGTCAGGCTGTTTCAACCCTCGATGTGCTGGTGAACAATGCCGGCATCATCGGCAACCACCCCATGCGGTCTTTCGACATGAATGAAATCGAATCGGTGATGGACACGAATTTCTTTGGCGCCATGCGAATGGTAAAGCATTTCATGCCATTGCTTTCGAAAAGCGATGACCCGCGCATCATCAATGTATCCAGTGGCATGGGCGAGTTGGCATCGCTTGAGGAAGGTGGATATGCAGCGTACCGGCTGAGCAAGACTGCATTGAACGCGTTTACCATCCTGCTCTCGGCAGAAGTGCGGTCAGGCATGAAAGTTTTTGCGATGTGTCCGGGTTGGGTAAAGACCGACATGGGAGGAAGCTCAGCTCCACGCCCAGTTGCGAAGGGTGCAGAAACAGCGGTATGGCTGGCCACCGATCGCAAACCACAAAGCGGAAAGTTTTACCGCGACAAGAAAGTGATTCCCTGGTAGCTGTTACTCTGCGGTGGCCGGAACATCTTTGCGTCTGCGTTCATCGAGCGAGAACTTTCCCGCCCCGAACACCATAAAGATGACGAGTCCAGCCAAAACTACGAGTGAGATCTCCAGCTCCATGTGGCTTCCCATGGAAAGAAATCCCTTGGGATAGTTGACCAACACCACGGCACCTATCAGCACGGGCAGTTGAATCGCACAAACAATCCTGGTGAAGAGCCCGAATGCAATCAACGGACCGCCCAGGGCGTGCGCAAAGATGACATAATGCGCCAGCACCACACCGCCAAACATGGCATCCAGTCCTGCCGTTGTCATCTTCAGCGATTCAATGTGGAACATGAACTCGAAACCCTTGTACGTGATGAAGATTCCGAGGATGATTCGGAAGAAATCTAGCCAACCGGGGCGATGCGCGTTGCCCCAGCCTTCAATGTTGGTCAGTACGCTCATAAAATCTGGATTTGCTTGCTACAAAGTTTACCAAATTTTCGAGTTAAAATCAAGGATTTGACGAATGCGTATGGCCATGCAGGTTTCCATACGCTGGCCGGCAGTCGCTCTACTTTCCTCAATTAATCGCTAATAATGCTATATTAGGTCAATGGATGAGTACAGGATTTTCACTTCCGACTTCTTTATCCGGCTGTTGATCAACACCGCAGCGATGGTGTTGCTGGTGCGGGTGATCTACTACGCCACCTACCAGAAGCGCGAACTGTTCTTTACTTTTTTCCTACTCAACTTCATCGTTTTCCTGCTTGCCTTCATGTTGGAGAAGGCGCGGGTGTTTGATTCTTTGAGTACTGCCTTTGGATTGTTGGCTGCCTTTTCATTGCTGCGTTTCCGCACGGAGACGATCAGCACAAAAGACATGACCTATCTCTTTATTGTGATGGCGCTGGGATTGGTCAACTCCGTTACCAAAGTGTCGATCATCGAAGTACTCGGCATCAATTTAATGATCATCCTGTTCGTATTTGCGGTGGACAGTGTGCGGCTGACCAGGAGTCAGAAAATCAAGACGGTTGAATATGACTCGTTGGAGAACATCCGGCCAGACCGGAATGCCGAACTGATTGCCGACCTCAGGCAACGAACGGGACTGGATATTCAAAAGACGAGCATCGAGCAGATCGATTTCGGAAGGCAACGCGTGGTGATCAAAATATATTACTTCTGACTTGCCGCGGAACGATCTTGTTGTCGTTCATTTTCACCCTGCCTTGCGCCTGTGCCCTGGGTCAGGAAGGGGAACGTACTCCCTTGTTTGATTCGGACGAGACCCTTCGGGTTCGCATGTCCTTCTCTTTCAAGGACCTGAAAGAGAGTGACGAGGATACTGTCTATTTCCCCACCCGGCTGGAGTATCAGAATGCCGACTCGTCCTGGTCTGCATTGGATGTGCGCGTGCGCGCTCGCGGCAACTACCGGAGGAAGAATTGCAGCTTTCCCCCGGTTCGCATGAAAATAAAGAAGAGCGATGCGGCATCAACCCTCTTCGAAGGCAACAAGAACCTGAAGTTGGTGCTTCCGTGCAGGTCTCCGGCCAACTACATCGACCTGGTGGCGAAAGAATACGTGTGCTACAAATTGTATGAAGCTGTTTGCCCCTACACCCTGCGAACACGACTGGCCCGCATTGCTTTAATCGATCAACGGTCAAAAGGGAATAAGTCTTTTGACGTGCCGGGCTTCTTCATTGAGGATGACGATCACCTCGCCAGGCGATTTGACGGAGAAATATTGGATGAATCCAAGATCCATCCCCTGCACCTGCACGACAGCACAGCACTGATTCATGACTTCTTCCAATTGATGATCGGCAATACGGATTGGTCTTCGGTGGTTGAACACAACATATACGTACTGCAAGTGGGTGGTAGAGTAATCCCGGTTGCATTTGACTTCGACATGAGCGGCATGGTGAACGCACCCTACGCAGTGGTGAACGAAGCGTTGGTTTCTGCTTCGAACGTTCGTGAGCGGGTTTATCGTGGATTTTGCAGAGACGAGGCACTGGTTCGGCACACCCGCAAAATCTATCTGCAAAATGAGTCCCGCATTTTTGAGGTGCTCAACCTGGAGCAATCGCGACTTGCCGCCAGTGATTTCAAAGAGATGGAATCCTACCTGCAGGAATTCTTTTCTATCTTGAAGGATGATCGGCTCTTCAGTGAAACGATCCTGAAGAATTGCAGAACCAACTAATAAAGCATTTATGAAGGCATCGCAATACAACAAGGCGAGCACCGCCTTGTTCATCGCCATCGTGCTCGGCCCTTTTGGTTTGCTGGGGCAGCAGATGCTGGTCAATCCCTATCTTCAACCGGGCAACGCACCTTCCTTATCGAAAGAGGAGAAAGTCCTGATCTGGCAGACAGACAGCGTGTGGGGCGAATATACGGTGGAGTGTACCCCTTTGGGTGAAAAGGGTAAGACAAGAAAAGCAAAGGTGGCCGCTGATCAGCTAAATCTAAATGGAGAAACCACCTGGCTATACCGCGCGAAGCTAACGAAGTTGAAATTCGACCAGGCATACAGCTACAAAGTGACAAGAAATGGAACCGTGGTGGCGGAGCAAACCTTTTCCACCAGAACAAGGGAGGCCAAGACTAAGTTTGTTGTGATTGGCGACTGCGGAGCCGGCACCCCTGAGCAAGGTCAGATTGCCAAGCAGATCTACTCTCTTCAGCCACAATTCTTGCTGATGGTGGGCGACAATGTGTATGACCGGGGCCGGGCGGGTGAATACCGTAAGAATTTCTTCCCGTATTTCAATGCCACAACAACTTCCGAAAAAGGCGCTCCGTTGATGAGCTCCATACCATTCTACCTGCTCCTGGGAAATCACGATGTGTATGCCTCAGACCTCACGCAATATCCGGATGGGCTCGCGTATTTTTATTACAATGACTTGCCTGTTAATGCGCCCCAGCCCGTGGATGCGCTGGAAGTTACCGGAAAAGAGGAGTGGGTCGACACGTTCAAGAAGATCAACAAAGGACGGTTCCCCAGAATGGCAAACTATTCATTTGATGTCGGGAATGTCCACATCGTGTGCCTGGATGCCAACAGCTACATTAACCCTACCGACCCTTCGCTGATGGAATGGTTTATTGCGGATATGCAATCGTCAAAGGCGGACTGGAAGATTGTCGCCTTTCACCAACCGGGTTTCAATTCCAGCAACGCCCATTACGACTATCAAAAGATGCGGTTGCTGAGCCCCGTAATGGAGCGGCTGGGCGTGGACCTGGTGATGTCGGGTCATGTGCACAATTATCAAAGAAGCCATCCATTGAAGTTTGACCCGCAACGAGACGAGAGCGGCTTGAACTACGTGGTGTCACCGGAAGGAAGGGTAGATGGAAAGTTCACCCTGGACGACAAGTTTGATGGCGTCAATGACACGACCCCGGAGGGAATTGTATATATCGTAACGGGTGCAGGTGGCCGGGCACTTTACGATGCGCAGATCAGCGACAACCCCGCACTTTGGAAGCACGAGCCCGATTCGAACTGGGTACCATTTACCCTGAAACTGGTTTCAAACAAGCATTCGTTTACCTGGGTTGAGACAGACGGCAGGCGCCTTACCCTCAAACAGCTCGACAAGGCCGGAGCGCTGATCGACCAAATCGTGATCACCAAGTAACCCGGCCCCGCGGGACACGGCTGCCAAACACCTCATTTTTGGCGACAAATAGTTGCATTGACCGATGCATATAACCCTTTGTGCCATAATGGTTTGATTGATTGTCATAAATCTATAGGTTTGACCTGACACCCGATTACCTAAACCAACTAAGTCATGAAATCAACCTTAGCCCTCGTTTTAGCCGCTGTTTCATGGATCGCGCAAGCCCAGCACCCCGCAGAGGCCTCGCTGGAAAAGAATACAAATACCCTTGAAGAGCGCTACTTCATCATGAAAAACAAGTCGGAGACTTTCAATGAGTACAAGGTGATTAAGGAGTACATCCTGGATGGCATGTGGAAACTGACGCGGGATTCGATTCAGCACCAGCAGGCGTTGTTGCAACAGGCGCGGGAAGAGATCACACAACTCAAAAGCCAGGTGGCAGCCACGGCAGCGGCCTTGCAGCTCAAGGAGGATTCGATGGAGGAAGTGGTGCACGCCAGCACGCATATTAATGTGTTGGGAATTTCCTTTGGCAAGAATGCATTTCTGGGATTGGTGGCGGCCATCATGGGTGGGTTGGTGTTGGTGATCGCCCTGGTCACGGGCCGAATGAAACTGGTGTATACCTCGCTGAAAGAAAAGATGGACCTGGAGCATTCCCTCTCCCGGGAGTTTGAAAACTACAAGCGCAATGCGCTGGAGAAGCAGATGAAACTGTCTCGTGAGCTTCAGGACGAACGCAACCGGCTTGAAGAGATGAGAAGTTTGTCGGCTGGCTAGGGCTGGAAGACCCGCACATAGTCCACCACCAACCGCTGCGGCCAGATGGAGTCGTCCACACCCAGGGCGCCTCCCCAATTTCCACCCACGGCCTGGTTTAAGATGAGGTGGAAGGGCTGATCAAACGGCCATCCCCTATAGTCGTCTTCGGGTTTTCGAATTACTTCGTGGTACATCTGTTCGTCAACGAAGAATTGGATCCGATCCTCCGTCCATTCAATGGCATACACATGAAACACCTCCTGGCAATCGGCTACTGTGACAATGCCTTCTTGTTGGGTCTGCTTTATGTGATTGTATTTTTCCGAATGAAGGGTGCCGTGCACGCGGCCAGGGTCATAGCCCACGTGTTCCATGATGTCGATTTCTCCGCTAGCGGGCCAGCCGCCATACTTCCAATCCGTTGAAAGCATCCAGATGGCCGGCCAGGTGCCCTTGCCGCTGGGAAGCTTGGCCCTCACTTCGATGCGTCCATATTTCCAGTCACCTTTACCTGCCGTCTTGATTTTGCCGGAGGTAAAAACGGAATCGTCCCAATGGGCTTCAATAATGAGATGCCCATCTTCAATACGTACATTCTTTGAATCGCGCGTGTAGTATTGCAACTCGTTGTTGCCCCAGCCACACAAATCCGGGCATCCGTTACCCAGGTCGTAAACCCATTGGGTTGTGTCGGGTTCGGCCGCATCAAATTCGTCCGACCAAACGAGTGTGCGATCTATACGCGGGGTGCAGCTCAGTCCGAGCGCCAACCCGCCAGCCAAGACAATTGCGGAGACCTTCATTTGCCCCTCAAATTAAGGATTACCGGGCTTTATTCACTTAATTTCAGGTATTGCTGTAACCATTTATCACTAGCCGGGTTTCCCTGGCTGAAATTCGAATCGTTTTTGGAGGCGCTTTCCGACAATGCATTGATGATCAAGGTCAGAGACGGTGATCTGGACAAGCTCGGGCTTTTGTTTGAACGCTATAAGAGGCCGTTGTATGGGTTCTTTTTTGGCATGAACCGAAGCCAGGAGCTGAGTGAGGACCTCATCCAGAACACCTTCTTGCGGGTGCTGAAATACCGCCATCTTTTTCGCGGTGACGGCAATTTCAAAACCTGGCTGTTTCACATCGCGCGAAATGTGAGACACGACCAGTTCCGAAAGGAAAAAATCAAGCACAAGGAAGCGTTGGAGGATTGGCAGGACCGACTTCATGAAGACGACAACCTGGCCGCAGCCATTCAACACGATGAAGAACATCAGATGTTGGCGATGGCCATGGACCGGCTTCCGGAGGACAAGAGGGAGATCCTTTTGCTGAGTAAGTACCAGGAGAAGAAGTACAAGGAGATTGGAGAAATCCTGGGTTGCTCGGAAGGGGCCGTGAAAGTGAAAGTGTTTCGGGCCTTGCAAGAGTTGAAAGGGGTTTATGAACAGTTGGAAAAACACATGTAGCCATGGAAGAACACGTAAGCGCATTGGTAGGCAAGTACAACGAAGGGTTGGCAGACCCGGCCGAAGTCAGGCAGTTGGAAAAATGGATTGAGGAAGGGGTGGTATCGCTTACCGACTTGACGCGCCTGGATCTGCTCGAAGACCAGATCATGGGGGTGCGCGATCGTCAGCCTTCCATGGACCTGGATCAACGATTCCATGAAATGCTTGCCCGGGAGAAGAGAGGATCCAAAGCTTCCTTTTCCTTTCAATGGCCGAGCTTCCAGTTGATGCTGCCGCGCCTGGCCTTTGCCACCGTGCTGTTGATCGCAGGCTTTACGGCAGGCTATCTGCTCAATAAGCAATCTGAGCATACCAACGTACAGGAACTGAAGGCACAAATCACCGACCTGAAAGAGATGATGATGTTGTCGCTGTTGGAAAAGGAATCTGCCACCGATCGCCTCAAAGCCGTGAACCTAACCAGTGAAATGAACCAGGCGAGTCAGCAGGTGACGCAGGCCCTGATTCAAACGCTTAACAACGACATGGACGTGAACGTGCGGCTGGCGGCTTTGGATGCCCTCAGGCCGTACACGTCCGATGCAAAAGTTCGTCAGGAGTTGGTGCGCTCGATCAGCCACCAGGATTCTCCGCTCGTGCAGGTGGCCCTGTCTGAACTGATGGTGGCCTTGCAGGAAAGGAAGTCGGTGGATGAGTTGAAAAAGATACTGGAAGACGAACGCACCCCCGCGGACGTGCGGGATCGAATCAAAGAAAACATTGAAGTCTTAATCTAATGGAGATGAAAAAGCTATTCACCGGAATGTGTTGCCTCATCCTGGCCATAGGCGGGTGGGCACAAAAACATTCAGAAAAAATAAATAGGGAACTGAGTTTTGAAAAGAAGAGTGCCGCCAATGCGTTGATCATCGCCAACATCAACGGCCAGGTAAACGTGACGGGGTACGAGGGCGACAAGATCGTGGTGGAAGTGGAGAAGGTGATCATGGCCAAAACCGATGAACGCCTGGAACGCGGCAAGTCGGAGATACAACTGGGCATCGTGGACCTGGCCGATACGCTGATCCTGTATGTGGATGGACTGTGCGGTGGATTTGGCCGCACGGATGGCAAGCGCAACTGGAGCCGCGTGTCAGGGGGGTGGGGATACAACTGGAATAACGAGTGTAACAACAGAGAGGGCCGGCAGGACTATGAATACCGGATGAACTTCACCGTGAAAGTGCCGGCCTCGCTGAACCTCAGCGTGTCCACGATCAACAATGGCGATGTGCAGGTACAAAATGTGAGGGGGGCTGTCCATGCCAACAACATCAATGGCGCCATTAAGTTGAGCAAACTGGCGGGCAAGACGGAGGCACATACCATCAATGGGGATGTGGACCTGGACTACGTGGACAACCCGCGCAGCGACTGCCGGTACTATTCACTCAATGGCGACATCAATGCCTTCTTCAGGAAGGGGTTGGCAGCCAATGTGAGTTTCGAGAGTTTCAATGGAGACCTCTATACCAACATTGATCAATTGGTGGCCATGCCCACGGAATTGGAAAAGAAGGAAACATCGAAGGGAATGAAATACAAGATCGGAGGCATGCGATACCAGGTTGGGTCGGGTGGTGTTCGCCTTGATTTCGAAACCTTCAATGGAAACGTGTATTTAAAGGAAAACTAAAATCAGTATTAACGATGAAAAAGTATATGAGAACAGGGGGGATGATCGTGGTGATGTGGATGATGGCCTGGGGTGCGATCGCACAACAATCCGGGGAGTTTCCGGTGCCTTTGAGCGATCCCAACAAGAGGGCCAAGTTGAGGGCACACCTGAACACGGGCAGCATTACCGTGAAGGGTACCGCCCGGAAGGACATCCTGGTGAAGTACAAGGCCCCGGACGAAAAGAAAACCAGCGAAGCCAGCAAGGATGGCCTTCGCAGAATCGCGGGAGGCACCATGGACCTGGAGGTATCGGAAAGCAACAACTACGTGAAAGTGGGCTCCGATTCGTGGAACCACAGAATTGACCTGGAGATTGAGGTGCCATCGGGCATCGACCTGCGGGTAGAGGCCTACAACGATGGGGATATCTTCGTGTCGAACATCCAGGGTGAGGTGGAGTTGAAGAACTACAACGGTGAGATTACGGCAGACGGTATTTCGGGCACTGCCGTGGCATCCACCTATAATGGCGACATCAAAATTGCCTTTGCGAACGTGACGGCAGGCACACCCATGTCTTACAATACCTATAATGGCGATATCGACCTCACCTTCCCGGCCGACTATAAGTGTTCGCTGAAAATGAAGACCGAGCGCGGAGAAATCTACACCGACTTCGATGTGAAGATGATCCAGGGCGGGCCCATTGAAAAGAAAGAAGTGAAATCCGGCACGTACAAAGTGTCGATAGACGAATGGGTTCGGGCAGACATCAATGGCGGAGGACCGGAGCTTGCGATGAAGAATTACAATGGGGACATCAAGATCCGGAAGAAGTAGAGATTATATTGATTAGAAAAAAGGCAGCCCTGGGCTGCTTTTTTTTAACCAGGACCGCTCCAAACTGGCTTAAGTCCGACACCCTTTTTTTGTTGTCATCCCGGTTGATCCGCCAGAGGCGGAGCCAGACGGGATCTGATGATGGTATTCTTTTCAGATCGCGGAAAGGACAGATCGTCCGCCTTCCCAAAGAATACGGTCCGCGATGACAATCCCTTTTTTCCCCACCTAATTCCCCAGGGGATATTGCACTGTCATGCTGGGGATATCACATTGTCATGCTGGGGATATCACACTGTCATGCTGGGGATATTGCACTGTCATGCTGGGGATATCACACTGTCATGCTGGGGATATCACACTGTCATGCTGGGGATATCACATTGTCATGCGGGGGGTATTGCACTGTCATGCTGGGGATATCACATTGTCATGCGGGGGGTATTGCACTGTCATGCAGGGGATATTGCACTGTCATGCATGGGATATCACACTGTCATGCTGGGGATATCACACTGTCATGCTGGGGATATCACACTGTCATGCAGGGGATATCACACTGTCATGCTGGGGGTATCACACTGTCATGCAGGGGGTATCACACTGTCATGCAGGGGATATTGCACTGTCATGCAGGGGATATTGCACTGTCATGCGGGGGATATCGCACTGTCATGCTGGGGATATCGCTTTGCGCACGGTCGGTGCTATCACCGGTAGAGTCTGGTGACTGGCGACTGGTGACTGGCAACTGGTGACTGGTAACTGGTAACTGGCAACTGGTAGCTGGTAACTGGTGACTGGTAACTGGTGACTGGTGACTGGCAACTGGTGACTGGTAACTGGTGACTGGCAACTGGTGACTGGCAACTGGTGACTGGCAACTGGTGACTGGTAACTGGTAACTGGTAACTGGTGACTGGTAACTGGTGACTGGTGACTGGTAACTGGTGACTGGTAACTGGTAACTGGCAACTGGTAACTGGTAACTGGTAACTGGTAGCTGGCGGGTTTTTTTTGTCCCCTGGCGGCATCGGTGCCGTAGCCGGAAAAAATCCGGATACTTCCGTTTCCAAACGGCTGGTTGAGCGTAACTCACAAGTTTACTAAATTGGAGGATTGCCTCGCTAAAGGGAATATAACATCAATACCGATAGCAAGGTGTTGGCGGTAATTGGGCTGGCTCCGTGGACAGTGACCAGCTAAAACAATAACTTTCGTTGAGGTAAGAAAATAATGGCGGACACAAAGGACATAACGACTAAGCCTAACGAAGTAAATTGGATTAAGACCTTCATTAGTCGACTTGAGGATGACTTAAAAACCTTTGACAAAAAATTGAGAGCTAAGGATGGAAAGAATCTTCCATATTCAAGTGAAATCCTGACCTACGACTCAAGTGACGAACCAAAGAACATGCACTCACTCAAATATGAGACTGATATTTTGATATATGAGCAAGGAATAGAGACATGGAAACCAAGAATAATAATTGAAGGCAAAATTAACAGCGTAACAACGCATGACGCGATTACATACAGTCAAAAATCGCAGACTCATAAAAATGTTCATCCATTTCTGAGGTATGGCATTTTACTAGGTAACCGACAACACTACCCACTTCCTGGACGACTTTTCAGACATGGAGCAAATTTTGATTTCATGTTATCATGGAAGGAATTCAATCCCGACCGCAAAGAGTGGACAATTTTACTTGATGTCATTAAAGACGAATTTGAATCAAGTAAAAAACTTGAAGAGATAATTTTTAACTCAAGGTCCCGGGACAGAAAGAAATTTACGGTGCTACACCGACCATTAAGACTAAAATAAGGGAATGAGGGAAGCCCAACTAACCGCCAACACTGTGCATGTGACCATAGCGGGGGTTCGGTGTTGCGTTGTAGTTTTTGTTTCTTAATTTAGTTCACCCACGTGGGACAGGTCGCAGCAGGTCGGCCTTGGCATTCCGCTACGCTTCATTGCCAAGCCAAGTCCTCCTAATCCCCGCTACGGCACATGCACTCACGTTGTGCGCAACCTGGCCTAATTTGATACAATGAAAGGACTAATTGTATTGTTCGTAATACCATTAATTGCAGGTGGACAATCTGTCGGCAGCGATTACAGACTAACATATGAGGAATTGAAATTTATAACGACCTGCAATGTAGTCGGCCTACCGGGCAAAGTTGACAGTGTATTGAGAACAAAATATTTTAAATCACAACGAATGAGGGACAACAATATAGTCTATCTGAACACCTACAATGACCTTTATTACTCTGGCTATAACGAGGGAGCCAAGCTTTTGATGACTTTCCTGACTGTAACTGACTACGGATATTACTCAACATTAAGATTGGAATTGGTAAATAGACTCAAGAAAACAAAGACTGAGGCTTTTCAAAACTACGATATTGCGGAGTTTTATGATGGCGGACTGATAACGTGGATTGCCGGCACTGACCAAAAGAAAAATGAGTTTGCGATTTTGACAATTGTAAAGATTGATAAATAAGGGGGCGGCCAGGCGGCAGCGTAACAAAATGCATAATCAATGGCGGGGTTTAATGTAAATTTGTAGTTTAATTTTTCAAATTACGTTTGGTGTGGTGGGACAGTGACGCGCTTCGAACACCCGCCACTGCTTATGCACAAACGTTAACGGCAATAATTTTTTTAGACATGGACGGACGACTCTTAAAGATTTCGAATCTGTTTTTAATACTCATTTGTACCGCTTGCACGACTCGGACAATTGAGGATGCACTTACTTCGGACGATTTTCTGCGATGGAGCCGTGACCAACAGGTTAGCCTCGAGATATTCACAGGATCAGGTCCCGACAATGCTTACTCTGCTTGGGTCGGTTACTATTTTATCTATGACTTGCGTGACCTTCCCAATTTCAGATTTAATGTGACAACCATATTGGACAAAACCAAGTCTTATGCGAGCGAGATAAACGAGAGAACGGACTTGAACAGACACAAATTGTTCCCTACTTTATACAAGCTCAAATTTGACCATTATGAGGTTTATGCTAGGAAGTTCCGGAAGTATTTAGTTGAACAACAAAGTGAACTTAGATCTGACTCGGAACAGTCCCTTCAATTGAAGATGAAGGAATACTATGACGAGGCAGAATTGAAATGGGACGAAATTATGGACGAAATTGAACGAAATGATGATTACTCTGAGGAGCACTTCAGATATTTGCGGAGCATCATTGACCTCGACCTGGATGAATTGAAGGACTTTGGACCGAGTACAAACAATTATGATTGAAAAAAATTACTGCCGCTAACAAATAAGGCTTCCCGTGGCCGGCAGGCCTGGCGTGAAGCCCGTGTCTGCCTTCGCCAAGCTTCGGCAGATAAATTGCACCGGACCGCAGGTGGCGGTCAAAATGCATTGTATTGGCCCTGATCAGGAGCTACACTATGTATTGTGGGGATTGGGTTATCAAAATATGTAAGCTTGCCTATGAGAAAGGTACAGTCATACGATGGTTCTTTCCCAGTCCTAACGAAGGGAAAATTTTGAGAAACTTTCTACCTGTCAATTCTACTTGTGGAGTCAAAATGAAAAAGGTAAAAGATGACCTTCTTGCATTTTTTCAGCTAGCATATTTGACAAGTCAAAACATTCACTCCCTGTCTTTTGAATATCACATTGACGGTAACCCACGCATTCTCTTTACAGCAGACTCAATTATTAATCCGAACAAAGCCTACGATGATGCAATTATAACAGCGCCCCACCATGGAGCTGAATCTAACAAAATTGTTTATCAGAATGTAAGGGGTAACAATCTCATATGGATACGAAGTGACAGACATTCAAGTAAACGCCCATGCGCTGACTTTCTAGCGCTTAGTGACAAATACTGCCTACGATGTACTAAGGACAGTGTTTCAAAGAGAGAAGAGGAAATTGAATTCCATTTACTTCACAATAAGTGGACAAAGATTAAGGGTATTAATTGCAGACACTGACAGCGTTACGGCTGCCAACACATAAGGCTTAAACGAAGTCCCCGCGCAGGGAATTCGCTATTCATTCACTCCGTGCCCTCTGTGGTAGAAA
Source organism: Cyclobacteriaceae bacterium (assembly GCA_050250195.1). Classification (GTDB taxonomy): domain Bacteria; phylum Bacteroidota; class Bacteroidia; order Cytophagales; family Cyclobacteriaceae; genus ELB16-189. Next base: position 132,726 of record JBFWPC010000005.1, on the reverse strand, counting down.
ATCAAGTAACCGGCTCGTCACCTCTGGTTCCGGTAGGTCGCTGACCAACCGGAATGGATGAACAGCCCGGCCACCCCGCAGGTGTCGGACCCCCGTCACCGCCCAGCCCGCTGAGGTGTCAGACACCAGCAAACGGCTACCTTTTCTTTTTTAGGGAGTCCCGGTATGCAGTCTCGAGGGCATCTTTTAGCAATGCCTGTGGTACCTTCTTCAATTCAAATGTGGTCACACCTTTAAGACCCCATTTATTAGGCACCGGGTAGATCATCGACTTGTCGTACTGACAGAATACAGATTGATCGACCACCGAAAGCATCAGGTTAACCGATTGGCTGGGTTCGTGCAGCGTGGCAAAAATTCTGTTTTTTGGAACTTTGAATGCGATGCGGTCGAAGTGGGGGTGCTGTTCTGTGCCTTCCAAAGCCAAGGCCAGTTTGGTAAATTGCTTGACGGTCATGCTGTGAAGTTAGGAATTTGGAATATTGGATTGCGCGTATTTAACTTCGATGGAAAAGTCAGCCTTCGCTAAAGCTACGGCAGACAAGCGGGAGTAGCCAACCTCCGCCAAAGGCTTCGGTTGGTAAACTTAGTTGGCAGTTCTTTTTATTCAGAAAAGAGTGAAAGACAAAAAGCGGGAGTAGCCAACCTCCGCCAAAGGCTTCGGTTGGTAAACTTAGTTGGTAGTTCTTTTTCTTCAGAAAGAGTGAAAGACAAAAAGCGGGAGTAGCTCAGTTGGTAGAGCATCAGCTTCCCAAGCTGAGGGTCGCGGGTTCGAATCCCGTTTCCCGCTCATCGTATGATCAGCGGGTGTGGAGCGGTCGCGCCTGCCTGGCCGAAGCACAGTGAAGGCAGGGGTTCGAATCCCGTTTCCCGCTCATCGTGTAATCAACGGGTGTGGAGCGATCGCGCCTGCCTGCCTGTCTGGCACCATTTCGCAAACCTTTTTATTTCTCATTGCGTTAGAAGGCCTGAGCAGTAGAGACGCAATCGGGCACTTTAATGAATTCGTACACGCACCTGGGCAAGGAACCTCATCAAAACCTTACTCAACTTGGTCTGGAGCTTCCGGAGGTATCAACTCCGGGGGGCAATTATGTGTCAGTCAACGTCCGCGAAAGGATCGCCTTTGTAGCCATCCAATTTCCGATTCTCAATGGCGAGTATCTGTTTCGGGGTCGGCTTGGTGAAGAGCTTACGACATCGGATGGTCATCAAGCCATGGAGTTGTGTGCGTTGAATGTGTTGGCGCAGATGGAGGCCAAAGTGGGATTTGAAAAGATCGTTGGCCTCAATCACATCGATATCTACTATGTATCGGTTGCTCCCTGGGACGAGGCACCGGCTGTGGCCAATGGCGCATCGGATTTATTCGTTAACGTGTTGGGTGATAAAGGTCAGCATACCCGGGCCATATTCGGGGTGGCAAGTCTTCCAAGAAATTTTTCTGTGGGACTAACCTCTTCATTCACCATTGGCAGGTAGGAGACCCTTGAAGGTGCCGCCTGGTTTCTTGGTCACTGAAAGTCTCAAAATTGAAAGTTTCTTGTGCGATGCGCTAATAGCGAGCGCGTCAAAATCTTGAATCAGAAATTTTGGATGATTTACTTGCTCGCCTTGGCCAGCATTTCGTTGGCCGTCTGTAAGAATTTCACTTGCTCGTTTCCCCTCTCAGCACCTGCCGGGTAACCCAGCGAGCCCAGTGCATTGATGTTGAACTTATTCGTTTCCTGGTCTTTGGTGAGAAAGAACATCCAGATGGTGGGGTAGCCCCGCACACCAAATACTTGCTGAAGCTGGAAGTTCTGTTGCACGGTTTCGGGTGGCAATTTTTTGTTGCGCGGAAAGTCCAGCTCCACCAACACCACGTTTTTGCCCGCCCAGTCTACAAATTCCTGCTTGGCAAACACGTCTCGCTGAAGCTTGTGACACCAGCCGCACCAGTCGCTGCCCGTGAAGAAGGCGAATATCGGCTTGCCGGTGGCATCTGAAATCTCCTGGGCCTTCATCATATCGGTATGCCACTGCAGCCCACCGGCTTCCTGGGCCCGTGACGGATAGGCAAGGGCGGAAATGATGAGAATAACGGTCAGAACTTTACGCATAGGAGCAAATTTCGCGAATATTTATGAATACGGTGTTGATGTCTTTTGTAAACGGCAAGGATCATTCCAAAGTGCCTAGTGGTTCTTTAGGTTTCCCTGATAAGTGCCCTGGAAACGCTTGAACCGCGGAATCGAAACATTTTGCACGTATGGGTTCTCAGGATGATGTTCAATGTAGTCCTGGTGATAGGCTTCGGCCCGGTAGAAGGCTTCCAATTTTTTTAGTTCGGTAACAATAGGCTTGGCAAACAGGCCGGATCCGGCATAGTAGTTCAATCGTTCTTCGGCAATGGCCTTCTCAACATCGGTTAAGTAAAACAAAATGGAGCGGTAGGAAGACCCACGGTCGGGCCCCTGTCGATTGGGCGTGGTAGGATCGTGCGATTGAAAAAAGACGTTCACCAACTCCTCATAGCTCACCTGGTTGGGATCGTAGTACACCAGCACGGTTTCGGCATGGCCGGTTGTTTCCGTGTTCACCAGCTCATACGTAGGGTAGGCGACCGTGCCACCCGCATATCCCGATACGGCAGAGTCCACACCTACCACGGCTTCGAATATCTCCTCTACACACCAGAAGCACCCCTCGGCAAACGCGGCAATGGCTTTACGTTCAGGTGCCGACAGCTTCACGTCAATGATCTCGCCTTTTCGGTTCTGCGATTGGCAGGCGGTTAAAAAAAGGGAAGAAACCATCAGGGTGATCAGGGCGCGCATCATGGGATAGATTTATTCCTCTTATAAACTACGGAAAGGCATCATTAGTTTCATTTCCTTTTGCGCCAGGCCAATGAAAAAGCCAACCATCACGGCAGGGTGAAAAACGGCTTGCGGTTTCAGGCCGAGGTCACTTCAATGTACAAAAAAGCCCCGCTGCAAGCGAGGCCCTGAATGTCTGCCAGCCGACCGGCCTACTTTAAAGATGAAAAGTCGAAAGAGGTCTCCAGGAACTTGGTGGTGAATTTTCCAGAACGGAAAATGGCATTGTCCATCAACTTCGCGTGGAATGGGATGGTCGTCTTGATGCCTTCGATCACGAATTCATTCAACGCCCTTCTCATTCTCGTAATCACTTCTTCCCTTGACTGACCGCTGACGATCAATTTGGCGATCATCGAATCGTAGTTGGGTGGAATGGTATAACCCGCATATACGTGGCTATCCACGCGCACGCCATGGCCGCCCGGCAAATGCAGGTTCAGGATTTTTCCTGGCGAAGGCCGGAAGCCGTTGGCGGGATCTTCCGCATTGATGCGGCATTCCATGGCAAACAAATTCGGGAAATAGTTCTTTCCGGAAATAGGAACGCCCGCTGCCACTTTAATTTGTTCTTTGATGAGGTCGTAGTCGGTCACTTCTTCTGTGATGGGGTGTTCCACCTGGATACGCGTGTTCATCTCCATAAAGTAGAAGTCGCCATGCTTGTCGACCAAAAATTCGATGGTGCCGGCACCTTCGTAGTTAATGGCTTGCGCTCCTTTGATCGCAGCCTCGCCCATGCGTTCGCGCAATTCCTGCGACACAATCGGTGAAGGTGTTTCTTCTACCAACTTCTGGTGCCTGCGCTGCACCGAACAGTCGCGTTCCGACAAATGGCAAACCTTCCCGTATTGATCACCAACCACCTGTATTTCGATGTGGCGGGGTTCTTCCACAAATTTTTCCAGGTACAATCCATCGTTGCCAAAGGCGGCAGCCGCCTCGCGCCTGGCGTCATCCCACGCTTTCTGAAACTCAGACTCGCTGTTGATGATGCGCATACCCTTGCCGCCACCACCCGCTGTGGCTTTTACGATCACCGGGTACTTAATTTCTTTGGCCAGCTTCATGCCCTCTTCCACACTTTCCAGCAATCCGTCCGAACCCGGGATGGTAGGCACACCTGCCTTCTTCATCGTATCCTTTGCCGTGGACTTGTCGCCCATGGAACGGATCATCTCAGGAGAGGGGCCGATAAACTTAATGCCGTACTCGTGGCATACGGCTGAGAATTCGGCATTCTCGGATAGAAATCCGTAGCCCGGGTGGATGGCATCTGCGTTGGTGATCTCCGCGGCAGAGATCAACCGCGGAATGTTCAGGTATGAATTCTTGCTGGGGGCATCTCCGATACAAACGGCTTCGTCAGCAAACCTCACATGCAAGCTCTCGCGGTCGGCTGTTGAATAGACTGCCACCGTTCTGATGTCCATCTCCTTGCAGGTACGGATCACTCGCAGGGCAATCTCACCACGGTTGGCTATCAAGATCTTCTTAAACATGTCTTTCGTTCAAAGTTTAGTGATGGTTTTCGGTCGTTCTTTCCCGTTGTCGCCTTCTTTCGACCTTTGGGAACCCAACGGAATGCCTGGCTAGTCGGGTTCTACAACAAACAGAATTTGTTCGTATTCAACAGGCGATGCGTTGTCGACCGCAACCTTTACAATCGTTCCCGAAACTTCGCTTTCAATCTCATTGAACAGCTTCATGGCCTCGATGATGCAGACCGTTTGTCCTTTCGAAACCTTATCGCCTACCGACACCAGCGGGGGCGCATCGGGGCTTGCCGAGCGATAGAAAGTGCCAATCATGGGTGACTTGATCTCCACGGTATTCCCTGCGGGAGCTGGCTTTTCAGCTTTCGGTGCGGCTGGCGCTGCGGCCGCGGGTGCCGGTGGGGCCGACATGGCAGGCATGGGCATGGCGGCTGGCATGATGGTCGGTGCCGGGCTCGACTTCAATACTTTTTGATCAGGCTCACGCTTCACGTGCAGTTTCAACTCTTTGGTTTCCACATTCACCTCATTCAGGCCTGATTGCGCAATGAAGTCGATGAGATCCCTGATTTCAGAAGTTTTCATGTCAGAAGAATTAAGTGTAGTATTTCCGCCAACGGCAGACTTGGTGGTTTTGATTGCGGTTCGTTTGGCCATGTCGTTTACTTTACCCTTTCGAGATATTCCCCATTGCTTGTATTGATCTTTACCTTGTCACCATTGTTGATGAACAAGGGCACTTTTATTTCGGCACCGGTTTCAATGGTGGCGGGCTTCAAGGTACGGGTCGCAGTATCTCCGGCAAGCCCGGGTTCGGTATAGGTAACCTCCACCTCCACATTCGCGGGAGGCTCGGCTGTGATCGGTTCCGTTCCGTTTTCAAATGCAATCAAAAGGGTAACGCCCTCTTTGATGTATTTCACTGAGTCACCGAGCAAAGCTTTGTCGAGGTAGATTTGCTCGAATGTTTCATTGTCCATGCACACGAGGCTCTCACCTTCGGTGTACAGGTATTGATATTCTTTTGTTTCCACCCGAAGCTGTTCAATCGAGTCGCCAGGCCGGAAGCGGTTTTCTACAATCTTACCTGTTCTCACACTTCGCATTTTTACCTGGTAGAAGGCGCGCAAGTTGCCAGGCGTTCTGTGGTGCAGTTCTTCTACTTTCACCACCTCGCCATTGTAGCGCACAAAATTCCCCTTACTCAGATCAGAAACAGTTGCCATAAAAATTATCAGACTTTAATTTACAAACGAATAGAATAATTTCAAGAGAGAATTAGACGGGGTCGTAAGCCCACTTTGCATAAACGGCACCCCAGGTGAATCCGCCTCCAAAGGCAGCAAAGATCAGGTTGTCGCCTTTCTTAAGTTTCTTTTCATAGTCCCACAACAGCAGGGGAAGAGTGCCCGCAGTCGTATTGCCATACTTGGCAATGTTCATCATCACTTTATCTTCAGTGACGCCCATGCGGTTGGCCGTGGCATCGATGATCCGTTTGTTGGCCTGGTGTGGGACCAGCCAGGCAACATCATCTGCTTTGAGGTTGTTCCGCTCCATGATTTTCGCAGAGACATCTGCCATGTTGGTCACGGCAAATTTGAAAACCGCCTGACCTTCCTGGTAAATGAAGTGTTGTCGTGCGGCCACCGATTCGTGTGATGCCGGAATGCGGCTGCCGCCTGCCTTTTGATGAAGGTAGGGTGCACCGGTGCCATCGCTTTTTAAAATGGCATCCATGATGCCCAACTCTTCAGTGGTGGGCTCCAACAAAACGCAACCCGCACCGTCACCAAAAATGATGCAAGTGGTTCTGTCTTTATAGTCGATAATCGCGGACATCTTGTCTCCGCCAATCACGATTACTTTTTTATGCGTACCCGCCTCGATGAATTTTGCTCCGGTGGTGAGTCCGTACAGGAAGCCCGAGCAGGCCGCGCTGATGTCGTAGCCGAAGGCATTGGTTGCACCAACATCTGCGCCCACGAGGTTGGCCGTTGCCGGAAACTGCATATCGGGTGTTACCGTGGCAAAGATGATCAGGTCAATATCTTTTGGGTCGGTGTTGGTTTTGGCAAGCATCTCCTGCACCGCCTTGGTGCCCATGTAAGACACACCAAGCCCTTCACCTTTTAGTATTCTCCGCTCTTTAATTCCTGTGCGGGTGGTAATCCATTCGTCACTGGTCTCAACGATGGTCTCCAATTCTTGATTCGTCAAAATATAATCCGGCACGTATCCCCCCACACCTGTAATGGCGGCTCTGATCTTTGTCATAGGTTGGTTGTTGATGCAATATATGGGGATCCCGATAAAAACAAATGCCCGATTGTATCAATCGAGCATTCCCCAGATTTGTACTTGTCTTGCTTTTCGCTTGAATGACAAGCAGAAATAAATTCAATCTTACAGAAAGAACGAAGCATGCTGGCCGGTTACGCCAATACTTCTTTCTCCATTACTACGTTTCCTTTGTAGTAAAGCTTGCCTTCGTGCCAAAAGGCGCGGTGGGGCAGGTGGTTTTCGCCCGTGGTAGGGCAAACCACAAATTGTTTTGCTTCGGCTTTGTAGTGTGTTCTACGCTTATCTCTTCTGGTCTTCGAGGTTTTTCGTTTCGGATTTGGCATAACCTAAAATGTTTACTTTAAATTCTTCAATTTTTCCCAACGGGGGTCTATTGCGTTGTCGTTCTGCTCAGGTGATTGAGAGCGGTAAACTACCTTGCCCGCTGAATCATCATCTGATTGTTCTTCTTCCTCCTCATGGAATCGCGGATGCAACTTCTTCATCGGGATTTGCAACCCGATAAATTCATACATCAGTTGTCCCAGTTCAAGCTGGCTGGTATCGCGGTGGATGAGCATGATTTCATCACTCAATTCCCTGGTCTCATCACCGTACTTGAAGAGGATGTTCTTGTGAACGTGTACCGGGAAGTCAAATGCTTCCAGGCTGCGATCGCAAGTAAGTTTGGCAACCCCCTCAATTTGAAACTCAGCCTTAATGAACGTCTCGTGCTTTTCGAGCACGACCTCTGCCTTAAACTCACCGGCCGGAATCAGCTCCCGTCCGTATGCATCTAAAAACCGCTTATCCAAGTCAAAATCGAAGGAATGGGCTTTCAGACTAAGTCCGACAATATTAACGCTAAACGCACTCACCCTTTAGGGTTTCGAAATTAGCGGGCAAATTTAGGATGATTTGGTGTATTTTCCCCCTTCCAGCTACAATTTCTTGCCGGGCCTTCGCCACTAAGCAAAGTCGGTCGAAACCCGCTTTTTAAGTTGATCCTTGGGCACTGTGTCAAAGGAGGCGACCAGGTAATCCACCACGCTCTTTTTAAAGCCGAGTTTGATGGCGATATTCTTGCAAAAAATCAGTTCACTTTCAAATACCTGGTGGTCGGCAAACATCAGCTCGATGCAGGCCAACAGGTACTCGAATTTCTGATCGGGGGATAAGGCGCCCAGCGTGCCGATGGGTTCGGGGTTGCGGATCAGTGCGTTCACATCCTCTGCCGGGAATTTGCGTTCGTCCGCGATCCGGAAAATCATTTCACGCTCCGATTTGGCGAAATGCTTGTCGGCTTCGGCCAGTTGGATGAGGACGTTGAGTTTCTTCTTGGTGACAATATCCATGCTCCGCCTTTTACCAAAGCTAACCAATCCCGGTCAACTTCGAAACCATTGTCGGCCGGAGGCAGGATTTCGAAATCGAAGCAGCTTATTTTTCTACCAATTGTTCCTGCCGGCTCTTCACAATGTCAGCGGCCAGGTAGATGGCTTTCCTCATTGAGCTCGCCTCCGCCAGGTTTTTTCCTGCGATGGCATAGGCGGTACCGTGGTCGGGCGAGGTGCGCACGATGGGCAAGCCGGCCGTGAAGTTCACCCCTTCTTCGAAGGCGAGCGATTTGAACGGGATCAGACCCTGGTCGTGGTACATGGCCAGGATGCCGTCAAATTTTTTGTATTGCCCTGACCCAAAGAATCCATCCGCAGGGAAGGGGCCTTGCACCAGTTTGCCCTTGTTCTTGAGGTCCTGGATCACCGGCCGGATGATGTGTTTCTCTTCATCGCCAATCAAGCCTTCATCCCCCGCGTGTGGATTCAGCCCGAGCACCGCAATCTTGGGCTTGTTGATGCGGAAGTCCTGCTTGAGAGAAAGTTCAAGGAGCCGGATTTTCAGTTCCACTCGCTCCCTGGTGATGTAGTTGTGCACGTCTTTCAGGGGCACGTGTTCACAAACCAGGCCCACGCGAAGGGTATCGGCTACCAACAGCATCAGGCTCTCGGTGGCTTCGAAGATGGCAGTAAGGTATTCGGTGTGTCCGCGATATGGAAATCCTTCTCCATAGGTGGTGAACTTGTCGATGGGCCCGGTCACAAGGGCATCGATCAGTCCCTCTTTGATTTCTTCAATCGCTTTTTCCAAACTGAGCAATGCCCCCTTTGCAGCCGCCCCGGATGGTTGCCCCGGTGCAATTTCGATCACGTCTTCCCAGCAATTGACTACATTGATGGTCTTTGGAAAGAACTGGCCCTTCGCTTTCACCTGACTGTAATTAAAATCTTCGAGGTTGAGATGCTTGCGATAAAAAGACAACACGCGGCCCGAACCGTAAACAACGGGAGTGACGAACTGCAGCAGCCGACTGTCCGACAAAGCCTTGATAACTACCTCGGGACCGATGCCGTTCAAATCACCAATCGTTATTCCAATCCTGGGTTTTTCTGATGACTTATCCATTGCAAAAACTTAAAGCGTTCAATGCCTGCAATTTAGTTTAATTTAACGTGCTTGCAGAAATACCATGGTGAGACCCAAAAAATATCTTGGCCAGCATTTCCTCACGGATCAACGCGTAGCACAAAAGATTGTGGATGCGCTGGTAAGCCCTGAAGATGACGGTGTCTCTGTAATCGAGATTGGACCCGGCACGGGTGTCCTCACCAGGTACCTGGTAGAGAAGAAAGGAATTGACCTTTGGTTGGTTGAGATTGATGAGGAGTCGGTGGCACATCTTCAAGCACATCATCACCTGGGTGATCGGATCATCCAGGGAGACTTTTTGGAACTTGATCTGAGCAAGATCGGACGACCCAAACTGGCGATCATAGGCAATTTCCCTTACAACATCTCATCGCAAATCTTTTTTAGAATTCTGGATATGCGAGACCGCGTCACCCAGGTGGTGTGCATGCTGCAGAAAGAAGTAGCCGATCGTATCGCCTCCCCGCATGGCAACAAAACATATGGAATATTGAGTGTGCTGCTGCAGACCTACTTTGACATTCGCTTTTTGTTCAAGGTTCCACCCGGTGTTTTCTTTCCTCCGCCCAAAGTCATGTCTGCGGTGATCCGGCTGGAACGCAACCAACGCCAACAATTGCCTTGCGATGAAAAGCTTTTTGTCCGCGTGGTGAAGCAAGGATTTCAAAACAGGCGCAAGACATTGCGCAACGCCCTTAAAGCTCTAAATTTGCCTGCTTTTGAGCCATCCAGCCCTCATTCATTGGTGACATTGCCTGTGATGGACAAAAGAGCAGAGCAACTTTCGGTTGATGATTTTATTGAGCTGACAACACTCATTGAGCAGGCCCATGAAGGAAGCCGTTGAATTTGAGTTAACAAAAGAGTTTCGCGATCGATTCCAGGAGGCACTCGATGAAAAGGACGCACCGTTCATCCGGCAGTCGCTGGAGGGCGTCAATGCAGCCGACATTACCTCGTTGTTGTATGAGTTCTCCAGTGAGGAGTCGAAGTATGTACTGGACTTGTTGCCGTTAGAGGTCAGGTCAGAGATTCTGAAAGACCTGGACAGTGACACGCGCAGAACCTTTCTGAAAGGGTACACCACCGAAGAGCTTGCGCCCATCATCAATCAACTGGATTCAGACGATGCGGCAGACATCCTGAATGAACTTCCGATCAAGACCAGCGAAGAGGTTATTGCCAACCTGGATCCGGTGTTGCGCTCGCAGGTAATTGACCTGCTGCGCTATGACGAGAACGTGGCCGGTGGCTTGATGGCCAAGGAATTGATCAAAGCCCGCACCAGTTGGACGCTCGCGCAATGTACCGATGAGATCCGGAAGCAGGCCGAGCATGTCACCAAGTTTTATGCGATTTACGTGGTGGATGAAACCGAGAAACTGGTGGGACGCATTTCGCTACAGAACCTATTGTTGTCAAACCCGAACACACTGGTGAAGGATTTTCTGGAGGAAGATGTGATTTCGGTAGAAACCTACATGGACGATCGGGAGGTGGCGAGCATCATGCGGAAGTATGACCTCGAATCGATTCCGGTTGTGAATGTACAAGGCCATTTGGTTGGCCGGATTACCATTGATGACGTGGTGGATGTAATCACCGAACAAGCCGAGGAAGAACGTCAATTGATGTCGGGTATCAGCGAAGATGTGGAAGAAGACGACAGCGTGTGGAGGCTTACGCGGGCGCGCCTGCCGTGGCTGGTCATTGGCATCGTGGGCGGACTGGTGAGCGCCCGGTTCATTGGTTTTTTTGAAGAGGATATATTGCAGATTACCGCGATTGCCTTCTTCATTCCCCTGATACAAGCCACAGGGGGAAATGTCGGCATCCAATCTTCTTCAATTGTGGTACAGAGCTTGGCCAGTCCCGGGATTGCGGGCGAGGGCATCTTCAAAAGGCTATCCAAGGTGTTTAGCGTGGCCGTTTTGAATGGGCTCTTGCTGTCGGTCATCGTGTTGCTGGCCAACATTGCGTTGGGAGGGGAGCAACGTCTTTCACTTGTTGTTTCCATCGCGCTCTTCAGTGTGGTAGTGCTGGCGTCATTTATCGGCACGGCCACCCCGCTGATTTTGAACAAACTGGGCTTCAACCCCGCGTTGGCATCCGGACCATTTATCACCACCACAAACGATTTATTGGGGCTGGGCATCTATTTTCTGGTGATTCACCTCATTCTTTAGCCAAATCAAGGCATATCCAGTCGAGCCAACGGATGTAATATTCCCCGGCAGATTGAAAAGTAATGGAAATTCGCTCACCGTACTTTTGAGAATTGTTTGCTGATGGAAGTAGTGATTTTGATTCATGCTGAAAAAATTACTGAAGCGGTTCATTGAAAAGTATGATGAGGTGTTGGAAAAGCCCCTCTTGACCACCTCTTTCGTACTCCTTTTTGTAGCCATCATTGTCATTGCGCTCAGTCTCAAGTATTACATCACCGAATTTGATTCGTTCTGGGCTCAGGTGCTGGCCGAAGCGCACGGCATGATCTTCGACATTGCCGTGATTGGTATTCTCATCTTCTGGCTTAATCAAAAAGGTGAGCAGCGGCAGCGCATCCGGACTTATAAAGATGAGATTGATGATTTTCGGTTATGGGAGTCTGAAGAAGCTGCATTTCGTACCGTGGGTAACATCAAACGTTTGAACCGAAACGGCATTTACGAGATTAACCTGGTGAACTGCTACCTGGCACGCACCAACCTGAACTACGTAAACCTGCGGGGGTCAAACCTCAATTCAGCCAATATTTCCAACTCATCATTGATTGAAACCAACCTGGAGAATACACGATTAAACCAGACCAACCTGGAGAATAGCAATCTCAATCAGGCGGATCTGAAAGGTGCCTATGCCAGCGGTTCGAATTTCAATGACGCTTTTTTGATCAAAGCCAATTTCGAGAATGCGTTCTTAATTAAGACGAGCTTCCGAAATGCCTTTCTGATGGAGGCCAATTTGCGAAACAGCTATTTGATGGGCGCAGACCTGGAAAATGCAAGTCTGTACAAGGCGGACCTGCGGGGTGTGAAGGGTTTAACCATTGAGCAGCTTTCGAAAGCAAAGACGCTCTATCTTGCCCAGTTTGATGACGAGTTTTTTGACCAGATCAAGGCAGACATCCCCGAACTGGTGGGCAGCTAACAGGGGTCTTCCGGATTTTGCGTAAGTCAAATAAAGGCCTAATTTTGTGTAGACTAACGGTTTTGGTGACGAAGCCGTTTTTTGTTTTTAGTGCAGTAAGCAACGTGTTGAAAAATCGATGTGATGAGTAAGATCTCTTACTATACCAAGGAAGGACTGGAGAAACTGAAGAACGAACTTGCGCAATTAAAGGGCAAGGGCCGATCGGACATTGCCAAACAAATTGCGGAAGCCCGCGACAAAGGTGACTTGAGTGAGAATGCCGAGTATGATGCGGCCAAGGACGCCCAGGGAATGCTGGAGGCAAAAATTGCTCAGTTGGAGGGGCTGGTGGGTAACGCGCGCTTGCTGGATGAAAGCAAGATCGATACCTCCTCTGTTTCTATTCTTACCACGGTAACCATCAAGAACAAAAAGAACGGGGCTTCCTTCACCTACACGCTGGTGTCGGAAGAAGAGGCGGATCTGAAGTCCGGTAAAATCTCCACGCAATCACCCATCGGCAAAGGCCTGTTGGGCAAGAAAGAAGGAGATGTGGCGAAAATCAAAACGCCCGCGGGTGAAATCGAATTTGAAGTGTTGAAGATAGGCGGTTAATTGTACTGCGGATGGCCACGCTCTTTACCAGGATCATCAATCGGGAAATACCGGGGCATATTGTTGCCGAGGACAATGATTTCATTGCGTTTCTCGACATCATGCCTTTGGTGATGGGCCACACGCTGGTGGTGCCCAAGAAGGAAGTCGACTACATCTTCGATCACGATGATGAGACGTTGCAAAAGATGATGCTGTTCTCCAAGAAGGTGGCCGGCAGCCTGAAGAAAGCGATTACCTGCAAACGCATCGGCATTGCCGTGATTGGATTGGAGGTGCCGCACACGCATATTCATCTCGTGCCCATGAATTCCATGGACGACATCAATTTCACACGCCCCAAGCTCAAGCCCACTCAGGAAGAGTTGGCGAAAGTGGCCGCAGGCATTCGCCATCACTCATAAGCTTATGAAACTGGATCTGGTAAGGCCCACGCTGATTCTCGATGAATCCAAGTGCAGGGCCAACATTGCCTTCATGGTGGAGAAAGCAAAAAGACACGGTGTCGGGCTCCGGCCCCATTTCAAAACACACCAGTCGCACGAAGTGGGGCGGTGGTTTCGGGAGGCAGGCGTAACGCGCTGCACGGTGTCGTCTGTGGCCATGGCAGAATACTTTGCCGCAGACGGTTGGAATGACATTACGGTGGCATTTCCGCTGAACCAGCACGAGGCGGCCAGCATTGATAAACTCGCCTCTGAAATTCAATTGAATTTATTGGCGGTGAATGCGGAGGCGCTGCAAAACCTGGACGCACGGATCACCCACCGCGTGGGTGTGTTCGTGGAAGTTGACACAGGTTATCACCGAACAGGCTTAGACCCCGATGAAGAGGCGGGTATGGCATCGATATTCGCAGTAATTGACGGCAGTCGTCATTTTGATTTCAAAGGTTTCCTGAGTCATGCAGGTCATTCTTACAAATGCCGCGGCAAACGACAAGTAGAAGAGGTACATCGCGTGGATGTGGCGCTCCACAACAATTTAAAATCAAAACACCGCGCCCGGTATCCTGCGCTTATCAGTTCGATTGGCGACACACCTTCGATGAGTTGCAGCGACTATTTCAACGGGATGGATGAGATCAGGCCTGGCAACTTTGTCTTTTATGATCTCACCCAGGTAGCCATTGGCGCCTGCAGCAAAACCCAGGTTGCGGTGGGACTCGCCTGTCCGGTAGTGGCCAAATACCCGGAACGGAATGAGGTAATCCTCCACGGAGGTGCTGTACATTTTTCGAAAGACAGCTTGATGAACGCGGATGGCACAACCTCGTTCGGTGAGGTATTCGCCATGGATGACGAGTGGGGCGTTCAACCGAAGGGATACCTGAAGTCGATTTCACAGGAACACGGTATTGTGCGTTGCACCGGTGACTCGCTGGGTAAGATATCAATAGGAGACTTCTTAATCGTACTGCCTGTTCACTCTTGCCTGACGGCCGATGTGATGAAGAGTTACACTACGATGGAGGGCGTGCGCATCGAGATGATGCGGTGGTGATTTCAAATAAAGTCGATGTCAACGTTCAGCGGGTAGCGCATGAGGTACTCCAATGCCTCTTGCACGGTCATCCCCTCGAATAATACTTTGTACAATCTGTCGGTGATGGGCGCCCGGATCTTGTAAAAGTCGGCACACTTCTTTACGATTTGAACGGTCTTAACGCCTTCGGCTACTTCCTGCATGTCTTTGAGAATCTCTGCGAGGGTTTCTCCCTTGGCCAGGCGATAGCCCACCGTGAAGTTGCGGCTCATGGGGCTGTTGCAGGTGGTCACGAGATCGCCAATACCGGCTACGCCAAGGAAGGCTTTCGTATTGCCGCCCAATGCACGGCCCAGGTAGACCATTTCTACAGCGCCCCGGCTGATGAGCAAGCCCCGTGCGTTCTCCCCGAAACCCAACCCGCTCAGCGCCCCTGACGCGATGGCGATGATGTTTTTGAGAACGCCCGCGATCTCCACGCCCACCAGGTCGTTGTTTTCATAAACCTGAAACAGATCGTTGCGAAGCAAACGCTTCCCGGTGTTGAATACTTCGTGAAAATGACTGGCCACCACCGTGGCGCCCGGTTGACCCAGCGCCAGCTCTTTCGAAAGGTTGGGACCGGCCAGGCAACCCACGCGCACGACCACGCTTTCTTCACAGATCACCTCACTCATGGTCTTCACGTTTTTCCGGCTGAGTTGGTTCACCGTGTTAAGTGTTTCACCACGCGACAATTGAATGTCAAAGCCCTTGGTGCCGTGGATGAGGATGTGGTAAGGATGGAGGAAGGGCGCAAGCTGCTTCATCATCGCACGAAAGTGCTCAGAGGGCACGATTGGAAAGATCACATCGCATTGATTGGCGAGGTACTCCATATCACCGGTGGGCAGCACGTTCTTGTGCATTTGATGGCCCCGGTTCTCACCCTTGTCAATAATTCTTTTTACGGTGTTTTCATCGCGCGCATACAGCAGCACTTTGCGATGCAGGGCCAGTATGTTGGCGATTGCTGAACCAAAGTTTCCCGCACCGATTACCCCGACTGGTTTCTCAGATAAGTTTTTCAAGGTCATATCCAACCAGGCGATTGTGGTAGTAGTACAGCGTGGTGAGGTCTTTGGTGATGATGTTGCCTTTCTTATTCTTGAGCAGCGGCCGCTTGAGATGGAAAATACCTACATTGTCGAGGCCGTGCTTGATGACCATGTCTGCATCGCCTTTGAAATGGGTGGCAAAGTTTACCTTGTCGCACTCGTTCAACCGGTAGATTTCCTTTCGCACGCGCTTGAAGGTTTCTTTAAACGCTTCATATTCAATCTCCATTTCTTCTTCCGGCAATCGCAACAAGCTGAACACATCCAGTTTGTTGTACTGCTTTTGCCACATCTCAAAAGCAACAAAGGCACAGAGGTGGCTGGCAAATACGCGATTGATGCGATGATATTCCTTTACAATTCGTTGGCTCAGCATGCGCGTGTACTCGTCTTCGCGTTGCAAGTCAACCGTTACTTTGCCATTGCTGGTAAAGTAATCGCGGGTGTCGATAACGCGGCCCTGCGGATCCAGGCTGTTGCCATCGCTGTCTACATAGTTGCCCATCACGTCCAGGCCGGGCCCGATGGAGACGGAGATGTTCGAGCCCTTCGTGAAGAACTTAAACATGAACTTCAGCAACTGGAAGCTGCCGTAGTTGTCCTGTTCAGGAAAATACCGGTCTTGCCCTTTCACGTGCAGGTAGTCTTCGATCAGATCGGGCGCTTCCAGTACAAAGTGGTAATTGAGTGTAACGGGTACGATGAAGATCTTCCGCACATTTTCGCTCTCCGGATTTTCAATATAAAGATTGCGTTGTGCCTCGATGGCCGTACTCAACAAGCCAAGTTTCAGTTGCTTTTCGATCATCCCGGAGCGTGACCGTGTGCCCCCCGGAAAGAACAAACTATGGGCGCCCTTCTGCAATGCCAGGTTGGAATACATCTTCAAGGTTTCCAGGTAGGGGAGGTTCTTCTTCCTGCGGTCGACCTTATAGGCCCCCAAGCTGTTCATGAAATAGGCAAAGATCTTGATGTTGAAAAGATTGAGCCCGGCACCATAGATGAAAGCCGGCAAGCCGAGTGAGTGAATCACCCACCCGATGAGAATCGAGTCGAGGTTGCTGAAGTGTGTGGGCACCATCACCACGGTGCCTTTTTTCGCCAGCTTGCGAAGCATTTTCACCTTGCCCACGATGTGGATCTTATCACGAAGCTGGTAGGTGGTGCGGAAAAATGCACCAAACTTTTTAACCCTCGCGCCATTGAGCAAACGGGCAAACCAAAACTTCGTGATTCCCCTGGCAACTTTATATGAGCTCGGCTTGAAGTTACCCGCAATCTCTTCCGCATATCGCTGAACGATGCGGTGCAGGATCTCTTCCTCTTTTTGTTTCGCCTCGTCCTCGGCTTTTCCGCTGAGTTCAACGAGGTCGTTTTTGATGCGCGACCAGAAGGATGATTCATCCGGGGGATCTACCCGCCAACGGTTTCGCTTGATGCGGTTTTGCTCGCGGTAGACTGTGGCCTCAATCTCGTCAATGAGTTGTTTCCGGGTAGGGCGAAGTTCGCGAATTCGTACGATCGATTTATGGGTGACCTCCTCGAGAAACTCTTTTCTGTTTTTGCTCAGTTGATAGACAGGCCATTCCGGAATTCCCTCCAGAATGGGCTTGTACCCGATGTTTTTATTTTTCTTCTCAACGATCTCCATCAACTATAAAACTACCATGCAGAGCCGGCAAAGATAACAGATTTGCGCCACTTAGCGCTTTTGCAACGCCACCGACAGGCTTTCAGACATTTCGCCAAAGCGAGTCATGGCCGCCCCGATAAATTCATCGGATAACACTTTTTCGAGGTCCGCATCGCCCTGTAAATCGTATTCGTCAATTTTGAAAGTCTGTTCGAAGGGGCCGGCCTCCAACTTTATGAGGTATTTATTGTTCCAATGGAACAAAGTGATGTTACATCCGGGTCGCTGATGGGTTCCAATTACGCGCATGCTTGAAAAGACGGGTTTTACCGGTGACAAAAACAAGATAAGGCGTATGGAAAACAAAATGGTGAGCTCCGCATAAATTTTGGAGAAAATTGTCGTTTAAAGTGGGATAAGTTGCGGTATTTTGAATGCAACTTGATCTTTTCGACCCTTTTATTGTTGTAAATTTATTGCCGATTTGCCAAGCATGTTGCAAAGAATTCTAAGAAGCTTTTTGATCGTGGGGATTGTTGCAGGTTTTTCTTTGCAGGAGGCCTTTGGCACGCACTTGCGCGCGGGTGAAATCACGCTTACGCGCGTCAGTTGTACCAGTCTCGAGTTTATCGTTACCATCACCGTCTACACCAATACAGCTTCCGAAATCAAATTCGGGGATGGCATACTTGACTTCGGTGACGGCAGCGAGACCCACCAAACTCCTATTACAGATAACATTATTCGCAACGACCTCGGACCGAACGTAGGCACCGTCTCTTACTCCATCCGGCACGTGTTTCCGGGGCCCGGCCGCTACGTAGTGAGTTACCTGGAGCCGAATCGCAATGGCGGCATTCTTAACATGTTCAACTCCATCGAAACGCGCTTTTACATTGAAACCGTAATTAACATCGATCCATTCCTTGGCTGCAGCAATACGCCCAAGTTGCTGGTGCCACCCATCGACAAAGCCTGTACCGGTGCGGCCTGGCTGCACAACCCGGGCGCTTTCGATCCGGATGGCGATAGCTTGTCTTATGAACTGGCCATTCCAAAAAAAGAAAAGGGACAGTTGGTTGACAACTACCGCTTTCCCAACGTGAAGGAGTTTTATGACATGGCAGGTATCGACTACAACATCGCCAACGAGACCAAGACCGGGCCGCCCACCTTTACGATCGGTCCGAAGACGGGAACATTGGTTTGGGATGCGCCAGGTGCCGCGGGAGAGTATAACATTTCATTCCTCATTAAAGAGTGGCGGAAGATTGGCGGCACGTGGGTGCTGCTGGGTTATGTCACTCGGGATATGCAGATCATCGTGGAGGATTGTGCCAATCAGCGACCCGAACTCATCGTGCCTGACGACATCTGCGTGGAAGCCGGCACCTTGATCACAGAAGACATCTTTGGTAGTGACCCGGACAATGACGATGTAAAGATTGAGGCGTTTTCGCAGGTATTTGGAATCTCACCCTCTCCGGCAACTTATTCGCCCAATCCTGCTACTTTTCAACAGGTTGATACATCCCGCTTGAAATTCAGGTGGCAGACCGACTGCCTGCACGTGAAGGATCAACCCTACCAGGTGGTGTTTAAGATCACCGATCGTCCACCCTCGAATGCCGGGGCTGCGCTGGTGTCGTTTGAAACCTGGAACATCAGGGTGGTGGGTCCGGCACCGGTATGGAACGATGCGCAGGTTGATTTGAATACGCGGTCGGCTGCTTTGAGTTGGGACCCCTACACCTGTGCCAATGCGGAGACCATGCAAGTATGGCGCAGGGTGGATCAATTCACCTTTGACCCTCCCGAGTGTATCACCGGGATGCCCGAGTTTCTCGGATTTGAATTGATAGGTCAGGTACCCATCGGAACGTCCACGTTTGTTGATACCAACAATGGGAAAGGATTGGCGGTGGGCGCTCAATATTGCTATCGGCTGGTGGCCCTGTTTCCGTTGCCGGGAGGTGGGGAGAGCTACGTGTCGAAGGATACTTGCCTGGCACCCATCCTGGCCGATGCCCCCGTGATTACGAACGTGTCGGTCGACAAGACGGGTACCCAGGATGGAGCAATTTCCATCGCGTGGCGTTCGCCTTTCGAGATAGACAGGGTGCAGTTTCCTCCGCCTTATTCGTATGAGGTGTATCGCGCAGAGGGCTTTACCGGACAGAATGGAATTGTAAAAACACATCCCGGCAGGTTGTCGGACTCGACCTTTATCGACACGGGCCTGAATACGGAAGAACTCATTTACAACTATCGCATCGTTTGCTATGATAACAACAACACGCGCGTAGATACGTCTTTTGTTGCTTCCTCTGTGCGATTAGATGCCAAATCGGCCCTCAAGCAGATCGACCTGACGTGGGCCGCGGATGTACCGTGGAGTAACCTGACACAGGATTATCCCTGGCATCTGATTTATCGCGGCACCGCCAACGACACCGAATCACAGCTGTTGTTGATCGACAGTGTGAATGTGAACGAACGGTTCTTCACCTATACCGATTCAGGACAATTCAACAATACGCCTTTGGTGGAGACGGAAGTGTATTGCTACCGGGTGATGACACGAGGTGCTTACGGTAATCCGGAAATTGCCGAGCCGCTGATCAATTTCTCACAAATTATTTGTGCGCAGCCCAATGACAATGAGCCGCCCTGCCAGCCCGAGTTGGAGATCATCGCCCAGAGCTGCGAAGAGTACATCCAATCCAGTCCCTGCTCTCCACCCTTATTCAGCAACACGATTACCTGGAGGAGACCGGATGATCCTGTGTGCCGGGCAGACATCCGAAGTTATAACATTTACATTGCCGGGCGGAAAGGTGAAGAATTCACCCTTCATGCAACCAATATCAGGGACACTGTATTCATTGACGAGAACCTTCCCAGTTTTGCACGATGCTACAAGGTGGCGGCCGTAGACCGCTCCGGTAACGAAAGCGAACTCAGCGAAGAGTTTTGTTTTGACAATTGCCCGTATTACGAGCTGCCAAACGTCTTTACCCCGAATGGAGATAACTGCAATGAACTGTTCAGCGCGTTCAGCGCCCGGGCGCAGGTAGATGAAAATGGAGAAGGTCCCTGTGGCCCGGTCGACCTGCTTGACGTGAGGGCGCGCTGTGCCCGTTTTGTGGAACAAGTAGACTTTACCGTCTATAACCGTTGGGGGAAAGAGGTGTATCAATATACCTCGGGCGGTGAGCGGACCATTTATATCGATTGGGACGGTCGGGACAACAATGGGCTTGCACTGGCGGCAGGTACTTATTTTTATGTGGCCCACGTGACCTTTGACGTAGTAGACCCTGCCAAAAAACAACGAGCGTACAAGGGATGGGTGCAACTGATCAGGTAAAACGATTGGTTCTTTTCGATGGTGTCTGTAATCTCTGCAATGGGTCTGTTCAGTTTATTATCAAAAGAGACAAGGGCGCCAGGTTTCAGTTTGCTTCGCTGCAATCAAATGAAGGGCAGGCACGGTTGAAGCAATTTCAAATTCCAACCACCTCTTTCGAGAGCATCGTGCTCATCAGGAATGGAAAAGTTTTTCAGCGGAGCGATGCAGCCCTGGAGATTGCCCGCGAATTGGAGGGAGCCTGGAAATTGTTTTATGGCTTCAAGATCATTCCGAGGTTCCTGAGAGATTTCATCTACAACTGGATTGCCCGCAACCGCTATCGATTCTTCGGCCGGCAAGATGAGTGCATGATCCCCACACCCGACTTACGCGCCCGTTTTTTGGGTTGACTTCCGTTCTATTTCAATTATTTTTAAACATAATTTAAGTCATGAAGGCATTCGTTTTTCCCGGACAAGGGGCCCAGTTTACCGGCATGGGCAAGGACCTGTACGACAACCTTCCCAATATCAAGACGATGTTTGACCAGGCCAACGATATTTTGGGATTCAGGATCACCGATACCATGTTCACCGGCTCGGCAGACGAACTGAAGCAAACCAAGGTAACGCAGCCTGCCATATTTATTCACTCCGTGGCGATGGCGTTGTCACACCCTGAGGATAAACCCGATATGGTGGCGGGTCATTCGCTGGGTGAATTTTCTGCCCTGGTTTCAAACGGTGCCCTGTCCTTTGAGGATGCGCTCAAACTCGTCTACAAGAGAGCGCTTGCCATGCAACGCGCTTGTGAAATCAACCCTTCTACCATGGCGGCCATATTGGGACTAGATGACCAGGTGGTGGAAGAGATCTGCGCCTCTATTGATGAGGTAGTGGTAGCGGCAAACTACAATTGCCCGGGGCAGTTGGTCATTTCCGGAACGAACAAAGGAGTTGAAATCGCCTGCGAAAAACTCAAGGCAGCTGGCGCCAAGCGCGCGTTGCCGTTGCAAGTGGGGGGTGCCTTTCACTCTCCGTTGATGGAACCGGCACGCGAAGAACTGGCAGCCGCCATTGAGGTCACTCAATTCAACGACCCTGTTTGCCCGGTTTATCAGAATGTAAACGCGAGGCCATCGAAAGAAATTTCTGTCATCAAACAAAACCTGATTGCCCAATTGACCGCCCCGGTAAGATGGACACAGTCGGTGCAACAAATGGTAGCCGATGGCGCCAAGACCTTTGTCGAATGTGGTCCGGGAAAAGTGCTTCAGGGGCTGGTCAAAAAGATCGCTCCGGAGGTGGAGGCCAGGAGCCTTTGAGTTTATACGGGGTCACTTCGAGTGTATCGGTTGTTTCTGAAAGCAGTTGCTGTACGGTTTTCTTTAACACCGGGTGCACCCAATCCTTTGCCAGCTCGGCCAATGGAACCAGCGCAAACCTTCTGTCGGGCAAACGCGGGTGAGGGACGACCAGGTTGGCCTGATGAATAATGTGGCGGCCGTAGAAAAGTATGTCAATGTCGATCACACGGGCTTCCCATTTAGTTGAGCGATGACGGCCCAGCAAGTGTTCAATCTGCAATGCGATGGCCAGCAGCTCACCGGCACTTCGATCCGTTTCCATTTCCAGCGCCTGGTTCAGAAACTCCGGCTGTTCTTCTTTACCCCAGGGTGCCGTGGCATAGATGGCCGAGGTGCGAACGATGCGGCCAGCATCGCGGTTCAGCAAGTCCCTGGCAACCAGCAAATGCTGAAGCCGGTCGCCCAGGTTAGTACCCAACAGCAAATAACAAGTTTCATTCATTTGCAGCGGAAGTAAGTTACCGGAATAAATTTAATAGGATTGGTTATTTTTGAGCCTTACCGATTGATTGTATGGGTTTTCTGAAGAATTTTTTTGCATCATGTTTGGGCGCGTTCATCGCCATGTTGGCGCTCATCGTCATTTTAATATTTGTGATTTCGGCATTGACTGCCGAACAAGTGCCTGCCATCAACGAGAATTCGGTGTTGGTGCTCAAACTGGATGGCCCCATCATGGAACAAGAGATAGAGGATCCCTTTGCCGAGCTGATCCAGCAGGCGCCACAACCGGCTGGCTTGTTGCAGATTAAGCAGGCGATCAAAAAAGCAAAAACCGATGCCAAAATAAAAGGGATCCTGCTTCAATCGGATTATATCCTGGGAGGTCCCTCCACGCTGGCGGAAATACGCAGTTCCCTGCTCGATTTCAAGTCCTCGGGCAAGTGGATTATCTCGTATGCAGATAATTATTCCGAAGGTGCCTACTACGTAGCTACCGCTGCTGATCGCGTCTACATGAATCCGGAAGGCTTGTTGGAATTGAATGGCCTGGCTATCGATGTGATGTTTTTCAAACGCATGTTCGACAAGCTGGAGATCAAGCCGCAGATATTCCGGGTGGGTGATTTCAAGAGCGCAGTGGAACCGTTCATGCGCGATAACCTGAGCGAAGAGAACAAGTTGCAGCTCAACTCCATGCTGCAATCCATTTACGACAACATGCTGGAGGGCATTTCCGAATCAAGGAAGATCCCCAAAGAAAAACTCCGTGATTTGGCCAATACCATGCAGATCCGCAACGGAGAACAGGCGGCCGAGGCCGGGCTGCTGGACGATCTCTACTATGAAGACCAGGTGAGAAGCGACATTGCTGAACGACTGGGACTAACAGACGACACCGACATCTCCTTTGCCAAATATCAGACCTACCGGAAAACCGTGTCGACCTACTCCACTTCTAAGAATGAAATTGCGGTGATCATTGCCGATGGAGAGATTTTGCCAGGCGAATCCAATGATGGCATTGTAGGAGGCGAAACCATCATCAAAGAGTTGCGCAAGGCGCGCAACAGCAGCCGGGTGAAGGCCGTGGTCATGCGAATCAACAGTCCGGGAGGTGCCTTCCAGGCTGCAGATGCCATGTGGCGCGAAATCGAACTCACCGCGCGTGAAAAACCGGTAATCGCTTCGATGTCGGACTATGCGGCCTCCGGTGGCTACTACCTGGCCATGGCATGCGACACCATCGTGGCACAACCCGTGGCCATCACCGGGTCTATTGGCGTGTTCAGCGTGCTCTTCGACCTGAGTGATTTCCTGGGAAACAAATTGGGTATCACCACGGAAGAAGTAAAAACAGGTGAAGTGGGTGGCCTGATAGCCTTCACGCGGCCGCTGAATGATTTGGAGAAATCCATCTGGCAGGCACAAACCGATTCGGTGTACGAGACATTTACCCGCAAGGCGGCAGCCGGGCGGAGCATGGCGCAAAGCGATGTCAAACGCATTGCCTCGGGCCGGGTGTGGACGGGCACGCAAGCAAAAGACAATGGACTGGTGGATGTAATGGGTGGCTTCGAAGAGGCGTTGGCCCTTGCAGCCGGCAAAGCCGGTGTGGGCGAAGACTACCGCGTGCGATTGTATCCCCGCCAGAAAACCTTGCTGGAGAAACTGATGGGCAACGTGGAGGAACAAGTGAAAACCTCGCGCCTCCAAAACAGCTTGAAAGAATACTACCCGCTTTATGAGCAGTGGCAAAAGGCCCGCCATTACGAAGGTGTGCAAACACGTCTGCCTGTTGAATTTGAAATACGCTGAACCATGACCGAGATCCGCAACGACTGGACACGCGAAGAGATCAGTGAGATCTATCACCTTCCCGTGCTCGACCTGATGTACCAGGCGGCCACCGTCCATCGCCAATATCATGAGGCCGGGGAAGTGCAGGTGTGTACGCTGCTTTCAGTCAAAACCGGGGGCTGCCCGGAAGATTGTGCCTACTGTCCGCAGGCAGCACGCTATCACACCGATGTGAAAGTGCACAAGTTGCTGGAGGTGGAGGAGGTGATCGGGAAAGCCCTCGAAGCGAAAGAAAGTGGCAGCACGCGGTTTTGCATGGGTGCCGCCTGGCGGGAAGTACGCGACAACAAAGACTTCGACAAGGTAATCGACATGGTGAAGGGAGTGAGCCACCTGGGCCTGGAGGTGTGCTGCACCCTGGGCATGCTTACACCCGAGCAAGCGAAGAAACTGAAAGATGCTGGCCTGTATGCTTACAATCACAACATCGACACCAGCGAAGATTTCTATGGCGACATCATCACCACACGTACCTATCAGGATCGGCTGGAAACGCTGGAGCACGTGCGTGACGCCAACATTTCCGTTTGCAGTGGCGGCATCATCGGCATGGGTGAGGATGAAAATGACCGCATCGGCATGCTGCACACATTGGCTACCTTACCGTCACACCCCGAGTCGGTGCCTGTGAATGCACTGGTGCCCGTGGAAGGTACTCCGCTGGAAGAGCAGGAAAAAGTGTCGGTGTGGGAGATGGTGCGCATGATTGCTACCGCAAGGATCATCATGCCGCGGGCGATGGTCCGTTTGTCGGCAGGCCGCGTGCGCATGAACCTCGAAGAACAGGCGCTGTGTTTCATGGCGGGCGCCAACAGCATCTTTGCCGGTGACAAACTGCTCACCACACCCAATCCGGATTACGTGAAGGACCAGGAGATGTTTCAGGTGCTGAACCTGCGACCCCGCCAGGCATACAAAGGCATGGAAAAAGCCCCCATCAGCCTGGAATGAAACTGGAACGTCCGGCTCTTATCCTCATCGACATTCAAAAAGGTTTTGAAGATGAGGACTATTGGGGCGGACATCGCAACAATCCCGAAGCAGAACAACGGGCCGGAGAATTGCTCCGCATTTGGCGCAAACACAACCTGCCCGTCTTTCACGTGCAACACTGTTCTACCCATCCCCACTCACCGCTGGTTGAGGGAAAACCCGGTCATGAACTGCAGGAAGTGGTGACACCCGGCAAAGATGAGACGCTGATCAAAAAGAAGGCGAACAGCGCTTTCATCGGAACCGACCTCGAACAACGCCTTCGCCACGCGGGCATCAGGCAGTTGGTGATAGCAGGGTTAACCACAGACCACTGTGTTTCCACCACCGTGCGCATGGCGGGCAACCTCGGCTTCGACACCTATCTGGTGGAAGATGCTACGGCCACGTTCGACAAGACAGGCCCGAACGGAAAGAAGTACTCGGCCGAAATCATCCATGATACGACCCTGGCGAGCCTGCATGGCGAGTTCTGTACCGTGGTCGATGCCAGGGCTGTATGTAAACAACTTACTTAACACCGCATGACCTACCCGGCATCCCTTGACAAGACCGCAATCGCTATTACCTGGCTGGTCACACTCTTGTTTATCGGGATCGGAGGTTTTCAAACCTATCAGGTTACGCAGCTAGACCAATACGATACACGGGCGTGGGTGCTGATGGGCGCCAACGGCTTGCTGGTGGTCATTTTTGCCATCTGCTACCTGTACCGCACCGTGGGATATGCCGTGGACCGGGTAGGGGTAACCATTCAACGGCCCATCGGCAACAAGGTCATTCGCTTGGAGGAGATCCGGAAGGCATTCATGGTTGACAAGGAAGAGATGGGATGGGTATTTCGGACATTTGGCGTGGGCGGGTTGTTTGGCTACTTCGGGAAATTCAGATCACGCAGCCTGGGAAATATGACCTGGTATGCGACCCGGAGAGATCGTTACCTGGTGATCGTGACTGCAGACGACCGCAAGATGGTGACTACGCCCGATGACCCCAAGATGCTGGACGAGATCTACCGCCTTTTGAAATCGGAAGCCGGTGGATAACAAGAGTCAGATCGTTCCCACCACGTTTACCGACCTCGAAGGGATCTATCATCTGTTCGACCAGTCTGTTATTTACCAGGAGCAGCACGGGTACCCCGCGTGGCGAAACTATGACAAGGATGCCATTGTCAGAGACATCGAGAACGGCAATCAGTATAAGGTCATGCAGGAAGATCGGATCGCGATGGTGTTTAGCGTGGCTTATGCGGATGCCGTCATTTGGCGGCATCGCGACAAGCAAGATGCAGTGTACCTGCACCGCATTGTGGTAAATCCCGCATGCAAGGGAAAGCGGTTGTTTGGAAATGTACTCGACTGGAGCATTGTACATGCGAGAAGCAAAGGCCGCAAAGCGGTTCGAATGGATACCTGGGCGGCCAATCCCCGCATCATCGAGTACTACCAGGGTTTCGGATTCGGGATTGTAGAACACTACACCACGCCCGACACCATCGACCTGCCCGTACACAACCGAAACCTGGGCTCACATTGTTGGAATATAGAGTGGAGCCGGTATGACTTACCATGTACTGAACGGAGATGCACTGGCCGCGCGCTTTCCGCACGAACGCCTTTCCGGGGAGGTGATCGTGATGCGGGAGGCATTGATTGATGGGGACGTGAATGCGGCTACTGAAGAGTTGTTCTTTGAAGCAAGAGCTTCGCATCATCAAACCCGAGTTGACCACTATAGACAACACGTGGTTTCTGAATGGAATCGCCTGGCATCGACAGGAGACGGGTCTGAAATCTTCCTGTGGTTTGGATACGACCTGTTCTGTCAGGTTAATCTTTGGTATCTGCTCCATCGATTGTCTGACATCCATACGCGCGCACTCTATATTGTTTACCCTTCCTATCTGCCGGTGGCCCGCAGGTGGGACGACTTCGGCTATGCTTCCGCAGATGATTTGGTGGCATGTTACCGGCATGCCATCCGGCTGGCGCCAGGTGACATTGAATTGGCGATGCGACTCTGGAAGGCATATCGCGAGAACGACCGGCCGCTATTGAAGTTGCTGTCAAACCGTCAATCGGCAAGCTTCCCTTACCTGCGCGAAGTATGTGAAGCCCAACTCGACCGGGCACCTGACTCCGCAAGCGAGGGCCGGCCGCAGCGGATCGTTCGGCAAATCATGAACGAAGGCATTCTTTCCTTCGAAGACGCCTTTCGTGAATTCCACAAACGCGCGGGCGTTTACGGTTTTGGTGATGTGCAGTTCAGAACCATCTTCGAGCAGTCATTGTGAAGGAGGGACGACCGATGAACTAGTCCTTAGTCCTTAGTCCATAGTCCTTAGTCGATAGTCCCTAGTCCTTAGTCGATAGTCCCTAGTCCCAACGTACTCCTCACGAACCCGAGCGTTGGTGCAACGTCCGGCCTTGGCACCCATCATAAAAAGCACCGTCATCGCGGTCTGTAGTCTTAGGAGATGGGATCATCTAACCCAACCGCGATCTTTGATTGAAACCCCAACGCACTGGTTCGCGTCCTCACTGTGTCCTCACGAACTATCTTACCTTACAGCGATCTTTGATTGAAACCAAGTTTCCACCGCATGGCGAGATCCCGGAGCGGGAGGAAAGGAGCCCTGGTCCCCGCATCATTCACCAAAGAACGCCTTCCATTCTATCGCCTTGCCCGTGCGGGCGGACTCCTTGGCGGCTTCCAGTATCTGCATCACGATTGCATTGTTCTCCAGGGAAGACAGATCGTAAGCAGGCGGAACATATCCGTTGCGAACAACCTGTGCAAGAAATGCGAAAGGGTCGTCCCGATCGCGCGGGAGTGACGCGGCCACGAGCGACTGCACCTCACTGCCTTCTTCTTCCAGCAGGCTCATGTCTTTCCCATTCTTACAGTAGAGATAGCCCGTCTTCCCATACACCTCCATGTCTTTGCGATTGAACGGCCAGTTCCACGAGGCCTGGATGATCACCTGCGTGGTTGGATAAGTCAGCACAATCGTGGCATCGTCTTCCACATTGGGATAAAGGTGGGGCTTCACCTGTTGTGTCACGCAGGAAACCGTCAACGGTTTTTCGCCTTTCATCAGCCAGGTGGCGATGTTGGCGCCATAACAGCCAAAGTCCGTGAGGGCCCCACCCCCGTTGAGTACGGGGTCGGTCAGCCATTCCAGGAATTCTTCGTTGCAGCCAATCTCCACCGGGCCCGGATGCCCCGTGTGGAAAACAATCCTGCGCAAATCCCCCAGCTTTTGCTGCGTGTGAACAAGGTCGTGGGCTTCGTGCGTGCTGCCGTACCAGGTGGTTTCATAGTTGGTGAGCAATTGAATGTGGTGTTGTTGCGCCAGTGCAATCATTTTCTGTGCATGATCCCAGCTTACCGCCAGCGGTTTTTCTACCATCACGTGGATGCCGCGGGGGGCGCAGTACTCCACCGTCTTCAGATGGTCGTGGATGGTGTTGAATGCGGTGACCGCTTCGGGCCGGGTAGCTTCCACCATTTCTTCAATGGTGTTGTAAACGATGTCCATCGGATAGCCGTGTTGTTCGCTGTAGCGTTGGGCCAGGTCGCGGTTGGGTTCCACAATGCCGACAATCTCAATATCGCCACGCTTTTCACGACCCAGGATCCAATGCACGTGCGTATGCACGAGGCCCACCACGCCCACGCGAAGCGGGGGCGATACGGTAGACTTTTCCCCTGGCTCGTCAGCAGCGGGAGTGGTGGCCGGGGCTTGCCGCTTGTCCGGGGATGCGCATGCGATCAGGCAGAGTAAGAAAATGAATTGCTTCACGACTCAATATAATATATATGCAGTGTGCCCGGTGCATTCGGTGAGTCGGTGGGATTGGTTAAATTGGGGTATTAACCTTCGGAAGATGGCTTCATCCCAAAAGATTGATGTAAAGGAGGCTGTAAAGAATGCCAACGAGTCGCTCCGGGCATTTTATCCTGGTGTGGAAAACGCCAACCTGGAAGAAGTGGAACTGGATGAGCCGCGCAGCCTGTGGCTCATTACCCTCAGTTTCCCCGATGAGGAAGACAAAGGCGGGCCGGTATCGCTTTACGCCCGCCAGCGGAAGTACAAGATCTTCCAGATCAGTGCTAAGGACGGATCGGTGGTGGGGATGAAGAGCAAGAGCACCAAGTAGTCCCTAGTTGCTAGTAACTAGTAACTAGGTTGCACCCGCCACGCGTCCGGCCAGACCGTTCAAGCGGTCCGACCGGTACCGGGCGCAAATGAGTTTACTTCCTCCCCAACATCACGCCAATCGCCCCTCCGGTAATTCCCATCATTACGGCCGACACCACAGGATCGACAAGGGTAGCGGTGAGGTTCATCATGTTTGAGGTGCCATACATGGAAAAATTGATGGCGATGCCCAGGATCAGGCCAAGGATTGCTCCAGCCTGAAAGCCGCCACCAAAGCTGGTGATGTTGGCCCACTTTCCGAAGATGTAAACAAGCAGATAGGCTTGTGCGATGTTTCCTGCAATCAAAGCCCACCACACCATGCTATCCTCATCGCGCATGACCCCGGTGGCCGAACCTGTGTTGCTTGCATAGAAGTCCATCAGCAACATGCCGTAAATGAGCCACCCCAATAAAAACAAGACGACAAACCCTACCAGGGTTGCCAGGACACGATTTTTTGCGGTCATAGAAGTTTGAGTTTTGGTTAGTGGAAGGAAGTTAGCGATAATTTTTTTGAGTTGCCCCCTGGAGCACAGGTTCATGTCCCCAGGAACCATAACCCTGCACAGGTTCGTGTCCACACTGTGTCCCCACGAACCCCGAGTTCCCCCCTGCACAGGTGTCCCCACGAACCAAACCATTAGGTCCATGACCTGTCATTTCAACGGATTTGCTAATTTGGACACATGCTTCAGAAAAACCCTGCCCTCTTAATCGCCCTTACCCTTGCTGTAGGTATTTCAGTAGGGGTATTCATCGCCCACCGTTGGTTTCGCCCGTCCGGAGGAGGGGCCATTGCCATGCGCCTGGAGGAAGTGCTCGTCATCAAAGAACTGCACCTGGTGAGGCAAAACTACACCGACCTGTTTTTCCTGCATCGGAAGAACGACAAAACCAAAGCCATCCGCGCCATTGCCCAGGTGCCGGTGGTGGTTACCGCCTACCTCGACCTGAAGGACATCCAGTGGACCAGGCGCAACGACAGCATCAAGCAGGTATTACTCCCCAAGGCCCGCCTGGGCGACCCTGCTTATGCACTAAATGAAATGCAGATTCAAGAGACCCGCGGCTTCCAGGTACACGTGGGCAACGACCTCTATCCCAAGGTGAGCCAGTACCTGACCCAGACCATGGCCCAGCGGATCGACAGCGTGAAGCAGCGGGCCGTGGCCAACAAGATCTTGCTGCAGGCAGAGGCGGAGGGCAAGCAGTACATCGAAGAACTCCTGAAGAAGATCGGCCGGACTGATATCGTGGTGACCTTTGGCGATGAAGCCGAAGACAAGGCCGTGGCCGCATTGGCTTTGCAACAGCCTGTTCCCCACGACACGACCGCTGCGACTAAGGCTGGTACTGCAACTGCCGGCATGGTGGGTGTCACCATGACCAATGCCCTCTATCAGTGGGTAGGGATAGAGTAGGGGAGTTTCTCACGGACAGGTCTGATTGCAAGACTAAGCTCATAGGGCGAGCGCATACGGGCACGCCCCCGAGAGATGCGGCAGCTAGCATGGGACCATCCCGAAAAAATCCGGAGGCATAAGATTCGTAGTGTGGGACCATCTGGGAAAAATCCGCGGGCATAAGGTTCGTAGTGTGGGGGCATCTGGGAAAAATCCGCGGGGATGAGGTTCGTAGTGCGGGACCATCTGGGAAAAATCCGCGGGCATGAGGTTCGTAGTGCGGGACCATCCGGGAAAAATCCGCGGGGATGAGGTTCGTAGTGCGGGACCATCCGGGAGAAATCCGCGGGGATGAGGTTCGTAGTGCGGGACCATCTGGGAAAAATCCGCGGGGATGAGGTTCGTAGTGCGGGACCATCCGGGAAAAATCCGCGGGTATGAGGTTGGCGGTGTGGGACCATTTGATTGGGAATCGTTATAGACCAGTTGGGCAGTCGGCAGTAAGCAGTCGGCATGTCCTCATCAAAGCCGTCTGGTTAGACGGTAAGGGGGATGTGGCGTCCCCAACGCTTGCATCAAACACAGATGGTACTGTCATCGCGGTCCGTTACTTGGGGAAGATGGTTCATCTTGCCTAACCGCGATCTCTTGATAGAAACCCGCGACTGCATACAGAAGGATTTTTGGCGATCAGGAGTTTCCTAAAAATATTTTTAAAATATTTTACAAAAAGGGCAACTTTTATAATAGGGATTTGCGTATTAAGGACATGAGCAATCATAAAAACGCAGATGCTTACTCAAGGTTAGTAGGCCGATGCAGCGGGTTTGGAGGATCCTATAATCCCGCCCATTCACACCTCCAGCTTATAGCGATGAGAGCTTTGCTCGAAGAAGCACAAAGTTCATTGCAAGATGTTTCACTTAAAAAGAACGCTTACAAGAGCGTGTCGAACGAGCGGGAAATCGAGTTCGGCAAGATCGGTAAGCTGGCGAGCCGGATTGTTTACAACCTGAGGGCCGCGCGTTATCCTGAGCAGGTGGTTGCAGATGCCCTGTATTTTTCAAGGATCATTCGCGGTGTTCGGGCCACGAAGCGAGCCCCGATCCCGTCAGTGGAAGCCGGTGAAAAGCCATTGCGAGCCCGCAACTACACACAGCAGAGCTATGTAGCCAAGGCCGACCATTTCGCGAAGCTGGTGACGATGGTCAGCGAACTTCCGGGGTACGACTCCAACGCGGAGGAGTTGAAGCTGGAAGCCCTGCAGGCCCGGGCGGCAAAGCTCGAAGCGCTGAACCAGGCAGTGGCAGATGCGCGGAGTGGCTGGATTCACGCCAGACTGAACCGCAATGAGGTGATGTACCTCGGGGCCAACTCCCTGGTGAGCAACGCAAGAGCTGTGAAGCAATACGTTCGTGAGGCGTTCGGAGCAAACAGCGAACAGGTGAAAGCCCTGTCGGACATAAGTTTAACGAAACCCGGCAATCTATGAACCTGCTTGTTAGTTAGAAACCCCGTCAGATAGTCTGCCGGGGTTTTTTTATGCCCGCTTCTTTCAATCTCACCCACATGGCCCAAGCTCAATTTCACGACCAAGCGACTCGGGACTAAGGACTCAGGACTAGTTACTATTCCATATACCTGAAAAGAGGGATGCCGATACAGGGAATCTTCCTAGAATGGTGAGGGCATTTTGGGAGAATTTTGGCAAATTCGAACTGCTCTTTTTCCGATGAACCAAAACCCCGAACAAATTGCCCGTGACCTCATCGATCAGGAATTGACCGAGTGCGGATGGATTGTTCAAAAGAAGACCCAAATCAACCTTCATGCCGGGCCTGGAGTGGCGGTGGCCGAGTATATCACCGATGCGGGGGTAGCGGATTACATCTTGTTCGTAGATCAAAAGCCGGTTGGTGTCATTGAGGCCAAGAAGGCGGAAGAGGGCCATCGGCTTACGATTGTGGAAGAGCAGTCGGAGGACTATGCGAAAAGCAAGCTCAAGTACCTCGACAATGACCCCCTTCCTTTCGTATATGAAAGCACGGGCGAACTCACGCGCTTTCGCGATGATCGCGACCCCAAACCCCGGTCGCGGCCGGTGTTCACCTTTCACCGACCGGAAACCCTGCGTGGTTGGTTGAAACAAAAACCTTTGCGGGAGGCATTGCCGGACATCCCTTCTTTGCCGACCGAAGGCTTGCGCGATTGCCAGATAAAGGCGATCAACAAACTGGAATCTTCCCTAAAGGAAAACCGCCCTCGGGCCTTGGTACAAATGGCCACGGGTTCGGGTAAGACGTTCACCGCAATTACTTCGATTTATCGGCTGCTGAAGTTTGCCAACGCCAAGCGCGTACTGTTCCTTGTGGATACAAAAAACCTGGGAGAGCAAGCCGAACAGGAGTTCCTTGCATACACCCCCAATGACGACAACCGGAAATTCACGGAACTTTACAATGTACAGCGCCTCAAGTCTGGGTACGTGGCCAGCGACTCGCAGGTGTGCATCAGCACCATTCAACGCCTGTACTCTATACTAAAAGGTGAAGAACTTGACGAGAGCGCTGAGGAAGCAAATCCAGGAGAAACCAAATGGGGACAGCGTGAACCGGTCCCGGTCGCTTACAATTCCAAACTACCGATCGAATTCTTCGACTTCATTGTCATCGATGAATGCCACCGCAGCATCTACAACCTCTGGAAGCAGGTGCTCGACTACTTTGATGCTTTCCTGATTGGCTTAACCGCTACGCCCGACAACCGGACTTTTGGATTCTTCAATCAGAATGTGGTTAGCGAATATGGTTATGAACAGGCCGTTACGGATGGCGTGCTTGTTCCCTATAATGTGTATTTGATCGAAACGGCTGTTTCAAAGAAAGGTGGCGCAGTGTGGAAGGGCGAATATGTGGATCATCGCGAACGGCTAAGCCGGAAGAAGCGATGGGCGCAAGTGGATGAAGACAAAGTCTACTCTGCAAGGAAGCTGGACGATGAGGTGGTGAACCCCAACCAGATCCGGACCATTATCAAAGCGTTCAAGGATCACTTGCCTGAAATCTTTCCGGGCAGAACGGAAGTACCCAAGACGTTGATCTTCGCCAAGACCGACAGCCATGCCGATGACATCATTGGCATCGTGCGGGAAGAGTTTGCCGAGGGCAACGCCTTTTGCAAGAAGATTACCTACAAGGCGGATGAAGATCCGAAATCAGTGCTCAATCAATTTCGCAATGATTACAATCCTCGTATTGCCGTTACGGTGGATATGATTGCCACGGGCACGGATGTGCGCCCCCTGGAGATCTTGCTCTTCATGCGCGATGTAAAAAGCCGCAACTATTTTGAGCAGATGAAGGGCAGGGGCACACGCACTGTGTTGCTGGACGACCTGAAGAAGGTGACACCCTCTGCTGCATATACAAAGGATCACTTTGTGATTGTGGACGCCATTGGCGTAAGCAAGAGTTTAAAGACGGACAGCCGCCCGCTGGAGAAGAAACCCGGTGTGGCCACGAAAGATTTGTTGAATGCGATCACGGTTGGCGCGCGAGATGAGGAGCTGTTCACCACGCTGGCCAACCGTTTGGTGCGGTTGGAAAAGCAACTGACCCAGGATGAAAAGGATCAGTTCAAAGAGCAAGCCAACGGCAAGGAACTGAAAGATGTGATCAAGGACCTGTTGAAGGCTTATGATCCCGATGCCCTGGAAGAAAAGATCAGGGAGAAGCATCCGCCATCCATTGAAGGCTATCCCGATGAAATACGGCATGAGGCCCAGGACGCTTTGATCAGGGAAGCCGCCTCCGTATTTACAGGCTCACTTAATAGCTATATAGAAAATGTGCGCAGACTGCATGAGCAGATCATTGACATCATCACGCCTGATCAGGTGGAGCTGGCAGGTTGGCATGAAGACAATAAGAGCCAGGCTGAGGCACTGATCAATGACTTCAAAGCATGGTTGGAGACTCATAAGAATGAGATATCCGCATTGCAGATATTTTACAACCAGCCCTACCGGAGGCGCGAGCTAACTTATTCCATGATCAAGGAAGTGCTGGACAAACTGAAACTGGATAAACCTACACTGGCACCTTTGCGAATATGGCAGGCATATGACCAAGTGACCAAAAGCAAGGGCTCACCCAAGAATGAGTTGATTGCGTTGGTTTCTTTGGTAAGAAATATCAGTGGCATCGACAAAGCACTGATGCCCTTTGACAAAACCGTGGACAAAAACTTCCAGGATTGGGTGTTCAAGAGGCAGGCTGGTGCACTGAAATTTACGGAAGAGCAGATGAACTGGCTGCGGATGATCAAAGACCACATTGCCTCCAGCTTTCACGTGGAGATGGACGACCTGGACTACACGCCATTTGACAGATTAGGTGGCAGAGGCAAGGCGTGGCAGTTGTTTGGGGAGGGGACGGAATCAATTATTAAAGAACTGAATGAGGAATTGGCCGCTTAGCTAACAGGTATGATTTTGTATTACATCATATATTTGAACTAATGGAGCAAATAGTTGCGAAGCCGATGCTGGGAATGGGGGTATACACCATGCCTGATATTGCTTTGCTTTTTCGACTCCCAAATTGGAAAATCAATAGGTGGATTAGCGAGTTGTGGGATGAAAAACTTGGTAAGGAATATGAATCCAAATATTCCTGGAATATCGACCTAACTAGAGCGGTTAACTTTTATACTTTGGTCGAGCTTCACACCTTCTATAGACTCAATGAGGCTGGCGTTCGACCTTCCAAGATTTTGAATGCACATAAAATCTTGAGCGATATTTTTTCAACACCATATCCTTTTGCAAAGAAGCCGGTACTCAAGGGAATAAGAACCGAAGGGAAGCATGTGCTATTTGAAAATGAAGGCGGAAATATTTATTCATTGGACTCGAAATTCCAGTTTAACCTTTCCCTGATAAAGTCTTTTTTTAAGAATCTTGATTTCGATGAGGGAAATCTTGCCAGCCGCCTTTGGCCAATTGGCAAGGATAAGTCAGTTGTTTGTGATCCACATCATCAGTTTGGTCAGCCAGTTATTGAGGGAACAAACATTTTGGCTGAATCACTTGCGGATATGCATTTAGCTGGTGATTCTATCAAGTTTCTTGCTAAGACCTACGACCTTACCTTAACGCAGGTCAAACATGCAATTGAGTATGCAGGTAAAGAGGCCGCTTAAAATCTATGTTGATGAGAACATGGCACCACAGCTTGCGAGAGCATTGAATGTTATTCAAGAACACTTAAACAACGAAGAGAAGAAACCCATCGAAGTCTACTCAATAAAGGATGCATTTAATGGAAGGGATGGAGTGGAAGATGAAGAATGGATTCCCGTTGTCGGAGAGCAGGCTGGAATAGTAATAACTCAGGACCGTAGAATACAACATTCAAGAAATCAGAGAGAATTGTATATGAAACATGGCTGCGGCATTATCTTCCTCAAGAGCCCGAAAGGAGGAATGACGTTTTGGCAAATGTTTAAACACTTAGTCAAATGGTGGGATGACATCAAAAAGATAGCAAGGCAAAACAAACCGCCCTTTTCCTTCAGACAGCCTGGTAATCACAATTCATTTGTTGAGTGGCATGGTGAAGATTAAACCTAATGGTCTGCCACCTGGATGGCAAAAAGTAAGACTAGGAGACGTTTGTGAAAAGGTTGTCACAGTGAAGCGCTCTCTTCAAGAACCAACAAAGGAATTTCTGTATTTAGATATTGGAGGTATTGACAATCGTTCCAATACGATACAGGAGTACAAGTCCTTTGCCTGGAAAGACGCACCCTCGCGAGCTCAACAGATCATCAAGAAAAACGATGTTCTTTTTTCAACAGTGAGGACGTACATGAGGAATATCGCGTTGGTTGATAAAGAGTTATTTGACAATCAAATTGCTTCATCCGGATTTTGCCTGCTTAGGGCAAGACCGGAAACGATAAACCATAAATTTATTTTTTACTTAACGCTTTCTAACGGATTCCTCAATCCATTGAACGAGTTGCAGACAGGTAGCTCTTATCCAGCGGTGAGGGATTCGGACGTATTCTCGCAGATTATTTCACTTCCCCCACTCCCCACCCAACACCTCATCGTCACCAAACTTGAAGAGCTCTTCAGCGAGTTAGATAAAGGTGTGGAGCAACTCAAACTGGCGCAGCAGCAATTGAAAGTGTACCGCCAGGCCGTGCTGAAGTGGGCGTTTGAGGGTCGTCTGAACTATGATTCGTCTGATTCACATGATAACTATGATGAAACAGGTGATCATAGTCCATCAAAAAATCAAAAAAATCACAGTGCAGACAAGGGTGAGTTACCGGAGGGGTGGAAGTGGGTGAAGTTAAGTTCAGCATGCAACAAAATTCAGGATGGGTCACATTTTTCGCCAAAGATCCAACATGATAAGCCAGGTGACGGTAGATATTTATATATAACTGCCAAGAACATTCGTAACAACTACATGGATCTCGGAAAAGTGACATATGTTGATCGGGCATTTCACGAATCAATTTACAATCGGTGTAATCCTGAATTAGGAGATGTGTTGTTAACGAAAGATGGTGTCAATACTGGTGAGGTGACAATTAATACTTTAAATGAGCCCTTCAGCCTTCTTTCCAGTGTTTGCCTTTTTAAGACAAAGCGGGACCAATTGGAACCAACCTTTCTCAAGTATTTCATACAAAGTCCACTTGGATCAAAAAGCCTCACTGGTCAAATGACTGGAACTGCAATAAAGAGAATAATTCTAAAGAGGATCAAGGAATCAATGATAGTGCTCCCTACTATTAGGGAACAGGAGCAGGTCGTTGACCAAATCGAAAGCCGCCTAAGTGTCGCAGATAAAATGGAGGAGTCCATCAATGATGCCCTCAAGCAGGCGGAGGCGCTGAGGCAAAGCATTTTGAAGAGTGCGTTTGACGGGAGGTTGGTCAGCGAGCAAAGCACGACCGAACCATTGTTGATGGCCGCTGAACCGCAAGCCGCTTATACTCCAATGACGATTAGCTCAGATTATCCTGTTGTTATAAAGGGAATCACCACAACTGATCTTCATGCAGGGGTGTTGTCGTTAGTGATAGATACACACGAAAAAAGCGTTGAACACAGGAGCAAATTGAGTCGCGTAAAGGGAGAGAAGATTGCCCACATGGTCGAAGCCCACCTTGGAATTGATTTAGGAAGAACACCCGTAAAAGATGCAGCCGGTCCTGATGACTATCACCATCTGATGAAAGTCGAGTCGCGGTCAAAAAAGGCCAACTGGTTTGAACCGAAGAAGGCAGGCAAGATTGGCCATACGTATCAATCCAAACGCGGCCTGGTTAAGATTATCGATCGGGTTAAGACAACAGTACCCGACAAGCAATTCAAAGGCATTGAAGACCTTATCAACCTTTTCCTTCCAATGAACCTGGAACAATCCGAAATTGTGGCAACCGTTTATGCCGGATGGAACAATTTGCTGTTGCAAGGCAAGCAACCTTCGGATGAAGAGATAGTTTACGAATCCAGGGAGAATTGGTCGAAGAGAAAAGAAGGAATTGACCGCAAGCGTTTTTTTTCTGCCCTCACCTGGATGCGCGAACAGGGACTGATACCAATGGGGAGAGGAAAGGAAGTAATGGCACCAATGGAATCAAGGTCCATCAAGAAATCTAAAAAATCATAGTTCAGACAATGTCTGGAACTATGATTCAAATGATTGAATGAGTACTATGATTAATGATCAATATCCCGAGAGTGAGTTGACAGGCAAGATAATTGGCTGTGCGATGGAGGTTCATTCAATATTAGGTAATGGATTTCAGGAAGTTATTTATCAACGGGCAATGGCTACAGAAATGGCACTGAGGCGAATCAACTTCAGCAGAGAGCATGAGATGGATATACTTTACAAGGGTGAGCTTATCGGTACAAGGCGAGTGGATTTCTTTGTAGAAGGCAAGATTATGGTTGAACTGAAAGCGGTAATCAAGCTAGAGGACGTTCACCTCGCTCAGGCTATCAATTATTTGGAAGCCTATGGACTTGGAGTTGGTTTGTTACTGAATTTTGGTGCCAAAAGCCTGGAATTCAAGCGCGTCATGAAACCCAAAAAATCAAAGTCCATCAAGGAATCATTAAAATCATAGTTCAGACAATGACCACAGCTACCATTGTTTCCAAAGTCTGGTCCTTCTGCAACACGCTTCGTGATGATGGCGTGAGCTATGGAGATTACCTGGAGCAGTTAACGTATCTGCTGTTTCTTAAGATGGCCGAAGAGTATTCGCGCCCGCCTTACAGTCGCAAGATTGGCATTCCGAAGGAATACAACTGGGAGTCGCTGGTAAGCAAGCGTGGCGCTGAGTTGGAGTTGCATTACTCTACGCTGCTGCGCGAACTCGGTCAATCGAAAGGAATCCTTGGTCAAATCTTCACAAAGAGTCAAAACAAAATACAAGACCCGGCCAAGCTCTACCGCCTTGTGCAAATGATCAACGAGGAGAATTGGGTGATGATGGATGCCGATGTAAAGGGAGACATCTACGAAGGTTTGTTGGAAAAGAACGCGGAAGACACCAAGAGCGGTGCCGGACAATACTTTACGCCAAGGGCATTGATCAAGGCAATGGTCGAGTGCGTACGTCCGGAGCCCGGCAAGACCATTTCTGATCCAGCTTGTGGCACAGGTGGCTTCCTGCTGGCGGCTTATGATTTCATTGTACAAAACCACGAGTTAGATAAATCACAAAAGCAGTCTCTCAAGCACAAAACATTCTTTGGCAATGAGATCGTAGCCAGCACCAGGCGGCTGTGTCTCATGAACATGTTTCTGCACAACATTGGTGATATTGATAGTGACAGTTTCATTTCTTCCACAGATTCGTTAGTGGCAGATTCAGGTGAGCGCTTTGATTATGTGCTGGCCAATCCACCCTTCGGCAAGAAGAGCTCCATGACCTTCACCAACGAAGAGGGAGAACAAGAGAAGGAAGACCTTACCTACAACCGTCAGGATTTCTGGGCCACCACCAGCAACAAGCAGCTCAACTTCGTGCAGCAAATCAAGACCATGCTGAAGACAACGGGTAAGGCAGCAGTTGTTGTGCCAGACAATGTGTTGTTTGAAGGAGGAGCAGGAGAGACCGTAAGAAAAAAGCTATTGGAGAATACTGATCTTCACACCATCCTTCGTCTGCCTACCGGCATCTTCTATGCACACGGAGTAAAGGCAAACGTCATCTTCTTCGATGGCAAGACTGCATCCAAAGACCCGTGGACCAAAGAAATCTGGTATTATGATTACCGCACCAACATTCACCATACCTTAAAGAAGAACCCATTGAAATTTGACGACCTTCAGGATTTCATCAAATGCTACAATCCCAAGAACCGGAACAAGCGAAAAGAAACCTGGAGCGACAAAAACCCAGACGGCCGCTGGCGCAAGTTCACCTATGAAGAGATCATCGCCCGCGATAAAGCCAGCCTTGATATCACCTGGCTTAAGGACAAATCTTTAGCTGATCTGGATAACCTGCCAGACCCGGATACACTCGCTGAGGAAATTGTAGAGAACCTGGAAGCGGGGTTGGAGAGTTTCAGGAGAGTTATTAGTGGACTTAAAGATCAACGAAATTGAAGATTAAATCCATGGCGAATTTCAACGATATTTTTCGAAGCATACGCGAAAGGTTATCGAGTCCGCTTGTTTTGTCGTTTATTTTGTCATGACTCGTCTTCAATTGGGAAATCACAGTTGCCCTTTTCTGGTATGATGTGTCATCCATCAGGATGGAGGGAAACACTCTCCTTGATTTCATTAGATCGAAGATTGACAAAGCATATTCATTCTGGTTTCCGTTGACTTTTGCATTGATTTATACTATTGGTGGACCGGTTGTCAATACGCTGATTAGTGCTTTTAATACCAGGATATCCAAATGGAGCGAGAATTGGAACATAAGAATTAGTGAAGGAGCAAAGATTCCAATAGAAAAATATCTTACACTGAGGAAGAATTACCAGGAGCAAAGTTCCACTCTTGAAAAAGCGATAGCCACAGAAACTGCAACACAAAGCCAGCTGATAAATACTCAGTCAAGCCTCCGCGATGAACAGCAGCGGAACAACCAATTATCTGGAGAAGTCTCGAATGCAAGGCGTGTAATCGACAATTTGTATCGCCTCGACAATATTAATGGTATGTGGATAAAGACCACTCATAAACCGACTGACACCAATCCCACGGTTGAGAATATTCAGGTTATGAGTGGCAAGATAGTTATCCATGAGCCGACTGGTACAAAAGAAGCGTTCAGAATTGAGAGTTTTATGTACGATGTTGGTAGCAATAAAATTGTATTTGCACTTTTTAGCATAAATCCGGCCACCTCACACTCTGGATTTTTTTCATTTAGTGATTTGAGATTTGAACACAATACTCTCGTGGGTCACGAATACTATGCCGGCAACAAATGGGCCGTCCGCTATGTAAGGCCGGACCCTGAGTTGCGCGCATCAAATAAGGACTCTTCAGAAGAGCAGGATTGACCTTTGGCTAATCCTCCAATCTAGCGCGCCAGCGTCCCGCTTGTGCTATTTACCTTCGTCAGCCAAACCCTCAGGTGTCAGACACCTTCCCGCGCTTCCCTCTTTTCCCTACTCAGAGTCACCGGGCCGGAGGCTGGGGACTCTGAGATAACAGAGGTGCGCTCAGGGTCCTCTGCGAGTGACCCTGAGTAGGAGAAACGTCATCTTCTTCGATGGCAAGCCAGCTTCCAAAGACCCCTGGACCAAGGAAATCTGGTACTACGATTACCGCACCAACATTCACCATACCTAAAAGAAGAATCCATTGAAGTTTGATGATCTTCAGGATTTTATCAAGTGCTACAATCCCAAGAACCGTAACAAGCGTAAGGAAACCTGGAGTGACAAGAACCCAGACGGCCGCTGGCGCAAGTTCACCTACGAGGAAATCATCGCCCGCGATAAAACTTCATTAGACATCACCTGGCTGAAAGACAAGTCCCTTGCAGACCTCGATAATCTGCCAGACCCAGATACACTAGCAGAAGAAATTGTAGAGAATCTGGAGGCGGGGTTGGAGAGTTTTAGGAGGGTGATTGAGGGACTAAGGCAGAAATAGTTTATTCTCAACACTGCCATAATTACGTAATAGGATTCTGACATATCAGTATATGGCAGTAATAAATTCTGCCAAAACGGCACGTGTTAGCCAATTTTTTGGGTTGGCACAAATTTGCTCGCATTGTTTCCCAGTACTTTTTTGACTTTATGTCCACACTTTTTACAGCCACTAACTGTTATGAACACTTATCGAATTTCTATCAATCAACTGGTGAACTTCACCAGCGCTAGCCAAGCTGGCAAGCGCGCAATCATTAAGCAACAGCTTCGCCCAAGTCCAGTAAAGGTTTCTCGATACCGTCTTTCAAAGACTCGAATTGCAAGATCTATCATAGACCATGGTAGTCTCGGCCCCATCCGTGAAGCTATCAAAATGTTAAAGGCCAAAGAGGCGAAGACTTCCTGGCAGATTAATGATAAGAAAGTATCACTCGAGGCGCTTGAGAGATTTTCTAAAATGAAGTTGCCAAGGATCTTAGAGGACCTCAAATACGTTCCAATCAAGAAAACAAATAGAATTTTTGAAGTACGGACCGTTGACATTGTGGTTGCTCCCGAAATAATTATTAAAGGGACAATCAACGGAAAGAGTGTGATTGGAGGAGTAAAGATTCACATTTCTAAGAATGGTATGTACGACTTGGAATCCTCTCAATATGTGGCCTCTATTGTATACAACTATCTCAATAAGGAATCTGGAGATGGAGAAACTGCAATCCCTGAATTGTGTTTTTGTCTGGATGTGTTTAGAGGAACATTTGTTCAAGCACCAGCGAGATCTGGCGAGTTGATGTCAAAAGTTGAGAAGTTTTGTGATGAATTGAAATCACTCTGGAAACAGGCGAACTAATCGAAAACCTAAATTCTTGATGTTATGAAGAAAAGATTGTCTTACGACACGAAAACGTTTACCGTTAAAGTATGGTACGAGTTTGACTTTAGTGAGTATTATAGGAAGGTTTTAGACTGAAAGCCAACTAGCGCGGATGTTGTGTGAGGGATTGATTAATTATCTGGCTTCAATATGTGGGGATGAAAGAGTTGGTTTCGGTCGCGCTTGTCATGCTACGCATTTAACAAGCGCTCCTCATCCGCCAACGTCATATAGTAAACCGTTATGGCGCATTTTCAAAATAGGACAGAATGGCCTAAATTCGAACAAAATGAGGGGAACAATGGGAATTAAAGAAGCATTTCACAAGCTGATCGACAAGATTGACAATGAGGAGACACTGAAGGGTTATTTTGAGCTTGTTCAGAGGTTAAATGAAAACCAGACGGGACGACTTTGGGACTCTTTAAGTCCGGCCGAAAAGGACGAATTGTTGCTATCTTATGATGAGAGTTTCGATCCAAAGAATCTGGTTAGCCATGATGAAGTTAAAGGACAGCATGAAAAATGGCTAAGAAAATAGTCTGGACTAAACGGGCTAACAACAAGTTCAACAAAATCATCGACTTTTTAGAACAGGAATGGGGACCAAACGTCACCCGAAATTTCGTTGGAAAAACTTACGATATTCTTGATTTGATTTCAGATCAGCCCGACTTAGGAACGATGGAGAACAAAGAGAGGAAGATAAGAGGGTTTTTGCTAACGAAGCACAATCGACTCTTCTATCGAGTAACAGACAAAGAGATTATTCTTTTGAACTTCTTCGACACCCGATCTGGACCGAAGAGAAGGAGATTTTGAAAACGCGCCATAACACAAGCTATGGCCCATTTACGGGTGGATAGGAATTTCATGGTTTACGTTTCTTAATTTTGTGTAAACGGACGAAAGTGGAGCCGGTCGCACAAGTCATTCTCCCGCCAAGGCGGGATCATTTAACTTGCGCTCCTGATCCGCAAACGTCCCATAGCCAAAAGGTTGGGCGCAATGGCCATTTTATTTTGCTGAGATTTGCTAAATTCGGATATATGAAAAGCAATAAGGACGGGAATTTGGAAAAGGAAAAGCTTGAGATTATTAAATGGGTGACCGGACTCAAGGACCGAACGGCAATCGAGAGATTAAAAATGCTTAAGGAGAGGCCAAAAAGGGCCGACTGGTGGGACCAGGTAACCGAGGAAGAGCGGGCAGCGATAGACAAAGGACTCGCTGACGTAAAAGCCGGTCGAGTAAAGGCCCACAAGGACGTTAAAAAGCTCTATGAACAGTGACTATAAGCTCTTTTGGTCTGATAGGGCCATAGCCGACTTACAGAACATCTTAGACTATTTGACCGCGAACTGGACCAAAAGAGAGATTCAGGATTTCGCAAAAAGGCTTGACAAGCGACTTGATCTCATAAGAGCAAACCCAAGGCTATTTCCTGAGACAAGTAAGAGACGACACGTCAGACGATCAGTCCTTACAAAACATACAGTAATTTGTTATGAAAAAGGAAAACAAGACGCCCCTGGCCAAAGTCTCAGAGAAGATG
This sequence comes from Cyclobacteriaceae bacterium, assembly GCA_050250195.1. Classification (GTDB taxonomy): domain Bacteria; phylum Bacteroidota; class Bacteroidia; order Cytophagales; family Cyclobacteriaceae; genus ELB16-189. The sequence goes on along the minus strand of JBFWPC010000005.1, from coordinate 88,422 downwards.
GCGGAATTGATCAACAAGGGCCAGGAGTTGGCACTCAAGGAGGACCGCTTTCGCAGCGCTTTGGGGGCCAGAATTAGAGTCCAGAACAAGTCAAAACGAAACTAATCCTACCCTCGTCTCCAATATTTTTTGATGGCAACTCCAAAGGCAGCATTACCCGCAACGGCCGCGCGCAGGTGTCGGACACCCGTCACCGCGCTTGCACTGGAGGTGTCAGACACCTTCCGCTGATCCCGGGAGATTCCGCCTCCCTCCGCCTTTGGCGGATTGGACGGGATGACAGTAAAAGGAAGGAGCTGAGAACGCACTCCAATACAAACGCTGTCATACTTCACATTGAACGCCATTCCATGTCGGTTGGTCGGTGAGAACAACTGCAAGTCGATGCTGACAAAAATCAGCACCTCCAACGTGACTGATGTCACACAAGTACCCGTGTTTTCACGTTAATATTCGTGCTGGATTGCAAGGAGGCTTCCATGAAATGAAGAAAATATTTATTGTCGCTTCCCTGGGTGTGTTGATACTGGCAATAGTGGCGCTTGCGTTATATAACAAACCCCATCGCGAAGTTGGCGCATCAGAAGGTATTGTCATCTCAGCAGTTGAGTTGTTCGAGGCCTTTGTTGCTGACGAGGCATCGGCCAACGAGGCCTACCTCGACAACGTGTTGAGCGTAACCGGCATAGTCAATTCCGTTCAGGCCAATCAGCAGGGCGATCAGGTATTGGTGCTGGAGACAAACGACCTGATGTTCGGAGTGAGCTGTACGATGGAAAGCCCGGTAACCGTAGTCGAAGGGAGAGAAGTAACCGTCAAGGGATTTTGTAAGGGGTATCTGTCTGATGTTGTGTTGACCAATTGCATTCTAGAATAGCGTATGAAAATGAAGAGCAGGAATGTCTGGCTGTATTTGACGGTTGTTTTTCTGGTCTTCCTGGTCTATGCGTGCATCCACGATCCATTTATTGACCCTGCTGCGCTGAATGAGGGTAATCCCAGCACGCCAGGTTGCACCCAGGCAGATGAGGTTTGTTTTGAAAGCAGTGTCTTGCCCATTTTTATTTCTTCATGCGCGCGGCCAGGTTGCCATGATGCCGCCTCACGCGAAGAGGGATATGACCTCAGTACCTATACAAGCATCGTGAGGAAGGGCATCAAGCCGGGCAATGCCAGCGAGAGCAAGATTTACCAGGTGCTTTTCAAAACGGGAGAGGATCAGATGCCACCCGACAGTCCGCTTACGCAAGCGCAAAAGGATTCGATCAAGCTTTGGATTGATCAGGGCGCTAGAAACACGGTGAACTGTTCGTGTTACTGCGACACGGCCGCATTTGATTATGCAGCGGATATAGAGCCCATCATCAACAACGCCTGTGTGGGTTGTCATAAACCGGGCGCGCTGAATGGAAACATCAACCTGGTGGGCTATGCCAATGTGAAAGTCCAGGCCGACAACGGAAGTTTGGTCGGTTCCATCTCGCATGCTGCGAATTATGTGCCCATGCCACCGGGCGCCAAACTGCCCGAGTGCGAAATCGCAAAGATTCAAAACTGGGTGATGGCAGGATCTCCGAACAATTAACGTATGAGAACCAGGCATTTTATTTTGATCGCGTTGGTTGCCTTGCTCGGTAGCTGCTATTATGATCACGAGGGAATTCTTTACCCCGAAACTGCCAACTGCACAGCCGTGGCAACTCCGCTGTTCACTGCGGATGTGATGCCCATACTGGATGGACGGTGCAACAACTGCCACGCGGGTAGTTTTGCTTCGGCCAACATCCGACTGGATAACTATCAGGATGTAGTCACCTATGTAAATGACGGCAGCCTTATGGGAAGCATCAGACATGCGGGTAGTTTTTCACCCATGCCCAAGAACAGCAGCAAACTTTCTGCGTGCGAAATTGATAAGATTCAAAACTGGATTAACGCGGGCTCCCTTAATAATTGAATGAAGCACATGAAAAATTTCCTATCTATTGTCTTTGGCATAGCAATGTTCGGCTTGCCGGGTGCCGTTCGGTCGCAAGACCTGTACATGACGCGCACCGGGCAAATCAGTTTCTTCTCGAAGACATCCATGGAAAACATTGATGCCATTAACAACGAAGTGACAAGCGTATTGAATACGAAAACCGGTGAACTGGCATTTGCCGTGTTGATCAAGAGCTTTCGCTTCGAAAAAGCTTTGATGGAGGAACACTTCAACGAGAACTACATGGAGTCATCCAGGTTTCCGAAGTCAACCTTTAGCGGCAAGATTCTTAACCTGAGCGACATCAATTTTGGGAAAGACGGAACCTATCGCGCCAGCGTAGAGGGCGACCTCACCATACATGGTGTGAAGAAAAAGGTGAATTCGCAGGGTGAGGTTCAAATTGCGAAAGGTAAGATTGTGGCCCTGGCCGACTTTGTGGTGTTTCTGAAAGACTATGATATCAAAGTGCCTTCGCTGGTGGCCGATAAGATCTCAGAGTCGATTGAGGTAAAAGTGAATTGTGAATACGAAGCGCGGCAATGAGACTGTTGGTTACCGCTATGTTTGTCCTGGCAATGGGTGCGCATTCGAACGCCCAGGATGATTTATTGAAAATGCTGGAGGAAGAGGCGAAGCCCACAACGCCTGACTATGCGACCGCCACCTTCAAGACCACCCGCTTGATTAACGGCCACTCCATCGAAAATGTGGCGCCAGGTGTTTTGGATTTTCGCATTTCGCACCGATTTGGCTTTGTGAACACGGGCATCCAGGAGTTCTTTGGGCTCGACCAGGCCTATATGCGCCTGGGTTTTGACTATGGCATTAACGAACGGTGGATGGTCGGTGTGGGAAGAAGCAATTTCCAAAAACAAGTAGACATGTTTTCGAAGTTCAAGGTACTGAGGCAGTCAACCGGACTCCGGAAGATGCCCGTCACTGTGAGTGTGATGTCATCGTTTATCTACAATTCCTCGAAGTTCGAAAACCCTGCGCGGGAGAACTTCTACACCTCAAAGATGTTCTTTGCTCACCAGGTATTAATCGGTCGGAAATTCAGCGAGAGTCTTTCGTTTCAGTTAATGCCTACCCTTGTACACTACAACCTGATTCAGGGCACCGAAATACCCAACGATTTGTATTCCATTGGCGCGGGTGGCCGCATCAAGTTGAGCAAGCGCGTGAGTTTCAATGCCGAGTATTACTACCAATTGCCGGGTAATCGATTACCTGATACCTACAATTCGATTGCCCTTGGTTTTGATATCGAAACGGGCGGGCACGTATTTCAACTCCATTTCACCAATTCTACCGGAATGACCGAGCGTACTTACATCAACGAAACGGCCGGTGACTTCTTTAACGGAGACATCCATTTCGGTTTCAATATTTCGAGGGTATTTACGATCAAAGATCCCCGTAAGTAGAATGGCCCCACCTGCCTCTGCCGATTTCCATACGCGCCTACTCCGGGGACTCTGAAATAACAGGGTCATAGGGTCCTCTGCGAGTGACCCCGAGCAGGTGAAAGATACAGTTAGAGAGACGGGACTGGGCGCGCGCAACAACCTACACAGCGCTGTAAAAACGTGATCCGGTCGATGCCGCCAAGGGTGAACTGTTTAACATCCAACACCTTTCGTAAATTGAGGCATAACCGCGGCACATCGAACCAAATCCATTCAGCGAGTACCTTATCCACGCCCAAATGAAAGCCAGTTTACTTCTTCCAATTGTACTCATTTCCATGGTGGCCCTGTCGCAAAAGCCACGTGCCCGGGAGCTCGGCATTCCCCTCGATGGGCGGCCGGGCCCCCACAATGCCATTACAGACGTGCCCGGAGTCGAGGTGGGGCACACCACGCTCATCAAAGGCGATGGGAAGTTGGTGGTGGGCCAGGGGCCCGTGCGCACCGGTGTAACGGTCATTCACCCAAAAGGAAAAAAGTACGATCCGGTTTTCGCGGGATGGTACTCTTTGAATGGCAACGGTGAGATGACGGGCACCACCTGGGTGGAAGAATCCGGTTTTCTGGAGGGGCCCATCGCCATCACCAACACACATAGCGTGGGCATGGTGCGCGATGCCGTGGTGTCGTGGCAGTACGAACACCATATTTTTGATCCCCTTCCGAACGAGCCGGGTGTATTTTGGGCGCTGCCCATCGTGGCCGAGACGTACGATGGCGACCTGAACGACATTAACGGTTTCCATGTGAAAAAAGAACATGTATATGCGGCCCTTGACAATGCCAAAGGTGGAAAGGTGAGCGAGGGCAATGTAGGTGGAGGCACGGGCATGATCTGCCACGGCTTCAAGGGCGGCATTGGTACGTCATCGCGACTGGTGAAGGCAGCCGATAAGGAATTTACGGTGGGCGTTCTGGTGCAGGCCAACTACGGTTCGCGCAGTTCGCTGACCATTGCCGGTGCACCGGTGGGTAAGGAAATCCCCGACCTCATGCCCGAGATCAACTATGTCGATCCTAACAAAGAGCGCGGGTCCATCATTGTGGTGGTGGCCACCGATGCACCTTTGCTGCCACACCAGTTGAAGCGCCTGGCGCGCAGAGTTCCCATTGGCATCAGTCGCATGGGTGGATATGGCGGCAACGGGTCGGGCGACATCTTCATCGCATTCTCCACGGCCACCACGGGCGCAGCCCACCGCGAAAAGGTGCAGACCCTGCAAATGTTGCCCAACGAGATGCTGTCCGATTTCTTTCTGGCCGTGGCTGAGGCCACCGAAGAATCGATTCTCAATGCCTTGATGGCTGCTGAAACAATGGCAGGCCGCGAGGGGAGCAAAGTGTATGAACTTCCGCAAAAACGATTGCTTGAGATTTTAAAGAAATACAACCGCGTGAAGTAGGTGTTCCGATACTGTAACATTAAGCCAATGCTTGCGTCATCATCGAAGTGAAACCATTATGAAGGCGCTTGTTTATCATAAGTATGGATCGGTTGATGAACTCCAATTTACCGAGGTGCCGAGGCCGGTGCCTGGTGCAGGAGAGGTGCTCGTCAAAGTGAGGGCCGCCTCTATCAACTCCTGGGATTGGGATTTGCTTCGCGGCCGACCTTATATCGTTCGTTTGAGTGGTTGGTTCTCACCACGATTTCCGATCATCGGTGCCGATGTGGCTGGCGTGGTGGAGGAAGTGGGCGAAGGTGTTCAAGCGTTGCAGTCCGGAGATGAAGTCGTGGGCGACCTCAGTGCCGATCGTTGGGGCGCTTTCGCGGAATATGTTTGCGCGCCCGTAAAATCGTTGGTAAAGAAACCGGCCGCGATATCTTTCGAAGCGGCAGCCGCACTTCCGCAAGCAGGCGTGATGGCGTTGCAGGGAATTCAAGACGATGGACAAGTGAAAGCGGGTGATCGCGTATTGATCAACGGGGCCGGTGGAGGCGTAGGAAGTTTTGCCATTCAACTTGCGAAGGCAAGAGATGCTGAGATAACTGCGGTTGACCGGGACGACAAGTTTGATTTCATGAAATCGTTAGGGGCCGATCATGTGTTCGACTATCGGACGACCAGCTTTTCGGATGGGGAAAAGAAATATGACCTGGTATTGGATGTGCAGGTGCAGCGGTCGTTCGGGCAATGCAGGCGGGCGCTTACACCCACGGGCAAGTATGTGATCGTGGGAGGCTCAATCCCAAAAATCTTCGGTCATGCCTTCAAGCAGCTGTTCCTCCCTAAACGGAAGCGTGTAATCATCCTGACACACCAGGCAAACCTTCACCTTGAGCACCTGCTGAGCCTGGTTGAAAAGGGCGAACTGAAAGTGTTGATCGACCGCACACTGCCGCTGGCAGACGCAGCGAAAGGTTTTGCCGCTGTTGGCGCGGGAGACATGAAGGGAAAGGTCGTTGTTAAACCTTAACCGCGAGATGAAGGCGGTGGTACGAAATCATTACGGTGGTCCGGAAACTCTCCAGTTGACTGAAGTCGCGAAGCCAACACCTGGACCCAAAGATGTGGTGGTGCGCATCAAAGCCGCAACCGTTACCCTGGGAGATTGCGAACTGCGCGCATTTAACGTGAAGACATGGCTCTGGCTTCCCCTTCGATTGTACATGGGCCTGTTTGGTCCAAGGATCAAGATCTTGGGACAGGAGTTTTCCGGCATCGTGGAGGCGATTGGCAAAAACGTGACAAGATTCAAGGTGGGGGACGAGGTGTTTGGCCCCGCGGACATGAACATGGGTGCCTATGCAGAATACAAATGCTTACCCGAGTCGCACGCTCTTTTTAAAAAACCCGCCCGCATCTCATTCGAAGAGGCGGCCACCATTCCGACAGGGGGAATCAATGGCCTTCACTTTGTCAGGAAATCGAATGTCAAGCCGGGCGATGATGTATTGATCAATGGAGCCGGAGGCAGCATCGGTACGTATGCCACACAACTCGCCAAAAGACTGGGCGCCACGGTTACTTGTGTGGACAGCGGCATCAAACTCGATATGCTCAAGTCCATTGGAGCCGATCATGTGATTGACTATCAACAGCAGGACTTCACGAAAGGTGAGCGCCAATTTGATGTGATCATTGACATTGTGGGCATTAGCTCCTATTCGGCAGTCATTCGTTGCCTCAAGCCAGGTGGTCGTTATTTCATGGGCAATCCCGATTTCTGGGACATGGTACGTTCTGCGTTCAATGCAGGCGATGGCAAACAGGTGCTTATTCAGTTTGCACCCTATAAACCCGAGTACTTCGAATACCTGATGGGGCTCTTTGAAAAAGGACAACTCCGATCCGTGATCGACAGGACTTTCCCGCTCCAGCAGTTGAGAGAAGCCCACGAGTATGTGGATCGGGGCTTGAAGAAGGGCAACGTGGTGATTTCCGTTTAATTGGCCAATTGCGTCAAGAGATCAATTTTGATCCTCGGCTAACGCTCAAGCCACTCTTTAGCGGTGCGCTTGGAAAAGAAGATGCGATGTTGCAGCGCGCTTAAGTTGGGTATCGGGGGCAGCGCAATGTCTCTCTTCTTAATGGTATCAAGAATGGAGCAGACGTAGGCAATCTTGGCCACCGAAGCCTGATCCAATTTAGTATAGATGTGGTCCGAGATCCAGTCAAGATCATCCGCTTGCATTTCGGAGAGATAGAGCCGTTCGATTAAGAGATTGATTTCCTGGGGCTGGCCCGCTTGTCGGCAGAAATCAAGGGTCTTGAGTAACAGGATTTTATATTTCTCCCACGACCAGGGCCCGGTTTGGGCGATGATGAACCCGCGGACGGATTCTTCAAAGTAGATCATGGCGCTTGAATCGCAATACAAAAGGCTGAGATCGATGTTTTGCACAGTGCTCCGAACAGTTTAGTTACTTCACATTTCTTTCCCTCAAGGCCGACAGGTCGGGTGCTACCACATCACCATTGAAATCGATGTTTCAAAGGTAGGAGAACGTGATTTTTGAAATTTTGCGGTGATCAGTCGAAGTGAATTCATGTAAGGATGGGGCGCACAATCTAGGATCTCAGAATCGGCTTTTTGAAAACTGGCGTTTCAGTCGCGAATCCTACGCGAAACTTTCGTGCGAATCATCATAGACCTTAGATTCAGATCGAGGAGATTTGCCGCAAGAACCATTAAAAAAGCCCTCCAAGAATGAGGGCTTTGTACCTGAGGCCGGAATCGAACCGGCACGTCTTGCGACACACGATTTTGAGTCGTGCGCGTCTACCAATTCCGCCACTCAGGCATCTGATTGGAACGCTGACCGAAGATATCGCCTCATTTTTCGTCCAACGGGGCTATCCTTTAATCAACGGGCCACAAATATGAGTATTCTTTGTTTTTTTAACAAAATGAGAAGGAGATCAATTCATGGATCCACAAGCGCATGAAGAAGGAAAAGATCGATATCATCCTTGGACCCATTTCATCATTCGTTCGCAACGAGTCGACCTCCGGCATTTTATTGCTGGCCGCGGCCATCGTGGCACTGGCTTGGGCCAATTCCCCATGGGCAGAATCCTATCATCACTTGTGGGAAGAAGACATAGCCTTGGATATGGGCGATCACACGCTCAGGCGCCCCTTGCACTTCTGGATCAATGATGGCCTGATGGCCATGTTCTTCTTCGTGGTGGGGCTCGAGCTCAAAAGAGAAATGATCGGGGGAGAACTGGCTGATCCTAGAAAAGCACTGTTGCCCATGGCGGGCGCAGTGGGCGGAATGGCAATACCCGCCCTCATATTCTTCGCATTGAATGCCACACCTCCCCAAAGTGCAGGCTGGGGTATTCCCATGGCTACCGACATTGCCTTCGCCTTGGGCATCTTCGCCCTGTTGGGCAGCCGCGTGCCAATCGCATTGAAGGTGTTTCTTACCGCCCTGGCCATTGCTGACGACATCGGAGCGGTTTTGGTAATCGCCTTATTTTACACGTCCGATCTCTCAATCATCACCGTGGGCACCGGCCTGCTCTTTATGTTATTGTTGCTGGGAGGCAACTACCTCGGGGTAAGAAGTTCGGTGTTCTATGGCCTCGTGGGTATTGGGGGCGTCTGGCTCGCCTTTCTCATGTCGGGGGTGCACCCTACCATTGCGGGTGTGCTGGCTGCGATGGCCATTCCGGCCCGCACGAAGATTGATGAGTTGGGCTTTAGCCAAAAGCTGACCCATTACAAAAGAGAGTTCGACCTCGTGCCCCCCAACGATCTGAGCTTGCTGGAGGAGGAACAAATGCGCGTATTGAGTAAAATCAAAAACTTAACCCGTTCCGCAGAAACACCCTTGCAACGACTTGAAAACCGGCTGCACCCCTTTGTTTCCTTTTTTGTGATGCCTCTCTTCGCTTTTGCCAATGCAGGCGTATCGGTCGATCAATCCATTTTGCAATCCCTCACCGATCCGCTGTTGACGGGCACGGTGCTAGGGCTGGTAGTAGGCAAGTCGCTAGGAATCACCGGTGTGTGCCGATTGATGACCTGGCTCGGCCTCGCATCTTTGCCACAGGGAGTCTCGTGGCGCCACATGCTGGGCATGTCGTTTATCGCGGGCATTGGATTTACGATGTCGCTGTTCATCGCCAACCTGGCGTATGGCTCGCAGGACTTTCTTCAACAGGCAAAACTTGGCGTGCTGGTTGGGTCTGCCATTGCAGGGTCAATCGGTTTTGTACTGCTGCGCACCGGCAAAAAGGTGGATGCCTAGAGTTCGATGTATTTGATCAAAGAGAACGCCTGGGTGCGTTCCGAAAAGAGTGTCTTCACCCGACCCCAAACTTTTCCAAAGAGTTCCGATTTGCGATATGCCTCCAGGGAGTCTTCGTCATTCCAGTGACTTAGGGTGGTATAACAAAAAGGATCGTCATGATCCTTCAGCAATTGGAGGTGACTGCACCCCGGAAAGTTTCTGATGGCAACTTTGTTGGCGTTAAATATTTCCAGGAATTCATTGACTCCGGCTTCCGTGAAGTGCATACGCACGATGCGAATAATCATAGCCTATTCTTCAAAAGTTATCGTGATGGGGCTGTCATAGGAAAGGCCCAACAATTCACTCGCATTGCCTTTGTAGATTCCGATTTCCAAAAAACCGAGATTGTTGAATATTAAAAAGCAATCGCCCTGTTCAGTTTGGTTATAGTTGGTATGGATCCGCCTGAATTTTTCTCCACCAAATTGTATGACGAAATTCTTTCCCTTGCTCAGGGTTTCGAAGGCTTGCTGCGGAACGTTGGTGATGAGATTGCCGTACTGGTCTACACGAATCACATGGCCGGCAATTTGCTTCTTGGTGGCCTTCACGTGCCGGTCGGTCATCTTTTTGAAGGTGGAAAGCGGCTTACCCAGGCTGGTGATAGCCACCCCGCTGGCCAGCCTGGCGGCAGCGGGTGCCAGTATCTCTTTTTCAGGGAAGGTCGATTCTCCGCTGGGGGGCCGGTTCAGCTCCACCGACTGCTGGGCGGCCTTTTCACTGATGAGTCCGAGCAAGCCATTGTCTACACCTACAAAAAAATGATCTTCCAATTGGAGGGCGAGGAAAATGTCGTTTGGGTTGCCGATGGAGTCCACACCCACCAAATGCACGGTGCCTTTAGGAAATTCCCGGAACACCGACCGGAGGATGTAGGCACCATGGGCGATGTCGCATGGGTTTACGTGATGGCTGATGTCAACGATCTTCACCCCGGGATTCACCCCTAAGATTTTGGCCTTGATCGATGCCACATAGTGGTCACTTTCTCCGCTATCGGTCAAAAGGGTAACAAGGGCCATGGTGCAGTTCCGGATGTTTCCCTTTTCAGGAGGCCGGATTATTGATTATTTTTGATGGTCAAAAATAGAGGTTTTCAACCACTTTACTAATTGATCGAAAAAAGCATCACACTCGAAAACATTTCCCTCATCGACTTCCTGGGGATCGAGAACAAGAACATCAACGAGCTGTCTCTGGCCTTTCCGAAAAGCAAGATCATCTCTCGCGGCAATGAGATTTTGCTGAAAGGGGAGACCAACGACATCGTTCAAATCACCGACATCCTCAACGCACTCATCGACCACTTCCACCAGTTCGGCCGGATCACCGAGGAGAACGTAAAAGGTTACATTAGTCAGGAACAGCAGGAATTTGTTCCTGACGATGCAGAAGGGGTGTTGCTGTTTGGTACCAAAGGCAGCCCGATCAAAATGAAAACCGTGAACCAGCAGAAGTTGGTTCAGGCCATCAAAGACAACGACCTGGTGTTTGCCCTGGGGCCTGCCGGTACCGGCAAGACTTACATATCCGTAGCACTGGCAGTAAAGGCGCTCAAAAGCAAATCGGTGAAGAAAATCATCATCACCCGGCCGGCTGTGGAGGCAGGGGAGAACCTCGGCTTTTTGCCGGGCGACCTGAAAGAAAAGATCGATCCTTATCTGAGACCCATCTACGATGCCCTCAACGACATGATTCCATTTGAGAAGCTGCGTTATTTTATGGAACGGGAGATCATTGAAATTGCACCACTGGCCTACATGAGAGGCCGGACGCTAAATAATGCGTTTATCCTGTTGGACGAAGGGCAAAATACCACACCCATGCAAATGAAGATGTTCCTGACCCGCATGGGTCCCGAGTCTAAAATGATTGTGACAGGCGATACCTCACAAATTGACTTGCCCCGCAACCAACGCTCGGGACTTAAGGAGGCCGTTCGGATTCTTAATGCCACCAAGGGCATCGGCTTTGTTGAGTTGAACGAAAGGGATGTGATTCGTCACAAACTAGTGAAAGATATCATTCTTGCCTACGAAAAGGGTTCCCCCGAATCTTGATTTTGAATCGTTAGGATTTTTGCATTATCTTCCGGGATGTTCGGGTGGGTGCCATATGCCATGGTGCGCGTCTCGCTCTTTTTTGTAGCGGGCATCCTGCTTGCCATCTATCAACCTGAAATCCTGAGCGAAAGGGCTGCGATCTGGTGTGGCGTGGTCCTCGCTTTTATTTATTGCAACTTGTTTTTTCTCAGGAGAAAACTCCGGCTAACCGAGGCGCTGGGCCTTGTTGGCCTCTTGTTCATGTTCGTTGCAGGATACGTCCACCTTCAACAGGCAACCGAGCCGTTGAGGCACGATCACCTTTCTCATCGGCCGAACGTCACAGGCATCGTGGCGGTGGTCAGTAGTGGCATCTCTGAGCGAGAACACTCGTGGCGGATGGTATTGGAGGTAGAACGCACCTTCACCGGGGATGAAATGCAAAATACTTCCGGAAAAGTGTACTTCTACTGGCCAAAGCGGTTGGGCTCTCCACCCCTGTTTTATGGCGATCGCATTTTACTGAAGGGAACTCCGGAGCCCATTGCGCCACCGGGCAACCCGGAAGAGTTTGACTACAGGCGTTTTCTCACATTCCGTAATATTTTTCATCAGCAATTTTTCCGTGGCGGTGAATGGGTCTTGTTGAACAGGGCCACTGAGAAAGATGTGTTTTATTATTCGCTGCTCGCCAGGGAATGGGCCATAACGCAACTCGCCAGGCATGTGGAAGGTGAACGCGAATTGGCCATCGCCATGGCATTGACGTTGGGCGTAACTGATGGCATTGACAACGAGCTTCAAGGCGCTTATGCCTCAAGCGGAGCGATGCATGTGCTTGCGGTGTCGGGCTTGCATGTTGGCATTTTGTACGCCATTGTGGCGCTTTTGTTAAGACCCTTTCGTGATACAGCCCGGGGAAAATGGCTTGTTGCTGCCATTAGCCTGACTGCTTTATGGAGCTTTGCGTTCGTTACTGGTCTTTCGCCTTCGGTGCAACGTGCGGTCATGATGTTCACCTTTGTTGCGATCGGCAGGGCGATGGGTCGCGGATCCAACATCTATAACACGTTGGCGGCTTCTGCCTTTGTACTGCTGCTCTTCAATCCCTACCTGGTCATGTCGGTGGGCTTCCAGCTTTCGTACCTGGCCGTTATCGGCATTGTTACGCTTCATCGTCCGCTTTACCTGCTTTGGGAACCTGCCAGTGCTGCACTCGATTGGATTTGGCGCATCAGCTGCATCGCCATCGCGGCACAACTCTCCACGTTTGCATTGGGGTTGCTTTATTTTCACCAGTTCCCCGTCTACTTCATGGTGTCAAACCTCTTTGTGATTCCGGGCGCCACGGTGATTCTTGTGTTGTCGATCGCGGTGATTGCCTTCAGCTTCATTCCCATCATCGCCTCCACATTGGGTGCCTTGCTTCAGCTCTGTGTTCAAATCGTGAATGCAGGTGTATTTGCGGTAGAGGATCTGCCTTACAGCCTGGTCGAGGGGATTTATATCAATACATTCCAGGCCTGGCTGCTGATGGGCATGGTGTCGTTTGTGTATCTGCTTTTGCTGCAGCGCCAATTTCAGTACCTTCTATTGGCCAGCGCCTGCGTGATTGCATTTTCGCTTGTTCAATGGACACAGTATCAATCGGATCGACAGGGTTCTTTACTTGTGGTCTACAATGTGCGAGGTCACCAGGCCATGGAATGGATGTCGGATGGCAAATCCGTTTTTCATACCGACTCGGTGCTGCTGCGCGATGAGGAAAAGATTCGCTTCCACGTCCGGCCCCTTCGTCTGCAGCGGGGAATTACGAACGTTCAGTCAGTCGTGCTGCAACGTGCACCGACAAGCTGGAATTTTATGACGGCAAGGGTTGCCTACATCGGTGAGGCGGGGAAAATGTGGAAACAACCGCTGGAAGTTGATTTTTTGATTGTGGGCCACAATGCTTTCAAACATTATGATGAAATTGCATCCGTGGTGCGTTTCAAGAAATTGGTTTTGGACGCAAGCAATAGCCCCTGGATAAGTAAACGCATCAAAGATGAAGCGGGAGATCCCAGTGTGGTTCATTCTGTTGTGCACCAGGGCGCTTATGTACACAAGTTCTGATTGATATGTCGTTGGTAAAGTATACCGTACGAGACAGAGTCGGGTTCATCACCTTGAACCGCCCTGAGAAACGGAATGCATTGAGCTTTGAACTGGTCGCAGCCTTGAAAGACGCCTTCCAAAAAGCAGAGGCGGATCCAAAAGCCAAGGTGGTGATACTGGGTGGGGAAGGAGAGGCGTTTTGCGCAGGGGCCGATCTGGAGTACATCAAGCAGCTGCAGGGTAATTCATATGCGGACAACCTGAAAGACTCCAACCACCTTAAAGAACTGTTTCTGCAAATCTACAAACTGAAGAAGGTGGTGATTGCCAAAGTACATGGTCATGCGCTGGCGGGTGGTTGCGGGTTGGCCACCGTTTGCGACTTTGTGTTTGCGGTACCGGAAGCCAAGATGGGATATACCGAGGTGAAAATCGGATTTATCCCCGCGATCGTAATGGTTTTTCTAATCCGCAAGATTGGAGAGCAGCGAGCCCGGCATTTGCTCCTGAGCGGTGAACTGGTGAGTGGAGACGGTGCCCTGCAGGCGGGGTTGGTTACGCGGCTCATACCCAAAGAACAGCTGGATGCTGCGGTCGAAACCTTTGCTCAACACCTGGTTCAAAATAATTCAGGTCAATCGATGGAAACCACCAAGGGCATGATTGCCGGGGTGCAGTCGCTGCCGTTGGAAGATGCGCTGGACCTCGCAGCCTCGATGAATGCGCATGCCCGCGAAACAGATGATTGCCGAAAAGGCATACTGGCCTTCCTGGAAAAGAGGAAGATTGAGTGGTGATTCCGTACTAAATATCAGAAAATCTCACACCCTTATTACGCCAGCGCCAAAAGTGGCATTTGCATCGCTTATTATTGAAGGGACGAAAAATAAGCGATGATGAAAAAACCAATGAGTTTGATAATGCTGGCGATGGCCGCGGTTGCCTTGAATGCACAGAATTATTCCGGTGATGCTTGGAACAAAGTGAAGAGCAGCGGACAGGGAACCATCTCCCTCGCCTATGTGGAAACACCTGGGTTTGTGTACAAAGACAACTCGGGTGCCCTTACGGGGATTTGTGTTGACATCATGGCGGATTTCGTAGCATACGTAAACAAAACGAAGGGCGTGAAACTCACATCAACCTTCGTGGGCGATGGCACCAGCTTCAAGGGCATGTACGACAAAGTGAAAGGGTCTTCAGGTGGTGTCTTTGGCTTGGGCAACATCACGATCACCGATGCCCGAAAGAAAGAGGTGAAGTTCAGCCCCGCTTTCATCACCAATTTTGCAATTCTGATTACGCAAACCAGCGTACCCACGTTGGCGAAGTTCGAAGATCTCCCCAAGACCTTCGCAGGTCTTACCGGATACACTTCAAAAGGCACATTGAATGAAAGGCGCATCAGCGATTTGAAGAAATATTATCCAGACATGAAAGTGGTGGCCCTTCCTACCAGTCAGGATACATTTGAAAAGGTGACGGCCGACCCAAAGGGTTTTGCCTATTTGGACCTTGGCTTTTATCTGGAGGCGGTGAAGCAGCGCAAGCCGGTGAAGAGACATCCCGTGGGCGACCAGGCGGCTGAGCAGTTTGGTTTTGTGATGCCAATGGGCAGCGACTGGGCCCCGATCATTGAGGAGTTCTTTGGCGCCAATGGCGGCTATACCAACTCGGGTCAGTATAAGAGCATCCTGGCAAAGCACCTGGGCGATACCGGTGTGAAATTGCTGCAGTCGGCCGGCAAGTAACATAAGAAAATCGCGAACGACAGAAAAGCGGGATGAGTCCCGCTTTTTTGTTTTATTTTGAGTCCTGTGTCTTCGCCTTTACAGATTCTTAAGCAGTATTGGGGCCATGATCATTTTCGTCCGTTGCAGGAAGAGATCATACAAAGTGCCCTGGCTGGGCGACACACGCTGGCGTTGATGCCGACAGGCGGAGGAAAATCAGTATGTTTTCAGATACCTGCGTTGCTGCGTGATGGAGTGTGCCTGGTAGTCACCCCGTTGATTGCACTCATGGAAGATCAGGTGGCGCAGCTCCGCGCCCGGGGCATTGCTGCGGTGGCCGTACACTCTGGTATGAGTTACCATGAAGTGGATGTGGCCCTGGACAACTGCGTATACGGAAAGGTGAAGTTTTTGTACCTCTCACCTGAGCGATTGCAGACGGAGCTTTTCCAGGCTCGCGTGCAAAAAATGAAAGTATCGTTGGTAGCGGTAGACGAGGCCCATTGCATTTCACAATGGGGATATGACTTCCGGCCTGCCTATTTGCGGATTGCCGAGCTCCGTGAGACGATACCGGATGTTCCGATGCTGGCATTGACGGCTACTGCCACAAAGGCAGTAAGAGAGGATATCTTACATCAATTGCACATGGAAGGTGCGGCCGTGTTTGCTCGAAGTTTTGCGCGTGAGAACCTTTCCTTCGTGGTTCGAAAATCGGAGAACAAGGAAAAGCAATTGGTCAATATCCTTCAGAAAGTGAAGGGCCCGGCCATTGTATACGTCAGGTCACGGAATGAGACCGAACGGATGGTGAAAGTATTGGCCAAAGCGAACCTGTCGGCCACCCATTATCATGCAGGTCTCGATTATGCCACGAGAAGCGCGAGGCAGCAAGACTGGATTTCCGAAAAGGTGCGTGTGATGGTTGCCACGAACGCGTTTGGGATGGGTATTGACAAGGCGGATGTGAGATTGGTTATTCACCTGGACTTGCCTGAGTCTTTGGAAGCTTACTACCAGGAAGCCGGCCGGGCTGGGCGCGATGGCATGCGATCATATGCGGTGATTGTTTTTACCGATGCCGATGTAATTGCATTAAAGAACAAGGTAGAGCAGTCACAGCCGGACGATAAATACATCTCAAAAGTGTACCAATCGCTCGCCAATTTTTTTCAACTGCCTGTGGGCAGCGGAGCGGGGGAGAGCTTTGAATTCCACATTGAGGATTTTTGCAAACGCTTCAACGAGAAACCCTGGCCTGTTTTTGCTGCACTCAAGAAGCTGCAGGAGGCCGGCCTGATCATGCTTAACGAAACCTTCTACCAACCTTCGCGCGTTCAAATTCCTGGCGACAAGAAGCATCTTTATGAATTCCAGGTGGCCAACGCGCAATTTGATCCGTTGCTTAAGTCATTGCTTCGGCTTTATGGTGCGGAAATCTTCTCTAATTACCTCCCGATATCGGAATATCAACTGGGGAGGTCGATCAAGATGAACATGCAGGAATGCCGGGCCTTGTTGAAGCAGCTCGATCATTTGCAGGTGCTCCATTATGAACCGGCCTCCGATGCACCACACATCACCTACGTGCTGCCCAGGCAGGACGCGGAAAAACTTCCTATGGATAGAAAGCGGATGGAAGAAAGGAGAGACGTCCATTTTCGCCAAATGGAATCGATGTCAAATTATGTCACCCAGGAACATCGCTGCCGCATGCAGGTAATCCAGGATTATTTTGATGAGGAGTCCTATTCGTCCTGCGGTATTTGTGATGTGTGTATTCGCAAAAAGAAAAAGGAAAGCCAGGCCGAAATCACGGACTACAGGCAGCAGGTTTTGGTGTTGCTGGAAAAGCAACCCATGACCACGGACGAATTGGAGAAAGCAGTGAACCCCACCGACCACGAACTGTTTATCGACATCGTAAGGGAAATGCTGGACGAGGAGTTGCTCCAGTATGACGACTATTGGGTATTGCGCGTGAGCAAATAGTTATTCAAGTGCGGCCACTCCAGGCAATACCTTGCCTTCAAAATATTCGAGCAAGGCTCCCCCTCCTGTGGATACATAGCTCACCTGCGATTCAAAACCAAATTTGGCTACCGCTGCGGCTGAGTCTCCACCGCCAATGAGAGAAAAGGCGCCTTGGGAAGTTGCTTTGACAACGGCCTCCGCAATCGTTTTTGTACCGTGTTCAAACTTCGCCATTTCAAATACGCCCATGGGCCCATTCCACAAGATGGTCTTTGATGTTTCGATCACGCGCGAAAAGATGGTGCACGCCTGAGGGCCGATGTCAAGCCCCATCCATCCCTCTGCGATCGCATTGTTATTGGCCGTGTCGGTATTTGCGTTGGCATCAAATTGATCAGCCACAATGGAATCGATGGGCAGGTGGAGCTCAACGCCTTTCTCTTTCGCCTTTTTGATCAGGTCTTTCGCCAGGTCGAGCTTGTCTTCTTCTACCAGCGACCTTCCCACATTCCCCCCCAACGCTTTGAAGAATGTGTAAGACATTCCGCCTCCGATGATCAAATGATCGACTTTGTCCATCAACCGCTCAATAATCAAAATCTTATCTGATATCTTGGCTCCACCCATGATGGCGGTAAACGGGCGTTCTGCGTGTTCCATCACTTTCTTCGCGTTGGCAAGTTCTGCAGCCATCACAAGGCCTGCGCATTTTTCCTTGAAAAACTGAGCCACGATGGTAGTCGATGCGTGTGCGCGGTGGGCGGTGCCAAAGGCATCGTTTACATAGATATCTCCGAGGCTCGAAAGCTTGCCCGCGAAGCCCACATCCCCTTTTTCTTCTTCCTTGTAAAAACGAAGATTTTCCAGCAACAGCACTTCACCAGGCTTCAGCGCCTGGGCCATCTGTTCGGCCACGTCACCAATACAATCGCTCGCAAATTTCACTTCCCTTCCAAGCAGCAGTTTTAGCGTGTCGAGTGTATGTTTCAATGAATATTTTTCTTCCGGACCTTCCTTCGGCCTGCCGAGGTGCGACATCAGCACGCAACTGCCTCCATCTTTCAAGATCTTGTGGAGGGTTGGCAGCGTGGCGCGAATCCGGTTGTCATCGGTTACTGCAAACGTTTTCTTGTCGAGGGGAACATTGAAGTCGACACGGATGAGTGCGCGCTTGCCGGAAAAGTTGATATCATGTATGGTCTTCATGCTCTTGAGTTGTTGAAGCTGCCAATTTAAGAAGCAATCGCGATGCTACCCTTCTTTGATCACGTTTTTTAGCGGTGTTGATCAATCTCCAAAGCTAACGCCAAGTCCCTTGGCTGCATGTACCAGGTAGGAGTTGGGATCAACAAAATTGTAGTCGGTGATGGCTTCGTCCAGGGTTACCGAGGTGATGGTGTTATTCTTGAATGCCACCATTCTGCCAAACTCTTTTGCCAACACCAACTCAAATGCCTTGGCGCCCATCAACGTGGCCAGCACGCGGTCGAAAGCACTGGGTGTTCCACCTCGTTGAATGTGGCCAAGCACCGTCTCGCGGATTTCAGCCTGGCACCCGGCATCTTTCAGCTGCTGCGACAACCGGAAAGCCACTCCACCCAAGCGAACATGTTCCGAACCTTTTTCTCCCTTTGAGGCGGTTAGCGTTCCATCCTTTGGCTTGGCACCCTCGGCAATCACGATGTTTACGAATCCCTTGCCTCGCCTGTAACGCTTGTCGATCTTCTTCACCAGTTTGCTGATGTGGTAGGGTATTTCGGGGATCAGGCAAATTTCAGCACCGCCCGCGAGGGCAGTATGTACGGCAATCCACCCGGCATCACGGCCCATCACCTCCATAATCATCACGCGGTGGTGACTTTCCGCAGTGGTCACAAGCTTGTCAAAACTGTCGGTGGCGATTTGTACGGCCGTTTGGAAACCGAACGTCATATCAGTGGCGCTTAGGTCGTTGTCGATGGTCTTGGGCACGCCAATGATGTTCACGCCTTTGTCGTACAGCACTTTTGAAATGCGTTGCGATCCATCTCCTCCAATGTTGATTACCGCGTCAAACTTCAACGCCTTCAACCTTTCCACCAGTTCATCAGACCGGTCCACAAACTCCACACTGCCATCGGGTTTTGTAATGGGGTATTTGATCGGATTGCCTTTGTTGGTGGTCTTCAGAATGGTGCCACCCTTCACATGGATGCCGGCCGTTTTGCGACTTGTGAGCCTCACAATTTCCTGTGGATCGCCCAACACGCCATTGAATGCTTCAATGCTTCCCCACACTTCCCAGTTTTTTTCTTTGCGCGCCCGCTTGTTGATCGCACGGATCACCGCGTTAAGTCCGGGGCAATCGCCTCCTCCGGTGAGTACCAAAACCTTATTCATGTCGCTTGTTATTCAATTTGCCTAAAGTAGTGAAAATGAACGATGTCCAGGCTGAAAACGCCTGACAATACCTTACCGTGTCGAAGCTCTTCGAAGGCGGTCGTTAATGGCCATACCAAGTCCTTCGTTGGGCACTTCCTCAGCAAGGATGTAGTCGACCGGAGAATTGTCCAGTTGGCGCATGGCGAAGAAAAGATTTTGTGCGGCTTCTTCGAGGCTGCCCGAAGGCGATAGCACAAACTGATGCGGACGTTTGTAGTCTTTCGAGAAGCTCAGGATGGCAACCCGGTCGGAGTTGGCGCGTGCCAGGAGGTCGTCAATGTGGCCGAGCTTCACGGGCTTGTGTGGGGCATAGTGACTTTCCAATTGGCCAGGCGTCAGTGGATTTGAAGAGGAGTGAAGATGTGTTTTCACCGGTCCAACAATCTGCTCGATGGCCTCCTGGCTCAGTCCGCCCCTGCGATAGATCACAGCGTCATCTCCTTCGAAGCCGACAATGGTAGATTCAATGCCAACCTGACAAGGACCACCATCGAGAATGTAGCGTACCCGATCGCCCAATTGCGCGTTCACGTGCTCAGGTCGGGTGGGACTTACGTAGCCAAACGGGTTGGCACTGGGCGCTGCCAGTGGAAATGCCAATGAGCGCAACAGCTCCAAAGTGAGTGGATGATTGGGACATCGGATGCCCACCGTGTCAAGCCCCGATGTAACGAGTTCGGGAATATGTCGACTCCGCGGAAGCACCAGTGTCAACGGGCCTGGCCAAAAGGCCTCGGCCAACTTGGCAGCGGCCGCAGGCATGGCACCGGTGTGCGCCCTGGCCTGCAGGCGATCGGCCACATGCACAATGAGGGGATCGAACGTGGGCCGGTTCTTGGCAATGAAAATCCGGGTAACGGCCTCTGCATCCAACGCATTGGCTGCCAACCCATATACGGTCTCGGTAGGGATGGCCACCAATTGGCCATCTTCCAGCAGGCGTTTGGCGTAAAAAATGTCCTTCCCGATCTGTGCCATTTTCAAATGCCAAAGCTAAAACATATTTTGCCATGCATTAAACGTCCTCACCCATGAGCAATAGAACACGTTCGATTCTCAAAGCAGTGGCCGTTGTACTCGTGCTTTTGGCCGTGTTGATGGAACTGAATTTTGTGATCATCCCGGCCATCTCCGTGTATAAGTTTTGGATTGTGGTGGTGGGCTTCGGCCTGATGCTGATCAGCTCGAAGTAGCCTCAGATTACACTCACAAGGTATTTGTCTTTCATCCGCAGCAGGGAAGGCTCCCGGGTGTAGTGCTCCAGGTCATTGAGTTCCACCCATTTCACGTCATGCGACTCCTCGCTGACCTGAATGGGAAAGGTTGAGTTTGCTCCTAACAAAAATCTTACATCGTAGTGATCGTGTGTAGGCACGTTTCCGCGAGCCGGGATGGGATGGATATCGATGTCAAAAAAACCGGGCATCAACATTTTTACATTGCGCACACCCGTCTCCTCCCATGTTTCCTTCAGGGCCACCGCGGTCAAATCCTCCTCGCCATCGGCATGGCCTCCGGGCTGCAGCCAGCGATTGAGCTTCGCGTGGTGCACCAGCAGCACTTTGCTTGCGTCCCTGTCAACGATAAATGCAGAAGCAGTCAGGTGACCGGGCATGTGATCGCGGTAATAACAACGTGGATGCTCAAGCAGGTTGAGAAACGGTTGTACAAACTGCAGTTCCTGAAAATAATGGGTATGATAATTTTGTAACGATTCCCTAAACAGCTGCCGCACTAGTTCTCAACTTATCTTTTAGATTCTACCTGCGCTATTGTATGACAATCGTAACCTTGTTGAACTTACCCTCTTCCAGTTTGCCGATTCTTTCTCCGCCACCCGCATTGTCTTTGTCGTCTTTCCTCACCAATACATAGTACTCGATGGCTTTTAGTTTTTTGAATTTGCCGATGCCCTTCTTGTCGGTTGTCGTTTCTTCGGCTACGTTCACTTCCTTGAGGTAGTCTTCTTCTTTCTCAAACAATTGGATGCTGGCGCCATCTACGGTGTTGCCCAACTCATCGCGTACGGTAACGGTAAGCGAGGTATTGAAAATTTGATACGATGTGGCCGAAGTATACACAAAGGCCATGATCGCTAACACAAATATTTTTTTCATGCCTGGGTTGTTTGAAAATGGTATACATAGTTAAAGAAACAGCCAGAAAAAATGAAGGCATCAATCATGATGCCCCCGTTATTTTATGTGAACTGCATTATTAACGGATAAGTGCCACACCCCCGCGTTGTTCCTGTATGCCTTTTTCGGGCCGGAAGGCGCTCACGTACTTGATGACATAGGCGTAAGTGCCACCCGGCAGGGCCTTGCCGCTGTTGTTGTAGGATCCGTCCCACCGGAAATTACGGTCTTTCGATTCAAATACGAGCTCGCCCCACCGGTTGAAAATGAGTATTTGAAAGTCTTCTGTTACGAAGAAGCTGTATACAAAGAAGTTCTTGTTGGCATCGATGGAGCTGGTGGGCCTGAACGCATTGGGTGCAACGATTACCGGCACACATTCATTGCGTACTTCTGTTTCATCAGGAGCCACGCATCCAAACGAGTTGGTAATGTCCACGCGGTACAATCCTTCGCTGTCAGCCGTAAGCACCTGGCTGGTGTAGTTGAGCGTCAATTCATTCTTGAACCAGTTGTATGCGCTAAACGTGCCCGGATCCAAATCCACCATCGAAGTATTGGGATCGGTATTGTCCGGATCATTGCAGATCACCACACGGTTGGGCAGGTTTCCAACCGGAAGGGGTGCACGGGTTACCTGAATTTGTGCGGTAGCGATGCATCCCGGTTTGGTCACTTCCACAAGGAATGTGCCCTCGTCCGTTTGGCTGAGCGTGGCGCTGGTCTCGTTAGGGATAACCGTGCCATTTCGATACCAGGTGAACGTAGGATTGGTGGCCTGCGTGGTAGTCGTGAGGGTAAAGGGTTGGGCATCGTCACAGGCTGGGGTGGCCGACAGGTTCGCATCTACAATCCCGGATACCACCACCACCTGGTCGGGTGAGCGATACACACAACCGTTCAAAGTGTTTACCACTTCCACGGCAAAGGTGGCCCCGTTATCAGCAAGCCCTAACGAAATCTGCTGCCCTTGCAGGGTCGGTTGAAATACGCCCGATCGATACCATCGATATGTAAATGATCCCGCGGGGCTCGCGCTGAGCAACACACTTGGCGCACACGCGGTGCTTTGGGTTAGTGTGGGAGTCAGGGCGTTGTCGACAATCACATCGATGGTGTTGACCACCGGGCAGCCTGCGCCATCGGTGGTCGTTACGGTATAGGTTCCGCTGGCGTTGATGGTCACCACGTCAGTGGAGCCACCGCTCACGATGCCAGGACCGGCCCAACTATAATTGAATGGTCCGGTACCGCCTGTGCGAACTGCGGTGAGTGTGGGTTGAGCAATACACAGGTCCGGAGTGATGTTTACCGTCTTGGGTGAGATCGTAATGGTCTTCTGAACAGTCACCAAACATCCGGTACCATTGTTCTCGTGCACCTGTACCACGTAATCGCCTGCGGCTGGGGTGAAGTTGGCGGTAGCCGAAACCTGAGGGCCGAAGGTTTGGCCCGTGGTGCCATTGGTGAATGTGTAAAGAATCGGTGCCACCGGAGCTCCGCTGGTGATAGTAGCAGTCAGATCGCTTGGGTCGCAGTCTGTTCCATTGAAGTCGGCCGTAAACGTAGCAGGATCACTCAGCCCAATTGCTGTTGAAATGGTACACTGCGAAATCTGATCGGTGACGATAGCCGAGAACGTGCCTGCGCGCTGCCCACCCACAGGCCCGATGGTGGACGGTGAGAATACATCGATGGCTGTCTGATTAAATCCACCCGGACCGTTCACAAAATACGTGTAAGGTCCGCCAGCCGGTGTGCTGTTGTTGATTTGCAAAGTGATGGTGCCATCGGTGCCGTTGCAGATGGTGGGATTCGTTCCCGCCAAGGTGAAGTTGGGAGATACCTTGATGGTGAACACCTTTGAGTCGGTAGCCGTACAGGTGGTAACGGGATCGGTGACGACCACCGTGTAGTCGTACACACCGGGTGTCGTGGTGTCTACCGTTCTGGACTGACCGTTGGTGTTGCTGCCGCCATTCACCGTCCAATCGAAGGTGGCGCCTGGATTCTGCGCATTCAATGGCGGAGTGGCGTTGTCTTCACAGATGGTGATGTCGGGCCCCAGGTCTACCTGCGGTCGATTGTCAACGATGAAGCTTTGGGCTTGCGATGTGCAGCCGTTGGCGTCTGTGATCTGGATGTCGATAATGGCGGGCTGATTCACCACGATCGTGCGGGTGGTGTCGCCCGTACTCCACGCATAAGCAAGGTTAGGCAGGTTGCCTGTGTTGGCATCCAGCGTAACGGAGCCCGTGCACAACGCGGTAGCTCCAGGTACCGTTGGTGGAGGCGGAGGCGCAAAGATGGTTACCGGCTGCATGAGCACGGTGTCGAGTCCGCATCGGTTGGTGAGGTTGAGCGACACGTTGTAGGTGCTGGGCGCTGGGTAGCTATGCGTGGGCGCGGGATTTGTGTCCGATCCACCATCGCCAAAAAACCAGAGGAAGTTATCAATTGCATCGGTGGGTGTGCCTACAAACTCGGATGGCGTGCCAAAGCAAATTCCACTTACCGTGATCGCGGGGCCTCCAAAGGCGTTGGAGACGATTTGAATAAAGTTAGGAAGCCCCAGTCCGCTGGTGGTTCCCGCAGCGAGGGTAAAACCATTGAATACAATGGCGCTGTTCTGCGTGGTGTCCTCCGATGCCTGAATCGTGCCCAACACACCGCTGCCATTGATGGCCATGAAGATTTGCCCAGTCGGACTGATTTGCATGGCACCGAGTTCGGAATTATCGGTAACAATTTGACGAAGGTGTGGATTGTCCAATGAATCGAGGAAGTATTCGTACACAGCCGAAGGAGCGGGTGATCCTTTCAGCGTAGCGAAGACCTTGTTGCCGCCCGGAGAAAACTCAACACCATACACCTGGCCGTTGGGTTCATTCAGGTCAATAGGACGGTAGTTTCTGATCTGCCCGGTGGTATCGTTGAGTGTAAACAGTTCTACGAGATTGCTCACACCCGGTGTCGACAAGGCAACAGCCAGGTTGTTACGCGGGCCCAGTTTCATATACCCTTCGCCATTTTGAACGGTCTTGAGCGAGTGATCCGAGCCAATGCTTGAAATCACGGGGTCGCCAATGCCAAGGGCAGAGATCGGATAGGCGCGGAATGAGTTGTTTCCGTACTCGTGGGCGATGAGCCAGGTGCCGTTGGCGGTGATGCGCTCGGTGCTCCGGGCAAAAAGCAACACATCCTGTTGAACGACAGCCCCCAGTCCGCCATTCTGTTTCAAATCAAACAAAGAGTATCGCAGCTCGTAGGGGGCTATCCCGTCAATCGCCTGCGTGGTGAATATATAATATAGAGTCTCATCACCCGGCACGGGTACGATGAGGGCCGACTGCGCAGAAAGCGGATTACCTCCAATATTGGTGGCGATTTCCGTGTGATTGCGATCATATACGGAGGAACCATCCGTATAGAAGATCACTTCGCCATTGCGGTCGCTGATGACTGAGCAGCCTTCGGGTGCATCCATTGCGCTGTCATCTAACGGCACAGGCGGATTGGGTAATGTGTTAAAGTCGATGCCGGCATTGGTACCAAAGTACCAGATGTTGGCCCGCTGATCCTGAAGCCCGTACTCCTTCACATTCACACCTGCATAGGCCGAGCACCCCGAAGCGTCAGTCACCACCACATAATAATAGCCAGCTGAATCAGGTGTAAGTGTGGGGCCGGTGTCTCCGTTTGACCATGTATATGAAGTAGGCGTTCCGCCCTGCACCTGAACGGTCACCTGAAACTGTTGGGGTGAGGAGCTTCCGCGAGGCGGAGGGAATTCACTGCGGCAGGCAGTGGTGTCTTGTACCAACTGCAGTTCCAGGGGAAACGGATTGATGGTGATGGGTTGTGTGGCCGATTGTGTCTGGCCCTGATAGGTGGCCGTAAGTGTTACATTGAATGTGCCCGCGGAGCCGTAGGTATACACCGGACTCCAACCCACCCCGTTGCTGCCGTCACCAAAATCCCAAAGCAGATTGTCTGCGCCAGGCGTTACGTCAGGGAAGAAGGTGGTAGGCGAATTTTCGCAAGTGCCGATCGAGGTGAATGCCACGTTGATGATCACACGTTGCCTGGGGAGAAAGGATGAGAACTGGGTGCCGTTGAAGTCGGTGGTACCAAACGGGATGCGGTCGTAGGTGGTGGCCGCTGCTACCGAATCCGCATCGCTTAGTCTTCCCACTTGAAAGGGACCTCCGGAAGTTGCCTGGAACAAATGGTAGATGGTGCTGTCGGGCGCCATCTGTAAGCCATAGCTTCTGAACACAGGCGATGGCAGCACCGAGGCGAAGGTGATGGTGGGGTTTGTGTAATCGTATTGATACAAATCGGCATTGATGCCCGCCTCACCATGTTGCGACAAGTATAAGTATTGACCTGACGGGCTCCACTCGATGTCATACACCATCTGGTTGGTGGTGGAAGGAAATCCGGAGTTCAAAATGGTGCGGTCGAAGCTGAACGTGCCGTTGGTGTTGTCGAAGTTCAGGATGATGGCGTCTACGCTCGCACTTTGCGGTGCCACTGCCACCCTGCCTTGTGCAGCGTTGTACGCGAAGTTGGCCACCGTAATGGGCAAGCCCAGTCCTGAAGAGGTCACGGTGCTGAACGTACCGCTGTAGGCGGTTGAGTCGATGAGTGTTGCGGAGTAGTTCTGTGTGCCGGCTTCATGGGTGATAAGCCAGAAATACACGCCATTGGCATGGGGCACCGTGATCATGCCTTCCGACCGGTTGACCAATCCCGGGATCGCCACATTCTTCGGAGTTTCCAGATCGCCCTGGGCCGGTGCCGGAAAAACAGAGTTGCCAAAAAGGGTGAGGTCGACCACGCTGCGGCTTACCGTACCACCTGCTGTAAAGTTGGCCGTGTTGGTGAAGATGAAGTACTTGTTGGGTTGGCCCGGCACCGCACTGATCGCCACGGGCTGGTTGGCCGAGGTATTGCCATTCAGCCCGTTGCCGTTGGGCATTTGCATGTAACATCCGTCAAATACGTTGCTGCCATCGGTATAAAACAAAAGATTGGCGTTGGCCGGATCGGTGGCTACCGCGCTGCCACCCGTTCCAAAAGGAATGTTTTGGTTGGTGACCAGGGCCGCACTGTCGGTGCCCCTGTTGAACTCAATTCCGTTAACGGAATTTCCAAAGTACCAATTGTGGCGGTTGTACTGGGCGTGCAAAATGGCGGGCGTCAACAAGCCAAGGATTACCAACCATCTCATGCGTATCATAGGAGACAATGAATTCATCTTACCGCACCAAATCATTCAACCTCGGTGATAACCCATTCAAAATCAATTGTAAAACGCCCAAAGCCCTCTAAAGTATACAATTTGAGTGAAAATATCGTTAAGTGGATCGATGGCAATGTGCGTTGTTGCGCGTGTACACTTTTATTAATGTCGATAATCGTTTTAATTTGCTCAGATGGTGCATGCCAAATACCCCATGAAGTTGTATAAGTCGGCCGCTCTTGTTGGTGTGTTAATGCTTTTTGGCGGGGTGCATGTAACTGCGCAAGACCCGCAGTTTTCTCAGTTTTATGCCGCACCGTTGTATTTAAATCCCGCTTTCGCTGGATCCACCAACCAGGCACGCATCGGTATCAACTACCGCAATCAATGGCCGGCCATCGATGCAAATTTTACCACCATCTCAGCATTTGCCGACTTCTACATCGAAGACAAGAACAGTGGCGTGGGCGCCATCCTCACCCGCGACCGGGAGGGCATCCTCGGATTGCAGTCGATGAGTTTGGCGGCACAGTATGCTTACAACCTGGAAATTACCGATTGGCTATCCTTTCGCCCCGGTTTTCAGGCAGCCATCTACAGCCGGTCGATTAACTTTGACAAACTGACATTTGGCGACCAATTTGATCCGGTAACCGGAGATGTGATCAGTCCCACCTCTGCCGAGGCCTTGAATTCCGGAGGTACTAAGTTTTTTCCCGACATCGCCATGGGCGGATTGTTCTATACGCAGCGTGCCTGGCTGGGCATTGCGGCTCATCACATTACCCAACCTAATCAGTCATTAATAGGAGAGACCAGCCGCCTGCCGATGAAGACATCGGTACACGCGGGTTTCAAGTTTTTTATGAGACCGGGCGTAGTGGGGCAGGGCATCTATGCCCGTAACTCCGAACGCAGCATCGCACCTGCACTGCAGTACAGGCATCAGGGGCAGTTTGATCAAATGGACTTGGGTGCTTATCTCACGCTGGAGCCTTTGATCATAGGCACATGGTATAGGGGTGTTCCCTTTAAGAATGTGAACGGTGTTTCCAACAACGAGTCGATTGTGTTGTTGATTGGTTTTACGAAAAAGGGATCCAAAGACATTCTCAACATCGGCTACAGCTTCGACTACACCATTTCCCGGCTGGGCCCCGGCAGTGGAGGCGCCCATGAGTTCAGCCTCGTTTACTCGTGGCCTACCCGCGATCCGCGCAAGCCCCCGAAGGACAAGTTGGTGATCCCGTGTCCTGATTTTTGAGGTTTACGTTGGTGCAGGTATAATGTGTGCCATCGGGTTTGCTACCACATACCGTCAGACTAATAATGAGCACCATCAGGGTTGCTACCTTGTACCGTCAGACTAATAATGAGCACCATCGGGGTTGCTACCTTGCACCATCAGACTAATAATGAGCACCATCGGGGTTGCTACCTCGCACCGTCAGACTAATAATGAGCACCATCAGGGTTGCTACCTTGTACCGTCAGACTAATAATGGGTACCATCGGGGTTGCTACCTTGTACCGTCAGACTAATAATGGGCACCATCGGGGTTGCTACCTTGTACCGTCAGACTAATAATGGGCACCATCGGGTTTGCTACCTTGTACCGTCAGACTAATAATGAGCACCATCAGGGTTGCTACCTTGCACCATCAGACTAATAATGGGTACCATCGGGTTTGTACCACGTAGGGTCAGACTAGAGCCCATCTCAAAAATCGATTCGTCATTGCGAACATAGTGAAGCAATCCCCAAAAAATATGAAGTTGCTTGGGAGATTGCCGCGCTTCGCTCGCAAAGACAGCACTTAATGATTTTTGAGATGAGCTCTAATAATTAACACCATCAGGGTTGGATGTAGGGTAGTGACCGATGGGATGCAGGTAGTTATGGTGTAAGGTGTTAAGCACGCAGGTCATCCGTGCGAATTTGGTCAGATGGCCCATTGCCTTTGGGAGCGCTTTCTCCGTATGACTCAGATCATACACACTCGCCCTTTTCCGGGTCGACATTTCGACCACCGTGAGGAAAACCACCAACTTTCCATCTTCTCTCCTCGACTTTAATTCGATCTGCAACCGATGGCTGTCGGCTTTTGCAAATCTCAGCCAGCACCCTGACGAATGTCATCTTTCGTCTATGCAGGTCCCGGTAGTTTTGGGCATCAAAGACGAAGAAATGGTCGATTTGGGACTTTTGATGAGATACGGTGCCCGCACAGAGCGGAAACAATCAAACGAAGTGATCTTCCGCGAAGGAGATGCCGCCCATTTTTTCCACCAGGTGGTGACTGGCTCAGTGAAGCTGGTGACCTATACCGAAAACGGGAAAGAGTTTATCCAGGGTGTGTTTGAAGACGGTGAGAGTTTCGGAGAGCCGCCCCTGTTTTGTGCGTTTCCATACCCCAGCACCGCCCTGGCCATCGAGCCGACCATGCTGGTAAAGATTCCAAAAGACCGTTTTCTAAATCTGCTCAAAGAAAACTTTGAGGTTCACCTCAAACTGGACCAGGCCCTGTGCGAGCGACTGAAGTACAAGTCGATGGTGTTGGCCAACATCGCAGGCAGTGATCCGGAACAGCGCATTTGGAACCTGCTAAAATATCTCAAGAAGAGAGACGGTACCCAGGGCCAGCTCACCAGGATCCCCTACACCCGGCAGCAACTGGCCGACATGAGCGGGCTTCGGGTAGAAACCGTCATCCGCACTGTCACCAAGATGGCGTCCGATAAAAAGATCAAACTCAAAGACCACAAGATCCTTGTTTAGCACCTATGACTGGAATCATAAGACCGACTCAATGAAAACTATAATTTTCGAAAAACCAAGCAACATGAAGAAAACCATAATCTACATCATCGCATTTGGGCTGCTGGCAGCCTGCGCGCCCGACAAGCCCGTGAACACGGAAGAATATCCGGAGGCAGATAAAGGAAAGTCTGCCGTGGAAGAAGCCATCACCGACCCCACCAAAGGCATCGGAGCGGTGAAAAATGTGACGCTGCACACCCCGCTTGAGCAGGAGCGCATTAGCAGGGGTCTGGCTATCTATGAAATGAAATGTTCGGCATGTCATAAGCTGACGGACCAGCGCATCGTAGGGCCGGGGTGGAAAGACATTACGAAGAAGCGGAAGCCCGAGTGGATCATGAACATGATTACCAACGTGGACGTGATGCTGGAAAAGGATCCGGAAGCACAAAAGCTCCTGGAGTTGTGTCTCACGCGCATGCCCAACCAAAACGTGTCCATAGGTGATGCCCGCGATGTCCTTGAATTCATGCGTCAGAATGACGGTGAGAAATAAGTGTTAATTCCCAAATAAAAACCAAATATGAAAACCCTACAACGCTTTTTGATACTGTTGGTGATGACGGGCATCGTCTCAGCCATTACCTACAGTTGCCAGCCCAAAGGCCCGCAGACTGCCATTACCGGAGATGCGGCCAGCAAAGTTTATGTGGCTCCCGGCCAATACGATGAATTCTACAATTTTGTCTCCGGAGGCTTCAGCGGCCAAATGGCCGTGTACGGCATCCCTTCCGGGAGGCTATTGAGGGAAATTCCGACTTTCTCCGCAGATCCCACCACCGGTTGGGGATATTCCGAAGAAACCAAGCCCATGTTGAATACTTCTCATGGCATGGTTCCGTGGGACGACCTTCACCATCCGGCTCTTTCCACCACCAATGGCGAGCACGATGGCCGCTGGGTTTTTGGCAATGCCAACAACACACCCCGCGTAGCACGGATTAACCTGAAGACCTTCCGCACCGATGAAATCATCGAGTTGCCGAACAGTGGTGGCAACCACTCCTCACCGTTCATTACAGAGAATACCGAGTACGTGGTGGCCGGCACTCGCTTCAGCGTGCCCCTCGGCAGCAACAAAGACGTGCCCATCAGTTCATACAAAGAAAACTTCAAAGGCTCCATCTCCTTTATCAGTGTCAATCAGGAAAATGGTGAAATGGACATCGCCTTCCAATTGCGTACCCCTGGCTTCAACTACGACCTGAGCCGTGCCGGTAAAGGTCCTTCCCACGGATGGTTCTTCTTCTCCTGCTACAACACCGAACAAGCCTACACCTTGTTGGAAGTGAACGCTTCCCAGAACGACAAGGACTTCATCATGGCGGTGAACTGGAAGAAAGCCGAAGAGTATATCAAGAATGGAGCCGGTGAGCGAGTGAAAGCAAAGTACAGCCACAACCGCTGGGACGAGGCCACTCACTCGGCCATCTCCACCATGAAAGAAGAAGTGCTCGTGCTCGACATCATGAAATATCCCGACATTGTCTACTTCATCCCTTGTCCTAAATCTCCACACGGTTGCGATGTAGATCCTTCCGGTGAATACATTGTGGGAAGCGGTAAGCTGGCAGCCATGATGCCGGTGTTCTCGTTCACCAAGTTTCAAAAGGCCATTGCCGACAAGGATTATGAAGGTGACTTCCAGGGAATACCTGTGATTCGCTATGAGGCCGCCCTGCATGGCGAAGTACAGAAGCCAGGCCTGGGCCCGTTGCACACCGAGTTTGATGCCAACGGCAACGCCTACACCTCCATGTTCGTATCATCGGAAATCGTGAAGTGGAATGTGAAGACATTGGAAGTACTGGACCGTGTGCCCACTTACTACTCCATCGGTCACCTTTCGGTGCCGGGTGGCCCCACCAAAAAGCCGCACGGAAAATATGTGATCGCCTACAACAAGATCACGAAGGACAGGTACCTGCCCACCGGTCCTGAACTGAACCAATCGGCACAACTGTACGACATCAGTGGCGAGAAGATGAAGCTGTTGCTCGACTTCCCCACGGTGGGAGAGCCCCACTATGCCGAAGCGATACCGGCCAGCCTGATCATGCCACAGTCGGTGAAGATCTTCAAGATTGAAGACAACCAGCACCCCTACGCAGCCAAAGGCGAGAAGCAGGCACGTGTGGAACGCAAAGGCAACCAGGTACACGTGTACATGACCGCCATCCGCTCGCACCTCACACCCGACAACATTGAAGGTGTAAGATTGGGCGATGAAGTGTACTTCCACGTGACCAACCTAGAGCAGGACTGGGATGTGCCGCACGGCTTCGCCATCAAAGGCGCCCTCAACGCGGAGATCCTCATCATGCCGGGCGAAACACAAACATTGAAGTTTAAGCCAGACGAAGTGGGCGTGGTGCCATTCTACTGCACCGACTTCTGCTCTGCACTGCACCAGGAGATGTCGGGATACCTCCGGGTTTCCCCTGCTGGCAGCAATACGCCAGTGAAGTTCTCAACCGGTGAGGTTGAGCCAACCCCGGCCGGCAAGTAGCTGGCCGATGGTTAGCAGGTTTAGAATCGGGATCGTCCTGGCGTTGGGCCAGGGCGGTCCCTTCTCCAAAAGCAACTAGGTAATGAATCAATCTCTAAACAAAGTTTCAAGGTTAGCCGTTCTCGTCTGTTCGCTGGCATTGCTCACGGCTTATTTTGTGCCCGTGTGGCAGATCCTCATGTGGGCACCGCAATATCCGGAGGGGCTGGAAATGAAAATATGGATCGACAACCTGACGGGCGATGTGCGCACCATCAGCGCCCTCAATCACTACATCGGCATGAAGCACATCGAAGTGGAGATGTTCCCAGAATTTCAATACATGAAATACATCGTGGCGGGCATCATTGCCATTGGGTTGGCAGCTGCGCTAATCAACAAGCGCTACATGCTGCTCTCTTTTTTGGGTGTGATGTGTTTGGCGGGCGTTGCAGCACTGGTTGATTTCTTCCTGTGGGGATATGACTACGGCCACGACCTCAATCCGGAGGCTCCGATCATCATCCCCGGCATGGCTTACCAGCCACCGCTTATCGGCACCAAGGTGCTGCTGAACTTCACCGCCTTCTCCGGGCCCGACATTGGCGGATGGATCTTCATCATCGCTACGCTCGTGCTGCTGTCGGCTGTTGTGCTGGAATGGCGCATCAACCGGAAAATGGTGCTGTCGCTGACAGGCATTTTTTTATTCTCGCTCACTTCCTGTTCTACCGAACCAGAGCCCCTGGCCTTTGGTCAGGATGCGTGCCACAACTGCAAGATGACCCTGGCCGATCATAAGTTCGGGGCCGAACTGGTGACTACCAAAGGAAAGATTTACAAGTTCGATGACCTCAACTGTTTTCTTAATTTCTACAACCAACACGGACAGGTCGATACGGAATATGCGCATCGTTTGGTCATTGACTTTGCCAACCCGGGTCAGCTTATTGACGCGGGCAGCGCCTTCTTCGTGAAGTCGGAATCAATCAAAAGCCCCATGTCCAGTCAGCTGGCGGCCTTTGCCGACTATGAAGTAATGACCACCAACAAGAAAAAGTGGAAGGGCATCTATTTGTCCTGGGGCGAAGTCGTAACACAATTCAAATGAAGCGCCTCACCATCATCATTGCGTTGCTTTGGACGACCGTCTCTGTGTGGGCCAATCAGTTGAAGGTACACGAGGGGCAATCCACTCTGCGCGAGGCCATCGACAAAGCTGCGCCTGGCGACACCATATATATAAGCAAGGGCCACTACCGCGAGGGCAACATCATCATCACCAAACCGATTGCCCTGGTGGGGATCGACTTTCCCACATTCGATGGGGAAAACAAGCATGAGGTGTTCACCGTCAACGCCAGTGATGTGAGCATCGAAGGGCTGCACATCATCAACACGGGCATGTCGAGCCTCAAAGACCTGGCCGCTATTGGCGTCAATAATGCCAGTAACGTGTGGATTGCCAACAACCACATTGAAAACGCATTCTTCGGCATACACCTGGCCAATTGTGCCGGGGGCACCATTGAAAACAACCGCCTGCGCACCACGGGCGACCGCGAGCAACATGCAGGCAACGGCATCCACCTGTGGAATAGCCGCGACTTCACCATCCGGGGCAACACGGTGGACGGCCACCGCGATGGCATCTACTTTGAGTTCGTCACCGAATCAAAAATCATCGGCAACACCAGCCAGAACAACATCCGCTATGGCCTGCACTTCATGTTCTCACACAACGATGAATACACGCACAACCTGTTTCGAAACAACGGGGCCGGTATTGCCGTGATGTACAGCAACGGGGTGACCATGACCGAAAATCAGTTCGTGCAGAATTGGGGCGCCTCTGTGTTTGGCCTGCTGCTGAAGGAAATATCCGGCAGCACCATCACCAGGAACTACTTCTACAAAAACACCGTGGGCATTTACATGGAAGGGTGCAGCCGCAGCCAGTTCCAGGGCAACGAGTTTCGCGAAAACGGGTGGGCCATCAAGTTGCAGGCCAGCTGCGATGACAATCTATTCGAACGCAACAACTTCATCGGTAATTCATTCGACATGGGTACCAATGGCTCGCTGGCATTGAACACCCTAAAAGATAATCACTGGGACAAATACCCAGGCTACGACCTCGACCACAATGGCGTAGGCGACATTCCGTTTCACCCTGTTACGCTTTATTCCAAGATCGTAGAAACCATGCCCACATCGGTGATGCTGTGGCGGAGTTTCCTCGTGTTCCTGCTCGACCGGGCCGAGCGCGTGATGCCGGTGATGACGCCCGAAAACGTAAAAGATGATTTCCCTAAAATGACAGCCTATGATTTCCATTCACGGCTTAAGTAAAAGATTTGGATCACTGGACGTGCTCAAATGCATCCGGCTGGAATTCCGCCAGGGCGAATCCTATGCCCTTATTGGACCCAACGGCTCGGGCAAGACCACGCTTATCAAATGCCTGCTGGGGATGGTGATGCCCGATGAAGGGGAGATCCACCTCAATGGCAAGTCCATCAAAGGGCGTTGGGACTACCGCAAAGACATTGGCTACATGCCGCAAATCGGGCGCTACCCCGACCACATCACCATTGGGCAACTGTTTACCATGATGAAAGACCTGCGCGCGGATTGTAAATACGTGGACGAGGAGCTGATCGAAGAGTTTGGGTTGGATTGCCTGCTCAACAAAAAGATGCACACCCTTTCAGGCGGCACCCGCCAGAAGGTGAGTGCTGCGCTGGCCTTCATGTTCTCACCCCGGCTGCTCATCCTCGATGAGCCCACAGCCGGCCTCGACCCCATAGCCGTGGAGGTGATGAAGGAAAAGATCTTCCGCGAAATGGAGCTGGGTAAAACATTCATCATCACCTCCCACATCCTCAGCGACCTGGATGAACTCGCCAACCATGCCATCTACCTCGACAGCGGTACGGTGCTCTACAACGACACCATCGAAGAGCTGAAAGCCGAAACCGGTGAACTGCAGCTTGGCAGGGCCATCGCTGCCGTGATGAAACGAAACCTTAAAAGCATTCCCGCATGATCAAGATATCCAAATACGTGCTGCTCGACATCGTACACAACCGGTTCGTGTTGTTGTACACCGGCTTCCTGCTGTTGGTTACCCTGTCGATGATGGGGCTGGAAGGCAATGCGGAAAAAATCACCCTCAGCCTGCTGAACATCATTTTGATGGTGGTGCCGCTGGTGAGCATCGTGTTTACCACAATACACTTTTTCAATTCGTATGAGTTTATCGAATTGATGCTCTCGCAGCCGATTTCGCGCAAGGCGATCTTCATCAGCGAGTTTCTGTCTGTGTCGCTGGCCCTTTGTCTCGCCTTTGTGGCAGGCGTGGGTGTGCCCCTGATGGTTTTTGGCGGCAGCGCAGCAGCCACTTCGCTGTTGCTCACCGGCTGCCTCCTCACGCTCGTGTTCGTGTCGCTGGCATTCAGCGCTTCGGTATTCACCCGCGATAAAGCCAAAGGCATTGGCGTGGCCATGCTCTTCTGGATTTACTTCACCTTGATTTACGATGGCTTCATGCTGGCGGTGATCTACTCGTTTAACGACTATCCGCTGGAGAAGATCACATTGGCCCTCGTGTCGCTGAACCCCGTTGACCTGGCGCGCGTGATGATCCTTCTCAAGCTCGACATCTCCGCCCTCATGGGCTACACGGGCGCGTTCTACAAACAGTTTTTCGGCAGCCACCTCGGTACCTTGTATTCGCTCGGGCTGCTGTGCCTCTGGGCTTTTGTGCCCGCCTGGATGGCAGTTCGGAAATTTGTAAGGAAAGACATTTGAATCAACACCTAATCATATGAAAAAAACGTTTAACTACTTTGCACTCCTCGCGCTGTGTGCTGCGATGAGTTGCAGCCCCGGTGACCAATCACAGGCAACGGCTGATGTGGCCGCAGCCCCCGCATCCGGAGGCCAATCGGCCGTCAGTGACGATGTGTCGCAGCAAAACATTGTACAGGTGGCCGTGGGATCGAAAGACCACACCACGCTGGTGGCGGCTTTGAAAGCAGCCGAGTATGTAGATGCGCTGGCCAATGCCGGTCCGTTTACGGTGTTTGCCCCCACCAACGCAGCGTTTGATGCGCTGCCTGCCGGCACGGTAGAGGATCTGGTGAAGCCGGAGAACCAGGCGAAGTTGCGCAACATCCTGGAGTACCATGTGTACATTGGTGTGATCAGGGAAAACATGATGCGCGATGGCATGAAGCTGAACCAGGCCAACATGTCGAACATTACGCTTAAACAAAATGGCGACAAGTTTATGGTGAACGATGCCAACATTGTGGCCACGGTGCCTTGTTCCAATGGGTTGATCTACGTGGTAGATAAAGTACTATTGCCGCAGTAAGGGCTGCTCTCCGATTAACATCTAAAAGGGCTCTCCGCATGGGGAGCCTTTTGCTATTGGTACTACCGTGATCTGGTCGATTGGTGGCCTTCCTCACCAACCGACTACCCTTTCACCGCCAAGTCGCGGAGGCGCCAAGGTTGCGGTGCTTCATGGTGGTCACATCACGACTAAGGCTGCTGCGTCTGCCGGCACGGTGGGTGTGACCATAACCAGTGCCCTCTATCAGTGGACAGGGATAGGGTAGCATGCCCCCGACTCGTCCGACCAACTTCTGACAGGTAGCGAATGTAAGGTTGACACCGGTGGATGTAGAGTTGGCAGGTTTTTGCGACTTTTTTTGGACAGGCAAAAAGAATAGGAATTGATAGAATTCAAGGTGCAGGGGTAGTGACGGTTGTTTTTTTAAGCTATCGCTTACACGGCAGACCTTATCATTCACACCATGTTGAATAAAATTCGCACAATAAGAAGAGGATGTCTCATCCCACGCTAGGCCGGCTCCTACCTTCAACCTAAAATCCTTTCATGTGAGTCAAAACCAAACAACAAAGTCATGAAAAACTTATGCTTTACAGTGTTGATCGCTTCCATGCTGGCGGCAGTTCAGTCGTGCATACCCCACAACTCTCCCGAATTGCACTGTGCGAGGCTGGAGGTAACTGATATCACCACTACCAGTGCCAAAATTTCCCTGTCCGTTCTTTGTAAGAGTCCGAAGATCATAGACGCGGGAATATTTTGGGGTGCATCGGCAAACCCCGAAATAGACGGAACCAGGGTCTCCCTTGGTAATGGCATTTACGAGGGACAAATCGAATTAACATGCCTAACCCCAGGCACTGAATATTTGGTGAAGCCATACATCCAAACCGCAGCCGACAACCTAATTACGGGAGCTGTGCATCCCGTCACAACCGCCCCGTGGGATGTTTTCACAGATGAGCGCGATGGCAGAACATATAAAGTGGTGACCATCGGCAACCAAACATGGATGGCCGAAAACCTCCGCTACGAGGTTCCCGGTGCGACCTGTTACGACAACCTGAACGCCAACTGCGATGAGTACGGTTTACTTTACACATGGGAACAGGCATTGGCTGCTGTGCCGGCAGGCTGGCACATGCCATCCAAAGAAGAGGTTGAAATACTGGTATCGAACTTCGGATCGTTACAAGAGGCGTACAACCAATTGATCGTTGGCGGTTGCAGCCAATTCAACGGCAAGTTTGGCGGAGTGCTGAATCATCCTCCTTATTCTAACTATTTTGGCATCGAGCTGTATGGCGATTTTTGGACCACCACAGAACAAAACCCTTCCTGGGTGTGGATTCTGGATCTCAATATTTACGACCAGTATGCCATTATCGCGGGCGACCGGAAAGCCCGCGGCTTTAGCCTGCGTTGCATCAAAGACACCCCGGGTGGTCAGTAGGTGCGAATCTTGATTGGCCTAGGCGCTGTAATGATCGGGGAATCATGCCCGGTCATTACGCGCTACTCAACCGTTTTCAATGTAATGCAGAAAGGCTAAATTGAGTTCCACTATCCGCCAGACGCCATGTCGCAGCTTCAAGGGCTCGTTGTTGATGACGAAAAAAAGGCAGCAGAGCTATTGAAGGAATTGTTGTTGGACACAGGCAGGTTCTCAAATGTGAGAACGTCTTTTAGCCCCTCAGAAGCCAGAACGGAGCTCCAACATTTCAAACCCGATTTGATTTTCCTTGACGTGAGGATGCCTGGCCAGGATGGAATATCCCTCCTCCGAGAGTTGAACGCGCTTGATCGATATGCTGAGGTAATCTTTGTAACCGCTCATATGGAATACACCCTTGATGCATTGAAGGGGCACGCGTTTGGCTATCTCCTCAAACCGGTAAATCGAGCTGAACTCATTGAATGTATTGAGTACTACGTGACACATCGAAACCCAAATGAGCGAAGTGCGCGCATAGAAAAATTAATACATGCTTTACAACAACCCCACCGCATCAGAATCAATACAAAGCATGGCTTTTATTTTGTAAACATCCAGGACATCCTTTTTCTTGAGGCCGATGGCAACTACACTCGCATCGAACTTGGAACCAAGAGCTACTTGTGCTCCATGAACATGAAGACGCTTTTTTCAATGTTGCCGGCCGACATGTTCATTCGGTTGGGCAGGTCGCGCGTTGTCAACACACACAAAATCTGCCAAGTAGACAGGAAAAAGCAAAAGCTAACCTTTGGCCAGGACAGCAACGCCTTTGACCTGAGCTTATCTAGGTCAGAGCTCCGGGACCTGGATCCCTAAGATCAACATGCGGCAAACCATCGACCAAATTATTACCTCTTACTGGGTGTTGTCCATGATACCATCGGCTATTGTTTTCTTTTTTTTCCTTTCGCCAGAGCTACCCAACGTATTGATGGTGCAGCCTCAATACCATGGGGCCGGTAATCAGGTGGTTTACTATGATCTTAATGGTGACGGGGAGTCAGAACTGATCTATTGCAAGCCCGGTATTCCTTTTAATAACCTTCCCATCATGAGCCTGGATGACAAATACTATCAGCAGTGGAACGTACCTGGTATCATCGATGAAGGCACTGGCCTGATGTTATTAGGTGATTTCGATCACGACAACAAGGGCGAAATCTACATAACAGCTTTGCGCAGGGACTCCCTATTCCTATCCATTAACGAACCTTTTGACTCGCTCGCGGTGGTAAAGGAGAAGTACCTGGTACGAGCTGGCATGGTGAATGGCCGCAACAACAGTATGGTGAAAGCCATTGGCCTGTTTGATCACAACGGTGACGGCAATGACGAGCTCTACTTTGCCGTTACTTCAGGATTTGCCGTTAGCCCCAGGGTTTGCATGTATTATGATCAGGCGAATGACTCAATTTATTCAACGCCAGATTTAGGCATTAATTTTGGCGATCCCTCATTCGCTGACATCGATCAAGATGGTCGTCCCGAAATTATCAGCAACATGACCGCCCCGGGGAACCAAACAGGATTGCATCTCTACTCGGATGCAAGCGCCTGGCTCATGGTACTTACCGACAGTTTAACAATGAAATTCAATCCCATCGAATTTGAAGGCTTTGGGGGTAAGCTGGATGTGAGCCCCTCTTTTCGACTGGACCAAGCCCGAATCATTGCCTCATATCGATATGAGGGCGTGGGCGAACCGAAAATGCAGACCGGCATCTATGAGTATGATGCGGAGGGTAAACAGCAAGGGTTCCGCTCCTGGGAAGAGATGGGCGCCAGCCCGTCATTAACCGCCCTAATTGATGTACGCGACCACAAGCAGCTTGTGATCCTTGGAAATCCCATATCCTTTCTTGGCGATGAAATGGTTATCACTCGGAAAAGAAAACTTCCATTTCAAAAACCCTATGTGACTCGTTTCCTTGACCTGGACGATGACGGACACGGAGAAATCTTCCTCACTTCAGGGACTCAAGCGATTGTCCTATCGAGTGATGGTAACCAACTTGCAGTTTCTAATGTTCCCTTTCCAGTACCGCCTTGGTATGTGTCGCAGGAGAGAAAGGGCGGAGTATTACTGGGTACATTGTTTAGTTCTGCAGAAGGTGGGGTTTTGGTACGCTTTCGCCCGAATCCAAAGTACGAGCTGTCGTTCCTGGCTTACCCGGCCATTTACCTAGCCTTTTTTATTCTTACGTGGGGAACGGGCCGCGTTGCCTCCATACACACCAGGCAGAGAGAATCACTCAAGCAACAACTTTTTGAGTTGCAACTTCAGCATATCAAAAGTCAGCTGGACCCTCATTTTACCTTCAACGTATTGACCACCATTTCCTATCTGGTGTATACCAAGGACAAAAGAACCGCGTACGACTCCCTCAATCTTTTCACCCGGCTTCTGCGGAAAGTCTTTCAGGATGCCGAGCAAATACTGCGACCCATTGAAGAAGAGTTGTCATTTGTGGATGACTACATCGCTTTGGAGAAAATGAGATTTGGAGATATCCTCTTGTTTGAAACACAGCAAGGAGATTCAATTACCGGGAAAGAATTAGTTCCAAGGATGTCGATTCAAGTCTTTGTGGAAAATGCAGTGAAACACGGGATCATCCCCAGGCAGCAGCCTGGAATCATAAGGCTAGCTCTGTTTCACGAGAGAGACGAGCTGTGCGCCATAATTGAAGACAACGGCATCGGCCGCGAAAAGGCTATGCAAAATGGCAATGGCCAGGGCAAAGGAATCAAATTGAACCAGAGACTTTTCGAACTGCTCAATAGGCTATACAATACAAACATCCATTTTGAGCTGGAAGATCTCCTTGATTCGCAAGGTGGCCCATCGGGAACGAGGGTTACACTCCACATCCCCACCTTGCGCAGATGGCGGACAGACTGACTACCGCGATTGCGTCATATTTTTTTGCATGTCGAGTCGAGACTTTAAAATGCACTATCCGTAAAACAAGCAGGGCTGATCCTTTTGGGGGATGAAAGGGCGTGGGTAAGCGAGAAAGGCGGTCATCGCGGACCGAACGTCCTGGCAGAATAATCTCATCGATCCGTGATCCCCACCAAACGGGGCGGTGGCGACTTGTCTGGCGTATGCTCACCATCAGCCTCCTCAAGGATGGCAATGGAGGAGGAAAAGTGTGGTCGTGCGCTCCAAAGTTACTTCATCTATCGCAATAACTGCCACTTGGTCAGAGCAAACAGGCTGGTCGACTTGGGGAACCGATGGGTGCGCGTGCGGGCAGGAAAAAAAGGTTTCGCCCCATAGGGCTGAACCAGATTTTTCCTTCTCCAATATCCATCTTCCGCCCCCCTGTGCTTAGCTAACTTGCCGGAAGCCGGCATATGAAACCTGCATCCCCCGCAAGGTACAATCGTGAAAATGTTAAAGGATTGTTAAACACATTTCTGATAAATCCACTTTGCCTAGATTTATCTGCGGCAGATGTAGGCACAATCAAAAATCCAACTTGAAAAATATGAAGTACCTGCTGGTTTCATTCTTATTTGTGACAATGGCTTGTGGCGAGCAGAATCATACAGCCAATGAAGATGATGTCAAACAGCTACGCTATTTAAAAGAAGTGGAATGGCCGAAGGCATATTATGAACAAGATACATTGCTGCTTGACCGCATTCTGGGTGATGATTTCCAACTCATTGATGATGCCGGCAACTGGTCGGACAAGCGTTTTGAATTAAACTGGATTAAGAATAACACTTATCAACCCGACTCCTTTCACTATGAAATAAAACGCCTGGATATACTGAAAAATGGCACCGCCATTGTAGCAGGCACAGGGCATATTTTCAGTGATGCGACAGAGACCATCTATCAATCAAGTAACTATTTTGAGAAAAGAAATGGTGTTTGGAAGGCGTTTTCATCGCACGTTTCAGGAGTTAAACCCGGACGCTAGGGATCCTACCTATCCTTGGTTC
This sequence comes from Cyclobacteriaceae bacterium, assembly GCA_050250195.1. Lineage (GTDB taxonomy): Bacteria > Bacteroidota > Bacteroidia > Cytophagales > Cyclobacteriaceae > ELB16-189. Next base: position 46,439 of record JBFWPC010000005.1, on the reverse strand, counting down.
TGGATTGTCATTGCGGAGTAGCGGAGTCCCCAATGCTACATGAACGGCAGGCCGCCAAAGGCACGGCAAGGTAGCTAGTTTACCACGGCTTTTTGCAACCTTGGCAAGTCTGCAAGGATGGTTTAAGAGCACAAGCGGGACGGCTCGTGCTGGAAATGGGGTTTTAGAACATGTGATGGTGTGATCCTGACCGGTACAGGAGCCCGACATCCAGAATCTGGCATCAGTCTACGGCAAACACTTGATCACCTCGCTTAGAAAGGTGTTGTCGTCCAGGTAATTTCCTTGCGATTGACTGAGTTTTACCACCACCAGCCGCTTCGATGGAAGGATAAACACATTCTGCCCTTCAAAGCCATCGGCCCAATATAAATCAGGAGGTATGCTGGGATAAAATCGATTCTCCGGAGTGCCGCTCCCTCCGGCATTCAACCAAAACTGGGCGCCATACTCGCCACGCCTGGCTCCGCTGGTGGGTTTGGTCGTGTAGGCCACCCATCCCTCCGGCAACAGGCGCTCGCCATTCCACACGCCATCATCGAGGAAGAACATGCCGAAGCGCGCCCAGTCGCGGGCCGTGGCAAAAGCATAGGACGACCCCACATACGTGCCTCCGGCATCGGGCTCCAGCACCAGGCTGTACATGCCGAGTTTATGAAACAACTCACGGTAAGGAAATGCGTAGTAGCCGGCATCGCCCACGGTTTCGCGGATGATCCTCGAAATGATGTTGGTGGTACCACTGGAGTAGTAGAACACTTCACCTGGCGTATGCGCGAGGGGCCTGTCGGCTGCATACAACCCCATGTCTTTCTTCTTGAACAACATGTGGGTGGCACCACTGGGCCCGGCATAGTTTTCTTCCCATTCCAGGCCGCTGCTCATGTGCATCAGGTCGTTGAGGGTGATGGAGTTGCGTCCATCATCTTGCCAGCCATTCATCAATGCAGCCTGATCCAGTGACAGCTTGCCGTGCTTTACCAACACGCCCACCTGTGCATTGGTCAGGCTCTTCGCCATCGACCAACCCAATTGCGGACGATGCCGGTCGAAGCCATCGGCATATTCCTCGGCAATCAACTGTCCGTCATACACTACCAGTATGGCGCGTGTTCTGCGCAACGGCTCCTCACCGGGTTCTTCGAAGGCGTTGGCCACCACTTCGCGAAGGCGGTCAATATTCACGCCCGCCATCACGGTATCCGAAATCAAATCACCGAAAGGCCAGGCCACGGTATCCTGATCGAGGCGCGGTGGGGTCGCCAGGTTCACCACCTGATTTCGGATTTGCTGTTCGTCTGCTTCTACAATCAATGTGCAGCCCAACCCCTTTCGGTAGATGGCTTTGCGCTTGGCGGTTCCGAATACGCTGGCGCTGGCCGATGAGTCGGTGAAGTCAACCGAAAAAGTGCCTAGCCGCAGGGGAAATGCGCCCAACTCATTGGCGATCACATCTTGCGGATCGCGGCCACCTACCATGGTGCAAGAACAGAGGTTCTTGGCCCCATAACCTGTGATGATCGGAAAGGCCAGCCATGCATAGTAAATGCCAAAGGCAAAGACGGCAAGTACCAGAGAGAGGACGATCCGCTTAAAAAGTTTCATGTGTTGGGGATTTTGAGTTTCGTAAATTAGTGAACTAACGGATTCGTGAGATCGTGAGCGAAAAAAAAGAAAATCCCAGGCTAAAGGCGCCCAAAACCATGGCGGGCGGCCTGCCTTCCGTCATCAAGGCCACCCAACATATAGCTCAGGAGGTTGGCTTGATTGAAGGCACGCGCACGCTTCTCAAACTCAACCAGTTCGATGGCTTTGACTGTCCGGGCTGCGCCTGGCCTGATCCTGACCATGAACGCTCCACGGTGGAGTTCTGTGAAAACGGGGTGAAGGCCGTGGCCGAAGAGGCCACCAGGGCCAAATGCGATCCGGCTTTCTTCGCCAAACATTCCGTGCAGGAAATGACTGGCTGGACCGACTATGAAATCGGCAAAAGCGGGCGTATTACGCAGCCGGTGATCTTGCGCGAAGGTGCTGCCCACTATGAGCCGATCGCTTGGAGCGAGGCGTTCAAGATGATAGGCAATCAATTGAAACAGCTGGCTTCGCCCCACGAAGCGATCTTTTATACGTCAGGCCGCACCAGCAACGAGGCAGCATTTCTCTATCAATTGTTTGTGCGCATGTTTGGAACCAACAACCTGCCCGATTGCAGCAACATGTGCCACGAGTCGAGCGGGGTAGCGCTCACCGAGACGGTAGGCATAGGCAAAGGATCAGTGAAGCTGGAAGACTTTTACCTGGCAGAAGTGATTGTGATCATCGGACAAAACCCGGGAACCAACCACCCGCGAATGCTCACGGCCCTGCAGAAGGCGAAGAAAAACGGGGCCATCATCATCACCATCAACCCGTTGGCCGAGGCGGGGCTGATCAGCTTCCGGCATCCGCAACACCCGTTGGATATTCTTGGTCCACCCACATCCATTACCGACCTGTGGCTGCCGGTGAAGATCAACGAGGATGTCGCTTTGCTGAAGGCGATGATCAAACTGCTTCTGCGTAAGGAGGAAATCAATAAGGGCAAGGTGTTGGATCATGAGTTCATCAAAGACAAGACCAGTGGCTATGACCAACTGCTCGCGGATCTCAAGACCTACAATACGGATGACCTGATCGCGCAATCGGGGGTGCCGAAGGAATTGGTGATGAAGGCCGTGGATGCGCTGTCGGAACGCAACCGGATCATCGTGTGCTGGGCCATGGGGCTCACACAGCATAAAAACGCGGTGGACAATATTCGGGAAATTGTGAACCTGCTCTTGCTCAAGGGAAGCATTGGCAAGCCCGGTGCCGGTACCTGCCCGGTGAGGGGCCACTCCAATGTGCAGGGCGACCGCACCATGGGCATCTACGAAAAGCCCAGGCCTGAGTTTTTAGACAGCCTGCAGCAGAACTTCGGATTTGATCCGCCCCGCGAGGCGGGTTACGATACCGTGGAAGCCATTGCCGCCATGGCTGAAGGAAAAGCGAAGGTATTCATTGCCATGGGTGGAAATTTCCTGTCGGCAACGCCCGACACACAGTTCACTGCCGAGGCGCTTCGCAAATGTGACCTGACTGTCCATGTTTCCACCAAGCTGAATCGGAGTCACCTGGTGCATGGCAAGACGGCTTTGATTCTTCCGTGCCTGGGACGGACAGAGGAAGACCTGCAGGCAAGCGGCACCCAGTTTGTAACGGTGGAGAACTCTACCGGGGTGGTGCATATGTCGAAGGGTGGGAAGCGTCCAGCTTCCGGCCACTTGCTGAGCGAATCCCGGATTGTGGCCGAGTTGGCAAAGGCGACACTCAATGCTTCACAAATTGATTGGGATGAGCTTGTGGCAGACTACGATGCCATCCGCGAACTGATTGAGAAGACCATTCCTGGTTTCGAGCATTACAATAGCCGCGTGCGAAACCCCGGTGGCTTCTACCTGCCCAACGGAGCGCGGGAGGGATCTTTCAAAACCAGTGACCATAAGGCACAGTTCACGATCAATGCACCGGCTGCCCACCACTTGAAGGCTGACGAATACCTGATGATGACCATCCGGAGTCATGACCAGTACAACACCACCATCTATGGCATGGACGACCGCTACCGCGGAATCTACAACGGTCGTAGGGTTATTCTCATGAATAGGGAAGATGTGATGAAAGATGGGCTGAAAAAGGGAGACCGTGTAAACCTGACCTCCAGCTACGATGGCACGGTGCGCAAAGCGGATGATTTCCTGGTGGTGCCGTACGATATACCAGGCCGGTGTGTGGCTACCTATTTCCCCGAAGCCAATCCGCTGGTACCGTACAATCACTTTGCAAAAGGCAGTCAGACACCGATTTCCAAATCGGTGGTGATTAAGATCAAGAAAGCAGGTTAACTCAGGCCGCCTCCGGCAGGTAGGTTTTATTCGCCCATTGTTCAAGGCGCGGGTTCATCATGGCGAACCAAAGCGGTGGCACCAGCGCAATCAAAATCATGGTCGGGTAACCGAAAGGGAGCTGCGGACTTTCATCATAGTGATCCAGGACTTGATATCGCTTGATGGCATTGGCATGGTGGTCGGAGTGGCGCTGCAATTGAAACAGGAAGAAGTTGCTGATCATGTGGCTGGAATTCCATGAGTGCAGGGGATTCACGCGTTCATACTTGCCCAGGTTGTTTAGCTTGCGCACGATGCCGTAGTGTTCCACATAGTTTACCAACTCGAGCAAAGTAAAGGCCAGCACGCTTTGCGCGAAAAAGAAGATCGGGATGTTCCAGTTGATGGTACCTGACGGACTGAACGCTATGGCGAGGGCTGCACAGAATAAGATCGGCAGGATGGCAAACCAGACCATCTCGTTGCGATAGTGCCAGGACGGCAATCCCTTTTTGGCAAGGCGTTCCTTTTCCAACTTCCACGCATGCGCATAGCCGACAAATACCGATCTGAACCAAAAGGCATAGAAGTTTTCATTCTTCCTGGCGGTAGCCGGATCTTCAGGCGTGGCCACCCGCACGTGATGGCCGCGGTTGTGTTCAATATAAAAATGCATGTAGCAAACAGTCATGAGCAACAGCTTGCTATAGAACCGTTCCAACTTCGACTTCTTGTGCCCGAGTTCGTGGGCCACCGTAATGCCAATGCCACCGGTAACCAGCGAGAAACCGATCAGGAACCCAGCCCATTCATACCAGGTTTGCAAATAGCCTTTGGCCACCACGTAAGTTCCCCAACCCAAAACGGCCAATTGAACGTACACCCACACGTAAGTGACGAATCGATAGTAGAAGGCGTTACCCACCACCTGCGTATCTTCCGGCCTGACGTTCGTGGTGTTGATCCCCACATATTGATCAATAAGGGGGAGAAGTAAGAATGCGAAGCCGATGGCCAGGAAATTCCACCAGCCCGCCAGGTAAATACCAATCACGACCAGGGCTGGCACTTCAAAAGCATAGAAGAACTTTAGTTTCTGAAGGCCGGTGACCATAAGAAGAACAAAAATAGCTCAAATGCTTAGTTTTATCCAGTCCATGAAAAGGATTGTGGGGAGAACAGACACGAATCAACCAGAAGGCAAATGAATGGAATCTTCAGCCGAACATATGTGGCTGAACAAAGACCTGGTTCATCTGCAAAGGGGATGGGCGTGATAGATACGGGTGATATACCTCTTTTCCACCTTACTGCCGGGTTGGCCAATTAAATCTCAGACTACCCGTGTTGGGACGATAACGGCAGTAGGAATTTTTTTTGTCGCATGCCGGGTCACCCATGAATCTAGCGCCTCCCTGTCGTTCCACGGAATATTCTATGTCGCGGCCTGGTGCACACCTTTCAAAAACGTGGTCATTGGTTGCTTTTGAAATTAAAAATGGATTGTAGAATTAAAGGCCTACCTTTGCCGCAGGTTTTTTGGATTGGATGAAATACCCTCTGACGCTTGCACGACCGCAGCGCGATATGTAAGGTGAATCATCTGACCTTACATTTTAACAACAAAACATGAAGACATTTGACAGCCTCGGATTATCCGGGGAATTGGTGGAGTCTATCCGCCAACTGGGCTTTGAAACGCCCACACCGATTCAGGAGCAGGTTATCCCGCTATTGCTTTCGGAACAAACCGACCTGGTGGGACTGGCGCAGACCGGTACGGGCAAAACCGCGGCCTTTGGCCTCCCCTTGATTGAGCGCATCGATGAGGGTGATCACCAAACACAAGCGTTGGTGATCGCGCCAACGCGGGAATTGAGCCAGCAAATTTCCAGCGACCTGGAAAGATTTGCCAAGTCATACAAGTCGTTGAACATTGTCACCGTCTATGGCGGAGCAAGCATCTCCGACCAGATCCGCAAGGTGAAACGGGGCGCCCAAATTATTGTGGCCACACCCGGCCGCCTGATTGACCTGCTGGGCCGCAAGGTGGTTGACTTGCGCAACATTCAGTACGTGGTGCTGGATGAAGCAGATGAAATGCTGAACATGGGCTTCAAGGAAGACATCGATGAGATTCTTTCCACCACTCCCGACAGTAAAAACGTGTGGCTATTCTCGGCTACCATGCCCAAGGAGGTGAGGGAGATCGCCAAGAACTACATGAGATCTCCGAAAGAAATCACCATGGGTGAGCGCAATCAAAGCAACGAGAACATTGATCACCAGTTTGTAGTCGTACACGACCGCGACAAATACCTTGCGCTCAAGCGAATTGTCGATTACAATCCCGGCATATTTGGGGTGATCTTTTGCCGTACCAAAATGGATACGCAAAACATTGCCGAGCATTTGATCAAAGACGGCTACAATGCCGACTCCCTGCATGGTGATCTTTCGCAACAGCAACGCGACCGTGTGATGCGCGGCTTCAAAAACAAGGCCTTGCAACTGCTTGTGGCTACGGATGTAGCTGCGCGCGGCATCGATGTGAGCAACATCACACACGTGATCCACATGAACCTGCCCGATGAGCTGGAGTTTTATACCCATCGCAGTGGCCGTACAGCCCGCGCAGGTAAGAAAGGCATATCGCTAGCGATTATTTCAAAGCGCGACATGGGCAGGATTGGTCAGATTGAAAAGGCACTGAAGCGCAGGTTCACCCGAATCAACGTGCCAACAGGCGATGAGGTTTGTGAAAAGAAGCTATTGGACCTCATGCATCGCGTTAGGGAAATCGAAGTGAACGAGGAAGAGATTGATTCGTTCTTGCCTGAAGTGTTCCATGAATTGATGGGCCTTGAGAAAGAAGAGATCATCAAACGCTTTGCCTCTGTTGAGTTCAACCGTTTTCTTGCTTACTACCGCGATGCACCCGATTTGAATCAACCCGAGCACACCACGCCTACGGATGCACGTGCCGAGAAATACAGAACAGGCGATCGTGTCTTCATCAATGTGGGTAAGATGGACGGCCTGGACAAGGGCAGCTTGTTGGGATTAATCTGCGACTTTGGAGAAATAAAGAAGGGCGACATTGGAAAAATAGACATCAAGGGAGCCTACTCCTTCTTTGAGGTGGAGAAGGCATTGACAGAGAAGGTGATGGCCGGATTTGAAGGTGTGGAGGTACGGGGCAGGGCGGTGCGGTTGGAGATATCAGGACCGAGGCGCGAGAAAGGCGGAGGTGAGTCGCGAGACAAGTCCTGGTTCAAGAAGAAAGGTGGCCGCAAGCCCGCGGGCCGCAGCAGACGCTAGTCTTTTTCCGAAGCCACTTGAAAGAGCGGCTTCTTGTGGCTGTCCACTTCTGCATCAATCTCGTCCAGCGAACTTCCGTGGTCTTCCAGAAAGGCATTGAAGTCTGCGACTACCCGGTCGTACTCCGTACGATACATCGACACGCGCTGTTCGGCCGCTTTGATTTGATCGACCAGCTTTTGGATTTTGGGATTGTTGATGGTGGCGGGATCAACCTCAGCCATGCTGATGAGTTCTGCGATGATGGAGCCGGAAGCAAAATCGTATTCGTCAATCACGTAAGGGTTGCTCAGCGATTTTTGCGTGAACCGAATCTTCTCAAGCTGCTGGATGCGCTGCTCCAGCGACTTCAATTCAGCCAACTCGCTGCCTGATTTTTCCATTAACCGGATCAGCTCGTGCATGTTCTTGATCTTCTCCTTTTCATCGCGGATCATCACGTTCCAGGCATGCAAGATGCTGTCTTGAAGGGTGAGGTAATGCTCGGTAAGGGAGTCGGCCCGGGTAAAATCATGGCCCACCCTTTGATTGGGATTTGAGCAGGAAATCCAAAGGATCCCCATGAAAAGCGTGATGTACAGCGGTAGTTTCACAGTCTTGGAAATATCGTAGGCAATTGCACCACAAGAATAAAGGTTGGCCCCCTGCCGCACATTACAATGTAATATTTTAAAGCGGTTTAAACTGCTCGAAAGCTTCTTTACAGTCGTTGCAATAATGAATGGACCTGCACAGGGTGGGTCCAAATGGGTTTTTCAGTGTGGTATGGGTGCCATTGCATCGCGGGCAGGGCACCTGCTCCAGAACCGAAATGTCCTCGATCATTTCACCGGTGGGGGGTGGCGCCAGACCAAATTGCTTGAGGGCTTGCCGTCCCTTCTCCGAAATCAGGTCTGAGCTCCACGATTCTTTGAAGTTGACTTCGACCTCCGGCTGCTCAATACCGTGTTCCCTCAAGGTCTTGATCACATCATTTTTCATGTAGTCGATGGCCGGGCAACCCACGAACGTGGGCGTCATGTGCACTTTCACTTTGTCGTCAGCGAGCTCTACCTTTCGGATTACACCCAGGTCGACAATCGACAGCACCGGAATCTCCGGATCCTTGACCTTGTCAAGCCATGATAATATTTCTTCTTTCGTGATCGTCATATATACACAACATCAAAAGAGCCAGCAAAGATCTGGTTCAGGTGATGTTTCATGTGCTTCACGTAATCCTGAGCCAGCCATTCGATGGAATGGGTCGACTTGCCTTCCCGCCCAGTGTCAGCCAGCTTTTCAAGGTTAGCGGACGGCATGGTTTCCAGTATGTGACTAATCCGCTCGTTGATCAGCACCCAGTACTTAATCACGTCTTCACTTTTCATGTGTTGGTAATCGTTCACCTTCACCCAAAAGTCCTGCTCATAGATGATGTGAGGAGGCTCAGAGGCATATTGTGCCACGATGAACCTTCTGATGTTGTTGTGTGCGGAGTCAATCAAATGGCCAAGCACTTCCTTTTTGCTCCACTTGGCGGGATTGGGTTTGGCGCTGAACTCTTCTTCCGATAAGCGGCCACATCGTTCAGCAAACGTTTTTACAAGTTGCCGGAGCTCGTCTGCGATGGGTTTCAAGGCTACCATTCTGCCGTGGGATCTATCTTGAATACTTCGCTCATTTCATCGAGCAACGGCTGCAAGTGTTCGGTGTGCTGGCCGGAGCGCCCGCCAACAATCGGCTCCACGGCACCCCAGCTGGCTAGCTTCAAGTCGGTCTGGGCAATAAGCTCTTCCACTTTCTTCTTCCAGCGGGTCTGCAACTCTTCTTCGCCTCCAAAAATCTTTTCAGCGATCAGTTCTTTTTCAAACGGAGAACGTTCGAACATGCCCAGTGCGTAGGGGATTAGCTCATCCAGCGATTGTTGCAGCCTGCCGATGCTCTCGGGCGTGGCCGTTCCCAACTGCTTCACCCAGGTATTGGCGTGCAGCGTATGGTATCGGAGTTCACCCTTGATCTTCTTCGCCAGCTGGGCCAACGGCTCATAAGCCGACTGACATAACATGTCAAATCGAATGGCCTCGGCTGTGTCGTACAGGAAGTGGCGGATCAGGCTGAAGTCATATTCCCCGTTGGGCAATTCCACCATGATGCTGTTGTGGAATTGATTTGCATTTCGGGTAAAGGCAACGGTGTCAGGGTCCTGTTCTCCCAATCCCTGCAGCATGGTATAGAGCGCCAGGCTTTGCCCGACTTTGTCCTGCGCCATCGATGAGAATGCGATGTCTTCCTCCAGCAGCGGACCCATGCCGGTCCACTCAGAATTGCGATGCCCCAGAATCAGGAGGTCATCGGCAATTTTGTAGAGCAATTCCTTTAGCGCTTCGTGGTTCATGGCATTTGTTTTTGCGTCTCTTTTTTGGGTTTGGCGTATTGTTGGGAGATAAAAAGGAGAATCAGCAAGATGGCGGGCAGGTGATTGCGTGTGAAAGGCAGGAAGCAAGCAGTTACCGCAATGAGGGCAGCCAAACCGGCCTTGATCTTTTCAGCGGTGTTTCGTTGTTCCGGATGCAATCTCCAAAAATCTATTACCTGAATGACGCCCATTATGGCGATGCTTGCGCTGAGGAGCAGCCGCATTGGGTCAATTTGCATGTAGTATAGTATGATTCCTGCCAGTCCCATCAGAATCACAGCCACTTCAATCCAACGAAAGGGTAATTTCATTTGTGTTTTTGTCTCTCGAGAAATTCTTTGAGTTTGTCTCCGCCTTTATAGTTGATTGCGTCCCGGAACTTTTTTTCAGGAAGGGTGGTCCACAGGTCGAGATCACCAGGTTGTGTAAAGCGAATCTGCGCGGTGGGAATTGCCCAAATGTTGAACACGAGCTTGTCGTCCCTGAGTGTTTCTTTCGCCCGACTCATCGCATGGGCCGCGTTGGATGCGCTCACGGTGCCCACATGTTGGTGTTGCTTTCCCCGCTTTAGCAAGTGAAACACTTCAAAGCTTTCTTCGGCACCACTGCCTCCTGCATCTTCCACCTGATCATATGCATTTGCATCGTGCTCCGTCATGGGTGAAACATATACATCGCGGGTATCCACCACATAGAGTGATACACAAGTGAATCTTCTGGTGAACGCCTCTTTGGCCAGCACATAGGCCATTTCCAGGTTGGGTGCATGAACAATGCCTTCGTGCTGAAAGGGTTTTCCCTCCCTGGCTTGTACAAACACCTCGTAGGTGCCGAATTGATCAAGGGGCGCTTTGGCTGTCACCTTTCCTTCGTATTCAGCAGGCAGCCTGGTGACTCTCGGATCGAGTGATTTCATGGGTTTGATTAAGCCAGCGGTGTCACGTAAGCCGACTCTTTCGACTTTAAAGCCTTGCGCACCCACTGCCCGCGCTCTTCTGCAATGCGCCTTACGGCCAGTCGCTCTTTGTTGCACGGCCCATCCCCGTTAATCACGCGCTTGAATTCTTCCCAGTCGGGTTCGGTGTATTCCCACCGGCCGGTGTCGTTATTCTTTTTCAGCTTGGGATCGGGAATGGTAAAGCCCAGTTCCCAGATCTTGGGCACGTACATGTCAAGAAACTGATTGCGCATATCGTCATTGCTGCCCATTTTCACTTTCCACTTCATCAACACTTCCGTGTGCACTGAGATCTTGTCAGACGGGCCGAAGAAGTGCATCATGGGTGGCCACCAGCGGTTGATGGCTTCCTGGAACATGTCTCGCTGTTTCTGTGTGCCGGTGGCCAGATAAATTACGCAATGGTGTCCGTACTTCAAGTGGAATGACTCTTCGGCACAAATGCGATCAAGCGCGCGACAGTATGGGCCATAACTTCCTTTTGCATTGGCGAGCTGATTTACGATCGCGCCCGCATCCACCAGCCAGGAGATGAAACAGCAGTCGGCCCACGTGAAGGTCGGGTAGTTGAATACGTTGGAGTATTTTGATTTGCCGTTGATGAGGTCATCGATCATTGCCTCGCGGCTTTTGCCGAGGGTTTCTGCGGCACTGTACAGGAGTTGCGCATGGCCAACTTCATCCTGCACCTTGGCCATGAGCGCCATCTTCCTCCGGAAACCCGGTGCCCTTGTAATCCACGTACCCTCTGGCAACGCCCCGATAATTTCGCTGTGGGCATGTTGTTCAATCATGCGGATGAGCTGCTTGCGATACAGCTGTGGCATCCAGTCGGTGGGCTCAATCTTTTCGCCCCGATCGATACGCGCCTCAAACTCGGCTAGTTTTGTTGGGTCTTCCTGGTCGAGTCCCGTGGCCTTGATGGCTTCAAATGTGTTTCCTCCTCCGTACATGCTATGAATTATAGTGACAGAATGGGCCTAATCATCAGCCTCAAAGCTAACTACTGTTAGGCAATTATAATAATAACAGTGTTGGAAACGCTATTGTTTCTTCAGGCCATTGACGAGCATATCGGCCAGTTGCTGGCCAAGTTGCACGGGCTCGATGGTGCCCACAGGATCGTACCATTGGGGCATCCAGTTGAGGGACGAAAACAAGGTCATCACGGCCAGCTTTTTGTCGATGGTTTCTTTGAATTCACCGGATGCAATGCCTTCTTCGATAATGGTCTTGAACCGGTTGATGTAGTTGATTCGAAGCAGCAGGAAATCGCGAAGATAGGGTTGACTGAGGTGGCGGTGTTCATTCATGAAAACTGCCGATGCGGTAAGGTCCTTGGCCATCACCTGTATGTGGCCGATGATGCCGAGCCGGAGTTTTTCACTTGCAGATGCGTCTTGTTTTTCTACTGCATCGAGCGACTTTCTAAATTCGGAAGCCATGTCGAAGCATAGGTTTCGCAGAATCTCTTCTTTCGACTTGATGTGGGAGTATAAACTGGCTGCTTCGATACCGAGTTTTTGAGCAAGGTCGCGCATGGAAGACGCTGCATACCCCTTTTCCCTGAAAAGCTCCGCGGCACTGCGGATTACCTGTTCCCTCCTCGTCAGATTTATTGCCACATCCATATCAAAAAACTTCCACTAAGATAAATAATTAAATTTGATTAAGTTTTAGTGATCATGAAATTCAACTCCATCAAGGAATACTTTTATAAGCTTTACAACGTCTGCTATTTCGTCACGCTCATTCCACTTGGTGTGTATATCTATCTTTATTTGGAAATGCAATCGGGTGCACTCGTTTCTCCAATTCAAGATGCTGATCAATTGCTGATCATTCAGATTGCCTTTATTATTTTCATCGTCCTTACCCTAACGAGCGTTCATTGGCTGGTAAGGAAAAAGCTATCCAGCATTCTGGGAGTGGTAAGTTTAGGCGACAGGATGGACGGGTACTATACCATCGCCATCTTTCGAATCGGGATGGGCGTGGCGGCCTGCCTGATGACAGCAGCTGGTTTTTATTTCACCACCAGCGAGTTATTCAGCATTACTTTCCTGGCGGTGTTGGTTTGGATGTCCTTTCAATGGCCTACACCCCGCAGGCTGTGTGTGGATCTGAAACTAAAAGGAGATGAGAAAGACTTGATCCTGTATAAACGGGATCAGCTGAATTAAAAAAGAAGGGCTGGGAAAATCCAGCCCTTCCGGTTAGCAGATCACATTTCCTAAAGAATCAATCCGAAGCTAAAGGCATTGAGCGATGGCCCGCGACCGGATGCGAAGATGTCGTTCAAATCATAGTTGAAGAACAGATCTACATCCCGGTAGCCGATTTGAAGCCTTGCTCCGTAGCGCAGGTTGTCAAGGTAATAGCTGTCGCGATTTCTTTCCCGCTCTTTGTTACCGTTGTCTTTGTAAACCAACTTGGAATAACTTCCAATGCGATAACCTACATATGGTCCCGCACCGATTCTGAACGAGTCGGAGTGGCTATTGTCAAACAGCATGGGCTTTCTCCTGTTTTCACCGAAGTCGAGCACCGGCACAAAAGAGGCGTTGATGTAGCTGGCCGTCAACTTACTCTTCTGATAGTTGAAGCCACGGAGGTCATTGGAGAAGATGACACCCGCATCGTCTTTTTGGAGGATGGTGCTGGCGTCTTCAAACTTGAAGTTATACCAGCTGATGCCAAGTCCCCATTCGAGGTAAAACTTGTTCGCTACACGTGTGCGTTGCACGGAGTTGATGCCTACGTACCATGATCCGAAAGGGCGAACCGTGTAGGCGTCATTGCTGGCATCCGGAAACGTCTGCCCGTCTTTCAGGAAGTTGTTCGTACCCACATCAAAGCTCAGCGAGTGATAGGTTCTCCTGCTGCGGAATGAACTGGTGTGATACGTAGTGCTGCGATTGACATTATCGTCAGTTTCGTCCTCGCTGCTGCGATCGGGCCACGGGTCTTCAAGCGATTCGGTTTCGCGAACGGTCTCGCTGGGTGTAGGTTCACTGAGGTACTCCGATGAAGGCTTCAATTGACCGGTGGTATCGTCTTGCTCGATCTTGGTGATCAGGTCGTTTACCAATGCCTGCAGGTTGTAGTGCTTAAGAATGGCAGCATCCTTCTTGTTGGCAATGGTTACCACAATCTTACTCGCTTCGCCCACCTTCACCACCACCGAGTCTGGCTTGCTCTGTTGCGGTGCAGCCCAGCTGCTTGCCGCGATGATGGATACAAAAAATATAATAAACTTCGTTTTCATTTTCATTTGTCGTTTCGTTGTTCTCTATCCCTGCCAAAGTTGAAAGCAAGCAATTCGTTCTTCGCCTGGCGAAGTTCACCGATTGGATTTTCCGTGCTGCGCGCGTCACGAGCCAATTCCAATACTCGCTTCAATCCTGTTTTCTTTCCTGATTCTCCAGCAGCTGTCGCCTCTGGCATCGTTTCTTCAAGCTGTGTCGGCAGCTCCAGTGTGTACACTACTACCATGGCCTTATCTGCAGTGATCCTTTCAATTTCCGTTGCAGGCGTAGCTACTGCGGCTGGTTCTTCATTCAGCTGGGCAATGCTTTCATTTGTGTAAACCAACTGCTGATCCACCTGTTTGGTGACTTCTTTCGTCTGACCTTGAGTAATCATTGGTTTTTCAACCGGTGTCCGGGAAGTCTTGTCATGCACAGTCGTTGTTGCTGCCGGCTTTGATTCAGCCTTTAGGTCATCAACCGGTTTGCTGGCGTCTTGCTCCGCACTATTTGCAACATGATCTGTTTTCACAGGCTCTTTTGTTTCTTTTGTTTCGGTGGCGGTGGCCATTTGCGGTGGTTGGTTGGCGTCTTGTGTACCGATTATTCTCCAGGCAACAAACCCAACTCCCAACAGAAACACGATGGATGCAGCGCGCAGCCATGTTACCCACCCGCTATTTTTTTTTGCGATGTTCTTTTCGATGCGACTCCATGCATCGGCTGAGGGTTGCACTTGATGTGCGCTCAATTTTTTCCCAAAGAGTTCGTCCAGTGGATTCATAGTTCGTTCATTTTTTGTTCAACATGCTCCATGGCCATCAAATGGCGTTGCAATGTGGCCCTGGCGCGGCTTAGCTGGCTCTTCGAAGTGTTCTCGCTGATGCCCAGGTACTCTGCAATTTCTTTATGCGAATACCCATCGATCGCATACATGTTGAAGACCATCCGATAGCCGGAGGGAAGCTCATTGATTAGCTTCATCAGGTCCTCGGCCTCCAGTGTGGGTTCCAATCGGGCCAGGTCGGGTTGGCGGTCGGCTTCTTCAATATCGGTTTCCAGGTACATGTTTTTGTTTCTCCTTAAATAGGTGAGCGATTCGTTTACCATGATTCTCCGTATCCACCCCTCAAAACTTCCTTCGCCCTTATACTGGTCAATTCTTTCGAAAACCTTGGTAAAAGCGGTAACCAGCACGTCCTCGGCCTCCATCTTATCCGCCACATAGCGGCAACACAGGGAGAGCATGGGGGCTGAAAAATGCTCAAAGAGCTCCCTTTGAGCCTTGGCATCGCCCTTTTTGCATCCTTCTATCCAAGTTGTTTCGATGGCCCGGTAAATCTTGAATTCCATTTAGATCACTTCACCCACAAGATGTAAAACCTGCACTGGGGGTTGCACCTGCCCCAAAATATTTCAGGGGAGCATTCAAAGATACGGACGTAAGCAGTTAGAGTTGTTGCTAATAGGCCGCCAGGTAGTCGATGGTTATGGTCAGCCAGGCATAATTCTTCGGCTTTACCGTGATGGGATTGATGGCCCCGTCCTTTTCGAAGAGATTTGCATAGAGCCCATTGGGTTCTCGCACAAATACCGAATAGGTGCCTTCAGGCAGCCTGATCTTGAAGGATCCATCTTTCTTTGTGGTAAAGCTTAACACCAACTTGGTTTTCACCTCTGAAAAGAAAAAGCCATCCCTGGTGGTTTGGTCCAACGAGGTCTCTTCGTAAATCAGCAACTCTCGCTGTACTCCGTGGTGTGGTGACTTTTTGACCTCCTCACTGCTGGGCATTTGATTCTCGGCAATCCAGAAGACTTGGCCTTTGATGCCCTGATTTTGACTATGTGCAAAGGGGGGATGACACCCCAGCAAAAGCAGAAAAAGAACTGCTTTTTTCATTCTTACAATTTACCACTTGGTTTACCTAAACGCAACAGGCCTTAATCCTGCCGCTTGATGTTCATGGTGATGGTAATCCAGGCATCGCGTTTGCGGACCACCGTAACAGGACTCAAGTTTCCGTCAGCATCCATCAGGTTTCCGTAATAACTGCCGTCAATGTAGGCAAATACCGAATATTTGCCGGGCCGCACTTTGATTTTGAATGAGCCATCCCATTTACAGAAGGCCCGGGCTACCTCATGGCCTCCGATTTTTTGGATGTGGCCGTTTGTATAGAGGACTTCATCCTGACCCACTTGCTCAAATACGATCACCTCCACCGGCTTGTCTTTGTAGGTCACATTGCTTTTGAAAGCCGATGAAGCGGCCTGATCGGGCGTCCGGTAAAGTTGCCCTTTGATGGACTGCTGTTGTGCAATGGCATTTGCAACCACCAATGGCAAAAAAACAACAATCAGACACCGCATCAGATACCCGTGAACAATTCAAACGATTCTAAATATTCTGGCACAAAGGTACGCCATCCCAAGGCTTCCATGATGCGCTGCTGAAGGGCCGTTGCCGCGCTGAGTTCGCCATGCGTAAGAAAGGTGAATTTGGGTGAATTACCAAAGTGCCCCAGCCATTCCAACAGCTCTTGCTGATCGGCATGGGCTGAGAGCCCGTTCACCACTTTGATATGGCACTTTACCGGAACGTCTTCTCCAAAGATCCTAATGGTCTTCTTGCCCTCGAGCAAGTCACGGCCACGCGTACCTTCCGCCTGGAATCCCACAAACAACAATGTGTCATTTTCGTTGCCAAGCCGATGATAAAGGTGGTGCAAAATTCGCCCCCCGGTGCACATGCCGCTTGCGGAAATGAGGATGCCCGGTTTTTTCAAATCATTTAACGCCTTGGAACTTTCCGCAGTGTTACAAAAGTGAATGTTCGGATCATCAAACAACGACTGCAGTCCGTTTTGGCCAGGCTCGACTTTGATCTTGTGTACGCCAGCGTGCCGTTCGTAAAGATCAGTAACGCTGATGGCCATTGGGCTGTCTATGTAAATTGGAATTTTTGGAATTCGCTTCCTTTCGATGAGGTGATGAAAATAGTAAATCAGATTTTGCGTGCGACCAACGGCAAATGCAGGGATCAGAACAAGCCCACCGCGTTGTGCTGCTTCGATAATCGTATTAGCCAAGTCGTTTTCTACTTCCTCAATCGGATTTTTCCGGTCGCCATAAGTCGACTCTACCACCAACACATCGGCATGGGTACAAATGGTGGGTGGGTACATTACCGGATCAGATCCGCGGCCCAGATCCCCGGAAAACACCAGCTTCTTTTTTTGTTGATCGCCCTGCAGGTCGAACTCGAGCAAGGCCGCCCCCAGGATGTGGCCGGCCATGCGAAATGTAACCGAAAGGTTTTCTGTAAGGCTTAAGGGCTGGTCAAATCTGATCACCCGTAAGAATTCGAGTACGGGTTTGGCATCCGCAGCAGAAAACAACGGTTGTGGCCTGCTGTGCTTTGAATAGCCACGTTTGTAGGCAAATTCAGCCTCTTCTTCCTGCAGTTTGCCGGCATCAAGCAGAAGAATCTCTACTAAATCCCTTGTGGCAGAAGTGCAGTAAATAGGACCCTTGAAGCCATCCTTTACCAGCCGCGGAAGATAGCCGGAGTGATCCAGGTGGGCGTGGGTGAGCACCACTGCGTCAATTTCTTCAGGTGATAAAGGAAGCTGATACCAATTTCTGAGCCGCAGCTCCTTTTTGCCCTGAAAAAGGCCGCAGTCGATCAGAATTTTTTTTGAACCAACTTCAAGCAGGTATTTGGAACCTGTCACACTTTTGGCTCCACCCAAAAACTTCAAGAAAACATCCACAGCTGCCAAGGTAACGAGAATTCATCACTCTCATTACCCCGGCAACGTTGTTTTCAAATCAGAAATTCTTGATGACTTCCGGATTGCCACGGTGCGATACGCTGCTGGCAAATCCTTTTTTGATTTCCAACCGGTCGGAAACGTAAACCTTGGCCGTTGACGCACCGTGGGCTTCGATGATCGCTTCGCGTGTTTCGAAATTATAAGCGCGTAAACCTGAAGCTCCGGTGAGATCAGCCTCCAGGAAATCGCCATTGCCATTCAGATCCAGGAAGGAAGCGCCAGTCATATCAATGGTAAGGTTGCGAACGTCAGCATTGCCATCGGCAGCTACGGCCCCGACAAAATTGATTTCCATGCTGTTCTCGTCAAAGCCGCTGAAGCTCAGTTTTCCGGCACCCCGCACTTTGATTTCGGTAAGGTGCGGCATGGTGATCGTAATCAGAAGATGATCATCATCGATGAAATTGCGTTTCCAGAAGAACTCGTTGTCGTCATCGTAGTCAATCACCAACGTATTGTTCGAGACAAACACATCATATAGTCTGCGCTGGTCAGGGCTTCCTTTCATTTCCACCGAGTACTGGCTGCCCTGGTATACCCGAACGTTTACCACTCCGGTGACGTCCAGTTGGTCGAAATTGTCGAATCCATATTGATCGGAAATAACAGGGGCGGGCCTTCGACTCGACTCGCAGGTCTGGCATTCCAATCCATCGCTGGTGATGATCCATGTATTTTGCCCATCGTAGTCGTAGCGGTACCTTCTTGCATAACTTTCGATGAGGCGCCATAGGGATTCCTCGATCACGAATGGTTTGTTGAACGGCATGTACACATCGATGTCCAGGCGCTGGGCGCGGAATTTGGCATTGGGTTTAAAGGTGATGTTTGAATCGAATACCAGGATGCTGTCATTTTGAGTAATTGTGTAATCGACCATCTGGGCATTTTCACCTGCGATCTTACGCGTATTCCCTTGCGCCTCGAACCGTTCCACGATACGAATGTTGGAGTCTTCGTGCCCAATAAAACGGATCGTGGTTACATCATAGTCATCAAGGCCGACTTCTCGCATCGTCAGCTGTGGAACCTTGCCACCCATCTCATAGGTCTGTTCCACGCGGTATTCGCCTTCCTCTTTAAACGCGTATGCTATTTGCGGAATCTTGAAACTCAGGACGGCAAGGCTTATAAAAAACAACACAAACATGGTCCAGCCTACCAGTGAATTGAAGACGACCTTCTTGGCGATGATTGAAACCCCAATGAGGGTAATGGCTAAGGAAGGAATGAAACCCAGGATGAAACCAAAGATGATGGTCCACGAAGGAAACGCATTTCGCATGGCCTCCAACGGCAGTCCCAGTTCGGTAATGTTAATCTCCCACCACATCGGGATGGCGGATACTGAAAAAAGACCAAGGAACACCCCTCCCATGATGACCATCGAAAGCAAAAAGGAAATTCCAATCAGGGTGATGACGATGCCAATCGCCACACGCAACACGTCCACCAGCGTGGAAAGCAGCGGCCCCAGTACTTTGGCAAGTCCGTTAAGTACAAACGCGATGAGTCGAAATGGAAAGAGGATAATCTTGGCCAGTACGCTTTCGTCTTCCGTATCTTTTTCATTAATGCTTTTCTTTACGGTCGACTCAATGTTCGAAAGCGTAACGGGCTCCCCCTGCATTTGCATTTTTTCTGTTATGGACTTGGCTTCAGGAAGGGCAATCCAAAGGATGATATAAACGAGGAACCCCAGGCCACCTACGAAGGTGAAGACCACAAAGAGGATTCGCACCAGCGCCACATCGCCACCAAAGAAGGCAGCCACACCTGCAGCTACCCCGCCCACTACCTTCCGCTCTGAATCGCGAAACATTTTCTTCACGTTGCCTTCCTCTTCCAGTTCAGCCGATACTGGCAGGGCGATCCAAAGGATGAGGTAAACGATGATCAAGCCACCATAACTACCAAGTACCAGGAGAGCAAAAAGCAAACGCGGCCATACTGGATCGATGTTGAAGTAATGAGCGAGCCCGGCACAAACACCTCCGAGGATTTTTCTTTTTTGGTCACGGTATAGTCGCCTGCTGGCATTGCTTGACTTGCTGCCCGTACGGCTACGTTGTTCAGCGGCAGGCTCCTGACCGGCAGGGAACTCCTGTTCTTCGGCCGCCTTAAAATCGCTTACGCTACCCATGGTGGCGATGAGTGAATTCACATCTTCGTGGGTAATCACCTGTTTGCCATCACTGAGCTTGGAGAGGAAAATTTCTGCAATTCTTCCTTCGATATCGGCAAGTATTTCGCTGCTGTCTTCAAACGATGAAAAATAGCGGTTCACCGAGTCGAGGTACTTTCTTAGCACTTCATAGCCGTCCTCCTCGATGTGAAAGATGATGCCGCTAATGTTGATGCTGATGTTCTTTTTCATACAATGAAATTAGACATTACTGGTTAGACGTGGTGGTTTCTGATTTTGATCGATGGGTGATTTTATCCGTAGAGAAAATCAAATCGTTCCAGGTATCGGTAAGTCCTTTCAGGAACTTGCCGCCCTTATCGGTAAGTTTGTAATACTTGCGTGGCGGGCCCGACTTTGATTCGACCCATTTGTATTCGACAAGTCCGGCATTCTTGAGCCGGGTGAGGAGCGGGTACAGCGTGCCTTCCACCACAATCATCTTGGCTGCAGTGAGTTCGTCCAGCATATCGGTCGCATACACCTCGCCCCTGGAAATGATGTGCAGGATGCAGTACTCCAGAATACCCTTCCTCATCTGCACTTGCGTATTTTCAAGGTTCATACATGCATTTTTAGTAAGCTTCTCGTTACTGTATACGGAAAAGTACTATGTATGGCCAAGTACTTGGTTAAAAATTTTAAGAAATCTTTTAAAAAAAGTACCTATAGCGGTCTTTTTTGACTTGTTACCAGGGATTTTGGTGCCGTATTTAACTCCCGAGAAGTGTTTTCTTTGCAAGTTGACCCACTGAATGGTCCGTTACAGCAGATGATGAAAGGTTCCTGGTTTGGATTGGCCGCGGCTTCAGTGTTTTGGGTATTCGCCTCTGCGCCTGTCCTTGGCCAGTATGGCAATGAGTGGGTCACCTTTGGTCAGACCTATTATAAAATACCCGTCACCAAAAACGGCATCCATATGCTCACCTATGCCGATCTTCAAGCAGCGGGTTTCCCGGTTTCTTCGGTAGACCCCAGGCGCCTTCAGCTCTTTTACCGGGGTGCCGAACAGGCTATGCTGGTGGAGGGACAAGATGATGCGGTACTCAATGATGGCGACTACCTCGAGTTTTATGGACGCAAAAACGATGGGCAATTGGATGCATCGTTGTATTCGCCTTCAAGTGTACAGCCTCATCAGTTTTACAGCCTTTATACCGATACGGCCTATTACTACCTCACCTGGAACCTGGGCGCGGTTTTGGGCAAACGCATGAACAAGTTCAAAGAGGTAAACGTTTCAGGTTTGCCTGCACAGGCGAGTCACCAAAATCAGGTGCTTACGGTGCTGAGCAGCGAGTACTGCCTGGGCAACACGCAAAACACCTTTATCCAATATTCCCATTTTGATGAAGGTGAGGGATGGACTGGGAGCACGATATGCACGCAGAACGTTGGATGCATCGAGCAGCGAGATTACCAGATTGAGGACTTGATCAACGGAGTAACTGCCTTGGGACTGCCTCAACTTGAGATTCAGTTGCATGGGAGGGATGTATTACAACACACAGCCGAGATTCATGTGGGCCCCAGTAGTGGATCGCTGCGCCTTCTGACAACACACAACTTTGCCAATTTTCAGACGCCCATCGTTACCCAGCCATTAAACTGGTCGGACATCGGTGGTGACGGAAAGATGATTGTGAGGGTGAAAGGCATCGGGGTGGGTGGTGCGAGGGAGCGCATGAGTGTGGGATATATTAAAGTCTCCCATCCTCAGAACTTTGCGGCAACTGGAATGACAGAGAAATCCTTTCGGCTGAATGCAGACTCGAACAACAAGTCTTATGTCGTGTTCACGAATCCGCCCGCCAACACCCGGTTCTTCGACATAACGGACAATAACACACCTGTCCTGATCGAAACCACCGTGTCGGGAAGCAACCTGACCGCGATTGTGCCCAATACGGCTACCTCACGCGAATTGTTTGCCAGCAACGTTGCCATTACACCCTCTTTGAAGCCCGTTACGTTTCGGCAAATGAACCCGGCCAATCCGAATTTCATTATCATCAGCCATCCTGCATTGATGAAGCCAGGCCTTGGCTATGCCAATCCTGTGCAGGCATATGGTGGGTACCGGGCATCTCCGGCCGGAGGCGGCTATGACACACTCGTTGTTTCTATCAACCAACTTTACGATCAGTTCAACTATGGGGAGACATCACCTCGCGCCATCTATCAGTTTATGAAATGGATGGTTGACAATGGCGATCCGCAGTATCTGTTTATTATCGGCAAAGGACTCAATATTGAATACCAGAATCCCCGTGTACCGCCCATACCCGGAGAACCTCGCAACTTGGTGCCTCCGGCAGGCAGTCCGTCCTCTGATTTGTTATTCACGGCAGGCATCAATGGACCCGCTCATGTGCCAGCGGTTGCCACGGGAAGGATTAGCGCCAATACACCGGGTGAAGTGGCGGCTTATCTAAACAAGGTGATGGAAACTGAAGCACTCCCGTTTACCGATCTTTGGAGAAAGAACGTGTTGCATTTGAGCGGTGGTATCCTGCCTGCTGAGCTCACCGCATTCAAGAGTTATGTTGACGGGTTTGGTGACATCGCTGAGGGGTATTTTTATGGCGGGCAGGTGGCTACCATTGCCAAGCAGGAACCCAACCCGGTGGAGTTAATCAACATTGCGCAGGAGGTAAATAACGGAGTTAATCTGATCACATTTTTTGGTCACTCATCACCCGGCACCATTGATATCGATATCGGTTTCGCCACCGATCCGATACTTGGCTATAACAACGCTTCCCGTTATCCTGCTTTTATCATCAATGGTTGTAATGCCGGTGTTTTCACGTCCAAGTCAAAAGCTTTTGGCGAGGATTGGATTTTGGCCGCCAACAAAGGAGCGCGCAATTTCATTGCACACAGTTCATTCGGGTTTTCCAGTGCATTGCGCGCCTACACAGAAATGTTCTATCAAGTGGGGTTTAGCGATGCAGCCTTTACGGCAAAAGGCATTGGAGATGTTCAAAAGGAAGTGGCGCGGATTTACCTGGAAGCGTATGGCACCTCCATCGGATCGGTCACGCAGGTTCAGCAGATGGCGTTGCTTGGCGATCCTTCACTGAAATTGTTTGGCGCAGGTCAACCCGACTATGAAATTGAGGAGAGTGGCCTGTCGCTCTATTCCTATGACGAGAAACCCGTGACGGCACTGACCGATTCGTTTGCCATTCAGGTGATTGTGAAGAACTATGGTTTAGCCACCCTGGACCCCCTCACCGTGCGCGTGGCACGCACATTCGGTGATAATACAGTGGTGACTTATGATTCCACTTTTCAATCTGTCAAGACGCTCGACACACTCTTGTTCAAGTTGAAGAGAGAACCAGGCAAAAATGGTTTTGGCAACAACGTGTTTGAGGTGGTGGTCGATTATAACGATGACGTGATTGAGTTGAACGAGGGCAACAATGCTGCCTCTTTAAGTTTGTTTATTCCACTCAGCGGCACCAAACATGTTTTTCCACCACCGTACGGCATTGTGAACAGTCAGCAACTGACTTTACAGTTTTACAACACGAACCTGCTCACTGCCGAAAGAGAATACCTGGTTGAATTGGATACGGTGAGCAGTTTCAACAGTGGCTACCTGTTGCAGCACACCGTAACGGGCGGTGTGTTAAACTCACAGGCCGTTGTTTTGCTGGGCAACGATTCGTTGGTTTATTATTGGCGAACAAAATTGGCCAATCCGCAGCCTGGTGAGAGCACCGAGTGGACTGTCTCTTCATTCGCCTACATCGCAAACGGAGCTCCGGGGTGGGCTCAGCTCAAATTTGAGCAATATCTTGAGAATGGCACAGACGGTTTGATGCTCGACCCTGTGACCGAATCGTTGTCGTATGAAACCAGCAGTGCGGACCTGTTGCTCACCACTTACGGAGGCAATCATCCTTCTCCTCACACAGCCGTCTCGCTCAAGATCAACAACATCGAATTCAACATCGCTACCCAAGGGTTGCCGTGCCGCGACAACACCCTTAACCTGGTTGCTTTCGACAAGAGTACCCTCGTGCCCTATGCCGGGATTCCATTTAAATTTCAAGACCCGCGCACGTGCGGACGCGAACCACAACTGATCAACAGTTTTGCACCTACTGAGTTGGAGACAGGGAATCAGGACGATTTGTTTCAGTACATCGACAACCTGGATGTAAGCGATTCTGTCGTGTTGTTCTCGATTGGGGATGCAGGTTATGCCTCATGGTCGGGAAATGTGCTTGCCAAATTGCAGGAACTGGGGATCAGCAATGACCAACTCAGCACGCTGCAACCGGGCGAGCCGTTTATCATGCTTGGCAGAAAGGGCGCGGCAAGTGGCACAGCAAAAGTGTTTCGTCCCTCGGGTGCACCGCTAGATGAGCAGGAATTGATTTTGAACGAAACGCTCACAGGAAGACTCACCACCGGTTCAATGACTTCTGTGGTGGTTGGGCCTGCCCAAAGCTGGCAGTCGTTTTCTGCTGGTGTGAAAAACGTTCAACCCAGCGATCAGTTTTCGTTTGATGTTTTCGGTTTAGACAATATGAATGGCGAGACGTTGCTCTTTTCTGGCCTGGTTGGCGATCAGGACTTGAGCGGGGTTGATGCCACAGCGTTTCCGCGGCTGCGGATCAACTTCAATACAACCGATGAGGTTGATTTGTCGCCCGCCCAGCTTCGTCAGTGGCTGGTATTGTATGAGCCCACAGCAGAGGGCATTGTAACTTTCACGGGTGATCCGGCAGCACAAGTGCGTCAGGAGGGCGAATCATTTTCAACAACGTTTGCCTTTGTCAATATTTCCAATCAGTCATTTCCCGACTCATTGACGGTCCAACTGGAAACTTTCAACCGCACATCGAGAGAGAAAGAAACTCAAATTTTTAAGATTGCTCCGCCAGTGCCGGGTGACAGTATCCATTTTCAAATTGTTATCAACACCGTAGGTAAAGTGGGCCTTAACGATATCAGTGTGATGGTGAATCCAAATGTATTACCCGAGCAAATCATCGAGAATAACCTGTTTGAGTTAAACGGGTACCTGGACGTATTCGTTGACGCGATCAAACCTGTGTTAGACGTAAGGATTGACGGAAGAATGATTGAGAATCGAGATTACGTTTCTTCAACCCCTGAGATCGAAATCACCGTGTGGGATGAAAACAAACTCATATTGAAGTCGGATACGACTGGAATGCGCCTCCTCTTGCAATACCCTTGCGATTTGAATTGCAGTCCAACTGAGATCTTTTTTTCAAGGCCCGATGTGAGTTGGACGGCTGCATCCGATTCTACCGACTTTCATATCGCATTTGCGCCTGAAAAATTGGATACAGGCACTTATGTATTGTTTGTAGAGGCGGCCGATGCCAGTGGCAACTCGCCTGGTGCAACTTATCAGGTTGAATTCAGGGTGAGTGATGAAGCGCAAGTATACTTGGATAATCCTTACCCTAACCCGGCTGTGGATGAAGTGCATTTCGAAGTTACTTTCACCAGCGAGGTGTTACCTGAATATTCGTTGCTGGAAATCCACGATGCGCAAGGCAGGATTGTAAGCGAACGGCATCCGTCTGGATACCATACCGGCAAGAACATACTCCGCTGGGATGGAACCGATTTTTCCGGTTCCCACGTGCCCAACGGATTATACCTTTACCGGTACACAATCCAGCTTCAAGGTAAGAAGACTGTGTTCCATGGTCGCGTGATTATGTTTCGCTGAGAAAAAGTTTAGTGATCATGACCACCCGGGCCGTGTACATGACCGTGGTCTTTTTCAGTTTGGGTTGCTTCACGCACTTCCATCACTTCAACTTTGAAGTTCAGTTCGACCCCCGCCAATGGATGATTGGCATCTACGGTCACGGATTCTGTACCCACATCTGTAACGGTTACCACCTGTCCATTGTTGGTTTGGAATTGCATACCTTTTTCTACCCTTTGGGTGCCAAAGGCCTTCATCGGTACTTGCTGCACCATCTTCTCGCTTTTTACTCCATAGCCTTCCTCGGGCGATACTTTCAGATCAAACTTGTCACCTTTCTTCTTTCCTTCCAGGCCGTTCTCCATGCCCTTGATCAGGTTTCCGTGTCCATGCAGATAGTTAAGCGGATCACGGCCGGAACTTGAATCAAGCACCTTGCCATCGTTGTCTGTTAGGGTGTAATGGATTGAAACTACTTTGTCTTTGGCTACTTGCATGGTAGTAGGTTTACGGTTTCAAATAAAATAGGGGCCGCGAAATAGCATGCTGTGCAAAGTTAGGGCAATGAGAGCCCAATCCAAACAATAAGGGGCATACTTCTGTCGGCTTGAATGGAGTTGATGAGACTGACTGGATCTTTGTCAAAAGTGCGAGTTGTCACAAAGCAAAAAGGCCACCCGGAGGTAGCCTTTTCGTGTTTACAGGTTTCTAATGCTTATTGAGCTGAAACGCTGTCTGCAGCTGTGGTATCTGCTTCAGCAGGCGCCTCAGTTGCAGGTGCCTCAGTTGCAGGAGCAGCTTCTTCCGTAGCAGCCTCTTCAGTGGCCTCTGCAGGCTGTGAAGTACAAGCAGCCGCACCGATGAATGCAGCAAAAATCAATGCATAAACGAATTTCGATTTCATAGTCTAGACTTTTTGGTTTAAAATCCACCTTCATACAAAAACTGGAGAAGGGTAACCCAACGCTAAAAAGTATTTTGTTTTGGGTTACCTTGGAAATATCATTGTATCAAAAACGCTATTGCAGGTGCATAGTACCGAAGAAAGCTTGGTGAAAGCGCTAAGGAAGGGTAGTGAAGGAGCGCTGAGAGAGGTTTACCGGCAACATTATCCCATGGTGCAACGGATGGTGGTGGCCAACAGTGGCTCGGAACAGGAGGCCAAGGATGTATACCAGGAAACCATCATTCATTTTTTCGAACGTTTGCAGCAGGCTGATTTTGTACTAACCTGTAAGATCAAGACGTACTTATACGCGGTGAGCCGCAGGTTGTGGCTGAAACGACTTTGGGAGCGCAAACGCTTTCATGGGAATATCGAAGAGACAGAGACTTTTCTCACTGTTGAGGAGGAAGTAGAGGATATTAGCCGGAAAGAGGAGCAGTTTGAAAGCCTGCACGCGGCCATCGACCAAATGGGAGAGCCATGCCGCACGTTGCTGCTGGATTTTTACCTGGGTGATCTTTCCATGGATCAGATCAGAGAAAAATTCGGATACACGAATGCAGACAATGCGAAGAACCAGAAGTACAAATGTTTGCAGCGGCTTAAAAAGATTTTTTTTGGAGACGTAAAATTGAAGCAATGAACTACGATGACAAGGGCTGGCTCGAATTGATGGATCGCTATCGCGCGGGCACGCTAAGCCCTGAAGAAAAGGCCGACCTTGAGCTTCGGATGGCTTCAGATCCAACCCTGCGTCAATGGGTGGAAGAACATTTGGAATTCCTCGATCTGCTAACCAATTACGGTCGTAGAGGAAGCCTTGTTCACAGGCTGACCCAATTTCATTCCGAGGCAGATTTTCAAACTTCGACTACCCGCGAGCCGGGTGGCCAAGGGAACAGCCGCAAGCTCTGGCCTGCCATTGGCATTGCTGCATCGGTGGCCGCGATCAGCGTGGTGGCCACCATCCTCATCGTCAGGTCATTTGACATCCGCCACGATGCGGTCTACAAGGAACTGCGCAGGAATGTCGAACAAATCAAGAAGTCACAACGTCAGATTCTTGAAGACATTACGGCAAACAAAAAAGCAAATGCGAACCCCAGTCAGTACGCTGGTACGGGATTCATTCTCACTCCGAATGGATATGTGGTTACAAACTATCACGTGATCAAAGATGCCGACTCCATTTTTGTTGAGAATGAAAAGTTTGGAGTGATGAAATCGTCTGTAGTGAAGATTGACGAGCAGTCAGATATCGCTATTCTAATGATTGAGGATTCTGTGTTCAATGCTGGCCGTTTGCCCTACAAGGTTCGTGAGAATGAGGCCGATATTGGCGAGAATGTGTATACACTCGGATTTCCAAAGGAGGACATCGTGTATGGCGAGGGCACCATCAGTTCTTCATCGGGTTATCGGATGAATGCGCAGGCCTATCAGGTTTCCGTTCCGGTGAATCCGGGCAATAGTGGCGGGCCGCTGCTTGATGTGCACGGCAACCTGACGGGAATTATTTCGGGAGTTCAAACGGAAACCGCTGGTGCTACTTTCGCGCTGAAGTCGAAGGTGCTGCTTGACCTCATCCGCCAAATTCAAACGGATACTACCCTTACACTCTCCAAACCCATTTCTTCGCCAACGCAGTCAAGACTTTATGGCATGGACAGGGTCAACCAGGTGAAAAAGTGGAAAGACTACATCATGATGGTTCGTGTTTATAACACACGATGAGTTCGGTCTTTTAATTAAGTGTGATCACCAGAAGACTGTGTAGAGCACGGCAAGTATTGCCAGGATGACGATGGATCCGATCGCGAATCTTGGGGAGACCCTGAACATCTTGGTGTCGATGATCATCGTTTTTTCCTTACGTTGAGCCTCCGGCCACCACAGCGACATCCCCACCATGGTCGCGATGATCAATCCAAATGTGATGGACATCCGGTCGAGGAACGGATAATCTGGAAACCACCCATGTGTCCATGCCGGAAGAAACTTCAGTATCGTTGATATTGGAATGGTCATCAAGGTGCCCGCCAGCGCAGCTGCGGACGTAGTGCGCTTCCAAAAAAAGCCCATCAGAAAAATAGCCAGCACCCCCGGTGAAATGAACCCGACATATTCCTGAATGAATTGATAGGCCTGGTCGAGCGTCTGAAGCGCGGGGGCGACCAGACCTGCAATGACCATTGAAATGACCACCGCCCACTTGCCTGTATTGACGATGGATTTCTCGCTCGCATCTTTTCGAATGTATTTTTTGAAAATGTCCAAAGAGAAGATGGTGGAGATGCTGTTTGCCTTGCCTGCCAATGATGCCACAACTGCTGCCGTTAACGCAGCAAAGGCAACGCCTTTGAGACCGGGGGGCAATAGATTCATCAATGTGGGGTAGGCATGATCGGGTTTTATCACACCTGCCTCGTTGGTCATCTCTGCCTGAAACAAACCTTGCTGGTGTAATACAAACATTGCAATGCCCGGCAAGACGGCTATCACCGGGATGAGTAGTTTCAGAAAAGCGGCAAAAAGAAGTCCGCTTCGGGCAGTTTTCAAATCGGCTCCCAGGGCACGTTGAGTAATGTACTGGTTGCAACCCCAATAGTTCAGATTGTTGATCCACATGCCACCAATCAATACCGACAAGCCTGGCAGATCCTGATAGTAGGGATGTCCCTTCTCAAAGATCATGTGAAAATGAGAGTCGGCCTGGTCACGCAATATGCCGAGCCCGCTGAGTACGCTTCCGTCAAGTCCAAATTGTTCTGAAAGCAAAGAAAGGGCGAGATAAGTGGTTACCAACCCGCCAACGATAAGCACAAAAACCTGAACCACATCTGTATAGCCAATCACCTTCATTCCACCCAACGTAACGATGATGGCAAAAACACTCAGGCCCACAATGCACCAGATAAAACTGATGTTCGAGATGGATGTGATGGCAATGGCCCCGAGGTAAATGATGGAAGTGAGGTTCACAAAAATGTAAACCAGCAACCAGAATACGGCCATGATGGTGCTCACCCGATCATTATACCTTGTGGCCAGAAATTGCGGCATCGTGTAGATCTTGTTCCTCAGGTAAAGGGGTATGAAGAATACCGCCACGATGATCAAGGTGGCAGCGGCCATCCACTCGTAGGTAGAAATCGCGAGGCCCAGCGCAAATCCCGAGCCCGACATGCCAATAAAATGTTCTGCTGAAATATTGGACGCAATCAGGGATGCACCGATGGCCCACCAGGTAAGTGATCCTTCAGCCAGGAAAAAATCCTTTGAGTCTGACTTCGCGGACCTTTTGCGATGATAAACGTAGTACCCGTAAGCTGAAACGACTACGAAGTACAGGAGAAAGACCAGGTAGTCTGCAGTGGCCAGTTTATTCATCGAGGGCAGTTCTTCTCAAAAGGATAATCCTTAGAATCTGAGGATAGCGGGAAGGTATTTGGCCACCAGGTCTTCATAGTAAGGCTTCAGCTTCTGCCAATCGGGGGGTGTTGGATTCTTGGAATACAAGTCATACGGATTAAACAATTTCACCCATTTGAACATTTCACGGTCGTGCGCATCCATGAGATGGTCGTATGCGCTTTCGCGATGTTGCGCATAAAAGCTGTGGTAGCGCAGCATATAAAGCCCCGGCTCGGGAAGATATTCTTTTACCATGTGGTACACGTATTCATCATGCCCCCACGACATGGTCACATTTCTTAATCCACAGTTTGGGGTATAGATGCCGTACTTGGTGTTGTAGTTCTTATTGGTAAAATCGGGATTGGCAGAAAAGAATTCCGGATAAACAATTTGATCAGCGTAAGCACACCCCACCGGGAAAGTGTCGCCCACCACTGCCCATTGTGGTTCGCCAAACAAACAAAGTACCTTGCCCATGTCGTGAAGCAAGCCCACCACCACCATCCAGTCAGGGTGACCGTCAGCGCGGATGGCTTCTGAGGTTTGCAACAGATGCTGGAATTGATCGAGGTCCGTGTCGGGGTCGGAATCATCCACAAGCTGATTCAAAAATTGAAATGCCTCCCATACCGGCATCTCTTTTTTGTCGAACTTGAGGTAGTTGGCACGTTTTTGTTGAACGAAATCGAAAGTCTGATAGGTGTGATTGAGGCGATAGAATTCACGAACCGTGTCGCGCTCGGGGTTCTCGTAGTTTCGATACGATTCCTTGACTTTGTCCTTGGCGATGGCATCCGGATGGGGGTACCTGCGAAGCAGATCCTCTTCCCATTCGTCCAGGTTGTGCAGTGGTACGGCTTCAAAATCTTTCATGGTAAGTCATCAGGTTCTCATAAAGTTACGTGATTTCCAGCCGTCAAAAAATCGGCCCAATTGCGCTGGAATGGCCATTTACATCACTGAAAAGAGGTATATTGACCGCTGCCAAAAGCAAAGCCCTGTTGAACCTGAAATCACCATTCCCCTGTACCAAATCAGCTCACCTATTCGTCCCCATCGTGTGGATGTGTTGTGCGGTTTGGTGGGGCTGTGATCGACCAGCCGCAACCGTAGAAGCCCGGGATGCATCATCCGCCCGCGACCATGATTCAACGAGTTTGTTTTAAAAGTGATTCGCTGTACCTGGTGGGCGAACGCCTTCGACTTGAACACCAACATGCCCGTGCTATTTCCGCCCATCGCACCGCCCTGTCATTAAGGGAAGCATTCGGTGCCGACAGCACCAAACTTTTTTACAGTCATTGGCGGCTAGCCTTGCTCTTGTCGATGGAGCAACAGGCAGAGGCCGCCAATCATGAGTTTGAACGGGCGCAAGCACTGCTCAACATTCACCATGTTCCGGTCGACACGGTAGTTTACCTCTATTTAAGTGCGGCAGCAAACAGGCGCGAACTGAGAGATTTTACCACCAGCCGTTCATTCGTTTACCAGGCAAGACAAATGGTTCTCAATCAGCAGCCCATTGATACGCTCTTGTTGGCGCGTTGCTACAACTCACTTGCGAGTGTTTATTATCAGGACGGTGACTATACTGGTGCGATCGATACATATGAACGCATGGCGCTGCTCCTGAGGGGTGCGAAGCACCAGGCACTGCTGGCAAGATGTTATTTTAACATAGGGCTCACTTATGATCAAATGGGCCAGCCCGACAAGGCAGTAAGGTATCTTGATTTGTCGCAAAGCATCCGATCGCGGGTATATGGCCCTCTGTCCGATGAGGTGGCCGCCATCTATATCAACAAAGGTGAGATTTATCGAAAACTGGGACTGCTGGACAGTGCGAGGTACTGCTTCATGCGCACGTTGAATATCCGCCAAACCATTCATGGTGAAAAAAGCATGTTTACGGCTGGCGCAAGAGAATCCATCGCCAAGTACCACGAGTCAATCGGACAGCTTGACTCGGCATTGCACTATCACCAACTGTCCTTGATTTCGTTGGTTAAGTCATTCAATGAACCGGCAATCAATCGGAACCCGACTCCCGCAATAAATGAATCCACGAAAGTGTTGGTCGATTTTCTTGTGAACAAAGCCCGGGTGTTAATGCGGAGACATAAACAGCAGAACAGCGATTACCAGTCGTTGGCATTGGCCTGGCGTACTTTCGCACTTGCCGACTCGATTTTCCTGGTGTACCAAAGGAGTCTTCCATATGACGATCCGCAATATGCAAATCTGGATGAGCAAACGGTGCCTTTTGATGAGATGATGGAGGTGGCGTTTGCGTTGCACCATCAAATCGGTGACGACTCCCAGCTGGAAAAGATGATTTACGTGATGGAGCGATCGCGGGCATCTGTCTTGAAAGATGCGCTGACCCGGGCTGAGTTGCTTAATTCAAATTCGGTGCACCAGGCATTTGGTGCGGAAGAGCGACAATTGTTAAAGCACCGCGCAATGCTGGTGAATGAATTGAGCACCGCATCGGATGAAAGGACAAAAGATTCATTGAGCGGGGTGATCGTTTCGCTCGACAAGACCTACCAGGACCTTCAGCAGCAGATACGATCTTCCCATCCTAATTATTCATTGATCCGATTCGAGAATAAGATGCTGGGTATTGATCAAATGCGGGAATTGATGCGCAAGAAAAATGGCGTGTGGATTCAATACTTTTGGGGTAAGGATTGGCTATATGCAATTTCCGTAGGCCATGAGAAGGTGATTCCCTACCGGTTAAGGATAGACTCCTCACTGGTGCAATCACTCGAATTGGTAAAACAGCATCTGCGCCAGCCTTCCGATTCTATCGTCACACGCAGCTACTTCACCGCCTTCTGCAAGGCAGCAAATTTCTTATATCTGTCGCTGATTGCCCCCCTGATCCCTGGAGAGGACACCGAACGGCTAATCCTTTCAACACATGGTCCGCTTTCCACCTTATCGTTTGACGTGCTGCTTACCGAATTGCCAGGTGTTGATGATGAAATTGACTACCGGTTGGGCTATTTGATCAACCGATTTGTCATCAGCCATCACTATTCATCCGCCCAAATGGAAAGGCAATTTGCCTCACAACGCCATGGAAGCCGGCTGCTGGCGCTCGGCTATGCGGGTATGTCGCCTGGTGGTCGAAGTAGAAACGAAGCAGGTGAATTGCCCGGAACCGAGGATGAAATCGCTGCCATTCGGGATGTTATGAACGACAATCAAAATCAATTTCTCCTGGGCGAGGATGCTTCCGAAGCCTTGCTGAAGTCCGAGGTGGAACGTTACAATCTACTGCACCTTGCTGTGCATGGTGTGGCGGATACGGCAGCGAACTTAGGCTCGCACCTTATTTTCCGGAGTGCAGGGGATTCGATCGAAGATGGAACCTTATATGCCCACGAACTCTATGGTTTGAGAGCAAGCGAACTCGACCTGGTGGTTTTGAGTGCCTGTGAGTCGGGTCTTGGAAAGAATCAACACGGAGAGGGAACCATGAGTATGGCGAGGGGCTTCCTTTACGCTGGCTGTCCTTCATTGACCATGAGTCTTTGGCGAATCGATGACAAAACCTCGGCTCAGCTTATGGCATTGTTTTATGAGGGCCTGTCAGAAGGGAAAGGCATAGACGTTGCCCTGGCCGAAGCGAAAAGAGCCTATCTGAAGGAAGTGAACATGTTTAACTCTCACCCTACTTACTGGGCAGCTTTCATAGTGGTTGGAGAGACCAAACCCCTGGGAGGCGAGGGGCCAGGTAGCATTATCCTGATCTCAATGGCATTGCTCATTGGAATCGCGGTTGCCCTATACCAGCTGTGGAACAAAAAAAGGGAAAACCTGAGTCGAAAATGAGCCCAGGGTAATACACTAATCTTTCTTTTGATTTGGGTCACCCGCATTGCCATCCACGCAGGGTTCCTGTTTGCTCCACGGTTTTTCATAACCCAATTCGCGAAGTACTTTGTCGGTTCGCTCATTTCTTTCAATCAAAGCATTTTTGTCCTGGCCATGGTCGTGCTCCTTTTCAAGCAGGTTTACTGCAAGGGCGGCCCGAGCTGGGCAACCGATTGTCATCACCTGGCAGCCCACCACTTGACCAACTGCCAGTGGCGTTCTGTGGTTGTTGTAAAATGGCAACTGGATATACGACTTTCCCTCTTCGGGGGGCAGGCTCCGAGCTTCCTCCAAGGTCAGGATGTCTGCTTTGTATAGCGTAATCATTCCCCACATGGGTGCCATCGAGTCGTCACCGTCTTCATGCTCGTGGTCGTCATCACTGCCGCATTGGCTGAGTAGTGCGCCTCCGGCACCTAGCGCGGTCGCCATCATCGCTGATTTCGATAGTAGTTGTCTACGACTCATGGAATACATTTGATTCCCCAAGTCGTCAATGTGTCCTGGTCTACATGGCATGGTTTTCTTTGGTTAGGTGAAGAATTGGGTGCTTACAGAGTTTTTACTGAAGTTAACATTTGAACATCAACGATTGGTAGGAATATGTCATTTATTTTCATATCGATTATTGTATCATATTGACAGCCAATTTCGATATCCGATGAGGCAGAAACAAGGTGATTCCATGGTTAAGGTAGCCGTATTGGATACGGGCATCGAGTCGATGCACCCGGCTTTCGCTCATGCAAACATTGTCTTTCGTGATTTCTGTGGCAAGGAGATTAAACCCATTGACCTGCACGGCCACGGAACGCATTGTGCAGGTGTTATTCATGAAATTGCTCCTCAGGCACACCTGCTCGTTGGAAGGATTGCTGAACGCAGCGGCATGTTAACGTACGATTGCCTTTGGGATGGTTTGCGCTGGTGTGAAATGGAGGAGGCCGATTTCGTTTGTATTTGCACCGGGGACCGAAATCGGGATCAGGACGTTGAAAAGACGATTGACAAAATGGTGGAGAAGGGTACTTCCGTAGTGGTGGCCGTTGGAAACGATGGCAGGATGGGGGGCACCGGTTTATTTCCATCGAATATGGCCGCGGCAATTGCGGTTGCGTCCCTGGATGAAAACGATTTATTGTTGTCTTTCGTTAATCAGCCCGACAACGTTGAGCTTTTTGGCGTATCCGGAGAGGCAAGTCGCGGCCCGTGGACTGGGGGCCTGTATGCGGAAAGGGGCGGTACCAGTGTTGCTGCTGCCAGATTGGTGGGATGGCTTGCCAACCGGCTGGTCCGCGATGGTGATAGAGCTTTTCCTGAAGGGCCGAAGGAGTTTTTGAGGAAGTCAGGTGTACGAAAGAAGGGTACGGTGGCCCCCTACTATGTTGTAAAACCGCAACAGTTCTTTAGTTTAAATCCTTAAGAAGTTTTCTTGCTTTTTCCCCGTAGGTACTGCTCTTGCTGATTTCCCAAAGATTAGACTTAGCCTTTTCCAACTGGCCTTTTTTGAGATTGGTAAGCGCCAGATACCACGTGGCCTGCGTCACCAATTCCGCATGTTCGGTTAAGATATGCTCAAAGGTAGTCTCCGCCTCATCAAATTTATCCAGTTGCAAATAGACATTACCCAGACACAAGTGCATGATCGGATTATCGTCTGTCTTGAGCGCCTGCTGAAACAACTCTTCAGCCTCCGCATAGTTGCCGGCATCGTAGGCGATGTAGGCTTTTGCCTTGACCCCAATTTCATTGTCGGTGCCGCGCGACAACCCTGGCCCGGGTGAATCGAACGGTTCAAAATAAGCGACATACAGTCTTTCGTTTAATGGTTCGGTAGGCTGTGAAACCACATGCCACACAACGGCCGCGATCAACAGGGATGCAGCAATAGCAACCGGTTTCCAGTACAAAGACAGTACCTTGCCTCTACCAGTTTTTTCATCAGCAGACCTATCCAGCGCGCGCAGTTGCTCCAGCTGTTGTTTTAAATGACTGTAGCGAATGCCATTGACAAGAAGCTTGTGTTCGTTGAAAAGGGCCTTGAGGGCAGGTTCTTCCTTTAACCTGTATTCAAGCTCATGCAGTTCGTCCGGGGTTAGGCTTCGATCGAAATAACCGTGGACTAACTTGATATCGCGCAAATTTTCTTCCATGTCTGGGTGATTAGGTTAGTGAGCTGAGCGTTCTTTCGTCTTCTACCATCTTTCTTAAACGCTCCATGCATTTATATTTTTGATTCTTGGCCGTTTCAGGGTTTTTGTAACCCATCAGGTCGGCTATTTCTTCCATTTTTTTTTGACGATAGTAGAATAAGTCAAGCAGGCGATGGCAGGGTTCTCCGAGCAGATCAAAGCAGTGACTCACCAGGTCCAAATCGCGTTCCTGTTCTTTCTCGGCATCCGCTGTTGTTTGTTGTACTTGTTCCATCAGGAAGTACTCTGCATACACCTTCTGTTTTCTCGCTTGTGATCGATTGCTTTGCCAAATTAATTTCTTGGCCACGCCAAAGAGATAAGTTTTTAGGGCACTTTGCAATTGCAATAACTTTCCTTGCTGTACATTATCATAGAGAATGATCACTGATGCCTGAAAGTATTCGATGGCGTCCTCGTCATCACATTGGGCATACCTGCGGACCCATTTTACGAAATCTGATTGATAGGTCGCATACACCAGACTAACGGCAGTGGGGTCGCCCTGACGAATGTTTTCAATCACCGTTTGGTCATCCATTCGATTGTTAGTGTGAATGTTAAAAAAAGGTCTCCCTTAAAAATAGAAAAAATCTTCGCCTAAAGGGGTGACCATCGGGGCCGGCTGTCACTAACACCCAAAGACGGCCGGTTTCCGGCTGCTCTTGCAACAACCCCTGGCGATGCCCTTGCACAGGATCAACGCCAGGTAGTTAGATAAAGAATGGAGTACCCCCAAAGAGGTTTGGGTTTTAGGTAACAATTCTCGGGGGCTCCTTCTTTCTCTATTAGCAAACTGAAGAACGCTTATGACCATTAATTTTCAGCTCGGACTCCTTCACCTCGTTCACCTGGTGATCAATGCGGATGGCCAGATCAACGAGGACGAAAGAATCGCATTGGAGGCAATCAAATCCGAGGAAGGCATTTCTGATTATGTATTCCGGCACTTCGAGCGCAAGGTGAGAACGCACCCCGAGCATAAAATCTATTCGGATGGCATCATGCTGTTAAACAGGTGTTCGGAGGAGGAAAAACTTTGTGCATTCATCCACCTCTACCGATTGGCCGAGGCGGATGATAATATCCACGAAAAGGAGATCCGCCTATTGCTCTATGCCCTTGACGACACCCACATAGACTTTGATGACATCGTGGTCGGAGCGCAATTGGTGACCATTCAGAAACGACCTGGCACGTACTAACAACAAACTGAAATAACAACCAAACACAGTGATGATAACGCCTAAAGAAAAAGAGGTATTGAGTTTGATTGCCGATGGCCTGTCAACCAAAGAAATCGCAGAGCGAATGAGCATTAGCTTCTATACCGTGCAAACACACCGCAAAAATTTGCTGTCTAAAATGGATGCACGCAATTCTACAGAGTTGATTGTGAAGTTTTTCAGGCTTGCCGCTGCCTAGCAACTCTACTCATACCTGAGCGAATGCACAGGATTGGCCATCGCAGCCCGCAATGAGTGATACGCAAGGGTAGCCACCACCAGGCCAACCGCCACCACCAACGTGATGGCAAACACAAGCGGGTTGAGCTGAATATGGTATGCAAAACTTTCCAGCCACTGCTGCGACCACCACCAGGCGAGAGGCCACATCAAAAAATTGGCAATCAAAATCAGCCAAACAAAATCTTTAACCTGTAGTTCAACAATCTGTGAGGCCGATGCACCCATCACTTTTCGGATGCCAACTTCCTTCATCCTTTTTTCGGCCATAAATGCCGACAATCCAAACAGCCCCATGCACGAAACCAAAATCGAGATAACGGCCAGCACGCGGAAGATCTGACTGATTTTCTGCTCGGATGCGTAGAGGTTTTGCAACTCGTCATTAAGAAATCTAATGTCGATGGGTTTTTCGGGATTGAATTTTTTCCAGTGCGATTGCAGCAGTTCAACAGATTGAGCCAGGTCACCCGGCTTGAACTTCACAGATAGAAAGTCTGCGTAGTATGGATGCTTGTTGATGTAAATCAATAAAGGCTCGATTTCATGGTGCATCGATTCAAAATGAAAATCCTTCACTACGCCAATTACATTTCCTTTTCTCTTTTGCGGACCGTTGATGTACACGGTCAATTCCAGTTCCTTGCCGATGGGATGGTCCCAGTTCAGGCGTTTGGCTGCGGCCTCATTGATGATAAAGGCCGCGGTGGCATCCGTGGCGATGTTCCTTGAAAAATCACGGCCTTCCAGCAAGTTGAGGTTGTAGGTAGAAATGATATCCTCATCTCCCCCTAATGTCTTCATGGCGATGAGCGTGCCCGGTTCCGATCCCTCTGGTGCGATGTCAAGACCGTGAAAGTCGCTGCGGCCAGGCAGCGTGGAACTTAATGCAGCCTGGCTGACTTGCGATTCATTTAAGAGCGCGTCTTTTAGCGATCGATAGTTACGTTGTGAATACCGATCTGAGAGCTTCACGCTGATCAGGTGCTCTTCGCTGAAGCCAAGATCCTTGGACTTCATGTAGTCGACCTGCCGGAGGATGATGAGGGTGGTAGATATGAGCAGACAGGAGATAAAAAATTGGAAGGTGACCAGGCCTTTTCTGAGCGTGCCTGATCCAACGCTTAGCATTTTTCCTTTGAGCGCTTGTGCCGGTCGGAACCCTGACAGAAACAGCGAAGGGTAAAGCCCGGCAATGGCTGCAACCCCCGCCACAAAGGCCAGCGACCATCCCAGGTTTTGAAGTGTGAACACATCGGTCAAAGAAATGGATTTACCGATGACGTCATTGAAAAAGTATATGAAGGCGAGTTGTGCCATGCCCAGCGCAAGAATGAACGACACTGCACAATACACCCAGGCCTCGCTGAGGAACTGGGCAATCAACTGCGGCCGCTTGCCACCCAGTACCTTTCGCATCCCCACTTCCTTGGCGCGGCTGGCAGAACGCGCGGAGGAGATGTTCATGAAATTGATGCAGGCGATGGCTAAAATGAAAATACCGGTGATGACATAGATGCGCAGGTAGGCATACTGTGAGTTGGGCTCCCATTCGTTTTCCAGGTTGGAATGCAAATGGATGTCGGTGATGGGTTGTGCCTGGTATTCTCTTTTTTCCTCCAACACATAGGGTGGCTGGCGTTCTGCAGCGATCCGGTCTATTTGCCGGGAAAGGTCCTTTGGATTGATCGGCTGGTGCATTTCTGCATACAGGAATAGGGACGGGTGATGCCAATTGTTATACCACGGCATGAATTGGTCCAGGGAACTGAACGAGGCCATGAATTCGAAGCTGAAATGGCTGGTTTGCGGAATGTCTTCGATCACACCCGTCACATGAAAATTGAATGACCGTTCGTCATTCTGGAAGATGAGGGTTTGGCCTACTGCCTGCTGGACATCGCCAAAATACTTGTGGGCCGAAGCCCGGGTGAGTACCACGGAGTAGGGTGCATTCAACGCATGCCCGAGCGGGCCGGTAAGGCTTTCGAAGGTGAACACTCGAAAGAACGTAGAGTCGCCAAAGCAAAATCCAGTCTCCTTAAAGGTCTTGTCGGGCGTGGAAGCAACAAATGCATTGAAGAAACGAGCGTAGGGGAAAATACGAACCACATGTTTCACGCCCGGCAGGTTTTCTTCGATGATCGGGGCCATGGGTGCGTGATTCATGGCAGAGTTGACCCACGAGGCATCATCAATGAATTTTTCTGGTATCCGATAGATTCGATCCGCGTTGGCGTGAAACCGGTCGTAACTGAGCTCAAACTTCACATAAGTGAAGATCACGATCACGCAGGCCATACCGATGGCCAATCCGGTGATGTTGAGGGATACATACAGCCGGTCTTTGATCATATTGCGAAGGGCGATGAGCAGGTAATTTCGATACATGGCGCTAGGATTGAGGTAACGTCTTCGTTTCATCATGCGGAGGAACCCGATTCCTTCACTTATGTACAAGGCTCTTATTTTCCAGATGGGTTTGTCACCCGACAACCGATGCCTGAATTTTTCCTCCAGGTCTCCCAACACAGCCTCGTAGAGACGGGGAGGAAGGGCCCACTCCAAAAGCCGGTCGATCCATTTGGGCGGTCGGTCGTTGCGGTTCATATCATCTTTACACTAAAGGCAGTTTTTGGCACGGACCTCCAGAGTTCGTTGCGCATATCGCGAGCGTAAGCAAGCGCGCGTTGGCCAGATTTCGTGACGCGAAAAAGAAGTTTGCGCCTGCCACCGCGCTCGTTGGTGGCGCCATCGAACCGGGATTCGAGGTATCCCTTTTCTTCCAACCGGTGAAGTGCCACATGGATGGTGCTAAGGCTGGCATCGCGGTCGCAGCGGGTCCTCAACTCCTCCTGGATAGAGACACCATAGGCTTCGTCAAACAAGACGCCCACGGTGAGCAGGATGAGTTCTTCAAACTCGCCAAGGTTCGTTCCTTTCATGGTGAATATGGGTTTACACGAATAAAGCTAGTATTTGTTTCGTATTTGTCAAAATACCTTAAGGCATAGTTCTACTTTTTCAGTATCATTGCCCTGGCTTTTTGGTTCCCAGGTGACGCTGGGATGAAAAGGGAATCCGGTGCTCTCAATAAAGAAATTCCGGAGCAGTTCCCGCTACTGTAAGCCCGACTTCGCAAGAAGTGAGTGCTGGTGACATCGATGCCATTGTGCTGATCTGTCCTGATCATCTGGATCACGATCGGTGTGAGAAGGCAGCCACAGCCGGGTAAGCCAGGAGACCTGCCAAGTTGCCAATCGTTCAATTCAATGCTTCGGGTAAAAGCATGCGAATGGTCAAATGTTGCTCACATTTCCATTCCAGCCTTTTACTCTTTTTTCAACCAAAAAACTTTTTATCATGAAAAAGGAGATGAAAGTCTGGGCAATGACTTGTATTGCCTTTTGGTGGCTGGCGCCAAATCAAATCAACGCCCAGCAAGACTCCGTTCACATCACACAGCTCAGCGAGGTGGTGGTGACGGCCACGAAATTCCCCAAAAGCCTGGCAGAAACTGGAAAAGACGTCACCATCATCTCGTCCGAACAACTTCAACAACGTGCGGGCAAGGACCTTTCGCAAATCCTCAACGAGCAAGCGGGCCTTTTTGTGAACGGGGCCAACAGCAATCCGGGCAAGGACAAATCGGTGTACCTGCGGGGTGCGAAGACCGAGCACACGCTCATTCTCATCGATGGCATCCCGGTCAGCGATCCCTCGGGCGTAGGCGGTGCATTTGATTTGCGGTTAATTCCGGTTGACCAGGTGGAGAGAATTGAAATCCTTAAAGGAAGTCAATCCACTTTGTATGGAACGGATGCCATTGCCGGGGTGATCAACATCATTACCAAGGCCGAGGGGAAGAAAGCGCTGGGTGCCTCCGGTACCTTCGGTTACGGAAGTTTCAATACGTTAAGGGCCCATGGTGCCGTGACAGGCGCCACCGGGCTCCTGGATTACCATGCAGGATTCACGAGAAATCAAGCCGATGGCATCAGCGAGGCCAGCGATGAGATGGGAGGGGTCAATTTTGATAAGGATGGGTTTGATCAAAATGCGTTTCAGTTGAACCTGAGCATCAAACCATCACCCCGCTTGTCGGTTCGTCCATTCCTGCGTTACAACGATTTCACGGGCGGGTATGATGCCGGATCGTTTACCGATGATCCGGCCGCGAGTTATGAGTCAAAACTATTAAATACTGGCGCAATGGGTCTGTATCGATTGAACAAGGGTTCGCTTCAGTTTCAATACGGCTACAACCGCGCACAACGCACGTTTGCAGATGCGTTTGGTACGTTTGAGTACGATGGTAGGTTTGGCCAGGCGGAAGTGTTCGCACACTGGGACCTCACCGATCAGCTGCAGGTACTGGGTGGCTTCAGCTACCAGGACTTCCGGATGATTGATGCCAACGCAACCATCGGGAAACCGGGC
This sequence comes from Cyclobacteriaceae bacterium, assembly GCA_050250195.1. Taxonomy (GTDB): domain Bacteria; phylum Bacteroidota; class Bacteroidia; order Cytophagales; family Cyclobacteriaceae; genus ELB16-189. The sequence goes on along the minus strand of JBFWPC010000005.1, from coordinate 4,529 downwards.
AGCCATATTACCAGTCCTTATCTTTCTTTTTTTGTGAAGAATTGGAACGGCTTTTCGCTTGAAGTCGGAGGACGACTCGCCTCTCATTCCACCTACGGTGAGACCGTTACTTACAGCTTCAATCCGAGCTACCTGGTAAATGACCAACTCAAACTGTTCGTCAACTATTCCACTGGCTTCAAAGCGCCCACCCTTAACCAGCTATACGGCCCTTTTGGCGCCAACGAAAACCTTGAACCGGAAAAAAGTGAAAGCGCTGATGCCGGCATCCAGTATTTTGTGAATGATCGCTTTGACGTGAAGGCGGTTGGGTTCGCCAGGAGGGTGGATGATGGAATTGCCTATGCTTCGGGATACGTGAACCTGGATGAACAAAATGACCAGGGCTTTGAGTTTGAGTTTCGTTACAAGGTATTGGATCGGCTGACGGCCACTGCATTTTATGCTTTTGTTGAGGGCGAAGTGAAAACACAAGACTTTTTGGGTAACGATACAACGTTCAACAATCTGTTCAAACGGCCAAAGCATTCATTTGGTCTCACCGCGATGTACCAAATCACACCAAAACTTTCGGCCAATTTGGTATTGAAGTCGTTCGGTGTGCGCGATGATGTTTTCTTTGATTCAAATGCGTTTATCACGCAGGTGGTGGGATTGAAAGCCTACCAGTTGCTTGATGTGCATGTAAATTACAGCTTCGGTGAACATTTCAACGTGTTTGTGGATGCCCGCAACCTGTTGAATGCCGACTACCAGGAAGTGTACGGGTTCAGCACGCCACCTGTCAACTTCACGACAGGTGTGACGTTTCATTTTTAGAAATGCAAAAAAGGATTCTATTTTAGGTAAGATGCCTGGAATAGAATCCTTGCTTGATGAAATACGCGCGTGTCACCTATGTGCGAACCACCTTCCGATGGGTCCACGGCCCATCGTTCAATTCAGCGCAAAGTCAAGAATCGTGGTGATTGGACAGGCGCCCGGGGTGAGGGTGCATACCAGTGGTGTGCCCTGGGACGACCCGAGCGGCAATGAGCTGAGAAGATGGTTGGGTGTTACCAAAGAGCAATTCTACGATCCCGATTTGTTCGCGTTGGTACCCATGGGTTTCTGCTATCCCGGCAAGGGGAAGTCTGGCGACAGCCCGCCACGGCCGGAGTGCGCACCCCAGTGGCACGATTTGATTTTGAAAAGATTGAAGAAGGTGGAAATGACACTGTTGATCGGACAGTACGCACAGCAGCGGTATTTGGGTGACAGACTAAAACCTACGCTCACCGAAACCGTGAAGAACTTCAAGAACTACCTGCCGGATTACCTGCCGCTGGTACATCCATCACCCCGAAACCGCATTTGGATGAAGAAGAACCCTTGGTTTGAGAGGATGGTAATACCAGGTCTTCAACGCAGCGTTCGTGCCCTTGTCTAGTGCCTGCCAAACCATCTTAAGTCTTCTTCGCAAACAGACTTCGTGTTTTAGTGCCTTCGTGGCAAGATTGGTCTGTTGAAGCCACTAATCGCAGAGCAATCACCCAGCCCTGCGGTTCCCCTGCGCCCTTGCGCCCCCCTCCCCGGTAAGTCAAGTCAGTCGCGGTCTTTCAATCCAAGGCACGATTAAACAAATCTTTCCTTTTTTTGTTGAACCTTGTTGTTGCCCGATTATTTATGCCAAGAACTTTTTTTGCAACCTGCATTCTTCCATTTCTCACAATAGTCACGCATGCCCAAACCGGCTCTGTGACCGGCCGGGTCATTGAAGAAAGCTCGCAGCTTCCGCTGGTGGGCGCCAACGTCATTCTCGAGAACACCGACCCGCTCATCGGGGCCACTTCGGATGCAGATGGATACTTTAAATTGGATGCCAGGCCGGGTAGTTACAACATCACCGCTTCCGTCATCGGCTTCAGGCCGATCACCAAGTTCAACGTAGTCATCACGTCTGGAAATGTGAACACCCTGAATTTTGAGTTGGAAGAAGAACCCCGGCAATTGGGTGAGGTGGTCGTGGAAGCCCGCAAAACCGCAGAGGCCACCACCATCGAAACCCCGCTGTCGATTCAGCGACTCACCACCGAAGAAATCAAAAGCAACCCGGGCGGCAACTTCGACATCTCGCGGGTGATCCAGGCCCTGCCGGGAGTAGGGGGCGCCACGGGTGTGGCCAGCTTCCGCAACGACATCATCATCAGGGGCGGGGCACCCAACGAAAACGTCTACTACCTCGGTGGCATCGAAGTGCCCATCATCAATCACTTTTCTACGCAAGGGAGCGCAGGCGGACCGCAAGGTATTCTCAACGTATCGTTCATTGAAGACGTAACGTTGAGTACCAGTGCCTTTGAAGCACGTTATGACAACGTCTTATCATCGGTACTGCAATTCAAACAGCGCGATGGAAGTGCCGAACGACTTCAGGGCAACGTGCGCCTCAGTGCAGCCGAGTTGGCCGGAACGTTGGAAGGACCGCTCGCCAGGAACACCACCTTTCTGGCCTCCGCCCGCAGGTCATATTTGCAGCTGCTGTTCGAAGCCATCGACCTCCCGATCCGCCCCAACTACTGGGACTTCCAATACAAACTTACCCACCGGTTCAACAACAAGACCACGCTCACTTCCTTGGGCCTGGGCGCCATCGACAGGTTTACACTCGCCATTCCTGAAAGCAGCAGTCCTGAAAATGAGGCGATCATTCGCGCTTCACCCCTGGTAAATCAAGACAGCTACGTAGTGGGTGTTTCATTGCAACACTCGATCCACAAGGGCTTCTGGAATATTTCACTCAGTCGCAACGTGCTGGACAACCGCCTCGACAAGTATGAAGACGGTACACAGCCGGTTCCATCCACCCAAACGTTGCGCATTCGTTCGCAGGAGATCGAGAACAAACTGCGAGTTGACATCAATCAGACTTTATTGCCCTGGAAGTACAGCGCGGGTGCCATGGTGCAGGCAGTGGGTTTTGTGAATGACTCGCGCAACATCGTCCGCAGGGAGGTTAGGGACGTCAATGGCAACGTGGTTCAGTCCGAGCTTTCGTCCGTTTACAATACCGGGATCAATTTCATCAAGGCGGGCATTTTCGGGCAAGTGTCGCGGTCGCTGGCCCATGATAAACTGAACCTGAGTTTCGGAATGCGAAGTGATGTGAACAGCTTTACGTCCGATGGTGCCAATCCCCTCCACACGATTTCACCGCGGGGCGCAGCATCCTATGCAATTACAGGCAAGTGGAAGTGGAATGCCTCGGTGGGTACCTATTATAAAATACCGATCTATCCCATGCTTGGATTTCAACAGAATGGAATTTTCGTTAATCAGGATGCCGATTACACCCGGTCGGACCATTACGTTACCGGATTTGAGTTTGTGCCTGCTTCCAACCTGCGTTTCACCCTGGAAGGTTTTAGGAAGAATTACAGCAACTACCCGATTTCACTGCGCGATGGCATCTCCATCGCCAACCAGGGCGTGGAGTTCACGCAGGTTGGAAATGAACCGGTGGTGACAACCGGCAAAGGCCGGGCGTATGGCCTGGAACTGTTCGCCCAACAAAAGCTGACGCGAAACCTTTTCTACACCATTTCATACACCTTGTTTAAGAGTGAGTTCACAGGTTTGTCGGGAGCGTACAAGCCGTCTTCGTGGGACAACCGCAGTCTGCTTTCTGCTATTCTCGGATACAAGTTCAATAGCCACTGGGAGGTCGGCTTCAAGTACCGGTACGCGGGCGCCTCGCCCATTACGCCTTTCGACCTGGATGCATCCCGAACCAACTATCTCACCTTGGGAACGGGCATCCTCGATTTCGATCAGGTTAATTCGCTGCGCCTGCGTGCCTTTAACCAGGCAGACATTCGCATCGACAAAAAGTGGAACCTGAAGCGCACCACCATTGATGTATTCCTCGACATTCAGAATCTCTTCAATGCGAAGTCGACCGGTGCGCTGGCTTATACGTTTGAGCGCAACAATGACAATACCGGCTTCGCCACCACCGATGGGTTGCCGGTTCAAGCCGATGGGTCAAATGCCATTCCAAAGATCCTCAGGAATGATGACGGGACCATTTTACCCACGGTGGGATTTATCGTCTCTTTCTAAAAGGCTCGATTCAACGCGCCCTGGACAGGGGTTCGTTTCCTCCTCCTTGCATCCCCTGCACCGGTTCGTGTCCCCACGAACCATAATGGTCAACCCCTTGCACAGGTTCGTGTCTCCACAGTGTCCCCACGAACCAAACCGTAGGATCCACAACCTGCCCAACCCTCCCGCCCAGCGACTGCAACAGGGGCATGGTGGGTGTCACCATGACCAATGCCCTCTATCAGTGGGTAGGGATTGAGTAGGAATGCCTTCCCGGACTCATTTCGACCACTTCTGACATGTAGTGGATGTAGAGTAGATGAAAGCTCCCCTCAATTAGTCACATTTGAAAGTATAAATTTCCAATCATGATTACTATCCTGTTGGAATGTGGTAAACTCCGTGTTGGCCTTTTGTGGGTGGTGGAGTTTTCCATATTTCAACAG
>JBFWPC010000004.1:115639-254600 GCA_050250195.1 Cyclobacteriaceae bacterium | reverse complement strand
CCAATCATCACATCGGTTTTATCTGAAGCGCCTGGTTTGTTGAATTCTTTCATTCGGATAAATCCGCTCTTCTCCAGTGCTGCGTAGATGTCATCCATTGCCTGTTGTGCAGAAACTCCCGGCTTGATGGTTTTCACAATCACATCGCGGGCTTTTACTGCCTGGTCAAACGCATGCTGAATGGAAGCGGGAAGTTTTGTCTCACCTTCCTTTAGCACATACGCCATCCTTTTCATATCCGTGTAGAAGTTCATGAGTCCAACGCCCCAGTCGAGCATGATGAGGTCGCCCCGCTGAATGATACGTGAGTTGGAGGTGGCCTCAATGCCATTTGGACCTGTTATGTAAACCGAGGGCATCCCGAACGAAGAAAGCAGGTTGTGTTTGTGAAGTTGTTCTGTCATCCACCAGGCGACATCCTCCAACGTGGTCACGCCCGGTGTAATCACTTCATTGGAAAGGGCCTTCTCTGCGATCCGATACGAAAAGTCGCCTGCTTCGGTAAATGCCGCAATCTCACTCGCTACCCTTCGCGAACGGAAGTCGGATACCAGCTTCTCTGCCGACACAAATCTTGATTCGTATTTCTTGCCGAGTATTTCAGCCAACTCCATCCGGCCGGTGTAACTCAATCCATCAGCGCCACCAAAGTTCTTCGACATGTTTAAGCCAATTCGCTTAGGATCCCGCTTTGCAACAAACTCCTTGAGTTCTTCTTCGGAACCAAAGTAATCATAGGCGCCCGTCTCTTCCAGCCAATATCCATGCATACCCAACACGGCCCTTTCAATACGTTCACCACCCTTATCGGTAAAAATGTAGTACCCATTCGTGGTGGTGTATCCCCGCCCATATCAGTGTAAAGCGGATCGTAATGCCCTTCGCGATTCATCACTATCCACATATCGATTTGATTTTCGCGCATCACCTGGGGAAGTATCAGGTCAAACTTATCCCGCCTGATCTGGTTCATCTTTCTCCACCGGTGAAATGCCTCCTGGGCCCATCCTTCACCAAAACCTACTGTTCCCACCAACGCGATCAACAAAAGCTTCTTCATATCACTATTTTAGAATCGTGAAAATACGCAGAGATGCCGAACCTGGAACGCTGTTTGTTGTTAATGATCGGTATTTGATTTAATCCCACACCCATGAAACATTGCATTGCTATTGCTTTGGCTGTTGTGCTTACCCATTCCGCCTTTGCCCAACGCGCCAATCCTGACGAGATAAATACTGCACAAGGGATCTTGAAGATCCAACCCATTCTCCACGGAACAGTTGCCCTGACCTGGAACAACAAAACGATTTATGTGGACCCTTATGGCGGGGCCAAAGCGTTCGAGGGCATTCAGCCACCCGACCTGATTTTAATTACTGATATCCATGGTGATCATATGAATGCCGAGACATTGGAAGCAGTCAATGCTTCGCAAGCGACCATTGTTGCTCCAGCTGCCGTTAAAGAAAAACTTTCTGAGGTGCTGCAAGCGAAGACGACTGTTTTGGCCAACGGTGCCAGCACAAAGCAGCTTGACATTGACATTAAGGCAATTCCAATGTATAACTTACCTGAAAGCGAAGATTCCCGCCACACCAAGGGACGTGGCAATGGTTACATCTTAACGTTGGGTGGCCGGCAAATTTATTTCTCTGGCGACACTGAAGACATTCCGGAGATGAGGACGCTGAAGGGAATTGACGTGGCCTTCCTGTGCATGAATCAACCTTATACCATGACCGTTGAACAAGCTGCAAGCGCGGTGAATGAGTTCAAACCGAAAATAGTTTACCCCTACCACTACCGCGGCTCTGGCGGATTGAGTGATGTTGAACTATTCAAGAAGCTTGTGACAGAGGCCTCCCCCAAAGTGGAAGTCAGGCTGCGGAACTGGTACCCGCAGTATTAATCTGATTGCCGGTCCGTCTCCAAAAGCGAATGATGGCGACAATCAAAATGATTTCACCGAGCGCAAAAACCCACCAGTTGTAGTCATCCGGTACGTAACTGGCGAAGGCATACATCGGATCGTTGCCCATCTTGTTTAATCCGGAATGATACTGCAGGTAGTCGATGGTCCAACTGGCAACGATCACCACACTACCGACAGCAAGGATCAACCATTCGATCCATTGAATGCGCGTGGTTGCGCCCTGGTGATCTCGCCAATAGATCACGGCCGCAAGCAGCAGCATGGTGAGTGATACCAGGCAGGGAGCCAGGACCGGTCCTATCCAGGGCGATGGGATCAAAAACAAGATATCCCAGGTAAAAAGAGACTCGGGCCAATCCAATAGTAGCTTGAGGAAAACGTAGTAGAAGATATCCCAGATGGCAAAGCAAGCGATAAATGAAGCGAAGCGAACTGAGAACGTTCTTCCAGTGAAATAGCCGATACCCGCCAGCATGATGATGGTGGAGGCTTCACGCAGCAGCTCGACCACGGCCACGTTCATGTCCATTACCTGAAGCGGAAAATCAAAGCCCTCGGGATAATAAAGCTCCCGCAGGTAAACGACTACCGAAGTTTCTAAGAATCCCATGGCAATACTGAACAGCACCAGCCAGGTAATCCTCTCACGATCTATCATGTCTTCTGTTTTTTCTTTTTGGCCGATGGGAACAGCACATTGTTGAGGATGAGTCTGTAACCGGGTGAGTTGGGATATAGGTCCAGGTTAGTATTCATCCGCCCCCAACCCCTACCTGGCGCGCGCTCCGGGTCGTGGCCGCTATAATAGGTCCAGTGGCCTTTGCCCAATTCACCATACACGTATCGCACATTGCTTGCCTGTCTGTTCTCACCCATCACCAGCGTCTCCGGCTTCACCACATATTTGTTGAAGGCGGTGGTTAGTCCTGTGAATTCGCGAATCACCCGCGTATGGTTTTGCGTAAGCAAGCTTGGAATCACATCCCACTTCGCAGAGAAATCGAACAGGGTAAAATAGCCCATGCTGCGGTTGTAGAAATCTCTCTCGATGTTGATATCCGAAAATCTCCGTTCTTCGAGTTCAAGGGTATAGTTTTCAAAAGCCAATGATTTGGTGAAATCAAGTCGCGATTGTGCGTCTGCGTCCATGTCGTCTCCGTCATAATAACTTTCGATGATGTCCACCCCTTCGGCCGCCAGGGCGATATCGAAAGTTTCGGCAGCAGAGCACATCGCGAACAGGTAGCCACCGCCAGCGCAAAACGCCTTAATCTTTTTGGCGACATCCAACTTCATGTGCGATACCTTGGCATAGCCCAACCTACCTGCTGAAATCTCGAGCAACTTCGACTCCAACATGGAGGATCCCCTCCACATAAACCGTTTGTTCTGGCCGGTAAAGTCTTCGTGGTGAAGATGTAACCAATCATATTTGAGCAGCGAATCAGCAAGCACTTCTTCGTCATAAATAATATCAAAGGGAATCTCAGCGTACCCGAGTACAGTGATCACCGCGTCTGTCTCATCCTCCACGATTTCGTTCTTGGGCGAATACACGGCCACGCGAGGGGCTTTGGCCATTTGCACAAGGCCCATGTTCACCGCAGGCGACTCAATTTCTTCCAGTATCGCGTTTTCCCTGGCAGGCGAAATGATTTCGAAAGTCACTCCACGCACCCGCGCTTCTTGTACAAAGTCAGGCGCAAGGTCAAACAGAAAACTGCCGCCCCGGTAGTTCAGCAACCATTTTACCTCAGCATCCTGCGAAAGGACGTGGTAAACCAGGCCGTATGCTTTGAGGTGATTCTTTTGCATGTTGTCCATGGGGATCAACAGGCTGTTGCCATCGGCAAATTTTGCGAGACCACAGAGCATAACGATGATTAGCGACCGAATCATAATTTTGAAACATGAGCTGCCCGTGCTAAAGTTCTGATACAATCGGAATACACGCAAGTACACCACCCAATTTCCCGTTCAACGAGTGCAATTCATTGTTGCTCAAATTCCCCTGCCCGTCCGTTGATATTTCCATTATATTCCGCTCAAATTCTGATTCTGATGAAGAAACTCATATTCACATCCCTGGCGCTCATGACGATGATCCTTTCGGCAGGTGCCCAAAAAATTCCAAAACCGTCTGAGACTTTTGGCTTTGAGCCAGGTACCGACTACAAGATGGCCACCTATGATCAGATGCTATCCTACTACGAAAAGTTGGATGCAGCGACCGATCGCGTGCAGATGGTCGAAATCGGAAAGTCGGTTCGTGGACGGCCCATCAAGTTGCTATTCATATCCAGCGAGGCAAATATGAAGATGTTGGAAAAATGGAGGACCACCGCTGAAAAGTTGGCAAGAGGGCGCATCACCAACGATGAAGCAATTAAACTCTCGAAGGAAGGAAAAGCAATCGTGTGGTTTGATGGCGGGATGCACGCCACCGAACGCGCCCATGCCCAGATGACACCCGATCTCATCTACCGCATCGCGGCCGAGGAGTCGGACGAAATGCAAAAGATCCGTGCCAACGTGGTCACGCTGGTTGTGCCCGTCATCAACCCGGACGGACTGGATATTGTAGGCGCCTGGTATCGCAAGAACCTCGGCACGCCCTTCGAAACTTCCAACCCTCCCATCCTCTACCAGGAGTATGTGGGCCACGACAACAACCGCGACTGGTTTATGAACAACATGCCGGAAACAAGAGCAGTCACAACGGTCTTGTACAGTCAATGGTATCCCCAGATCGTACACAACCACCATCAGTCTTCACCTTCTTGGGCACGCATCTTCATTCCCCCGTTCAGAAGCCCGGTAAATAATCGCATCCACCCGGGCGTGACAACAGGCGTGAACCTGGTAGGTACAGCCATGGCCAACCGTTTTGCCATGAAGAAGATGCCTGGCGCGATATCGCAAACGACCTACGAAATGTGGTGGAACGGTGGCATGAGAACGGCCCCGTACTATCACAATCAAATCGGTATTCTAACCGAGACAGCGCATACCACACCAACTCCGCGTTACTATCCGCCCGACTCATTGCCAAAATCCGTTGGCGGCAAAACCTCTAATGGCACAGAGATCTTCTATCCCTATCCCTGGAAAGGTGGCGAGTCTCACTTCAGAGATGCCATCGACTACATGATTGAGGCTTCCATGGCGGTGCTGGACCTGGCGGCCGAGAAATCTGATGAGCTGCTTTACAACATCTATCAAATGGGGCGCGATGCCATCGAAGACAAAGATGGTGCGTTTGCTTACGTCATCCCCAAGTCGCAGTGGGACAGTGGCGAGGCCATCAACCTGGTAAACATCCTGATGCAGGGAGGCATCGAGGTTCATCAGGCCACCAGCAAGTTTACGGTGGGCAGTACCGAATATGAGGAAGGCTCATACATTTTTTATGGTGCCCAAGCGTTCCGGCCGTATCTCGCAGACCTCATGGAAAAACAAGATTATCCGGATCTGTTCCTCTACCCTGGCGGACCTCCCGTAACACCTTACGATTTAACCGGCTGGACACTACCCATGCAAATGGGCGTTAAGGTGGACAAGATCTCTACACAGTTTAGCGCCAAGTCGAAGAAGCTTGAAGCCCAAGTGAAGCCAGCTGCTGGAAGCGTAAGTGGTGGTGCTTCCTTCGGTTATGCATTAGGCAACAAGGAGAACCAAAGTGCAACTGCGGTAAACAGATTGCTGAAAGCCGGAGAGAAGGTATCCATCGCCTCGGCAAAATTCAGCGATGGAAAAAACAATTACGAAGCGGGAACCTTCGTGATCGAAAACGGAACGCAGACGAGAGCCAATCTCGATAAGATCAGCAAAGAACTCGGAGTGTCCTTTGATGGCTTAAGCGCCAAACCATCGGTAGCCTCTCGTTCATTGAAGCAGATCAAAGTCGGCCTGTACAAGTCGTGGGTAGCCAACATGGACGAAGGCTGGACACGCTGGGTACTGGAACAATTTGAGTTTGACCTCGACACGCTGCACAATGAAGACATCCGAAGCAAAGACTTAAGTCAGTATTCTGCCATCATCATTCCGGAACAAAGTCCAGGCTCCATCATCCATGGGCATAACAAAGGCGAAATGCCGGAAGAGTTTGTGGGCGGTATCGGGGTAGAAGGCGTTTTGAAACTTGAAAATTACACCAAGAATGGAGGTGTGTTGATATTGTTTGATGAAGCGTCCCTCCTGGCCATTGAACAATTTGGTCTGCCGGTGGAGGACTTGACAGGACGATTGTCCTCTTCGGAGTTCTTCGTGCCCGGATCACTTGTTCGCATGACGGTGGACACCAGCAATCCGCTGGCCTTCGGCATGCAGCCTGAGGTGGCTGCTTCTTTTTCACGAAGCCATGCGTTTGCAACCGTGGTGCCCTCGCGGAAAGGCGAAGGCGGCAATGAGGACATCAAGCCCTACCCTAGACCGGATGTGAAGGTGGTAAGTAAGTATGCTGCGAAAGACATCCTGATGAGCGGCTGGGGCAAGGGCTATGAGAGGCACCTGAAAAACAAGGGAGCCATGTTGGATGTGGGGCACGGAAAGGGAAGAGTGATCCTTTTTGGGTTCCGGCCGCAGTTCAGGGCCCAGCCACGCGGCACCTATAAATTGATCTTTAACTCAATTTATTTGGGCGCCTCGGAATAATGTCTAATCCTCAATTTTGAAGTAAAACTCACCAATGATGTTGGAGTTGTCCCAGGTCTGTTGACGGCCTGCGGACAAATCCGACACGCTTCTTCTCACTTCCTTGAACACCTGTTCGATGGTAAGGTTGGGTTTTCGCATTGCGTTGAGGAGCTCCTGGGTGTAAAGACCATTGCGGCCGGTCCCATCTGATGCAGTAGATCCGGGTGCAGTGGCAAAAGCGACATACGAACCCCGCGCGGGCCTAACCTGGGCCAAGCCCGGATTGAAGGAGCGATCGGCAACCGGAAACGGATTACTGCGGCATGCGTCCAAAATCATGATACTCATCCGGGTGGCCGCTGCTTCCATGCGACCCAATATCTTGTCCACCTTGTTGCACACATAAGGAATATCCGATGGACTCAATGCCAGGGCATCAACAGGCACGATCAGGTTCTCACCTTCGTATTGCAGACCATGGCCGGAATAGTAGAATAGTCCGACTGTCTGGTCCTTGGGGCCTTCCACCAGGGTTTTGTAGAAATTGCCAGCTGCCACCTCGATTTGCCGGTAAGTGGCATCCAGCAACAAAGTCACCTCGAAGTTTGACTTTCTCAGCTCCTCCGCCATGTCCATGGCATCGTGCCGCGGATTCACCAGCGATCCCACTTCCTTCGGATAGTTGGAGTTGCCAATGACAAGGGCATACCGCTTCTCATCTTTGAATAACTCCTTCAGAGGGTTCACATCCCGGGGCTTTTCTTCAACCTTGGGTTGGGCTGCCGGTTGTACCGTTGGTTTCTCCAGAGTCACCTGAACTGGCGTTGCCGGCTTCAGCGCGTCTCGTTGAGTGCGAACAGCAGAGTCGCCAGGTCTCATCTGAAGGTAGGAGGAGTAATCCGTGTAGGCCATGTCGCTGAAACCCTGCTTCTCAAACAACTTCGCGCGCTTCAACAAAATATCCGTAGCCGGAATCTGGCTTCGCTCTGTCGTGAATACTTTCAGACTATTGGTATAGGCATTAATGGCCTCATCGAGGTTGCCATCCTGCCCCCAGGCATAACCTGCATAGAAGTTGGCCAAGGCTCTCTGCTCAAAGGTCAGGTCGCCTTTCAGGTATTCATTCAGAAAAACCACTGCCTGCTTTGGATTCTTTTTTAGAATAGCAGAATAACCTAGAGCCAGGTTGGCGGGAGAATTTGGAGTAGTAGTTCGAGTCGCATCGCGGATCAAGGCATCATACGACTGCTCGAATTCGCCCTGAGAAAACAACTCCTTTGCCCTTTCAACACTTTTCGAAACGCTTGCACCCAAAAACGAATAAACATCGTACTCAGTCATTTGCAGCGTTTCATCCGCTGCCAACAGGCTGTCGTACTTCGCGTTCACTTGTGCGTTGGATGCATCCAACTTCCTGTAACGCTTCAGATCAGAGAATGCAGCGAATGAATTTCCCGTTTGAAGCTGCCATAGGGCTCGTTGCAGAAGTAGATCTTTTGAGGATATACCCGCCACAACCGGCACGGTGGTTCCAGATGCCGTGGCCTGGAGGATTGCATTTATGTCGGCAAGCCCGTTGCTGACGTTACCGGTTTGCGCATATGACTGGGCGCGGAAATACAAGGCCTGATTTCGATACTGCGGATCAATGGTCTTCAGGCAGGTCGTCAGATCAGGAATCGCGTTTTGGTACTGTCCATTCTGGAAATAGGCGATGCCACGTTGCATGTAAAATGATGCATTGGATGGATCCTTGTCGATCAACTGCGTGAAGCGCAGGATTGCCCGTTCAAATTCACTGAGCTCAGGCACGGCTGGTTTAACCTGGAGTTTACTCTCTTGCGTGTTTTTATGTTGCGTGATATTTTCCAATTTCTGATCAACCTCTTTATTTCCGGCAGGCTGGATCTCTGGTTTTTTCCCGGGCTGGGAGGGACTAGTCGTTGTGTTCGCAACAACCTGGTGTGGCCTCTTCACAATGATTGATTCGATGGGATCGTCCTGCTTGTCCTTGTAATCCTTCAACTCATTTAATTTAGCCATCGCTTGCTTGTCACCCGGCAATACATTTATCAATAGCTCATAGTCGTTGTATGCACTGGCCTTCCGTCCAAGTTGTTCGTTCCATTCAGCCCTTGTGCGCAGAATGAATGATGAAGGGATGAGGCTCTTCTCGGAAGTGAACATACGACCAGCCAGTGTAATGGCCGCCACCGCCCCCAGATGGTCTCCCACCTCGTACCTGGCGAATGCCAAATAGAAATTGGAAAGGCCCTTGTAGTTAAAGTCGTTGATGCGTTGTACCGCGTTTTCAAAATCGGAACTGGCCCCTGCGTTGTTTCTGGCAGCCAGTTTGCTGTACCCTCTTATCGCGTAGAAAAGCGGCTCGCGATTTACTTCCAGACCCGCCATGCTGACGGCATCATCGTAGTTTCCTTGTTGAAATGCTTGATAGGCCAGTTCCAACCTGCGGTTTTCCGTTTGAAACAGTCGGAATGCATTAAAATTGAGCGCTGCAAAAGCCGAGCTCGTTTTTGCGAGGCTATCAATCCGTGGCTGAATGGTGGCGTCAGCTCGGTTGAGGGAGCGATATATTTTCAGATCGCTGAGTGCAGCGTAATCAAACCCCTGGCGTTTGCGCACTGCAATGCGCCTGAGCAGGATCTGGTCCCATGTAATCCGTCCCTCAATCTTTTCATCCTGATTCAAGGCATCCAATGCCTGAGAGTAACACCTGCCCGCACCCGACAAGTCGTTGGTGGCTTCATAGCTGAGACCACAATAATAGAATGCCTGCGCACGGTATGGTGCAGTAAGGCTCCTTTCCGTTGCGGTGGTCAGATCTTTTGTTGCGAGGCTGTGCTCACCCTGATGGTAATGGGCGAGCCCTCGCTGCATATACAGAATGCCAGCACTGGGCCCGAACGGATCCACCTTGATCTGTTCGGAATACCTTTCAATTGCGCGCTTATACCCTTCCTGATCAGCCTGTGAATAAGCCAGTATTGGAAGGAGGAAAAGAAAAAATGCAAGTTTCTTCATCGCTGCAATTCTTCTCAGCATTGAAGTTACCAAATCGTGCGACTTCTCGCAATCCCTCTTTCCAGGGATTGGGTGGCCCCTCCGCCTATTTGAGGACTAAGGATTAGTACTGATGAAAGGCGTCTGACACAAATGAAAGTACGACCGGCAACGAATCCCGCCAGTAGGTCCACGTGTGGCCACCATCCCGCACCCGGTACTCATGCGGGATTTCCTTCTTCTTCATGGCAATGTGAACAAGCGAATTGCCTTCGTAAAGGAAATCATCGTCTCCGCAGTCGATAAACCAACGTACGGCTTTCTTTTGGTCATCCGGAATGGCTTTCACCAACTCAACCGCGTTGTGCCTTTTGAAGTAAGTTTGAATCTGTTCATCCGAAACTTTCACATCCTTTTCCATCCGCTGCTTCATCTCTTCAACTGTAAGTGGCCCCACATAGGCACTGAGCGGGCAGGCAGAAGAAAACATCTCCGGGTGGTGGAGGGCATACATGAATGATCCGCCTCCACCCATCGAAAGGCCGGCCACCGCGCGATATCGCTTTTCGCTCTTGATACGGTACGTCTTTTCAATGACTGGAATAAACTCTTCGAAGAAAAAATCTTCATACCGCCATTGATTGGTGATGTCGTTGAAGTAACCGAGTCGCGTGGTTTTTGCATCGGGCATCACAATGATCATGGGCGTGGCTTTGCCTTCGTTGATTGCTTTGTCTGCAATGTGGAGCACCTCGCCAAACTGCACCCAACCGGTGTGGTCATCTCCTGCTCCATGCAGCAGGTACAACACCGGATAACTGCGCTCAGATTTTTCGTAGTCTGGCGGAAGATACACCGCGTACTTTCTGTCCATCTTCAGTATTTTGCTCGGCAAAGAAAGGTTGTCCATTACCTTGCCCATTTGCGCAAAGGCGATGGCGGGAAGAATTGTTAAAAGCGCAACCAATGTCCTCATGAGAATGAAAATATTATTTCTCTCCCAAGTTGTGGAACTTTTTCTGCTACGGCAAGTGAGTGTTACAGGACCGGTATAAAAAAGCCGGCCCGGGGACCGGCTTCTAATCAAAGCAGCATCGCGCCTGCTACCTCGATGCAAGCGTGGGTTTGTCGTCACTCACAATCTTCTTCACCTCCTCCATCTCCTTGGTGATGGAACCCCGCTTGATGAGTGTATATTCTTCAATGCTCATCCCCTCAAACCATTCTTGCCACACGCTCATGATGCTATCCCACTCCAGATCTTTTTCTCTTGGTGCGGCCTCCATCAGCACAATATGCAAATCCGGAAACTGGCTCCTCACCTCCAGCAACTTGTTTCTGTTTTTTCCCACGATGGGGTAGCCATCCGTAAGAATGAAGAGAAAGTTCTCGGTGTTCTCCTCCGTTACATAGTCCATCTTCAAATCTTCGTAGAAGTACTTCCAGATGTCGGCACCGTGGTAGTCGGTCGTAGTGGAACTGAACACTGCCTGACGATAAAGCGTATCAAGGTTGGCAAAGAAAGCATTCCTCCGCTCCTCTTCGCGGGGCCTGCGGTATATATTCTGAATGTGATCCATGTTTACATAGAGCCTGTCTTCAAACAGGTTGCGATTCAGGCCTGTACCCACCTGAGGGGCGATTACTACCTTGATCTCGTCTCGCGATTTAATGTAAAGGTTCTGCCTCACGCGGTCTTCAAACAACCCATAGATATCCCGAATGATTTGCTTATCGCGTTGCGGCTGCCGGTCCTGCACAATCAGGCGATCTGAGAGGTCAAGCAGGATGATGTAGTTGTGCTTCACACGCTGCGCCACTTCCTTCTTTTCCGGTGCTGGCAACTTGCATGATGCGGCCAGAAGCAGCCATATCAAAGAGAGAGCTGCGATATAAATTCTAGTATTTTTCATGGTATTTCTGATTTTATAGGACTCCACGCCTGGCGACCACTTTTACATTGCCGGATCTGATGTCGTGCTTGTCTTCCACTTCCTTCTTAAGGGCAAGACACTTTTCTTTCGTTTCTTTCATCGGGGAAGGCGACAAGTAGGCAATCCAACCCGATGAAAACTGATCGATATAGCGTTTCAGGTTTCCATACATCACCGTATTCAGGTCTTCTCTGAAGTTGGCAATCTGCGCTTTCGGAAATGATGTGTCTTCCAATTTATCGCGGAGGAGAGTGATATCACCCTTCAGGTGCTTGATGATCTTCTTCAGGTTGTT
Organism: Cyclobacteriaceae bacterium; assembly: GCA_050250195.1. GTDB lineage: Bacteria > Bacteroidota > Bacteroidia > Cytophagales > Cyclobacteriaceae > ELB16-189. The sequence goes on along the minus strand of JBFWPC010000004.1, from coordinate 242,776 downwards.
GGTGATCTCCTTCTTATCCCATTCGCGGATGAGTGAATCGAGGAGAATACTCCAGATTACATACACCAGGAATCCGAGAAACAAAATGATATAGAACGAAGGACTTTGGCTCCAGTGCACAGCGGGCAAACCCATCAATTCCTTTGCCGTCTCATTGTTATTGCTGATGATCATTGCAAGCAAGAAATCGACCGTAAAAGTGACGGCAATCAGAGCCCCCACCAATACAAAACGGGAGTTTCCCTTGATCTCGAGCAGCACATGAAAGGCCCAACCGAATGCATAAAACACAAAGGGCACTACCAGCAACAAATAATTGAATTGCAGTGCCTCCGACAGTTCATATGGCCCCGGCATGATGCTGCCTGTTCCTTCACCTGCCGCAATGCTTGCCGCAATCCCCTCAAAGTCGACATAGAGGGCCTTGTAAGATGCTGACACGTAAAAGAAGAAGAGGTAAACGGAAAGCATCGCCAGGATAAAAAGGTTCAAAGAGAATTTCATCGGGCTAAAGCTCTCCGACTTCAACTTCTCTTTGCTCTTTGAGCGCGCTTCTCTGATCTGTAAAAGATCCTTGCGATACTTGTCAATGCTCTTTTCCTTTTCCCTGATCTCCTGTTCTACTTGTGCATTGAACTCGTCTTTTTGCTTGATCGACTTCTCTAGTTCCTTGATTTGCCGCAGGCGGTCCTTCTTCTCTTCGTCAGTAAAGCCCTCAAAAGGCTCTTCTACCAGATCGCCATTGATGATCCGGTTGAGGTAAAGTGAATACAACTCAGGATCGCCATTGGCATTGCCTGATTTTTCATAGCCAAAATCGTAGAGGTTAACCCTGTCTATGTGCGGCAACACGCGCACATGCGATCCATTGGGTCGTGTCTCTTGGTTCAATTGATTCGCTTCCATAGTAGTAGGGTTTGTGTGTGGTTGAATAAGCAGGAAGCACCATCAAGGTAGCCCCGCGCTTCCCCTATATACGCGCGAATTGCCGCTCATATTTCATTTTGACCAATGAGCGGCCCGATTGTCCGTTCAAATGCCGATAATAACTGATGAGTAACGTCACCTTCTGCTGACACAACGTTGTCAGATGCCTCACCTAGCTTTATCCACATTTTTTAAAGTTATCCACTTTTGCCGCCCAACTACCTTCCATCCATTTGATATACGCCCACTCTGCTCAATTACCTTTGCATAGATGAGTAAGCCCATTGTAAGGAAGATCATTCACATTGACATGGATGCTTTTTATGCCTCCATCGAACAACGTGATCATCCGGAGTATCGCGGAAAGCCGGTGGCTGTGGGTGGCTTACCCCAGGGACGCGGTGGCGTAGTGGCTGCCGCAAGCTACGAGGCACGCAAGTATGGCGTGCGATCGGCCATGCCCTCCAGGCACGCGCAGAAGCTCTGTCCGCACCTGATTTTTGTCCGGCCCCGGTTTGACGTGTACAAAGCAGAGTCGCAAAAGATCAGGGCCATTTTCCACCGGTATACCGACCTGATCGAACCGTTGTCGCTGGACGAAGCTTACCTGGATGTGACCACCGACAAACAACAAGTTGGATCAGCCATTGAGATCGCCAAGCTGATCAAGCAGGCGATCAGAGACGAGCTCCACCTTACGGCCTCCGCGGGTATCTCTACCAGTAAATTTGTGGCCAAGGTCGCATCAGATTTTCACAAGCCAGACGGCCTTACCTTTATCGGGCCTTCGCGCATTGAACGGTTCATGGAACAATTGCCAGTTGAAAAGTTCTATGGCGTGGGCAAGGTCACAGCGGAAAAAATGAAACGAATGGGCTTATTCAGGGGCGCTGACCTGAAGCAACTCAGTGAACCAGAACTGATTCATCATTTCGGAAAGCCGGGAAAGTTCTATTATAAAATCGTTCGCGGCATTGACGACCGCGAAGTGAAGCCTCATCGAAAAGCAAAATCTGTTGGCGCAGAAGATACCTTCTCCTACGATCTTACCACGCCCGAGGAAATGAAAACCGAACTGGCCCGCATCGCTGTGCTGGTGCGCAACCGCATCTCATCCAAGAAGCTTGCCGGCAGAACAGTAACCGTCAAGATCAAATACCACGACTTCCAGCAAATCACACGCAGCAAAACACTTGCAGAGCCGATCGATATCTTAGAGGACCTGATTAAAGTAGCGCAGGAACTCCTGATGGGCACCGACCTGGAGGGTAAGAAAGTTCGCCTGCTGGGAATCTCCCTCTCCAACTTCGCTCATGACGAAGCGATGAATACCGAGGAAGATCAACTTCCTCTTTTTTCCTGAGTGCTTACTCTTCTTTCAGGCTATCCACTGGATTTACCCGCGCGGCACCGATCGCCTGGTAACTAATCGTGAGGAGGGTAAACAACATCACCAGAATTCCCGCAAGGACAAACGTAGTGGCCGTTAAAGAAATGCGATAGGCGAAGGTCTGCAGCCATTCCGATAGCAAAAACCACGCAACCGGTATGCCCAGCACCAAAGAAATCATCACCAGTTTCGCGAAGCTCGCAGATAACAAGGTCACAATGCCGGCTACCGTGGCACCCATCACTTTTCGAACACCGATTTCCTTGGTCTTCTGATTCACGGTATACGCAGTCAGACCAAACAGTCCCACGCAGGCGATCAGTATGGCCAGGCTTGACAAAACAGTGAGGAGTTTACCTGAAGACTTTTCCTCTTTATACAGTTCATCGAGCCTGGCATCCATGAAATTATAAACAAACGGGCTTCCGGGCACCAGCCGTTTGTATACGGATTCCAATTGACTAATAGTCGCGGGCAAGTCCTCTGAAGCGATTCTCGCCACCATTACATTTTGAAAATTGATTTGACCCTCGGTGCTCATGATGACAATAGGTGCAATGGGAGTGTGAAGCGATTCATAGTTAAAGTCTTCGACCACACCCACAATCGTGTAGGGTATTTCAACTCTCCCATCGCCATTGTCCACTGCATTTAAAAGTGTTGTGCCGATCGGGTTTTCCAAATCCATTGCCTTCACTGCGGCCTCATTTACCACCACGGCCAACGAATCGTTGAAGCCGGGGCCGAACAATCGACCCTCTACCAACTTGAGCCCCAGTACCTCATTGAAGTGATCATCTGCTGCGTAACCCTTTGGGGTGAAGATTTCAGAAGCCCCCGGTGTCCGGAACTGCAACCCGAAGAAGTATCCCCCCGGCACCGTATTGCCTGAACCTATGTTTTTCACACCCGCAAGCTTCCTCAACTCGGTCTGCAGGCCTTCCGATTCGTTTCCATTGCTGGTGTGATTGATCACCACCAGGTTTTCCTTTTGAAATCCCAGGTCCTTGTCTGACACAAAGCGCAATTGCTGATACACTACCAGCGTGGAACTGATGAGCATCACCGCGATGGTGAACTGGAAAATGACAAGGCCATTGCGCAGAAGGCCACCCCGCGTTGATGATTTGAACTTTCCTTTCAGCACTTCGGCCGGCTTTAGCGCTGAAATAAAGAAGGCAGGATACAATCCCCCCAGCAATCCAAGGGTGAGCGCCACGGCCAACACGGCCATCCCCATCAGGGGGTTGCCCACCGGATCGATTTCCAACTGTTGTTGGGTAAGGTTGTTGAAGAAGCCCAGGCTGAGTTGTGCGATGCCAATCGCGATGGCCAGGCTTATCAACGTGATGAGCATCGACTCGGACAGGAATTGCCCAATCAACTGGGCCCTGCGTGAACCCAGCACTTTTCTCACACCCACTTCTTTCGCGCGTTCTACCGATCGGGCGGTAGCCAGGTTCACGAAGTTGATGGCAGCGATAATGATGATCAGGACACCGATCGCTATGAGGCTGTTTACCGTGGTGATGCTGCCGTTTGGTTTGATTTCATTGATCCGGTGAGAATGCAGGTGAATGTCGGCTATCGGCTGCAGGAAGTACTTGTATCCATTCCCATCTGCTACATATTTCTGGTAGGAAACTCCCAGGTCGCGTTCAATCTGACTTGCCGCATACTTCTCCACAAGGGCTGGCATCTTGCTGTCGACAGCCTCAGGCGAGGCGCCTGGTCTCAATTTCACATAGGTATAAGTGCCGGCAATGTAGAAATTCGGGTCTTCCAGGAAATCGATTCCCACCGTAGGGCCCAGCATATCAAACTTCATGTGCGAGTTTTCCGGCACGTCTTCCATCACGCCCACTACTTCGATGTCCTGATCAAATGCCTTGATGAACCTGCCGATGGCTTCTTGTTCCCCAAAGTAGCGTTTGGCGGTCGATTCAGTCATCACCACCGTATTCACATCGCGCAACACCTTGTCGGGGTTGCCTTTCAGCAGTTTATAGGGAAATACGTCAAAGAAGTTTGAATCGGCAGAGAAGAAATAGTGCTCGGTAAAGACGTTATCGCCTTGGCGCACGATGGTTGAGAAATTCGGAAAGCCTACCACCCTTGTGGTTGTCTCCACCTCAGGGATTTCATCAGGTAATACTTGGGCAAAACCCCCGGGCATCAGCGTGAAGTACGCCACGCGATCCGGATATATCCGATCTTCCACCATCCGGTACACATCCTGATGTCCGGTAAACTTATCGTACGACAGCTCGTGCTGCACATAAAGGAAGATGATGAGCGCCACCGCTGCCCCTGTCGAGAGCCCTGCGATGTTGATGAAGGTGTAAATCTTCTTTTTGACCAGGTTCCGGTAGGCGATGGTAAGGTAGTTCCAGATCATAGGTGTAAGTTACGCAGCCATCTCATGCCACAATCGTACCGGTCGTAGCCACAAGCCGTTTTCAGGCCAATTGCATGGCCGGGCGTCCGTTGCCAGTCAACTGCTGTTCATTTGTGGGATCCATCCCTTTGGCTCAGGCGCCCCGGGGCTCACCCAATCTGGGTTTAAAATCTGATTTATTATTGCTAATATTACTATCTAACCAATTTGACCCATTAAATGAATTTCAGACCTAACCTGTCCACTGAGTCCAAAACCAATGAATATGAATCGGTGGTGAAGTACATGGTGCCAGTGAAAGATTTGGTGACTGTGGGCCCGGATCAGTCTATCAACGAAGTGATCGACCTGATTCTGGAGAAGCGGATTTCAGGTGCACCCGTGCTGGACGAAGCCCGGAAGCTTGTGGGGATGATCTCGGAGAAAGATTGTCTGAAAATCATCGTGGATCAGGCCTACCACAACCAGCCCATGAGTTCGCCCAAAGTATCGGACTACATGACCACGAACGTGAAGACATTGTCGCCCAAACACGATGTAGTGGATGCGGCCAATGAGTTCCTCTCCTCCCCGATTCGCAGAATGCCCATCGTGGAGAATGGCGTACTGATTGGGCAAGTGAGCCGAAGAGACATTCTGAAGGCCTCCAAGAACATCAGCCCGACTAAATAACCGGGAGTTTATTCCGATCGCAGTACCCTGGCGGGACTCTTCTTCGCTGACTGGAGTATCTCATGCACAGGAAAAGCCATGGCGGGTGGGCGCACTTCCATCTGGGCTGAATAGTTCGTATTTTTAGTTTAAACCCACACCTATGCTCCAGGCGCCCCAACTCCAGGCCAATCCGAACCTCTATGCGTTCCTGCCCATGATTTACATGGTGTGGTCCGATGCCGTTCTCACGCCAAGCGAAATCGACCACATGCAAAAACTCATCAACAAGCAGAACTGGCTCACTGCGGAAGAAAAGAAGTTCCTCCTTCAGCAGGTGGATCCCACGGCACCCCCTACGCCCGCCACACTCAAGAGTTGGAAAGATGAAATCCTGAAAGTAAGCGACCAGCTTGAGCAGGAGCGCAACCTCACCCTGGCCGACATCGGCATCCTGTTGGCAAAAAACAACGCGAACAACGGCAGCGCCAAACAACTCGATCAGTTTCGCAATTCGCTTATGGAAGTGGAAGATGCCCTCGGGGTGATCAGTCGCGAGTCGGCCGACAACCTGATGATGAAAGGACGGGTGACTGCGACAGGGCAGGAAAAAACTGTGCGCCACTTCGACATCGATCAAATGGCGGCCATCCTCGATGGAAAACACGCCCAGTTGATCGACCGGGTGAAGACGATCTTGTCGGACCCTGAATTTGCCTACCTCGATACAGACAACCTCAACGAACGCAGGGAAAAAGTTCTTCATTGGCTGAAGTTGCTGGCCGCGCAGGGCCTGGGATCCATCGCTTATCCAAAAGCATATGGCGGTCAGGACAACATGGACTCTTATTTTACGGTGATGGAGACCATGAGCTACCACGACCTGAGCCTGGTAGTGAAGTATGGCGTGCAGTTCGGCTTGTTTGGAATGAGTGTATACTTCCTGGGCACAGAAAAGCACCACAAAAAATATTTGAAAGACATCGGCACGGTGGAACTTCCGGGTTGTTTCGCCATGACAGAGACGGGCCACGGTTCCAACGTAAAGGGCATTGAAACAACCGCCACCTACAATCACCAATCACAAACTTTCACCATTCACACGCCCCATCCGGGCGCACAAAAGGAGTACATCGGCAACGCGGCCCTTCATGGGCAAATGGCCACCACATTTGCCAAGCTCATCATCGATGGTACCGACTATGGCGTTACTGCTTTTCTCGTTCCCATCCGGGATAAGCGCGGCCAACTCATGCCGGGCATCACGATCAATGATTGCGGGAGAAAAATGGGTTTGAATGGCGTGGACAACGGCACCATCCAATACAACCAGGTGGTGATCCCTTTTGACAACATGTTGGATCGTTTCGCCTCCATCAATCAGATCGGCCAATTTACCAGCCCCATTGCCAGTGATAACCGCAGGTTCTTTACCATGCTGGGCACGCTGGTGGGTGGAAGGATTGGCATCCCGCGCTCGGGTAACGCAGCCACCAAATCAGCGTTGACCATTGCCATCCGGTACGGTGACCAGCGAAAACAATTCGGACCTGAAGGTGGCGCTGAAGTTTCGATCCTTAACTATCGTACCCACCAACGCAGGTTGATGCCCTTGCTGGCGAATGCCTACGCCCTGCACTTCGCACTCCAGCACGTGACTGAACGTTTTCTGGCCCGGAAGGAAAAGGAGTTGCAGGAAATAGAAGCCCTCGCGGCCGGGCTCAAGGCCTTTACCACCTGGAACACCACCGCCACGCTGCAGGAATGCCGCGAAGCCTGCGGTGGCAAAGGCTATCTTTCGGAAAACAGAATCGATGCGCTGAAAGCCGACACCGACATCTACACAACCTTCGAAGGAGATAACACCGTGCTGATGCAACTGGTAGCCAAGGGCCGGCTCACAGAATTCAAACAGGAGTTTGCGAACATGAACCTGTTCGGCATCCTGAACTATGTGGCAGATCAAGCCAAGAGTTCGATCATCGGTGCCAATCCGTTTGTCACAGGATCCACAGATCCCGATCATTTGCTCGATCCTGGGTTTCACCTAAACGCTTTCAGTCATCGCGAACGGGAAATTCTCGTATCGGGGGCGCGCAGGTTAAAGAAACACCTCGATAACGGAATGGACTCGTTTGATGCCTTCAATCAAACGCAGTACCACATGGTTCAAGTGGGCTTTGCCTACATCGAGCGCGTTATCCTGGAGCAGTTTCAGCTCGCAGTGAAGAAAGTGGCGGACGCAAAATGCAAAAAGGCGCTTCAGCAACTTTGTCAGCTATTTGCCCTTTGCCAAATCGAGAAGAACAAGGGCTGGTATCTTGAACATGGATACATGGAAGGAACCAAGACCAAGGCCATCCGCAGGCTCGTGAATCAGCTGGTGGCACAGGTAAGGCAAGATGCCGTGCCGCTGGTAGATGCCTTTAAGATTCCGGACGTGCTACTGGCAGCGCCTATTGCTACAGGGCAACCTGTGAAGCTTTCATCCAGTTGAGGGCTGAGGGCATGTCGTAGAAGACCTGCAGCACAATTCCGTATTCTTTGGTGGTTGCGATCATTCGTTCGTAGTAGTCTTTGCGAATCGGATCGTCAAAGCCGATGGCCGCAATTCGTTTCAGCCCGTTGTCCGCAGCCGACTTAAGAATGTTTGACAAAAACCACGACTGATCTTCCCTGCCAACCCGCCCTTGATTTCTAAGGTCAGCAATCCAGCCGGTCGTGTTGTATTTTCGAAGCGTCTGAAGCACACGCTCAAATGCGTTCCGATACTCCGCGGATGTCACATTTTTCTTCCAAATAATCACGGTATTGTTAATCACGGCATCGTAATACAGCAAGCTTGCATCGTTTTCAAAGAATACCTGGTGCGAAACGCCATCTGCCGTTGGAAAGACAAGGCGAAACAGCGCGCCTTTGTCAGGTTCACTTTCTACCTCCACCCTGCCGCCCATGATCTCGATTTGATTTTTTACCAGGTAGAGCCCCAGCCCCTTCCCGTTGACGTGGGTGTGAAATCGCTTGTAGAGCTTAAAAACGTTTTCCTGATGACTTGCCAGGTCAAATCCTGTTCCATTGTCCCTCACTTCCACAACGGTTTGCCCAATTTGGTTGGCCCTGCTGGTCAGGTGGATAACCAGGCTGCGTTCAGACGATCGATATTTGATGCTGTTTGTGAGCAGGTTTAACATGATACTCCCAAACATCGGCTTGATGCCGTAAACCACCTCTTCGTCAAACACGGTCTCAATCCTTGCATCTGCAGGCAGGTAATCCTGCATGAGTGAAACACAGCGCTGCCATTCAGCGGCAATGTTGATTCGTTCTTTTACGCGGTACAATTCACTTCTAATGTCAATGATGTGCGTGAGGTCTGAGAGGATGCCATCAAGTTCACTCGCTGACTTTCGTATGTAATCAACCAACCGTGGCAGCTCTTGTTGATTCATCCCTGCGTTGAGCAGGTTTGTCAGTCCGAGTAATCGCGCCACCGGGCCTCTCAGGTTGTGCGAAACTGTGAAAGAGAACTGCCTCAGTTCATTATTGGATTTGATCAATTCCTCATTCGATTTTTGAAGGTCACCGCTTTTTTCTTCCACCAGCCTGGATAGCTGCTTCGCATAAGTCTCCAATTTTTCATTTTGATCGTGGATCATCCGATTCGCTTTCTCCAGGTTATCGCGGCTTGCCACAAGTTCTTCCTGTTGTTGGATGAGCTCCTCATTCTGGCTCTCCATTTCCTGGGAAAGGTGCTCCAGTTCCGAACTTCTTATTTCCGCCACCCTTCGCATCCGCGCATTTTCAGCCAGCGTTCGCATCGCCTTTTCATTTGCCCGCCAATGCCTGAGCTTGAGGATGAAAACTCCAGCCAGGATGGCCACGTATGAGATCATCGTAACATAATTAATGTAGTAGTACGATGGCACATCAAAGCCTCGCTGGTAGTAACCAATGTTCAGCCAATTATGAATTGGATCAAAAAACAGGATGCAAACGGCCGTGCTGGCCAGGCAGGTATAGAGAGGCCATCGCTCCTTCAGGTCAAAAACAACGGCCGGCAGGATTGAACTGGCCAACAGGATGTATCTGCTATCGAAGTATACGATGTAGGATTGCGGTTCGACACCCAGTTTGCCAATGACAGATACGGTAAGCGTACCCCACACCGGCAAGATGCAAAACAACATGCGGCCCGCATTCACATAGCCAAACTTGTTCATTACGATTACAATGCAGAACACAATTCCAGCACCCACAACCAGGGGCAGGGTCGCAGTCCAACCAAATGAATAATACAGAACGAACGCAAGGCCAAAAGTAAGCCCGCTGAAAATCAGCGACAGGAGGTTTGTATAATAGATTGAGCGAGAACTCTTTGAAGCCAACTTGTCTTCAATCCAATTGACCATAGACTTAAGAAAAACGCCATGGATACATGGACGCCAATGATAAAGTTACAAAATTACCCATTGGGGGCAATGCCCCTGCCTGCGCAAAGGTACAGGCAACGGCACGTCAGTTGCAGCTCTTCGTTGATTTATCGCTACTACGTAAGTTTTGCTCCAAACTTGCGTTTTATCTGCGCACGCTTCTCTCCAATTTTGAAATACCAATTAAATGCACTCCATTTTTAGCATTTACAGGTTTACTTTTTTTGTCTTCTTCCTGGTCATCACGCCTGTCCAGGCGCAGGAGGATCTTGGCGCTTATCTCGCCTACTTTCAGCGAAAGCTTTCAGGTGTAAACGAAAAACTGGCATCGGCCCACAGCGACCTGAACGCGGCCCGGGATCAACTGGTCGCGGATCAGCAATTGAAGGCGTTGAAGCGCCTGGGCATGCTGCACCTGACGCAAACCCACGACTACGGTCTCGCCCTACAGAATTTCATCGAAGCACTTTCCATCGAAGACTCTTTGAAACGTTATGACCAGCAGGTGTACACATACCTGGCGATGTCGCAGATTTTTGAAGATGTGGGCGACTATCGGAAGGCTGACGAATTATTGCAGCCGGCCCTGCGCCTCAACGATCGCTACCGCGATGTAAACGTGCTGGTCTATATTCTCAACAGGTTGGGGCGAATCAATACCTTGCTTGGCAACCTGGAGAAAGCGGACGAAAGCTTTCAGCTGGCACTCGAATACAAAGATCAGCTCGACTATCCGCTCATGCAGGCCGAGGTGCTCTACAACCTCGCGCAACTCGAGCAACAGCAGGGTCGGCTTGCCAACGCATTGGCTGTGCACAAGGATGCGCTGGCCATTTACCGCGCCCAGGGAGCCCGCAAGAATGAAGCCCGATCCTTGAGCGTGATCGCCCAACTGTACAAAGACATGGAAAACAGCGAGCGCATGCGGGCGAATCATGAAGCCGCGCTGGAGATACGCCAACTCATCCGCGACAAAGCGGGCATTGCCGAGTCGTTCAACAACCTGGGCATCATGGCTTACGATAGTGGCAACCATCAGAAGGCACAGGCATTGCTCGACAGCGGACTGATGTACGCGCAGGAAGCCCACCTTCAGGAAGAGATGCGAAGAAGTTATGAATACCTGAGCCATTGCCACGAGGCCATGGGAAACCTGGAGCAGGCACTCATTTACAAGAACCGGTTCATTGCAATCAGCGAGTACATGCAAAACGAAAAGAATGATCGCCAATTGGCGGAAGCCCAAAACAGGTTTGAGCTGAATAAAAAGCAGTCTCAAATTGACAACCTCCAGGTGCAGCAATGGCGACAGGAACTTCAGCTGGCGGAGGACAAACGCCTGCAGCGCCTGCTCATCTTCGGCTTGGCAGTGGGCTTGCTCGTGATGGTGATCGTCTATTATATGTACTTGCAGAAGCGGAGGGCCGAACGTGTGCTGAGAACAGTGAATGAGCAGGTGAAAGAACAAAACCGGCAACTGGCCGACCTCAACGCCACCAAAAACAAGTTCTTCTCCATCATTGGTCACGACCTGAAAGGGCCGCTCAACTCACTTACCTCCTTTTCGGGCCTGTTGATGAACCATACCGATCACCTGAGCAAGGAGGAGATACAAATGTTGGCAAAGGATCTTGATAAGTCGTTGAAGAATCTCTTTGCGTTGTTGGAGAATCTACTGGAATGGGCCCGGTCGCAAACGGGCAGCACTGATTTTACAAAGGAGTCATTTGACCTGGTTCGGGTGATGGAAGACAATGAAAAGTTGCTGAGCACGCAGGCACGGAACAAACACATCACCATTGAAATGGATTGCCCTGGAGGTTTGACCGTGCTCGCGCACAAGCCTTCCATCAACACCGTGGTGAGGAACCTGCTGTCGAACGCGATCAAATTCACACCTCAGGGTGGTCGCATTGTGGCGAAGGCTGACCAGCGCAACGGCCAGGTAGTGGTGTCGATCGAGGACAATGGTGTGGGGATTCCGCGTGAGGCGATCGGCAAGTTGTTCAGGCTGGATGCGAAACATTCCACGGAAGGCACTGCCAGGGAAAAAGGTACCGGCCTGGGACTGCTGTTATGTAAGGAGTTTGTGGAGAAGAATGGCGGAGAGCTTTGGGTGAAGAGTGAGGAGGGAAAAGGCTCGGTGTTTTCCTTCAGCTTGCCGGTGTGATTTTTTGTTTTACGACAGAGCCTGAGCTTCATAGCGAATTCCCTGCGTTGGGACTTCGTTTGAGCCTTATGTGTTGTGTGCTGGCCCGCCTCACCCAAGTTTCTTTGTCACCTCGTCTTTAAGTGGTGTTAAGTGTCTAGTCAGAATGGACCAGATAATTGAGTCGTCCACGTTGTCGTAGGAATGAATTAACCGGTTTCTGAGGCTTATGATTTGAGAAGCGTTCCTTAGATCGTTCGTCTTGGCCTCTTTTGTGAATTTGTTAACAGCTTCACCTATGATCCCAAGATGCCGCTCCACCGCCCCTTTTGTCTTTAGGTCCTTCTGGTATTCAGAAAATGATTTGATATCCTTTGTGAAACTCTCAATCAATTCGATCGAATTCGAAATGTCAGACAAAAACTTTTTCTCCTTCTCCGTCATAGATTAGCTTTTTTGTCCGGTTTATACTCGACTTAAGATAAGGATTCCTAATCGAGTCCTCGGTTAAAAGGTCAACCTTTCGACTGAAAAGGGTCTCAAGTTTATCCCAGAAAGATAAAAGAGCCTCACCTCGATCAGCGGGGTCGTCAATGCCAATCTTAACCACTACGTCAATGTCGCTTGTTTTAGGGTCAAAATGGTCGGTTATGGATGAACCAAATGCATAAACCTTGTCCACCTGGTGCGATCGGCATAGGTCAACAAATTCATCGTATTTGTCCTTAATTAGAGTCGAAAGGTTCATGGTCAAAGATACTCAATTTTTAGAAGTCATTCGTTTGATAAGGCGGGCTTGCACACAACGTGAGTGCATGAGCCGTAGCGGGGTATAGGAGGACTTGGCAATGCATTGCCTGACGAAGCTTAAGCGTAGTCAGGAAGCGTAGCGGAATGCCAAGGCCGACCTGCCTGTCCGTCCGTAGCGCCTCGCGAAGGGGGCCCTGTCCGTAGCCTTAGCGAAGGCGGGCTGCGACCTGTCCCACGTGGGTGAACTAAAATAAGAAACAAAACTACAATGCAACACCGAACCCCCGGCTATGGTCACATGCACAGTGTTACCGGCTGGCGGCCGTCACCCCTCATTCGCTTTTTCAAGCGTCCTTTTTTCAAGTTCTGCACTGAGCCTAAAGTCGGTCATTTTGATCTTGTCCAATATCGGTTTTACTGATTCTATGTGCCCGGTGAGTTTTGCGTCAATTATTACTCCAAGTGTTCCCGTAATTTTAATACCTAACTGTTCGGCATATTTTCTTCCTTTGTAATCGTCTATTATTAATAAACAGTCGGCATGTTCGATAGCAAATGCTATGCACTTGCTTCTCCTTTGTCCAGCGAAGCCTCAAGAATCTTTTGATAGGTCTTGTTGGTCGGTTCTACAATCGAAAACCAATCAGGTAACTCTTTTTTATATTCAATAGCAATTTCTCGCGTTATTGCAATTTGTCCAAAGAGTCTATTTAAAAGTTTCAATTCTCCAACTTTGTCGAGAAGGATTAAACAACTGGTGTCAGAGATTATGATTTTTTGCATTCTCAACGTCTCGGCCAAGGTCTGTAGAAGGATAATTGAAAACAGAAATCCCGTAGATCCCTAAGACTTCCATAAATGCACTTTTTGACAGTCCAACTAGTTCAGCAGCTTGTCCAAGGGTAAGTTTACCCTTTTCATACAGTCTTGACGCTATTACCATTAGAGCTTCTTTGTCGTCAAAGTCCACAGTGTCCGGTATATTTATGGTTATTGTTTTCATGTCCCCAAGTTACAATTTTATTCGTACTTTTTTCTTCGTAGGCCGCTTGCCGCCAGTCGAGTAGCTATTCAAACTCCGGATTTGCCGGAACTGATACCCTATTGCCTACTAACTGAAAAATCCGTTTCATGTCCTTCAAAAGCAACCTGCAGACATCACAACCGCGAAATATTCAATTCATGGGATGGAATTTTCGATGCAAAATGATTCTCCGCCTCCTTCATCAACACCTAAAACAAGGTTATTCTCTCAATTAAAATCCCATAAGGGCTGGTAGAAACTACCTGCGCTTCAGTTCAACAGCGGCTTACATCGAAGTCCCGCGGAAGTTTCGCCTGAACTTCATAGCGAATTCCCTGCGCGCTGGGACTTCGTTTAAGCCCTATATGTTAGCGCCAGTACATTCACTGTCCACTTATTCTGTGATTTTTACTTAGCTCATAGTCTGTCCCGTTAAAGATTAGGACAGAATTCCACATCATATCTGTTTCAGGCATTGCGCATTCCATCAATATAATTGGTCGTCCGTTAATTTTTTTAGAGATTACATTTAAACTATTAATCGTTTCACTGGATCTACTTTTATACAAAGTCTTATGTTCGTTATTTAGTGTCTCAATTATGTAGGCTGTTGTGTCTGCTGATAAAGCCGAATAAATCGTCTGGTCGCTGAGTTTATAGTGTTCAATTCTCCAGATATGATCGGTGTTTAATTTCAATAAGTCAATTAGTTCTGATTTTAATTTTTCATCGTTATGTGAGGAAAAGTCAATTTTAGTCAAGTCCTCGTTTGAGTTACCAACACAAAATAAAGGGTCAAAAATGTCTGGGTTGTCAACTTGAAATACTGCAACGAACCTACTTTCAATCATGTCCTCAACATATTCAATGTGGCTTAGTCGTCCAGTTGTGAGTTTTATATTTTCTTTATTATAGATGTCAATGTCTGTGAGTCCTGTTAAGTTGAAGTACTTTCTCACTTTTTCAACTTCTAATCTTGTCCTCTGCGTTTCCTCATCCTTGAATATTGTTTGGGTACCCAATTTTGTGATTTCATCGTAAAGGTCATAGTCGAAGTTGTCAACGAAGTATAGGTCGGTATATATTAAACCATTGTCCTCAAACTTTCCGACATAGCCAACATAACTCAAAGTGTCTTTTTTTTGACTGTCTATCAATAAGTCAGCTACAGTATTGTCCGCTGTGTCATTATTCGTTGAGTTAACTTCATTTGTCTTAGGTTTTGAGCAACCTATCAACACAATCAAAGTCAAAAGTTTGTATCGGAGTCTCATCTTTTTGTATTGGCTAACGTTTGGCTATGGGACGTTTGCGGATTAGGAGTGCTTGTTAAATGCGAAGCATGACAAGCGCGACCGAACCAACTCTTTCCATTTACACCAAATTTTGTTAAGTTACGAAAGCTACGAAATTCCTATCAACCCGGCAATGGCATTTAGCTTTGTGTTGTGCACAGTCCCGCGCATCCTTAGGCAGTCAATTAACGTAGTCCTTAATTGTCTTGTCTCCCTTGAGCTCATAGAAAGACGTATCATTCTTAAAAATGTCGATCCGATATCTCTGAACCAGCAATGGCCCATCTTTTGAAAATCTAAACTTAACCGTAATTTCCTCGAACACGGTTGGATTTCGAAGTCTCTCAAAGTAGAACTCAAATCTCGCGGAATCACCTTTACCAGCGATCAATGCGTCATACTTTTCTTTGGCTTCATTTACATATTTGAGATACACACCGTCAGCAATATACTTTCCCTGAGTCTTGAGTGCCTGGTCATATTTCATTTTGGCTTTGTCCAACTCATCCTTTGCCTTGGTTTTCTCTGCTTCCCGAGCACTGTTGAGTTGTCGCTCAAAATATGCCCTGACGACTTCCGAGTCTAATCGGTCGTCAACCGTTATTGATTCAATGATCGGTTCGATACTTGAACTCTCTATCAGCTGATCCCTAAATGTCTGTCCATATGGAAAGCGCTTTTCCCCGCAAGCACTAACAATAAGAAATAGAGCAATTATGAGTAGAGAGTCGGCCGTTCTGGTTTTATTGAAATTCATATGTCTTGATTTAGTCTTAGCACGGCATTGTGCACAACCTTTGGATACCCTTTGGCTATGGGCGTTGCGAGTCTAGGAACAAATTCGCCTCAACGGATGACAAGCGCGACCGTCTCCGAATCCGTCCAGCACACAAAACCAAATTAGTAAACCAATCTACGAATTTCCTAACAACCCACCAATGGCATATAGCTTTGTGTTGCACTAAACCTTCGGTAGCTCTGGTGCATTTGCTGTTATTGCAAATTTCAACTTAATTCGCAGACCAACTGAAAATCAGAACATTACAAGTCAGCATTTCATCGGACTTCGTATCAATCCCCATAATACATTGTGTAGCACCTGATCAGGGCCAATACAATGCATTTTGACCGCCACCTGCGGTCCGGTGCAATTTATCTGCCGAAGCTTGGCGCAGGCAGACACGGGCTTCACGCAAGGCCGTGCCGGCCACGCGAAGCCTTATTTGTTAGCGGCTGTATTCTTCAACCCAATTTATTATCTCATCAAGTTTCTTCTCATTGGACTTGAATTTCTCTCCAATTGTTGTTGAAACTGTCGCAGTCAAAGTAACATCTTGTCCTTGTAATTTTCTTAACTCAGTTACAAATTCAAATGGGAGCTGATACATCACCCCCATAGTCTCTCCAAATTCAAGTTTTTTTGGAAAAGGTATTCTGTTGACCATGTTTACAAGCTGAAAAGTATCTGCATTTCCATGAATCGGTTTGCTTAGCGAGAAAACTGGTTCATGAAAAAATCTATTCTCACGGATGGTATTCGTTGTGTCAACCGAAAGGTAAAAGCCAATGACTTTGCCAGGAGGCACCGCATGAGCTTTCAATGTTAAATAAACATTTCCAGCTGGTTGCTCTTTTTCTGGGATTGGTTTTGATGGTTCCCTTTTTAGTTTCTCCAAAATCATTTCAGCCAACTTCTCAGGAGAGTTATACCTTAAGTCGACATATCCAAGAGTGGGTCGAATGCCATCAAGTTCTGTGTCATCAAATCTAGCTGGGAGTATGTACTCATCATTCTCAGCTATTGCTCTAGAAATCGCTGTTTTGATTTCGTGACGTGTCCAAATCTTGTCCTTGTAAGATGCTGAAATAAACGGAATGCAATATCTGGCACTTTTTCTATAGACATAATCAAAATGAATAGCTAAGTCCTTTCCCCAAAGATCAACAGTCTCAAATTTATCGTAGAAGACTTTAATACCTTCAACCTTCAATATTTCGGCTACTTTGTCAACATAATGTCTGTCTTCACCTGCAAAGGATAATGCTATATCGTATTTGAAGTCCATTGATAAATATGTCCAAAGAATATGGCCGCTAACGTTTGGCTATGGGACGTTTGCGGTTTAGGAGCGCAAGTTAAATGACCATCGGGAATGACTTGCGCGACCGACTCCACTCTCGTCCGCATACACTAAACTAAGTTAAGAAACGTAAACTACGAAATTCCTATCCGCCCGCAAATGGCCCATAGCTTGTGTTGGCAGCTGGCGGCCCGTTTCAATCTTCCCCTTTTTTCATTCGTCACGATTGATTGAAGAGTCCATATAAGGTCATGAATGTCCCTCCGATTAACAACGCCCACTTTGATGCTTTAAATTGAGACTCGGCTAACCCTAATGGCACGTATCTTTTTTCTTTAGCCGTCCGGGGTTTGTCAATCACATAAGTCACCAGTCCGATCAACAATGAGATGAGTCCAATGATAATGACGTCAATGTTCATTTTTTTTGTCCAGGGCCGCTTGCTGCCAACAATTCGCTATCGGTATTGATGTTATATTCCCTATTGCGAATCAGTCCTTCAATTTAGCAAACTTATGAGCTACGCTCAACTAGCCGTTTGCAAACGGAAGTATCCGGATATTTTCCGGCTACGGCACCGATGCCGCCAGGGGACAAAAAAGCCCCGCCAGCTACCAGCTACCAGTTGCCAGTTGCCCGGTACCAGTTGCCAGTCACCAGTTGCCAGTCACCAGTTACCAGTCACCAGTCACCAGACTCTACCGGTGACAGCACCGACCGCAAAGCGATATCCCCAGCATGACAGTGTGATACCCCCAGCATGACAGTGCAATATCCCCTGCACGTCAGTGTGATATCCCCTGCATGACAGTGTGATATCCCCAGCATGACAGTGTGATATCCCCTGCATGACAGTGTGATATCCCCTGCATGACAGTGTGATATCTCCTGCATGACAGTGCGATATCTCCAGCATGACAGTGTGATATCCCTAGCATGACAGTGTGATACCCCCAGCATGACAGTGTGATATCCCCTGCATGACAGTGTGATACCCCCAGCATGACAGTGCAATATCCGCTGCATGACGGTGTGATATCCCCAGCACGTCAGTGTGATATCCCCAGCATGACAGTGTGATATCTCCAGCATGACAGTGCAATATCCCCTGCATGACAGTGCAATATCCCTTGCATGACAGTGCAATATCCCTTGCATGACAGTGTGATATCCCCTGCATGACAGTGTGATATCCCCTGCATGACAGTGTGACATCCACTGTATGTCAGTGTGATATCCACGGTGTGTCAAGCTGATATCCACAGGGTCTATTCCATACACACGGCATAACCACCCTCCATTGGCAGCGAAACAACCCCAACCTTGCCAGGGTGAGGACTTGCCGCCTACCACATTCCTGATCGCTGCAGTCCACCATTGATTATATTTTAGCATTCATGAGCTCCTTTTTGATGCACCTCCGCCAACTTTGGCTCCGCCTCCGCCAACTCGAATCCCCCCACAACCAGTCCCCTTTCCTGCGCGGTGCAGGCTTGGGTCTGCTGGTTATGTCGATCGTGATCTTCTTTCTGGCTGGGCTTTCCTTCCGGTCGGGGTTCTTCCCACCCCTTTTACAAGGGATTGTGTTGGCGCTGCTCGCCTATCCGTTCTTCAAAATTTTGCAATGGCTGGCCGGCTTGGTGCACATGACCGTCCTGATCATGCCCACGTTTCTGTTCTCAGTACTGGTGGCGGGCTGGCTTGCCCTGGATTTTGCCAAAGGTGAGCTTCGGTTTGGGTTGCCATCGGAAATTCAGCCGGTCGCCTGGCTGATCACCATCTTGTGTTTTGTTTTACTCTTTGGCTCGGGAATGGCCCTGCTTAAAAAGTCGGGGCGGCCGTTTCTTCATATCGGGTTGTTGATCGCAGCGGCCGCTATTGCCACCACCTCTTTGCTCTTTCTTTTCAACGAAGGTGAGGATCCCTACCCGATCACGGCCCGGAAGGGAATTGTGCCCACCTTGGCTGCTGCGGGTGTGGCAGATCCCTCGCAACCTGGAGGCCATGATTACACCTACTTCACCTACGGCAGCGGGCGGGATGTGCGGAGAGAAGAGTATGGTGCGCGCGTTCGCTATCAAAGTGATACCGTGGATGCCAGCAGGCTGTTGCCGGAATGGAAGGACAGCAAGGCAAAGTGGCGAGAGCGCTTCTGGAAATTTGGTGTGAAGAATTTCCCGCTGAACGGCCGCGTGTGGATGCCGCAGGCTGATGGCCCCTTGCCCATCGTGATGATCGTGCACGGCAACCACGGCATGGAGGAATTTTCTGATCCAGGCTATGCCTATTTGGGCGAGCTGCTGGCCAGTCGTGGCTTCATTACCATCTCTGTCGATGAAAACTTTGTGAACGGCACCTGGTCGGGCGACTTCCGCGGCAGGGAGATGCCCCTGCGGGGCTGGCTCCTGCTCAAACACCTGGAACAATGGCGCAAGTGGGTCAACGATCCCAACCATGAACTTTACCAAAAAGCAGACCTTCACAATGTGGTTCTGGCCGGGCACTCGCGCGGTGGCGAGGCCATCGTCATCGCTGCCGCCTATAACCATCTTCATCATTTTCCGGATGACGCCAACGAGAAGTTCAACTTCCGCTTTGGCATCCAGGGGTTGATTGCCATCGCCCCTACCGACAAGCGATACTTCAGGCGGCTGGACCTCGATGACATCAACTACCTAACGATACAGGGGTCTTACGACAGCGATGAGGCCAGCTACTTTGGCTTCAGACAATACCAGCGCATTCATTTCACCGACAGTAATTTTCACTTCAAAGCAGGCTTGTACCTGCACAAGGCCAATCACGGCCAGTTCAATTCGGTGTGGGGTAAGTTCGATGGCGGGGGCCCGGGGAAATACCTGTTGAACACGGGCGCTCAGCTGGATGGCGAACAGCAGCGGCAGGTGGCACGGTTATATATCTCCGCTTTTGCGGAAAGTGTGCTTCACCACCAAACCAAATACCTCCCACTTTTCCAAAATCAGCAGGCCGCACGCGACTGGCTGCCGGATGTGGTAACATTGAATCAATATGAGGACTCGGGCTTCCACCCCCTTGCAGATTTTGAGGAAGACATTAACCTGGCCACGGCACCAGGTGGTGGGGTGGTCCTGGCGGATGATCTTGCGGTGTGGCGCGAGGAGGCCTTGACATTCAGGGATGACGATGAACAACGCAACAGCGCGGTGGTCTTGGGTTGGAACCGGACCGACTCCCTGAAGAAAGAACCATTTTATCAGATACTGCTTGATCAGCCGCTGGCGCTTGACTCCGCTGCGGACTTGAGCTTTCTCCTTTCACCCGGCAACGCGGGCGACCTGAAGTTGAAGAAGACCGACTCGCTATTTCACCAACTTGACTTTAGTATCATACTTATGGACAAAGACGGGAAACAAAGTCGCGCCAAACTGACGGATGCGAAGGCACTGCTTCCGCCACTGAAGGTCAGGTTCCTGAGATTGAAGTCGTTGAACAGCGGTTTGGGCAAGGAATGGGAGCCCACCTTTGAAACGTTCATGCTGCCGGTTTCAGCCTTTTCAGGTGAGGCGAACACGCAGCGCATCATGGCGATCACTTTTCAGTTTGACTTGTCGGAGAAGGGAATTGTGATATTGGATCGGATCGGGATTAGCAAGTTGAAAAGAATCAATAATTAACCGCAGAGACGCAGAGGCGCTAAGCGCTCGCGGAGATCTTGTGTCCTCTGTGGGATCTTTGTGAGCTCCGTGGTTAGGCTGTTTGTTGCGGTATTTTTACCACAGAGAGCACAGAGGTGGCACAGAGAACACGGAGGAATGGGCATCGTGATATTGGATCGGATTGGGATTAGCAAGTTGAAAAGAATCAATAATTAACCGCAGAGACGCAGAGGCGCTAAGCGCTCGCGGAGATCTTGTGTCCTCTGTGGGATTTTTGTGAGCTCTGTGGTTAGGCTGTTTGTTGCGGTATTTTTACCACAGAGAGCACAGAGGTGGCACAGAGAACACGAAGGAATGGGAATTGTGATATTGGATCGGATCGGGGTTAACAAGTTGAAAAGAATCAATAATTAACCGCAGAGGCGCAGAGGCGCTAAGGTTTTGCGGAGCTCTTGTGACCTCTGTGAGACCTTTGTAAGCTCTGTGGTTAGGCTGTTTGTTGCGGTATTATTACCACAGAGAGCACAGAGGTGGCACAGAGAACACTGAGGAATGGGCATCGTGATATTGGATCGGATTGGGATTAGCAAGTTGAAAAGAATCAATAATTAACCGCAGAGGCGCAGAGGCGCTAAGCGCTCGCGGAGATCTTGTGATTTCTATGGGTTGTTGTTGCGGCAAACCCTTTTTACCACAGAGTGACACAGAGAAAGCACAAAGGACACAAAGCAATTCATTAACCACGCGGCTCCTCCGCGCCTCCGCGTCTTGGCGGTTAAAAGTTTTTTACCACAGTGTTACACAGAGAAAGCACAAAAGGACACAAAGCATTCGTTAAACCCTGTGGTTCCTTAGCGCCTCCGCGCCTTGGCGGTTAAAAGTCTTTTACCACAGTGTTACACAGAGAAAGCACAAAGGACACAAAGCATTCGTTAAACCCTGCGGTTCCTTAGCGCCTCCGCGCCTTGGCGGTTAAAAGTCTTTTACCACAGTGTTACACAGAGAAAGCACAAAGGACACAAAGCATTCGTTAAACCCTGCGGTTCCTTAGCGCCTCCGCGTCTTGGCGGTTAAAAGTTTTTTACCACAGTGTTACACAGAGAAAGCACAAAAGGACACAAAGCATTCGTTAAACCCTGCGGCTCCTCTGCGCCTCCGCGCCTTGGCGGTTAAAAGTTTTTTACCACAGTGTTACACAGAGAAAGCACAAAAGGACACAAAGCATTCGTTAAACCCTGCGGCTCCTTAGCGCCTCCGCGTCTTGGCGGTTAAAAGTTTTTTACCACAGTGTTACACAGAGAAAGCACAAAAGGACACAAAGCATTCGTTAAACCCTGTGGTTCCTTAGCGCCTCCGCGCCTTTGCGGTTAATGATTTTACTGTATGGAAGGAATGAATTCAGCGAAGTATCTTCTCCATCTTCCTGCCCTTGGCCAGCTCATCTACCAGCTTGTCGAGGTATCGTACTTTTTGGGTCAAGGGGTTCTCGATCTCCTCTACCCGGTAGCCGCAGATCACTCCTGTGATGAGACCGGCATTGGGATGGAGCCTGGCTTGCTGGAAGAAGGCTTCAAAAGTTGCATCGCCTTTGATGTGCGACTGCAACTTCTTGTTGTCAAATCCGGTGAGCCATTGGATCACCTGGTGTAATTCTTCTTTGGTTCTCCCCTTCTTCTCCACTTTCTCCACATACATCGGATACACCGAGGCAAACTTCATTTTGGCGATGCGTTCATCGTGGGCAGCTGTGCTTTTCATATAAGTGCTTTTAAAAAACGATTTACAACAGCGTTCCACTGAGGCCTGGCGCGAGCCAATTGAACCCAGCGGGACTATCAACTATGGACTATCGACTATGGGCTATGGACTAGTTACTATTTCTTCAGTTTTCTCACAAAGAAGTCTGCAGTAGCCTTGCCAGCTTTCAGCGAGTTGGCATGCATCATCCAATGGTGCGTATCGTCCACGATCACGAGGGTTTCCATCGGTACTCCTTTCGCCTGCAGGCGCTGAACCAGGTCTGTGCTTTGGTCGAACCGCACGTTGCGATCGTCATCACCATGTATGATCAGCACAGGAGAAGTCCAGGTATCAACAGAAGAGACTGGCGAAGACTGCCAGGCCACCTCCGCTGCTTTCGCGGCATCGGGCGCCTTTTCATACTGATCGGGCATCAAATAATTTCTGATGCGGTTGACTGTGCGGTCGTGAACTCCATGCACATCCACACCTGCCGCAAACAACTTCGAATCCCGTCCCAAGGCCATGGCCGTCAAATATCCACCATAGGATCCTCCATAGATACCGATCTTCGATGCGTCCACCTGCGGCTGCCTGGCAAGCCACTCTCCTCCCGCTTTCACATCAATGTACTCTGAAGCCCCGTTCGTACCTGCATTGTCCGGTTGATGAAATTCATAACCATATCCGATTCCCAGGCGATAGTTCACCGACAACACCACAAACCCCAGCGAAGCCAGGTATTGATTGGTCGCATAGGCATTGGAATAATAATCAGAATAGTGCCAGCCCAACAACATTTGACGAGGCGGACCGCCATGCACGTAAATGATGCCCGGTTTTTTTGCAGCGCCTCCTGTGGTCTCAAACAATTGTCCGTGTACCGTCACGCCATCCGGTGATTGAAAGACCACTTGCTTGGGTGTAACGAGATTCTTCGGAAAGGAAGGTGGGATCAAACTCTCACCCAGCAACTTCGGACTTCCTTTCGCATCAAAAGACTTCACCGCCACCAACGGAGGTCGCTGAGGTGTGGCGCTAATCATGGCAATCGTGCTGCCGTCCCCTGTTACCGCAGGAGTCCATTCCAAACCTGTGCCGGGTGTAAGCACTTCCATGTTGGCTTTGTCAACCGACACACGGATGACGTGCCTGCGATCAATGTCCAGTTTGTCCGGTCCCGTGTTTCCGCAAAACACCATCCATTTCCGGTCGGGGCTCATCTTGATGTATTCGGCCATGAAGTTGCCAGGGGTGAGCAACATCGGGCTTCCCCCACTGGCTGCAATGGAATACAGGTGTGGCCAGCCATCTTCATAAGAGAGATAGACGATTCGATCGCCAGCACCCCAATGCAGGTTGAAGCCACCGTGGGTTGATGGTATTGAACCTCTTAACGTAGAGGGAGCTTTCCATATCCGGGTTCCCGATTCTTTGGCAACATCAGCAATCATGATTGTCCAGGGTCGGTGTTGCCGTTCGAGAATCGGATCGGGAACACCACCTGAACCATTCATCCGCACGAACACAATGCGACTCCCATCTGGCGACCAACGTGGTGAACGATCGCGGTCGTAAGATGGCGCCATCCACTTGATGGGCGTTTCTGCGCTGGTGTATACACCTATAAAAGAATGATCACCTCTGTCAGAAACAAAAGCGATGCGTGAGCCATCGGGCGACCACTCGACAGCACCATTTCTGCCCCGCGCGTTGAACAACGCCTTGCCTGCCGTGGCACCATCGATGGGCGTGGTCCAAATCTGCCCGCCTTTCACAAACGCAACGACATCACTCTTGGGGGAAATCACCGGTTCATCGCCATCACCAATTGCCTTTGGTTCGCCACCGGCAAACGGGATGCTCCAGATCTGCACCTTTGGAGGTGTGGGGTTGAACATGGGATTCACCGGTTCGGCATCCCCCCAGTTGGAACCATGGTCGCCACCGCGAACGTACACCACCCAATTCCCATCGGCAGATATCTGCAAGCTGCTGATCTCTTGCCCATCGTCCTGGTTGTAATTGGTAAGCTTGCGCATGGCAAAGCCGGGGCCCTCCGCCACATAAATATTTCTTTTGCCTTGCTCATTCACAGCCCAGGCAATCCTGGATCCGGTAGCTGCAGCGGTCAATTCATTGGGAAAGGGATATCCTTTGATGTCTTCGAATGAGAAGTTTTGCGCCCACAGCGGCACCACAAAGAATATCGAAAGGAGGATTGCGGAGAGTCTTTTCATAACACGTTAGGTTTAAGTGGTGATAATATAATGAGAACTCGGGGTGCCGGAAATATCAATTTTGTCCGTGGCGTGTATCGAGTAAGAAGGGTGATTTGTAACTTTCACCTGAATGCAACGTCCTTGATTCAAAAATGAAACGATGAAATTCTTCGACTGGATTGACGAACAACGGAACCACTGGTTCTTCATGCTGCTTTATTATGGCGCGCGTTATGGCCTGGGGCTCGGCTTCGTGCTTTCCGGTGCTCGCAAGTTCCCGGACGTTCGATTTACCACGCTTGGCATCGACAATCCGGTGGGGCTATTCTTCGAGGCCATGTTTCAGATGCCGATTTACTGGAACTTCATTGGCTACTACCAGATCATCTGCGGGGTGCTCATGTTCATACCAAGGTTTAAGGCACTTACCCCAATATTGATCTTGCCCATCACGGTCAACATCTTCCTGATCTCAGTGGCGCTGCACATGAGGGGCACTCCGCTCATCACTTCGGCCATGTTGCTGGGCAATGTCTATTTGTTGTTTTGGCATTATGAACATTACCTGCCTTTGCTGAAGAAGCCGGGTACGCTGTAGGTCACTCGGGCAGCGCAAACGCCAGATAAGAATCACCGGACTTCTTTCCCAGCTTGCCACCGCCACAGGCGATCACCAGCATTTGTCGGCCATTGATTTCGAACATGGCGGGGGTAGCAAACCCGGGCGCGGGCAGTTCATGTTCCCATAACAACTCGCCCGTCATTTTATGGAATGCCCTGATCTTGCTGTCGCTGGTAGCGGCAATGAAGACAAGTCCTCCCTTGGTCACAATCGGGCCGCCATAATTTTCTGTGCCGGTGATGATACCCTGCTCTTCAAATTCAGGATAGGCACCCAAGGGTACGCGCCACACCATCTCTCCGGTTGAGAGATCAATCGCGTTCATCGAACCCCAGGGAGGTTTAATACCTGGATAACCTTCCGTTGTCAGGAATTTATGATAGCCGGTGATCGTGTATGGCAAGTTTAGGTAGTCGTCAATCGCCCTGACCTGAGAGACGAACACCTTATTCTTTCTATCCTGAAGGTCCATCACATAGGTAGTGATGGCCTCAACCTCGTTGATGGCCAGGTATTGAAAGCCGGGCATCAACCTGCGCCCGGTGGAAATCAATTGACCCATTTCTTCCGGGCTGTACCTGTTGGACAGGTTCACAATGGGTGGATTGTTGCCACTGCCTTTTAGGTCTGCACCATGACATGTCATGCAGTGTTTTTTATACAATCGCTCACCGGCCATTTGATAGGTCTCTGACCTTTTGCTGTTGTTAATTTCTTTGTGAAACAACACCCAGGGCATTTCATTGGCATTAATGTAGATGTACTGCGTTTCGGGATCAAACGCAGGCCCGCCCCACTCTGCGCCCCCATCCAGGCCTGGAAAATAGATCGTGCCCTGCAAAGACGGTGGCGTGAACATGCCACCGTCATTCCGATAGGATTGAAAGCGGGCCGTCAGTTCGCTGTAGGAAGAATCTGACACCAGGTCATTCAGGTCGTTGGCCGTTAACGTTTGTCGCGTGAAGGGCACGGGCCAGGTGGGCACCGGCTGCGTGGCAGATAATCGCTCGCCCTGCAGTTCTGTATCCGTAGGCACCGAAACTTCCGGTATGGGCTCAATGGGCTGACCTGTTTCGCGGTTAAGCACAAAAAGATACCCGTTCTTTGTGGGCTGTGCGACAGCATCTATTTCTTCTCCCTTGTGTTCAATGGTGACAAGTGCCGGGGCGGTAGGCAAGTCTTTGTCCCACACATCGTGATGGATGTATTGATAGTGCCATTTGCGCTTGCCCGTGGCGGCATCAAGCGCCAACAATGAATTGGCAAACAGGTTATCACCCAATCGTTTGCCACCGTAAAAATCAAACGAGGCAGATCCGATCGGTGCGAACAACGTACCTCGCTCCTCATCCAAGGTGAATCCGGCCCAACTGTTTGCACCTCCAATGTACTGCCATGCTTGCGGGTCGTCCCATGTGTCGTGGCCAAACTCACCGGGCTGCGGAATGGTGTGAAAAATCCATTGCTGTTCTCCAGTTCTTACGTCATAAGCGCGAATGTGCCCGGGCGCGGCATCACTCCCTTCCGACACCCGCGAGCCCATGATGATCAAATTTTCATAAATGATACCAGGAGAGGTCGCGGCCACATAGAGATCGCTCACATCGCGGCCCAGGCCGTAATGCAAGTCCACGGCACCATTGTTCCCAAAAGACTTGATGCGTTTGCCCGTATTCGCATTTATACAATACAACAGCGACCCGGCACAGTAGAGCACTCTTTTGTCGTTGCGATCGCTGGGGTTCTGCCAGTAGGTAACCCCGCGGTTGTTGTTGAGTATAAAATGGGCAGCACCGAGCGGCTGATCAATGGAAGAAAAAGGATCGAATCGCCATTTCTCAACTCCCGTTGCCGCATCGAGCGCAAGCAACTTTAGTTTCGGAGAAGTGACGTAAAGTATGCCATCCACCATGATCGGGTTACATTGAATTTGGGAGTGATTCACGGTGTCGGCATCACCGGTATGGTACCTCCAGGCCACGGTAAGGTCGGTCACGTTCGAGGTGTTGACCTGAGTAAGGGAGGAATAGCGAATGCCCTCCTTGGTGCCGCCAGTGACTTCCCAGGTTGTGTATTCTTTCTCAAAGGAACATCCTGCAAGGATAAGCCCTGCTATTAGAGTGAGCGTTTGCTTCATGGCGCGCGCAGGCTTCGTCAAAAATGAGACAGGCAAGATAGTCAATGAAGATTAAACGCGTTCAATAAGAAAGGTTCAATCGACCCTGTTGTTGTTTCCTGTCAGTACCAAGTTCAGAAAAAGGATCGTGTGCTCTAATACACTTCCAAGTTAGAAATCACCGGACAGGCTTTCGCATCCAGTATGCCCAATCTCAATTGTGTTGTGCGCACACTGTCAAGTGGCAGGATTCGTTTGTAGCCGATGGTGGTGCCGCTGAATACCTCCTGCCATTTGCCGTCAACCATCGCCTCTACCGTAAACTTCCGTACTCGTTGACCTA
This sequence comes from Cyclobacteriaceae bacterium, assembly GCA_050250195.1. GTDB lineage: Bacteria > Bacteroidota > Bacteroidia > Cytophagales > Cyclobacteriaceae > ELB16-189. The sequence goes on along the minus strand of JBFWPC010000004.1, from coordinate 215,000 downwards.
GCTCAATAAACTCCTGAATCACCAGGTAACGGATCACCTGTGGCTCCGACCAGTTAACTTCAACAAATGAGCGGGTTGTGTGATCGTCAGTGGTCCAATACGTCTGACTATCGCGGTCGATAAGCTTTGATGCGTCAAATCGCTCATCATTTCCCCGATGGCCTGAGGCAGACACGACTCCTTCCAGGGCCAGGTTTGTGGCAAACACACGATCAAGAATCTTGCGGAATCCCTGCAACGACCCCACATCATTTTCATGGATGAGGCCCCTTCTGTCAGGTGGTATGTTAAGCAGCAAGGTGGATCCCCTTCCAACCGATGTCAGGTAAATGTCAAAGAGTTGCTCAGGGCTTTTAACCAGTGAGTCTTCTTCCGGGTGATAGAACCATCCTTTTCGAATGGAGACGTCTACCTCGGCCGGTATCCAACGGGTCCCATCCTCGCTTCCGTGATTGAGCAACGTTTCAATACCGGCCTTTCCAGCATACAATGTGTCGGGCGTGATGGTGTTCCAATTCGTTTCACCGGCAATTCCTTTCTCGTTTCCCACCCATCGCACGCCTGGTCCCGCATCGCTGAAGAAAACAATATCAGGGTTGTAGGATTTAACCAGATCGAGTGTGATGGGCCAATGGTAGTAGGTCAATCCATCAATCCTCCTTCGTTCCTTGGCTCCGCCATAGTGGCCGTCTCCTCCATTCGCGCCATCAAACCACATTTCAAAGATGGGTCCGTAGCTTGTGAATAGTTCGGCTAGCTGATTGCGATAATAAGTCAGGTACGGTGGGTGGCCATAGTCGGCATGATTGCGATCCCAGGGTGATACATAAATACCAAACTTCAAACCATACTTCATGCAGGCCGCAGCGAGCTCCCGCACGACATCCCCTTTCCCGTTGCGAAAAGGACTATTCTTAACCGAATGATTCGTGTACTCGCTTGGCCACAGGCAAAAACCATCGTGATGTTTGCACGTGAGTATCACCCCCTTAAATCCAGTCTCTGAAAAAACCCGTGCCCACTGTTCCGCATCAAAGGCGGTGGGGTTGAAAAGTCGTGGCGACTCATCACCATATCCCCACTCCTTGTTTGTAAATGTATTGATCGAAAAATGCACAAAGGCATTCATCTCCATTCGGTGCCATTCAAGTTGTTCTTTGGAAGGTGTTGGCCCAATGGGTTCCGGTGGGGGCACTTGGGTTGAACACGAAATCAGGATCCCGAGCACAACCACACATGCCCCGGGTGCGCGGCCGTTTTTGGTTGCTGCATTCATCAAAGTGAATTTAAGGCAAAAGGGTAACACTTGATGCTCGGGGCGTTTGACTTGACCCAGAATCTGCATTCGCAACCTGCACAGGTGGTTTGGGATTCATCCCATTTTCAGATATTTTCCCGCCTTAAAATAACGGATGTTTATGGCGTTGAAGCTGAGCGGATTCTGTCGATCACTCCTCCCGATTTTTGTGTTTGTGAATAGCGCGATGGGGCAGGATATGCGACAGGACACCCTGCTGAATATCCTGGTGAGTGAGTTGGAACGGGAGACAGAACAGTTTAAGTCGGCTAGCATCCCACCCTATTATATTGACTATCGGCTCGAAGAACTTCAATATGCCCGGGTGAAGGCTGCGTTTGGGAGCGTGGTCCTGTCGCAACAAGACCGCAACCGCCTGGCTACCGCCCGGGTGAAGGTTGGCGACTACCAGATCGACAATACCCACCCACTGGCCAACTCTGATTTCTTCAACGAACAAGGCCGGTTTGGTGTCTCTGCGGTGATACCCATCGAGAACGACAAACTTGCGATACAGTTCGCATTGTGGAGATCCACACAAGCTGAATACAAACAAGCATTGGAAGCGTATAAGGGCATTCGCAACTCCCTGTCGGAACGGCCGGATCTAAGAGCCAACATCAAGACCACTGATTTCTCCAAAGAAACGCCCACGCAGCACTTCGAGGCGCCAGGGCCATCCCTTTCAAGTACGTTTAACAAACAAAACTGGGAGTCCAAACTCATTGCCTATTCTCAATTGTTCCTAAACAACAACGATCTCATTTCCGGTGAGGTGGAACTGCAGGTGAATCACGAACGCCAGTATTTCGTTTCGTCAGAGGGCACGCGTGTGGTCCAAAATCAAAACTACGCTTACCTGATGGTTTCAGCGAGCATTCGGGGAAGCGATGGCGATATCATTCCGCTGCACAAATCTTACTTTGCTTTCCAGCCCAGTGGTTTGCCAAGCGATGATACCATCATGGCTGATATCAACAGCATGATTGCCAGGTTGGCTCAACTCAAAGATGCGCCACTGGCAGAACCCTACACCGGCCCGGCCATTCTTGATGGGCAGGCTGCGGGTGTATTCTTTCATGAGATCTTCGGGCATCGCGTGGAGGGCCATCGCCTGAAAGATGAAATCGATGCACAAACATTCAAAGGCAAACTAAATGAGCAGGTACTGCCCCGGGATATCAACGTGGTGTTTGACCCGACAATGAGAGAACTCGATGGGCAGGAGCTTAACGGTTATTTTAAGTTTGATGATGAGGGCATCAGAGGGCAGCGGGTGAACGTGGTTCAAAAAGGAGTGCTGAAAACTTTCCTGATGTCGCGCGCGCCTTTGGAGAGTGTCAGGCAATCAAACGGCCACGGCCGCGCAGCCGTTGGTCACGAAGCCGTGTCGAGGCAATCGAACCTGCTGGTGGAAACCCAAAAAGCAGTTACCGAGGAGGAGTTGCGCCAACTGCTCATTCAAGAGTGCAAGAAACAAGGTAAATCCTATGGCTACTTTTTCAAAGACGTGGTGGGTGGCTTCACCTTCACCAATCGGTTTACGCCCAATGCATTCAACATCTTCCCCACTGAGGTATACCGCATCTACGTTGACGGGCGGCCGGACGAACTGGTGCGTGGTGTAGACTTAATTGGCACACCGCTGGCCATGTTTGCTGAAATCATGGCTGCCGGCAAAGATCGCAAGACCTTCATCGGATTCTGCGGGGCTGAATCGGGGTACGTGCCGGTCAGTGCCACCTCGCCTTCACTTTTTGTGAGGCGAATAGAAACGCAGAAAAAACCAAAGGCTCACCAGGAGAGCCCGTTGATTGCCAGACCAACTCAAAAGATCCATTAGCATGCGCCAGTGCACCCAATATATTTTTGCCGTTGTCACTTTTTTGGGGCTGGCTGTCAATGCACAAGCCCAGGATGACATCATCCTAAAGGCGATGAAAGATGAAATGGCCCGCAGTATGGAAGACTTGCGGATCGATGGAAAGGAAAAACCTTTCTATATCGCCTACGGGGTTCAGGACTTCAAGATCTTCAGCACATTCGCTACCCTTGGCGCGTTGCTTAGGTCAAGCGAAGATGCAAGCCGGGGAAAATCCGTTCGTGTGCTTGCTGGCAGCTACAAGTTCAATGACGAGAGCATGGACAATGATTTGTTCAGCGATCCTGGGGCGATTGACATTGAAATGCCGATTACAGACGACTACTATGGCGTCAGGCGTGCCCTGTGGGCCAGCACAGACGCAGTGTACAAGGGAGCCGCCAGAAAGTTTCAGCGCCATCAACAAACATTGAGAGAGAAAAATCAAACCCTCGAGAGCATTCCACACCGAACTTTTGCAATGGTGAAGCCAGTGACAAAAACTGAAACCAAAATGTTCGTACCGGTTGCATCGAGTCAATGGGATGAGTACGTAAAGATCTTGTCGGCCATTTTTAAGGATTACCCAGAAATAGCGAATTCCAATGCCTCCATTAATTTCATTTACGGCCATCAATATTTTGCGAACAGCGAAGGAACCACGCTGAAACTCCCCTACCAGGTAGCCATTCTTCAAGTGAACGCACAAATCAAGAACGAGAATGGCGAGGCTGGATTCGATCAGATCGTTCGGTACGCCCGCACGATTGAAGAATTGCCTTCGGTGAAGCAGATGGAGAAAGAAGTGAAAAGTATGACCGAAAGGCTGATTGCAAGCATGCAAAAACCCGTTCTCGATGAGGCATACAATGGCCCTGTGTTGTTCAGTGGGCGTGCGGTTGCCGAAATATTTCAAGCACTCCTGTTTAACGACAGGGAAGGCTTGATTGCATCCAATACAATCCAAACCCCAAATGAATACCGCCCCGAAATCAGTGCCGCACTGGACAATAAGATTGGGAAATCGATTATCGATCCATCAATCACGGTGGTGGCCCAACCTGTCCTTTCAACCTTTCAAGGGGAGCATTTGCTGGGGCATTTTCAGGTAGACAGCGAGGGTGTGGTTCCTCCAGATGAACTCGTGCTCATTGACAAGGGGATTCTCAGGGAGTTGTTGAATGACCGGACCATTACCGATAGCTCGCAGCGGGCAAACGGCCATGCGGACGGTCCAGGCGTGATCAAAATCTCATCAGACAATACGGTTGAACGAACACAAATGAAGCAACGGCTGATCGACCTGGTAGCAAGCGAAGGTTTGGAGTATGGTCTGCTGGTGGATGACGATCTTGGGGGTCGCATGGGAGTTGCCAATGTGTACAAGGTTTATCCCGATGGCAGGGAAGAGCTATATCGCTATGCGCGGATTTCACGGCTCTCTATTCGATCGCTCAGGAAAATTGAAACCGTCTCCAACACAACCGAGGTGCACCACCTGCAGGCCGGCAACACCCAGATCTGCTCCTTCATTGTGCCCGATGCAATCCTGATCAATGACATGGATTTCGAACCTCTGCGAATGCCATTTTTTAAGGATGAGAGTTATGTGGCGAGTCCTTTAAAGAAATCGGTCCAGTCCGATAGTCGTAACTGATGGCGTTTCCCAAACCTTCCGCTTCTGGTCTTTCTCGTCAGCTCGGATTACTTGGGCTCGTTTCCACAGGTGTTTGCTCTATGATGGGCGCTTCAATCTATGTAGTGCCATTCATGATTCAGCGCAACGTGCCGGGCATTGGGCCTTACGTGGTGCCTGCATTCGTTTTTGCAGCTGTACCCGCATTGTTGGCCGCGGCTGCGTTTGCCAGTCTCTCATCGGCCATGCCCCGCGCTGGCGGCAGCTACATTTATGCAAGCCGTGGACTGAGCCCTTACCTGGGATTTGTGGCAAGCTTTTCACAATGGTTCGGGCTCTCCTTTGTGATTGGGGTAATTGCCTACATCATCGTGCCCTTCTTTCGCGACATCGCAATCGCGCTGAACGGCCACAGCCTGGCAAACACCCTCAGCAACGGTACCGTCAGAACATCCATCGCCTTGGTGTTGGTGTGGACCTTCATTTGGATCAACATCAGGGGGATTAAGACATATGAGAGAATCGTTGTGCCGTTGATGGTATTGATGTTTACCATCGGGCTCATCGTCATCGTGGCCGGTTTTACTTATACGCAGGAAGATTTTGTAACAGCCGCTCAAAGTGCAGGACATCAGATCGGGCTGAACCCTGAAGTGCCGTTTAGCTGGCCCATATTTCTGGCCGCCTCTTCTATCCTATTCTCCAGCTTCATTGGTTTCGACTCCATTGCACAAGCGGGTGGTGAAGCCCGATACCCTTCCCGTCTCCTGCCCGATGCCATTGGCATTTCGATTTTGGTGGTAAGCACATTTTATTTTCTTTTTACATCGGCTGTGTACAACCTGGTTCCGTGGGGTTTTATTGCAAGCCAGGCGCAACAACAAGACATTACTGCACCAGGGTTGATGTCGTATATGCTCTCACCAGGTTGGACTACCATTATTATTGCCGGGGCAGCCCTCGCATTGTTGAATGACCTGCCTGCCATGCTCCTCTCGGTGTCGAGGCTGATGTTTGCGTGGGCCGAAGATGGCATCTTCCCAAAAGACATTGCCCGTGTTCACAAGCGTTACAAGACTCCCCACGTTGCGCTGGGTTTCAGCGGCATCATCGCCTCGCTCGGAGTGCTGGGCAGTCACTTTGCAGGAGATTTTTTTCTGGGAGTTGACATCATGGTTACTTCCATGCAGGTTACATTCCTACTAATGTGCATTACAGTATTGACCTTGCCACATGTAAATCCACCATTGGCCAGCAAAACAAAAGCTTTCCGGTCGAGGAAGATGCAGCTACTCATTGGTGTGCTAGGCACGTTCACTTTGCTGTCGTTCCTTGCCATCCATACCATAAGGGATATCAGGAGTGAGGCAACTGCCTGGTACTACCACCCCACCTATATTTGGGTGATTGTGATGGCCACTGGATCAGTCGTCTACTTCCTTGAGACCAAGAAACTGAGAAGGTCCGGTAAGGACATGAAAGAACTTTTTTCGCAACTACCACCGGAGTAATGTCGGTACGTCAAGTAGAACTGGCACCCGGATTGAGCGTGGCACCCATCATCAATGGCTTGTGGCAGGTTGCGGACATGGAACGTTCAGGCGAACCGCTTGACATGCTGAAGGCGACAGCTGCCATGGCCTCCTATGTGGAAGAAGGGTTTTCCACATTCGATATGGCTGATCACTATGGATCATCTGAAGTGATTGCCGGAAACCTAAAAAGGAACTACCCCAAGCCAGCCACGTTTCTTACCAAGTGGGTGCCGAGTCCGGGCCCCATTTCCAGGCAAGACGCCCTGCTTGCGGTGAACAAAGCGCTGGAAAGACTGCAAACCGAACAAATCGAACTGCTTCAGTTTCATTGTTGGCAGTACTCCGATCCGGCCTGGCTGGATGCACTCCATTACCTGGAAGAGTTTCGAAAGGAAGGCCTGATCAAACACATCGGCCTGACCAACTTCGATTCCGTGCACCTCAACATGGTGTTGGAGAGTGGAATCAAAGTGGTGAGCAATCAAGTTTGCTTTTCCTTGCTGGACCAACGGGCAGCGGGTATGATGAAGGAGGTCTGCAAGAAACACCATGTGAAGCTACTGGCTTTTGGCACATTGGCGGGTGGGTTCCTCTCGGAAAAATGGATGGGTGTGGATGAGCCGGCTCTCAGCGAAAGCCACACCTGGTCGCAGATGAAGTACAAGCGATTCATCGACCAGGTGGGTGGCTGGGAGATTTACCAGAATTTGCTGGTAGTACTGCGGCAAATCGCCTTAAAACATGAAGTCTCGGTTTCCAATGTGGCTACAAAGTACATCCTGGATTTTGAGCATGTGGCGGCAGTCATTGTCGGAGTTAGGCTAGGTGAAAACCAGCACACGGCTAACAATAAGAAGGCATTGAACCTGAGCCTTGACGACACAGATCGAAAACAAATCGAAGCAGTGGTGTCGGGTTTTCAAGCCATTCCAGGAGATTGTGGTGACGAATACCGAAAGCCACCGTTCCTGACTGCCTCCGGTGACTTGAGTCATCATTTTGAAAGCGCCCCTTCGCCCTATCGTATTGATGCTGGTCCGGATTTGTTGAAAGTAAAGAGCGGAACGATCTGGGAAGACATTGCCGGATTCAGCCGCGCCATCAGGAAGGGCGATCGCGTGTTGGTGTCCGGAACAACTGCCACACATGGCAAACAGGTTATCGGAGGTAAAGATCCTGCCGCGCAAACTCATTTCATTATCGACAAGATTGAGGGTTCACTTCGATCGGTCGGTGCCTCACTGGAAGATGTGGTGCGAACCCGTATATTCATCCGAAACATTTCCGATTGGGAGCCGGTGGCGCGCGCACACGGACAAAGGTTTAACACCATTCAGCCGGCCAACACGATGGTTCGTGCCGATCTCATCGGAGAGGAGTACCTGGTTGAAATCGAGGCAGAGGCTATGCTCAATGAAGGACGACCTTGATCTGACGATGGTCGCGCTCGGGAATGGCATTTCAACAGGTTCAACCACATAAGGTTACACCAATTTGAAGGCGTGTTGCCCACTATTCGGATCGCAAAACAAAACAGTTGGGTCAGCAAAACCAGTTCTTCAAACTCTCCCAGATTTGTCCCTTTCACATTTTCTATTTATTCTTTAAATGTATGTATTATCATCGTAGATGCTTGGGCACAAAAAGTCTTGTATTCAATCCACATTTATTTGGATTGAATCGCTCTACTTAGGCCGTTCGAGGCAACCTTCATAGAAGACTTGAATCTTGTGGACTTCAACGCGAAACAGGTTGTTTATCACTGCCTGATCGCTATTGATAACCGCGAGCGCATCTTTCAATGATCTTGATTTAATGAAAATCATACCCTTATCGGAATAGCGGGCACCCGCGCTGATCACTCCATCGCTTCTGAGTTTCGAAAGATGACCCGAATGCTCTTTGAAATAGACTTGATCCTGGGGACTCTTGCTCATGTCCCATGCTGATCCCAAAGAGTATGTAACCAGATAAAGACTATCTGCCGCCTGAGCCAAGGCAAGATGACTAATACATAAAATAGCAAAGGGAAGGAATGATTTCATAGTTTGTGGATTAGCACTCACAACTTAATGCAAAGGCATCTCCCGTCCAATACCTCACCTTTCGTGAATCGCCCATTCTATATTCTAAAGCGGATGTAATACCTTTATTCCAAAACAACGGAACGAATGACAAAAACTGCACTGATCACTGGCGGCTCGGGGAATCTGGGCAAAGCTGTCGTGCTCCGATTTGCGAAGGAGGGATTCAAGGTTATCGCCACCGTTTCACCAGGAAAGGACCTGGGTTACAAAGCGGATGGTAATGTAGAAGCGGTTGCCATTGATTTGACACGGGAATCTGACGTTGAGAAAATGGTAAAGTCGTTCATCGACAGGAATGAAAAGGTTAATTGTGCTGTGCTTACCGTGGGAGGTTTCGCTATGGGCGACCTTGCCAAGACCGGTGCGTCCGAGCTACAGAAGATGATTGACCTTAACTTTTATACCGCATACCATGTTGTCAGGCCGGTCTTTTCTCAAATGATGAATCAGCCTGATGGAGGCCGCATCGTGCTGATTGGAGCAAAACCTTCGCTCGGTGCATCCGAGGGAAAAAACGTGATCGCTTATGGTCTTTCGAAGACCCTTTTGTTCAAGTTGGCAGAATATCTCAATGCAGTGGGCTCGGCCAACAACGTAACGGTAAGCATGGTGGTTCCGAGTACGATCGATACGCCCCAAAACAGAAAATCAATGCCCAAAGCCAGTTTTGACGATTGGGTAAAGCCAGAAGAAATCGCTGACGTGATTGCGATGGTGTGTTCAGCCGAAGGAAAACAATTGCGGGAGCCTGTGCTGAAAGTCTACGGAAAGGTTTAACGGCTAATTCAAAGCGCTACTTGAGTCTTACCAGATCTTCTCTGCGTGCAATATGCTTCTTCTCGCTGCCATCGAGATTCATGACGAGAATTTGACTGTTCGGCCACCTTCCCTCAATGATGGCTACCTTGCGACCGTTTGGCGACACACGGGCGAAGAATCCGCGCAAATCGAGTTTTAATTCCTCCGTGTCTCTGCAGCTCTCACCGTTAAGGCACTGCTCACTAACAGTCAGGGACACCATCCATCCCTTCCCTCCCATCGACCGGCTGAACATGATTTCGTTGGCACTCCTCCACGATGGAAAAACGTTATTTAACGTATCAAAAGTCAATTGCTGAGGCTTTCCGGACTGACTCACGTGGGTAATGTACAGCTGGTCTTTCCGATCTCCCTTATCATAATAATAGACCAGATTATTGCCATCGGGCGACCATTGCGGGTTATACTCGTTGTAAGGACTATTTGTCAATCTCCTGGTGTTTGTTCCATCCGCATTCATCAGGTAAATTTCATTATTACCATCCCTGGTCGATACAAAGGCAATGGTTGACCCATCGGGTGACATGACAGGTTCCCGGTCCTTTCCGGGTGAGTAAGTAAGTCGCGTGGTCAGTTTTTTGTGAACCTCGTATTTGAGGATTTCCATATCCCCCTCCACATCAGAGTCAAAATAAACGGCCTTGCCCGAAGGCGACCAAGACGGCCAAAGATCCTGAAAACCGTTGTTGGTTACCCGGCTCAAATCTGACCCATCCGAACCAACTGAATATATTTCCCATTTCCCGGCATCATATTTTCCTGAATCGAGGACAATAGCGGCAAATACCAGCCGTTCGGAATCGGGTGACCATTCCACAGATTGGTGAAAAACGGAAGGTTTACCCTGGCCAAAGGAAGGGTTACAAAAATCAAAAATCAACAATAAGATAATGAATTGCCGCATCGGCTCGTTTTACATACGCACCAAGTTCGGACCTTTGCTCAATAATTCGTAACAATTCATCAAGCTTTGCCGCTATTTGATAAAAATTAACAAACCTCTGCAAGCGTTCTCCGTATCCTTGCGTAACACCCAACTCCAACCTATGCCTGGAAGAAACCTGCTCACCACGTGCCTGATTTTAGCATGTTGCATTTCGCATGCTCAATCCACAAAAAAGCTTCAGGTATTCATCGACTGCAGCAACACCTGGTGCGATCAGCAGTTCATCAGAACCGAGATTAATGTGGTTGATTTTTTATTGGACAGACTTGCTGCCGATGTCCACCTTCTCATTACCCGAACCAACACAGGTGCGGGTGGCAGCCAGTATCAATTGATTGTATACGGGCAAGGCGACCTGAAATCACATCGCGACACGCTCAAATTCGAGATTCCTCCGGTTTCGACCGATTTCGAAATCAGGGATCAAATTGTGAAGCACATCAAACGGGGGCTCACACCCCTTGTACTCAAGACTGATTATGCCGATCATGTTCAAATCAAGATGAAATTGAATGGAGACACGGCCACGAAGGCGCAAACGACCGACCGGTGGAATTATTGGGTTTATCGCGTTAGTGCGAATGGCGACATGAGCTCAGACCAAAATTATCAGACCAGCCGAATCCGCGGTCGACTATCGGCCAATCGAACGACAGATGTCTACAAAACAGAATTCTCCACTTATGGAAGTTCGAATCGCTCAGTATACGAATATGAGGATAATGGTGCGTTGCAAAAGGTTTCGGTCGATAACACCGAGTTCGGCCTTTATCATTACCTGGCCAAGAGCTTGAATGAGCATTGGTCATTGGGCTATGAAACGGGTTACAACAACAACACGTTTGCCAACAACAAGTCAAGAATATTCTTTCGTACGGCATTCGAGTTTGATGTTTTCCCCTACAAAGATTTCAACAACAAGCTTCTTACCATTAGCTATGGGCCGGATGTGCGCAGGAACCGTTATTACGATACTACGATCTTTCAACAGACTGAAGAAGTATTATGGGGTCATACGCTGATGGTAAGTACCTCCTACAACCAAAAGTGGGGATCGCTTCGAAGTGGTGTTGCCTATCACAATTATTTTCACGACTGGAGCCTTATAAACGTAGGAATGCAGACCGAAATGGATATACGCATTACCGGAGGCCTCTCCTTTTACACCTATATGTTCGGTGGCATCGTGCGCGATCAGGTTTACCTTCCAGCTGAAGGGGCCACTTCAGAGGAAGTACTTACCCGCAGGCGACAGCTCGCATCGAACTACCTCTTTGAGATCTATTTCGGAATCTCTTATCGTTTCGGATCAAAGCTCAACAACTTCGTGAACCCACGATTTGAGGGGATGGCCAACCAGATGGGCACTTTTTGAGTCACACGCTAATAAAAACTCAAGTCGTTGAGTCCAACCTGAAGTAGCAGCCTATCCTGTCGCAGCACCTGCCCTTCCCAGTAAACAAATGGCTGCCCTTCTGCATCCAGCATCGGAATATGCGGATTCCTCGCTGTGTTCCATTTTCGCGGCCAGAGATACATATCATGCATTAATTTGTTTTGAATGAAATTTCTTACCTGCTCTGAATCGACCCCGAAGTTGACTCTCAATTGTTGTCCATAGTCGAATGCATGGTCCCATTGCGCGCTTAACAATCCGTGAGATATTTTGCCATAGCGCGCATCGCTTAGATCTTTGTATCCAAAGCGAGCAAACGCAACAGAATCCACCTTCCGAACAGCTGGATCATTGGCATTGCCTGTCCACAATGTTGTATTCACTGCATAACGGTTATCGAGATAACGATAGCTCACCATCAGCGCGGCCGTGCGGTAACGATCTGTCCTTGCACCAAGCGCATCGTTTTCATGGATCAGCTCCATTTTATCGACTGAGAAACCAATGGTTCCGGTTCGCTGAGAAGTCTTCCATCTATCCCAGTAGAAATTGTAGGCATACCCTACCGCATATTTCCAGTCCATCTGGTTGCTCACACTGTGTGGAAAGAAGTTGTAATGATCGGCTCCGTTTTCAAATCCGTAGACCACCCCAACACTTTGTATGCACTCCACCGAGCCCAACCGGGGCCCCAGGTGTCGGCCTGCAAACGCGAGCCTGAAGTTTGCATTAAGTTGCAGGTGATTGAAAATACAGTAGCCCGCAAGGAAAACGCCCGCCCTCTGCACGTGCGTCCCAAAGGAAACATGCACCCCACCAGTAATGCCAAATTCATCATCATTCACAATGCGTTCCTGACCGAAGACCAAGCCCGGCTTAAAAAAAAGAAAGAGAAGGAGTGCACCAATCCGCAACATCAGGGAGGCATAGGTACCCAACATGGCCCGATCAGGACCGTTCAGTTTTTACCCGAAAGTCAAACACATCGGGTCTTTGATAGTGTCCGGAAACGTCAAGTGTCATACGCTCGCGGTAGACACTGTCCGTATCCACGCGGCACACAATCAGTTCTTCCCTGTCCATCAAAGGCGCAACCACAAACTGACCAGAAGGATCGATCACACAACTCCCACCCCGCAGCACCCATTGATCTGGATTAGCGTACAAGCGTGCCGGCAGCTCAAGGCCAGAGGGAAAATCTGAAGCCTTCATGGTCTGCCCGACCGCCACCACAAAACATCTCCCCTCAAAGGCATAGTGCCGGCTGGCCAACTGCAACATCTCATGCACATTGGGCCAAAGCGCCACATGGATATGCTCTCCCGAATCATGAAGCGCTTGCCTGGTAAGGGGCATCCAATGTTCCCAACAAATGCTGGCACCCACGCGACCAAAGGACGTGTCCACCGCCTTTAGTCCATGGCCGTCACCATGGCCATACAGCATTTTTTCTGTGAACGTAGGCACCAGTTTCCGATGGTGATTGAGCAAATCACCGTTGCTGCCGACCGTGATCACGCTGTTGTACACGGTGCCATTGCCCGGGCCCCGTTCAACACGTTCATTAATTCCCAGCACTACAGTATGCCGGCCATCCCTGGCAAGCTGTCTGATTCTGCTGACCTCTGGGCCATCGATCGTGACGCTGCTCAAATAAAATTTTTGAAAAACAGCCTTGACGTCTGCATTGTCCCATTCAGCCACATTCTTGCAGTGATCAATCCATGCGGGATAACCTGAAAGCCACGTCTCTCCCAACGCCAATAATTCAACCTTGTTGCGCCTGGCCTCCGCCATGATGGATTCTATCTTGTCCATGCACGCACTCAAGTTCAGGTGGACGGGACTAAACTGAGCAATGCCAATCGTTACTTCTCTTGCCATATTGACAAAGCTAAATATTAATCACATATGATGGAGAACTGGTTAACCCACAGAACACCTGCATAAAACTTAGGAGTGTATCTGATTTGGCATTAAATTACCCGCTAATCATTCAGCATAATCGTGCTTATCAGGCTACACCAGGTTGTTGTTAGGATTATCGGGTATTTTCAGCGAAAACTTAACCCCAAACAGTTTCTCATTGTGGCGAGCATACTGGTAGGCATTTCCAGTGGCCTGGCTGCCGTATTGGTGAAAACGCTTGCCCACTTCATCAACTTGTATATTCAAGAGTACTCCAACAGTTACCAGGATTTCTTTCTTTTCACCCTATTCCCTCTCGTTGGCATCACCCTTACGATCCTATACCTCCGAATCTTCGTGGGCAAGGATTTCTTCAAAGGAAGTGCCGACATCGTTTATTCGATCGCCAAGAAGTCGGCCATCATACCCAAGTCGCACATGTATGCACATGTGATTTCGAGTGGAATGACGGTGGGCTTTGGTGGATCAACAGGATTAGAGTCACCGTTGGTGAATGCTGGCTCGGCAATTGGCTCAAATTTTGGTAAAACCTATCATTTAAGTTACAAAGACCGAACAATGCTGCTTGCCTGTGGCGCTGCTGCAGCCATTGCGGGTGCGTTTAATTCACCGATTGCAGGCGTGCTCTTTGCCATTGAAGTGCTTCTAACTGACGCTACCGTTTCGGCATTTATCCCCCTTATGATTAGTGCAGCCTCGGGGGCCCTGTTCTCGAAGATCATCCTGCAAGAAGGTGTCTTGCTCAGTTTCACGCTCGTTCGCCCTTTCGACTACAATAATGTGCCCTACTACATCGCCCTGGGAATCTTGGCGGGGTTGGTGTCACTTTACTATACCAGGACCTTCGTTTACGTGGAGCACAAGATTGCACAGATACCCAATGTACTTACCCGGGTAGCCACGGCAGGTGCAGGGCTGGCTTTTCTTTTGATTTTGTTTCCACCCTTTTTTGGTGAAGGATATGAGGGCATCAAATCCCTGGCAAACCTGGACCCCGAAGCATTGATTAGAAATAGTATTCTCAACGTGCTCATTACCAACAAATGGCAAATCTTAATTTTTGTCCTATTTCTTCTGTTGGTCAAAGTCTTTGCGACCGCGCTTACCATTGGCAGCGGTGGCAACGGAGGTAACTTTGCGCCATCGCTTTGTGTGGGTGCTTACCTGGGCTATGTATTTTCATCATTCATCAACATAACCGGCTGGGGAGATATCCCCGAAAGCAACTTCACGTTGGTCGCCATGGCAGGGATACTCAGCGGTGTATTTTATGCACCCCTTACCGCGATATTTCTTATTGCCGAAATTACAGGTGGCTACACACTGATGATTCCCTTGATGATCGTATCTGCATTAAGCACGGTGATCATGAAGTACTTTGAGCCTGTATCTATGGAGAACAAGAAGCTGGCCGAAAGAATGAACCTTGACCTTGAAAATCGTGACAAGTATTTGCTTAGCAAGCTCGAGTTGGAGCCTTTAATCGAAACAGATTTTGTGAGGGTTGCCCAAGATGGCACCCTGCGCGAAATTGTTGGGGCCATCAAAAAGTCAAAGCGAAATATGTTTCCGGTTTTAAATAGCAAAGACGAACTGGTGGGTATCATCCTGCTTGACAGCATCAAAGAGATGATCTTCGACCAGGAACTCTATGACAAAATGAAAGTGAAAGATGTAATGACGACCAGCCACGCAACCATCTCTCCCAACGAGAGTCTTGACTCCGTGCTGAAAAAATTTGACGACACAGGCCAGTGGAACATTCCGGTAATTGAAAGTCAGCAATACCTCGGCTTTGTGTCGAAGTCCAGTATTCTTTCGAAGTATCGGGAAGAGCTGGTTCGCTCAACATAAAATGAAAAAGGCCCCGATTCACAGCGGCCCATTCTATTCGTCCAAGGAGTAAATATTAATCTACTTCCTCTCCGAGTCTCTTCAGTGATTTCTTTACTCTCGCGATTTTGGGTTGATCATCAAGGTCCTGATACACGTTGAGGAGCTGATAAAGAATGTTCACGTTGTCGGGTTCAATCTTTTCACATTTCTCAAGGTAAGGCAGGTACACTTTTAGTTTTTCGATGTACTGCTTGTCAAGGGCAACCCGTTTCGCCATATCTTCTTTGCTAATCCCAAGCTTGCCCATTTCGTCCTTCACTTTTTTCGCGTCTTGCCAGTAAAGGTCAGTGAGGCCAGCCACCGCATCAAAATACTGTGGATCAATGCTCATTGCTTTTTCGAAAGCCTGCTTGGCACCTGCAATATCTCCCATTTCGCGATTCAACTGACCCAGCAAATAATATCCTTCTTTGTCATCAGGGTGAGCTGCAAGGTCCTTTTCAATCATCGACTTTGCCAAGTCGTATTTCTTCTCCGACAAGTAGATATTCAACTCATACTTGGGAAATTCTGAGTTGGTCGGGTGTTTGGCACGAGCTTCCTTGATGATTGCCAATGCTGATTCATTGTCCTTCAACTTGTCGCGATAGATGCTGAAGAGCATGAGGTATGCATCGGTTGATCCGCCTCCCAGTTCCTGATAGGTCTTCAAATACTGGACAGCCTTTTCATGCTCATTGGCACCGGGCGCGAAGAACAAACCCGCATTCAACAATATGGAGGTGTCCTTGGGAACAAAGGACAGGGTCTTCTCAACAAAATCAAACGCCTTTTTGTAGTCGTTCTCGTCCTGGTAGGCAGATACCGCCTTATTGAAGTAGCTCTGTGCAAAATATTGATTTGCCTGCTCTGGCAAAATCGGAAAGCCGTTCGCGCCAGTCACAAAAACGCTTTGCTCTGGATCCAACTCCTTCGACTTGCTAAATGCTTCAGACGCAACTGAATAAGGATCTGACACAAGGCTCTTGTATTGCTCATTGGTAGAAGTATCGATGCTGGTGTAAATCACCCCTTTCAAATACCATGCTTTGGCGGCCTGTTTGGAGGGATTGCCTTTTTTATCCACCATGAAATCCTGGCTCTCAGTAGTGGCATCGATAATCGCCTTGGCTTCCGCCAGATCGCCCGCCTTCAGCGCAGCTTCCGCCTTCGGTACACTGGGCTTGATGGGCTTTTGAGCCTGAAGCACGAAAGGAATTACCAACAAAAATAATATGACTCTTTTCATGATCGGTTTTAGGTTATTTCACAAAGTTATTCGTTTCCACCAGTTAATTCAGTATCAGTTTCTTCCATTTTTTGGATTTTTTCCACTGACGAAATCCGGTCATCGTCATTCAACTTAATCACCCTCACACCTTGAGTAGCCCTGCCCATGATTCGTAGTTCCTCTACCTTGATGCGGATGCTGATTCCGGAGCGATTGATGATCATCAATTCATCGTTGTCTGCAACCTCCTTGATTGCAACAAGCTTGCCAGTTTTTTCTGTGATGTTAAGTGTTTTTACGCCCTTTCCTCCTCTTCGGGTTATCCGGTAATCCGAAATGGCCGAGCGCTTGCCGTACCCCTTCTCTGCCACCACCAACACATTGGCATCCTCGCTGTGGATGGCGATCATGCCAATCACGCGGTCGTCTTCACCTTCCAACGCAATGCCTCTCACGCCTGCTGCAGTTCGACCCATCGGCCGAACATCAGACTCATCGAAATGTACTGCCTTGCCACTGCGCTTGGCGATCACAATATGGTTTTGGCCATTGGTCAACACGGCTGTCAGCAAGCGGTCGCCCTCATGGATGGTAATCGCATTGATGCCGTTTGCGCGAGGGCGCGAATAAGCCTCCAAAGAAGTCTTCTTGATCAACCCTTTTTCTGTACAGAGAATCAAGAAGTTATTATTGATGTATTCCGGATCATCAATGCTCTTCAGTTTCAACACTGCGCGTACGGTATCTCCCGGTTCTATGTTCAGCAGATTCTGAATGGCCCGCCCCTTGGAAGTCTTGTTGCCCTCAGGAATTTCGTAAACCTTCTTCCAATACACCTTGCCAAACTCAGTGAAAATCAAAATGTAATTGTGGGCATGGGCAATGAACAAGTGCTCTGTAAAGTCATCTTCTTTTGTCGATACGCCCCTGGATCCAACTCCACCACGGCCCTGCGTACGGTACTCTGAAAGTGACGTTCGTTTCACATATCCTTGATTCGATATGGTGATCACCATTTCTTCATTGGGGATTAACGCCTCCACAGTAAAATCATCATCACTGGGCACCACTACCGTTCTGCGCTCATCTCCGTAGCGGTCTTTCATCTCACGCAACTCCTCCTTGATGATGTTCATGCGCATGGATTCATTTGCCAACACCTCGTTCAAATGCTCGATCAGCGCCTTCACTTCCTTGTACTCGTTCTGGATCTTCTCCCTCTCCAGGCCGGTAAGTCGCTGCAATCGCATTTCCAGGATCGCCTTCGCCTGAATGTCAGACAACGCAAATTTTTCCATCAGACCGGCCTTAGCCACATCGGGATCTTTTGAGTTGCGGATCAGTGCGATCACCTCGTCCAGGTTGTCAAGGGCAATCAAATACCCTTCCAGGATGTGTGCACGTTTCTCTGCTTCATTCAGGTCGTACTTTGTTCTGCGGATCACCACCTCATGCCGGTGATCCACAAAGTGAACAACCAGGTCTCTGAGGTTAAGTGTCTGGGGTCTTCCCTTTACAAGGGCTACGTTATTGATACCAAATGAGGACTGGAGTGCTGTATACTTGTACAAGTTGTTCAACACGATGTTGGGGATGGCATCCTTTCGCAGGTCGTAAACAACGCGGTATCCATCCCGATCCGACTCGTCACGGATATCTGAAATTCCTTCAATCTTTTTCTCGTTGACGAGGGCTGCCGTCTTTTCGATCATCAGCGCCTTGTTCACCATATATGGGATCTCCGTCACCACAATTTGATCCTTCCCCGAGGGCGAGGTTACGATCTCCGCCTTTCCACGCACCACCACCCGGCCTCGACCTGTGGCGTAGCCTTCCTGAACACCCGATTGGCCATAGATAATGCCACCGGTGGGGAAGTCTGGTGCCGTAATGTATTGCATTAACTCTCCTACCGTAATCTCCTTATTGTCAATGTATGCGATAATGCCGTCCACAACTTCATTGAGGTTGTGAGGTGGCATGTTGGTGGCCATCCCGACCGCAATTCCCGATGAGCCATTGATGAGCAGGTTGGGGATCTTTGACGGCAAGACGGTCGGTTCTGTGAGCGAATCGTCAAAGTTGGGCTGAAAATCGACTGTTTCTTTGTTGATGTCGGCCAACATCTCTTCGGCAATGCGCCTGAGACGTGCCTCAGTGTATCGCATCGCAGCTGGCGAGTCGCCATCCACAGATCCGAAGTTTCCCTGGCCGTCAACCAGCGTATATCGCAACGACCAATTCTGGGCCATGCGGACCATGGTATCGTAAACGGAGGCATCACCATGCGGGTGATATTTACCCAGCACCTCTCCGACAATCCTGGCCGACTTTTTATAAGGCTTGTTGTAGTTCACGCCCAACTCCTGCATGCCATACAGCACCCTGCGGTGCACTGGTTTCAAACCATCGCGTACGTCAGGTAATGCCCTGGAGATGATCACCGACATCGAATAATCGATGTAGGCTCCTCGCATTTCATCTTCAATGTTGATCGGTATGATGCTCTGCCTGTCCGACAGGGGTAAGTTTTTATCTTCGGCCACGAATTAGGGTAGTTTTATGTGAGTTCCAGGATCGTCATCTGGGGCTTGTTTGCCCTGAAAATTTAACCCCGCAAGGTAACTAAAATTGGTCGAAATGGCGGCAATTGATAGGCCGAAAATCGCTGATTTTGACAGATTTAGGCAGGAAATGGAGCCAAATCAATAAGGGTTCAATTTCTTCTTATTTCGGCCCTTGTACTTCAACAGTTTGGGGTAGTTTTCACCGTAGTGCGGATTCTGTTTTTTAAAGATGCTGTGCATCCGGCTACGGTATTCTTTGTTTCCGTGGGCATGGTTGATTTGGATATGACAGAGACGATGGAAACAGCGTGGAAGTTCCGGAAGTCGATAGGATAAGCCTACATTAAGGTAGAAGGCATTGAGGTTGTGAACAATGGAACCCCCGTTGCTCCCGGGCACATTCAACGTGTAGTTCTTGATCTCAAAGGAGGCGCGGGCAAAGGCTCGCAAGTATTCCGACAATTCCCGTTCGGCCCGAACCCCCACGTTTACATAAACACCTTTTTGAATGAATGACTGTGCGAAGTTATTGCTTGGCTTGTAGCTGCCCACATTGGCCTCCCCTACAAAAACGATGTCGTTCCATCGGTAAAAGGAAACACCCAGCATGCCAAAGTACTTTCGCATGAATCCCAGTGGATTGGTGGGTTTGAAAGATCCGATTCGGTCTGAAAAGTACCTGGGACTGAAGGTTCCCATGCTCATGATCTCATAAGAAATGCCCCCACCGATTCGAATGCGATCCAAAAATTCATAATGCGCATACAACTGAAAAGGTATGTTTAGCGCGTTCGCTTTGAAGCCAAGTTGCACAGTATCGCCAGTAACAATAAAGCTATCCGGGCCAGGTGAGCTCACATCTGACCGCACCGTGTTTACCCAATTGCTGTATCGGTTCGATCTTCCAATCGGGAAAATAAGAGGTTGTACGCCATCGGCCTGCGCAACACCAAACCCATCCAACTTGTGGCGCATGAATGTGTTTCCATACCCCAGGCTCGCATTGAACACGATGCGGTGAAGGACAGTTCGAACTGGATTTTTCACTCGCTTGGCGTAAAAGTTATCCAGCGGAAAGGTGATTTCATCCTCTTGCGCGTACGCCACAAAGGTTGCCAGGCAGCCAATGCACAGGGTCAATATTTTGATGAAATGCCTCAGGTCAGGCCTGGGTTATTTTGGACACAAGACAATCGGTAAAAATAAGAAAAACGGCTGTTTTTCAATAGTATCCGTAGCTTGGATAGCCCGTCTCCAGCGAAGCAAAGGTGTGAAACAGGGTCTTTCCCCTGGAAGCCTCATAGGTAAAATCGTATCGCGTGGGTGTCCCCGATCCGGATTGGAGCTCAAACAGGACCTCATTTTTACCCTGGCGCAAGGGTACCCTGGCGTAGTGAATGGCACTTGGCAAAGTCTGCCAATTGCGCGTGTCGGCTTTTTCGGTAATTGCATTGATTATCCCTAAAACGGAACCGAGGGTCTTATCTTGTTTCTTAAGCTGATGTTCAGACAGTTTTTTCACCGCGGCCCGAAGGAGTGCTTTGCTGAACTCAAGCGTCATGCGCTGCTCAAGGCTGTGAATGGCAATCTCTGTAATGTCCTCGGCCTCCTGGAGCGGATAAACCTCCTTGCCAGTAGTTAGCGTTGCCGATTTGAAATGCGTTGGCCTGCGTACATAGCGTGGAAAGGCCACCCGAAATACTTCCAGGTCTGCTAGGCCCTTGCGATCATCCTCATCATAGTCATCGATGCTGAAAGGAAAGGTCAATCCTAATTCCGGGTTTGAAAATACCAGCACATTTTGTTTCCGGGTAATCACAAAATTAATCCCCCATTCACTCTTCACCGGGCTAAGGCCGTTATGCCAGAAGAACACGAGCTCACCCCCAGCGGGCTCTGTGTACTGATAATCGGTCCGATCAAACTGCTCCTCAAAATAGATTAGCTCATCTTTTAGGCCCGTGAGGAAAGCCGTTCTTAAAATGTCTTCCCTGAGTTGCGCGGGCGCCTGCAAATCAAAAAGCGTTGCGTAGGCATTTTGATAAATCTCATATGCGTTCCGGTAGGCAATGAACGCATTGTTGTAATCGTGGTCGGCTTCATAAATGATTCCCATCAACGTATGGACAAAGGCATCTTCGCGATATTTTCGGCCTGAATCGTATCGGTCACTCAATTGCTGAAGCCGGATGTTAAGCCTCCTGCATTCGACCAACGCCTGCTGGTATTTGCTGTCTTTCAGGTAGTTGATGGCCTTATAGTAAAGTACCATCAGGTGCTCGTGATCCTCGCCCCGGTATTCCGTAAAGGTAGGGTTGGTGAGGTAAGAGGCTGCTTCATTCAGGTAGTTCTTGCGGTAATCTTCGCCAAAAAGGTAAGCTTTTTCAAAGTACTCATTGCTTTCTTCGTACCTGCCAAGCATCGACAACACCAAGCCGTTGTTAACTAAATACAGGAATTCAGTTTTACCTCGTTTGCCAGATGGGTTGGAACGCAACGATTGCAAAGCCTGATCCAGGTTCCCCTGCTCAAAGGCATTGTTAAAATTTTGATTGGTCTGATAATACGTAGCACACGATTGGGTAAACAGTAACATGGCAATCGTGCCTATCTTGCCGAATGCAACTCGACTCGAAAATCGGGGGCTAATTCCTAACAAACTTTTTGATCTCTTTCTGACCATACCACACGCGTTTGTTGGTCTCCACGTCAGTTAGGAATAAAGTTACTTGGTAGTTGACGAGGCGCTTGTTATTGAGTACATCCGTCTCAGAGGTCATTTCACCAAATAGCATCAGGTCTGCACCCACTTCCTTACCCCACTCCGACACGGTCTCCGGGCTGGCGAAGTCCTGCTGCTGGGCGCGCTCGACTCGCAGCTTATCCCGAAACGTTTCAGACTCTACCAGATCGGCAACGCTAGATTGAAAAATGGCCACCTCAATTTTTTTAACAAAATTATTTGCATCAATGTGCTCACTGGTGCGATTCAGGATATCGCCCACAATAATAGCGGGCTTGCCCTGGCTATCCGTATACTGTTTGAAGCTGCTGCTGGCCATTAAGGTGCTGATCATCTCATCCGCTACTGCCCGCGAGTCCGTATCATTCCACCTTCCGCTCAAATCAACGGCCTGGCCCGGATCAATGCGCGTCACTGTCCGCGGAGCGCAAGCAGCCACTGCAAGGGTGATTAAGAAAAAGAGTCGAATCCTGTGCATGCCTGTTTATAGACCAAATTTCTTGCCGGTTATCAGTGACTTGTGCGCTTCAAATCAGCGATCACCTTTTTTGGATCTGCTGCCGAAAAGACGAAGTTGCCCGCCACCAAGACATCGGCCCCTTCTTTCAACAGTTTGACGGCATTGTCCGAATTTACGCCTCCATCAATCTCGATTTGAAAATGGCCATTTGTCTGTTCTCTCAATTTGATAAGATCTGCAATTTTCTTGTAAGTATTAGGGATAAACTTCTGACCTCCAAAGCCTGGATTTACTGACATCAGGCAAACCAGATCCAGGTCGCTTGCCACATCTTCCAATGCCGAGATGGGTGTATGCGGATTAACCGCCACGCCCGCTTTGCATCCGGCATCCTTGATATGTTGCAGCGTTCGATGCAAGTGAGGACAAGCTTCGAGGTGCACCGAAACGATCGCAGCTCCTGCATCGCGGAACGCTTCGATGTAGCGCTCCGGCTGTACAATCATCAGGTGAACGTCCATCGGTTTTTTCGCATGCCGCTTTACCGCCTGCACCACCGGAATACCCATTGATATATTGGGCACGAACACGCCATCCATGATGTCGACATGAATCCAGTCAGCCTCGCTTTCGTTGATCATTCTGATTTCCTCACCCAACCTGGAGAAGTCGGAAGCGAGAATGGATGGTGCAATGATTGAACTCATGAATACACAGTTTTTGGCATCTTGGTGGACGCACAATGCTGCGCAAATATAAGTTTTTACGCGCTGTATTGCAGGAAGTGATTCAGCGCTTCACGAGCCTGAGGGTTTGAACGGAACTGCCATTCTGAACCTTCACGAGATAAAGACCTGCGGGCCATGCCGACATATCAAGTTGAAATGGGTTGATCTGCCAGTTCAACAAAATTACCGAACTAAACACCATTCTGCCCGCGAGGTCATACACCGCAACTTCGACCTGCGATGATTCAAGTTCCTGTAGTAAGATATTGGAAATTGATTCTGTTGGATTCGGATATGCCGAAATGAAGTCAGTGCTCTCCTGAGCACGGATAAAATTGACAACCGCCTGGTAATGAGGCACCCCGTATCCTCTGCTATTATCCGGCATGGAAGCGCGGTCAGCCGACATTCTCATTGCATGCGCCAATTCCGAGGCTGTCAGCTCGGGAAACGCCTGCCAAATACCGGCCGCAAGGCTTGCCACCAACGGTGAAGCAACGCTTGTACCACTGCTGGTGCTTACTGCACCGTTCGGTTTGACGACAGAAACCCCAGAGCCCAGCGCCACCACATCTGGCTTCACCCTGCCATCAGCTGAAGGCCCGACTGAGCTGAAAGACATTCGCGTTCCCTGCGATGAAACCGCCCCAACTGCGAGCACGTCAATGGCATCACCCGGAGGCGCTACCAGTTTCCAGGGAAGATTTCCTTCATTACCTGCACTGCAAACAACCAGCATGCCACGCAATTGCGCCTCGGTCGCGGTCCAACTGATCACCGAAGTTTTTCCATCCAGTTGAGCCGGGTTGTAATCCATTACCTCATCGTCAAACGAGTAATAACCCAGGCTGATGTTGATGATGTCTGCGCCAGCGCTATCTGCCTTTTCGGCAGCAAACAATGCATTGTATTCCTCAACCCGAAACTCCGACTTCACATCCTCCGTCACATAAAGTTGATAGTTCGCCTGAAAAGCGCCACCGGTAAATGCTCCGGTTGAGTTTGCCGCCATCGTTGACAGCACTTCGGTGCCATGGCCGTCATATTGGAAAACGTCAGCACTGTATCCAACAAAATCGAATTGCATCTGCAGGCGTCCTTCAGTAAACATGGAGGAAAAAGCAGCACCTGTATTAACGCCCAGAAAACCACTGTCAAACACGGCTATGGTAATGCCTTCGCCCCGATATCCTGCAGCCTGCATTTCGTCAATGCCCAGCATGCTTAGCTGACCCAGTGTGGCGGGTGCAATGTTCGAATCCATTCGATCTTTAAAACTTCGTGCGCGCCCACCAGAGGCCGCTTTGGGTGGGCCCACAAACTCCGTACTCTTTACAATTGGAAGTGCTTCGATTGCCGTTAACTGAGTCTCAGTTGCTTCGACCAGCACCGCATTGCGCCATCGGGAGGTATAACGAATTTTACAACCGGTGGCCGCGAGTTGTGATAAATATTCGGGGTTCACCGGAAGGTCATCCAGGGTAACAGCAATTTGTTGTTTTTGCCTTCGCGCAATGCTTTTGGCCGAGAGAAACTGCTGCGGAGCTTGTACTGAAAAAGGCGAGTTGTTCTTATCGGTAAGGTTGACAATGTAACGGTTCGACTGACCGGCCACACTGATGCTGGCGAAGAGACACCCACACAGCCACACTACCTTACTCCAAGCCATGCGAAATCAATTGTTGCTCCCAATACATTCCGGCAATGATCTGCTTTTGCCCAACGCAACTCCCCTGCGTACAGTATTCAATCACTTCGCTAAGTTTATAAACCAGTCCCACATTTCTCACAAACACTTCTTTCCTGATGTCATTTCCTACAATGGCATCTTCATCGTCACTTTGTGTAACAACCACCGCCTGACTATATGTATCAAATGCAGTGGTGAAGTCAGTCTCCACCTCGGTAATTTCGTACAGATCGCAACGGGCATCATCACATAGCTGCGCGCCACCCAGCGTGTTAAACGCGTTTCCATCCCAGGACTTCCCCTTGGAGATTGGAAATGTCAACTTCACAAACGTGGTTGTTCCCTCGGTTACCAACAGCTGCATCGGATCAATCCTTGCCGACCAGGTATCCATGTATTGCCAGGAAGACTGTTGATCGGGTCTCTGACTCAGGTGGAAAACGTACGCAATCTCTCCCGTGGAAACCGGGAAAGAATCCACTACCGCAATTTTTTGCTCAAATCTGTTTTCGATCATTGATTGGGCACCGTAGGTAACGCTCACCACGTCATAGATCCAATAACGGCCGACTTCAATCGGGTAATAGGTCTCGTCAGACGGACGCACAACCTGCTCCACCGGATCGCAAGAGAGCATGATCAGTACCAGGAAGAAACGAATGGAATTGAGTTTCTGCACTTGGCAAAGTTATTTTTTCTTTTTGATATTTGGACCATGCCACTCGCAGCGAAAGTAAAAGTTGGAAACATCACCAACCTCAGTGAAGCCAGGTATTGTGCCGGCATGTTTGTCGATTACCTGGGCTTTCCATGTGACGGCTCGAAGCTGACGGTGGAGGGGCTGAATGAAATCGCTGGATGGGTTACGGGGCCTGCGTTCGTGCTGGAGGCCAATCCAACACATGCGGCTGCGGAAATCCTTCAGTTGGCCGCTCAAACGCAACTTTCGGTAATCGAGGTTACCTACCAACAGTTTCTTGACCTGAGACATTCAGCGGGTCTTAAGTTTATCATCGCCATGGATACCAATCAATGGCCTGACGTAAGCGAAACGCTAATGGGATCGCGCGATCAAATCGTTGCCATTCACATTCGGCCGGATTCCAACTGGAAAGGAATTCGGACAGTGGCAAGTATTTTCCAGGTGTTGGTATCCTACTCGCTTTTCTCTGACTTGCCCGCCCAAATCGATGCAAACAGCATTGGAGTCGCCCTGGCCGGCAACGAAGAAATCAGGCCTGGATTAAAAGATTATGATCATCTGGCAGACATACTGGAAAGTCTGGAAGTGGGCTAGCTCGTGCTCCGGCTCAACCAGACAATTATGACTTTGCCTTCGATCGTTCGATGGCTCTGTCCACCGCGATGCTTGCCACATCCGGAAAGGTGACGTTCAGCGGCTTGGCTTCCTCAATCCATCGGCCAAGCTTCGTCAGGCTTTTCTTCTTTATCTTTTTTAATACCGATACGCCCAACTTCTTCAACGAGGCCGCGTTGCAGTGCTGTTCGTATTGACTCTTCATGGGAACAACAAGCAACTTTTTGTTCAGGAACAGAACCTCAGCAGGCGTTTCGAAACCAGCACCTGTTAGCACCCCCGCCCCAGTCACTACACTTTCCACAAAGTCCTGACCACTCACCGGGAATACGGATACACGTCCTACGTGGTACGCCTTTTTAGTGTGTTTGGAAAAGATCTGCCACTTGATGGTTGGAAACTTCATGAACAATGCTACCAACTTCTTGTCATCATAAGCCGGCAAGTAAACAGTGTAGTGTCCCTTGTCAACCGCTTGGGCACTTCGAATAGCAGAACGGATGACTGGCGTATAAATGTTCTTATCGTACTCTTCAAAGTGAAAGCCCACATACTTTTTAACCGGTGCATAATTCTTCAGGAGCCACTCCCCAAAGGGGTCGATCGTTTTTGGGCGAGGCGATTTTTTTGGCAGCAACGCTGATTGATGACTGAGTGCAATGCAGTTCACGCCCTTCTTTCTGGCAGCCCACGCAGAAATCGGTTCGAAATCATTCACCACCAAGTCATACTTCTCAACGGGAAAGGAATTTATTTCTTTGATTACTTCGTGCGAGCTGTTGTTCTTAAAAGTCTTGTAGAAATTGATGCCACCTGATTTACCAAAATAAAAACTCAGCCCTTTTGATTTGTATTTGATGGGGTAAGGCAATTGAACTTCCGCCTGCGCCCCACTCACAAAAATGTCCAGTTCACCGTGGCGCTTGAGCTCAGGGATAATGTCGATCGCCCGGCTGAGATGTCCATTGCCGGTGCCCTGGATCGCATAGAGTATCTTCATTTCTTAACGGTAAGGAATTCAGAAACCAGGTCTTTGAATATCTCATCATTATCGAGATTATTTCTGAATCGTTTAGGAATTTTTACAGACTGAGCATACTTATCTTCCAGGTAACGATACACGCGCCATTCACCTTGATTGTATTCAAGGCTGGTGAGGTTTTCCACCCAGTCTCCCGAATTCAAGTACATTACCTCGCCATTTTGCGTGGTGAGTTTCTTCATTTCGGGGTGATGAATATGCCCGCACACCACATAGTCGTAACCGTTGGCGATGGCAATGTCTGCGGCTGTTTCCTCAAACTTGTTGATAAACTTCACTGCCTCCTTCACACTATCCTTTACCCGCTTTGAGAGTGAAATTCGCCCGCGGCCCATTAACTTCAGCAAGAAATTAACAAACCGATTGATCAGAATTAACGTATCGTATCCGATGGCACCCAGTTTGGCCAGCCACTTGGAGTGTTGCATCGTTACATCAAATACATCACCATGGAAAATCCAGGCACGCTTTCCATCGAGCTGCACAACTTTCTTGTTGTCCACCCTCAATCCACCTATCTTGAATCCAGCAAACTTGCGCAGCATTTCATCGTGGTTTCCTGTCAGGTAGGTTACCTTGGTTCCCTTGGCCAACAAGCCGGTAATGTGTTTGATCACCTGCATATGCGACTGCGGCCAATACCGCTTGCTAAACTGCCACATGTCGATGATGTCACCATTGAGGATCAGGTTCTTGGTCTTGATGGTTTTTAGGTAGCGAAGCAACTCTTCCGCGTGGCATCCATAAGTGCCCAGGTGAACATCTGAGATAACGACTAACTCTACTTCTCTTTTTCTTTTACCCATAAAAACCGAACCGGATCAGCCAGTCGTTGCTAAACATGGTGAGTAATTCTGCAAAGCTAAGTTCGGCATATTATTCCAAAGTCAAAGCAGGATTACGCTACTGTTAAGCGGTTCTCAAAAACTTAAAACGGAGGTATTTGATCTTCTCTCCTTTCTCGGTGAACATCTCTTCATACCGCGTTTTTATATCATGGCACTCTGATCTCAAGTCAGATTGATAGAGATCGTGTGTGTGTCTTAGATCGAACACGTCCCTGCGCTCGCGCAAGGTTTCGAGTGTGTAGTCAAACAAGTCGGTATTGTCCGTCTTGAAGCGCATCCATCCCGATTCAGTCAGTATGGACTTGTATATGTCGAGGAACCGGGGATTGGTCAAGCGTCTTTTCACATCCCGCTTGCGGGGGCGTGGGTCCGGGAAGGTAAGCCATAATTCATCGACTTCACCTGGCTCAAAAAAGTTTTGTATCGTCAATATTTGCGCCCGCAAAAATGCCACATTGGATAGGGACTGCTCTACGGCCCAGGTGCTGCCTTTCCAAATTCGATCGCCCTTCACATCCACTCCGATGAAGTTCCGGTTTGGAAATTCTTTGGCCAGCCCAATCGTGTATTCTCCTCTTCCGCACGCCAGTTCAACAGTAATGGGGTTTGTATTTTTGAAATACAATTCATTCCACCTTCCCTTCACCTGAAAATACAACTCTTTGCCCGGTTCGAGCACGTTCTCCCTCTCACTAATGATCTTAAACCTAATGAGCTTGCTTTTCATGGAGCGCTACAGATTCGCCAGTTCCGAAACAACAAAGGTACTTCCCCCCACAAATATCAGGTCATTTGGTCCAGCTATTGAATAGGCCTTCCTGAGCGCCTCATTCACGTCAACCACTACTTCACCACTTAACCCCACATCTGCGGCTAACTGGCATAGCTGATTGGCATCCATGGCGCGAGGAATTTGCGCCTGGCAAAAAAAGTATGTGGCCGCTGGTGGCATCAAGCGAAGCACTTCCCTTACATCCTTATCTTTCACCATCCCCAAAACGATGATCAACCGTTGGTACGTGTACTGACGCAGGGTATCCAACACCTCAGCCATGCCCTCAGCGTTGTGGCCCACATCGCAAAATACGAGTGGCCTGGTTCCCAACTGTTGCCACCGACCTTTCAAATAAGTGGTACGCGCGGCCGTCTCGATTCCACGCTTCATTTGATCCATTGATATCTCAAAGCCCTTTGATCGCATCAAATCAGTTACCATCAAAACGGCCGGCAAATTCTTCTTCTGATATCGGCCTTTAAGGTCAAGGCTAAGCTCCTTTATGTACAATTCTCCATTTCGATGAACATGGTAAATGCCTGTGCCCACTTCTTTTGCCTCATACACATCCGAAGCAAAATAGATCGGAGCATTCAAAGCAGTGGCCCTGTCATCAAACACATGCCTTACTTCTTCCTGAAGTTCACTGATCACAACGGGCCGTTCTGGTTTGATGATCCCTGCTTTTTCTGAAGCGATTGCAGATAAGGTGTCGCCAAGCAGATCCTTGTGGTCAAAACCAATGTTGGTGATCAATGAAACCAATGGATCGATTACATTGGTTGAATCCAGCCTTCCTCCAAGCCCAACTTCGATGACAGCCACGTCCACATTTTCTTTCGCAAAGTAGTCGAAAGCCATGACCACGGTTACTTCAAAGAAGGAGGGACATATCTCTTCAATGTGCGGTTGAATTCGGTCTACAAAGTCCACCACGAAGTCTCTATTGACTTCCGCACCATCTACTCTGATCCGCTCGGTAAACTCCTTCAAGTGTGGGGAGGTGTAAAGGCCCGTTTTATACCCGGCATGTTGCAACACCGATGCAATCATATGAGAACAGCTGCCCTTGCCATTGGTACCCGCTACATGCACTGTCTTGAAGCGATGTTGAGGATTACCCAGTACTTCGCAGAGTCGAATGGTATTGGAAAGGTCTTTTTTTAATGCAGCGGCACCAATGCGCTGAAACATCGGCAATTTGGCGTAGAGGTACTGTAAAGTGGCCGCGTAGTCCAATTTTCTGAATGGAAGGTGCGAAAATAACAACCCGGTATTTAAACAAAAAAGCCATCGATCTCTCGGTGGCTTTTGGTTGTGCGAAACGGGAATTACTTGCCCAGTTTGATGAGTTTATAGCCCACGGAGATTTGAATCACCTTGTTCTTAATGTCAATTGGCGATGAGGTCGAAGGGCTTAACTTCACATCAGAGAGACCAATGTTATAGCGCGCATCCAGCGTTAAGCCGAATGGCAAATCCCAACCGGCACCCACTGCAATGGACGTGTCAGACTTTTTATCCAGGAAACTCTTCACATCTTCTGTGGTGGTCACGCTGCCCACTGTGGTTTTGATTTCTGACGTGGAAAGAAACCCAAACTGCGGGCCGGCCTGAAGGTTAAGCCCGGCAACCAGGTAGAGTTTCAACAGGATCGGAATGTTGATGTAGTCAAAATTTGCCTCCACATCAGCCGTGTTTACCTGGAAGTTGCTACCCTGCTTAGAAAAAATGATCTCGGGCTGAATGCCAATCTTTGAAATCTTGATCAAGCCAAATGCACCGCCATGAAAACCCGTACGGTTTTCGATGTTTGAAGTGCCCGCACTCAGATCAAACTTCGCCAGGTTAAGTCCACCCTTTAAACCAATGGCCACTTGTGCCTGGGAAAACACCAGGTTACTCGCACCAATCGTTCCAACTAAAGCACAGACGAATACAATTCTTTTCATATAAAGTTTGTTTGTTTCTAAACGTACCAGAAACCATTATCGTGCCATGCACACGGATTCTGATCGGCCAAATTAGTCAAAAGAATCTAATTCCCGCCAAGGTAGATTTGGAGGCCAATGTTTAGGAACATCGAACCATACGCATCACCACTTTCAGGATTTGTGGAGCGATAACCAATGGCAGGCTCAATCGCCACATGGGTATTGAGAAAATAGGCATACCCGACAGATAAAGTGAGCTGGGACGAGTCAAACTTGCTTGTTGTTGTCGTGCTGCCCACTGTGTTCTTCGACTTCCCCAAACCATACCCAAATGCACCTGCAAAAAACACCCCTGGTTCTAAGTAGTATCGGACGAATGGCTCTATTGAAAATGAAGTAGATACAGATTTCAGAGAGCTCCCACCTAAATCTTCGAACTTGACAGTAAAATTTGAAAAGCCCAGGCCGGCACCAATCACCACGCGGTTAGCCACAAAGTATCCCCCATCAGGCATGAGACTAAAAGTTGTCGACCTCATGTCCGCAGGAGCTTGCGCTGCGAATGATGCCGAGCCTCCGGCCAAAATCCTACCTTTTTCAAACTGGCCATATGCATTTTCAGCCAACGCAACAATGCAAAGCAATAAAAGAACATATTTCATAGTGTCTATTGATTTTTCCGTAAGCTAACAAAAAAGCCGGCCACAGGACCGGCTTAAAAAAATATTTTAGGTATACACCTAATTTGTTGAATGAAAGAATA
Source organism: Cyclobacteriaceae bacterium (assembly GCA_050250195.1). GTDB lineage: Bacteria > Bacteroidota > Bacteroidia > Cytophagales > Cyclobacteriaceae > ELB16-189. Next base: position 183,520 of record JBFWPC010000004.1, on the reverse strand, counting down.
TGGTAAAGCCGGCCATGAGAAAAAAACCACTCTCCGTAGACTTCACGTTGCTGCTTTTATCCTTTTGGGATTCAGACAAGTAGCCAACAATCGGCTCGAAAAGCACGGTATCGGAAATGCGGGCGGCATAGCCCACGCCAAGCCGGAGTTCGGAAATACTGGTCTTGAACTCAAGCGTGGTCCCTCCACTTTCTGTTTTGGAGTTGTTCGACCCGAAGCCAAATTGTCCGTGGGCGAACAGACCGTTGTCCATATAATACCTGGCCACAGGTCCAAACATTAACTGCGTATCGCTGCTCCTCACATCAGACACAGTATTTTTTTGCGAGAACGTATTGATGCCCAACAGCGCACCCGCCACAAAGTTATCAATCACCAGGTATCCGGCCCACGGCATGAGCGCCACGTTGGTTACCCGAATGTCACTGTTGTTGTCTTTATGCGACCGGAATTCAAATGCACCGCCTCCCAGGATGGTGCCCTGTTTGATAAATTGAGGAAATGCCGTGGTGGTCATCAATGCCACCATCACAGTCAGTAAGAAAGATCTTTTCATGTTGAGGTAAGTTTTGGTGATGAATAAAGTTAACCATTCTCACCCTCAACAGCTAAGGGCAATCTGCCCGATTATGCTCAGTGGATTCCCAGTTCCGGATTTTTTCCACGAATGCCCTTATAAAACGATAACAGGGTACGTTCGTCCGTCTCGTAGTCACCCGAGGGCTGAAGAGGCGCACCAATCACCACTCGTTTTCGTCTAAAATCAAAGCCTACGGGAAAAATGGGGATACCGGCTTTGAGCGCGATGTAGTAAAATCCGGTGCGAAGCTTTTCCACTTTTTTTCTCGTTCCTTCGGGCGCCATCGCCAAGATAAATCGATCTGCTGCCTTTATTCTTTCTGCCACTTGTTCAACCATGTCGTGGCGCTGGGTTCGATCCACCGGAATGCCACCCAGCCATCGAAAGAACCATCCGAAAGGCGCTTTGAACAGTTGGCTCTTGCCAATGAATTTTGCCTGTTGCATTCGAAGTATACTGCGTGCCGCGACCCCTACCGGAAAATCCCAATTGCTGGTGTGGGGTGCGACTGCCACCACATACTTTTTTAATTCTTTTGGAAAATCTCCTTCAATTTTCCAGCCGGTCATCTTAAAAATGAGCAAGTAAAATGGGCGCAGCATGGCTAAAACAATCGGTCGATTAGCTTAGCATCTGCCGAATGGGCGTGGGTAATCTGCATGGACGGCTCATGATCCTGCGCGCGATCGATGGCGTGCTGTGCACCCACATTTCCAGCCCATGCCCTCCGGGCGATGCCGTTGTTCACGTCAAAATGCATCATCGATTTAATTTTGCGATCGGCATCGTTGGTGCCGTCCAGCACCATTCCAAATCCGCCATTGATCACCTCACCCCAACCCACACCTCCCCCGTTATGAATAGAGACCCACGTGGCCCCACGAAAAGAATCACCGATCACATTGTGAATGGCCATGTCAGCGGTAAAGCGCGAGCCATCATAAATGTTAGACGTTTCCCGGAATGGACTGTCAGTACCCGACACATCATGGTGATCGCGGCCCAATACCACCGTTCCAATCTCTCCGGACCGTATGGCTTCATTAAATGCCTGGGCAATTTTGATGCGCCCCTCCGCATCGGCATAAAGAATTCGGGCTTTGGATCCAACCACCATGCGATTTGCGCTGGCCGCCCTTATCCAGGCGATGTTGTCATCCAATTGTCCGTGAATTTCAGGGGGAGCACTTTTCCTAATTTCTTGCAAGACAGCGGCAGCGATTTGATCGGTGCAATCGAGGTCTTCCTGCCTACCGGAAAGACAAACCCAGCGGAAAGGCCCAAAGCCAAAGTCAAAGCACATGGGACCCATGATATCCTGCACATAAGACGGATACCTGAAATTGATACCGTCAGGTGCCATCACATCCGCTCCTGCCCGAGAAGCTTCCAGCAAGAAAGCATTGCCATAGTCGAAAAAGTATGTGCCCTTAGCCGTGTGTGCATTGATGGCTGCCGCATGCCTTTTTAGTGATGCCCGCACCTTCTCTTTAAATTGCTCAGGCTCTGCAACCATCAACTGATTGCTCTCCTCGTAGGACAAGCCCACCGGGTAGTATCCGCCCGCCCAGGGATTGTGGAGTGAAGTCTGGTCCGAGCCCAGGTCAATCATTACCCCATTTGTGTCAAAGGCCTCCCACACATCCACGATGTTGCCATCATATGCAATGGAAACAACTTCTTTATCCTGCTTCGCCTTCCTTACGCGTGCCACAAGTTCGTCCAGGTTGTCAATGATCTCATCCACCCAACCCTGTTCGTGCCTTTTATGAGAGGCTTTGGGATTTACCTCCGCAATCACACTGATACAACCTGCAATATTGGCTGCTTTCGGTTGCGCTCCGCTCATGCCACCTAAACCAGAAGAAACGAACAATTTGCCCGCAAGGCCCTCACCTTGCTTCGCAATTTTTCTTCCTGCATTGAGCAACGTGATGTTTGTGCCATGCACAATGCCTTGCGGTCCGATGTACATGTACGACCCGGCTGTCATCTGCCCGTACTGCGTTACTCCCAGCGCATTGAACCGCTCCCAATCGTCTGGTTTTGAATAGTTGGGAATCATCATCCCGTTTGTTACCACCACCCGCGGAGCTTCTTTTGACGAAGGAAACAACCCCATCGGATGACCCGAGTACATGTGCAACGTTTGATCCTCGCGCACGGTGGCCAGGTATTTCATTGTGAGCAGGTATTGCGCCCAATTCTGAAACACTGCCCCATTTCCTCCATACGTGATCAGTTCATGGGGATGTTGGGCCACGGCAGGATCCAGGTTATTCTGGATCATCAGCATGATTGCAGCTGCTTGCAGACATTGGGCAGGATACTCTTCGATCGGCCGTGCAAACATTTTATAATGGGGACGAAACCGATACATGTAGATTCGACCAAACGTTTCCAACTCTTGATAAAACTCGGGTGCAAGGGTCTCATGAAACCGCGGATGAAAGTACCTCAGGGCGTTCCGGATCGCCAGTTTCTTTTCGCTTACACTAAGAATGTTCTTGCGCTTGGGAGCGTGATTGACATTTGGATCGTAAGGAGTCGGTTCCGGTAAGGCTTCGGGAATACCAGCCAATATTTGTTGTTGAAAACTTACGGGGGTTTCAATCATGACAGCACTTTTTCGAATTGACCAGGTGTGAAGTTCTCCTTTGTGAATTGATAGCCAATCTCATAGATTTCCTTCGCCTTTGCGATCTCGAAGCTGCTAAACTTATACAGCTCCTTGGGTTCAATTACGACATCACACAGCTTTTTGCTCTGCTGTGTATTGGCATAAATAGCCATCAGCAGGCTACGTTCAATCACCAACCTCAGGCTATTGGGGTCGAAATTCGGGCCAATCGGATTACAATGGCTGCCCACAATAAAATCGCACTGGTTCTTCAACGCCCCTGCCGGAAGATTCTCAAACAAACCGCCATCCACATAGACCCCACCGTTGTAGCTTACCGGATTGAAAATTGCTGGAATGCTGCAAGAAGACACAATCGCGGGGACGAGCTCGCCCTTCTTGAAATAATGCGTCTCTCCTTTTTTTATTTCCGTGGCGGCTACCGTCAACGGAATTTTCAACTTGTCAAAGTCATTCTCGGGGAGGTATTTCATGAGAAGTTCTTTCAGGCCATCCATGGTGAGCAATCCACCCCAGGTCCATGCAGGTCTTACCGATCGGAAGATGCTCACTTGCTTGATGATATCAAACATTTCATCAGCGCTATATCCGTAAGCATACAGCGCTCCTACAATCGACCCTGCAGACGTGCCCGCCACATGAGTGAATTTGATTCCAATTTCTTCAAGCGCCTTGATCACGCCCACGTGCGCCACGCCACGTGCGCCACCCCCAGACAATGCCAATCCAATTTTCATAGAACCTCGCTAAGTGGAAAAGTCTGATCGACCCTAATGCCTTTTTCAGTCTCCTTTACCGTACAGCATTCAATCTTCGGATCGTGCTCAAAAAAGAGGACAAGATTCTCACGAGCCGCTTGCTCCAGGAATGCTGCCTTTTCACTCATCGTCAAAAGGGGCCGGGTATCGTAGCTCATCACGTAAGGCAATGGAACATGGCCGGCCGAGGGCAGCAGGTCCGCCATGAAACAAATCTTCCTGCCTTTGTAACTGATCATCGGGATCATCATCTGTTCTGTGTGACCCGATGCCACAAATAATTCTATCTCGTCACTGAATCGCTCCTGCGTAGCATCCACCATCTTCAACTGGCCGCTCTCTTCCATTGGTAAAATATTCTCTTTGAGAAAGGACGCCTTTTCGCGGGGATTGGGTTGCGTAGCCCACTGCCAGTGAGAAGCATTCGACCAGTAGGTTGCATTTGGGAATACCATTTCCAGTTTGTCGCCCACCTTGCTTACGCCACCACCGCAGTGATCGAAATGCAAATGCGTTAGGAACATATCGGTAACATCGGCCTCGGAGAAGCCTGCCTTTCGCAATGACTTGCTCAATGAATCGTCACCATGCAGGTAATAGTGACTGAAGAACTTTGCATCCTGTTTGTCGCCAATTCCGTTGTCGATGAGTATCAGCCTCTCCCCATCCTCAATCAGCAAGCAGCGCATGGCCCATGTACACAAGTTGTTATCATCAGCGGGATTGATCTTTTGCCACATGGTTTTGGGCACCACACCAAACATGGCACCACCATCCAGCTTAAAAAAGCCCGTATTGATGACGTGAAGTTTCAACGTTCAAAAAATGGTTTTAACATGCAAGCTCAAGATAGTGACTTGCCATGAATTTCTGAACCAAGTGTGGATGCGGATGTCTACTCTTTGACTACGCCCATCGATCCGAACTTCTCGATTCGCTGGCTGATACGTTCCTGAGCCGAAAGCTTTGAGAGCTCTGCTGTGGTTTCAAGGATGTACTTCTTGATCTCGTTGGACATCCACGTGACGTTGGTGTGGGCCCCGCCCAGCGGCTCCTTGATTATTCCATCGATCAAATTGAGTTGATGCATGTCTTTCGCGGTCAGCTTTAATACTTCAGCGGCTTGTTCTTTGTAATCCCAACTCCTCCACAAAATGGACGAACACGATTCAGGCGATATCACTGAATACCATGTGTTCTCCAACATCACTACCCTGTCGCCTATGGCGATTCCCAACGCGCCACCGGACGCACCTTCACCAATGATGATGCAAATGACAGGAACCTTGAGCATGAACATTTCTTTCAAGTTACGGGCAATGGCCTCGCCCTGTCCACGTTCCTCAGCCTCCAGTCCGGGAAAGGCGCCAGGAGTATCAATAAATGTGACGATTGGCTTGTTAAACTTTTCAGCCATCTTCATCAGCCGAAGTGCTTTACGATAGCCTTCGGGATTGGCCATTCCAAAATTTCTTTGTTGCCGTTGTTTGGTATTCCTTCCTTTCTGCTGACCAATCAGCATGAATGTCTTTCCATCGATGCTACCCAATCCACCTACCATCGCCTGATCGTCAGACACAGACCGGTCGCCATGGAGTTCAATAAAGTCGCTTGTGATTTCGTAAATATAGTCAAGGGTATAAGGTCTGTCGGGATGGCGCGACAACTGGACCCTTTGCCAGCCAGTCAGGTTCTCAAAAGTCTCTTGCTTCAGTTTAACGATTTTCTTTTCCAGCGCCTTGATGGCACCCTTCACATCCTCATCGCTGTCTTGGGCCAAGTTCTTCATGTCTTCAAGTTTAGACTCCAATTCAGCGATGGGTTTCTCAAAGTCAAGTAGCATATCCCCCGTTTGAGCTACAAAAATAGCAGGAATAATGAAATGGAGCGAAACGTCACAATGGCATTACCATTTTAAGGTAGCCACTGCACGCCCCGGCATTGCAAGGTTGAGATACCTGTCATCACTTCTTACTGCCACTTGCGAAACGGTTTCTCCTTCATTCAACAATACCACAACCTGCTCGCCTGTTGTAGTAACAAAGCCAACAGAAAAAACTTGCTGCAGTTGGGTCGAGTGCATTCTTATTGAGCCCGCTGGCACGAACTTCGATGCATGGGCAATTACATAATACGAAACGTTTCTTTCAATGCTTTCACCAATTGTTAACGCGCCCTTGCACATGGTGCATCCACCATCAGTGTGGGGTTCAAAACTTGGATCTGACGCCAGGTTCCATTCAATAACGGTGGTACTCCAGTTCCTATTTGCTCCAATAATCAAATTCTTCACATGCCATAGCAAATCGTCACCGAAATCTCCCTCAGATGAAGTCCACTGTTCAGTGAAGTAAATGCGCTTGTCAGGGTGCGCCTGGTGCACGATTGAAAGCGCTTCGATCTCACCGAGATAGAGGTGAAAGGCCGAACCATCAATGTATTTGCGTGCGGTCGTATCATTAAGGATGGCAATGGGATACTCCGGATGATCGCAGTTGTGATCATAGACTACAATGTGCGTATTAGTCCCATGCCTCTTGAAAGCTGGCCCCAAGTAATCTCTTACGAAAGTCGCTTGCTCCGTGGCCGTCATGAGCATGCTTGGATTATTGCCGGGGTGCTCTGGTTCATTTTGTAAAGTAACGGCATCAATTGTAATTCCATGTTCGCGCATCGATTCGATGTACTTCACAAAATACAGAGCGTACGAATCGTAGTATTCCTCCCGCAGGCTCCCTCCCACTGTACTTTCGTTTGTTTTCATCCAGGCAGGTGCCGACCATGGGCTGCCCATAATTTTAATTTGCGGATTAATCTCCACGATCCGCTGCAAGAGTGGAATCAGGTTAACCGTGTCGCGCGAAAGCGAGAATGACTTCAACTCTGGGTCATCTTGACCCGCAGGCAGGTCATCGTACGAAAACGGTGAGTCATCCAAATCCGAGGCACCAATGCTAACCCTCAGGTAGCTGATCGCGATGCCCTCATCTGAGAAAAGTTCATGCAAAAGCCGATCGCGCTGATCCGCAGGTAAATTATTAATCAATGTGGCGCTCCCACCTGTTAATGCAAACCCAAAACCCTGCACGGTTTGAAACAATGAGTCGGGATTGACCTCAATGACCGCGTCACCTTTGGGTTGTTCAGTCCACTCGCAAGCGGGTTGCTTTTCCAACAGGTGGGATTGATCAGCGGTTGTCAGCCACCATGTGGCCGCGGCTGTGTCCCTTCGTGAACCCACACACGCAGCAGCCAGCAGTCCCAAAATGGTGATGACGCTAACCCTCATAGGTGATGCCGTGTTGTTTTAGGATCGACTCTGTCACTTCGCTCATCAACAAACTAAACGAAAGCGGCAAAAGGTCACTTTCCTTTTTGCCATCCGCCAGACAGCGCTGCACCTCCGCGATTTCGAATTCATAGCCATTGCCCGGATAATTTCCCTCCACATTTATTGTCTCATTCCCTCTCGTTAAGGCAAGCGATTTCGCCTTCCACCAGGCAGCGGGAATATGGATTGAACCTGTGGTGCCAATGATGTCTGCAGTTTGGGGTGTCTTGCAATATGTGCTTGAAAGAACATTCGCCACACAACCATTTTCATAAGTGAGCATCGCATTCATCAAGTCATCCGATCCGGTCTTCGATTTCACAACCACAGACTTGATATGCCGGGGTTTGCCCAAAAAGAGCAGGGCCAAAAAAAGTGGATATACACCTACATCCAGAAGACTCCCACCACCGAGGTGCAAATTGAAAATACGACTTTCAGCATCGAAGTCGAAGGCGACACCGAAGTCAGCGCGAACATATTTTAATTCTCCAATTGCCTGTCTCTTCAAAAGTTCTTCCAACGCAAGCGTGAGCGGCATAAAACGTGTCCAAAATGCTTCCATCAAGAATACGCCCTGCGCCCTGGCCACATCCACCATTGCTTGTGTTGACGCGTAATTCACCGACATTGGTTTCTCACAGAGCACAGCCTTTCCGTGTTGCATGCTGATGATGCTGTGTGCTTTGTGATATGCATGAGGTGTAGCCACATATACCACATCCACCTCCTCATCTCTGGCAAGCTGCTCATAATCTCCATAGGCCCGGGATGCTCCAAATGTTTTGGCAAAAGCTTCGGCCCGGCTCAATTCACGGCTTGCGACAGCGCGCAACGAATTACCTGGCGCGCGCGTGAGGGCATCTGCGAACTTTCTAGCTATTTTTCCCGGTCCTATGATTCCCCAACGAACTTGCATTTCATCATTCAATCATAAATGTGCACCTCTGACTGCACTTCCAAAGCGTGATGGCTAGGCAGCTGCATCATCTACCCTATTCTTCACACCGTCTATTACAGCAGGATTGGAGAGGCTGAATTCAAGGCAAAACACGGTTTCCTTTTCGCTGCGCGGTAAGAGATAAATCTCACCACCGTTAAGTCGTACAAAGTAGGCCGTCATGGCCAGGCCCAACCCGGTACCCCGGTATCCCTTCGTGTCTTGTTGCGAGCGCACCCGATACGTAAACAGGTGCTCGCGCTGCTCGTCAGAAATAGGCACGCCCACGCTGCGTACACTCACGGTGACCCTGCCATCACCCACAGACGTAACCGCAATGCCCACCGTGCCACCTTCATCAGAAAACTTAATGGCATTGGAAATCAGGTTTCTCAGTGCAATATCAATCATATCCTTATCAGCCATGATGAAAGCATCAACATCTTTCCGAACGGCAAGCGCCAATTTCTTCTCAGCCAAAAGCACCTGAAACAATTTTCCTTTTTCCTCAATCAACTGCGAAAGATTTACCGGTCTTTTGTCAAGAACAAATCCCTCCATTTGGGCACGCGACCACCTCACGAGGCTATGCAACAAGGCTGAAATGTGATTGTATTGTTCAGTGAGCTTAGGTAAGTAGGATCTGAATTCCTTTTCGCTCATATGGCCTTTTTCGACCAGGTGAAGCAAGGAAGACAAAGAATTCATCGGTGCTGCCACATCGTGCGACAAAATGGAAATGATCCGGTTTTTTTGTTCATCGAGGTCTTCCACCAGAAGCTTTTGCTTCTCCAGGTCGCGAAACTGCAAGAAATTCTTGCGCCTTTTCATTTCCAGCACCACGCCCACGATGTGAATGTAGACAAAGATGGAGATCAGGTGTGGGTATTGGCTGAAGTAGAAAGGGTCAATTCTAATGTAATTTGAAAAAATGTAAAATAACCCAAAGCACATCAGGTTGACACCAAGCGCATACCTGAAGTGAAGGCCGCTAGCCGTAATGACCAACACAAAAATGAGAAAGAGCAAGTTGGTTATGTAGTAAGAGGGCATTCCGGCATACATGGCTGTGGTCATGGCCGCACCCAGGTTGAGGAGTGGTATAAGGGTCACCAGGAAGGCGATCATGCCAGGTGACAGCCTTCGATACGATAGCCACATGATTAGCGATGCGCTGGAGAGAACGACCATTCGCGAAACCAATACCACCGAGAAGTCGACATCGCGGAAATAGTCAATGACCAGAAAAAGTGAAAACCCAAAAAGTGTAATGAAGGTTACCAGCCGCAACGAAGACAATGAAGAGCGGAGGACGAATTTGTCAAACTCCCGTTCAAGCTCTTTGTTGAATTTCCACACGTACTTATACCGAGAGAGCAAGAGCTGACTGTGTTTAGGCGGCCTAAAAATAGATCGAAAAACCGATTAATTACAAGCTCGTCAGTTAAAGGGATTGCCAGGCGCTTTTTGATTTGAAGCTCTGGTGAGGTTCAAGGGCTAATTGGCCTGACCTCGTTAAACAAAAAAAGCCCAGCAAAACCAGGCTTCTCCTTCTGCGGTCCGGACGGGACTCGAACCCGCGACCTCCTGCGTGACAGGCAGGCATTCTAACCAGCTGAACTACCGGACCAAAATTCTCTTTTCTATTCAGTTTCAGGCATTCCCTGCCTTCGAGCTCCGATTTCTCGGCACCTAACCTTTCTGGGTTCGCTCTCCGGCAGGCAAGTAACCAGCTGAACTACCGGACCAAAATTCTCTTTTTCTATTCAGTTTCAGGCATTCCCTGCCTTCGAGCTCCGATTTCTCGGCACCTAACCTTTTTGTGTTCGCTCTCCGGCAGGCAAGTAACCAGCTGAACTACCGGACCAAAAATTCAGGAGCGCAAAGATAGTTGAAGCCCTCACCTATGCAAAAATAATCCCACCATAATTATTATGGCAGTTTCGGCACCTGGTATCCGTTATGATACGTTGCTTCCATCAGGGAATTGGCTGTGGCATCGTGGAACTTCATCGCATCTGCATTCCAACTGAGCTTGGCCGCAGTGCGATAGGCAATGTTACCCATTTGGCACACCTGTGCTACATGGGCACCGTCTGCGATCGAACACGCGAGGTTTTCCATTTTCCGGGACTTCACCACGTCAATAAAATTTTGGGCGTGTGCGGCCACCCCATTGGCCTCGCTGTTCCGCAACGGAACGGCCTCCATTCTTTTTTCATCGGGTATCACTTGCCAGCCCCCGCGGCTGAGCACAAGCGTACCGTTGTTACCGATGAATGCCACACCGTGATCCAGCCCATAGTTTCCGTTACTGATGCTTTGCGCTTGCTCCCAAAGCAGTTGAAACCCATTAAACTCAAAAATGGTGGTTAACGTATCCGGTGTTTCATGCGCCCCATCGGGGTAGGCCATCTTGCCGCCTGATGCCACTACGGTATTTGGCAGCCTTGCCTTCATGCCCATCAACGCATAGTCGATGAGGTGTACACCCCAATCGGTCATCAACCCGCCAGCATAGTCCCAAAACCAACGGAAGTTGAAATGAAACCGGTTCGGGTTAAAAGGTCGCTTGGTGGCAGGCCCTAACCACATGTCATAGTGAACACCCTTTGGCGCTTCACCATCCGGCTTCTTTTCGATGTTGGTCATCCAACCCTGGTAGGCCCACGCTTTTACCAGCCGAATTTTTCCCAACTGCCCGGAGTGAACAAAGGCCAGGGCATCTGAAAAATGCTTCACACTTCTTTGCCATTGGCCTACCTGCACCACCCGTTCGGTCTGTTGCTGCGCCCTGGTCATAAGCCCGCACTCCTGAATGCTGTTACCCACAGGCTTCTCTACGTACACATCTTTACCCGCCTGGCATGCTTCAACCATTTGCAAGCAATGCCAGTGGTCGGGTGTGCCGATCACCACCACGTCAATGTCCTTGCCCTCCAGCATCTTCCGATAATCGGTGAACGTCTTCACTTTGATTCCCAAGGTGTTCAACTCACCCATTCTTTTATTCAGCACATTCTCATCCACATCGCAAATAGCTACTGGGTTGACGTCCGGAATCTGTATCAGGTTCGTGAAGTCTGTCCAACCCATGCCGTTGATGCCAATCGCTGCCGCGTTGATCTTATCGTTGGCACCAATTCGGGACTTTGCCAGGGCCAATGCATCCCAGGGAATCACAGTGGAACCGGCAAGCGCAGCGGCTGATGTTTTTAGAAATGACCTTCTGTTACTCATATCGTTTCTCATTTGGTTATTCATCCGATACACAGCGAAATCCGACCGTGGCATTCCGCTCAAACCCTTCCGACACGCGAAGGAGATACTGCCGATAATGCAATTCCCTCGGCCCGCCTTGTACATACCACCAACTTGATGAAGGTTTGAAGTAACTTCCACCTTTCATGATGATGTACCGGTAACTCCCGCTTTCATAGACATCATTTGTCAGCTGCCACACACAACCTACCAAGTCAAACAATCCATGAGGGTTCTTACCAGCTTCGTAATGGCCGACAGGATAAAGTTTACCATCTCCCAGATTGCATCGTTTCGGATCGATCCCCTTGATCTCACTCACGGTCAATGTTTCAGTCACATATTGCTGTTGCCTGGTTACAGGCTTCTCTTGCTTCCAGGGCCACTCATTGAGTGATGGCGTTTGCGCGGCATATTGCCATTCAACCTCGCTGGGCAGTCGCTTGCCAGCCCACCGTGCAAATGCCTGTGCATCTTCGTATGAGACAAAGACAACCGGAAATTGACCCTGACCTTCGGGAAAGGACCCATTCACCCAGTGTTTTAGAAAATTGCTGGTATCCGTTGGTACGTAATCCGTTTCATCCAAAAATTGTTTGAACTGACTATTCGTAACAGGAAACTGATCCATCCAAAAAGACGGCATGTCGAAGGCCCGACCCTCCTGGTTTTTCGGGTAGGGAATAAACTCGTCACCGTGAGACGTTTTGAAAACAAAATTACCCCCCGGTATCTGCACCATGCCGCGGTGATGCCGGGCATTGGTGGTGGATAGAAGACTTATGAGCCGCGGTGTGCCCGGTTTTAGGTTCATCACGACCTCATCCAACATCATGTTGTCTTTCATCAATTGGACCACGATTTTTCCTTCAAATCCTTCGAGATCGTTGCTCCAGCTCAATTCATGATTTTTCACAGCGGGCAGCTTGATCGGTCGTTGCTCGTAAGATGGATTGCCCTTCCAAATCAAAACCGATTCTCCGATTGGATTCGAACCGATCGACAACTGATCTCCTTCGAAGCTGCAGGTTAGCAGGTTCGGGAGTTTCGCGATGCAATCCACTTCTCCTTCATTGTTCGTTCCCAGAAACGCAGGCCTGAACGGATCCGTACGCGCAGCAATTGCCCATTCATCGTCTTTCTTTTGGAGTGTCAGCTCCTCGTGATGCCACAAATCTACGAAGTGAGATGATTCGTCAGGTTCTACATTAAACAACAGGCCGGAAAATCCCTCTGCCCTGGTTGAGTAAATGGTGTACAAGGTTTTTTCATCAAGGTCCCACCGGTTCACCCATACGCTGTCGTGGAAAGTCGACACAAGTGGCGTCAATTTCCCCTTCGTAAAGTTGTCACTGTTTTCCCGAAGGATTCTGGTGGTGCGGCCCAGGTATCTATATTGATCTTCTTCCCAATCCGGGTGGCCAGGGGCAAACTGGTTGATTTCCGTGCCATATCCGTTGAAGAACGCTACCGCATATTCTCGCTGGATGGGTTCCTTGAACACCTCCGCCACCCTGAAAATGGCGAAATCGGGCCGGATGAATTTGTTCAGGTTTAGCATCGGTGGATAATACAGTGCATTGTGCACCCTGCCCGACACAATACCGGGCATATGCCTGGGCACGGCCATCCCTTCGCTGTACATTACCACTCCAGGTCGAACTGCATCAGCCGCAGCCTGCAGTTCCTGACTGGACTCCCCCTTCGTATCCAACACCACGCCATCGGCATCGGTGGCGTTGATCAGCGAAGCAAGGCCCTGCAAGTGACCCTCGTTACGGGTGCTCTCATCCCAGGGATTATAGGCAATAAAAAATCTCGCATGATTCTTTCGAAGGGTTGTTGCCTGATGCCGCAGGCTGTCCAAACCACCTGGCAAATCCCGATACAGGTCAAATTGATTTCGTTGATCTATCCCCAACGAAGGCCAGGTAGGCCAAATACAGATCACGTCATCCCCTCCATAGAGCTGACGACCCCGCTTCATAAAATCGCTCAGTTGAAAACCTCCTTTGCCTGCATCATAGAAGGATTTGTCCCAGGCCATCATCAGGTGCATGACATATGCTTTTTTGATCCAGCTCAGGTCTGCTCTTTTGTAAAGCGAATCGTCAAAGGTATCCAGATCGTACAAATAGCGCTGCTGGAACGCCACGCGTAGTCCTTCCTGCCAAGAACCGCGATAAAAGTCCACGTAGATTTGATACCTCACGCTCCCGCCAGGAAAAAGAACGGTTTCAAAACGCCTCCGTGTGCCCTTGGAAATGGATGCGGGCTCCCTCCTTGCCAAACCAAAGATGCAACGCTCGTCAGCAAGTCTGACCCCGGCATAGCCGAGTTCCCAGGCGTTATCGGGCACAATCACATTGACCGGGAGTCGATCTGGCAAAAATAGGTGCGTGCGCGACAAGCGGTGATCCCCAAGTCCAGTGATATAAACCTCGGATTCATACCCACCAAAGGGTAAGACATTTCTTAACGTGATCGTATCGCGAGAGGAATTGTTAAACTCAACCGTGACCTGAAGGCCCGGGTGAAAATCAGTGTTCGGCACGATTGACAAGGCCATTCGATCTGCCACTGAACTTTCAAATTTTTTTCCATCCAATTGATAACTGAGTAGTGGTAGATCGACAGGAAACGGGGTACCATCCGCACTCACAACGGCATTTACTCGCTCATTGGTTATTTGTAATTCACCTATCGCTTGGGAAAAAATCGGTTGCGAAAAACTCACGGCAATCGCAAGCAGCCCGAAAAAGCCACGAATCATAGATGCTTAATCGCTGTAGTGTACCTTGAGTTTTTCTACCATGTCACTGCTTAAAGACTCCGCATAGGCGCCATACGCATCCACCAGCACCCCTTTTACGCCCGACTCACCGGCAATCGCATAGAGCACCGAATTGTCGTCTGTGCTGCTCATGCCTTCAAACCGGTGCACCTGCTCAACCGTGAATTGCTGAGGTTTCATTTTCAGATTAAGCGGTGGGCATTCAATCCATTCGGGATGAAGATTGAAGTCATTCACAAACCCTTCACTCCTCAATCCGTTGATGGCTTCCGATAGTGTATCATAAGATTTCATCTTCAACTGGATTAATCATTACAGGACCGACATTCTTATCAATCATTTCAAGCTAACAAGGTACATCTCATCGTTTGTTATTAAAATTAATAATTTAGACCTTCATTTCAGATGAGATTTGTAATACCGATTGTGTTGTTGTTTCTGTTGCTTTCGGCCTGCGGTCATCGGACCTATCACACCGTGAAGGTCGTGAAACCCCGGTATCATCACAGCTGGTACAGGGATCACAGGTGGCACCGGAAAATACAAGTTGGCCGCTTCCGCCTTCGATTGTTCGAAAAACAGGGTGTAAAAACGGTGCGTATGAAAGGCTGACTATTGCAAGCCCTTCAGCGTGAGTTCCAGGTTTTTTCGGAAGAAAAACTTCAATTGCCCCAACTGTTGTACGTGAGCGGTTAGAATCGAGCCATAAAACAATGTGGTGAACAGGTGCATGATGTCCCGTGTACTTGTTGACTTGGTGATCTCCTTCTTGAAGATGGCCTCCAGGGTGAACTTCTCCATCACCTGATCCACCGAATGAATCTCGATACTGGCGATGTCTTTCACATCCGGAAAAAGCAACTTCTTTTCCTCCACTTTGACGGGAAATGGCTTCGGTGCTCTTTTCAAATCGGCCAGGTAGGCAAAGAGACTCAGGATCAGTCCAGGATAGTTTTCGAGTTCTTCACTAAGTTTATCAAACAGGAATGTCAGTCCCTGCATGCCCTCCCTCGGTTTTTCATGGAGTTCCACGGCCCTTCTCAAACACCAAATCCGAAAATAGTATAACAAAATATCTTCCTTCTGTGGAAAATATTTAAACAGTGTCACCTTCGATATCTTAGCTTTAGCACAAATGTCATCCACATAAAGATCGTCAAATGATTTTTTACCGATCAAACGGACGGTTTGTTCAAGGACTGTCAACTTCAACCTTGCTGCCTTCTCTTTTCGTAAGCCCATGTTATTTTTTACCTTGAATACGTCTTGCGAACATCATGCGTTTCCCTAAGTCTTACCCAAGTTTATCATTTGTATATTGAAATAATAGAAATAGCCGGTGAAACCTAAAATCAATTCCATGAAACGCTTTCTGATCCTGTTATTGGCCATGAGTGTATTTGCATGCCAACCCTCGGAAAAACAACGAGTTGTTGGCCTTGTGGCCGACTCAGCCATGGTCGTGTCGGCACATCCGTTGGCATCAGAAGTGGGTGTGGCCATCCTAAAGAAGGGCGGAAACGCAGTAGACGCGGCTATCGCCACCCATTTTGCATTGGCTGTGGTCTTTCCGGCAGCGGGTAATATTGGTGGCGGTGGCTTTATGGTGCTACGAAAGCAGGATGGCACCACCGCGTCACTCGATTATCGCGAAGTGGCTCCAGGAAAAGCAACGGAAACAATGTACCAGGACGAGCAGGGCGAAGTGATACCCGATTTAAGTACCCTTGGGCACCTTGCCGCTGGCGTGCCGGGCTCTGTGGATGGAATGGCAGAGGCTCACGAAAAGCACGGCTCCTTGCCTTGGGCTGATCTTCTTCAACCAGCCATCGACCTGGCCTTAAATGGGTTTGCCCTTACCGCACGAGAAGCCGACAATTTTAACCGTGTTCAAGATGGATTAAAAAAATACAACACCATCGAGCCGAGCCATCTCATCAACGATTGGAAGGAAGGAGACACCGTTACCCACATCGATTTAGGCCACACGTTGGAGCGCATAAGAGATCAGGGACGCGCTGGTTTTTATGAAGGCAAAACGGCAGACGACATCGTGGCTGAAATGGAACGTGGAAAGGGACTCATTTCTCACGAAGACTTAAAGAACTACAAATCTACTTGGCGTGATGTAGTAACCGGCCGCTACAAGGAGTACAAAATCATTTCTATGCCTCCTCCGTCTAGCGGAGGTGTAGCTCTTATTCAACTGTTGAAGTCTGTCGAGCCCTTTCCGATTCAGGAATGGGGGCATAATACGGCAAAGTCAGTGCACATTATGGTGGAAGCAGAACGCAGGGCTTATGCTGACCGCTCCTACTACCTGGGAGATCCAGACTACTTCAAGGTGCCGGTGGCCCAGTTGATTGACGACCAATATGTGGACGACCGCATGAGTGATCTGGACCTGGACCGGGCCACCCCAAGCGCACAGGTCAAACAAGGACATATTGCGGGTTATGAATCAGAAGAGACTACTCACATTTCCGTGGTAGACCCGATGGGCAATGCCGTAGCCATGACTACCACCATCAATGAATGGTTCGGAAATAAAGTCGTAGTGGCCGGGTCAGGCTTTTTCCTGAACGATGAGATGGACGATTTCAGCGCCAAGCCAGGCGTACCTAATATTTTTGGTGTAATTGGTGGCGAAGCGAACAAGATCGAGCCCGGCAAAACCATGCTCAGCTCCATGACGCCAACCATTGTTGAAAAAGACAACAAACTCTTCATGGTCATTGGCAGTCCCGGAGGTTCCACAATTATCACCTCCGTCTTCCAGGTGATCCTAAACGTAACACAACATGACATGTCGATGCAGGAAGCAGTAGATGCGAGGCGTATTCACAGCCAGTGGCTTCCGGACCTGGTGATTGCTGAAGAACGATCGTTGACCGATGAAGTACGGGCTACCCTCGAACAAATGGGACATACCATCCAGCAGCGCTCGAACATTGGCCGGGTGGATGCCATACTGGTAATGCCTGACGGCAAGTTGGAAGGCGGTGCCGATGGGTCGCGCGGAGACGACACAGCAAGAGGTTATTAACAAACTGTCAGTTCTTCACAATCGTAAACTCAACCCTGCGGTTTAGTCTGCGAGTGACTTCGGCATCGTTCGATGCGATGGGTTTGATGCCCCCGTATCCTTTTCCTGTAATTCGCTTCTTGTCAATGCCGTGATCAACCAGATATTGCTTCACTTGATCAACCCGTTGCTGTGACAGGCGCACGTTCAGGTTGTGTATGCCGCGGTTATCGGTGTGGCCAGACAATTCGATCTCCACATTCGGGTTCGACTTCAGGAAATCAACAACCATGTTGAGCTCGTCATAGGATTCGTCCAATAAATTGGCGGTGCTTTGTTGGAACAGTACGTTTTTCAGGTTGACGGTAGCTCCTACTTCGGCCTTCTTTAATTTGAAGTTCATCTGTAACTCTGTCATCTCGAAAGTTCTGATGTCCAGCTTTTCTACCGCACCAATATAGCCTGGCGCAGTCACCGCCACGCTATAGTGATCTACTGAGGGCACCTGGGCAGCGAATGTGCCGTTGGCAGCTGCGTTTAGCGCGATGGACGTATCAGACTTAAACTCAACCCTTGCCGGAATGGGCGCATTGGTTTGTTCGTCTGTTACCACACCAAAAATCCTAACGGTATTGGGATTGACTGCTGGCTTTTCATGCGCCAATTCCTGAAGCCTGACAACCGTATCCGGGCGGGCCGCCAGCACAGGTTGCTGAATGGAGTCGCGCACTTCCGGTGGCCAATACAGTTTGATATCGCCATAGCCATCGCTGTGTTTGGTACTGGTGTACAGCGCGTATGCCTGTGGAGTGATCCTGAAAAACAGCTCGCGGCCGTCCGAATTCACCTCAGGTCCAAGGTTTACAGGCTCGGTCCATTTGGTCCAACTTTCATCTAACCGCCTGGAGCGGTAGATATCAAAGCTGCCTAACCCTTGTCGTCCGTTCGAAGCAAAGTACAAGTATTGAAGATCGTCACTTAACCACGGACTTAGCTCCTGAAAAGAAGTATTTACATCGCGGCCCAGATTTCTCGGTTCGCTCCATCGTCCGGTGGCACTCTTAAAAGAAATGTAGAGATCCTCTGCACCAAAGGTTCCATAACCTTCGGCCGCATAAATGAAAATGTTGCCATCTCCGGTTACCTGGCCACTTAGTTCGGATGACTTGTTTAGAAAGTAGGGCACATTGATGTTTTGTGGAAACGACCATCCCCTGCTTGTTTTTGTAGCCACTGCAATACCTTGGGTGCCCACATCGGTCTGGGCGTAATGAGACAGCAAGAAAAGTTGATTTCCATCGGACGAAATCCCCGCTACGGCATTATAATTTCTGTTGTTGAGTTGCGAGCCGCCATGAACGGGAGCCGACCATTCGGTTCCCAACCAAACCGAAACCCAAATATCGCCCAAGTCTTTCTTGCCGGCCATATTTTGTTCATGATGGCCAATGGTAAGGAACAAAGTACTGCCATCAGGGCTAACGATGGGTGCATGTTCATCGTCTTTTGAATTGGCTTTGGCAAAGGCGGCATTGGATAATTTTTGCGACTGCGCCACCAGCACCAGGAATAGGGAAGCAATAATTATTAAACAACGCATGTTTGCAAATATAGAATCATTCAAGGTTTGCTAATCCACTGGTTTCCACGAACATAAAACCGCCAGGGCAGCAACGCATCTTCACCTGCATAGTCAATGCCAATGCGAGTGGCAGCTGCGATACTGGGTTTTGCAATTTTTATACCATGATCTTCCACCCAAATCTCCCCTTTTAACAGGGAAGCACCGTTGAGCTTTCGGTCAATACCCATGGCATTCGTTAGTTTGCCCGGCCCCGATGTGAGCCGCTTGTGTGATCGCGCCTTGCTCCGCCTCATCATCTGATCCAAACCCTGAACGGGCTCCAGGGCGCGAATCAATATTGCATCTGCTCTCCCCTCACGATTTGTCACCACGTTCATCATTTCATGGATTCCATAGCACAAGTACACGTAGGCAACTCCTCCCTCACGAAACATCACCGCATTTCGCTGCGTCATTTTACCATTGAAAGCATGACACCCCCTCTCTTTGTAGGAGTAGGCCTCCGTTTCAACGATCATACCCTTTGTTAATGCTCCGTTCACCTGCGTACACAGCACCTTTCCCAGCAGTTGCTTCGCAATGAGTTGAACATTGGATCTTAGAAAAAAGGATTTTTCCAGTACTTTCAATCGGATGCAGAATTTCCAAAGACACAAAAGTCTCTTAAATTTGACCGCTCAAAAAAATCAAACCCTGTTTTATAATGAAAAAGTACCTATCACTCTTATTAATCGCAGTTTGCACAACGGCCTTTGCGCAAATCGAGATACCGGCACCCAGTCCTGCCGGCTCGGTTTACAGCAAGGTAGGATTGACAGACGTTAAAATCACTTATTTCCGCCCACGTGTGAAGGGCAGAAAAGTCTTCGGCACGACAGATGACGTGATGCATAAGTATGGAGAACTTTGGAGAACGGGTGCCAACAATGGCACCGTGATCAGTTTCTCAGACGATGTGAAAGTTGAAGGCAAGGATGTAAAAAAAGGCGAAT
Source organism: Cyclobacteriaceae bacterium (assembly GCA_050250195.1). GTDB lineage: Bacteria > Bacteroidota > Bacteroidia > Cytophagales > Cyclobacteriaceae > ELB16-189. Next base: position 163,613 of record JBFWPC010000004.1, on the reverse strand, counting down.
ACCTTTTATTGACCATCCCAGGTGCCACCGACTGGACCGTGATCCTCTACAATGACGTATCGATGGGAGGTAATACGGCTGCATACAAGCAAGAGAACGATGCCGCGCGCTTCACGGTAAAGGCCATCAAACCTGCCAAAACCATTGAAACGCTTACGTTTGGGATCCCTGACATCTCAGAAGACAACAAGACAGCCACAATTGAAATGGGCTTTGAAAATGCAATCGTCAGATTCAATGTAACGGCAGACTACGATGAGAAAGTGATGAAGTCGATCGAAGCCAACACCAAGGTAAATCCCAACAATTACATTGCTGCGGCAAACTATTTGTTCAGCACCGGCAAAGACCTGAAGAAGGCACTAGAGTTTATGAACATGGGTATTGCACAAGGCAACCAAAAAGCCTTTTGGAACATCCACACCAAAGCGAAGATCCAGGCTGCCTTGGGCGACAAAGCGGGCGCCATGGCTACTGCACAGCAATCCTTGGAATTGGCCAAGGCTGCCGATAGCGATTTCGGGTACATCAAATTGAATGAAGACTTGATGAAAACGTTGAAATAGTTTGCTTATCAAAGACACAAAAAGGCACCAAAATTCGGTGCCTTTTTTGTTTGCGAGCTGCAGAGCGAGGCGTTAACTTCAATGCAACTGATCACAGTATGGGCAAGCACTCGCTCGTTTTGTTAGGGTTACTCTTCCTGTCGTGCAAGCCGACCAGCCCGAATCGTCACATCGGTCCCAACCTTCCAACTCAAATTGAGCAGTCAGAAAAATTTGTGTTTTACTTTCATGGCGGGGTTGTTACCACGCTGGGCGACAACGCTGTAAATCAAAGCATGCCGGAATGGGGACCGTACGAATTCACCAAAATACTGGACTCACTTGCCTCACGGGGATTTCATGTCATTAGCGAACGCAGAAAACCTGGAATCCCAGCGTCATTCTATGTTGATAAACTTGTAGCACAGATTGACACTTTACTTCGCGCTGGTGTCGATACAGACCACATCCTAACCATTGGCGCATCGGCTGGATGGGATATCGTGGTTCGGGCAGCGGCTCAACTTGCGAACTCAGAACTCAAGGTCGTAATGATGGGTGGATGCTGGCCTGACACGTACAAAGACTACGAAAATCTCAATTTACGCGGTCACTTTCTTTCGATTGTTGAGGCAACTGATCCCCATGGTAGCTGCATCCAGATATCAGATTCGCATCAAAACCTCAGCAGTTTTCAAGAAATCAAATTAAACACCGGCCTCAGTCACGGCTTTATCTATAAAGGATACAAAGAATGGATTGATCCGATCATGAATTGGTCCCACCCACACACCTATCCGGGTCGCTGACCAGAAGGTTGCTCCCTGCCCCGGAATAACTGAATCAAAATGCTTACCACCACCACGGTCGCACAACCGATGATGTTGTACAGCAGGAATGCGATATCGGTGAACTTATAACAATAGAAAACGAGGATCTCCGCCACGATGGCTGCCCAGAACACCGCAGTACCTTGAACCCTCTTGATGTAGAAAGCCACAAGGAACATCCCGAGAATTGTTCCATAAAACAAGGAACCAATGATGTTCACAAATTGAATCAAATTCTCCGCAAAGGTGGCCAGCAATGCAAATACCATGGCCAACAGCGCCCATAGGACCGTAAACCAGCGAGAAGCATGAAGATAGTGCAGGGGCAACGCCTCCTTCTTCACTGACCTGCGATAGATGTCGACCGTAGTGGTAGATGCCAGCGCATTTAACTCACCGGCCATAGAGGACATCGCTGCCAAAAACATAGCTGCCAGCAACAGTCCGATTATTCCATGCGGAAGATTGTTCAACACGAAGTTCAGGAATATGTAGTCGCGGTCCTGTGGCTTGGCACCGGGTACCGAAGCAACAATGGTTTTTCGAACAGAGTCTCTGAGCATGTTTTCTTCGCGCTCCAGGGCCCTCACTTCTTCGCGAATGGCCCTGGCAGCTGTCTCATCGTCTTGCTGGATGGAGGTTACCAGCGCGTTGACTCTCCGTTGTTTGACCAAATACAAAGAATCATATTCAGTCTCCATCATCCTCAGCTTGCCGGCCGCCTCAGTATGGTAGGCGCGCTCCAGCAATACTTTGTTGTGAAAAACAGGCGGCTGATTGAATAAATAAAATACAAAAACCAAAACACCAATAAAGAGGATCACAAACTGCATGGGTACTTTCAGCAGTCCGTTGAACATCAGACCCATTCGACTCTCGTTTAGCGACCGCCCACCCAGGTAACGGCCTACCTGCGACTGATCTGTGCCGAAGTAGGAAAGGAATAGGAACACGCTGGCTATTAGACCTGACCAAATGTTAAAGCGGTCTTTCAGCACCAAATCCACCTTCTGCCAGAAACTCAGGTCAGCCACCCTCTCCACTCCTTCCGGCAACATCTGATCTACCTTATCCGGCAGCACGTTCACCAGATTGAACTTGCCCAGGTGGCCGGCAATCTGAAGGGTGTCTCCAAAGGAGATATTGTCTGGCAAAGACGTGAAAGCCAGCACACCAGCCAGTAGCATGCCACTCATCACAACGGTTAGTTGTTGCCTCTGTGTTAAACTTACTGCGCGCGTGCCACCGCTGGTTACATAAATAATCACCAACGTGCCTATCATGATCGTTGTAAACAAGACAGGCCAACCCAGGATGGTCGACAGAACAATTGATGGAGCATACAACGTAATGCCTGCCGAAAGGCCACGCAGCACCAGGAAAAGAACGGCAGACAACGACCTTGTCTTCAGATCAAAGCGGGTTTCCAGGTATTCGTAGGCAGTGAAGACCTTCAGCCGGTAGTAAATGGGTACCATCGTGAAAGAGATGATAACCATGGCGATGGGCAGGCCAAAATAGAATTGAATAAACCGCATGCCATCTTCAATGGCCTGCCCTGGCGTTGACAAGAAGGTGATGGCGCTGGCCTGCGTGGCCATGATGCTCACGCCTATCATCCACCACTTCATCGAATTATCGCCCTTCAAATAACCCTCGATGTCTCTGTTCACGCGCGTCTTCCAGGCACCATACAGCACGATTGAAAGGATGGAACCGAAAAGGACAATCCAATCGATGTAGTTCATGAAAAAGCGTTTGTGATAAGATAGTAGGCAATCACCTGGACAGCGAGCACGCTAAGCAAGAGCCAATACCACGAACTCCACTTGCGGAAGAAGGGGGGTTTCTCTGTTTCCGTTTCGTTTGGCTGGTTCAATTTGCGCTCTTCACTTTTTGGTTCTGGGGCTTCTTTTTCCCCATCGACACCAGGTTGGCGAAAAGTTTGTACGCACCGGGCACCCCTTCAGGCAATTCCCTGAAAAAGGAAAGTCCCGTATATACGTAGTAACCGTTCCCATATTCCGTCACTAACAGTCCACCTTCCTTGGCTGGCTCTCCCGTGTCGCTGGCCGCCAGCAAGGGTGTGAATTTTGGATCCCATTTGTCGGGAAAATAGAGTCCCCGCTCCTGCACCCATCCATCAAAATCGGTCGCGGTTATTTTGTTGGGATAATTCAATGCCGGATGGTCTGGTGCCAAAATCGTCACTTTGCTATCCTCTTCTGAAACGCGATCGCGCGAAATCGAAATAGAATAGGGTGAAAACTTATCGCGGTCGATTTCAAGTCCGAAACTGTTGTTGTATTGCACCACCATCGTGCCTCCCTCCTTTACGTAGTTCAATAAATCGGGCATGAGGTATCGAATTCTCTCGTTGGTGTTGAGTGCACGAATGCCAAGCACCACGGCATCAAGCTTTTTGAGGTTATCGGTAGTTACATCTTCATTGTTCAGCTCCACTACCTGGTAACCCATGTTTCGAAGTGCAGCAGGCACGTCATCACCGGCCCCCTTCACATAGCCGATCACATTCCCCTCTTTCTTCAGGTTAATGCGAACGAGCTTTGCTCTGGCCTTGGGCAGCAGTGTCTGGATCGGGAAATGATCGTAACTAATTGTTTGAATGGCCTGGTCATAGTTCTTTCCACCCACCATTGCCACAACTTTCAATTCTGCTGTGGCTTCTTTGGCAGGCGGGCTCAGCATGAAAGACACGGTCATTTCCTCGCCACGCTTGCCAACACCAAAAGATCGCTCGGCCGGCTCTACCTTCCATCCTGCAGGAACTTCCAACTTGACCATGCCCTTTTGACTGCTATTGGAATTGGAGCTCACAGTAACATTCACACTTTTGCTGCTGCCCTCATTGAAGATTAATACCGATTCTTCCATCTTAACAGCTACTGCTGGTACAATTTCCAGGGGGCGCGTTAATTCACCCTTCACCGGATCCGTCCACTGATATCGCAGTGGCACCGTATACTGAATGGTTTGTTCACCGATGCGGATAGAAAAATCAAATTGAATCGCAGGGTCATTTTCGGGCATTCCAATCATGTTGGCATCGGGCACGGAGAAACGCCCAAGCGAGTGATCTTCACGCAGCCAATACGGATCCGAATACGTTGCATTGGCGACAACCTGCTTGCTTGACTTAAAGGTGACCGGCAGATTGTTTTTGAGTTGTGTATTTAAAGCCGTATCCAAACCCAACGGCTCGCTATCGATGGTTTGCAGTGTCATATCGACCGGTGAGCGATTTACCACTTCAAAATCACAGACGAGACCCTCACCCGGAGCGATCCAATAAGTGTTGGCATTCACCTGAAGGTGCAAGCCCGCACAATCCCTGATCAACTCCTCCACTTCTTTCAGTTTGCGCGCTCGCCAAATTCCAGGCTTGAGTTTTAGTATCTCGCTTCGGATGAGGAGAAGTTGCGGTATTGAACGATAGGGTTGCTCTTCATCATACGAATGGATTGCCTGGGATACGAGGGGTTCAATAGCCGACCCGCCAGGCACCCGGGCCCATGTTGTATTCACCCCATCCATGATGTCGCTACCAGGGCGATCGCCTTTTTCCAATTCGAGGTACTCAAATGCCTCACCTCGCCTGCCGGCCGAGCCAAATCCCTGGCTTTTGTGCTGGGTCCTGCTCTCTGCCGCGATCTCAGAATACGATTTTCCCAACAGGTAGTTGTACGCGCCCACATCAACTGCGGTGATTCCGGGTGTGTTTTCATTAATCGATTGATTCCACCACCGCCCGGTGTTGGTGAAAAGACGTTTCACCTGCCATAAACCAACAGACTTCAATTGCTCGGGAAAAGATTTCGGATCATTGGCGATATCGAATGCCTCTTGCGCCAGAATGGCAGATGTTGTGTGATGTCCATGCCCGGCCCGTTCATCTGGCGGGAAACGGGTGATGATGACATCTGGCTGGAACTGGCGAATGATGCGAACCACGTCAGACAGAATCTCCTGCTTGTCCCAAATCCGCATGGTTTCTGCTGCATTCTTCGAATACCCAAAGTCATTCGCACGCGTAAAAAATTGTTCGCCACCATCAATGCGTCTGGCGGCCAGCAACTCCTGTGTTCTGATCAGTCCGAGTAAATCCCGGATTTCGGGACCAATCAGGTTCTGGCCACCGTCACCGCGGGTCATGGACAGGTAGCCCGTGGTGGCAAGCCTCTCGTTTGCGAAATACGCGATAGCACGCGTGTTCTCATCGTCAGGGTGGGCGGCCACATATAAAACCGTACCGAGGTAGTTTAACTTCTTGAGCTTGAGCTTGATCGCAGCTGCATTGGGCTGACCTGGCTGTGCAAAGGTCACAGGCATGATCCATCCCATCAACAACAATGTCAGTATTTTCTTCATATCAAAGTAATCGCAAAATAGTGATTGCACGACCTTGGCAAGCGCGACTTGGGCCAAGCGCGTATATGGTTTCACGAACGGTCAGAACTTACCGCGCTTTTCGTCATTCACAAGGAAGGTCCCATCCTCGGTCACAAAGAGATGGATTCGGCTGACCGGCTTTTTTTTCTGATTCAACAGCAGGATGTTGAATTCATAATCGCCCACATGATCTTTTAAGTCATCGGTAAATCCCAAATCAAACTCTATCTCCGAATCAAGGTCGACTTTCTTGGTATAAACCAACTTGCCACTTTGGTTCACAACCCGAATCCTCACCTCTTCATCATTCAGCTTCAGCATCTTGAGATTCAACTTAACAAAAGGCAATTCTCCCGCCTGGTTTCTACGCTCGAAATCCTCCTTTGACTCTTCAAAGTTCATGGTGTATTTATCGACCTGGGGGCGTTTCCTGAAAATGAAATCAAGCTTTAGCGCGAACTCATTGCTGGGCTTTATTTGTATTTCGTCTTGAAACGAAATGACCAGAAGCGTTATCCAAACAATCAACTTCATGAAATGCACCTAGTTGGGTGTTAAAATTATGAATAATTTGACTTGCCACGAGGACCAGCGGACGATTACGGCACTCCATCGCCCGGCTTGCGGTAGGCAATAATGACACATGCCCAACAGGCAAGGAGCCACTTTCATGTCGTGGGGCTGGAGTGTTTTTGGACTTGGTTCAGTTTAAGATCATGCGAGGCGCGTCTGCTTAATGTAGCAGAAACCACACAGACCTAGCTGAAAAACCAAAGTAGCAACGATGGCAAAAAATACGAGCATAACACATCATTTTTGACTTCATTATAAAGTTAATATACCTATGTTAAATTGCCTAATAATCAGCCAGTTATTGAGCATACATTCTGGATAATCAATTGATAATGAATCTTATAGGTTTTTTGGAAAAGGAGCACTCTAAAGCCCAGCGGGACCGAATTGTGGCCTACATCGGGGACGACCCCGAACGATTTGCTGACCTTGTGGCCGCATTCCTCAACGGCCCCTACCGGATTACGCAACGCGCGGCCTGGCCTTTGAGCCATTGTGTAAAAAAGCACCCGCATTTGGTTCAACGTCATTTGCCGTCACTCATCAACCACTTGAAAAAGGAAGGGCTGCACGATGCGGTGGCCCGCAATACGTTCAGACTCATGCAGTTTATCAAGTTGCCCACCAAACTCCATGGCAGGGTAGCCGACTTGTGCTTCAAATACCTGGCCGACCGATCGCGACCTATTGCCACCAGAGTGTTTGCCATGACGGTGCTTACTAACCTTTGCGAGTTCCACCCGGAACTTGCGCAGGAACTTACTCCCCTCATTGAGGACGAACTCCCGCTCGGTTCGCCTGCCTTCCGAGCGCGAGGCTCCAAGATGCTCGCCCAACTAAAGAAAATAGCTGACAGGGCAGATCAAAAAAGGACTGAAGTGTAGCTTTGCCGTTCCATCATGAGTGAGCCCATCGTTGAACAGCAGGTATGCAAAAGCTGCGGCAATCGCTTCAGGGGCAGTTACTGCAATGTATGTGGAGAAAAGGTGCTCACAGGAGCTGATCGCGCATTCAAGACGTTCCTTAATTCGATTCTCGTAGCCATTACCTTTGCTGACTCGGCCTTTCTGCGCACGCTCAAAGAGGTATTGATCCGTCCGGGCAACTTTAGCAAGTCCTTTATTGAAGGTAAGCGGGTCAAGTTCGTTCGGCCCATTTCATTGTTTCTGGTGTTGAATATCTTCTACTTCTTCTTCCCTTTGATACAGCTGTTCAATGCCTCTTTGAATACCCAACTACTCACTCCCTTCGCACCACTCTACAAGGAAATCATTGCCACGAAGATGGTGAACATGGAACTTGATATTGAAAACTTCAGCCTGGTTTACAACATTAAGACACGGACGCTCGCGAAAATGATGGTGATGGTATTTGTGTTTTTCTCCTCACTTCCGCTTAACCTGATCTTCATCAAACGGAACCGCTTCTTCACCGATCACATCGACTTCATGACCGAGGTGGCGAGCTTTAACTTGTTTGCCAATGCACTGGTGTTGACTGTACTGGTGAATTTGTTTGGTCTGGGCCATTACCTCAACGAACTCAGTCTAACTGCCATCTTCATTATTACCAATTTATATTTTCTCTTGCGTGGCATCCACACGTTCTACGAAACGAACGGATGGCGACTCATTCTCAAATCGGTATTGGTAATCATTGGAATGAAAATCGGACTGGAGATCTATCGGGCCTTGTTGTTCTTCCTCACGATCCTGCTACTCTGACAAATCAGAGCTTTGAGAGATTCTCGATCAGGTAGTCAGCCTGCTGTTTGTCGTCTGACTCGGCCAGGTTACGGTAGGCCATCAATGAGGCGATGGCCGCATCTATTTCGCGATTCATCGCCAGGGTAAGGCCAAGGTTGAAATGACTGTTGGGAAACTCGGGTTCGATTTCGATAGACATTTGATAATGCACCTTTGCCAGGGGCAGGTTGCCAATTTCAGCGTATAGGTTAGCCAGGTTATAGTGCGCTTCGAAGTGGCGAGGTGACTCTTTCAAACACAGCGTGAAGCAGTCGATTGCCTTGTGGTGGTTCTTTTGTTGCGACTCAAGAATGCCCAGGTTGCAGTAGGCATCGGCAACACAATCTCCCTCTTCAATGGCCTTCAGGTATATTTCCCTGGCCCGCGGATCACCCTGCTCATCCAGGATCAGCGCCTCTTCAAAGGTTGTCAGGTTGTTGAGCTTAACGATTCGTCCACCGCCAAACAAGTTTAGCTGTCCGTGCTTCTTGGCACCGGTCTTCCTCTTGCGCACCGGTTTGAAGCCAAACTTCTCAGGTGTTGGGATCGGAAACTTAACAACTTTTGCCACGGCTCAAATTTAATGCATTCGTGCGAATAATGCGTTCCTGGCAAGGGGAAGCCGCTTAGCTAGCCTTGCGCCTAGCCGACTTGGCAGACTTGGTTGCCTTCTTGGCCTTGGCCGAGCCTTTGGCTTTTTCCATTGGCTTCTTCTTGGCTTTCTCGATGCTCTCTTTCAACGCAGTCATGATATCCACCACTTTAGGTTCCTCCTCTTCAACCGTTACTATCTCTTTGCCTGCGATCTTGGCATCAATGATCTCCTTGAGTGCATCGTAGTAGTGGTCCTTCATTTCGATTTTTGCGAAAGTTGTGGTCATGGAATCCACCAGCGTCTTCGCCAGCTTCAATTGCTCCTTGTCGGCTTTCACCTCCAGCAACTGTGGCACTTCCCTGATGCTCCGAACCTCATCGGGATATCTGAGTCGATACATAAGGATTCCTCCTTCATGGGGATTGATCAAGACGGGGGTCTCGCGATCTCGCAATACCACCTTCCCTACGCCAATCTTTCCCGATTGCTTCAGTGTCTGGCAGAGCAAGCCGTAGGTCTTCGCGGCCACATCGCCATCGGGCCCAATAAAGTAAGGCGACTCGAACAAAGTGGGATGCACCTCTTCTGCTTTAACAAACCCTTCAATTTCAATTACTTTGGTACTCTTCAGGCGAACTTTCTCGAAGTCCTCGGGCTCTATAATTACGTACTGCCCAGGCTCATACTGGTACCCCTTCACGATGTCTTCGGTGCGCAGGGTCTCGCCCGTCACCTTATCTTTCTTTTCGTAGGCAACCGGGTTATGTCCCTCTTTCGACAAAAGATTGAAACTGATGGACTTCCCCGTGTCAATGGCGTTGTATATCCGAATCGGAATATTGACAAGGGAGAACTGAATGTGTCCTTTCCAGATGGCTCTCATAACAAAAAATGATTGAGTTAGTCTAAAAAATTAATTCACCAATACTAAGGTATTGATAGTGAATCAGTTTTCAAACAAATGCCCTCCCCTTATTTGTAAGGCAGGAAGTTGGAATGACATTGAGCGCGTCCTTCACTCTCCTGGCCCTTTTTGAGGCCCGAAATGCAGGCGATTCAGAAGTTTCCTCACAAATGCATGCGCTTCCGCAAACAACATCGGCCAGAAAAGTCAGATGGGGCCATTGAAGAGCCGCCCAAAAAGGTCAACAAGTCGGGTGAAGGTTTGCTGAAGGAATGTACAATCAGCGGTAACTTTAGGGTGTGAAAGTCACGATTCTGGGATTTACGTTTACGGTCATCGGCCTTTGCCTCCTTGCCCAAATTCCGCCTGCGCAACGAGAAAGCAACAACCCGGTACATTATTTTGAGGAAGCAGAGAAAGCTTTTCGGGCCCGGGATTACCAAGAGGCACTTATCCTCTACAATCAAAGTCTGATTTTAAACCCGTTATTTGCTGAGGCGTATTACGGCCGGGGCATGACTAAAGAACGTCTCGATGATCTCAACGGGGCCTTGGTTGATTATACCCTGTCGTTGGAGCTGAAACCCCAGCAATACGAACCCTTGCTGGCTCGCGGCATCCTGCGCTATCAACTTGAAAAATGGGATCAAGCCAAGGCAGATTTTGAATCCCTGCTATGGCTGGCCCCCGGTGAAACCAATACCGTATTCTTTCGGCAAGATGCCTACGGATCTGGCGTTGACAGGATTTTTACGGCACAAGGCGCAAACAAAGCGTACGTGCACAATTACCTGGGGCTGGTGAGTAACAAGCTCGGACTGTATGAAAAGGCCATTGTTCATTTCGATTCGGCTTATTCCCAATACCCGGAAGTGGACTACATCATAAACAAAGGTCTTTGCCTTCAAGCCCTTGGACGTTTAAACGAGGCCCGAAGTGCCTACGAACTCGCTTTGAGATTGGAGCCCGCCAACTCTTTGGCAAAACACAACATGGGACTGCTTGCCTCATCGCAAGGCAATTCAAGAGAAGCCGAATCGATGATCAATGATGCCATTGAAAACAATCCCAACCTACCCTACCCCTATGCGGAGCGGGCGCATTTTGAATTTCTTGCTGGCGATTTTAAGAAGTGCATTGCGGATTATACGAAAGCCATTGCCTTGAACCCGAAGGACATGGATTACCGGATCAACCGGGCCATCGCGTACGAAAAGCTGCAAGACTACGAATCGGCATTTACGGATTACACAATTGTGCTGCGAACACAACCTAAGTCGGAAAAAGCTTGGTTCAACCGGGGTAACCTGCTCTACAAATTGAGGCGTTACGAGGAAGCCGAGAAAGATTTTAGCCAAGCGATACTCATGCACAGCGAATACGCAATGGCATATTACGGCCGAGCGCTTGCAAGGCACTATGCAGGCAAAAAAACAGAAGCGTGCGAAGATCTACGGTCCGCGTCCACATTGGGATTTCGTGTGGAAGCGCGTGTGGCCGCCAAAATCTGCGGCTCAAATAAGTAAATTGTTAACAACCGTTTACCCACTCAGTTTTCGATCCATCGAAAACTTCCCGCCTCCGGAAATAAAAAGAACAACAAAGATCACCAGAAACAATAGCGGTTTCTCCTTGGTACCAAACGGGTCATCCCCATGTGCGACAAATGCCGCGGTAGACATGGCAACCATCAGAGGTACAGACGCCAGCCTGGTTGCCAGCCCGAACACGATCAAAATGGCACACACAAATTCAGCAAATACGGCCAGACCCAATGATAAGGGTGCACCCAGCCCCAGGAAGTTCATGAACTTGATTTCATCGCCTGAGATCAGCCGCAACAGTTTTGGATATCCGTGAGTCAACATGAACGTGCCGAAAAAAGCCGCAATACGAGTAGACCGAATGACGTACGTACCTCATCAGTCGTGTCAACCACCCATTTGCGGAAGGATGAATTCATAATTGTTCCTAGGGTAAATACCTTGCAAGGATATCAATTCAAAGACTTTTTGACAAAATGTTTTCTGACAACCGGTGCAAAAATTCATATCTTGTTAGAGTGGCAGGAAGAAAATACCTTTTCGCTGCGGTGTGTACAATCGCGTTGGCAGCAATGTACGCGTCCTGCGCCACGTCAACCTACATGGGTAGATGGCTGAAGTGGCGGGCGTCCGATACTGACGACTATCAACGCTTCCCCTGCTTTCAATTCAAAGCTTCAGCAAATCCTTTTCATTTCAGCACAAGCAGCCATCCAAACCTGGGCAATTTAAAGGTCACAACAGGCAAAGGTCGCAAGGCGGAGCTGGAAACCGTACTGAATAGTCATGAAACCACGGCCTTCATAGTGATCAGGAATGATAGTATTCTATACGAAGGTTATTACAACGGAAGTGCGCGTCACTCGGTAAATACAACGTTCTCGGTTGCCAAGTCAATTACAGCACTCCTTTTAGGTGTGGCCCGTAGACGAGCAGCTTGTCACTTCCCTAAGTGATCCCGTAACGAAGTACCTTCCTTTGCTTGCAGCGACTGACCCACTTTATCAAAATGTTAGGATCGATGACCTGCTTGACATGCGCAGTGGCATTCAGTTTAGGGATCATGACCTTCCGTGGGGAGATAAACCCAAAGCGTACTATTGCCCACAGCTTCGCAAACGGATAGCAGAACTGCCCGTGAATGGTGACGTTGGCGGAAGATTCAAATACAATTCTTACAATCCGATCGTGATTGGTATGATTTTGGAGAAAGTGACCGGCATGCCGCCAGCAAGGTACTTCGAACAAAAGCTGTGGAACAAACTTGGAATGGAGTACGATGGCTCATGGAGTGCCGATAGTGACCTCTCCATGATGACGAAAATGGAAAGCGGCATCAACTTGCGGGCAATCGACTTTGCCAAGTTTGGCAGACTCCTGTTGAAAAAAGGAAATTGGGAAGGTGAACAGGTTGTTTCCAAGGCCTGGATTGACGGCAGCACGAAAATCGATCCGGCCCATCAGCTGTCGGAGTTTGGTCCGGAGATTTACTACGAAAATTTTTGGTGGCTATACAGCAGCGACCATCGAAACGCATACATCATCTCGGGCTGGGGTCATTTGGGGCAATACCTTTACGTATTTCCAGAAAACGAGGTCATCATTGTTCGCATGGGTAAAGAGGTCGGGGGCGTGGAATCCTGGGGGAAGATTTTTAAAGAGGTAACAGAATTCGTTACCCTCCATTAAGTCTTTTTGACGAAATTGAAGCTTGATCTGAATGTATAACTAATGATTACAAACTATGAAACGCAACGCAACGGCCGTTTGGCTCGGCACTGGAAAAGAAGGAAAAGGTACGCTGACCACACAAAGTAATGTGCTGACCAATACGCAATACTCTTACAAGTCGCGGTTTGAAGATGGGACAGGTACAAACCCGGAAGAGCTGGTGGCAGCTGCCCATGCCGGCTGCTTTTCAATGAAATTATCGTTCAACATCGATGCCGCAGGCTTCAAAGCAGAAAAACTGGAAACCAAATGTGAGATCACCCTTGAGAGTGGATCGATTACGAGCTCGCACCTAACGCTTAAGGCCAAGGTGCCTGGAATTTCAAAGGAGAAGTTTGATGAAGCCGTAGCAGGTGCCGAAAAAGATTGCCCCATCTCCAAGCTCCTGAACACAAAAATCTCGGTGGACGCTACCCTCGAAGGTTAGCCGCATTGTCGATATTTAACTTTCAGCTGCAAGGTTACGACATGATGGTGTTGGGCCTTGTGGCTTTGTTTATTGGTATGGCCAAAACCGGTGTGCATGGCGCTGGTATGCTTGCTGTGCCCATGCTCGCTGCAGTGTTTGGCGGCAAGATTTCATCAGGCATTCTTCTGCCCATGCTCATCATGGCCGATGTCATCGGTGTTTGGTATTACCACCGACATGCGTCCTGGAAACACCTGCGGATCCTTTTTCCCTGGGCCGCCCTCGGTGTGACGCTGGGAACCTGGATTGGTGGTTACATCAACGATGACTTGTTTCGGTTAGTTATGGCCATCATTATCTTCATCAGCGTGGCGATTATGATTTGGCTGGAACGAGGCCGTCATCGGGAGGATGTGCCGACCAGCCGCCTCTTTGGAACCACGATGGGTGTGGCGGGTGGCTTCACATCCATGGTCGGAAACCTGGCAGGGTCGGTGATGGCACTCTATCTCCTTTCCATGCGCCTTCCAAAGAATGTGTTCATCGGAACGGCCGCGTGGTTCTTCCTGGTCCTAAACTGGTTTAAGGTCCCTTTCCATCTATTTGCGTGGCACACCATCACACTCGACATTTTATGGCTTGACCTGCTAATGTTTCCGCTGATTGCCCTGGGGGGCTACCTGGGCATCGAAATCGTGAAACGAATACCTGAGAAAGCCTACCGATGGTTCATCATCATCATGACGATGGTGGCGGCTGTGTACATGGTGATCTAAGCACTTAGGTCGGGCCGCATTCTCACAAACACAGGCTCACGAAAGATCTTGTCGCGCGTCAGCGAGGCATAGCTGATCTCTGCAAACAATTTAGGCTCCACCCATTTGCTTGTTTTCTCATCCAGCACCTTTTGCGGAATCGGTTTGGTCACTTCCTTCAGCTTGCTCACTTCTTTGAATATTTCCTGGATCATCATGTCATTAAACCCGGTACCCACCTTGCCCCGGTAGATTAAGTCTTTCCCCTGCTTTTCGGCAATATGCAGCCCACCAAATGCCGAAGCGCGGTTTCCCTTACCCTGATTGTAGCCTATGATCACGCAGTCGGCCGTGTTGCGAACTTTTATTTTCAACCAGCCATCCGACCGTTTGCCCGGCAAATACTTTCCGGTCACCAGCTTGGCCATGATCCCTTCCAGGTGGTGGGTTTTTGCCGCCTCAAACAACGAATGGCCATCTTCGACCACCTCGCTGACCCGATAGGGTGTATCGGCCTTTATCGAATCTTTCAGCCACTCCCTTCTTCTCATCAATGGTTCGTTGATCAGGCTGCGTCCGTCCAGATACAGGCAATCAAAAACATAGCAAAAAACGGGATGACTTCGCTTCATCTTTTCTATGTTGGTTTCGCCAGATGTCATCAGCCTGTTGATCACACGCTTAAAATCCGGTTTTCCAGCTGCATCAAGGCAAACAATCTCGGTATCGAAGACTGCACCGTTTGCACGAAAAGCTTTGTCAGGTACGTTCAGCTCTGGAAACTGCTTCGTAATGTCATTTTGATTCCGGCTCATGATGCGCAACTGCCCGTCTTCCAGGTAGATCATCGCCCGGATGCCATCCCATTTTACTTCATACACATACTCGTCACCCAAAGGTGGCTTTGACGCGCTGTCGGAGAGCATGAATTCAATGTTGTCGTGCAAAAAGTCGACCTGCGGTGCATCAACCCGCTCCAACAACCACTCCTTATCCTTTTTGATCTTGTATATCCGGTACTCACCGTTCATTTCACGGCTGCTCAGCCTGAAGTAGAAGCCATCTTTCTTCTCTTTTGTGATTTGATATTTGCCAAGTGCGTAAATCCACATATCGCCACCACCATATTGGCCCTTGGGAATTTTTCCATCGAATGTCAAATACTCCATGGGATGGTCTTCGGTTTGCACAGCCAACCTTTTGACACCGGGGTTGGGCGGCATACCCCTGGGCACAGCCCAAGATTTAAGTACCCCTTCCTGCTCCAATCGCAAATCGTAGTGCAGATGTGAAGCGTGATGCCGGTGTACGACAAAATTGGTCCCGGAAGCATTGATAACTTGAGCAATCGGCTCTGGCGTCTTTTTGAAGTCTCGTTTCTTCTCATAAGACGCCAACTGCTCCGGTGACTTGTGCTTCGCAGACTTGGGGAGTCTCTTCCCCTTTGCGGGTGCCTTTCTTTTGGTATGTATCTCTACCGCGAAGGCATCCATGCCCTCCCAGGCATCGCCATCATTCAACACTTTTTCAAGGGCCGTAGTAATATTGTAGTCAAGCGGACTTTTGGTAACCGACAGGTCATCCCAAGTTAGCGGCATTGAAACGGGTGCGCCAATTCTGCCACGAAGGCTGTAAGGAGAAACAATACTCTGGCCCTGCCTGATTCGATAAATATCAACGAGCACGCGTCCCTTCCTCGCTTCCTTCTTGATATGAAGGGTCACATCCTTCGGACGACCCTCTACGAACGGTTTTGCAATAGTCTGAGCCGCATCAAAAACTTCGTTGAATCCCCATTTTGCCTCCAGCGGAACACAAATATGAATTCCCTTTCCACCGGTGGTCTTTGCGTAGCAGGTATAGCCAAACTGTTCGATATGAACTTTCAGGTCGAGTGAGATTGACACCACGTCTTGAAAATTGAACCCCTCTGGAGGATCCAGATCGAATACCATGTAGTCGGGTTTGTCATAATTGGGCTTCCTGCTGTGCAGTTGATGGAGTTCGAGGGATGCGAGGTTGGCAAGCCAAACCAACGAGGCCGGTTCAGTGGCCACGATGTAATCTTTCTTTTCCTCGCTACCCAGTTTCACAAACTCGAGCCAATCAGGGGCCCACTCCGGGCGGTTTTTCTGGTAAAAACTCTCACCATGAATGCCATCGGGAAAGCGAATGAGGGTCAGTGCACGTCCTTTGATATGGTTGAGAATCGTTGGGCTTATCTGGAGGTAGTATTCGATAATCTGAGCCTTCACCACTCCATCTTCCGGAAATAAAACTTTGTCCAGGTTGGATAGTTCGAGTTTTCGCTTACCGACTTGTGCCCACTGTGCCTTCTTAGCCATGAAAATCAATCCTCAATTTCAGCGCGTTTGCGGTTACTTAGAAAAATCATCCCGATCACAAAAGTGACAGAAGCAATGCCGATCGGATACCACAATCCAGCAAATGGATCGCCCTGTGGATTTGAATCACTCTGCGACATCGCATAAAGGCTCGTGGCAATAAATGGTGTAAGACCGCCAAATATGCCATTGCCGATATGATACGGGAGCGACATTGAAGTATAACGAATCCTGGTCGGAAATAGCTCAACCAGGAAGGCTGCAATCGGTCCGTATACCATCGTAACAAATACTACCTGGATGATCACAAACAGAATCATTTGAAGGAAGGGCCCGTTGCCTAATACAACACTTGACTCTGTTTGCGTGCCCGTTATTGTTGTTGTTAATGTACTTCCATTCTCAAATGAAGTCGTGGTGACCGTCCGCATCTCACCGTCAGATGTTTTGCCTTCTTCCGTAACGGTTCGCACTGCGCTACTCATTTGCCCTGAAAGATCTGCGAGATGATACATGCCGCTGTAAATGGGGCGATAAAAGACCATGGCCAACAGCAGTCCGGTCATCATAATGAATTTTCGCCCCACTGTGTCAGACCAACCCCCGAACACAATGAATAGCGGAGTGGCGATGACCAACGCAATGGCAATGATATAGTTGGATTGAACAAAATCAACATGGCAGGTATACTGGATAAATGACAACGCGTAAAACTGACCTGTGTACCAAACCACACCCTGGCCGGCCGTAATGCCAAACAAAGCCAAAAGCACAAACTTAAGGTTTTCCTTACGTCCAAAGCTTTCTTTGATGGGATTACTGGAAAGCTTTCCCTCAGACTTTATTTTCAGAAACAATGGCGACTCATCCATCTTAAGCCGGATGTAAATTGAAATGGCAACCAGGAGCACAGAAAGCAGGAACGGAATGCGCCATCCCCAGTCGTTGAACATTTCCGCATCCATCGACTGCCGCACCAATAAGATCACGCCCAATGAAAAGAAAAGTCCCAAGGTAGCTGTGGTTTGTATAAAACTGGTGTAATACCCTCTTCTGGCCGCAGGAGCGTGTTCCGCTACATAGGTCGCGGCCCCCCCATACTCACCACCCAAGGCCAACCCCTGAAGCAACCGTAGAATCAGAACAATGGCGGGCGCCAAAATTCCAATGGACTCATAACCCGGCACAAGACCTATGGCAAAGGTAGACCCGCCCATGATGATGAGAGTTAGCAGAAAGGTGTACTTTCGTCCCACTTTGTCTCCCAGCCTGCCAAATACCAACGCACCGAAAGGTCGAACCACAAAACCAGCGGCAAATGTGGCCAGCGTAGATAGCAGTGCGGCCGTAGGGTTAGCCTTCGGGAAAAATTGTTGCGCAATCACACCGGCCAGGCTCCCGAAGATGTAAAAGTCATACCACTCGATGAGTGTACCGACAGAAGATGCGAGAATAACCGACCAAAGCTTTCGCTTCTGGTCAGGAGTAACAACGGTCTCCATGGAGTGGATGTTTTTTCTAAAGATAGAAAGCTAGAAGAATATTTCCTGCGCCAACCGGTAGGTGTTGGCATGCGCCTCGATGATGTCGCGGAAATCTGCAGAGTACCCTCCACCCATGCTGGCCACGATGGGAATCCGATTTTGCCGGGCGGCTGTCCAAACAATCTTGTCACGTTGCTTACACCCTGCCCGCGTCAAGCTGAGCTTTCCTAACTTGTCGGTAGCCAATACATCCACACCCGATTGAAAGAATATGAAGTCGGGCTCGACTTCGTCTAGCAAATTCCTGAGGTTGACATCAAGCGTTCTTAAGTAAAATTTGTCTTCCGTGCCATCCGGCAGTCCTATGTCCAGATCAGAGTTCTCCTTCAACAATGGGTAGTTGTTTGCACCGTGCATGCTAAAGGTATACACGCGTGGTTCATTCGCAAAGATCTGAGCGGTACCGTTGCCCTGGTGCACATCCAGGTCGACCACCAGAATTTGTTTGGCCAGGTTGTTGGCCAACAGGTAGTTCGATGCGATGGCAATGTCGTTGAGCAAACAAAAACCCTCCCCTCTATTCGTGAAGGCGTGATGTGTACCGCCTGCGATGTTCATCGCCACGCCAAATTCAAGCGCATAAAGTGCGCACTGAAGCGTACCACCCATGATGGTAAGCTCTCTGTGGATCAAAACTTCAGAGAGCGGAAATCCTGTTCTCCGCTGCTCCCTGGGAGTGAGTTTGAGACGAGAAAGACGGTCCCAGTAGTCCCCCTCGTGTGTCATTAACAAGACTTGTTCTGAAACCGGCTTTGGACTAAACAGATTGCTTGACGCGATGGTACCTTCATACAGCAGCTGTTGCGGAAGTACCTCGTATTTGCTCATCGGAAAACGATGATTGGGCGGCAGCGGGAGTACGTAGTCCTGATTCCAGGCAATCTTCAACATGCCGTCACTTATCAAAAATCAAGGTCAGTGATGTTCTTCGCCCTCATGATGTTCGCTGCCGGCCCCATACCACAATTCCTGAATATGGTGAAACACGTCATGCAGGTGATCCAGCGTGGCACTTACCTGCGTAGAATCTCCAGCCGCGACATAGCTGGCCAACCTGGCGGTTTCACTTTTTAAATCTCGAAGGGTGGCCTTCATGTCATCGTTATCCACTTTGGAAGGCAATGACGCCTCACCCCACGCTCCCGCGAGCGAATCCATCAGCACCGCATATCGAAAAGTAGGCTCCAGGTTGCCGGAATCGCGGAAGGGGTGAAAACTTTCGGCCATGATCATATGAAACTCATCCATTTCCTTCCAGTCGGCAGATGCCTCTTCGTCTGCGTCATGCCTGGCAGAGCAGGACAGCATTAGGGTGACCACCATCGCATACGCAAGAAAATGCAAAGTGTTATTCTTCATAATCGGATTAGTTTATCTTTTCTACGGTATTTAATTCGGTTGCCCACGGACTCGACCGCCTTTTGCAGCAGGTCGAAGTACAAAGTCAAGAAAAGCAACGCGGTCATCACCCAAATTATCGCAATGTTGAAATAGAGTGTATCGTAGTATCTGTTCATGAAATGTTTCGTGGGTGTATAGAAGGTAGCCGTAAAATCAAGCCAATGCTTCGGGCGATGATCCGTAAAGTAAATAGGATAAATTTTCCTCACCAATTGGCCCTCCCATTCAAATATTCTCACGATTTCCGATGAGTTTTCAACCCAGTCTTTTACCTGTTGATTCTGAAACCGCATGCGCAGGTTGTTGAATGCGCGCATGCGCTCAGGCGTATTGGTAAGAGAATCTACAAGTGCTTCCCGTGCGCTGATCGCGTTACTATGCCGCATCCTATAGTAGTTACGCAGCTGGCTTAGAAACCGATTCGTCTTCCGGTACATGGATTCGCTAAATCGTCCTACGGCAAGACTATCCACGTCCGGAAATTGTTCTCTCCCAATTGAGATTAACTCGTGTTTGATTTCATTGTTTAAGAGTTCCAGCGAATGACGAATGGGATTATTCGGAGTGTTATTTCGCCAAAAGACATTGTTGTTGTACACATTGGCCAGTGCCGATTCCAGCTGAGGGATGTAATAGACGGTTTTGTACTCTGCATCTGCTTCCTTCTTGTCGAAATCGTAAAACAGTTGCTCGAAAGGGTTATCCTTATATTGCGTGACCATGTATGCTTCAAACGCCCACCTTGAGGCCATCATCTCGCCCAAGATCGGAATACCCTCCGGTTTGCCAACCTTAGGGTTAAATTCGTCAAAGCTTACCACCACACCGCTAAGTAATAACTGAGGGATAATCAAAATGGGAATGAGAATATAAATAGTGACGGCTGAATCAAAGGCTGACGAAATATTTAGACCCAGCATATTAGCAAAACAACTGGTAGAAAACAGAACCCACCAATACCGCATCTCAGTTAATGGAATCTCCAAAATGATGTTGCCAATGACTATGAAACACAGCGTTTGGAACGCTGACAGGGAAAATAATATAATCACCTTGGAAAAAAGATAACTGAGACGGCTTAAGTGCAGGTATCTTTCCCGCTTCAAGATCTTTCGATCCTTGAATATCTCCTCGGCACTTACAATGAGCCCAACAAATAAAGCCACCACCACGCTCATGAAGAAAAAAACGGGAATGTTGTTATTATGGAAGAAGGTGTATTGCGGATTATCCACCCCTACTGCATCGTAGTACTTTACGAAATAAGCGATGAACAATGCCAATACAGGTGCGATCAGCGAATTGACTGCCACGTACTGCTTGTTGGCCAACTTAGACAACACATCCCTGCTGATAAACGTACCCAATTGCCGGAACGCATTGGGCAGCATCTGAGTTACTTCAATCGGCTTGTCCGAAGGCACGACTTTCGGTGGCTTGATCTTTTGCTTAAAATATTGATACCACTGCCCAGGGGATATTTTTCGGGTATTTGTGAATCTCCCAAATTCATTCACCACCCGCGTTTCGATGATATTGAATATCTTTTCCGGATTGATGTTTCCGCATTCAGGGCACGCTCCGGGCGTCTTATTGGCAGCATTTACTATCTCCTGAAAGTAAGTCATCGACTCGACCGGGTTGCCGTAGTAAATTTGAAAACCACCCAGATCAAGGATGATGAGCGAATCGAACATCTTAAAGATGTCTGACGAAGGTTGGTGAATCACAACAAAAACCATCTTCCCTCGCAACGCCAGTTCCTTCAGCAAATCCATGATGTTTTCCGAATCGCGCGAAGAGAGGCCCGAAGTGGGTTCGTCCACAAAGAGGATGGATGGCTCGCGGAGCAATTCAAGTCCGATATTAAGTCGCTTGCGCTGGCCTCCTGATATGGTCTTGTGCAAGGGTGATCCAACCTTTAAGTCCTTAATCTCGGAAAGTCCCAACGAGAGCAACACACGTTCCACCAAGGCCACCGATTCGTCACGAGCTTGGTTTCCGAAACATAGGCGGGCTGCAAAATAAAGGTTCTCAAAAACGGTCAGGTCCTCCATCAGAAGATCATCCTGTGGAATGAATCCTATCACACCCTCCACCTTCTCCGGATGTTCATAAATGTTAATGCCATTGATGACCACGCGGCCGGAAGAAGGTGCCTCTGAGCCATTAAGTACATTCAGCAGTGTCGACTTTCCTGAGCCGCTTGCCCCCATCAAGCCGATGAGTTTACCTCCCTTTTCGGCTACCGTCACGTTCTGTAAGCCGGCCCGACCGCTCTTAAAGTGATAGAAGATGTGATCGGCCACAAACGAGATTTCGTTCTCACTCTCCTCCACCAGAAACTTGCTTACGACATCGCTGTAGTAGATCGTTTCAATCTTATTACCGCGAATGGTGCTGCCTGTCGGAAACACATCGATCTTTCGGCTTTTGAGCGGGACGCTGTTGAGATACAAGGTGGAAATGCCAAGGTATTTGATGAAGTAGGCTTCCATCTCTTGAAGACGCAGGATGGCAATCAGGCCGGTCAAGTTTTTGGCTATGATCCTCGGTCCCGGGTAATCAAAATCATCCGAGCCTTCATCAATCACCAGGATGTTCCTGGATGCCAGCTCTTCGATGTCTTGTCCCACCACGAATGCCCGCATGGACTTGATTACCTTCTGAGGAATCTTGAGTGCCTCACCAATGTAGTAAATCAAGTTCCCCTGTCGTTCAGAAATCTCCCCATCGGCATACACCAACTCAATGATCTTAATAACGAGAACGGCCTTTTGCTGGAGGGTAAGGGCTTGGTTCACTTTTTTGGCGATCTGCATGATCTGAGACCAATCGTCAACGAACTGAACCGTTTCTTCATCTACATTGCTTAGGTCGGCCGGGCCACTGCGATTTACCGACTTGCAGAAATCATCAAACAGATTGAGATAATAACGGGTAAGCTCCTGGTTGAGATGTAAACCGAGAAATTCCTTGATGTTGGCCCGCTCATCGTCTGTAATGCGCTCTTTCGCAACGATCGCAAAAAGCTGAACGATGGCCTTTAAGAGTTCTTCACTCATGCACTACCCTTCTTACCCACGTATTGATACCTTTTTCTCCCCATGGAGGTTGCAAAATGTGGCTTAAAATAAATAAAATACCCCTTTTGCCATGTTCTTTGGGCATGAATATGTTTTGATGTCTCCAGAACCACCGTTGGTCATTCCAGTTTAGCCAATATTTCATTTTATTTGTTTACCAACTACCAGTTACTCATGAAATTTTTAAAAGCACTCCTGCCCCTCCTTTTGGTTTTGATAATGAGTCGGGAAACAAGGTCACAAAATTCACTTCTTTGGGAGGTCACCCACCCGGACACCGATCACAAATCTTACATCTTCGGCACTTTGAAATTTATCGGTGAACAGGAGTATTATCTGCCCAATAAAGTAACCGAAGTACTCAACAGCTGCCGGATTTTCACCATCGAGGATCAAGTTGATCATCATGCACAGCACGAACTGAACAAAAAGCTGCACTTTGGAAAAAAGGAATCACTGCAAACCGTGCTTACAGCGGAACAGTATCAAAAGGTTAAGGCATTTTTTGCCACCGAGTTTGGCATTGACGGCAACGCATTTGAAAAGAAATATGCTAGGCTAAAACCATTGGCGCTTTCCATTGCAATGACGCGCTTGTCGCTGAAAGAGGAGGTGAAGTTTTACGACATCGAGCTGCTTAAGATGGCCAAGCAAAATGGTCTCGAAGCCTACAGCCTGGAGGAAATAGAACGGGAGGCCACTGCATTGAATGCATTTGCGATGGACGACCAGGTTCGTGCGCTGATGCACAGCATTGAAAATTTTTCGAACCAAAAAAATGAATACCTCGAGCTCGAAAAAGCCTTCACAAAAGGTGACATTGATCGCGTGTTTGAACTAACGGTACACCCTTTTGAAAACAATGAAACCTTCATCGAAGAGTTTTATCACAAGCGCAACAGGGAGTGGGTTCCAAAAATGAAGGATATGATGCTGAAGCAGCCGTCATTCCTGGCGCTTGGGGTTGCTCACCTGGAGGGAGACCAGAGCATTCTTTCCTTACTTCGAAAAGAAGGATTTACACTCAGTCCGGTACCCCTGAACTAGCCGATTCGCCTCGTAACGATCTCCGATAAGATCAGCAGGCCTTCCCGCAGGATTTCGTCATCCAGCTTGAGCACATTGGCGGGCAGTCCGTCTTTATAAGTCACTTTGGTGTCGAGGTTGTCGTTGGCAGCCTTGCGCTTCTGGGCCTCGTCTGCCTCGGCCTTTCGCTTGGCTTCGTTAAGCGATACTCTTGTTTCCGACATGTTCCTCTTGAGTTCTTCCGTGTCTCGAATGCTTTTCTTGAGGCTCGCATCATACTTCACCCGCTCCTGATAGGACTTATTCAGGCTGGCAATCATTTTATCATTCACATCAGTCACAGGACGAAAGGCCGTCCCTTGAATCAAATCCCAGGGCAGCGCGTTGGGTCTTGAGCCCTCACCAAATTCTTCGCGACTGAAAGCCGATGGCAACAGTACATCGGGTGTTACTCCTTTTATTTGGGTGCTGCTGCCCGTAACCCGGTAAAATTTTTGGAAAGTGAGTTTTAATTCGCCCACCTCTTCCGGATCGTTGATAAATCTCTTCAGGTCCAACACCGTCTGAACCGTTCCCTTTCCAAAGGTCGACTCGCCTACCACCACGCCACGGTGGTAATCCTGGATCGCCCCGGCAAAAATTTCAGAAGCCGATGCGCTAAAGCGATTGGTGATCACCACGAGCGGGCCGGTGTACACGACTTGCTTGTCATCGTCCATGCCGATCTCCACCCGACTGTTTGAGTTCTTTACCTGCACAACCGGACCCTCTTTTATGAACAGGCCCGTTAGGTCGATGGCCTCCGCCAGCGAGCCGCCACCATTGTTGCGCACATCCATCACGAGTCCGTCTATTCCTTCCTTCTGAAGTTCACCTATCAATTTTTTCACATCGCGTGTGGTGCTTCGATAATTTGGATCACCCTTTTGATAAGCGTCAAAGTCCATATAAAAACTTGGCAGTGTGATCACACCCAACTTCAAATCGCGCCCTGCAGATTCCACCGAGATAATATCCTTCTTGGCAGCCTGATCCTCCAGTTTGATCTTGTCGCGCACGAGCGTTACTATCTTGCCAGGTCCATTCACGCCTGTTTCAGCAGGTAAGATATTTAACCTCACTACCGTTCCTTTTGGGCCTTTGATCAACTTCACCACCTCGTCTACGCGCCAGCCGATTACGTCCACCATTTCTCCATCCACACCCTGGGCCACGGCAGTGATCAAGTCGTTCACGTGTACGGCATTCGATTTTTCAGCCGGCCCTCCGGGAATGATCTCCACAAACTTGGTATAGTCGTTGTCGGTCTGCAGCCTCGCTCCTATGCCCTCCAACGAGAGGCTCATGGATTGCCTGAACAGGTCTGAAGCTTTGGGCGAGAAGTAATTCGTATGTGGATCATACGCCTCCGTGAGACAATTCATATACACACTAAATACATCTTCCGCGTTAAACTGAGCCATGTTCTTGATAAAACGCTGGTACCGCTTGCGCAGGGTCTCGTCAATCTCTTCCTGCTTCTTGCCTGCGAGTTTCAGGCTTAGCGCCTGACTTTTGATCATCTGTCGCCACAGGTCGTTCATTTCTTGCTCCGTCTTGGGCCACGAAGCATCCTCTCGATCGGTGTTGTAATATTCATCGATGGTGTAGTCAAATTCCTGGCCGATGAGATGGTTCATCACGTAATCCATCCGCTCGTTGTATCGCTGACGAAACACGTGAAATATCTCAAATGCGACCTGAACATCCTCGTTGCGGGTAAACTCATCAATGGAGAAACGATATTTTTCGAAAGACTTCACATCACTCTCCAGGAAATAGCTTCGGTTATTGTCAAGGTCGGTCACGTAGGCATCCAGGATGGCTGAGGACAAAGAGTCGTTCAGTTTAAGCTTGCTGTAGTGGTTGTTGTCGAGGATGTAGGAAACTACCCTGGCTTCTTTCCCGTAAACGGCCTTGGGAGTAAGATCTACCGAATCGGCCTGCACTCCCGCCCAGGAGGAAAAGGCGATGAGTTGCACCACAATAACGGGAATAGCTAATCTAGTAAATCGCTTCATCATCATACACATTTCCAACTTAAACGGATTAATCGCAAAACCGATGCCTGATTTTCCACTTCAGGCCACTTTGTCAAAATCAAATTCCTCAAGGAATTTTTGAGCCTGTTCAATGCTTTGGAATTCGAAGTGCTTTTTCCCCATCAGGCTGGAGTGAATCTCCACCTTTACCAGGTCCACATTCTTTGTATTTCGAACAAACTTGGGTTTTTCGTATTGGTAGTCTTTCTGCTCCTTGGTAGATATGTGAAACTGTGTCGCACGCACATTCTTGCAATAAGTACACTGATAGTGCTTAAGCAGTTCGCGCGGAGAGCCATCTTCGTTTGCCTCGATGATCTCTTCTCTCACCACCCGCATGGTATAGAAGCCACAGTTGCCGCAACGAAGCGCTGTCAAATGTCCATCGTATTTTTCAATCTTCACTTCACCGGTAGTCTCGTCCATCCACACGTCATAGTCGATAGAAAAGATATTTTCCTCGGCTTGGCGGCCGGCATCCAGATGCACATCTTCCTCGGCTTCGGTGAGCAGCCTCATTTTCCTCCCGTTAGAAGGATTGATCCTCGGCATATAGCGGAGCCGCTGAAGCTTCTTGTTGAGTTTGGTAGGATAATAGAAATCCAGAATTAACGAGGCGATGTAGCCCACCAGGGTTGCACCGGCAAGGGACATGAAGAGCCGAACAAAGAACCAAACACCCATGTCCTTGATGTCCCCGGCTCCATAGAGATTCACAATCATCGCAACGCCCAGGCCGAACGCATAAAAAACATATTTATACCACTTGATCTCGCTGCGGTTAATGAAGTCGTACTTCTCCTTATAATCCTTGATGAGTGAAACACGGAGCTCATAAATCAGATATATCACGATCCCCGCGGTAAACATGACAATCGCCAACACTACCATCATGTCATGCCAGGCATTGAGAAAGGGATTTACTGGAATTTCTTTCATAGACTACTCAAAATGTATTTAAGGTATTTTAAAGGTAACCAATATTCTCTATAACTTGTTTGCGCTCAATTTCCAATACCGCAAATGAAGCGACTCATCTTTAGAGCCCTGGCAAGATTAAATAAATTAATGCTACCACGCTATAGCAAACGCGACTTCACCCGGCTTGGCAAAGTTGGCAAAGCGATCGTGGCCTTCAGGTATTGGGTCACCATCAACTCGCTAGGGTAACGCATTTTCCTGCCAAATCATTTATGCGAAACCGAAGAAAAATCGGCCAGGAAGCCTCTGTAAAAGCTGTGCAACGAGATTATGTGCAATATTTCACAAAATTACTTTTATTTATATCACTATTATTAATATAATTGTGCACTAATGCACAATATTATGAGCCATTTCGAAAAACTGAGGCTTGATGCGGAGTTAAAGGAATTCACTCACAGGAACTTCGAGAAGCCAACACATTGCCGTAACCTGGAGCAGGTGCGGTTCTATGTGCGCGAGCTGTGCGTGAAGATTGAGGACTACGAGCGGAGGTTCAATTATGTTCCCAGTTGGGCCTACGCGCTGCTGGCCCAGTACAACCTGGCTCAGAATCGGATGATCTACGCGGAGTTCAAAAAAGCCTATTCATGAGCCGATCATGAAGTATATCCCCTCCCCTATTTCAATACAATACAACCTAATCTACAGCGCTACCGTGAATAAATCCGGGCGCATGCAGTACCACCGTGTCAAGCCCGGACACAGCAAGATTCGCATTAGCAGAACGGAGTTTATTCAAGCATACAACAACTCCCAAATACTCGCCATGCGGCCGCTACCCGAGCGCAACCTGGATGCTGTTTTCCAATTCGAGTTCTATGTTTAGGTGTGCAGTATTTTGTTAAGGTCGGCCGGTGAATAACCAACAGACTTGATTGTCTTGTTATCTGACTTGCGATAGACCAACCACTTGTCACCTTCTTTTACGTAATAGCATTCAGTGCCATCCTTCCTCAAGTAATGCTCTACCGTTTGCTTTGCTTCATCCTCACTATCACAGGCTTTGCTCATGTTTGAGCGCTGCACTTCCTCGAATAGGGCTTTGAACTTTTCGCCCAGCCCAAACTCGAGGATCGCACCCGAAAGGACATATTGAATATCGCAAAGTGCGTCAGCCACAGCCACGATGTCCTTCTCCAGGATAGCCACCTCCAATTCCTTTAACTCCTCCTCGATCAGAGCGACCCTCAGCTTGCACCTGGCCTCTGGCGGGATGCCCGGTTGTTTGGGAATGGGGTGCTTGAATGTGCGATGGAATTCGGCTACCAGGGCCAATGATTCGGGTTGTTTAAACATGTCGAAGCTTTGAAAAAGTTTAAGCGCTAAAGCAAGCAAAAGATTCTCATCTTTTAAAATGATGAATTCAATGAATCAACAACTAACAACTGACTGACAAGCAGTTACCCTGATTGAATTCAAATCAAATATTAAGTCGCGAGGCCCTGCGATTGCCAAGGCTCCTTTATCTTTGGGCCTTATTTTTCCAACATGAAGAATTTTGTAGCCGAGTTAAAGTGGAGGGGCATGGTTCACGATGTGATGCCCGGCACAGAGGAGCACCTGATCCGGGAGTCTACAGCTGGTTATATCGGTTTCGACCCCACGGCCGACTCGCTACACATTGGCAACCTGGTTCAGATCATGACCCTCGTCCATTTCCAGAGCTGCGGGCACAAGCCGTTGGCGCTGGTGGGTGGTGCAACCGGGATGGTGGGTGATCCTTCGGGAAAGTCGGCTGAACGCAACTTGCTTTCAGAAGATACATTGCAGCACAACCTGGATTGCGTCAAGAAGCAACTGGAAAAGTTCCTCGACTTCTCGGCTGGTTCCAACGCTGCCGAAATGGTGAACAACTACGATTGGTTCAAAGAGTTCCGCTTCCTCGATTTCATCCGCGATGTGGGCAAGCACATCACGGTTAACTACATGATGGCAAAAGACTCTGTACAAAAACGGCTCGAGACAGGGCTGTCGTTCACCGAATTCAGTTATCAACTTGTGCAAGGGTATGATTTCTACTGGTTGTACAAGCACAAGAACTGCAAACTTCAAATGGGTGGGTCTGACCAATGGGGCAACATTGTTACCGGCACAGAACTCATCAGGCGAAAAGACAATGGCGAGGCATTTGCCCTCACGACTCCGCTCATCAAGAAAGCAGATGGTTCCAAGTTTGGCAAGACAGAACAAGGCAACGTTTGGCTCGATGCCAGGCGAACCTCCCCTTATCGGTTCTACCAGTACTGGCTCAATGCCTCTGACGAGGATGCGGCCAACTTCATTAAGATTTTTACCCAAAAGGGGCAGTCGGAAATTGCGGCCATTGTTGAAGAACATGCCAAAGCCCCTCACCTCCGAAAGTTGCAAATGGCGCTTGCAGAGGATATCACCACCCGCGTACACTCCCGGGAGGATTTTGAAATGGCTGTGAAGGCTTCGAGCATCCTTTTTGGCAACTCCGTAACCGAGGACCTCCAGGCGTTGAATGAAGACACCCTGCTTGCGGTTTTTGAAGGTGTTCCGCAAACACACATTGCAAAATCTGCATTGGAGAATTGCGCCACGGTAACTGATCTTCTGTCCGAAGCGACTCGTGGCACGATTTTCTCATCAAAGGGTGAAGCCCGGAGAATGATTCAGGGTGGGGGTGTGAGTGTAAATAAAATCAAGGTCGAAGATCCCAATCAAAAACCCGCATTTAAGCTATTGCAGAACAAATACCTGCTAGCGCAAAGGGGAAAGAAGAACTACTACCTGATTATTGCTGAGTAGCGATTATTTCGTGCGGACCACAAAAGTGATCTTCCCAACAGAAACTGCCGGTACAATAGCCCCAGGTTTTTTGGAGAAAGTGAGTTTTGAAATGGCCTCACGGCATGCTTTCTCTGCCTCGATGCTAAGGCTCCGCTCAAGCACCCGGTAGCCAATGATCTCGCCATTCTCGTCTACCTTGATTTCAAATTCGATGCGGCCATCCGACTCGTTGCTCGGAATACCCGGACGTGGAATTTCATCCCAATTCCAACCGGCAAGGTCGAGTCCTACGCCTCCACCCCCACCCTGCTGGCCGTAAAGTGCTTTTGCGTCTAACGAACCCTCAGGGTTTCCTTTGTCTCCGGCTTTTTTGGAGTCATCACCCTGGCTCGTCTGCTTGTTGCTTTCGGTGCCCGTGTAGGTGGCCGCTGGGTTGAGGGTCTTCTCCTCTTTCTTTTCTACGACCGGTTCCGTCTTCGGCTTTGTCTCGGTCTTCTTTTCAACGGGCTTCTCAGTTGGCTTCGCGGCCTCCTTTACTTCCTTCACAACCACAGGGCTCTCGGTTTTGGCTGTCACTTGCTCCGTGGCTGTCTCCTGGGCTTCTAACTGGCTATCGTCAGGAGTGCTCTCAGAAGACTGAGGTTCACTCTGCGCTTCCAACTGCTGCTGATCGGATTCCACTGGCGATTCTTCTTGCGACTCTGGCTGGATGTCTCCACTGCCCTGACTGTCCAGACCAAAATTTAGCTCAATGCCGTACTCGGGCAGCGGTGGATCCGGTGCGCGCCATGCCATCATGAAAAGAAACAGCAACAGCAATACAAGGTGCACTCCTGCCGAAGTGATCATGCCTATGTTCCTGTTTCTTCTTTCCCGTTCGGTCATTGTTACTTGGGTTTGGTGGCGATAGACACCTTCGCTTCCAGCGATGTGGCTATGCCGGCCACGTATACAAGCTCTTCTGTGGGCACGCTTTTGTCGATGTGCAGAATCACCACTCCGTTTGGATTGCCCAATTTACTTTTCAGCATCCCTTCCAGCGTCCCGCGGGTTACCTTCTGATCATTCACATAGTATTGAAGGTCTTTGGTCACTGTCACCGATACTTTTTGCACTTCGATGGTGCTGGCTTTGCTGGTTGGCAAGTTGACTGGCAGGCCCGAGGGGGTTACGAACGAGGCTGTAAGCATGAAGAATATGAGCAATAAAAAGATCATATCTGTCATCGAGGCCATGTTGAAGGCCGAGTCGATTTTGTTTCTATTTTGCAGATTCATAACGCGCTATCTCGGCTCCTGCAGCAAATCGATAAACTCTACCGAAGAATATTCCATCTTATGAACGACCTTGGAAACGCGGGTCACCAGGTAATTATATCCCAGGTAGGCAATGATACCAACAATCAGGCCAGCAACGGTGGTAATCATGGCGGTGTAAATACCGGAAGACAGCAACTTGGGACTGACCGAACCTTCCTCTTGCGCGATGGCAATGAAAGCCTGCACCATCCCGATCACGGTTCCCAGAAAACCCATCATGGGCGCAGCACCCGACACGGTGGCTAAAATGGACAGGTTCTTCTCCAATTTGAATAACTCGATTTTAGCCACGTTCTCAATCGAAGCCTCAATGTTCTTAAGTGGACTCCCAATTCGGGTTACGCCCTTCTCGATCATCCTGGCAATTGGGCTATCGTATTGGGCGCAAAGGATCTTGGCTCCATTTACGTCACCCTTCAGCACTAGTTCTTTAATCTTGCCCATGAACACCTCCGGGCTCGCATTCGCTTTGTTGATGGTGAGTACGCGTTCTACAAAAACATACACGGCAATAAATGAACTCAACACGATAGGAATCATCAACGGGCCGCCCGATTTGAGCAGTTCCCACATGGACATCGCCTGATCAGCGGTCTCGGCCGTATTGGTAACAATCTGGAGAAACAACATAGTTTAAAAAATGATATAACGGTCCAAAAAAACGGCTAGTACCTTACCACCCAAACTTTTGGGCCATACGTGTCCTTTGCCTGATCTGCGTTGCTTTGCGCGATCGCGTACGTTTCATAATCCCCGATCGTAAGTCGGAAGAACTTGGTCTTGCCAAACGGTGGTATGATCTTGGTGCTAACTCCTTTTGCACTTAGCTTCTTGGCATAGTCCATCACCAGGTCATCATCAATGGCACTTGACACCACCACATAATAGCGCCTGGTTTGTTCGCTTAACATCTGGATGGCTCCTTCCGGGGGTTTGGCATTGGCGGCCGCTATCGAGTCGGCCTTCCGTTTGTTCTCTGCTTCAATGGCAGCCAAGCGCTCTTGCTCTGCCCGCTTGCGCGCTGCTTCATCGTCTTGTGCCTTCTTTCTGGCAAGTTCCTCCTGCCTTGCCTTTTCTTGCGCTGGCTTATACACATACTGGTATATCAGATACCCCGCTACTACCACCACAATGGCGATGACAATGCCTATGATGATCGGGGCCTTCGACTTTTCTTCCGGAGGTGTGTAAGTATAGCTTCCCGGCTGGTATGTGCTCTTGGTTTCCTCGGCAGAGGATGAAGTGGAAGCGGAGGAGGGTTCTTCAGTCTCTTCTGCTTTGGGTTGATCTCCCTCTTGCTCCGCTAGCGGCTTATACTCAATATCAGGCAACCCAAAATTATCTTCCGAATCATTGGGCTTGTCCTGATTCTCATCCTTTTCGTCATTAGGATCATTTGTTTTTGCCATGGCGTAGTTGTTTTCTGGGTATAGTACAAAAATAACTAATTTCTTAAAACCCGCATTTTCGACCTCAAAATGCCCATGTCAATCCACCTTTCGCCTGAAATCCCCTAACCGGATAGTTCAAAAACAAGGGATACTCCCTCGACAACACGTTGTTGCAACGTACAAAAACAGATAAATGCTTCGAAACGAAGTAGTCCAGCTTCAGTCCCAGGTCGATTGCGGCATCCAACTCCACCGCGGTGGCGCTGGATGGTTCCAACGCCCGCATTCCGCCCAATGCGAGACCGTAGAATCCAATCGCCACTTTTTCGTAAATGTTGAAGTCGGCTTTGAACCTGGCAGTGTACTGGGGGCGATGCCACGCGTCCGAAAGCTGGTCCGTTGAGTAACCAAAATAGTCGCCCCTTAACGACAACCTGATCTTATCGCCCTGCGAATACCCAAGCTCACCAAAAAAGTTGACTCGTTGGGTGTTGCCCCGATCATAAACCACCGTGAATTTCGATGGATCGGAGCTGTCATTTTGAAAGAAGTACCAGTCTTTCAAATTGGCTGCGGCAAAACCAACTTGCAGGGCCACGCGCCTTCCCACCCTGCCTTTTAGACCCGTGGTGAACTCCGCACCGCGGTTTGTATGGAAGATCGGAACGTTGGCATCAAGCCATAGATTCTCAGCGGATAAGGTATGCAGCGATACCTTGTCCATGCCACCCGACAAACTTGCATAAGTTGTGATTGAGGGTGACAGCTCATACCTCGCCTCCACATCGGGATAAAAATGTACATCCTTGCTACTGATGGAATCATTCTCAAACGCTGCCTTGGCCCCGATCCTCAACTTCAGACCTTCCATGGGATTAAACTCAAATGCCGGGTTGATGGTCAACAGGTTGCGTGGTTTGGCGTCCACCAATTCATCTTTGCGTGTGATCAAATTGTAGTTTCCACCCAGATACAATCGGCCATTGTCCGCTAGCTTGTATTGGCTGGAAAAACCAAGACCTACCTCGCTTTCTGCTGCCTGGTAGTCGTCTCGAAGGTAGCTAAAGCTGCCAGCCAGGTTGAAGTTGAAATCTCCGGGTTGGGTGTTGGAAAACTGACCCGCAAGACTTACAATTTGATAACGTTGTTTGATGGTATCGCGATTGACCTCAAGGGCCGGATCATAGCCGTAAAAATACCCTCCCTTGTTTTCGTAGTTGATGTACCCCCCGGTGGACAGGTTTTTTCCAAAAGCCTTGCCGAATATCCTTACCTCAGAATTGCTTGAAGCAGAATTGTTATCATCGACCGGACCGCGGCCAAAGCTTTCGTGAAGAACATGCGCGCCAAAAAACTTGGTCTTATCACGTTTGGAGTTAAACCACCCATCCAAATAGGGCGATCCGAAATTGCCATAGCCGATACTCACATAATTTCCGTAGATCTTGGCGATTTCTTCTTGCCTCAGACGCAGCGGGCGAATGGTGGGGTTGAAATCGCGGGTGTTGAAACTCAAGTTTCTGAAGTCGTAGGTAATCTCTGGCTTGATGGGCTCAGAAGGCCGGGGCGGGATCTTTTCAAAATTCCGGCTTGCGCGTGGCAAATTGATCTGGCGCTCCCTCACAATTTCGATCTCGACATCTTCCAACTCGCCTTCATTTTCCCATTTTGCTTCCTGCGCAGCCACGCGAAAACATCCCACCATGAAGACTATAATAATCGCCAGGGGTTTCTTCATGCTCCAGATATCGTTCCGATCATCAATCATGGGTTGCCCTTTATTTGCGTAGTGTCAGCCTCGGCATTCGCTTCGTCTTTTTCAATCCTTTCCAACTTTTCGCGGGCCAGTGTCTTGATATTTTCCAATGGAAAACCCTCAAGCGACTTTAACGTTCCTTTGGCCTGAAACAAATCTCCCATAGCAGCGTAGTTGTCGGCCAGCAACAGGTAGGCCTTGCCCACCCATTCGGTGTATGCCGAAAAGTCCTTGATCAACCCAAAAAGGGTTTCATTGCTTTGCTTGTGGTCCTTGGTGAGGTACATGATTTCGGCCAATAAATACTTGGCCTCAGCACCGTACTCATCCCGAGCCGTATTTAACGCATTGATGAACTCATCTTTAGCGGCATCGTAATTGCCACGCGCCATGGCCGACTTGCCCAAAAACAATGTGGCCATGTTCTGAGCGCCAGCATTTACGTTTCCTTTGTCGAGAATCAGCTTTGCGTATACATCGGTTGAGTCATACTGGGCCAGAAAGTAGTGCGATTGCATAAGCCCCGACCATGCGTTGAACTGATCTTTCTTGGTGGCTGCGATACGGCTTAGCTCCTGATACCGCTTGATGGCGTCCTGGTAGTTGCCCAACCTGAATTGAACCTCAGCCATCCGGCCGGTAACACGGCTTGAAAGTTCAAACGTTTTGTCCTCGGCTATTTCCTGATAGATCTCAAGAGCTTTGTCGAGTTGACGCAGGCGATAAAAGGATTCGGCCCGATAGAAACGAGCTTCTGTTAACCTGGCGCTCTCTGGGTAGTTGTCTACAAATACACCCAGTCGATCGATCGCTTTTTGATAATCCTGGCTGAAGTATAGATTCTTCGCGGTTTCGTATTCTACAGATTCAATCCCCTTCGCCTCCGGATTTGCCGCTTTGAACGAGGCGAGATACGCATCAAACTCGCC
Organism: Cyclobacteriaceae bacterium; assembly: GCA_050250195.1. GTDB lineage: Bacteria > Bacteroidota > Bacteroidia > Cytophagales > Cyclobacteriaceae > ELB16-189. The sequence continues at coordinate 128,956 of JBFWPC010000004.1, read as the reverse complement.
CTGTCTGCCAGCGAGTGTCAGCGCCTCTTGCAGGGGAAGAAGGGCATCGTTGGCTACAGGGTGGGAAGGATAGTTCTCGACAACGCTGATGTAGTCGTTGGCCGTCTTGTTGTAGTCTTTCAAGTTATAGTTAGATGCGGCTCTTCGCATGTAGGCGTATGGCAGAAAACGAGAAGATTTGGCCTGGTTGATAAGGCGCCCAAAGCCTGTAACCGAGGCCGCATAGTTCCCTTGCTCAAAATCGAGTTGAGCCCGTTGAAACAACGCCTCATCCATGAACCGGGATTGGGGATAGCCACGGATGACCTGATCCAATTCCTGGGCCGCCTCTCCGTATTTTCTTTGAATGCCCAGGATGATCCCCGCCTGCAAATGTGGGTAATCGTTCTCAGCCGTCTTGATCTGCATTGCCCTGCGGTATTGTGCGAGCGCATCCGCATATGCTTTTGTCACGTAATAACAATCGGCAAGACGCACTACCGCATCTCCATAATTTGGCCCGGTAGCAGAACTCTTGTTTACAAACTCCTTGAAGTTGAAAAGCGCCCGCTCGTAATCTTGTTGATTATAGAATGCATACCCCAACCCGTAGCGTGACTTCATGATCACATCATTATTCTCATAGCCATTCAAACCGATCACCCGCAGGTAATGTGGCACCGCCTCTTCATACTTCCGCCCAATCGAGTAGGCTTCCCCACACCAAAAGCTCGCTTCAGCAGTGTAGGCAGGGTCTACCGGCAGCTCCAGTGATTTTTCGAAATATTGAACTGACTGCGCATATTCTTCCATGTTAAAGAGCTCCATCGCTTTGAGCATGGTAGCCTTTTGATACGCGCGATCAATCGCGGGCCCCCTACGCGGCAAACTCTCGATGTATTCGATCGCTTTGTTGTAATTGTTGGCATTCACGTAGGCCTGCGACAACAATTCCTTTACCTCACCCACATGACCACTGTTTGGATAAGTAGTCATGAATTTTTCCAACTCTGCAATTGATTTGTCCGGCTGGCCAAGTTCATAGGCGATCTTGGCATAGGTGAAAGTGGACTCCTCCGCCAAACGAGCATCGGCCTTCAATTCTCTAGCTGCATCAAATGCATTCAGCGCGAGAGGTTTCTGCCCTTTCTTCAGATAAAGCGATCCGAGGTAGTATGATGCGTAGCATCCGACCGAGTCTTTGTCTGATGCAGATCGTTTCAGGTAGTCGATCGCCTGGTCGTCTTTGTTTAGCGAATAGGCGCTGTAGCCGGCTCGTAACAAAATGGCCGCATCAACCGCATACTTCTTCAGGTCGATGTAGGGCTCGTATCCTTCAAGTGCTTTGTCCAAATCTCCTTTTCGATAGTATGCTTCAGCGGCCAACAACCTGATCTCTTCCGGGCCATTGACGTTGTCCCGATTCAACGCTTCCCCGGTGTACCGAAGCAACTCATCGTAATTTTTTGTGCGATAGAGCACACCGGCCAACAGTTGTGGGACGACCGCCTGGTAGGAATCTGTCTGATCGGCACGTCTTAAGTCGGTTAGTGCGTTGGCATAATCGCCAGATTCAAACTCAATGTAGCCGGCATAGTAGCTGGCGGCAGGGCCATACTCGCCACCCAGTGCTTTGATGAAATTGAATTGATCCAGGGCGGCAGGCAGCTTTCGCTGGTTAAAAAGGCTATACCCCCACCGGAACCGCCCCGTGTTGTGCTGATTTACAGTGAGGGCAGTGAAATCTACATTGTCGTAATAGTTGGCAGCACGCCCATAATTTCGCTCGGTGTAAAAGAAGTTAGCCAGGTCGAAATAAGCCGTAGCTGCCCTCGGATGATTCGGATATTCCCGAACAAAGTCTTCGATATGCCTTTCACCATCATTGTGAAACAAGTTAAGCGCGCAGAATGCTTGATAATATTCTGCCTCGGCTTTTCTGAAATCATCCACTGAGTAATTCGATAGGAATTGCTGAAAGTTTTCCCTGGCGGCCCCATACTCACCATGGGCCATCAAGTCCAGGCCGGCATTGAAGAGACGTTCATCTCTTGATTGCGAAAAGGGGTGCTGCGCAACCAATCTAAATGCAATCAGGCAGCCCAACACAAAAATAGACCCCTTGCTCATCCTGAGGATTTTTTCGTAAAACAGGCAAAGCCTACAATTATTGCAGCGGAAAGTCTAAAAAATCTTGCCCATGCGAAAACAAAAAAATCAAATTGCATGGACTCAAAGCTAGAGATAAATACGAGAAATTACATCAATTCGATTCAAACTATCGAAGGTCAATCAAGTTGATTGACTATGGATGGAGTAGCTTGTACACCAACTCTCTGAGGATCTGTCCTTCGGTGCGAGCACCCGAATCAACGCCCTTGAGTTGAAGATCGGCCCAGGCAATGGCTGCTACCGCGCCTACCAATGCGCGCTCGTGATAGATTTGCAAAGCGCGGCTGTAATCCTTTGCGGCAAACGGGCTGATTTTTAGAGCACTAACCATCGCACGTTCACTTTTGTCTGGAAGGGAGGAAGCGACCAGCAGCTTACTAAAAAACGAATAAAGATATGCCACTACCGGAATGAGTGGGTTCTTTTTGGTGTTGGCCTCAAAGTAGTTCACGATCTTATTGGCGGTTACAATGTCCCTTGAAATCAAAGCGCGCTGGAGTTCAAAAATATTGTACTCCCTGCTCACGCCCACCTGCTGCATTGCCTTTTCCCCCGTGATCCGCTCACCTGCCGCCAGGGAAATAGAAAGCTTGTCAATCTCATTTGCCAATCGATTAAGGTCGTTGCCAATGTACTCGCAAAAAACCCGCACACCTGAATCATCTATTGCCAGGCCCTTTGACTTCACATATTCAGTCACGAAGGCTGGTAACTGACTCTCATACGGCTTCTTAAACGTGGCACACTTGGTAAGCTTTTCAATCTTCTTGCCCAATTCTCTGCGTTTATCAAAAGTCTTGTGTTTGTGACACAACACCAGAAGCGTGCTGGGCACTGGGTTGCTGATGTAGTCGAGTAACAACTTCGAACCCGATTCCTTGTTCAGGTCAGGGATATCCTGTGCTTCCCTTACGATCACCACTTGTCTCTCTGCCATCATCGGAAAGCGTTTGGCATGGGTAAGGATTACGTGCATGGGGGCGTCTTTGCCATAGATGACGACCTGGTTGAAACTCCTTTCATTCTCACTTAACACGCTCGCTTCTATTTGTCTGGAAATCAAATCGATATAATAGCTCTCTTCTCCCTGCAATACGTATACAGGGGCATAGTTCTTCTTCCTTAAGTCGGATAGAATCTCTTTTGCTGCACTGTCCATCAGGCCACTTGTTTGGTATTGCGTAAATTAAATGCGGTGAAAGCTCCCACCAAGGCACCGGCCAGGTGCGACTCCCACGATACACGTGAATCCAAAGGGAGCACTCCGTAAAATATCCCACCATACATCAACATGAAGACTACGGAGATCAACAGGGAAACAAAATCTTTACGAAACAATCCGAAGAAAATCAGGAAAGCAGACAAACCGTAAACCAGGCCACTCGCGCCAATATGAATGGATTCACGCGGACTGAGCATCCAAACCAAGAGATTGGTCAGAAAATAGCAACGAAAAAACACCACACGGCCTATGCGCTCATAGAAGAAGAAAAGCGCAGTGCCCAGGAAGAGCAAGGGAATTGTGTTGGAGATCAGGTGTGTAAGGCTTCCATGTATCATTGGGGCTGTGAAAACGCCCACCAGGCCAGAAAGCGTTCGAGGGAAAATCCCGAGGAAACTCAGGTCATAACCATAGAGAAACTCGATGGTGAAGCTAAGCCACATCAAAAACACAAGCCTGACCGGCACCACAGAGCTGCCGAAAAATCCAGGCCCACCCCGCTCCTCGCTCACAAACCAGGTTGTTTGATCATGGGCAAGTTGATGTAGCGCTCTTCATGTTCGCCTACCTTGTTCATGCCCAAAATCCCACCAGAAGATTCCGCAATATTGAGCGCGATACCCTTCATGCTGTTATAAAACTCCGAGGCAAATCCAACGGGTAGTTTAGGCAAAACATGATTCAATTCCGCCAACTCTGCGACTATCGCTTCTTCTCGCCTCTTCACCTCGTTCGGATAACTTTGGATTGTAATTTTCAATTTATCTTCAAAGTCCTCTGCCATGATCTGGTAATACTCCAGCAAGGCCGCTCTCCCTTTTCGCTGCTTCTTCTGGGCGAGTTCAATTGCTCCCTTGATCTCTTTTCGGTCAATGCTTCCATCTGCCCCGGCAATCAAGATACACACCAGCATCGGGGTCTTGAGCAACAGTTCTATCTCCGAATTGCTTAACGATTCAAACTCCTTGACCATCACTTTTTAAAAGCTTAAAAGTCTTCAATTGTGCTTAATTTGTAAAACTTTGGCTTTACAAAATTCAACACTAATTTTCCTCTAATTTCCATTGCATGTACGAAAAGGATCCCATCAAGATTTTTGTGGTAGAGGATGACCCTGCCTACACGAAATTCCTCAAATACGTGCTCGGTCTAAACCCTGATTTTGAAGTTGAATACTTTACAACGGGCAACGCATGCATTGAAAAATTGCATGAAAAACCCGCAGTAATTACACTTGACTACTCCCTGCCAGACATGCCTGGCGAAAAAGTACTAAAAGAAATCCGGGAGTTCAATCCCGACATCAGCGTAATCATTATTTCTGCTCAGGAGAAGATCGGCACGGTGGTAGATCTGCTCAAGTCCGGGGCCTTCGACTATATTCCCAAAGACGAAGAAGCAAAGGACCGCATCTTAAATTCGATCAACCATGCACGCAGCAAGAATTCCCTCATTCGTGAAATCGACAGGCTCAAACAAGAGATTACGTTAAAGTACGATTTCGAAAAAAGCATTATTGGGACAAGCCCGGCAATCAAGAAAGTATTTGGCCTGATTGAAAAGGCACTCAAGACAAACATCACGGTGTCGATTACGGGCGAAACCGGGACGGGCAAGGAACTGATTGCGAAAGCAATCCACTATCATTCTTCGCGTAAGAACAAACCCTTTGTCCCCGTCAATGTAGCAGCCATTCCAAGGGACCTGATTGAAAGCGAGTTGTTTGGGCATGAAAAGGGCGCTTTCACTGGCGCAAGTTCACGCAGGATCGGAAAGTTCGAAGAGGCGGAAGGCGGCACCATTTTCCTTGATGAAATTGGTGAGATGGACTTGAACCTGCAGGCAAAACTGTTGCGCGTTTTGCAGGAGCGGGAACTCAGCCGCATTGGCGGTAACCAGTTGGTCAAGCTGGATGTGCGTGTGCTGGTGGCAACCCATCGCGACCTCACTGAAGAGGTAAAAGCCGGACGTTTTCGCGAAGACCTCTACTATCGATTGCTGGGCCTCCCCATCAGGGTGCCACCTTTGCGCGAGCGAGGCCAGGATGTGGTTCTGATCGCCAAGCATTTTCTGGATCAATTCGCAATCGAGAATGGCATGAAGAAAGTAAAGATTGCACCCGATGCGCAAGATGCACTTATGCAACACCCCTATCCCGGAAATGTGAGGGAACTTAAGTCGCTGATTGAACTGGCCGCGGTGATGGCGGAAGATGGAATGATCAAAGCCGCAGACCTGAACTTCGGCACCATGGGTACAGACAATTTCTTGCTGAAGGAGATGACCATGCAACAGTACATGTACAAGATTATCCGCAGCTATTTGAAAAGGTACGACAACAATGTAATGGATGTAGCCAGGCGCCTCGATATCGGCAAGTCCTCTATCTATCGGTACCTGAAGGAAATGGAAGACCTGGGCATTTGATATGACATCGCTAAGAGAATATGTTCAGATCGGGTCATTCTACAAGTCTGTGGTGGAGGATGGATCTGACATCATTTTTGTGGTCGACTTTGATGGCGGGATTCTCTATCACAATGATTCGGTGGAAGAAACACTGGGACACTCCCCTGGCAGTCTCATCGGTAAGAATATCTTCGACTTCATACTGCCCGAAACGCTCCCTGCTTTCAAGGAGAGTTATCACCTAAGCACCAAACAGCTCTACACCGAATCCGTTGAGTTTCGATTTCTTTGCCAAAACGGGGACTACCGGTATCTTGAATTCAATGCCATCAACTTGAAAAAAAAAGAGGGGATTGATGGACTGATCCTGGACTGCAGGGATATTACCCAGCGAAAAAAAGATGCGGACGAGTTGTTGAGGGCGCAGAAAGCCAAAGAGGAGTTTTTGGCCAACATCAGCCACGAAATCAGAACACCCATAAATGGAATTGCGGGAATGGCCAGTTTGCTGTCCAAGAATCCCTCTCCGGAAGAAAAGCAAACCTACCTCAATGCCATCAAGACTGCGGCCGACAATCTTAAAGTTATCATCAACGACATTCTCGATCTGGCCTCGATCGAATCAGGCAAACTCAAACTGGAACAGATCGATTTCAGCCTCACCGACCTGTTGCCATCCATCATCGACACCTTCACGCTACAGGCAAGGGAAAAAGGAATAAAGCTGACTTACGAAATCGAATCAGCGGTCTATCCTGTTCTGGTGGGCGACCCGGTTCGCCTTAACCAAATTCTAATCAATCTGATTAACAATGCCATTAAATTCACCCCATCGGGCAGCATCAAAGTGACTTGTGGTTTGGATCGCATGTCTGGTGATGTGCAGTTTGTGCGTTTTGAAGTTACGGATACCGGCATTGGCATACCTGGCGATAAGCTCACAACAATTTTTGATAGTTTTAGTCAGGCTGATGTAAGCGTAACGCGAAAATATGGTGGCACCGGCCTCGGCCTCACGATCGTGAAGCAACTCGTTGAATTGCAACAAGGTAGTATCAAGGTTCAAAGCAAAGAAAATGAAGGATCTCGATTTACGGTGGTTATCCCCTATCCAAAGGGACAATTACGAGCACTGATTAACGATTCGAGCCAAGTAGCCAGCACCGACCATTACCCGGATAAACTCCGAGGAACACGCATTCTACTGGTTGAAGACAACGACATCAACCGGCTTTATGCCACCAGCATCTTAAAGGTCTGGCAGTGTGAGGTCGAAACAGCGGAGAATGGCTTTGTGGCCATTGAAAAACTACGCAGCATGAATTTTGATGCGATTTTGATGGATGTACAAATGCCCGTAATGGATGGATTGGAAGCAACGAAGGCCATTCGGGCAAAGGACGGACCTAAATCACGGACCCCCGTCATTGCCCTTACAGCAAATGCCAACCAGCGCGATCAGGAAAAGTGTATTCAGGCGGGAATGAATGCCACGGTATCAAAACCGTTCAACCCGGAGGATCTTTTTCAAGTTTTAATCAAATATGTTGGCGAATCAGCAAATTACGAAGTCGATTCCGCAGCCACACGGGTTGATTTATCGTACTTAAGAAAAGTCTCCAACAACAACGAGGAATTCGTGGCCGATATGGTGACCACCTTCGTGGCAACCATACCGCAAGCCATCCTGGAAATCGAAAAGCAACGGGATTCAGAAAATTACCGAGAAATGGAGAAGGCCATTCACAAGTTGAAGCCATCGTTAAGTATGATGGGATTAAAGCAACTGCGCGAAAGAGCCGTTCAGATTGAAGAGATGGTTCGCGCTGAGGCGGAGGGCAATTCCATCAACGAATCAGTCAACCTGTTCTTGAGGCAGCTGAAGGCCAACCTCGAAGAGCTTCGCAGACTAACAATTTAGTGCCGATTCATCACCACCAGTTTTCTGTAGCTGACGAAATCGTTTGGCCCGGTAATGGCGATGAAGTAGACTCCGTTCGGCAGCTCCTGTACTTCCACTTCAAGTTCCCCATCAATCGTCCTCATGAAGTTTCCTGATTTTACAATCACGCCTCGTTGATCAGCAATCTTCCATTGGTAGTTTGAGTAGTTGCTTGAAGGCAATCCAAACCTGAACTTGCCGTTGGCCGGATTAGGGTAAATCTCAATGTTGGCAGCAAACGGATCGACTGGCTCGTCCTCAATGCCAACTACCACCTGGCCAATTTTGTACGGTGCGGCCATCACTACACTCTGGTATACCCTGCGGGTGTTCTTATTCTGAATCCACGCCACCAATTGCAGGTTATTTGAATTTGCCACGGGTACATCAATCGCAACAGGTGCAGACGGGTTGGGTCGGATGGCTTGCGTGCCTATGGCCCACCCACCGGTTAGGTTGATGGTTAAGCCATCGCTGCCCAGGAGCAGTTTCCTCACCACGTTTCTATTGCCACTCACATTTGTCTCGACCAGGGCCACCTGAGCCAACAATGGAAGGTTGCCTGAAATCGCTGTGTCGGCCGTGATGGTAAGTTGTACTTCTATGGTGTTGGGGTTTCCCGTTGCGATGGTATCCAGTTGAAGCAGGAACTGCGGATCGCGCAGGGCCTCCCGATCAATTTCTATCCGGGTGATATCGGTATACTGACCCTTGAACTTATTATTGTCCAAAAGACCATCCATGATGGTAACGGGCGGCTGTGACACGTTGTAGTAAGAAGCACGCGCAGATGGGTCTTTCTGATTCTCCAGGTTGATCGGATCAGGTGTAGGGAAGCTGATGTGATAGCGTATGTCGGTAAAGTCGGAGGTTGTTCGGTTCTTTAGCGGATCGAGTTGATCTACCAATAGGTTGTTGATGTATCCGTCCGCAGTCACGCTTGCGTTGAGGTTGTTATTGGTGAAATGCTCAACCAGCACGTTGCGCGTCTTGTTGCCCACAAACACGTTATCGAAGGCAAAGCCGTCAAAGTTCACACCCGCAGGGTTCAAGTCATTGCTGGCAAATGCGATTCGAATTCGCACCTGATCTCGCTCAACAGGCGGTATCATATCCAGGTTAAACCGGCCGGTCTTCCATCCTCCCTGCTTGGCCGTCCATCCATAACTGCCAATTAGCTGTTCTCCCGGGTTCGAAGGAATGGCAATTCCATTAAACCAGTTAATACCTTCGTCACGATTGGTTTGTCCCACGGGTGGTCCAATGATTGACCAGTTGAGACCACCGTCAGTTGAGTACTGCAATACGGCTCCGTCCACATTGTTTTCCACATCCGACCAATAGTCCAATGAAATCATCGGCCTCGACAATTGGGTCAAATCATAGCACAATCCATTCACTACCGAATTTTCATTATTGAGATATGAACCCGAATTGCCACCGGTCCACCAGACATTATTGCCCGATGAAGCTGAGTTTATCGTGGCCCCACTTGGCGGACCCGACACCCAACTTGTTGCAGCAAATGGATCTGTCAGGTTCTCGGCAAACCATCCTTCATTACCGGACTCAAAGTCAGCAGGTGGCGTTGTTGACGTAACTGTCACGGTTTGGCTTGGTATGATATTAATCGGAATTATTCTCGCTAAACTGTTGCACGATAGGTTTGTTGTCACAGACAGTGAGACGTTATAATTACCAAAAACGTCATATCTGTGCTGGGGTTTTGCGTATGTGCCAGTAGTCCTTCCTCCATTTGTATTAGTTGGAACAGATCCAAGCCCAGAAAGTGTGTGACCATCACCGAAATCCCAATTATAGGCGCCTACCGTACTGATGCCCAGTTGGGTGATAATTGATTCGAATTTGGTGCTGTCATTGTTACAGATTGCTGAAAACTTGAAGTCAGCAATAGGCACATCTCCGACTGCAATGGGTGTGAGCGCAGTTAATGAGTTGGAACATCCCTGCAAAGTGGTAACCCTCAAACTGGCTGAAAAAGCCATCGATGTAGTGTAAAAGTGGTTGGGCTGATCAAACATCCCTGAGGTTCTGTTTCCGTGAGTTCCGGGCGGCACCGGGTTTCCAGGAATTCCGTTCAGAATGTCTCCATCCCCAAAATTCCATTCTACAGAACTGATAGATGTAGGGAATGGAGTCGGGTTTATACTAGAAGTATTGGTAAATACGATCGGGCTGTCAATACAACTGCCGGCAGAAGTGAAAGATGCAACCGGGCTTGCAAAAATCTTAACGGAACGTATGCGGAAGGAAATGGCATTTACAGCATTCTTATAGGTGTATTTGATATTGTATGTGCCCGATGCCAATCCATCTGTTTGGATGAAATAATCCGGACCGATCTTTACAATGGTCATTCCAGGTGTCACTGCGGTGAACTCGGTCTCAGGCGGGAGGCCACTTGCCGGATCAGGGAATCCGAGCAACTTGACAAGGCCCAATTCTGCACAGAGTTCATAATTGTTGGATGCATCAAGCGTAGCGCCTTGAATTGCAAAATCAACGTTTGTCACCGCATTCACAATCAAACCTTGAGTTTGCGAATTGGTACAGCCATTCGGATCGGTATAGGTGTAAGTCAATTGGTTTATTGTGGCGGGCGTGCCGTCATAAACAGTTGCGGCATCCGGATCAAATAAAGCCTCATCCAAAGGATTCAAATAGGTGCTTCCCAACCCAATGCCTGGCGAAACTGTGAAGAGGCCTCCCGCCTGGTTGCCAGACAACGTCAGCACCGGAGAGTTCTCTGCGATTTGAGGAGGGGGACCACCCGGGGGCAACCCAAAGAACACCACCGTGGGCAAAGGATTGACACGCAATGTCATTTGGTCGGTCTCATTTGGACAAGCACCAGATCCAAAAGCGGTCAAAGTAAGTGTAACGTTCAGGGGCGTGGTTACCGCCAATTCGCTGGCGCTGAGTGTATACACGGGGTTCGGGATCGTGTTGTCGCTGAAACTACCCGTTCCTCCACTCCAGGATACTCCGGCTGGCGCAAAGGACACGCTTCCTGTCAATGCCTTGTTCAAGTCGCTAACGCAAACAGCCAGATCCGGACCCGCACTGAAGATCACCTTAGGATTGATGGTAACCGTGATGGTAAACGAATTTCCCACACAACCGCCCGTCTGACCGGTTGGCGTAATAGTGTAAACCACCGTTTGATTGCTGGTAGTAGTATTGATCAGCACATCATCGATAATCGGGCCCGTCTTTACCGTAGTGCTTTCGCCAGTCACATTTGCATTGGACGCAGCAATCCAACTGAAATTAGCCGGTAAGTTGTTACCGCTTGTGTTCACATTGTTTTGAAGATTGTATCCCAGATTGGTTCCACTACAAATGTCCGGAACCGTTGTGGTAAGGCCAACGGGCTCTGGCCTCACGGTAATCGTAATCAAGAAATTGTTTCCAACACATCCGTTGGTGCCAGTCGGTGTAACGGTATACACCACGCTCTGATCAACATTGGTGAGGTTGGTAATGACATCCGTGATAATCGGCCCCGCCTGTGCGGATGTACTCTCTCCCGTTACGTTCGGGTTGTTGGTTGCAATCCATGAGAAGGTCGCGCCTACGTTATTGCCCACGGTGGCTACATTCACCAACAGGTTATAATCAACAGCAACATCACTGCAAACGGTTTTGCTTGCACTAATCCCCACTGGTTCAGGCTTCACGGTCACCCTTACTGTGAAATTATCGCCCACACAGCCACTGACTGTTCCTGTTGGTGTAACGGTATAAATAACAACCTGGTCCAGCGAACTGACATTAACCAGTATGTCTGATATGATATTTCCGCTCTGCGCACCCAAGCTTTCTCCAGACACGCTCGGGTTATTCGCAGCTACCCAACTGAAGTTCGAAGACATCGAGTTTCCGAGGCTATTGACGTTCGAAACCTGCAGGTCATACCCCACGGATGCCTTACTGCATATGGCTGTTATGTCGTTGCCACCCCTGGGTTCAGGGCGGATCGGAACGGTAACGGTAAACACGTCTCCCAAGCAACCGAGCGGGCTTACTGGAGTAATCGTGTACACCACGTTCACATTTGCCAGCGTGATGTTGTTCCAGCGATCATCGGCCAACTCATTCGCAGCTTTTCCTGTGCCAGCACTTACCGTACCACCACTCTGTGTCAGCCCATTGCTGTTGGTGCTTATGTTATAAGTGCTGGCCCCCGACACTGTTAAATTGTAGCCGATCGCCACATCACTGCACGTGGATGGACCTGCAATTGGTGCTGTGCTAACCGGTTCTGATTGGATCGTGGCTGTCACAATGAAAGGCTGTCCAATACAACCGTTGCTACCCAATGGCGTAACGGTATAAACCACATTTACATTGGCTCCAGTTTGATTGTTCCAAACATCGTCAGCAATCTCGTTTGAGGCTTTTCCAGAACCAACGGAATTTGTACCGCCCGATTGAGTGAGCCCATTGGGATTCACAGCTATGGTATAGCTAGCTGCACTGACGCTGGTTCCATTCGTACTTAACGTAAAGGCTGGCCCAAGAACGACATCGCTGCATCTCGTGGCCGCTACCGCCACGCCCACAGGCTCGGGTTGTACCGTCACCGTCACAGTGAACATATCGCCTGTACATGTGCCCAACGTGCTGGTTGGAGTCACATTGTACACCACCACCTGGTCTACATTGCTCGTGTTGATCAGATCATCGGTGATGAAGGCCGTGGCTACCGGGGCCAGGCTCTCTCCCGTGACGCTCGCATTGTCTGCGGCTGCCACCCAGCTGAACGTGCTCGCCAATCCATTGTTGGTGTTGATGTTGGCCTGAAGATCATAGTTCAACGCGATGTCACTGCACGTAGAGATCGCCACGCTCGTGCCCCGAGGCTCCGGATCGACCGGTACGGTTACCGTGAACACATCGCCATTGCAGGTGCCCGCTACCGGGGTCACCGTATAAATTACATTCACTGTCGCGGCTGTCGCGTTCGTCCATGCATCGTCTGAAATCACATTGGCGGTGCCCGCGCCTGCACTCTGGCTCAACCCTCCATTATTTACGGTGACTACGTAGCTGCTCGCCCCTGCCACCGACAATACATAGCCTGTCGCCACATCACTGCATACCGCTGCCGTCAACACGGGCGCCTGTGTGGCCGGTTCCGGATCGATCGTGGCCGTGATCAGGAACGGATCGCCCAGACAGCCCGCACTGCTCACCGGCACCACCGTGTACACCACGTTTACCGGGCCCCCCGTCTGGTTGGTCCATGCATCATCGGTCAATACATTGGCCGCAAAGCCGGTGCCTGTGGCCGGTGCGCCCGCACTCGCGCTCAAACCTCCATTGTTAATATTGGTAATGTTGTACGTGGCCGCACTCACGCTCGTGCCATTCGTGTTCAGCGTGAAGGCTGTACCCAACACCACATCGCTGCATCTTGTTGCCGCTACCGACACGCCCACCGGCTCGGGTTGTACCGTCACCGTCACAGTGAACATATCGCCTGTACATGTGCCCAACGTGCTGGTTGGAGTCACATTGTACACCACCACCTGGTCTACATTGCTCGTGTTGATCAGATCATCGGTGA
>JBFWPC010000004.1:114129-115629 GCA_050250195.1 Cyclobacteriaceae bacterium | reverse complement strand
GGCTCGGGTTGTACCGTCACCGTCACAGTGAACATATCGCCTGTACATGTGCCCAACGTGCTGGTTGGAGTCACATTGTACACCACCACCTGGTCTACATTGCTCGTGTTGATCAGATCATCGGTGATGAAGGCCGTGGCTACCGGGGCCAGGCTCTCTCCCGTGACGCTCGCATTGTCTGCGGCTGCCACCCAGCTGAACGTGCTCGCCAATCCATTGTTGGTGTTGATGTTGGCCTGAAGATCATAGTTCAACGCGATGTCACTGCACGTAGAGATCGCCACGCTCGTGCCCCGAGGCTCCGGATCGACCGGTACGGTTATAGTGAAAGCACTTCCAACGCAATTACCCGGAGCAGGTCCAGTTGGCGTTACGGTGTAAACAGCATTAAGTGTCCCAGCTGTGGCGTTTGTTAGTGTTTCTGCCACATTGCCCGTTCCGGTGCCCGCACCTCCAGTGAGCCCTGCTCCGTAGCTGGCGACCCAGGTAAATGTACTAGCAATGCTGTTGCCGGCATTAACGTTGGTCTGTGGATCGAAATTATATGGCGTATCGCTGCAAACAGCAATCTCAACAGAGCTCACGCCAACAGGGCGTTCTACGAAAGTGACAACAATGTCGTCTGTGTCTACACAGTTTCCATTTGTCTCAGTTAATGTGAGGGTGTAAGTTCCATAAGCGGTGCTTGTGACAACCGGATTGAAAATAGACGCATTGCTGAACGAAATATCAAGAGGATTACCCGCGGTTACAGTCCAACCAGCATTGCTGCCAAATACGCTTTGCACGCCTGAAAGATTGGCTGTCAAATCACAAACAATAAGTGTTGGCGGCCCGGCCTGAGCCACGGTCTGCTCCCAGAAGTTGACCGTCACCTCATCAAAGTCGCTGCACGTGTTGTTCACCTCCGTCCAACGGTATACGTACGTGCCGTACGCATCCACACTCACCGTGGTGGTGGCCAGGTTCGCATTCCCGAACGTGCTCACCCCCGGTCCGCTCTGCTGGGTCCACGTGCCCGTGCCCACACTGGCTACCCCCGTGAACGTGAACGGATTGCCAACCCCTATCCCGCACACATCGCCTCCCGCGCCTGCATTGGCTACCGGCTGAATGTCATTTCTTAAGTCTACCTCATCGAAGCTGGCCACGCACGTGCCGTTGCTGATCGTCCAGCGCAGCGTCACCACGCCCGCTCCTGCCGCCAGTCCCGTCACGGTCGTGGTCGCACTGTTCACATTGGTGATGGTCACCGCAGGGCCGCCTGTCTGCGTCCACACACCCGTGCCTACCACTGGCACGTTGGCCGCCATCGTGAAGGTCGTATTGTTGCACTGGAAGATGTCCCCGCCCGCGGCAGCCACCGTAGGGTTCTCCCAGAAGTTGACCGTCACCTCATCAAAGTCGCTGCACGTGTTGTTCACCTCCGTCCAACGGTATACGTACGTGCCGTACGCATCCACACTCACCGTGGTGGTGGCCAGGTTCGCATTCCCGAAC
>JBFWPC010000004.1:0-114119 GCA_050250195.1 Cyclobacteriaceae bacterium | reverse complement strand
CTCCCAGAAGTTGACCGTCACCTCATCAAAGTCGCTGCACGTGTTGTTCACCTCCGTCCAACGGTATACGTACGTGCCGTACGCATCCACACTCACCGTGGTGGTGGCCAGGTTCGCATTCCCGAACGTGCTCACCCCCGGTCCGCTCTGCTGGGTCCACGTGCCCGTGCCCACACTGGCTACCCCCGTGAACGTGAACGGATTGCCAACCCCTATCCCGCACACATCGCCTCCTGCGCCTGCGTTGGCCGTGGGTTGCGCATCAGTCGTGATATTAATATTATCTGTTGCACTAATGCCATTCGCATCGTACACGGTGACGACCACATTTTCCAGACCTGGCGTACTACCAGTATATGTAGGGTTAGGTACTGTTAAAAAATTAAGATTAGCAGTCGGACTCCAAACGTAGGCCATTGTACCAAGTCCGTTCCCCAGCGTAGTGGTTAGCACCACACTGGTACCTTCACAAATTGAAATGGCTGCCCCATTGTCGATTGTGATTGTCGGACTTGCAGACCTGATTCCCGAAAACGAGGATAATTGCCCATCGGTCAACGGAGCACCGGTAGCGGAGAGCGTATTTCCGGCCAAGGCCACGTACTTAACCCAAGGATTTGTTGTTTGAGCAAAAGTGCCATTCAATTGCGCAGCACTGATGTTACCCTCAACACCGTTAATATCGGCATTGGGGTACGTTGCCGAAACATCAACAGATGGTGTTGTCAGCCCGGATGTTTCTACTCCCCAATATCTGGTCAAGAAGTTTGACGTGCTGGCGTTGTTGGGATGTTTGGCGTCTGTTACCGTGGCTGCCACGTAGGCACCGGCACCATATCCGGCCGCTGTTACTGTTACGGTAATCGGGGAATACTCCAGCATTCCGGTATTGTCGCCAAAGGGGAAAACAAAGGCCCCATCCGCGGTGAATTCTTTCCGCAACTCTCCACCTCCACCATCAATGATCATCTTGGACGCGGATGGGCCTGCCACCGAAATAGACCCAGTTGCACCAATTGTCAAATTGTAACCTCCAAGATTGAGATTTCTGGCGCTAAGCGTGAGCACTCCATTAACATCAGTGTCACCCGTTAACACAGCCTCGCCCCCAGACTGATTGATCGTTAGATTTTGGTAATCTGCAACCAATACGGCTTGGCTGGAACCGTTGTAGTGAACGCTATTCCCGGCTCCAGTTGCATCAAATGTTGCTACGGTTGCAGAATTATTAATATTGAGCACACTTGCCACGTCCTGTATGAATGTACCAGTGCCCGACAAGCTCGCACGCACGGTAAGACTCCCTTGGTTCGTGAGGTTAATGCCAGACACATTCACATTTGCGATGGACAACGTGCCATTCAAAAACTGGGGGTTGGTGTCGAAAAGGTGTGTGCCCGACCCCGATGTAAACGTTCCTGAATTGGTAACACCTCCTCTAAATGTAACGTCCTCGTTAACAGCATTACTCCATGTAGCGCCAGCAGCTACTATTACTACACCTTCAAAGATCTTTGTTCCAACGGTAGAAGAAAAGAAAAGGCTGCCGCTTGTTCCCCCGCCAATGTTCGTGACACCATTCACTGTCAGATCTATGCCTCCAACGGTTAATGACGATCCATCAAGCAGGTTTAAGATCGCGCCCACCACCATAGCCTTTGAGAATGATGTGGAGCTTGACGAGCCGATGGTGAGGTTATTGAATGTTGTGGCAGGTGCCGCACCAGAGATGACCTGAGCCCCCGTGCCATTCATCGTAAGCGTGCCTCCGCTGGCGGCAAATGACCCTCCGTTGTGGGTAAAGTTTCCGGCTACATTGGTGTTCGTTCCGGCTGTAAAAGTTCCCGCGGTTAGGGTTATACCTCCGGTTGCACTGAATGTAGCAGGTGCATTAAAATCACCCGAAGTCTCTGTTAGATTGGCTACATTCAGCGTGGTGGTGCTACCACCTACCGTAACAGATCCTCCCGGCTTATTAATAACCAGGTTATTGAAAGTTTGCGTGGCTGCGGTGCCGTTGACTGATTGGGCGCCTCCACCATCAAAGGTAACGGTGCCGCCTCCAGGTGTAAAGGTACCACCATTGTTGGTCCAGTCGCCAGCAACATTCGTAACGGTACCAGCGGTATACGTCCCAGCCGACAGTAAAACATTTCCGGAATATGTCGCTGTGGCAGGAGCTGTAAAGGTGCCGGCACTCACCGTGAAGTTGGCTGCAGTTAAGGAGGTGAGTCCACCAGCGGATAGGGTGCCACCACCCTTGTTTACCACAACATTGTTAAAGGTTTGATTGAGCGTGGTTCCATTGATTGCTTGTGCCCCTCCCCCATTAAACGTAACGGTGTTTGCTCCCGGTGTGAATGTTCCTCCATTGTTGGTCCAGTTGCCCCCAACATTGGTGTTGGCTCCCGCTGTGAGTGTGCCGGCAGTTAGGGTTACGTTCCCGCTAACAGTAAATGTGGTGGGGGCCGAAAAATTTCCTGCCGTCTGCGTGTAGTTGGCTGCCGTAATCGTATTGATGCCACCGGTAACTGTCAACGTGCCGCCACCTTTATTTACAACGAGGTTATCAAACGCTTGCGAGGGACCAGCGCCATTTATCTGTTGTGCGCCACCACCATTGATGGTCACTGTCTGCCCGTTGGTATCCAGCGTGCCGGCAGTAATGATTAGATCACCGGTAAGTGAAGTTGCCGCCCCTAACGAAACTACATTGCCCGGATTGTTAATAGTAATATTAGTGGGCGTGTTTTGAGTCAAACCATCTCCCACATCCTGGTCACCAGAGCCGTTGTAGATATAGCTTGCGCCAGTTGAATAGGTTCTTGTGCCTGTTACCTGAACGTTGCCGGTGGCTCCCGCAGTTGTGATCCCATCCACGGAAGTCACACCCAGCGTGCCATCGCCAGGCAGAAAAAAGGTGCCGGTACCACTGAAAATGCTTGTGGGTGATCCCATTTGTAGGGTCACCGCAGAGCCAACTGTGATGTCGATTTGGTTCGACATGGTGCCTCCATTGGTGAATGTTTGTGTACCAGCCCCTGTAAAAAGGATGCTGCCTTTGCCTAAGGCTTCCGTTTCCGTAACAATCCCGGCTGCACCAATTGTCATGTCCCCGTTTACATCAAGCACTCCAAGCGCATTGGTCTGGTTGTCTTCCTGCATCAGGAGGGTGCCATTGTTGATGACTACATTTCCGGCAACCGTTAAGGTCGCGGTTGAGTTGGCTGCCCCGGTGCACAGGGTAAGGAAGCCGCTATTATCAACCGTGACATTGCCTGTAACATTAATGTCGCAGTCACCGCTGCTATTGTTCATCTTGAAAGTGGCATTGTCGACCAGAAAATTTCCAGCCACATTGATTGTGTAGGAGCCGGCATCGGGTGACATTCTAACTGCTCGTGTGCCGGGAGCAATGGGCAACCCCGTATCCAGGATCTCAAGATTCCCCTGAACGTTGAAGCTCGCTTCCAGATAGATGTTAGTCGTTTGGCCCGGAGAATTCCAGGTAAAATTTCCAAATCCAGGCGCGGGAACGGCATATCCCGCTGGTGCAGGCGCATTTCCTAAAACGCCAGTAATGATGCAATTCGAGGTTGCGGCCCAAGACCGAGTGCCTGATGCAACCGGGATCGTTCCTCCGTCAAATGCATGGTCGTAGGTAGCACCTGCATTTACAAACCAGTCCGTAACCGTAACCGCCCCACCACTTCCGTTGGTGAAAGTTCCACCGACCGTGATGGTAGTTGCATCTATGGTGAATGGATCGGTGGTTATCAGGGTACCACCTGGATTAATGGTTATTGAAGCAAGAGTGACCGCAGTGTTTACATCCAATGTTACCGTATGGCCCGCATTGATTGTTACTGTTTGACCGGCAACTGGTACCACGCCCCCAGCCCATGGCGCATTTACGGTGGTTGAGCTCCAGTTTCCAGACCCGCCCG
Organism: Cyclobacteriaceae bacterium; assembly: GCA_050250195.1. Lineage (GTDB taxonomy): Bacteria > Bacteroidota > Bacteroidia > Cytophagales > Cyclobacteriaceae > ELB16-189. The sequence goes on along the minus strand of JBFWPC010000004.1, from coordinate 110,172 downwards.
TTGTAACCTGCGCGAATAGACCACCTGAGATGAAAATGATTAATATCCCAGTGATCCACGATCGAACGCTAGCTGGCCTTATGGACTTTCGGGACGGCTTCAATCAATTGAGATTTAAGGGCTTCACGCAGACCTGCAGAACTCGCCAGACCCTTAAAACCGCCCATTGCCCGGCTGAGGAGCGGAGCGAATAGTAGCAAATTGTGGTGGGTGGGTTTGAGGTGTCCATGGAGGTAGCCAACTAAAAAATTAAATATAGACTAAACCCTAAAAGTAACCTTTTCGGGCCAAAAAATAGCTATTTCGCGAACCTGCCCTGCTGATTTAATTTCATCAAGACCATTTTCTTTTCACCAGGTATTTCGCCCACGCTCATGGTTCCCACAATGGCCAGCCGGCCATCGGGTAACTCAGTGATCGCCCCCACTTCATCGATATTGCTACCACCAAATTGAACTGCCGTTTGCCATTCTAAATTAAGGCTTGCGTTGATCTTGATTAAGAATATGTTTGTATCACCAGTGTCAATATTGCCAACTATAAAAAAACCAGAACCTGTGGCCGATGCGGCTCCTGTCTTGATGTTGGTAACATTGTTAACGGTTAAGACATTCTTGCCATCCAGAATGCCTGGAGCGAAAGCGATTTGAGCCGGAACCTTGGCAACGTAAAGATCACTGCTGCTTCCTTCTCTTCTTATTCCTGTCATTAGAAATTCAAAACTGCCAGCAATCGGACTTAAAATGACAGAACTCATCAGTTTATCAACATTGACGGTAGCATTGCTGTAGCCATTCTGAATAGCTTCGCCTGTTGAACCTATTTCCTGAACCCAAAAGTTATAGCTCGTGACTCCCAGCGCGATTTCGTTGTTCGTATATCCAAACAAATAATATTGGCCAGGCGTGTTAGATGGAAACAACCGCACGGCTGCATCATCTGCCTCAAATCCGTTTGTCGGATTCCAGACGCCATTGACCAGATCGGCATCAAACAGTTGGAGATTATCGCTAAGCCTGAGATGAAGGGCGTCTCTTATGTCATTTGAATTCTGAGTGTCCAACGGTTTTATGGTAAGGTTTGTTGTCGCTCCCACCACGAAGAACTCCGTTCCTATCCTGGTGACAGAACTCACGTCCTCGTCAAAAGGATTTCCTGCTCCGTCTCTCAGATCCACTTTAAGGCTATCAATCGGATCTCCAGCCAATGTCAACGTCATCACAAACACATCCCCCTCTCCCGGGCTATTCTCCTCGTTCCCTGCCAACACGATTCTTCCATCACCCGTCAACTCGATGTCACGCGCCTCATCATTCTTGCTGGGATCTCCATAGGTTCTCTCCCATAGGAAATTCCCATTCGCGTCAGCATTTACCAGGTACCATTGGGTGAGGCCATTGGGTAATTCGGATGTTCCAAACATTAGGATGGTCCCGTCCGGTGCCACCGCCAAATCAACGCCCTCCTGATTTCCATCGCCTCCGAAGAATTTTAGAAAATAACTATCAGAGGGCAAATCAATATTGCGCTCACTATCACAGCCGTTCACCACCACAAACGCGACCAGCACTGCACAAAATAACCAAGCCCTATTCATCGGTCTTCAATTTTTTTGTTCGGGAGCGCTTCAACTTCCTTGGATTATAGATTGGCCGTACGTAACCCACCGAGATAGAGATGAAATCCTGCCGATGGGCATTCCCTATCCACCCATACCGGGTAACGAGTGGGCTCAACACCTGACTGCTTTCATCGTAGTAGTTTTTCTCGAGATTGACCACGTTGGAAAGCCCAAGCGAATAACGGGCATCTGCGAACAGGAAGTTCTTCCCTACTTTATAATAGATCCCTCCGCCAAACACAATGGAACGATTGATCAAGTTCCGCTTGTAAGTGATATTCTCGTTCGGTCCTACAGTGGGAACCTCCCCTTCGTTGTTGGTCTTGTTAATGAAGTTGAGTTCAACGCTTGATGAGAACAGGAGGTTTAACGATGCACCCGCATAACCAAATGGCCGGATCCTTCCCTTCGTGTCCTTGTACTTGATATAAACCGGAATGTCAACCCAGGACTGTCTTTCGATTTCAGACCGCTCATCGCGGGTGTTGATGTTTCTTTCGATATAACTGTACGAACGAAAGGCGTAATTTCCTTCGATGCACAGGCTCAGCTTCTCATTGTAGTTCCAGTCAATCCCTCCGCCTGCCAAAAATCCCAAACTGACGTTGCGATCCCTTGGTACTTCGACCGGGCTGGAGTTAATTTCATGAATGATTCTCTTAAAAGAATAGGTTCCGCCCGCCCTGAAGTGCGGTGTAAAGACTGGCTCTGCGGTAAATTTGCTGCTCAAATAAACAATGTCCACCGGATCTTTTTCGAGTGTGGCCACATATTCGGGATCGGCCCCTAACAAACGCAGGTAACTGTCTTCAGCGGCCACAGGATCATCAATGATCAAATAGGTTTGCGCCAGCAGGTGATAGGCCCGCACCTTCTCTTCGCTGGAAAGATTCTCAAGGCACTCAGCCAGCAGGCCCGGAATGCCATAAAACCTGCCAGCCGTAAATTCATCGTTGGCTTGTAACAATCGTTGCGAACAATCAGGTGCCTGGGCACGAATGGTTACCGCCATCAAAACCAGCATCAGAATTAGAATCCAGCGCGCCATGTGTTAGAAATCACTGATCAACAAACTCTTGCACGTTGACTCATACTCAATGCCGTTGGCCACGTAAATCTCCCACTCCTCAGGTGTCATGTTTCGAGAAAGGCGAGGGCACACTTGCTCGGCCAACATCCTAGGGTTGGTAGGCCAAACCCTGATCTCGCCCGAGTTGCAGGTGGCTATAAGGTAATCAGAACCCTTGGCGAAAGCGATATCCCAAATGTTACCATTGTTGTTGTCCATTTGAATGGGTAGGTCTTCCACATGGTCGACTACCCACATCTGCAATTTCCTGTCCAAGCCTGCGCTGGCCAGCAACTGCCCGTCCGGACTAAATACCAAATCGGAAATGCCCGAACGGTGGCCACCCAGTTCTTTAGTTACCGCGCGCCCATTCAAGTCAAATAGCTTGACGAGGCCCCGTTCCTCCTTGCCATTGTTCATCACCGTCATTCCATACGCGATCAACGGCTTGGTGGGGTGGAATGCCACCGACAAGGGACGGCTGGGATATTCATTGGCTATTACTTCATGCTTGTTGTCGGTTAGATTGACCAATACAATTTCACCGGTGGCCGATACGCCCGCCAACAGCTTGCCATCCGAGCTAATATCAATCGATTTCAAATCAAACGGCAATGCCAAAATCTGCCGGCTGTTGCCTGAGGCCTGGTTTGTAAATCGAAGTGTCTTGTCGGCCGAGGCCGAGATGAAGCCCGAGTTATCAGGTAGAAACTTAATGGCATTGACAAACTGCTTGTGTCCTTCAACAATGCGCGGCCGACCTGGATTTTGTAAATCGAAAATCTGCAGCTGACTGGAGTCGCTGCCGTTTACCAGGTAACGATCTTCTTTACTCAACGCAAGAACGCGGTTTCTGAATCTGTTTTCACCAATCTTGTTGTCAACCTTGGCCGCGATAAGATCGCCTTCGAAGATGCGGCCATCATCGCCAGTGGTGTAGAACTTGTCGGAATTCTTAGCTACTGCCAGCGCAAACATCTTGTTTCGGATATTCCCTGGCACAGTAAGTTGGTTGTAATTGGAGCCATTCAGCTTGGCAAGAGCTGCGTATAATCCTTCGAAGATGTATGGATCGTAGGTCTTGCCATCGTATTTGGTATGGAATAAATAACCCTGCATGGAAAGCAGGCCGGCCAGTTGTGCATCATCTTCTGTTGCCGCTTTGGCTGCCAGTGACTGTGCCACCGAGAGGTAAAGCAAGCGGTTGGCCTCATTTCGAGCAGCCACGGCCAGATTATAGTTCTTTATGGCCTCCTGTGTTGCAAGCGTGGCTGTATCCCGCGCCTGAATGGCGATTCTACGTTGTTCTTCGGCAATCAGGAAAAGCTTTTGAGCGGAGTCGCGCGCCTTTCGCGTCTCGGTCAACGAGGCTTGGAGCTGGATGAGTAGTTCTTCATTGGCTTTCAGAGCAGTCTCGGCACGCTCTTTTTCCCCTTCTGCGCGTTGCCGCTCGGTGTCGGCAACTTCTCGAGCTGCTTCAGCTAGTTTTTGTTGCTCAATGGCATTCGATGCGGCTCGCTCGGCCTGAATCTGTTGCGTTAGTCCATAAAAGAAGAAGGCAATCGCAATCAGCAAGAAGATGGTAAGGATTACGTTGGTAACTCGTGCCCTGCGCAGCATCCTGCGCTGCAGCATCTCCTGGTTCTTGAGTTCCGCCTCGTAGGTAATCCGGCTCGTATCGAGGAAAACAATCGCACGTTCAAACGCAATGTCGTATCGCTGGGCCCAACTGCGGGTTGGCTTTTGCTTCTTCTGCCAATTCAATGCCAATTGAAGATCGGGCGGTCGCCACAAGCTCGTGCGACCGATCTGGTACATGGCTGCGGCATCCGAAATCCGCTTATACATTTTCGCTGACTCGAACTCTTCATCCACCCAACCGGACAATCTCGTCCAGATCCGCATCAAGCTCTCGTGCGAAAGCTCTATCAACGAACTTCCGTCCAACACCACCGACACGTCCGGCATCAGGAAGGAGCGACCGGGTTTTCTGAATTGATCAACCACTCCGATCACTTCCTCATCGGTCGCCTCTGCCAGTTCGGCAACCAGCGACACCATTACGGGCCTCCGCGTACCTTTCGAATCCTCCCCTTTCTCGGTTACGTTCTTGAACAAAACTTCTGCAATTTCCTTTTCGCGCGATGACAGGCTGTCAAATATTTCATTGGCATGTCGCGACAGGGCCTGATCAATCTTTCCGATGGCGTTGTAGTGCCGAATGTCCATCGGCTCGCCCGGCTCATGGTTGTTCACCCAATAATCCCACGTACGCATCAAGGCATGTTGAAGGATCGGCAATTGATCTTCATGATCCTCAATGTCACTCAGAAGCCTCTTCACAAGTCGATTTGAGATATGCCCTCCGGCAACGGCAATCGGACCCTCCACAGCCATCCGCTTCTGATCGCGCGTCATCTGTGGCACCAGGTAGTTGCTGTTGTTGATCATCTGGGTGAGTCCGGTAAAAGCGGCACAGTCTCCGATGAAATCCGATCGCATGCTCAACGCCACATATACCGGCACCTTGGTTTGATGCACGGCATTCAGTACAAGATTTACATAGGTAGTGGCATCGTTTCTGTATTCGATATCATCCGTTTGATTCCGGAACAATTCTTCAAACTGATCTATCAGGAAGAATATGTTTTCGCTGGATGTCTTCTGGAGGTATCTGGCAATTTCGACCAACCCCTCGGGGCTGCTGCGCAGGACCGAGCTAATGATCGCCCGGTGAATCACGCGATCAGACTCGTCAATCATTCCAAGCTGGATTTGATGATCAACGATTGCCTCCGTAAGGTTGACGATGGGCGAAGCCCCTGGCCTTGCGGCAATGGCCTGCCAGTGAGGGCCTGTTTCTGTCACAAATCCTCCATAAAGCACGGGAATGAGACCGCACGTCATCAGGCTGGACTTGCCACTTCCTGAATACCCCATTACCGTAACCGACCGGTTCTTCGAGAGCTTTAGCAAGATCTCATCCACCTGGCCTTCGCGACCAAAATAGAGGTGGCATTCGTCTAGTGTAAAGGGCCGTAAACCCGGAAATGGATTGCTGCCAAAGCCGCCTTCCGGCTCCGAATAATGAGGCGCATCGTCCTCAAACTCACCAACTTGGACAGAATAGTTCAACATCTCCTAAAGACGGAATATGAAAGTTAGCAAAGTAGGCAAGCAATTGCGAATAAACCGTTGGCAAACCATAAGTCTAAAAAGTAGCGAAGCCGCTCAGCGTACTTAAAAAGTCCAAAAAATCCGTGAAATTTAGCTATTCTCAGATATATTCCAAAACCCTATCTGCCAGCCTCACATTGTCAGACAACAGCTCATAAAACTGGTCCTTGTCAATGCGCAGCAAGATTGTTGGCTCGACCGCAACCACCTGGTTCGTATTGGCAAACCCGTGCGCGGCTAGCATTTCACCAATGAATTGACCTCGTTTGAACTCACCCACCTTTTCTCCTTTTTGATACAGATCCACCTGGCCGCTGAAGACAATATGAAAGTCGTTGTTCACCCGCTCATCGATGGTGATGGATTCTCTCCTTTCCAGCTTGGTTTCGAGGGAAATATCTGCCAGAAACGACAGGATCAAACCCGGGAGACCTTCGAAAAATTCAATCGATCGATAGAACATTACCTTATCGTATAATAATTGATGCGTTTTGGTCTTGCGATCCATGATCACCTCATCCATGGCCCTCTTGAAGTTGGCACCCAATCTTGCAGTATTCTCATGATAACCTTCAGCATCTATTTCGTGCAGTGACCAGGCGGCCACTTCCCTCACCAGTTGATCCTGATTGAACAATTGCGCAATCAAATCCATCTTAAACTCTTTATACTTCAGAGTCCCGATTTGATGCAACACCACCGCCTTTGTCCAACGATTGCTTTGTGTAAAGTCACGGTTGATCAAGAATTTAAGTGCCAGTTTTTCGTCCAGCCGAACACGAGGATAGAAGACCTCGAGCTTCTTGATTTTGTCAGCGACCGAAAGGTCATCAAGCACGGGAATGACACGCTGCTTCAGTTGCTCCGACAAAAACACATCCAGCAGTTCGATGGCGTATGTCGTTCCTTCCGTGGTACCGCTTTCAATATTTTCCTTCACCAACTGGATCGATCGCGTGTCGTACAACATAGCCAACAACATATAGATATGCTGTACGTCATTTTGAATTTCGCGTTCAAGCGCGAGTCTTATCAGTTTGGCCTCACCCGCACTACCGATCTCCTGCATCGCATTGAGATTCCATGTGATATCTGCGATATCCGATTCGATCGCATATTTGATCCTGGTAATTTGAGATATCCCCGCCTTGAAAGCCGACTCGCCCAAAGAAAGCAACACTTGAGAGACAATTGTTTTGTCGGGGTAGTCGATCTTGTTCCAAAGCAAGTCTCGCGCCCGCTGCCCTCCAATCCTGCCGAGCGTCTTTATGATTCTCAGCAGCACTTGCTGGGATTGGCCGGATCTGTAGAAAGCACTATCTAGTAAGTTGAGCGCCTTACCCCCGATGAGTACAAGGGCGCTCATGGCCTGGTTGCTGTACCTTGTATTTCCCAGGTTATCAATCAGTGCAAGTATTACTTCGTTATTAAACTTCTTTACAGAGGTTTTGATGGCGGTGGTTCTTACCTTTTGGTCGGCATCGTGCAATAGCTCCGTCAAGTACGAAATGTTATCATCGGAGGACGAATGCAACAGCAACTCCGCTGCGTATTGCCGATCTTCTACTACCAGAGAGCGGCTGAGTTTTTGGATTCTGAATTTCGTTATGTCGCCCCCGCTATTGATAATCTCCTCCAGCTCAGTTCGGGAAAGAAGATTCTTGGCTCCATTTCCAACCATTTCCTGGGGCGAAAGACGGATCACATACTTGTCAGAAACCGATAGCCCCTTCAACTCATTCATTTTTTTCTGCGCATACTCCTTCACATCCTCGTGGCCGCTTTTCATCAGGTTGTTCACCCAAAGTGGCAATTGGCCAGGCTCAATCTTCTCCAGCAATTTGAAAGAAAAAATTGCCTTGGCCGTGTCGTTCGTGCCGAGCAGAGACTGGAGGCGATTGGTTACACTTGTGAATCCTGTTTCCAGCACTTCTTGCTGCGTATCTGTGTGTTCAAGCTTGGATCGAATCTTATTGCGGTAGCCATTGTGCAACTTTCTGATCACTATCACATACGCAATAACCAACGTGAGCGTGATGGCAGGAATCCATATGATTTCAAAGAATGGCAACAGCGCGAACAGGAAAATTCCAACGCCAGCGATGAAACGGCCAGATTCGTTCACTACTCCTTCCACTTTTGCCTGAATGTTGAATCGCAATCTCGAATCCAGGGGAATGAAAAGCAGCTTGAACACCGGATTCTCAAGGGACTCCCTTAGCGTGGTGTTGAACAGTCGCGTAAGTACAATGAAGAGGAAAAAATAGATGGCGGGTGCCATTGCCAGGTCAAAGCCGAATACCAAGCCGGTTACCAATGCGCCCAAGGCAAAAACAGAAACGATGACCGGAAGCACAAACAACGATACCCGGATTCCGTAGTTGCCGATGATCCGATCGTTTACAAAAGTTTGCATAACCAAACTTAAACCATAAATGGCCCCGTTAAAGTAAGCCAGGAAGTTGGTGAGGTCTTGCTGAACTGGGTATTGTTTATTGATCAAGCCCTGAAAGGCGTACTGATTGAAGATAAACGTAACCATCGATACCACCAGGAAAACACTAAGCAGGGTTACGTACGGATCTTTGAACATTCTGGTAAAGCCCGTCTGTTTTCGCACATCTGCCTCAAACTCACGCGGATTGTTCTTGGTGAGCGGAAATCTTAACGATATCAGGATGAAGCAAATGGAGGAGCCCAAAATGCTGATGTTGCAAACGATCAGGTAATTCGAAGTCTCCACGAAGTACCTGGCTGTAACCGGTATCAGGAAGAAAGCCAGAATGGAAGCCACGAGCTGTCCGGTATCAATCCAGCCAATGATTCGCTTCGACTGGCGGAAATTAAATAGTCGGCCAAAGATCCCCCAATAACAAAGCAGCAGAATGGCTGTCATGGGCCCGGTGAGGCAATACATGGCAAAGAGCACTGTATCATGAATATCTTCAGGGCCGAAATTGTACAACCAGTAAACTGCGGAGGTCAACCCCACGATCGTCAGAATACTGGAAATGGTAAGGGTGGTAAATCGGATGCGTGCCTGCAGCGCACTAAATACAAATGTGGAAGCAATGCCGAGCACACCGGATGCAAGGAATGCCCTGTCGAGTTGGTCTCCCAGTTTATTTAGGAATAGCGACTCGGCCGTTACCTGGTAAGTCGCGATAAAAATGCCCATGAAGAACCCTGTTCCAAGCATTAACGCGACCTGCTGGCGTTCTTCCGGGCGTACGTTCAATGCATCAAACAGAGCCTTCACCTGAGAAAATTATCACTTATTCCTTAGAAAAGAAAAACCGCGCCCGGGCCGGCCTTGTGTTGTACCCAGCGATGCTTATTTTTTTGTGTTTGTCGAATCCTGTTTGGCTGGTGCAGAAGTCTTCTCCAGCCGATACGCATCGTTAAGCCCATCAATAACTGGCTGGGTGATATCCAACGCATGGCTGCCGAAGAGCAAGTCGCTCGTGGGATCATACTTCATTACCACCTGGATGCCATTTGCCTTGCTGTACTCCTTTAAGAAGTTGGTAACCCGGTTGTAAAGCTCAACGTTGAGCTTACCTTCTTCCGTGCTAAGCTGGTTGGCCAGCGTCTCCTGATACATCCGCAGGTTCTGCTGCTTTCGTGCGATATCCTCTTCAGCTGCTCTGGCCTGATTAATGGTCAGGTTGCCCGCGTTGTTCTGGTACGAGGCAATGTCTTTTTGCAGCGCTTGCGCACGGTTTCTGAAGTCTGAGTCCATCTTGCGACCTTTGGCTTCAAGGGCGTCTTTGTTTACTTTAAAATAGTCGTAATATTTCAGCACGGTGTCGCTGTTAATGAAGGCAACCATCAAATCTCCGGGTTCGGGGTCGGAAGGAGTGTCTAAATCCTGCTTTTCTTGGGTGGCAAAATGGAGGTAGTATAAAGCGCCTACGGCCAACAACAGCATTACATTCAAAGCAAGGGAGAGATTTTTCATATCAGTTGGGTTTTCCGGGCGTCAAATATAGGTCAGCCATCACAACAAAAAAATCCTGCATGAACGGCCATTCTTGAACCGCTGATTGATTGCAGGCAACCGCTCCTCCAAAGATTCCGGTTTCTCAAGGTCAAGCTCCGTCCCGACCCAACGGTTTTGTATTACTTTCGAACCTAATTTCAATAGGCATGATGCAAAAGACCACCAGAACCTTTCTTTTCGCTTTTCTGTGCTTCACCTTAGCCTCCTTGGCGCAAGAATCATCTTCCATTCCGTTGGATAAACAGATTGCCACGATGGTGAAGGATGTTTCTCATGACAGCATCCAATCTTACATTGCTGCGATGGTCAGTTTCGGAACAAGGCATTCGCTCAGCGATACCAATAGTGCTACCTACGGCATTGGAGCGGCCCGCAGGTGGGTGGCGTCCAAGTTCATCGACTTCCGGAAACGGAACAAGGCAAATATGGACGTGGTGCTCGACCCTTACGAGGTATCGCCCGCATCAAATCAGCGCATACCCTATATGGTGACGATGAAAAATGTGGTTGCCACGCTAAAGGGCACTGACTCCAACGACAACCGGGTGCTTCTCATCAGCGGTCACCTCGATTCACGCAATAGCAACGTGATGGACAGCGTGAACCTGGCACCTGGGGCAAACGATGACGCCTCCGGAGTGGCCGTTGTGTTGGAACTTGCGCGCGTCATGAGTGAATACAAATTCCCCTGCACCATCATCTTCATGGCGGTACAAGGCGAAGAACAAGGACTGCTTGGCGCCCGACATATGGCCAACAAGATGAAGGATGACGGTGTTAATCTTATTGCAATGCTGAACAATGACATTGTTGGCAACACGATTGCCAGCGAAACGGGCAACAAGAACGAAAAGACCGTGCGCATTTTCAGCGAGATGATACCTTCAGCGGAAGCAGCTGAGGATACTCGGACCCGGAATGCCATGAAGTCGGAAAATGACAGCCCGTCACGCCAATTGGCGAGGTACATCAAAGAAGTGAGCGAACCGTACCTTAATGGTTTTACGGCTACCCTCAACATGCGCCCCGATCGCTTCTTAAGAGGCGGTGACCATACACCCTTTTTGCAAAACGGATTTGCGGCAGTCCGTTTTTGTGAATTCAACGAGAACTTCACCCAACAACACCAGAACCTGAGGACGGAGGACGGGGTTGAGTACGGTGACTTGCTGAAGTTCGTGGATTTTAACTATACTGCGAACGTGGCGAAGATGAATCTCATCACCCTGGCGACACTGGCCAAAGCCCCGGCCGCCCCTGCTGACGTCAAAATGAAAGTCAATCTCAGCAATCGGACCCAGTTGTCGTGGGCACAAGGCAATGGACCTGCCCCTGTCGGTTATCACATCTTGATTCGTGAGACCTATCAACCATTCTGGGAAAAGAAAATCTTTGTGAAAGGTACAAGTGCTGAAATTCCCTATTCAAAGGACAACTACTTTTTTGCAGTGCAGGCGGTGGGTTTGGATGGGCACTTGAGCCAGATGGTAACGCCAGTACCCACGAGGTAGTTATTCTTTGAACCATTCTGCGTACATCGGGTAGTTTCGGGCGGTACGTTCAATCACGGCCTTCATTTCTTCACCAATGTCTTTGACCTTTTTGGCGGGCATGCCTACATAAATGCTGCTGGGCTCAACTTTGGTACCCGGCAACACAACCGCTCCCGCGGCAATCACCGACCCCGCGCCAATTACCGCATCGTCCATGATAATGGCCCCCATCCCGATCAACACATTATCCTCCACCGTGCAACCGTGAACAATGGCATTGTGTGCGATGGAAACTTTATTGCCAATCACTGTTTTGGCCCTTTGGTAGGTACAATGAATGACGGCTCCGTCCTGGATATTTGTGTCGTTGCCGATGGTGATCGAGTGCACATCGCCCCTCACCACCGCGTTGAACCAAACCGTGCAGTTGTCGCCCATGATCACTTCCCCTACCACTACAGCGGTGTCTGCAAGGAAGCAATTGTTGCCGAATTTGGGGGTTAATCCCCTGACAGTCTTTACGATAGCCATCTAGTTGAAAATAATCATAGTACCCCAAAATTACACTGTTTAGCACCTTATTCACCACTTAACATTAAAGTCGCCCCATACTGACAAGATGTCATAAAGTAAGACTAAAAGTATTAAATTTGCGACCCTAAGAAGTGAAGATGGAGAATTTGATACAGGATATTGGGTTTTTGAAGGGTACCGATCACTGCGAGGTGAAAGTTTCTGCCGATAGCCATTCCGGCCAAAAGCGCAAACTATACATTGAAAGCTATGGGTGCCAAATGAACTTCTCGGACAGTGAGATTGTGGCATCCATCCTCCATGAAGATGGGTTCGACACCACTTCTGACATTCAGTCGGCTGACGTGGTGTTCCTTAACACGTGTTCCATTCGTGAGAAAGCTGAACAAACCGTTCGCAACCGCCTTGCACAAATCAACCACCTGAAAAAAAAGAAGCCAGAAATGTTGGTGGGCGTGCTAGGCTGCATGGCCGAACGCCTGAAAACCAAGTTGCTCGAAGAAGAAAGAATCGTTGACCTTGTGGCAGGGCCCGATGCCTACCGCGATTTGCCTCAGCTCATTTCCCAGGTGGACGATGGCCATAAGGCGGTGAATACATTCTTGTCACGCGAAGAGACCTATGCCGACATCAGTCCCGTAAGGTTGAATTCAAATGGTGTCACTGCATTCATTTCCATCATGCGTGGCTGTGATAATATGTGCTCGTTTTGCGTGGTGCCGTTCACCCGTGGCCGTGAGCGCAGCCGCGATCCGAAGTCGATCGTATCCGAAGCGCGGGACCTGTTCGATAAAGGCTATCGCGAAGTGACCCTGCTGGGGCAAAACGTGGACAGCTATAAGTGGAGCGCTGATGAAAACAACAAAGCACGGCTGGAGAAGAAAACGGAAGCAACTGTTGTGAACTTTGCCAACCTGCTTGAAATGGTGGCTAATGTGAGTCCCTTTCTTCGGGTTCGTTTTTCCACTTCGCATCCGAAAGACATCACCGATGAGGTGTTGCACACCATGGCCCGCCATGAAAACATCTGCAAGTACATTCACCTCCCTGTTCAAAGTGGCAATTCACGCGTACTTGAACTGATGAACCGCGGCTATTCACGCGAATGGTACCTTAATAGAATCGCGAAGATTAAGGAAATCCTTGGTGACGATTGCGGCATCTCTTCCGATATGATCACCGGGTTTTGCTCGGAGACAGAGGAAGAGCATGCGGAAACGTTGACGTTGATGGATGCCGTAAAGTATGATTTCTCTTATATGTTCTTCTACTCCGAGCGGCCCGGCACGCTGGCTGCGAAGAAGTTTGCGGACGACATTCCCCTGGAGGTAAAGAAGAGAAGATTGCAGGAGATCATCGAAAAGCAAAATGCCCATTCATTGGAGCGTTATCGGCAAGATATTGGGAAAACCCACCGGGTGCTGATTGAAGGCCTTTCAAAGCGATCGGCCGATTTTTTGCAAGGAAGAAACTCGGCCAATAAAGTGGTGATCTTCCCCAATGGCGGAGAGTCGAAAGGTGAATACGTAGATGTTTTGATAAAAGAGTGTACAGGGGCCACGTTGTTTGGCGATAGAGTGAGTTAGTTATGTCGATTACAGATTCTGAAATTCAAAGTATAAAACAGCGGTTTGGCATCATCGGGCACTCCCCGCTGCTGAACCATGCAGTAAAGGTGGCGATTCAGGTTGCACCTACCGAAATGTCGGTGCTGATCACGGGCGAAAGTGGCAGTGGCAAAGAATCGTTCTCAAAAATCATCCACTCGTTGAGCCCGCGCAAACACGGTCAGTTCATTGCGATCAACTGCGGTTCGATACCGGAAGGCACCATTGACTCTGAACTTTTCGGTCACGAAAAGGGATCGTTTACCGGAGCCCACGAAGCGCGAAAAGGATACTTCGAAGTAACCAACGGGGGCACCATCTTCCTGGATGAAATCGGTGAAATGCCATTGGGAACACAAGCGCGCCTGCTGCGCGTGTTGGAGAATGGCGAGTTCATTAAGGTGGGATCGTCAAAAGTGCAGAAGACAGACGTGCGCGTAGTGGCGGCCACCAATGTAAACCTGCTGCGCAATGTGGAGGACGGCAAGTTCAGGGAAGATCTCTATTACCGCCTCAGCACGGTGCCCATCTTCGTGCCTCCGCTGAGAGAGCGCGGAAACGATGTGGAGTTGTTGTTCAGAAAGTTTGCAACCGACTTTGCAGAGAAATACAAAGTGAAACCCATCTCACTCACGGACGATGCCAAGGGGGTGTTGCTGAGCTACCGGTTTCCCGGCAACATCAGGCAACTCAAGAACCTGGTGGAACAAATCTCCGTGCTGTCGACCGACTCAAAAGAGATTGATGCCAATGCCCTTCGGCTTTATTTGCCGGCCGACTCTTCGCTGCCAGCGCTTTACCAGGGTGGTGCGTCTAAAGAAAGCATTTCCGAAAGAGAGATTCTATACAAAGTGTTATTTGATCTGCGCAAGGATGTAAACGACCTGAAAAAGATTGTGCTGGATAACGCAACCAATCCGGCAGAAGCCGCACGCATTGTAAAAGACCACGCAGAACTGTTCGAAGGCATTCACGATGAAGTGAAAGGCGACTCACAAGACGCATTGGTGTTGAATCTGGCGAACCAGTCGGAGGACTCGGGCGAAGACGAAGTGCAGGACATCAGCCACGAAGCGGAAGATGATTCCCTGTCAATCGAGAAAAAAGAAAAAGAGTTGATTGTGCGGGCCTTGCGCAAGAACAATAACAAACGGAAGTATGCGGCACGCGACCTGGGTATTTCTGAACGAACATTGTACCGAAAGATAAAACAATACGAACTTGAAGAATGATTTGACCCGCGGGTTGTCTGCCCTTGTATTGGTTTTGTGGTTAGGCTTTGCCGGTTGTGGCGTGTATTCATTTAGCGGTGCTTCCACCACAGCAGAAACAATCACCGTGGATGATTTTTTCAACAACACCGACCTGGGCCCTGCAAACCTCGCACAAAACTTTACCAACGAGTTAAAAGATTACTACCAGCGGAATTCGAGTTTGAATGTCGTAAGTGAAGGCGGCCAACTTCGTATAGAGGGTATCATTTCAGAGTATCGTATTAATCCTATATCTCCCGTCTCTTCAGGAAACACCAGCACGGTTGACGCAGCTGCGCTCACGAGATTGACCATTTCCGTCCGTGTAAGTTATGAGGATACGACCGAACCCAAGAATAGCTTTAAGGACAGGACATTTTCCTTCTATGCGGATTTTCCCAACACCCAGGATTTGTCGGCCGTGCAGGAGGACCTGGAAAAAACAATATTTCAACAGATTCTGCTTGATATATTCAACGCCACTGTTGCCAACTGGTAGTAGCTAAGCAACAAAAACCGCAAAAGCCGGTTGTTTGAAGTAGCAAATTGACCTACATTTACCATCCGCCTGCATCTGAATTTGTGGACAAAAACCGTCTTCTGTTTCTCTGCAAGAACTACACCTCCCTTACACCCGATGAGGGCGGTGAACTGGAGTCATTGTTGGCAGTTCATCCCTACAGCCAATTAATCCAAAGCCTGGCCGCCCGGGCCGCCTCACAAAATAAAATGCACAACAGTCAGGCGAGATTGCACATGGCTGCCGTGTATTCCACGGATCGGGCCGTTTTGAAAAAGGTAGTGACTGCCTCGCCTACCATCAGGAAAACAGCACCTCCGGTTGACGAGCCTGCCTCGCCAAAGCCAAAGGAATCGCCTGTCAAAAAGGAAATTCCCTCAGCGGAAGTAGAGCAGCCTGTCCATTCCGAAGAAGTCGATGGCGATACACTGGTTGATCGCGTGATGGCCGACCTGGAGCAACTCAAGACATCCAAACATAATTTTGAGTTGTTGCTCGAACACCTGGAAGCACACCCGGGAGAAGAATTCGCTTTTCCCCCATCCACCCCGAAGGCGACAAAAAAGAAGTCCGGAAATCAAGAGTTGATTGACGAAATCAGGACGTCCAGGAAGAAGATCAAACCCAGCGACCCCAAGCACAAAGAACAGATCGACCTGATCAACCAATTCATCAAATCCCAACCCAGCATCGGAAAAGCGAAAGCAAGTGAACAGGTAGAGCCGGGCGATCTTTCAGAAAAAAGCAACGCGCTGGGTGATCACCTGGTCTCCGAAACGCTGGTCGAAATTCTCTTGAAACAGGGAAAGACAGAAAAGGCCATTGAGATGCTGAGGAAGCTCATTTGGAAGTTTCCCCAAAAAAAGGCTTACTTTGCGGCTCAAATTAATAACCTGAAGAAGTAAATAATCATCATGTACACATTAATCATTGGCCTGGTATTGTTTTCTGCCGTTTTGCTTGTGCTTGTGGTGTTGGCGCAGAATTCAAAAGGAGGCGGCCTGTCCAGCCAATTCGGAGGCTCTGGTGCCAGCAACTTAATCGGTGTGAAGAAAACCGGTGACCTTTTGGAAAGACTCACCTGGGGTTTTGCCATTGCCATCATGGTGTTCACCCTGGCTACTAACTTCATCGGTGCGCCTTCTCAGGCAAGCGACTCGATCCTGGAGCGCGCAAAAGAACAGCAGGCAGCGCCAGGCTTGGATTTGAACAGAACCACGACTGAGCCTGCAGATTCTGCACAATAAAAGCTCATCTATTTGAATTTGAAAGGGGCTGTGTCAAAGCCCTTGAGCCGAAATCCTACCGGCTAATGAAATTTGCTCAGGTGAACGCGAATCCGCGATGAAAGGTGAACTTTTAAGCCTTTCTTATGCCGCCTGCGCAAGCTGCTTAACTAGCATTCGTTTTGCCACGGGCATCAGCGTGGAATCGAACGGAAAATTGAGCTTGGAAACAACCAGGTAGGTTGCCGGATTAGGCAAGTCCGAAAATTTCTTAATCAGCTTAAGCTTGATCATTTCGTACGTATTGGCGAGCCCCTTGGTCTCCGTGTTCACGAAGTGGGTGTGAATTCCCCGAAATTTTTCAACGCTATTATCGAAAATGGTCACCTGATAACGGTAGATTGAAGTCTCGGACTGAGGGGGTTGGGCGATGAATAAATATCCTTCGTCTGCCGCCAGCGACTGCAGTCCCACGGGGGCAATTTCGCACTGCGATTCCACGTATTCGTAGATATAGGCCCCTTCGTCCAGTGACGATTTCATCAGCGGCATTGAATAGGCTACGATGGACTCAATTTCCTTCATCACCATATCGTCCTCCACAATGCGCTTGTAGTTCAGCTTCAGGTTTTCCAATTTTTCCACCGATAACTTCTTGGGGAAAGACTCATAGATCATGGCCTTATTCTCCTTCACGGCCTGCAGATTTCGGTAGTGAAAAACAAGGTCAGACAAAAAGGGGTACAACTCTACCCTGCCAAACGATTCTTTCACCTTCTTGAGGTATGCCAGCAGCATGTACTTCTTATACTCAAAATCAATGAGGCCGTCCGTCAGCCAGTTTTCCTTGAGCTCCATATGAAGTGGTTTTAGTCCAAAAAATGGTTGATTTCACTTCCTATAATACGAAAAACGATGCAAAAGTGACAAACTGCCATTTTGCTAGTCAACCCTGACAGGTTTCCTGACCCAAGATCACCAACGGTCTGCCCGAACCGGAAAAACTGTCTGAAAAGTGTCAAAATGATGTCATTGGCACAGAAATCGATCAGCAGGAGGGCGTAGTTATATCTAAACACTAACTAAAACTAAATAAGTAAACCATATGGCTAAGATTAACTTCAAACCAAACGAGGACAGGGTACTGGTGGAACCTGCCGAAGCTGAGACCAAGACCGCGTCTGGTATCATCATTCCGGACACCGCGAAGGAGAAACCCCAAAAAGGCAAGGTCATCGCCATTGGCGAGGGCCTGAAAGACAAGCCGGTAACCGTTAAGGTTGGCGACAATGTGCTTTACGGCAAGTATTCCGGAACGGAGATCAACATCGATGGCAAGGAGTACTTGATCATGCGCAACTCAGACATCTTTGGTATTATTTAATCTAAATCCTAACACGAAATAATCATGGCTAAAGAAATTACATTTGATACCAGCGCCCGCGACAAGATCAAGAGGGGTGTTGACAAGCTTGCAGATGCAGTAAAAGTGACCCTTGGACCCAAGGGCCGCAACGTAATCCTTGACAAGAAATTCGGTGCTCCTACCGTAACCAAGGACGGGGTATCCGTAGCGAAGGAAATTGAATTGAAAGATGCAATCGAAAACATGGGCGCACAGCTCGTGAAGGAAGTTGCTTCGAAAACTGCAGACGCTGCCGGTGACGGTACCACCACGGCAACCGTACTTACCCAGGCGATCGTTAGCCACGGCATCAAGAACGTAGCAGCAGGAGCCAACCCCATGGACCTGAAAAGAGGCATCGACAAGGCGGTGATCGCAGTAGTGGAGAACCTTAAAAAACAAAGCAAGAAGATTAAGGATAACAGCGAAATCGCACAGGTGGCAACCATCTCGTCTAACGATGATGAGACCATCGGCAAGATGATTGCTGACGCGATGGACAAAGTGGGCAAGGATGGTGTGATCACCGTGGAAGAGGCCCGCGGTACTGAGACGGAAGTGAAGACGGTGGAAGGTATGCAATTCGACCGCGGCTACCTGTCTCCTTACTTCGTAACCAATACTGAGAAAATGGAGGCCGAACTGGAAAATCCTTACATCCTGATCTACGATAAGAAGATCAGCGCCATGAAGGAGTTGCTTCCATTGCTCGAAGCCACTGCACAAACCGGCAAGCCTTTGCTGATTATTGCTGAAGAAGTCGAAGGCGAGGCCCTCGCTACATTGGTGGTGAACAAGATCCGTGGCGCGCTCCGCGTGGCTGCCGTAAAAGCTCCCGGCTTTGGCGACCGCAGAAAGGCCATGTTGGAAGACATCGCTGTATTGACGGGTGGTAAAGTAATCTCGGAAGAGCAAGGCTTTAAGCTGGAGAACGCAGGTATCGACATGCTGGGTCGTGCTGAGAAAATCAACATCGACAAAGACAATACAACCATTGTGAACGGTGCCGGCAAGAAGAATGACATCCAAGGCCGCATCGCTCAAATCAAAGCGCAGATTGAAACAACCACTTCAGACTACGACAAGGAGAAGTTGCAAGAGCGTTTGGCTAAGCTTTCCGGTGGCGTGGCAATCCTGTACGTAGGTGCTGCCACCGAGGTGGAGATGAAGGAGAAGAAAGACCGCGTGGATGATGCATTGCACGCAACCCGTGCAGCGGTTCAGGAAGGTATCGTTCCTGGAGGCGGTGTGTCATACATTCGTGCAATTGAAGCATTGAAGAATGTGGAAGAAGTGGGCGTAAGCAATGATGATCAGGCAACCGGGGTGAATATCGTGCGCCTGGCGCTTGAGTCACCTCTTCGCACCATCGCTGAAAACGCTGGTCAGGAAGGCTCCGTGATCGTAAACAAAGTGCGTGATGGCAAGAAGGACTTCGGTTACAATGCCCGCGAGAATAAGTTCGAAAACTTCTTCGAAGCAGGTATCATCGATCCTACCAAGGTAACACGCCTGGCGCTTGAGAACGCAGCTTCTATCGCAGGATTGCTTTTGACAACGGAAGCCGTTGTTTCAGAAATTCCTGAAGAAAAAGAAGCACCAGCAATGCCGCCCGGAGGTGGCATGGGTGGAATGATGTAAAATTGTTCCGACAATAAACTTGAAAAGGCCTCGTTTTCGGATGAGGCCTTTTTTATTTACTTTTAAACCAGAAAACCTAGCTTTATCCATGGTGGTGCATAAGACCTTCTCCGACTTTGTTTTGTTTCTCTACCTCCACATCGCCTATTCTGACAAGGAGTTTCATTCCACGGAAAGGACTGTAATTCTCGACAAAATGTTGCACCTGTATCCGGGTGATGGCAATCGGGAAAAAAAGCTTGACGAAGCCGATGCAGCCTATCGCGCGATGGATAAGTCGAACGTGCTGCAGTTAATCAGGGATACTTTCGAGCACTTTAAGCAGGTGAAGTTTGCCCAAAAGTACAAGGTATACACCGATATGTACGACATCATCCGCGCGGATGGCCGCGTTCATGAGGCAGAACAGAACAGGCTCAATGAGCTGAAAGAGATCATTGATGTGGACGCCCAGGCAAGAGGGAAAAAGTAAGCGCTACGCTTCATGGCTCCTGTTCCCCTGCCTGTACAGGAGGTAGCCCATAGCAGCAAAGAAGGCCACACCCAACAATTGATACCCACCGCTTCCAATCACCGCTGATATCGGGTGCTCTGCGCTGATCGATTTCAGCCAATTGAAAACCGTGTCATTAACCGACAACAGCGCCACAATCACGCCCGCCAATGCTCCACCCGCTATCAAGCCCGTGGCAAACAAACTACCCCGCCCCAGTTCTTCGTCTTGCCGGGCAAGGTTCCTCCGCTCTGCCCTCCAGTCAATGATACCCTTAATGGCCCCGCCAATGAAGATAGGAAGTGTTGTTGATAGCGGAAGGTAAAGGCCAATCGCAAATGCCAACGCCTTCACACCCATCAGTTCAACCATGACAGCAAGGAAGACTCCCACCATTACAAATTGCCAATCAAGGTTGAATGACAGGATACCGCGTGCGAGTGTGGCCATCAACGTAGCCTGCGGTGCTGAGTAGCGCTCCGAGCCGATGGCATGCTCAATGCCCATGGCCCGCATGTCGGCTGTAGGCGTGTCGAGTGTATTCACCACCAAACCAACCGCAATGGACGACACAATCACACCGATAAACAGCGCCAACTGCTGATAGCGCGGTGTGGCGCCTACAATAAATCCTGTTTTCAAATCTTGTGAAGTGGCGCCTGCGTTGGCTGCCGCTATGCAAATCATACCCCCTACCACCAGGGCCATGGGTTCGAACAGTTTTCCGCTCCAGCCTACAGCCGTGAAAATCAAACAGGTGCCCATCAACGTGGCAATGGTCATTCCGGAAACCGGGCTGTTGCTGGAACCTACCAGGCCCACAATGCGGCTGGCCACGGTGACAAAGAAAAAACCGAATATAATCACCAGTACTCCGATCAATAGCAATTCAAAGAAGCTGTCGCCAGGAATGCCGGGCAGTACCATGATCAAAACAACCAGGGCAAGGCTACCAAAGATCACCACGCGGAATGACAGATCGCGGTCGGTGCGGGCAATAGTGCCTGCGCCTGTCTCTTTCAAAGACGCCACGCTGTCGCGGAACGAGCTTACGATGGTTGGGAATGTCTTGATCAGGGTGATCATCCCACCGGCCGCCACCGCACCCGCGCCTATCTGCCTGATATAAGCAAAGTAGATGGCTGATGCCGGGTTGGCGAAAGTCTGAGAAACCGGATCCCACGAGCCTTTCCCTCCGGCTGTATTCACGTCAGCGAGGTAGCCCACCTTTGCAAGTTGTGCAGCAATGGCTGCCGGGTCCACCAATGTAGTCAACAAAGGAATTAAAGCCCACCACGCCAATACCGAACCCGCCACCAACACGCCTGAGATGGCAGGGCCAATGATATAACCGACTCCCATGTATTCTGGTGTGATCTCACCGTTAATGGTTGCTGAAGGCCAAAACTTGCTGGTTTGTTTCGCCACATAGGCTGGGCTCTCTGCAATCACGTGCAATACTTTTTGCAAAATCGCATACACGAGCGCCACGCCCATGCCCATAAAAGCAGTGGCCGCAAACACACCCCCTTTTTCACCGGCTTGCAGCACGGAGCCACATGCAGTGCCCTCCGGGTACGGAAGTGTTTTATGTTCTTTCACTATGAGTGATCGCCTCAACGGAATCATCATCAACGTGCCCAGCACGCCACCCACTGCCGCCAGGATCAAAATCGTCAGGTAGTTGAAGTAGCCCTCACCAACACTTACGCCATTCTCGCCCGGAGATAAAAAAAGAAATCCCGGCAAGGTAAACACCACCCCAGCCGCCACAGACTCCCCGGCAGATCCCGTGGTTTGAATGATGTTGTTTTCAAGAATGGTTGTCTTCAGAAATTTCCTGCCGAGTGTGATGGCAATCACCGCAATCGGAATGGAGGCTGAGACCGTGAGTCCCGCCTTCAGGGCCAGGTAAACCGTAGAGCAGCCAAAAAGGATTCCGAACAGAGAACCGAAAAAGACAGACTTGAGCGTAAACTCGGCTACGTTCTGCTCGGGAGCAACGTAGGGCTTAAATGGTTTTTCAACAGGTTCCATAGGTGCGGGTATCTATTGGTCAGGATTTAGTCACAAGCGCATTGTAGATCAACATCAGGGCGGTACATATCAAACCCACTCCGGCAAGTGTGTACCACATCATCGCGGGGTTGGTCTGCAGGAAGTTGTTCCGTAGGAAGTCTGCTACCAGACCTGCTGTGAACGAACCAATCGCCACGGGGATAAACGCAAAGCCCATAAAGGTTCCAATCTGCCCTTTGGGTGCAAGGCTGGCCACGTATTCATAAAATCGGGGCGCCTGCGTAGCTTCTCCCAACGCGAAGATGGCGATGCCGATAATGGATGCGATGATGGTTGGCCACGCACCAATAATGATCCACGACAAGCTGGCCAGTAAAAATCCGACCGTCATGGCGCGAATGGGTTTCCATTTCTTCACCAGGGCAGAAATCGGGATGGTGAAGATGATGATGCACCAGGCATCGATGGTTTCCATCAATTCAAACTTGGGATATTTCAGGATGTCGGTTACGTAGAACGGGAAGGAATAGAAGATCTGCCAAAACATGAGCCAGAAGCCTGAGAAGATCAGCAGAAAGGCCATGAACTTCACGTTGCTGAACACAACCACCATATCGCGAAACACCTGCGTGAAGGTTTTCTTCGGCTCATCATCTCCTTCAGCGGATTTGGGTTCTCCAAAGAAGAGAAACGTGCCCACAAACAACAATGCAGAGGTGATAGACGACATCACCAACACATATTCGATCCCCCAATCTTCGCGCACCTGCAGCGCGATGATGGGACCGATCGCTCCACCCAGGTTAACAAGGGTGTAATAAATGGAGTAGCCGAGCGCCTTTGCATCGGGTTTCGAGGTTTTGGCAACAGTTCCTACAATGCAAGGCTTGATCAGCGATCCGCCCACGGCAGTGAGGATCAACACCGAAAGAACGTAGGTTCGCTTGCCCGTGATTTCCATAATGGCCGAACCGTATTCCATACCTGCCAGGCCGATAAGGAAGTAGCCGATGCAGAATATCCCGAAGCAAGCCATCAATGTTTTGCGAAAGCCATATTTGTCAACAAATACACCGGCCACCACTGGCAAGGCATAAAGGAAGGCATTGAAGGTACCCGCCAGGGTAGCGGCCTCCTTTTCAAGGCCTACCTTATTGGCAAGGAATACAGTGAGCACGGCTTTGGATCCATAGTAGGCAAGCCGCTCAAAAAGCTCTAATGTATTGGCAATCCAAAACGTGGAACTGAAGCCGGAAACAAGCTCCTGCAGGCGCTGCTTAACGGACATGGAAAGAAAAATGAAGGTGCAACAAAATATGGCGAAGTGCCGTGGCGGTGAAACGATCGAATTGCATTAGCGAAAGCTCAAAACAATATTCTGCAAGGGAGCAAAGTAGCCGTATAAATCCACTTTCGCAAGAACTGACAATAATCACTGAAAAGCCCTTTTTTGGTCATTTCAATCGATTGATGTGAGGAATAATTTCATACTTTTGCAACCAATTCACAAATACCTTTATGAAGGAAACGGGGATAAAACCAGCCGGGGCCAGCGTAACGCAGCTAGGCATTAACGATGGTCATGCAAGGTGGAATGTTTCACCCAAGGAACTCGCGCAAATCGCAGTATCGCAAGGCCAGGCCAAAGTGACAAGCACCGGAGCCATCGCCATCGACACGGGCGAGTTCACGGGCCGTTCACCCAAGGACAAGTTCACCGTAAAAGATGCTCTCACCAAAGATGCGGTGTGGTGGAACAACTTCAACATCCCCTTTGAACCGGGGCAGTTTGATCAACTCCAGCAAAAAGTCGTCAACTTCTTCAATGGGAAGGAATTCTACGTGCGCGATGTGTACGCTTGTGCAGATCCCCGCTACCGCACCCACATTCGGGTTGTAACCGAGTACGCATGGTCGAACCTATTCGCCAACAACATGTTTCTGAGGCCCACCCAGGAAGCGCTCCAATCTTTCGAGCCTGAGTGGTTGATCCTGTGCGCACCTACCTTCAAGGCCGATCCCAGCGTGGATGGCACACGCCAACATAACTTCTCCATCGTCAACTTCACCAAGAAAGTAATCCTGGTGGGTGGCAGCGGCTATACGGGCGAAATCAAGAAAGGCGTTTTCTCTGCGCTCAATTTTGTGTTGCCTCACCTGAAGAACGTGTTCCCCATGCACTGCTCGGCCAACATGGGCAAGGACGGTGATACCGCCATCTTCTTTGGTCTTTCGGGAACTGGAAAAACCACGTTGTCTGCGGACCCTGAGCGTAGCCTCATCGGTGATGACGAACATGGCTGGACACCCGACAACGTGATCTTCAATTTTGAAGGTGGTTGCTATGCGAAAACCATTGACCTCACCGAAGAAAAAGAACCTGATATTTTCAAGGCCATTAAAGAGGGCGCCCTTTTGGAGAATGTGGGCTTCATCGAGGGTACCAACGTGGTGGATTATGCCGATGCTTCCCGTACCGAGAACACCCGGGTAAGCTATCCGATCGATCATATAAAGAACATCGCGAAACCCTCGATTGGCAAGAACCCCAGGAATATTTTCTTCCTTACTTGCGATGCTTTTGGTGTGCTCCCTCCCATCGCCAGGCTAACCCCCGGCCAGGCGGCATTTCATTTTATATCGGGTTATACTGCTAAAGTGGCTGGAACGGAAGCGGGCGTTACCGAACCTACCATGACCTTCTCAACTTGTTTCGGGGCGCCCTTCATGCCGTTGCATCCCACTAAATATGCAGAAATGCTGAGCAGAAAAATGAAGGAAGCCAATGTGAACGTGTGGCTGGTAAATACGGGCTGGTCGGGCGGACCCTACGGAGTGGGCCAGCGGATGAAACTGAAGTATACCCGCGCCATGATTAGCGCTGCCCTCCGGGGTGACCTGGATCGCGTGCGTTACGAGAACCACGAGATCTTTGGCATCGCGAAGCCGCAGTCGTGCCCGGGAGTACCTGCCGAGGTACTGAACCCACGCAACACATGGAGCGACAAGGATGCTTACGACCAGAAAGCAAATTACCTGGCTTCGTCTTTCATCAAGAACTTTGAGAAGTACGCTGAGTTCGCCAATGACGAAATCATGGCAGGGGCGCCCAAGGTAAAAGAGAACGCCTAGAGCCCATCTCAAGAATCGATTCGTCATTGCGAACACAATGAAGAATCCCAAGAAATATGGAGTTGCCGGGAAGATTGCCGCTCGCAGAGACGGTACTTAACTTAATTTTGAGATGAGCTCAGGTAAGTTTAGCGTTTGGTCTTCATCCAGGCGTAGGCGTCTTCCACGTTTGAAAATACCCCCAGGTGGACATTCAGCTTTTGGTATTTTTCCTCCGCGTCCATTTTGAATTTCTCCATCGGGTAGTCTGCAAAAATATTGGCACCAAGCACCACTGCATGAACCTTCACCTCGCCTTTATTGAAGAGTAAATCTTCCCACACTTCGGTTAACCACTGTTCAACATCTTCATCCAGTTCACCCAGCTCGGTAGTATCTGCCAACCATGTCAGGGTCTTGTATGAACTCCGCAAGCTTTTGTAACTCTCCAGGATGTTCAACAAGTTCTTTTGAAAGTCTTGCCCCGATGGGGCCTTCAGCCAGGTATGCCTGAGTACGGGTATGGAATCGTCCAATTCGCAGGTGACCAAGTCGTTTCTGAAAATTGGAATGATCATGTACCTAATTTAACCTGCTTTTGGGTAAAAGCATATTTACTAGTCCAAAAATATCTGTTGTCGTTCTGAGTTTGTAACTCAGGACAGGGGACATGCCTTGTAGAGCCCATCTCAAAAATCGATTCGTCATTGCGAACATAGTGAAGCAATCCCCAAAAAATATGAAGTTGCTTGGGAGATTGCCGCGCTTCGCTCGCAAAGACAGCACTTAATGATTTTTGAGATGAGTTCTAGTAAATCAAGTATATCGACACCCTTTTGTTTTTCCCTTAATCATGGTAGCTTCCATGTTGAGAAGTCATATGCACTGGTGTACTCATACTAAATCACACAGGTCAAGGAGGATTTACCCGTTCTTTTTGTTGCTGCTTTCCTTAGCCGGTTGCCAGGAAGCCACTTTTGAAACCGGCTGCTCCTTTGCCCCGGCTACATCAAAATGGCCTGCCGTGGATTGTACCACATGCAACTGGTCGTGTATCAATTGTTTCATGAACATCTCCTTTATGGACCAGGCCTATGCGTTTTCCGCTGAGCAGATCAACCGCGAGCCCGGTTGCGATCTGGACGGCAACGAATGCATGCGCCTGCGTGAGTACTTTTCAACCCCGCTTTTCCAAAACTGGCAAGTCGTTCCCGAAAGCCTGGATCAACTGCAACAATGGACGGGTGTGAAGATGCCCCTCCAATCATTCGATGTGTTTGATCCACTCGATCCCACGCCCACATCATCGCTCCGGTTGCTCAACTATTGTGAAGATCGCTTTGAAATTGCTCCGGGCCAAAATCTTGAAGAATCCTACAATTTGATCGACCAATTTGTAAAAAGCGACTCGGGAAGGTACCTGGTAAACGACATCCCGTTTGACTGGTGGCAGGTGGACTACCACGGAACGCTCCGCGCCACATTTCTCATCAATGGACAACCTGAGCCGTTAACGGCAGAATATCAACTTCGAATCCTGATCGAAAAAGAGGTAGACTGATTCAATGTTGTCGCTGTCCTGAGGTTTATAACCCAGGCAAAATTTCGACAAAATTCCTTACCAGAAATCAATCTCGAAAAGGCCTGCCTGCTTTCCTTCAAAATAGTGCCCTGGACTCAGGACATCGACTCAGGAGTCCTGCTTCTCCTACACCGGGTTCTACCTCTCCTGCACCGAGTTCTGTTTCTCCTACACCAACATCTGTTTCTCCCACACCAACATCTGTTTCTCCCACACCAACATCTGTTTCTCCTACACCAACATCTGTTTCTCCTGCTCCAACATCTGTTTCTCCCACACCAACATCTGTTTCTCCCACACCAACATCTGTTTCTCCTGCACCGAGTTCTGTTTCTCCCACACCAACATCTGTTTCTCCTACACCAACATCTGTTTCTCCCACACCAACATCTGTTTCTCCTACACCGAGTTCTGTTTCTCCCACACCAACATCTGTTTCTCCTGCTCCGAACACTGTTTCTCCGGATGCTAACCTTGCTCTTGCGGGTCTGAGCCCCGCTTCTCCAACTCCGAAATCTGCCTCCCCGGGTGCTCCATCACCCTCTGCGGCCCCTAACCTGCTGTCGTCAGCTCCAATTGCTTCGGGTATTCAATCCTCAATGGTTTTCCAAGACATATTGAATCCCCGCCCAAAGCAGGTTCATGAAATGGGGATCGCTGTAGGATTCGTTGGTGTGACCCATCCCCGTGTAAAAAGACCGCCCCCCGTCATATTCATGATACCAAACCAGGGGATGGCGGTCTCCGTTCTCCCCTCCCTGATATGACTTCTCATCCAGGTAAAAAAGCACATTGATGTCGGGCGAGATGGAATAAAAGTTATACCACTCATCCTTACGGGTCCAATTAGGTGGTGCGTTGAACTTGATCTGCGACCCCTCTTTGCCGGTGATGAGCCGGGCGGTCTGTTGTTCCGGGTGACTCTTGAAATAAGCACCGACCAGCCCTCCATACCACGGCCAGTCAAACTCGGTGTCGGAAGCGGCATGGACGCCCACAAAGCCCTTGCCCCCCTGAATGAATCGGGTAAGGGATTCCTGTTGAGATTCATCCAACACATCGCCCGTGGTATTAAGAAAAATGACAGCCTGGTATTTTGCCAGGTCCTGATCGTTAAAGACCCCGGCATTCTCGGTGGTGTCTGCAGCCAGGCCCTTTGACTCCAGCAACTTCACGATCGCGGGCCGACCCACTTCAATGGACTGATGCCGATATCCCGCTGTCTTCGAAAAAATGAGCAGTGTGCCCTGCGCCCATGCCGAACTAACCACAGCCACCAGCGCCAGGAGAAAGGCGAATCTCATTACTTCTCCTGCTCGCCATCCAGCGAGAGCACGTACCGGGCCATCTTCTCGGCATCCACCTGGTTGAGATCCGGGTGGGCGTTCATCACCACCTCGCCCCACACGCCACTGCCGCCTTTGATGATCTTCTCCGCCAGGTACTTCACGTTTTCTTCTGTGAACTCATACTTCTTGGCCACATCGGTATGGGAAGGCCCAATAATCTTGTTGGTTGCGTGATGACAGGTATTACAGTCGCTCGCCTTCACCAACGATGCACCTTCCGCGATCAAATCTGCCGAGCTGGCTTTCGCGGGAGCATCTGCCTCGGGAGAACCGTAATCCTCCGTTGTGGTACTCTCCGACTTTGACCCGCAGGCCAACAAGGTGGCTGAAAACACAACCACGGTTCCCAATTTTAGTATCGCTTTCATACTCTACTTGTGTGTAAGGTTAAATGCCCAGTATTTTTTTGTTCAGTTTTTGGTCTTTTCCTGCCGAGGCAAAATCGTCAAATGCCTTTTCTGTTACGCGGATCATATGGTCTTTGATGAAAGGTGCCCCCTCTGCCGCCCCTTGTTCCGGATGTTTGATGCAGCACTCCCACTCCAGCACAGCCCAGCCCCTATATCCATATTGGGCTAATTTAGAGAAGATTGCTTTAAAGTCTACATCGCCATCACCGAGCGAGCGAAATCTTCCAGGGCGGTTTACCCAATCCTGATAGCCGCCATACACTCCACTCTTGCCGGTGGGGTTGAACTCCGCATCCTTCACGTGAAACATCTTGATGAAGCTGTGGTAGTGATCGATGTAGGATACGTAATCCAATTGTTGCAATACAAAGTGACTCGGATCGTAGAGGATATTGCAGCGCTTGTGTTTGCCGGTCGCCTCCCAGAATCGCTCAAAGGTGATGCCGTCATGCAGGTCTTCACCGGGATGGATCTCATAGCAAACATCCACGCCCACTTTGTCGAAGGCATCCAGGATGGGTTTCCACCTTCTGGCCAGCTCTGCGAAGCCGTCTTCGACCAGGCCAGCCGGACGCTGCGGCCATGGGTACACGGTATGCCACATCAATGCCCCGGAGAACGTGGCGTGCGCTTTCAATCCCAGGTTCTTGCTGGCACGGGCCGCATATTTCAATTGATCAACCGCCCACTTTTGGCGCTCTTTGGGTTTGCCATGAACGCTCTTGGGCGCAAATCCATCGAACATGCTATCGTAGGCCGGATGTACCGCCACCAGCTGGCCCTGCAAGTGTGTGGAAAGTTCAGTGATTTTCAGGCCGGCAGACTCAACGGTGCCCTTGATCTCATCCGCATAGTCTTTGCTTTCGGCCGCTTTCTTCAGGTCGATGCAACGGGCATCCCAGGATGGTATCTGCACGCCTTTGTATCCGAGCGAGGCCACCCATTTGCAAATGGAACGCAAGTTGTCGAACGGTGCTTCGTCACTCATGAATTGGGCAAGAAATATCGCGGGTCCTTTCATAGATTAGGCATTAGGGGATTGGGCATTGGGGATTGGGGATTAGGCATTGGGCATTAGGCGTTAGGCGTTAGGCATTAGGCGTTAGGCATCAGGTAAACTTCCGTACTCGGCTGATGGTTCATTCACCTGGCCGATCGAATTGATGTAACCATTTATCATCCTTCCCAACACTTCAAGTCTCTCCATCATCGTTTCATATTGTTTTGTATCAATAAGACTTCTTGTTTTTGCCTTGGTCAACCAGGTCTTTGTCTCAAACAGTGAACCTCTTGAGTAGTAACTAAAATTCCTGGCTTCCTTAAAATGGTAGCGACCAAGCCCCTCAGACAAGTTTGCGGCTATTGAATCTGCTGACCTTACGAATTGCTTTCCCAAAGTATCTTTTTCAAACGTGTTCCATTTTATTACCACATCCCAGACTTCCTCTCCCAACTCCATCGCCAGATCATACGCTTTAAAGTCCTCAAGTTTTGAAATCATAGTTTCTCAAATTACCGAACCTTAGTGCCTAATACCCAGTGCCTCGTGCCCAATGCCTAAATTCTCAGTTTCGTCCACTTTGTATTTGACTTTGATGATTTGATTACCGTCTCCACAAATGCCATTCCCTTCACGCCATCTTCGATGTCAGGAAAATCATATTTAGCGGGGTCAATCTTTTTACCGGGTTTGTAGTCGCGCACTGCTTTGGCAAAGTTCATGTATAGGTTGGCAAACGCTTCCAGGTAGCCTTCCGGGTGTCCAGCGGGTGTGCGGGTATTGTTCTTGGCCGCATCGGAATTATATGGCCAACCTGCTCGCACAATCTCCTTGGGCTTGTCGAGCCATTTAACTACCAACGTATTGGGTTCTTCCTGTCTCCACTCCAGGCCGCCTTTCTCTCCGTACACGCGGATGTTCAGGTTGTTTTCGTCACCGGCCGCGACCTGGGTTGCCAGCAGCACGCCCGTGGCTTCATTTTCGAACTTCAGCAGCATGGCACTGTCATCGTCCAGCCTTCGTCCCTTCACCACAATATTAAGCTGTGCGCAAATCTCCGTGATGTTGGCGCCAATGACGTACTCAGCCAGGTTGGCTGCATGCGTGCCAATGTCGCCAATGGCACCCCCCGCCCCTGACTTGCTCGGATCGGTGCGCCAGCTCGCCTGCTTGTTGCCGCTGCCTTCCACGAAAGTCGCCAGCCAACCTTGCGGATATTCCACATACACCTTTCTGATTTTACCTAGTATTTTTGCCGCGATCATGTTTCGGGCCTCCTTCACCATCGGATAACCGGTGTAGGTGTGCGTTAATCCAAACACCAAACCCGACTTGGCCACAATCTTTTGCAGCGACTTTGCCTCCGACATGGAAAAGGCCAGCGGTTTGTCCATGATTACGTGAAAGCCATTTTCCAACGCAAATTTGGCAGGGGCATAGTGCATGTGATTGGGAGTCACGATCGACACAAAGTCCATCCGTTCACCTGCAGGCAGCTTCTTCTCTGCCAGGATCATCTCCTCGTAACTTCCGTACACGCGTTTCGGATCGAGAAACAACGCTTTGCCTGTGGCTTTGGATTTGTCGGGGTTGCTGCTAAACGCTCCGCACACCAACTCAATCTGACCATCCAGGTTTGCCG
This sequence comes from Cyclobacteriaceae bacterium, assembly GCA_050250195.1. Lineage (GTDB taxonomy): Bacteria > Bacteroidota > Bacteroidia > Cytophagales > Cyclobacteriaceae > ELB16-189. Next base: position 79,017 of record JBFWPC010000004.1, on the reverse strand, counting down.
CCCTCCTGTGTACGGCACCAATGAATGCCTCCAGGCTTCCACCGATCATTCCCATCCGAAGTTTTCTGCTCATAATTAAAAGATCAGGTTTTCAACTTTTTAGCAATTAGCATCATATCACCATTTTTTACCACAGAGATCACAAAGATCTCACAGAGGACACAGACTACCACCCGTGATTTCTGTGAATGAATTTATCTCAGCGCCCTTAGTGGTAAGTGTATTTCAGATCCCGCATCAAATTCAATTAACAGGTTTTGTGAGAAATATAGCGAAATTAATTCAGCGGAAACGTTTTCGAAGACGCTCGAGCGGGCAAATAACCCTGTCACAAAAACTGGTTGATCAGGTTCTCAAAATACTCCTGACGACCGCTGACCGTTTTGGGTTCTCCCGCTTCCAACGCCAAGCCGTGCAAATCGTTCAGGCTAAGCTTTCCCTGCTCAAATTGCCGCCCCTTTCCCGTATTAAAAGAGGCATATCTTTTCTTGCGCAGCTTCAGGTAGTCTGATTCCGTCATCACCTGGTAGGCGATGATGAGCGCGCGCGCGAATGCATCCATGCCGCCAATGTGCGCGTAGAAAATATCCGCCAGGTCGGTGGAATTTCTTCTCGTCTTTGCATCGAAGTTGATGCCTCCGGTCTTCAGTCCACCACAATCCAAAAACACCAGCATCGCTTCGGTAAGCTCGTAAAGGTTATTCGGGAACTGGTCAGTATCCCAACCGTTTTGATAGTCGCCCCGGTTGGCATCAATGCTGCCCAGTGCTTCTGCATTGGCAGCCACCTGTAGTTCATGCTGAAAAGTGTGACTTGCGAGTGTCGCGTGATTTACCTCAATATTCAGTTTGAAATCTTTGGTGAGGCCATACTCTCTCAAAAATGCCAGTACGGTTGCCGCATCAAAATCATACTGGTGCTTGGACGGCTCCATGGGCTTAGGTTCAATGAGGAACGTTCCTTTAAAACCGTTCTTCCGTCCATAGTCGCGTGCTGCAGTCAGAAAGCGTGCCATGTGCTCCTGCTCGCGTTTCATGTTGGTGTTTAGCAAGGAGAGGTAACCTTCACGTCCTCCCCAAAAAACGTAGTTGGCACCGCCCAGTTCCACGGTGGCATCGATCGCATTCTTTACCTGGGCGGCCGCATGGCAAACCACGTTGAAGTCGGGATTGGTGGCAGCGCCATTCATGTACCGCGGATGTGAGAACAAATTGGCGGTTCCCCACAGCAGTTTGACACCGCTGGCCTTTTGCTTTGCCTTGGCATAGCTCACCATTTCCTCCAACCGTTCCTGCGATTCCTTCAGTGTGGGCGCTTCCTCCACCACATCGTAGTCGTGGAAGCAATAAAAGGGTGCACCAATCTTCGTGATGAACTCGAAGGCGGCATCCATCTTTTGCCTGGCCCTGGCGATGGGATCGCTTGCCGTACTCCAGGGAAATTGTTTCGTGGGCATGCCGAAGGGATCGGAACCGTTGCCTCCGAACGTATGCCAATAGGCGATGGCAAAGCGCAGGTGTTCGCGCATGGTCTTCCTTCCCACTTTTTGCCTGGGATTGTAATACTTGAAAGCCAGGGGATCCTTCGAATCCTTCCCTTCAAATGGAATGGCGGGAATACCTTTGAAGTATTCTTTGTCGCCAACGGTCAGCTTTGGAGCTTTTGAGTCAGATGTTGCAGCCATAATGAATATGCTTTCTTGTATTGTTCCGTTTTCAATGGATCGGGTTCTAACACTTCAATCACCTTGAGTCCGCGAAAAGCCTCCTCAAATGATTTGAAACACCCGATGCCCACGCCCGCGCCCCGGGCTGCCCCCACTGCACCATCTGTGTTGTACAACTCCAGCCTTACCTCCAGGGTGTTGACAAATGCTTCCCGGAAAACCGGACTGAGAAACAGGTTGGCAGCGCCCGCACGAACACGATCCACCGGCTGACCCATGGATGAAATAATATCCGCGCCATATCTCATCGCGAACACAATTCCCTCCTGCACGGCTCTTGCCAACTCAGGCACACCGTGTTTATTAAAATTAAGGCCTTCTATCGAACTATCAATTTCTTTGTTGGCCAAAATCCGCTCTGCTCCATTCCCGAACGGCAAGCACATTAGCCCCCCGCATCCAACGGGCGTCTTCGCTGCCCAATCATTCAACGTTTCATAGGCAACGTTATCGCCACCTTGCGAAAGTAGTTTCCGCAGCCAACTGTTGAAGATCCCGGTGCCATTAATGCAAAGCAAGATTCCATTTTTCCTGAGTCCTCGCTTTGATTCATCGTTCACATGAATGAAAGTGTTCACGCGAGACAGGCTATCAGATGCGTGTTTATCGGTAACGGCATAGATCACACCGGATGTGCCGGCTGTAGCAGCCACCTCGCCCGGATTTAATACATTCAACGAAAAGGCATTATTGGGCTGGTCACCCGCGCGGTAACTTACGGGAGTACCCTTCTTCAACCCCAGTTCGTCAGCTGCCGATTGGCTGAGCTTTAGTGAATTGTTAAAAGTGGAGACTATTGGTGGAATGATAGCGGCAGGGATTTGATAGTAATCCAACAGGTGCTGAGAGACAGTTTGCGATGGGTAGTCCCAGAAAATGCCTTCCGACAAACCTGATGCCGTGGTAGATGGTTCGCCTGTCAACTTCATCGCGATGTAATCGCCCGGCAACATGAAGTATTTGATTTGATCGAACTTTTCTTTTTCGTTTTCGAGCACCCACCTCAACTTGGAGGCAGTAAAGTTACCGGGCGAGTTCAGCAGGTGCTTCAGGCAGTAGTCACTCCCCAACTCGGCAAAAGCCTTGTCTCCTATCGCAACGGCCCGGCTGTCGCACCAGATGATGGACGGCCTGATGACACTATGTTGTGAGTCGATGCATACGAGTCCATGCATCTGGTAAGTGATGCCGATGCCCTTTACATCAGGCCTTGGTCCTTTTGCCTGGGCTAAACAAGCGTTCACAGCTTGCCTGATGTGATGCCACCAAATGTTCGGATCCTGTTCAGCCCATCCGGGACGGGGCGCATCCATCGCCATTTCTGTTGTGGGCGATTGCGCAGTAGCCAGTGTTTCGCCTGAATCAATGTCGATCAGCGCGGCCTTGATGGACGAACTGCCTACATCGATTCCCAAAAGACAGGCGCCCATCGCGGGTTTATTTTAGTTGATGACTCTTGTTGTTCAGCTTAATGGTAAGCGGCTCCCCTGACTCGAGTTTGGTGTTTACACCGTCTTTTGAAACCTCTACTTTGATCACCCTTCCCCTGAACTCAACTCGGAAAGAGTACGACTTCCATTGCTCAGGAATGAATGGGTTGAAGTGCAGCTCATCGTTCCGGATTCGCATGCCCCCGAAACCTTTTACAATACTCATCCAGGTACCGGCCATGGAGGTGATGTGGCAGCCCTCCTCGGTGTCATTATTATAGTCATCCAAGTCGAGGCGGGCTGTGCGGACGTACATTTCATAGGCTTTCTCTTTATAACCAAGCTTCGAAGCCAGGATCACGTGCACACAAGGAGATAGTGATGATTCATGAACCGTCATGGGTTCGTAGAAATCGAAGTTCCTTTTGATCTCGGCCTCATCGAAGTCGTCTTCAAACAAGAAAATGCATTGAAGTACATCTGCCTGCTTGATGAAGCAAGAGCGCAAGATCCGGTCCCACGACCACTTTTGGTTTAATGGGCGTTGTGAGGGCGACAAATCCGAAACTTTGATGAGCTCCTTGTCGAGGAAACCATCTTGCTGCAAGTACACTTTCCTTTTTTCATCGCGGGGATAGTACATCTTCCCCGTGATGTCCTTCCACTTTGCGCACTCATCCTTCTCATTGAATTTTATTCTTGACGCCAACGAGTCATACTTGCTCTTGTCTTTCTTCTTCACATATTCAATGGCATCCAACGTGAACTTCAGCGTCCACACGCACAGGTAGTTCGTATACCAGTTATTGTTCACATTGTTTTCATACTCATTTGGACCGGTCACACCCAGGATCACATATTTCTTTTTATCTTCCGACCAGTTGACGCGTTGTTTCCAGAACCGCGAAATGCCGATCAACACCTCCAGGCCATAATCCACCAGGTAATCTTTATCGCCCGTGTGCTCAATGTAATCGCGGATGGCATAGGCCATGGCGCTGGTCCGGTGAATTTCTTCAAAAGTGATTTCCCATTCGTTGTGGCACTCCTCGCCATTCATGGTCACAAACGGATAGAAAGCGGCACCATCGGTGAACCCCAGTTTCTGTGCATTCTCGATCGCCTTGGGCAAGTGCTTGTAGCGATAGAGCAACAGGTTCTTGGCAACCTGCGGTTCAGCGGTGCTTAAGAAGAACGGAAGGCAATACGCCTCGGTATCCCAATAGGTACTTCCGCCATACTTTTCTCCGGTAAAACCCTTCGGGCCGATGTTGAGTCGCTCGTCCTCGCCTGTATAGGTTTGCGTGAGCTGGAAAATATTGAAACGAATGCCCTGCTGTGCAGCCACATCTCCGGCAATGGTAATGTCGCACTCCTGCCATTTGTGGTCCCATACTTTCGCATGCGCTGCCATTAACTCATCAAATCCTTTTGATGCGGTTTCTTCAAGCAGTTGCTGACAATGAGCCAGCAATTGATCCTTGGGATGATTCTCTGAAGACAGCACGGCTGCGTATTTGAAGACCACCAGTTCTTGTCCTGCCTCCACATCCAACACCACTTCGTTGGCCGCATAGCTGGTGCGCATGTTTGTACTCACTTTGCCGGTTGTCTTCTTGCCGTCTACTTCAATCCGATACTGCATACCGGTGCAAACATGAAATAGCGTCTTCTTGGTTTGGGCAGTCACCACCGCACCTCCAAGCGAGGCCTCTTTGTATACCTCCTCCCAGAATTTTTCATCATAGTTTGAGTCGCGGTTGACCACATCTGCGTCAACGTCAATGACAAGCGTGACTTGGGAACTGAATGACGGCCGAACCGTATACTTGATGGCGCCCACCTCACCGTTCGCCATGCTGCAAAACCGCACCGACTCAATTTCAAATTTATTTCCATCGGGCAGTGCCGCGCTCACCGACCTGGTGAGCAGCCCGTTTTTCATATCCAGCACCCGATTGAATTTCTCAATTTGACATTTGGCCAAATCCAGCACCGTTTCTCCGAACTTCACCTTGATGCCAATCCAACTGGGTGCATTCAACACCTTGGCAAAATACTCGGGGTAACCATTCTTCCACCAGCCCACGCGGGTCTTGTCGGGGTAATAAACGCCCGCCACATAGCTGCCCTGATGGGTATCTCCGGAAAAGTCTTCCTCAAAGTTTGCGCGCTGGCCCATGCGGCCGTTGCCAATACTGAACACACTCTCAGAGATGCGGTTATGTTGGGGACTGAATGAATCCTCTATGATGTGCCATTCGTGGTGCTTCAAGTACTGCTTCATGGAATTACGAACCGTTTGTTAATGCTTGTCTTAATTTATGTCTAAAGTGAGTGGAGCTGCTCCACTTCAAAATCGCCCGTGTTTTCCAACACCAAATCGGCATCCTTTAACCTACCTGCTTTGCCTATGCCGATACACTTCATGCCCGCCCGCTTTGCCGCTTCGATACCGGCCTGCGCATCTTCAAACACAAGGCATTCGGCCGGCTGCACCTGCAACCGGGTCGCTGCTTTTAGAAAGATCTCGGGATGTGGTTTCGAGTGAGTTACCATCGTACCGTCTACCACGGCATCGAATGCGTCCTCCACACCCAACAACTCAATTACTCGCCTGGCGTTCTTGCTGCTGGAGGCAAGCGCCACCTTCAAACCCATGTCCCTCATCGCATGAATCAACGGCTTCACCCCCGGGAAGATCTCGCCTGGCTTGATTTCATTGATGTACTCCACAAACCATTCATTCTTGCGGTCGGTAAATGCCTCCTTTTCCTTATCGGCAAGTTTGACCTGTCCAATATTCAGTATTATCTCCAGCGACTCCATGCGACTTACGCCTTTCAATTGTTCGTTGTGCTCGGGCGTAAGATCAATGCCGAGTTCTTTCGCAAGCCGTTTCCAGGCCAAATAATGATAGTGCGCTGTGTCAACAATTACACCGTCCAGGTCAAATATGCATGCTCTTATCACCGTCTTCAAGAACTGATTCTATCTATATGTTTCTTCTAATATCTGATCTGTTTCAGCCTTCGACTTAAATACCGCGAAGGTCTTTCCTTGGGTACGCAGTGCGCCCAACGCGTTACCATATTGGGCCGCCCGGATGTAATCTCTAGGGTTTTGGAGGAGGCCGAAGCCAACACCGCCAGCAAACGAATCGCCACAGCCGGTCGTGTCAATCACATTCTCAACCTTTACGGCTTTCACCATCTCTTCTACCATCCTGCCTCTCTTCTTAAAATAAGCCAGGCAGCCCCGGGAGTCTATTGTTACGTAAACGCACTTTACCCCAAGCGATAGACAGTGAGAAGCAAACTGACTCAACTCCTTCCTGTCAAATGGCGGCTCGGCACCAAAGTCGGAGGTCTCGTATTCTTTTTTGTACCACGAGGCGTGTGCCTCTTCCAGATTCATCTTCAATACATCGATGTAAGGAAGCCATTGATCGCGATCAATCCAGAATTTGCGCATGCGCTCACCGTTAAAGAGACAAGCCGTAGTGGGACCATGCGCATCAAATATTACCTTGCCCTTGCTTTTCTTTTTCAAGAATTTGAGTGTATCCAACGAAATCTCATAGTCACTGATGGGAATGAAGACGAAGACATCACAGTCCACCAACTCCTTCATGTCATCGGGTACGATCGGGTCCATAAATCCGGTTTGGCGCTCAAGCCGGTTGTTCATGTCGATAAACTTGAGGCTGATGATATCGCCTTGATCGTTCTTTGTTGAAAGATGGCTGAGGTTGATTCCTTTGTATCCCTTGAACACTTCTTTTACGTTGTCGAGATCCACTCTGCGCACATGTGAAACCGGAATGACTTCAATCTCATTGCCCGCCAACACTGACAGGGCGATGACGGGATGCGTAACGCAGCCCCATTTCTGGATCAGGTCGCCCTGGTGCGTCACGATGTGGTCTCTGGGAATAGGTCCAACAACCGCTATCTTTTTCATATCTGTTCGGTTTTCAACATCATTAATTACCTATTGCGTTAGGAATGCAGCGCCAAAAACGCCAGCACTATCGCCCAATTTTGGCTTCAACACCGGTGTTTCAAGTCTTGTGTTGAACACGTGCTTGCCCAGCTCTTTTACGCCCTCGGTATAGATCAGATCAATATTGCCCACACCTCCGCCAATCACAATCACCTGAGGGTCCAGTATATTGACGACCACGCTCAGGGCAAGCCCGAAAAACTCCACCAGCCGTTTCATGGTCTTGCCTGCAATTGCATCCTTGCCGGCCATGTGCAGTTCATAGATTTCCTTAAGATTTTTTTCCGCACCGCTTTCACCCTTGTAATACCTTTCGAGCGCTGGTCCGGACAGCACAGTCTCCACACATCCTGTCTTTCCACAATAACATGGGCCACCGGATTGATGCAGGAAATTATGACCCCACTCACCACCAATGCCTTGTAGTCCATTGATGACCTTACTCCTCACCACTACTCCTCCTCCCACACCTGTGCCCATGATTACACCGAACACTACTTCCGCATCCGGAAACTTTTCCCGCGCAATACCCATATTCGCCTCAGCCAAGGCAAAGCAGTTTGCATCATTCGCCATTTGCAGCTCAATGCTCAAGATTTGCTCCAGGTCTTTCTTCAAAGGCTTTCCATTCAACACCACAGAGTTGCAGTTCTTCATGGTGCGCGTCAGCGGATCAAGGGTGCCAGGTGTTCCTATGCCAAGTCTTTCAGGCCGGTATCCCATTTCCTCCTCCATGCGAAGCACAACCTTTTCAATCTGACCCATCACATGCTCATAGCCTTTGTCTGATTCCGTTGGCAGACGATACCTGAAAAGCACTTCAGGATCTGACGGAGACTTCAATACGGCACCTTCAATCTTGGTGCCTCCCATGTCAATCCCCCAAAGATTCAGCTTCTTGTCAATCATAATAAACAGTTACCCTGTACAACGCCTCTTGTGTAGTTGTTAAACAAGAAAGTGCACACGATTGAATGGTAATTTAATGCACTAGCGAGAAATAAACAGGCTGGTTTTGCACTTTTGTTTGACTGGCGAAAGGCTGTTGCCTGTATCAAATAGCAACCAGGCATGTGTCGGAAAAAGGGCTTCTATCTACCTGATAATCTGTTTCTTAGTGAAAGTCTGTGACTGAGGCCAGGGTACGCTGCAGCCCAGCGCGCGCGTCCCATAGCTGCTGTGGGTTCCACTGAAAGGATTTTGCAAACTCTTCCACGGCAAAGTCGGCCAGCAATTCAAGTTTGGGGCGATCGAAGAACAAGCGACCTGTTCTGCGGATCAGGAAATCATCAAGCTTGTGCGTCATTTCATTGCGCACGGCATATCGAATCTCTGCCTTCATGAGGGACGCTTCACTGGCATCACTTCCAATGTCGGAAAGTATGCGGTCGCTGTGTTTTCCATAATTGTGAACCAGGTACTTCGCGTAGAATGGATCCAGACCTAGATCGTCAAGTTTCTTCTTTAGCTGAACTACATACTCTTTTACTTCATCATAGTTGCTGAAATGTGGTTCGGTTAGTTTAATCTTATGAGTTGTGCAATCTCTCACGTCCAGGTCCAGATATTCATCAACCACCAAATCAACAGTGCGTTCTGCCATTTTTCTATAGCCCGTGAGCTTTCCTCCCGCAATGGAAACCAACCCCGTGTCTGATTCAAATATCTCATCCTTCCGTGAAAGCTCCGATGCCGATTTTCCTTCTTCGTGAATAAGTGGCCGCAGACCGGCCCAACTTGATTCAATGTCTTCGACACGAAGCGACACCGACTCAAAGGCCTGATTTACTGCGTTGATCAAATAAGTTGCATCTTCCTTGCTGGCATGCACCTCATCGAGGTTGCCCAGGTAGTTCGTATCGGTAGTACCCACGTAGGTTGCACGTCCCCGGGGGATCGCAAAAATCATTCTGCCATCCTCCACATCGAAATAGATGCTTTGACATACCGGTAATTTTTCAAAAGGGACAACAATATGCACCCCTTTGGTAAGGTGCAGCTGCTTCTCTTTCATGGAATGATTCAGCTTTCTCAACTCGTCCACCCACGGTCCGGCAGCATTCACCACCACCTTACTTTTGATTTCGATCTCCGAATTCGTGAACTCGTCCCGCGCCCTCACCCCGGCCACCTTCCCATTCGCGTACACAAAGTCCACGGCCTTCAGGTAATTCAACAGCAAGGCCCCATGGCGCACGGCTGTCTTTGCGATCTCGATGGTAAGTCTTGCATCGTCCGTTCGGTATTCTGCATACAGGGCTCCACCCTTCAAGCGATCGCCCTTCAACAAAGGTTCCTGTCTCAACGTTTGTTGACGAGTAAGCATTTTTCTTCGATCCTCGCGCTTCACGCCTGCGAGCCAATCATATACCTTAAGGCCCACGGAAGTCAGGGTTTCTCCCAGCGAACGATCTGTAAGAGGCAGGAGCATCTTTTCGGGGATCACCAAATGGGGAGCGATCCGGTGCACAATGGCCCGTTCACTTCCTACTTCCTTCACCAATCCAAATTCAAGTTGTTTTAAATACCTCAGACCACCGTGAATCAATTTGGTGGAACGGCTGCTGGTGCCATACGCAAAATCACTTTTTTCGATGAGGGCAGTCTTTAACCCTCTTGATGCTGCATCAAGCGCAATGCCGCACCCGGTGATGCCACCTCCGATCACAAGCAGATCGAAGGATTCTGTCGTAAGCCTTTCGATGTTGACGGACCGGTCGAGGGCGGAGAAACTCATTGATAATTCAACCTCCTAATCTAATACATCGTTAATGAAACAACACCGGTATTTGATATATTGTTTATGAACCACGCTGCAAACGTTTGAGTCGTTTCGCAAAATCCCTGTCCATCCATTGAATCGCCTTTACCACATAGTATTCTTTGTCATTGCGAAGCGCGGCAATTTGCTTTTCAATCCTCTCGTGATAGGAAGGATCCTTGTTGTAGTTGATAAGTAAGACGATGGCGAGCCTTCGTTGCCACAATGACTTTGATTTTGTCAATCGCGCAGACAGCCCGAATATCTCAGCCTCCATCGTCTTGATGAGTTTCCTGGTTGACTGCGTGCCGATGGTATCACAAATTGCCCAGTCCGTTACCTCTTTCGACATCTTGGACACTAATTTCATCGCGCGCTCCGGGTCCTTGTTGGCAACGAGGGCCAGTAACTTAGCGGCCAACATGCGTTCCTCAAACCATCCACTTTGCCAAAGCTGTTTGATCAGTGGAAAACCTCCCTCCTTGTATTTCCTGGACAGCTCATTCAAAGCAGGCATGTTCACTCCATAAACCTTCTTCGCGTCCGGCACAAATCTCAACGTTGATTCCTTTACGGCAGCAGCACTTCTCTTTCTTAATTCTCGCTGTATCTCTCTAAGCACAGGCGTCAAGTATATTGTTTGCAATCCGATATTTTTCGCAGAGGGAGTTGGCCCGCACGCTCAACTGATTGAGGTAATCTTTTTCGGGAAATGGATGCATGCGATAAAGGCTTTTGTACCGATCCATCAGCTGTGGAAACTCTCTTTCCAAAAACCGATGATACAGGGTTCTGCTGTCCGCTGGTCCCTGACCAAATAAGGTAAGCCCTCCAACCAGGATGTAGTCGGCACCGTGTTCCTTCGCAGCAGATACCATCTTGTCCAACTGTTCATCCGTATCGGATATGAAAGGCAATGCGGGAATGCAGTTGACGCCCACCAGAAACCCATGACGCTTGCACACGGCCAATGCCCTTAACCTCTCTTGGGGTGAAGGGGCCCCGGGTTCCAGCCGTCTCGCAATCGCGCCATCCATGGTTGAGAAAGAAAAGGAAATGATTACACCTCGCGACAACTTGCTTTTTAAGTCTTCTGGTAGAATAGCCGCCTCGTCAATTTGCTTCAGCAGCGGCAGGTCATTCACAATCTTGTCAGACTTGGTGAGCATCAAAACCGGAAAACGATGCTTGAGGAACAACTTCAGAAAACCCCGGGTAAGCTGATAGCGGTCGTCCGATCCAATGTAAGGATCGGTGGCGGAAGCAAGGGCCACAATGCCGTGTTGTTTCTTTTTGGCGCGAAATGCCAGTTGACGATCCAGAATCTCAAGTGCATTTATTTTGACTGCCAGGTCGTCTGCCATGTTCTCACCATATTTACTGCCGCGGATGTAGCAATACTGGCAATTAAAGCTACAGCCTTCGTAAGGATTTACTGTGTATTCATCCAGGAACCAGTCGTCTCTTTTCTTCTTTTTGTTAAGTACCGATTTAACCTGGATTTCTTTGATCATTTTGCCAGTGTTAGCCAACAACAAGTTAGGAATTATCTGTGAGGAAGTTAGTCGCACTTGATTTCACAAACAAGCGCCCCCAGTCCCAACCCTCTACTCAGGTACTTCGGGTTCTTCGTGCTAAGGTTCGACCTTTACCACCGGTCTGTCTTCAGCGGCTACATGCTTGTTGAGCACCGATTCCGCCCTCTTTACTAAATGGACAACCAGTCTATGCTCCACATCCCCGATCTTTTCGTAAACAGTTGCGTTCAGGTCTAGTCGTTTAGCCAGCCCATGGTTCTTTTTACGGCCTTCTGCCATCCCTTGTACAGACGTTCGCGATCGGTCGCGCTCATTTCAGCGCGGAATGTACTTTCGATTCGTCTTTTGCTTGTGATGGTGTCCTTGGTCCAGATGCCTGCGGCAATGCCGGCCAGGTAAGCCGCTCCCATCGCGGTCGACTCGATCACCTCGGGCCTCTCCACGTCAGTCCCGAGAATGTCTGCCTGGAATTGCATCAGGATGTTGTTTGCAGAGGCGCCCCCATCGACCTTGAGTGCGGCCAGTTTGAGACCCGAATCTTTTTCCATGGCGTTCAGAATATCTTTGGTTTGATAAGCCAAGGATTCAAGGGTGGCCTTGATGATATGATCTTTCCCGGTATCCCGTGTGAGTCCGAAGATGGCTCCACGCGCGTACATGTCCCAATAGGGCGCTCCCAGCCCGGCAAAAGCAGGAACAACATATACTTCATTAGACCCCAGGGCTTTGGTCGCGAAGTATTCGGAGTCTTTCGATTGATCGATGAGGTGCAGGCTGTCGCGAAGCCACTGCACCGCGGCACCCGCAATAAAGATACTGCCCTCCAACGCATACTCCACCTTGCCATCGATTCCCCATGCAATGGTGGTCACCAGCCCACTCTTCGATGTCTTGATCTCCGCTCCCGTTTGCATTAACATGAAGCATCCGGTTCCATAGGTGTTTTTTGCCATCCCGGGTTTAAAGCATGCCTGACCAAACAACGCGGCTTGTTGATCACCCGCCACCCCCATGATTGGAATGGATATGCCGTCTACCACGTAATCACCAAAATAACCGGACGAGTCCTGCACGGCCGGAAGCATGGAGAAAGGGACATCCAGCTCTTTGAGAAGTTTTTCGTCCCAATCTAATTCTCTGATATTGTAAAGTAGCGTGCGGCTCGCATTGGTGTAGTCAGTCACATGCTTTTGCTTATTTGTCATGTGATAAATCAGCCAAGCGTCAATGGTTCCAAAAGCCAACTCCCCTCGCAGTGCGCGTTCGCGGGCGCCTTTCACATGCTCCAATATCCAGTTGATCTTCGTGCCTGAGAAATATGAATCAATTACCAGCCCGGTATTCTCCCGTACATAGTCTTCCAATCCCCTGGATTTCAACGCTTCACAGATGTCGGCCGTGCGCTTGTCCTGCCAAACGATGGCATTGTAAATCGGCTCACCGCTCCTGCGGTCCCACACCACGGTTGTCTCTCTTTGATTGGTGATGCCAATCGCCTTGATGTCTTTGTAACTGATGTTTTGATCCGCGATCAGTTTGTTGAACACACCCAATTGCGTGCTGAGAATTTCCCGGGGGTCATGTTCCACCCACCCCGACTTGGGAAACAGCTGAGTGAATTCCTGTTGGGCAATGCCCTTGATCTTGCCGGTGTTGTCAATTAAGACCGCACGTGAGCTTGTCGTTCCCTGATCTAATGCAACGATAAATTGAGACATCTCAATGAGTTAAATTCAAAACAACCAGTTGTATAATAAAGCACCTGCCAGGCCGCCCAGTAAAGGACCTACCACTGGTATCCAGGCATAAGCCCAATCCGAGTGGCCCTTGCCCGGTATGGGTAACAGAAAATGCGCCAACCGCGGGCCGAGATCACGGGCAGGATTAATGGCAAAGCCGGTGGTGCCACCCAGACTCAAGCCTATTACTGCAATCAGTCCTCCCACGACCAAAGGATTGAGGCCTTCCGCAAATCGATTTGCACCAACCATCAGCAGCCCCATGATCAATACAAGGGTTGCCAAAAACTCACTAAACAAATTAGGCAGTGACTTTCTGATGGCCGGGGCCGTGCAAAAAACTGCGAGCTTCAACCCTGCATCCTCTGTGTGTTTCCAATGAGGTCCATAGTGCAACCAAACCAGCACGGCACCTGAAAAAGCTCCAGCTATTTGCGCCAGACAGTAACCTGGAACCAGGTGCCAGGCAAAACTCCCTTGCATCGCCAGACCTACCGTCACTGCGGGATTGATGTGCGCACCGCTGAACGCACCCACCGCATAAATGGCCATGGCCACTGATAGTCCCCAACCAAATGCAATGGCAACCCAGCCCGCATTCTCCGCCTTTGATTTCCTTAGGAGGATCCCTGCCACGATGCCGTCACCCAACAATACGAGGATCAACGTTCCCAGGTACTCTGCAATGTAAACTGACATATTGTAAATGATTAGATTAATGGGGAGCCCCCGATGGTGCCATCAATTTTCCTTCAATCCGCTGGTACCTGATAAGCGTAACCGACAAGGCCGCCAACAACAAAAGAATACCGGCCCATCGAATGGCGCTAACCGGATTATTTCCAAGCAATGTTTCGTAATACATGGGAATCGTAAAAGTCTCCAGCAACATAGGTATTACAATAAACATGTTGAAGATGCCCATGTAAACGCCAGTGCGTTCAGGGGGGATGCTCCCTGCCAGCATGATATAGGGGTTGCCCATCATACTGGCCCAGCTAAGGCCCATGCCCACCATGGGAATAAAGAGTAAACTTTGGTCTTTGATGCCCGGTAAAGCAAGTAAACTGACGCCCGCGAGAAATAGACAGGCCCCATGAATTCTCTTCGGTCCATATTCCCTCGCGAGCCAGGCCAGTCCAAAAGCGGAAAAGAATGCAACGGCATTGTAAAACGCACCTAAAGGGCCTACCAATAATTCTGCTTTTCTAAAAAAGGGACTCTCGGCATCCACCGTACCGTACAGCGATTTCGACAAGCATTTCGCGATGTACTGCCAATAAATGAACATTGCATACCAACTAAAGAGCATCATCGGCCCCATCAGCTTCATGGTGAGGGGCATTTCACGAATGGCCTCTTTGATCTCGATGAATGTTCCGCTTAATCCTTTGGGAGCTTTCCTGATTTTTTCCTTCTCCTCTTCTGTCAATGGTATCTCTTTGGTGGTATAGAGCGTCCAAATGATGGAGCCGATGGACACCACTGAACCGATGAGGAATGCAATTAGCGTGGTGGTAGGAATGCGCCCGACTTTTTCTCCCTCACCGAACGCCAAAAAGTTAATCAGTAAAAATGGAGTGAGGTATGACAAGGTTTGCCCCAGGCCAGTAAAAGCACTTTGGGTCAGGAAGCCAAGTGAATGTTGTTCTTTCTCAAGTTTGTCGCTGACAAAGGCTCGGTAAGGCTCCTGCGTGATGTTGTTGGCTGCATCCAGAATCCACAGAATACTTGCCGCCATCCAAACGGTGCTACTGAGTGGCATTGCCAGCAGCGACAGGCTGCAAAAAATGGCGCCCACCAAAAAATAGGGCGTACGCCTTCCCCATTTCGTGATCGTCTTGTCACTCATGGCGCCCACAATGGGCTGGATGATCAAACCCGTCATCGGGCCAGCCAGCCAAAGCAACGGCAACTTACTTTCTTCGGCTCCGAGATACGAGTAGATCGGACTCATGTTCGCCTGCTGCAATCCAAAACTGTATTGCAGGCCGAAGAAACCGAAATTCATGTTGATGATTTGCCAAAAGGACAGGCGTGGTTTTGTCATGAGTCGACCTTGGTCGGATTTGCAGGTTTGATGGAATTACAGTCCATCAAAATAAGATAAATCCGTCACTTAGTTGACTAAAATAATCGGAATTCCGGTGTGTGTCGGGGGCCTAGCGCCTGAAGGGAGACAACGTGTCGTACTTGAGGCCTACCCAAACTCCATTGGTCCAGCCAAAGCCATCCTGGTTGGGGTATTCACCTCCACCTGCCACCAGCGTGGTATCTATTACGTTGTACTTTTCCATCATTTTGCCAGTGGCCTGGAAAACTTTTTCATTCAAACGAAGCCAGCGCGCCCGGCCGGTGGCTGCAAGGTCGTTGATGCCATAGTTCTTCAGTGCGGCATAGCAAATCCACTGGAGTGGTGCCCAGCCATTGGGTGCATCCCATTGTTGACCTGACTGTGAAAGCGTGGTAACAAACCCACCTGGTTTCAGAAATTGGTCCTGAAGCGTGCCTGCCGCAGCGACTGCCAAATCGTGAGAGGGAATTTGGAAGAAAAAGGGATACATCCCCGCCAGGCTCAGTACACCAGTGCGCTCCCCCTTCACAAAATCATAGTCCATGAAAAACTTCTTTTCGGGATCCCACATAAAAGTGAGGATCGCCCTTCGCCTGTCATCGGCCATTTTGGAATATTGACTGACCAGATCTGCATTGCCACCCCTGCCATATCCTTCCGCCAGAGTTCGCTCCATGAAATACATCAACGCATTGAGGTCAATGGGCACAATGTCGGTGGTATGAATGGAGCCGAGACCCCTCCCTTCATCAAACCAACGGGATGAAAAATCCCAACCGGATTCAGCGCCTGCCTTTAGGTCACGATAAATATCCTCTTCGGTTCTTCCGGTTTCCATGCGAAGGTGAAAATCTTCTTTGTGAGCCTCAGGCCTGGGTATGGGATTGTTGTCCCAATATCGATTTACGATCGTACCATTTGTCAGCATGACCACCCGTGCCTCTGCGTCTCCTGGGTTCACCAGGTTTTCACTGCCTTGCATCCAAAAATCGTATTCCTTCTGCATACTTTTCAGGTACCGGGGCAGTGCGGTTGAATCTGTTGCATCCAACAATTTCACCATCAATGAAAAGAAAGGTGGCTGCGACCTGGTGACATAGTAATTGCGATTGCCATTTGGAATATGGCCAATGCTGTCAATCAGGAATGCGAAGTTGTCAATCATGTCGGCAATGAGGTCAGTTCTGCCATGTGCTTTCAACCCAAGCATGGTGAAGTAGCTGTCCCAGTAATAAATCTCTGAAAACCTGCCGCCCGGCACTACATAGTCGGTGGGTAATGGAAGCAGTGAAGAATGCGCATTATAGTTGTCGGCAGTTCTTGTCAACACAGGCCAGAGTCTCTTGATATGCTCCTCAACGCCCACGTTGTTTTCTGATTGGAAACCACTCACGGGGCGGTCCGGCAATTGAAAGTTTTGCTCCACAAAAGTCTTGAGATCAAAACCTGGCTCCATTTTCTCTATGTCATATTTCCTGAGTATTTCCTCGATGGGCTCGTTGGGAACACAGTCGGCAAAGGTCTTGGAGTCGGGAAAGATGGCGGCCATTTGCACCTCGTGGAAAAGCTCAGTAGCGTAATAGTCAACCGTGGTATGCTCAGTTGGTGCCTGGCAACCAACAGCAACTCCCGCAAAGATCAGCAGGACCCTACTTAGCTTGCGCCACCGCATCGCTCCGCGTTTTTATCCTGTCGGCCACCAGGGCGCCAAGCGCACGGCCTTCCTGCACGCCAATATCGCAAGCAGGCCGGTAGTGAATTCCGCCATACAACCTGCTCACGGCAGCCTCATTTGAGGCATCGAAAAACGAATCAAAGCTTCTGGGCGGCATCCCATACTCCATTTCCGTGGAGTCTGTAAATGCAAAGTTTTCTCCAAAGATGTTGGTTAACATCGTGGCAGCGGAAGCAGATATCACGCTGTGGCCGCTGGTGTACTCTGGAAAAGGAGGCGTTTGCAGAAAAGGCACCCAATTTTCATCAATGTATTGGTTGATGTAGGTTTCCGGGCGGATAAGCTTGCTGCGGTACTTCTCGTCCCAGCAACTAATGAATGCATCGGCAAGGGCAATGGACACTCTTGCATAGGCGTCAGCCGAGCGAACGGGATCAGCCTCTGCTTTCTTGCATGCCACACGGGTAATATTCATCCAATGACCACCGGGTGAAATCTTTTTGGTCGCGAACATCACGTGCCCTTTCACATTCATGACGAACGGATTGCAGTCCCAAAAACTGGCAATTTCCTTTTGCTCATCCGTCAGGCCTTTTCCTACATCATATACTTCTTTGGCTTCCCTAAAGAACGGGCTACTCTTTTCAAATGAGAACTCAGTAGGCGGTATCGGCTTAAACTGTGCAGCCGAATCAATGACGAACGTTCTGATCTTGTTCCAATGTGGCTCAATGGCATCCATATAAGCCGGAGGCGTGGGCTTCCAAGTGCTGGCTTCGCTCAGGATGGTATATTTCGGGAAAGACCGCGTTTGTTTGTAGTTGTCTTCAGCCGACCAGGCGAGGATGTGATCGGCTACGGCTTGGCCAAAGGCTATTGAATTCTCAAAAACATCATCAGGCACACCGGCATCACGAAACTCCTGCAATACCTTTTCATGGTAAGCGTCCATCTTGTCCTCCGAAAACACCAATGCTCTTCCCACCTTTACGGCAGCCTCAACCGATGCCAGGGGGTAACAGTAAGTTTTTCCAGATTCAGGAGAAGGAACCTCCGCGAGCCCGTGCAACTGACCCGCCAGTGAGTGGTAGTTTGGATTTTGAGGACGTATCGCTTCATAAGCGGCAATGCTCGAATAAGCATATACCCTGCTGGCAACGGGTGGTGAAAAGATATCGTACACAATGCAATCCGTAATTTGCTTTAACGTCCGGTGGATGAAATCGGCATCCTGGACCTTGCTCAGGTATGCGTTGTTGGTACCCGTGCATGCCACGAATATAATCCCTACACTAAACACCAGTCTCTTCATAACTATCTCATCTTCAGGTTTTAAGATTTTCAAAATTAATTAATGCACACCAAACGAGTAAATGATGTTTGTCATTTTGAAGCAGCTGATGGCCCATTCCTTCGTTGAAAAAGCATTAACTCATCGTTGTTGCGGGCGCACAGATAAACGATTCTTCCCCCTCTTATTCGCAACTTCTTCACGTCTCGCCCCTCTCCCTCGACCCAAAAGCCGGAAAGTCGGGGAGGAATTGGTCGGAAAGCTCCCTTGCCGTCACCATATGCCAATGCCCCATAGCCCGCATCGTACCGGCCGTACTCAGGCTGTACTGCATACCAATTGCCAACCGCCAACAGATCAAGATTCCCATCTTCGTTGATGTCATCGGCCAAAAATTTGAAAATGGGAAATGTTTGCAATTCAAATGGGAGTTCGTGAAGGGCGAATGAACTGTCTTTATTTTCCAAATACACAGAGGCAAATTGAGTCACCTTTTTACTCACGAACTGCGATAGTTCTTCCCGCGAAACGATATCCTCCAACTGTACCGAACGATAGTCCTCATACTTTAAGAATTTTCTTTTTAGCATGGGGACTTGCTTGATCAGCTGATCCTTCGACAGAAAAGGAGATCTTTGACCCTGGTTAAAATAGGTCAAAATATGATCAATGCTACCGTTGTTGTCAATATCGCCCACGAATAATTCCGTTGGCTCTGCTTTGCTGGCTCGTAAGCGTGAGTTAAGACCTCTGTTGCCCGCGATTATATCCGTGTCACCATCATTGTCAAAATCACCGGTTTCCAGGGTATTCCACCAGCCATGTGCTTCTCCCAAACCCCATGTTGCAGTTTGTTCCACAAGTGTTCCGTTGCGGTTAATGAGGACCCGGATGGGCGTCCACTCACCCGCCACCACCAGGTCAACAAAACCATCCTGGTTGAGATCCGTCCACAAAGCATCCGTGACCATCCCGAAGGATGGTTGATTGTTCGGTAGCATGGTGGCCCAATCAATCAAAGTGAAATGACCTCGCCCATCATTCCTTAAGAAATAACTTTCCGGGTCAACGCCATATCTCCCGGGCACCACGCGCGCCCCAACAAAGACATCCATATCTCCATCGTTATCCCAATCCGCGGGCTTAACGCATGAAGCATTTATAAGCAGCTCCGGCACGGATTCAGTCACCTTCCTAAATACATTGTTGGTATTGACGTAGAGTCGAGGCTGGTACATTCGAAAATCGCCTGAAAGTTCTTGCCCACCTCCAGCAATCATGAGGTCCAAATCACCATCGCCATCTGCATCAAAAAATGCGGCTGCTACATCTTCGCTGATCGCATCTTGATGAAAGTCTGATTGATCTACTTCCAAAAACTGACCGGAAATTTGTTGAACAAATAGCTTGCTTGCCTGGCCCCGGGCGCCAGTCACCAAGAAATCATCAAGACCATCCATATTGACATCACCGACTGCAAGCACAGGGCCTTGCGTGGATATCATGTGAGGCACGAGCGGCTCTACATTAAAAACCGAATTTGGGTTTTCCACGTGAGTAAATGCAGGCGCCTCTGCTTCTTCAAGCACCGTGTTAACCGGCTGCCGATGAGTCCATTTCTCTTTAGCCTGGGCCTGATCAAAAGTCAAGATCGGGTTGCGGATTGGCGCTCTCCTGGTTTCCATCATTCCATCAGGCCAGACAACTGATACGGAATCGACAACTTGATTTCCAAGACCAACGTGGATCTTGTAGTCCACCGATGACATCCAGCCCCGCGATCCCATCTGTTCTTGAACAAGTACCCTCCCTGCCTGATAGACGATCACTTTCGACCCAACTCCGAATTGATTTAGCTTAGATCCCTTCAGCAGGATGTTCAGAAATTGCGATGAATCGACTGGCAAATTGTTCTTCAGCAGCGTTGCGGGGCCATCGTAATTATTGATCGCCAAATCAAGATCTCCGTCATTGTCAAGGTCTGCGTAGGCCGATCCATTGGAGAGCGAAGGTTTAGAGGCAAACCAATCACTCGTTACATTGGTAAATGAAAGATTGCCATTGTTTTTGAAGAATGTGTTGGGAACCTTGCCCGAAGGCATCTGCTCAATCAGTTGTTTGTCCGCGAGATAACGCTGGGCCGAATCGCCAGAAATAAAATTGATATAGTCGAGATCGTTGGGCCTCCCCTTGATGCCATTGGTGATGAAGATGTCTTTGTGGCCATCGTTATCAAAGTCTGCAATGAGGGGAGACCAACTCCAGTCGGTCGCCTCCAGGCCGGTGATCGGTGCCAAATCGCTAAATTTCAGGACGTCATTCTTAAGTCCCTGATTTATCTGGAGGCAATTGCGCGCGTATTGATAATGATACCCGTACCTCAACTTGAATTGAAATATTTCATAAGGATCCTCACCAGCAGTGGTCTTGATCACTGCCTCATCCTTGGGTAGCATGTCCAGGGTCATTACATCAAGCCGTCCATCGTTGTTGATGTCGCCAATATCACTGCCCATTGAAAACCTGCTGGAGTGAGAAAAGGACTTCTCCAACTCCTGCGTGAACGTGCCGTCTCCCTGATTGACGTAGAGATAGTCATTCTCATGAAAGTCGTTGGACACGTAAATGTCCAGGAATCCATCCAAATTCAAATCTGCCACAGCCACGCCCAGTCCGTATCCAATTTGGCTGCTATAAATGCCCGCTTCATGGGTCACATCAACAAAGCGCTTCTCTCCCGTGGGTATCATTTCATTTCGATAAAGACGATCGCCTGCCAGCGTGTCGCGTTGCAATCGCAGTTGAACGTCTCCATATGACCTTGACGTATGCACTGAATGGTTCAGCAAATACATGTCTAGATCGCCATCATTGTCGTAGTCAAAAAAAACAGACTGTGTAGAAAAACCCCCAAACGCAAGGCCATAGGCATCAGATTCTTCCCTGAAAGTCAAGTCGCCCTGGTTGATAAACAGCTGATTTCTGCCGGTAAATGACTTGTAATTTCCCACGCCACAAACGTAGATGTCCAGCCAGCCATCGCCATTCACATCCGCCATGGTAACGCCCGTGCTCCAGTTTCCCTCACCTGCTACCCTCGCGGTTGCTGTGATGTCCTCGAATTGGAATTGCCCTTTGTTGAGGTAAAGTTGGTTGTCGTTTTGATTTGCTACAAAATAGAGATCAGAAAGGCCGTCATTGTTAATGTCTCCGGCTGCTACACCTGCCCCGTTGTAGAAGTATAGATACTGAATGATGTTGAAGTCATCGTTTTCAGAGATGGCATTTGAAAAGTTGACCCCGGTATGCGATGAAGGGACTTCAGTGAACAACTTCACATCATCTCGCTGCGTTGTGCAGTGGCAGAGGCCAACCAGCATCAGGAGCGCAAAGATGTTTCTCGTCACTTGGTTTGCTGTTTGAGGGCGATCATCTCCTGATTGTTCCGCGCCACAAATACTATTCGCTGGTCGGCAATGTCCATCATTGCAAAATCCCGCACCTCTCCGTCAATCTTTATCCCGGATCTTGCGGAATTCAAAGCAACAAACGTCCCATCGCCCACCCCTTTCAGCAGCAGACCATAGCTGGCGTCATACCGGCCGACCTCAGGTTTCACGCGGTATTGGTTTCCGCCCAGCAATACATCCAATTGACCGTCATCATCAAAATCATTAATTAAAATGGCGAAAACCGGTGAGAACTGCGCCTGCGAAGGCAAGTCCCTGATCTCAAATTTCCCCGTCCCATCATTGATCAATGCTGCGGATGAAAGCAGATAAGCATCCAGGCGAACAGCCCCATTCAATTGCTCTTTTGTAAAAATATCGCTAACAGTTTGGTCTTTGTAGTTCTCGTATTTCAAATATTTTTTCTTGAGCCCCGGCATCTGCTTGATGAGATCGTGGCGAAGTGCAACCGGATAACTTTTATCGCCATTAAAAGTGCAAATGATCTGCTCCAAAGTGCCATTCTGATCAAAATCGCTTACATACATACACACTGGCCTTTCCAGTGAGGCCCGGAACCGCGAGTTCAGGCCGTGATTTCCCACCACAAAATCAATATCACCATCACCATCCAGGTCAGCCGCTTCAATTCTGTTCCACCATCCATGGGTTCGTGCAAGTCCTGCTTGTTCGGTCCGATCTACCAATTTTTCTCCATCGTTAATAAATACCCGAATTGCCATGTATTCACCAACAACCAGCAGATCTTCCTTTGCGTCACCATTGATGTCCTTCCATACCGCATCAGTGATCATGCCAATGTTACTCAGTGAAGGCGCGATTTGCGCTGTCACATTCGTGAAATTTCCTCTGCCATCGTTATTTAGAATGTAACCGTTAACGGGCAGTCCATAACCAAATGGCTTCAGCCGCACACCCACAAAAAGGTCCAGATCCCCATCCTGGTCGTAATCACTCGCCTTCACGGTGGAAGTACTCTCAAACGCACTGGTGGGTAAGAACTGTGACGACTTTGTAAACTTACCCTTTCCGTCATTGGTGTAAAGTCGGTCAATCAGTGCAGATGAACTGGTCGGAAATTCATTGCCGCCACTGCACACGTACAAGTCCAGATCTCCATCTCCGTCTGCATCAAAAAATAAACTACCGGTATCTTCAGATACCCGGTCACTCTCGAAGGGCTGGCCAGCGCTTTGTTGAAATCTTCCAGCCTTGGTTTGCAGGTACAGCACTCCGGCCTGATCCTTGGCACCGCCAATGTACATGTCCGCAAGGCCGTCTTTGTTCACGTCACCCACTGCCATGCGCGGGCCCTCGGTGCTCAGCATGTGATAGATTAGTCTATCACGGTCAAAATCAACAAACTCATTCTCCTGGTGTTCAAAGGCCATACCCAAATTATCAGCAACTTGTTTGAAAATGGCTTGGGTTGCAGACGGTTGTGCGGGCTGAATCCCCGGAATTGCATCCGCTTGCCGAAGTGTCAGGTGCTGATCGGCCCGTACAGAGTCCAACACAGTGAACCGGTCATCTGGCCATTGTATGGTTAGTTTTCTTACTACCGTGGTGGCACCCAAACCAACGTTGGGTCTTGGGTCAACTGAAGATTGAAATCCCCGAACAGGCATTTGCTCAACATACAATTGCTCTTCCCCCAGGTCAACCAAGATCTTCGCTCCAAATGCGAACGTGTTTTTGTCCTCTCCCTGCAAGCTCAGCTTCAGGTAATGATTACCCAACTTCTCATTTACCTCGCTCCGATAGACAAACGAGGGCATATTCACATTATTCACTACAAGATCAAGATCTCCATCGTTGTCCAGATCAGCATATGCCGATCCATTCGAGAACCCAGGCTCTGCAAGCCCCCATTGACCTGCCTTGTCGGTAAACCGCAAGTTACCTTCATTGTGAAAAGCAAAATTTGGAATTGGATTGGACGGAATAATTTCAGTGAGTTTTTTATAGTCCACCTTCTTATCCGTAACCACAGACTTTACGAACTCCTCATTGCTGGCAAACTCAAGGAAGTCCTGGTTGGTGAGATCCTGGTAAATGCCGTTCGCTACAAAAATGTCCTTGAAGCCATCGTTGTCCATATCAAACATGAGCGCCCCCCAACTCCAATCCGTAGCCTCCACACCCGCAATACGCCCCACCTCGCTAAACGAACTGTCGTTGTTATTGAGTTGAAGAATATTCCGGGTAAACTGATGGTAATAATCATTCTCCAAGTTGTACTGGTACCTGTTCCAATCTTCAAAGGTGGTTACCGTTTTTAATCGTTGATTTTCTTTCGGCAACATTTCTGTAATGAACAAATCGCTGCGTCCATCATTATTAATGTCTGCGAGGTCTGCCCCCATCGATGCTGCACTAATGCTTCGCATCTCCTCGGTGAGTTGTTCCTTAAATGTTCCATCCTGGTGGTTGATATAGAGGTAGTCTCGTTCAAAAAAGTCGTTGGATACGTATACATCCGCCCAACCGTCATTATTCACATCTCCCACAGTTACACCGAGTCCAAATCCAATAACACTCCCGTAGATACCGGCCTCAACACTCACGTCTACAAAACGGCCATCATCGTTTCGCATTAATTTATCTCCCCCCAGGCTGTCGCGCTTTGGTCGTTCGTTTTTTCGCAGATTGAAGCTGCCAATGGATTGATACGAGTTGTTCAATATGTAAGCATCAAGATCTCCGTCCTTGTCGTAGTCGAAGAAGGCAGCATGCGTGGTATATCCCGGGTCTGCCAAGCCATATTCCTCAGCTTTGTCGGTAAATGTCAGATCACCATTGTTGATAAAAAGTTCATTCTGCTTGTTGTCGCCTTTTATGTCTCCGGAGTTGCACACATATATGTCGATCCAGCCATCTCCATTCACATCGGCCAGGCTCACACCGGTCGACCAAGCCCTTGTTCCTCCCACACCGGCCTTTTGGGTGATGTCCTCAAACTTAAAGTCACCTTTATTAAGATAAAGCCGATTGGAGAGTAAATTTGCGGTAAAATAGATATCAATCAGTCCATCATTATTAAAATCCGCCAGGCCTACCCCACCCCCATTGTAATAGTTTCGATAGGTATAGATATTAAACTCGCTATCGAAAGTAAGCTTGTTAACAAAATTGATACCTGTTTGCGAGCTGTCCAGACTTGTGAACAAAGCCTTTTCTGTTGACCCATCTCGTTCGCCACATCCATTGAGCAGCGCTGCCACAAATGCATAAAACACCAATACAAATTTTGCTCTTCGTCCGTGTTGCATTGTTCGCATTGTCACTTGGTTATCGAGTGTTTGAATTTAGGGTGTAGAATATCCTGAACGTTTACCCCTACACTTTGAGGGTCCTTTATATAAACCACGATTCTCCTATTTGCATCCACCTTTACGGGAAGTTCCCGATCCATTACCTTCGCAGTTATAAATTCATTTCCTCCGTACCAATCCGCCAGGAGCCTCAGTACCTTTTTCTCGAGGCTATCGGATTGCAGGTGACGATTCCACGGTGCCCATGCCGAATAACTCCACTCCATATACACATCAGTAATTCTATCAAGAGAATCAAACGCAGGAAAGAACAAGAGTCTAATTTGGGTCTTCTGCGGATGAACGAGGCTGTCTTGAAAAATATACTCAACGGACATGTTATCCGGACCCTGTCGCACAAGTCTTTGCCGGTTCAAGTCGAAACATTTGCCGTAAAATTCATTTCGAGTATCTCCCAGGTTAATTCCCAACAAAACGGAATCATTCCTAATTCCTTTTTTCAACTCTGCCCGCACCATCTTCGAGTATTCGGACCGATCGCAAGAAGCGAGGAGCAAACCAATCCAAAACAAACTAATTACGTACTTCATATATTTCCAGGTCACTATCATACTTTGCAAAAATCAAGAGCTTCTTTCCAAATGCGTTCACCATTTCTATATCCCGAATCTGCCCATCAACACCGAGATCAATCCCCTTTTTAAATGTAAATGTCCCATCGGTAAGCTGCCCTTTGAACAGCCAACCTCGCGAGGCATCGTATCGGCCAAATTGTGGCTTCACCTGATAATGGTTACCTCCTGCAATCAAATCGAGTACGCCATCTCCATCCATGTCGGTGATGAGCAATGAATAAATGGGCGAATACTGCGCCTCCATCGGAAGGGAGACCTTTGTGTAACCATTCTCACCGGAAAGCAACGCAATGGAAGAAAGCTCCTGCACCTCAAAAACCAAGGACCTCGACAATAACTTTTCGTCAAACAGGTCGTCAATTGACTTCTTGCTGTACTCCTTATAATACAGCAATTGCTTTTTCATGCCAGGCAACTGTGAAAGGAACTCATCTTTGTCTACAATGGGGTAGTACTTTCCGCCAACATCGGTACAAAAAATTTGCTCAATGGAACCGTTGCCATCATAATCGTTCACATACATTCGATCGCCTTGCTTGAAAAACGAATTCAGGCCATGGTTACCCAGCACAAAGTCTGGCCTGCCATCTTGATTTAAGTCTGCCGTTGCCAAATCGTGCCACCATCCGTTGGAATTGGCTACGTCAAAAGACCCACTCACATCCTCAAAACCTGAATGATTATTTCGCAAGAACTTCACCGGCATCCAGTCGCCCGCCAACACCAAATCCTTCCACCCGTCCCCGTCAAAATCTACCACCACTGCACTAGTGATCATCCCCACCTGCTTAAGAATCGGTGCAAGTCTTTCCGTGACGTCATTAAACTTTCCACTTCCATCGTTCGCAAACAGAAAGCCCCTGCCACCGAGGCCGTACGAAAAAGGGTGAAACCTCTCACCGATCATGAGGTCCAAATCTCCATCCTGATCGAAATCAAATGACCGGACCACACTTGTAGCAACAAAATCGGTAAACGGCAACGCGCCTGGCATTTCCGTAAATGATCCATGTCCGTCATTGATCAGCAGATGATCAAGCAATGCACTGGAACTTTTTGAAAAGAACCGTCCTCCACAAGCCACATAAAGGTCATTGTCGCCATCATTGTCTGCATCAAAAAAATGGCTATCTGTTTCTTCCGACAGGCTTATTTTCTCGAACGCCTCCTGAACCACCGTGGATACTTTGCCATTTTTAAACCGGATCAGCGCTCCTGCCTGGTCCTTTCCGCCACCAACATAGACATCCACTACACCATCATTGTCGATGTCACCGGTGGTCAAATGCGGTGTCTCATTGCTATACATCATGGGCAGCAGCCGATCGCGATTGAAATCAATTAAGCCGCTTGCCTGGTGTCGATATCCACGATCGGGTTCCAATCGCTTAAGTAGTGAAATCCCGGGTGCCTTATCCGCAGTTGAAGTGACCTCCGCCTCTTCTTTTTTGATCTGCAGAAACACATTTGTGGGTTGATCATAGCGTGCAGACCTGCCGCCATCCGGCCAGTAAACAAATAAAGAATCGATCTTATCCACATCTTTTCCCAACCCAACCTGAATCCGGGGTTGCACTGAACTCTGAAACCCCCGAGTCACAAAATTATCTGCGGAATAAACTCGCGCCCCCACATACAAGGTGACTCGTGCCCCAACCGCATCGCTATTCCCGGTGTCGGATGACAAGCTAATGGAAATGCTTTTGAACCGTGAAGTGTCGGTGTTGTTGCGGTAGACGATGGACGGTTCGTTGATGTTGTTGATCACGAGGTCCAGGTCCCCATCATTGTCCAAATCACCATATGCACTTCCGCTGGAGAACATCCTTTTGGAAAGACCAAATGCATCACTCTTGTTGGAGAAGTGCAGGTCGCCTTCGTTGTGATAAGCGTAATTTGGAACTGGCGAGGAGGGCATCAGCTCAATCAATTTCATGATCACATCCTTCTCTTCCCTGATCATTTTCCGGATGCTATCTTCGGCACCGGTGAAAGCCAGGTAATCCCTGTCCAGCAAATCTTTGTAAATACCATTGGCCACAAAAATGTCTTTCCTGCCATCGTTGTCCATGTCGAAAATCAACGCTCCCCAGCTCCACTCCGAAGCGGCCACTCCGGCCAGGCGCCCCACCTCCGCATAGCCACTATCGCCAATCTTCTTGTGCAACACATTTCTGGAAAACTGGTGATGGTATCCATTTTGCACACCAAGCTGATAGCGATCCCAGCCCTCATAAACAGTTTTGGTCTTTTTCCTTCTCAGCGAATCGGGCAACATCTCGGTAACGAAAAGCTCGGCATTTCCATCGCCATCAAGGTCGGCCAGGTCGGCTCCCATCGAGCCCATGCTGATCGACTGAAAGTACTCGGTCAGCGACTCCCGGAATCCGCCTTTTTGGTTATTGATGTACAGGTAATCCCGTTCAAAAAAATCATTGCTGACAAAAATATCCGTCCAGGAATCATCATTGAAATCACCCAGGGTTATGCCGAGGCCAAAGCCAATGCTGCTTCGATAGATTCCTGCCTCTTCTGAGTAGTCGTAAAACTTACCATCGCGGTTAACAAAAAATTTATTGCCCCCTCCACTCGGGTCCGGTACCTTGCGTTGATCCTTTACCAAGTCATAGTTTCCGACAGAGCGTATCGAGTTGGTAAGCAAGTAACAATCCAGGTCTCCATCCTTGTCATAGTCAAAAAATGCAGCTTGAACCGACAACCCGGTAATATCCAATCCATATTCCTTCGAACGTTCGGTAAAGGTCAAATCGCCATTGTTCACGAACAACTCATTGTGCCGTCTCTCACCTCCTGGGTTTCCTGACTTGCACACATAGATATCAAGCCGGCCGTCTCCATTGATGTCAACCATCGTGACACCTGACGACCACACCCCGGTACATGCCACTCCCGCTGATTCCGTAATATCCTTGAATTTAAGGTCTCCCAAATTCAAGTAAAGCCGGTTGTCTACTTGATTGCCCGCGAAGTAAATATCGAGCAGACCATCATTGTTGATATCCCCAATGGAAAGCCCGGCACCATTGTAGAAATTCCGGTAGGTGTAAGGATTTAGCTCCTCCGTAAACGTCAAATCATTGCTGAAAGTAATGCCTGCGGATGCGGTGATATCGGAGAAAAGTGTTGATTCAGGAACAGTTTCGCGCAAGCTGCAGGCGGATAGCAGCACCACAAGTAGCGTCCACAGATTTCTCATCCACATAATAAAAACAGCGTCCAACAATTGTTGGACGCTGTCAAAATTACAAAACTAAATACCTAAGAAAGAATTAATTATATCCTGGGTTTTGAGTTAACGTAAACGTGGAAGTAGATGCTGCCTGAATCTGCTCAAACGGAATCGGGAATACATTCTTGAATGCGTCAGAATGTGCAGGCTTCTCCCACCAGGCGTTACCCCAGGCACCGAAGCGGATCAAGTCTGTTCTCCTCAGCGACTCCTGGAAGAATTCACGACCGCGTTCCGCCAACAGTTCACCCTCCGTTAAGGAAGTGTAAGCACTTGCGGATGCCCTTGCGCGAACTTGATTCACCAAGCCAAGGGCCGTAGCATCACCAAATCCATTCTTGCGGGCAAGGGCTTCAGCCTTGTTCAATAGAACCTCAGCGTAGCGTATCACAGGATAGTCGTTATCCATATCGGGGTTCTGCCCGATCTTGAAGCTGAATTTGCCCAAGCGAGCACCGGCCTGGCGTGAGCCATTAGGCGCCAACTCGTTGATGGCAGGCGTGTAGTTGATCTCAGCGCCATCAGGATCCGCTTTGTCAAATGCCAGGTCGAGAATGGGTGAGCCATTCACGTCCGTCTGAGGACCCACAATGAAGTTGTTTGCCCTTCGCACGTCTGTTGCCGCATATGAGTTATAGAATGCCTCCAATGTGGAATATCCGTTCCAGGGCTGCTGCGCCAAACGATAAGTCAACTGGCTGGGGTAGTGGAGCGTCATTTGCGCGAAGTTCATACCTGTACCGGTGGCCTCATCATATGGAATAATCCAAATCAACTCATCGCTTACTTTTTGGCCTGCCGGATCTGAACCCTTGTCCTCAGCGTTGTCTGGTGCAAACAGGTTTGCGTAGCTCGCAGCCAAATTGTATACGCCAGAGTTGATCACCGCATCCGCGGCAGCGATCGCCTTGTCGAGGTCGGCAGGATCATGAGCAGCCAGGCCTTTGTAAACTTTCGCGTTCAAATAAAGGCGTGAAAGAATACCATTGGCTGCCGCCTGATTGGTACGACCATAAGCCGCCTTTCCGGCAGGAAGGTTCGGCAAAGCAGCAAGAATTTCTGACTCAACAAAATTGTACACTTCAACGCGGGTTGACTGTGGCGCATCTACACCAGGTTCAGTCACAATCTTCACGCGACCGAACATATCCAGCAATCGCCAGTAGAAATAAGCTCGCAACATACGAATCTGAGCGGTTCCGGCTGCATCAAGACCACCGGTCTTCAACAGTTCATTACATTGGAAGATACCACCGTAGGTGTCGCTCCATGCCCCATTGATACCTCCCAAACCGGAGGCTGCGAATTGGTGCTTGTGCATCACCAGCCAGATTCCACCGTCAAACCAGTCACCCCCTTTTTGGGTAATCACCGCTTCATCAGAGGAAATCTCCTGGGATGAGAAATAGCTGCCGTGGTTGGCAGAGCCATTCAACAACCTGGAGAACGCAGAAGACAAACCATCGCTAGGTGTTGGCTTGTTCACGTTATTTTTCGTACCCACACCCTGGTTAGCAGGGTCAAAGTCCTGGGTAAAGTCACCCTTGATCTCTTCTTCGAGGTCGGTACAGGAAATAGCACCCAACACGAAGACGATCATCATCATGTATTTAAAAGCATTTTTCATATTCCTCACTTTTTCAAATTATTCTTAGAGACCAATGTTTACACCGAATGTGAAGGTCCTGGCAGAGAAATAGTTGTTTCTTCTGTCAATGCCAGGTGATAATGGATCGGCTGCGTTAAGGTCAACGAAACCTCCGTTATCCGCACTTGGATAATCAACCAACACCGGCTCGGGATCGATACCAGTGTAACCTGTGATCAGGAACGCATTCTGAACGCTCAAGTAGAATCTGAAGTTCTTGAATGTATTGCCGTTGGTGGGCAGATTGTAACCCAAGGTAATGTTGTCAAGCTTAACGAAATCGGCTTTCTCAACGTACAAAGAGCTATACTGTGCTGAAGTCAGACCTGCAACCGCCTTGTCCGTAATGGTACGGTTATAGGAGTTGATGGCACCAGGGTCCAAAGGCTCGTAGAACGCGCGGAAGCTGTTCACCAAACTGTGGCCAAAAGCACCGCGGAAGAATGCGTTCAAATCCCAGTTCTTGTAAGTCAACTGGTTAGTGAAGCCCACCTCAAGTGTCGGGAATCCGTTGCCAAGCTGCTGGAAGTCGCCATTGGGATCGAGTGCTGCACCAGGGTTTGAAATGACAGAACCATCGCCATTCAAATCCTTGAAGCGAGGCGCACCGTTGCCTTCTACCCCGTCAAACACAGGTCCCCAAATCTGACCCAACTGCTCACCCACAGCTACACGAACCATGTATGTACCGTTTTGGCCGGGCGCACCCAATTCCGAACGAATCTGAGTATCAATGAGGAAGTCCTCAAGGGTTGTCTTATAGCTGCTCAGCACCAGCCCTGGGTTCCAGGTCAGTTGACCGAATTGGAATGAATTGTAGTTCAATGACAATTCGATACCCTGCGTCTTCAATTCACCAGAGTTCTGATAGATTGATCCGGTAGGATAAATCGCAGGGTCCGCATTGTTGTTCAACAAGATGAAGTCGGTTACGTTTCTCGTGTACACATCCAACGTACCAGTCAGTTTGTCGTTGATACCGAAATCGATACCCAGGTTGGTCTCTGCCTTCTGCTCCCACTTCAAATCAGTGTTGGCGTCACGTGTTTTTTGAACCGTACCACCACCCTGGAATGAGTAGCTGTACGCGTCTTGTGCAAGACCCGATGGACCAGGGAGTGAACCTGTCACACCATAACCCACCCTAAACTTCAACGCGCTGAAAGGACCGATTGAAGCATACTTCAAAATGTCCACACCCAAACCGGCTGCTGGAAACACACCGAAACGGTTGTCTTCACCAAGCTTGGTGGAGCCTTCTCTTCTCACCGATGCATTGAAGAAGATACCGTTGTCGAACGTCAGGTTAACACGGGCAAACTGTGCCGTGATCTGGTTGTTCGGAGAACGGCTCGAGTTAATATTCACCAGGCTCGCCAATCCAGAAAGACGGTCACCGGCATTCTCAAGTGCGTAGTAGCCAAGTTCGTCACTTGGGAAGTTACCTAGTTCAAGGAAGATGTCTTCGAATTGATCCTCCTGGAATGAGTAACCAGCAGTCAACGTCAAGTCGACTTTGTTGAATGTCTTCAGGTAAGTTCCATACGCTTCAAACAACTGGAAGCTGCGATCAGAAGTATATCTTCTTGCCAAACCACCTCTGTTCAAGCCTCTGAAAAGGGAGTTTCTTGAATAGTACTCACCATTGAGATTCTGCTCGAACTGCTGACCGTAGTTGGCAGTAAGGGTCAGGTTGTTGAAGATGGTGTAGTCAATTTTGGCATTATAGTTCAAGTTCTTGCGCTTGCCCTCATTGATATTTTGCTCAAGAATGGCTACCGGGTTGAAGTTATCAAACAAAATTGCCTGGTAATAATCACCATTCGGGAAGAATACAGGGGCAGTAGGGTTGAACAGGGTAGCATAACGCAAAGCCTCATTGAATGAGAAGTTGCTGTTCCGGTTCGTGAACGACATGTTCAAATCAATCTTCAGTTTGTTATCCAGTGCGCTGTGCGTCATGTTGGCACGGGTATTCACCTGGTCAAACCCAGACTCTTTCAAGATTCCCTCCACATTTCTGAAGTTGGTGGACATGCGATACTGCGTGTTTTGGTTACCACCAGAGATGGCGATGTTATGGACATTAGAGATACCCGTGCGGGTTACTTCTCTTTGCCAGTCTGTCTCTGAACCCAGGTCGTTACCGCCTGCCGCGATGTACTCGCTGGCGGTCATGATGGGTTGCTCGCGCTGAATGGTGGCCGCTGCCACGTAACCGTTATAGGTAGCTGAGACACCACCTGCTCGCTTGGAACCTCTCTTGGTAGTAACGAGGATAACCCCGCTGGAACCACGGCTTCCATAAATAGCGGCTGCAGAACCGTCTTTCAATACGTTTACAGACTCAATGTCATTAGGGTCCACGTTGTCAAGCGAGGCACCAATCACACCATCAATAACCACCAATGGCTGCGTGTTAGCACCCACGGTTGAGATACCGCGAAGGCGAATGGTTGAACTTGAGTTCGGGTCACCACCTTTGTTGTACACACTTAAACCAGGAACTTTACCCTGAAGAAGGAGTGTCGGGTCGTTTACGTTACCCCTGTTGAATTCCTTATCGCTTAGGGCCACCACCGAACTTGTGATTTCCTTTTTCTCCTGCGTTCCATAACCCGTCACCACAATCTCGCTTAGCGCGGTCACATCAGACTCCAACGACACGTTAACTGTGCTTTGTGATCCGACCGCAACCTCCTGGGTAGCATATCCCACAAATGAGAATACCAACGTGGCGTTCGCACCCACACTCATGCGGTAGTTACCGTCAGTGTCAGTGACAGTTCCATTGGTTGTACCCTTCTCGAGGATGTTAACCCCGGGGATACCGAATCCGTCATCGGCTGACGTCACTCTACCTGAGACTGTTGTTTGTGCGTAGGCTGTTACACCAACGCCCAAAAGCACCAGAAACAGGCACTTTCGAATAAGCAGATACAATCTTATCATACGGTTTTTTGTTTGGGTTTAATTATTATGGTTTAAGTGATTTCTAGAGGTGATTAACAGAGCTTATTGTTGTATTTTGCCGCTATAGACATGTTCATTCCTAACCAATATTACTTTGAAAATCGCAATTCTTCACCCGTTTTGGCCAAGAATTTAAGCATTTTTTCTAGGAATCGAAATCGCAAACGTTTGCGTAAATCAGATTAATTCAACAAATTATACAAGCGCGTTTTAACCTTCCATGAAATTCAATCAGGTCACCATCAAAGACATTGCAAGAGAGCTCGGAATCTCTCCTTCCACCGTCTCCAGAGCACTAAAAGATCACCCTGACATCAGCGCTGAAACCAAAAAAGCTGTGAATGAGCTGGCGGAGAAACTCAACTACCAGCCCAATATTGTCGCGTTGAGCCTCCGGCAGAAAAAGACGAACACGATTGGCGTGGTCATCCCTGAGATCATGCATTTCTTTTTCTCCACCGTCATCAGCGGAATTGAAGATGTCGCTTATCAGGCCGGCTACAACGTGATTCTCTCACAATCGAACGAGTCCTATGAACGGGAGAAGACAGATATCAAAGCCTTGTTCAACAGCCGCGTGGACGGCATGTTGATTTCACTTTCCAGGGAAACGAAGGACTTTGATCACATCGAATCTGTGATCTCCAAGGGGGTGCCCATTGTTTTTTATGATCGGATGTATAACAATCCGAACACCAGCAAGGTGATCGTAGACGACTATGTGGGCGCCAAGGAAGCGGTGCTGCACCTGATTGACCAGGGCTGCAAGCGGATTGCCCACCTTCAGGGCCCGATGAACTTACTCATCAGCCGCGATCGGATGAAAGGCTACGAAGACGCTTTAAAGGAACGTGGCTTGAAGTTTGACCCAAGCCTCATTGTGGAGTGCCCGACTGCAGGCTTGGATGACGGCAAAAAAGCCATTGATCAGGTGATGAAAATGAAGCCAAGACCTGACGGCATTTTCGCAAACAATGATCCCATCGCGATGGGTGCGGTCAAAAGATTGAAAGAACTCAATGTTAACATCCCGGACGAGATCGCCATCATTGGGTTCAGCAACTGGTTTTTCAGTTCATTGATGGAGCCCGCACTCAGCTCCGTGGATCAGCCCGGTTTTCAAATGGGGCAGGAAGCGGCCCGGCTGCTGATCCGACAGATCGAATGGAAAGACAAGGAGCAGGGTGAGCTGCAACCCGAAACCAAAGTGCTCAAGACAAAGCTCATCATCAGAGACTCTTCTCTTAAAAAGAAGTAGCGATAAGTCGCAATCGATTTCTGCTTTTTGATTTCAAATAATTAGGTGAAGTGGTTCGCGAAGGCTTTACTTTAAGGAAATTATTTGCCCATTAGTATTTAAAATCGAATGGTGTCAAGAGAAAGTGAAGTCTGTCGATCGATCGATTCGGTCAAAGAGATCGTCATCAATGAATATGGAATGGAAGCCCGCACGGGGTGGGCCCACATCCGCCTGCAAACCTATTCCAGGCAGATTGTCAGGGTTACGGCAACGCGTCACCAGTCGTTTGATGATTTCTCCTATTCGGTAGTTGCTCAGCCTTCAGCAAACGCCCGGGTGGTTGAACAGCCTGATCATATCCGGTTGGAAGCGGGCGACCTGCAGGTTCGCATGCAGCGAAACCCGGTCCGTATCTCCTTTCACGATGGGTCGGGTAAAGTGATCAACGAAGACGAAGCGGGTCTGGGTACATCCTGGATCGGAGAACAAGTTACCACCTATAAGAAACTGCAGGACGGGGAGCGTTTCATCGGGTTGGGAGAAAAAACCGGGCCGCTCAACAGGAAGGGTTTTGCCTATCAGAATTGGAATACAGATGCGTACGCCTACCACTCGGGCGCAGATCCGTTGTACTGTTCTGTGCCTTTTTATATCGGCCTTCATCACGGGTTATGTTATGGCATCTTTCTCGATAACACGCATAAATCACATTTCAATTTTGGTGCCTCCAACAATCGTTTCGCAAGCTTCTCCGTTGATGCAGGCGACTTGAACTACTACTTTATTTCAGGAAAGAACGTCAGCGAAGTCATCAGGAATTATTGCTACCTCACAGGCACAACTCCCCTCCCGCCCAAGTGGAGCATCGGGTATCAGCAGTGCCGCTATAGCTACTACCCGGACAAAGAAGTATTGAATGTGGCCCGCACATTTCGCGAAAAGGAAATTCCCGCAGACGTGATTGTGTTCGACATCCATTACATGGAGAAATATAAAATCTTCACCTGGGATCGAAATAAGTTTTCGAACCCGAAGCAGCTGATGGATCAGCTGAGAGAAATGGGCTTTCACGTGGTTGTGATGTGCGACCCGGGAATTAAGGTAGAGGAAGGTTACGATACCTACGATGACGGGGTGAAAAATGATGTATTCTTGAAATATTCCGATGGCGGGTACTACACCGGGCAGGTATGGCCAGGGTGGTGTCACTTCCCCGACTTCACCAAACCTTCTACCCGCCACTGGTGGCGCGAAAAATTTCACGGTTACATCGACATAGGCGTTGAGGGTTTTTGGAACGACATGAATGAAATCGCCACGTGGGGCAATGCGCTGCCCGAAAACATTGTGTTCGATTTTGATGGTTCACCCGCAACTACGCGGAAAGGGAGAAACGTCTATGGCTTACAGATGGCACGAAGTACGTATGAGGGTACTCGCAAGTTGCTCAAAAAACGACCGTTTAATCTCACGCGATCTGGATTTGCCGGCATACAGCGTTACGCAGCGGTGTGGACGGGCGACAACGTATCCTATGACGAGCATATGATGTTGGGCGTGCGAATGATTAACAGCATGGGCCTTTCCGGTATTGCCTTCGCTGGCTATGACGTGGGCGGATTTGTGGGCGATGCCAATACCAAACTTTTTGCGAGATGGTTGTCAATTGGTGCGCTATCTCCTTTCTTCCGCGCACATACCATGATCAATACACGCGATTCAGAACCTTGGTCTTATGGCGAAGAAGTTGAACAAATCTCCCGCAACTACATCCGTTTCAGATACCAGCTGATGCCGTATTTGTATTCGTTGTTTTATGAAGCGTCTCAGACAGGCATGCCCGTTCAACAATCGCTGGCCATTGAGCACGCGCACGATGATCGGGTGTTTGATCACCAGTTTCATCACCAATATTTGTTTGGTCCGTTTATCCTGGTAGCCCCGGTAGAAAGCGGGAAAGAGTTGACCAAAGTATTTCTTCCAGCCGGAAATTGGTACTATGTATTTACCGGAGAGAAATTTGCAGGCGACCGCGTGATCACCATCGACTGCCCGATTCACAGACTGCCAATCTTTGTGAAGGCGGGGGCCATTCTGCCGATGGAGGCAGCAAACGCGAATACGAGTGTAAAGCCAGACACGCTCCGTTTGCATGTTTACCAGGGCGGTGAGGCGAGTTTCGAGCTATACCAGGATGATGGCGTAACATTCGAATATGAGGATGGGCAAGCCTGCCTGCGCACGATTTCCTTCAGTGCTGCGCAGAAGACAATCCGGCTGTCTGGCGGCCACGGAAAATTCCAGTCTAACTATGCGTCCGTCCAACTTGTGCTGCACGGATTTGAGAGAATCAACCGTGTCGTTATCAATGGCGAGGCACATCAATCGAGGGAGACGAACTTTTCTTACTTCACTCCCCTGGAAAAATACGATCCGATCAACGATCCCGAGTCGATGGGCGAGGAATTCGTACAAACCGCTTCGTTCCCATATTCCAATGAAGAATTAGAAATTGTTTTGAACTAATGGAAGTTGTAAACCGATCTTGAACATTCCCGAAAAACGAAAACTAATATGACATCGTCTGGGATTAAACCGTCACTGAGCTTCTGGCAGATCTGGAACATGAGCTTTGGATTTCTTGGAATTCAATTCGGATTTGCATTACAAAATGCCAACACCAGTCGCATATTTGAAACGTTGGGCGCTGATACCGGAAACCTCGCTTTGTATTGGCTGGCCGCACCGGTTACCGGGTTGCTCGTACAGCCAATTATCGGATACTACAGCGATCGCACCTGGCATCCCACCTGGGGCAGGCGAAGACCCTATTTTGCAGTTGGAGCCATTCTAGCTTCGGCCGCGCTTTGCCTTATGCCCAACTCCGCTGCGTTGTGGATGGCCGTGGGCACGCTTTGGATCATGGACGCTTCCATCAATGTCAGCATGGAACCATTCAGGGCCTTCGTGGGCGACATGTTGCCACCCTCCCAGCGCACAGCGGGTTTTGCCATGCAGAGCTTTTTCATAGGAGTGGGTGCAGTCATTGCCAGCATGCTTCCCTGGATGTTCACCAATTGGTTTGGATTCAAGGCTGACACCTCGCAGGTGGGTATCCCCAACTCGGTGAAATACTCTTTTTATGTGGGTGCGTTTATGCTGTTTGTCACAGTGATGTGGACCGTTTTCAGCACGAAAGAGTATCCGCCTGATGCCGCACAAGAGGAAAACCTGAGAAACCGGGAGAAGCGCCACATCAAGGAACCGGACAAAGCCAAAAACAAATTCGCACGCATCGGCATCATTCTAACCACGCTGGGATCGGTGTTGTTGTTGCTCCTTTATCTCGTTGACACCGACAAAGAGTTATACGTGTTGGGCGGGGGGCTCCTGGCTTTTGGCGCTTTCATTCTCCTGGGCGCAGCCTATGTGGCACAGGGAAGAACCTACCTCGGCCTGGTACACATGGTCAATGATTTCCTGAGCATGCCACGCACCATGGTTCAACTCGCCTACGTTCAGTTCTTTTCCTGGTTTGCCCTCTTTGCGATGTGGATTTACACCACCTCGGCCATTACAAGTCACATTTACGACATGAAACTCAGTGCCGAGCACCTGCAGACACTCGAAGCGCATGCGGCCGGCCTGGCCGATCCTTACTTCAGCGAAGTCTCTCGCGATGAAATTGAAAGAGGTCTGTCTGAGGCCAGGGCCAAAATGAGTGATGGTAAAACTCACTTTAGCATCAAGCTCACACAGTTTTTTCTGGGCAAAGAGGCCTCGGTAAATATCCCCACCGAAATCAAACAGAAGCTGGCCACCATTCAATCGCAATTCAACAAGGGGGCCGATTGGGTGGGCATTTTGTTTGCGGTGTACAATGGGATTGCCGCACTGGCAGCCTTGTTCCTTCCCATCCTGGCCAAGTACACCAGCCGAAAGGTCACTCACTTCATCGCGTTGAGCTGTGGTGGCGTGGGGCTGATGTCTGTACTCCTGATTCACAACCCGGACCTGTTGATCCTGTCGATGGTGGGTGTTGGTATTGCCTGGGCAAGTATCCTCTCCATCCCCTATGCGATGTTATCGGGCTCCCTGCCGGCTGAAAAAATGGGCTACTATATGGGTGTGTTCAATTTCTTCGTTGTGATTCCTCAAATCATTGCGGGCACCATTCTCGGGTTCATGCTCACCCGGGTATTTGACAACGAACCGATTTTCATCCTTATCACGGGCGGGATATCGATGATCATCGCGGGATTGCTCAGCCTGCGCGTGGCTGATGATGAAGAAGTGAGCGTGTTCAAGTAACCAGTTTTATTTTCATTAACTTAGCCCACTATGTGGCCTAGGTATTTTCTGGCTATCCATGCCTTTTTACTCACGTTGACCGTTCTTGGCCAACCAGCCTCTTCTCCAAACGACATCATTATTTCGCTCAAGCGACTCGCTAACGCAGACGCGGGCGGCACAGAACTCGATCAGTATTGGCAACAATTGGTAGACGCGCAGCGCATTCCCTTTACCGCAGGCGACTCAGTGCTATTTTTATACCGTGGCAACGCAACCTCCATCGCATGGACTGGTGACTTCAATGCCTGGGGCTACGACCGCAGTTTTCAAAACAAGGGCACCCGTTTAGAGGGGACCAACATTTGGTTTCTCAAAGCCTCATTC
The DNA here is from genome assembly GCA_050250195.1 of Cyclobacteriaceae bacterium. Taxonomy (GTDB): domain Bacteria; phylum Bacteroidota; class Bacteroidia; order Cytophagales; family Cyclobacteriaceae; genus ELB16-189. The sequence goes on along the minus strand of JBFWPC010000004.1, from coordinate 39,610 downwards.
GAAAAGGACGCCCGCATGGACTACCGAATCGTGGTTGACGGGAACTCACAAATACTCGACCCGGTGAATTCCTACAATCAATGGTCGGGTGTTGGAGGCGGCAGCTTGAATTCAGAACTGAGAATGCCGGATTACAAATCAGACCCAGCACAGGAGCTGTTGCAAGATATCCCTCGGGGTCAAGTGCTCCCCGACTTGCTCTTTCACAGCAAGGAGCTTGAATACCAAATCACTTATTCGGTTTACCTGCCCGCTGGTGCGAGCAGGCAAAAATACCCTGTTGTGTATGTGACGGACGGTTATGAATACATGCATCCGAACATGGGAAATATGGTTACCGTGCTGGATAACTTGATTGCAACCAAAAAAATCGAACCCATTGTGGCGGTCTTTATCGATCATCGCGAACCCGCCTACCGAAATAACAACCGAAGGATGCAGGAACTCACGATGAACCCTTCCTATTTGAATTTCTTCACCAATGAGTTTATCCCGTTCATTGAATCAAAGTACCCGATCATCAGTGATAAAAAACAACGCGCCATCATGGGTGCATCGCAGGGCGGCCTTAACGCCACGTATTTTTTGTTTGCCAAACCAGAAGTATTCGGATTTGCGGGTATCCAGTCACCGACTTTTTGGATAAAGCCACAGATCTACCAGTTGTGTGAAAATCCACAAGACCCATCGGTGATTATTTCACTCACCACCGGTACCATCAACGATGCCACAGAAGGAAGCCAACGCATGCGCGAAATCCTGGAGGCGAATTCGTGCGTCTACCATTACCGCGAAGTGCACGATGGTGCGTCCTGGGGCAACTGGAAACGCCTCATAGACGATATCCTCATCGACTTCTTTTCGCCCAAATGAAGATTTAAGGCACTGATTTTGTTTTCTTTGCCCTAATAAAGGCTTTTGATTATGAAATGGCGATTTACATTTCCGGCCCTCTTGGCCCTCATTGTTGTTTTGATCGAGGGCTGCTCTTCCGGTAAAGCAGCTTACAAGCAAGGCGACTACTATGAAGCGGTGCTGACGGCCGTGCAACGCCTGCGCCAAAAGCCGGATCACAAAAAATCGAGAGAGGTGCTCAAACTCAGCTACCAGCAAGCGGTCGATTACCTCGAAAGTGACGCCAAGAATCAGATCGAAGCTAACGCCAATTTCAAATGGCGCTCTGCGGTTCAAGATTATGAAAAGATCAACCGGCTATATGAAGAAATTCGTACCTCGCCTGGCGCTTTGAAGGTGATTCCAAAACCCATTAGCAAGTACAACGAATTGACCGAGCTGAAGGGAAAGGCCGCTGAAGAAACCTACGAAGCCGGGATACAGGCCATGATGAAAGACTCGCGAGATGATGCCAAGCGCGCCTACTTCCTGTTCGAAGAAGCCAATGGTTTTTCACCCGGATACCGCGAAGCCATCGAGATGATGGACCAGGCAAAGTTCAACGCCACGCTGAAAGTGGTGGTCGAACCCATGATCCAAAACATGTACGACTGGAATTTTGACCCGGTGATGTTTGGCTACCAGGGGAATATGTTTGTAAAATTTTACACCCCGCGCCAGGCCCAGGAAGAAGGGCTCGAGAAGATTGATCACTTTACGAAACTGATTGTGAATGGATATTCCGAGGGCAGGCCAGCCATTACTAAAAAAGTGGAGAGTTTTAAAGATAGCGTGAAGACAGGTGAAAAAACGGTTTCAGGAAAGAAGGTGCCGGTTTACACCAACGTGACCGCGCAGATGACTACATACACAAAGACTGTTAAGGCGAGAGGTTCGGTTACCTTGCTCGTTGTAGACGCCTCAAGCCGGGCTGAGCTGCGCAATACGGAGATCGCTGCCGATGAGAGTTGGTCCGACACCTGGGCGACCTGCACTGGCGACCAGCGCGCCTTGTCTGCAGCCAATAAGAAGCTCTGTGAAAAACGGGAGCCTTACATGGAACGCGATTATCTGCAAAAACAAACCAAGCGAGAGCTGGACAAAAAGCTGGCCAACGCCATTTCCTCATTCTACAGTCGCTATTAATTCGGTCAATTAGCAGACACAACGTACCCTTGACAAAACAAAAAGGCAGGCGAAACGGTTATAACCACATGTTGACTGTTCATAGGGTGGTGATGGCCGCTACCTTGGTAGTGATTTCATTTCCGGGTGTGACCCAAACCAAAAAATCAAACGATATGTCTAAGACAAATACGGAGTCGCTGGCCACATTTGGAGCGGGCTGCTTCTGGTGCACCGAAGCAGTATTTTTGGACCTAAAGGGCGTTTCGAAAGTCGTATCGGGCTATGCTGGTGGCAAAGTAAAAAACCCGACTTACCGTGAGGTAACTACAGGCCTCACGGGCCATGCAGAGGTAGCGCAGATCACGTACGACCCAACCGTAATCACCTACGAGGAACTATTGGAGGTCTTTTGGAATACCCATGACCCCACTACCCTTAATCGGCAGGGTGCTGACGTGGGGACCCAATATCGTTCTGCCATATTCTACCACAATGAGGAACAACGAGCGACTGCGGAAGCGTACAAAAGGCAATTAGATGCCTCTAAGGTTTTTCGAAGTCCAATCGTTACGGAAATTAGCCCTTTCACGGAGTTCTACGCGGCAGAGGACCACCATCAGAACTATTTCGAACTGAACCCCAACCAAGGTTATTGTCAGTATGTTATCCGTCCCAAAGTGGAGAAGTTCAGGAAGCAATTTGCCGGCAAATTGAAGAAGGACTGACCGATCATCATTTTTTTCATTTTTGCCGTTCAGTAACGAAACCAAAAACCTGTTTTGCCGTTGTTAAAGATGAGTTGAGTTATTCTTCTCATAGGTTTAGGTTTAGGTAAATAAAAAACCCCTCCAATCGGCAGGGGTTTTTTACATTCCAGGTTTTAGGTATTTCTAATTCAGCACCTGCTGGGCCGCCTTGTAGGAGGTGATATCGTAGGCAATCTCCATGATCTTCACGACTTCACCCGATTTGTTGCGTACGGCTGAATAGCTGCTGCGCGTCCAAACCGTCTGGCCCTTCTTGGTGGTGCGGATGTAATCACCACGCAGGTTCTTGCCCTGAGACAAGTCGCGCCAGAACTGACGGTATTGATCCGAATTCTTTTCATCGCGACTTACGAGAATGCGGTGGAACTCACCCACCAACTCATCCTGGCGATATCCCATCAAATCGAGGTAGTTGGGGTTGGCCTTCAATACAAGTCCCTCGGGGTCAAACTCTGCCACGCACAGTGACGAGTTCAAGGCCTGCATGGTGCTTTCTGTCTCCACCTGCCCCCGCTGCATCTCCTCCTGGGTGGCTTGCAGTTCCTCCATGTTCTGTCTCATTTCTTCTTCCTGGGCACGCATTTGCTCTGTCATCTGTTGCGACTCTTCCAGCAAACGTTGTGTGCGGGCGTTTATCTTCACCGAAGAAATCGTAGAAGCAATGCTTTCGGCAATCTTTTGCACGAATTCAATTTCATAATCTTTGAGCACACCGAACGAAGCAATCTCCACCACGCCAAAGATCTGGTCGTTTACCTTCAGGGGCACGATCAGGATGCAATTCGGGTTGGCATCACCGAGGCCCGATGTGATCTTGATGTAGTTTTGCGGAACATCTGTGAGATACACAGTGTCCATCTCCTGCCATGCCTGACCAGCAAGACCTTCACCACGGTGGATCTTTTGGTTCAGGTACTTCTTCTTATCCCAAGCATAGCATGCCGTCATCGACATCGTAGGATCGTCAGTCTCTTCATCATCAATGATGTACAACGCACCCTGGTTCGCCTTCAGGTACTTCACCAGGTTGCTGATGATCTCATCCGACAGCTTTTCCAGATTGTTGTTGTTTGCACGCAGAATTTCTCCAAAGGTGGCAAGACCTTCGGTAGCCCAGTTCCGCTTTTTATCGTCCTCGGCCACACGCGCCAGGTTCACCCGCATGTTCAACAAAGCATTGCCCAACACATCATGCTCGCTCAACGGTTGGAATTCGCTGTCGTACTTGCCGTTACCGATGTTTTCGGCAAACTGGGTAGTCGCTTTCAATCCGCTCACCAGGTTATCGGTAGCAATCGCCATCTCCCCTATTTCGTCATTACTGAATTTGCGTTGCTTGTCCTCAACCAACTCTCCTTTACCAAGCTTCACTACCACGTCCTTGATGTAATTGATTGGATTGGTGATCGACTTCACGATGAGATAGGCGATGACTAACCCTAGGAGCACGATCGCTACACCCAGGATAATCGTGTAATAATACAAGTCGCTTGTGGAGGCCACAATTTGCTGCTCCGCATCGTTGCTGATGGCAGTTTGAGTGGCCGCGATTTCGTTCAATGACTTGATAAGGTCTGCAAACTGCGGAATGATCTGGCTTTCGATGGCATCCTCGGCAAGAAGTTTGGTCAATGGATCTTCATAGTTTTCGAATGTCACCAGCTTATTCATGATGTTATCTTCAGCCGATTTCATCATCGATTCGAACTTGGTAAAGATGGTATCCATCTTCAAGCGCTGGCTATCGCTCCAATTGGGCACCAACTGAGCGATCTTCTCCTTTAGCGCTGGATATTCATAATCCTTGATCTGCCGCAATGAGCTCTTGTCTTCCTGATTGGTTTGGAGGTACACCCAATTGGTGATGAGCATCTTCGATTGGGTGGTCATGAGAATGAACTCGTTGATGGCCTCTTTGGAAGGTCTGGCGTTTTCAGAAGAAAACTTTGTTGAATTGTCAATCACGCTTCCTTTCCAAAAGATCACGGCAACCACGATTACCGATAAAATGATTAGTGACAGGAACCCCAGGAATATCTTGGTTCCAATCTTGATTTTAATTCCCTTCATTTTCAGAGCATTTATTTCCATAGCTAAAAAGTCAAATAAGGATGGCCAGTTTGGTCAATTCAGTTGAGGCCTTTAGTTTATGTTTGTTTAGTGTTGATTGATTCAATTCGAAAGCGAGCTTGCCATCCTTGTTCACAAAGTTGATGGCACTTCCCTTGGCGCTCAGTCCGGGCTGCTCAGTAACGACCAACGTGGGGCCAGAACCAATTTTAGCAAGTACCTCAGCCAATTGAGCAGATTTGTCGGCAGGAACGAACAGGATATTACATTGCTTGACATCGGCAGCCGAAGGCACCCGCGATACTATGATCGGCCTGTCCCCCACTTTTTTAACTTCCGCCATATGCAACAGTTCGTCATAGATCGGAGACTCACCCAGCACCGTAATCAAGAAGGCACCCTTGGCCATTTCTTCCGGCCACTGAACATAACGGGTAAAACTGTAGAGGTACACGCTGTGCAATTGATAGTTTTGAGCCTGGCCTGCGTATGCACATGCAAACGCCAGTATCATTAGTCCTCGCTTTAGCTGGTGCGGGAGAAAAATCAAATGCTTGGAGCCAACAGTTTTCATTATCAAGGCTCAAATTTGAGTACCTGGGAGAAAAGAAATTGTTGAAAACAGGGTTATTTCCAACATCGATGAGGTTTGTTGCATCTGGGGTCTTTTGTCTCAACCGAGACAAAAACAGCCTAAAAGAGAACCATTTTGATCCAAATGTGGTAACCTTAACGTATATCCGAATGCTATGAAATGGTTGAAAATCCTTGCCGTATTGTCGCTGACCGTGGTCGTGTCGGCTTGTGCCCAAACCAAGGCCGATAAAGAAAATAAAGAAAAAGGTGCCCAGCACACCTACTTAAAAAAATCGGATGCCGAATGGAGAAAGGAGCTGACCCCGATGGAATACTACGTGCTCCGCGAAAAGGGTACTGAGCGCGCTTTCACCGGAACGTATTGGGACAACCACGAAAAGGGCGTGTACTATTGTGCCGGCTGCCATCAGGCATTGTTTGACTCGGAAACCAAGTTTGAATCAGGAACCGGTTGGCCCAGCTTTTATCAGCCCATCAAAGCCTCGGCCGTTGACATCGGCACCGACACCAGCCTGGGTATGATAAGAGACGAAGTAGTTTGCAGCAACTGTGGCGGGCACCTGGGGCACGTGTTTGACGATGGCCCAAAGCCCACGGGCCAGCGGTATTGCATGAATTCTGCCGCCTTGAAATTTGAAAAGGCGAAGGACTAGCAAGCGATCTGAAAAAATAGATCAAGGCCATCCCCTATCAGCGATGGCCTTTTTTGTTATCTTTTCAAAAATGCACGAATATGTGCCGACTGATGGCCTACAAGGGCACCCCTATTGTGTTGGATAAACTGCTTTACCAACCCAAAAACTCCCTCATCAACCAAAGTTTTAATGCGCGCGAGTTGGAGGAGCCGCTGAATGGTGATGGCTTTGGCATCGGGTGGTATGTACCCGAAGTGAACTATGAGCCCGTCACATTTGTATCGGTGTACCCTGCCTGGAACAACCGGAACCTGAGAAACCTGGCCCCAAAAATTCGCACTGAGTGTCTGGTGGCCCATGTGCGGGCGGCAAGCGTGGGCGATGTTTCGGAATCCAACTGTCACCCGTTTCAATACAAGAACATCCTGGCGATGCACAATGGCGGAGTGGAGAATTTCTCCGCCATCAAGCGGAAGATTCGAGAACCGCTCACCACCGAAATGTACAATTGGATCAAGGGGCAGACAGATTCGGAGCACATATTCGCCTATCTGCTCAACCATCTATTTGAAAACCATCGGGTAATCAGCGAAGACACCGTGGTGAATGCGTTTGAGCATACCTTTGATTTCCTCAAAAAGCTGATGCGCGAAAATGGCATTACCGAAACGGGTTACCTGAACATGGTCGTGACCAACGGGCTGTTCTTGGTGGGCACTCGATATGTTACCAACCCCGCAGACGAGGCGCTGACCTTGTATCATTCACAAGGTGCGAAGTACGTGTGCGAAGATGGTGTCTGCCGGATGCTGGAGCCGGAAGAACAGGACCAGGCAGTGCTCATTGTGTCAGAAAAATTGACCGATGTACAAAAGGATTGGAAAGAGGTCCCCAAGAATCACTTTGTGATTGTTGACCAGTCTTTGAATGTGCGTCTCAAGCCCATCACGGCATAACAATTTTTCGTTAGTTTCGCGGCAATCCATTTCACTCTTGCATTACGATGTAGTTATTGTAGGTGGCGGCATTGTGGGTTTGGCCACAGCCCTGCAACTCAAACAACGGCACCCCAGCCTGAAACTGGTGCTGCTTGAAAAGGAAGAACAGCTCGCCAAGCACCAGACTGGCAACAACAGTGGTGTTATTCATTCAGGCATTTACTATAAGCCAGGAAGCCTCAAGGCGACTAACTGCATCAATGGCTATCACAAGCTGATCACCTTTTGTCGTGAGCAGGAAATACCGTTTGAGCTTTGCGGCAAGATCATCGTGGCCACGGAAGATCGAGAACTTCCTCTTCTGGAAAACCTATTCGTACGTGGGCAACAAAATGGACTGGCCAACCTGAAGAAGCTCTCAAAAGACGAACTCAAAGAATACGAGCCTCATGTGGCAGGGATTGCCGGGATTTTCGTGCCTCAAACTGGAATTGTCGATTTCAAGAAAGTGGCCCTCAAGTATGGCGAAGTATTGACAAATCTGGGAGCAGAAATGAAGTTGGGTGAAAAGGTACTCGATGTGCAAACGGCTCTGGGGACCTGTGTGGTGCTCACACAAAAGACTTCGTACTCGACCCGACTGGTCATCAACTGTGCCGGCTTGTATTCGGATAAGGTGGCCCGCATGACCGAGGAAAAACTAGATGTAAAAATCATCCCCTTTCGTGGCGAATACTACCAACTTCGGAAAGAGAAAGAATACCTGGTGAGAAACCTCATTTACCCTGTGCCAGATCCGAACTTCCCCTTCCTGGGCGTTCACTTTACACGCATGGCCAAAGGTGGGGTTGAAGCGGGCCCCAATGCGGTACTGGCCTTCAGCCGCGAGGGCTATAAAAAGTCGAACATCAATCTTTCGGAGTTGGGTGAATCGTTGGCGTGGCCAGGATTCCAAAAAGTGGCCATGAAGTATTGGAGGACAGGAATGGGCGAAATGTATCGCTCATTCTCCAAAGCAGCCTTCACCAAGGCGCTGCAAAAACTGGTTCCGGAAATTCAAGCGCAGGACCTGGTTGCCGGGGGGGCGGGCGTACGTGCCCAGGCATGTGACCGGAAGGGTGGATTGATTGATGACTTCATGATCACAGACGGAGCTCAATTCATTAATGTGTGCAATGCACCGTCCCCGGCAGCTACCTCTTCCTTATCGATTGGCGAAACCGTAGCCAACCTGGCTCAACTAAAATTGGGGCTCAGCTCTTAATGGCGGTTACTTCAATCTCCACCAGGTAATCGGGGTCGATCAGGGCACTAATTTCGATCATGGAGGTCGCAGGTTTGATCTCCCTGAAGAACTCCCCATGTGCCCGTCCGACTTCTTCCCACTTGGTGATATCCGTTACAAACATCCGGGTGCGAATCACATCGTGCAGCGAATATCCTTCCTTCGCCAGAATAGACTCAATCTTTTCAATGATGTAACGGGTCTGTTCATAAAAACTACCTTTACCCACTACTCCGTTCTCATTGACGGCAACGGTGCCCGAGATCTCCATCTGGTTGCCTATCCGCACCGCCCGGGAATAACCAACCAAGTTTTCCCACTTGGCACCGGACGAAATGTTCTTGCGTTGTGTCATTTTCTACGAATAAGATCCAAGTATCGTAAATTCACCGCAGAACAAACATTCCTGGAATTGGATTTCAGCAAACAAGAGCTTGAACGCTACAGTCGCCACCTGGTGTTGCCCCAGTTTGGTGCCGAGGCCCAAAAGAAACTGAAGCAATCGGCCGTTTTGGTGGTGGGTGCAGGCGGCCTGGGCAGTCCCGTTCTATCTTACCTCGCTGCGGCCGGTGTCGGAAGAATTGGCGTCATCGACCACGACACGGTAAGCAGAAGCAATCTGCAACGGCAGGTGCTCTACACGGAAAAGGACCTGGGAAGAAAAAAGGCGCACACCGCAGCAGTTCGCATCGAGCGCTTAAACCCCGATATCACGGTGAAGTCGTATGATCAAAAGATCACCCATGATAATGCCCTCGAATTGTTGAAGGATTACCAGGTGGTGGTCGATTGCACGGATAATTTTCCTACGCGCTATCTGGTGAACGATGCCTGCGTACTTGCGGGAATCCCCCTCGTATACGGTTCGATTTTCCGGTACGAAGGTCAGGTGGCTGTTTTCAATTACAACCATGGACCAAATTACCGAGATTTATATCCGCGACCTCCCGCTCCGGGGTCAGTACCCGATTGTGAACAGGGTGGCGTGTTGGGTGTCCTACCGGGAATTGTGGGCAGCGTGCAAGCCAACGAGGCCATCAAACTTATCACCGGAATTGGAGCACCACTGGCCGGCAAATTGTGGCTGTTAGACAGTTTGTCGATGGATACCCGAATTATCCAGGTGGCGGATAGAAATCAACGTGCAGAAATCAAAAAACTCATCAATTATGATGATTTTTGCAGCGCACAAACCAAGATCCAAACCACTGACATGAAGGAAGTCACTGTTTCAGAACTGAAGAAGATGATCGACAATAAAGAGGATTTTCAGTTGATCGATGTACGCGAACCCCACGAATTTGATATCTGCAATATCCAGGCCGAGCTCATTCCGCTTAGCGAGATACCCAACGCAGTTGATAAAATATCAAGGGACAAGAAAGTGGTGGTTCATTGCCGAAGCGGATCGCGAAGTGGCAACGCCATCAAATGGCTGGAAAAAAACTACCAATTTGAAAACCTCTACAACCTGAAAGGTGGCGTGCTGGCGTGGGCCGATGAAATTGATCCCAGCATGACGAAGTACTGAGGCTGCAACTTGCTTAAAAGACAACACATTGAACCAGCCTAAGCGGAAAGGGGCTGGCAAGTTTTCGAGAGGCTCGCATACCTTACCAAGGGAACTTACTTTTAGTAAGGTATCAAAAGCAAGTGAGGTGGATAAACCATATCCTATCCCCGCGATTGGACGAGGGCCTGCTCTACATCCGCAATTATGTCACCAATCGCCTCCAGCCCAACTGAAATTCGGATGAGGCCCGGCATGATGCCTACGGCCGCGCGTTCTGCATCCGTTAGTTTCGAGTGCGTGGTAGAAGCCGGATGAGTAGCAATGGTGCGTGTGTCGCCCAGGTTGGCCGTATGAGAAAGCATCTTCAATGCATTTAAGAATTTCCGTCCCCTGTCAATTCCACCGCTTACCTCAAAAGTGACCAAGCCACCTCCCATCTTCATTTGTCGCTGAGCCAACTCATGCTGTGGATGCGATGACAGAAAGGGATATTTCACCCTGACCACTTCATCATGTTGTTCAAGGTATTTGGCCAACTCCAAGGCGTTGTCACAATGACGTTCCATTCGAACAGCCAAGGTCTCGAGACTCTTACTGAGTATCCAGGCATTAAATGGTGACATTGATGGACCCGTATGTCTCGCAAAATACCTGACCTCTTTGATCAATTCTTTCTTTCCCAATACCGCGCCTCCGATGGTTCTACCCTGCCCATCGATAAACTTGGTGGCGGAGTGGGTGACCAGATGAGCTCCATACTGAGCAGGATTTTGAATGTAGGGAGTAGCGAAGCAGTTGTCCACGTTGAGGATGAGCTCGTGCTTTTCCGCCAGATTGCCCAACCATTCCAGGTCAATGAGATCAAGTGCCGGATTGGACGGTGTCTCCACGAAAATCATTTTGGTTTCCGGCTTGATGAGCTTTTCCCAGGAAGCGGTGTCCGCTATGTCTGCATAAGTGTGTGAGATGTTGAACCTCGGAAAGATATTGGTTAATATCTGGTGCGTTGACCCAAAAACACTTCTTGATGCCAGCACATGGTCTCCGGCTTTCAGTAGCGATGCCATGCTGATGTACATGGCCGCCATGCCGGAGGCGGTGGCAATGCCATCTTCAGTACCTTCCATCACGCAGAGCTTCTCAATGAACTCCGTATTGTTGGGATTGGAAAACCGTGTGTAAATATTGCCTTCAAGCTCATCGGCAAACAACGCGCGGGCCTGCTCAGCATCATCGAACACGAAACTGGACGTCATGTAAATCGGAGCGGCATGCTCCCTGAATGGCGTTCGTTTTGCTTGCTGCCGGATGGCCTCTGTTTCGAATTTTTTCTTGCTCTTTTTCACGCTGATTTTTTCTACTAACAAATTTAGAAAATCACCTCAAGCATCAAGACACTAAGAAATACACCACAACCCTTTGAGGCTTCGTGTCTTCGTGGCAATAATTCCAAATTAGCCACCAAGGCACTAAGAACTAAGTGGTTCGCAATCATCGCTTTGAGGCTTCGTGCCTTCGTGGCATCAAACAATGAAGCGCCTAATACCATCCTTTATCAACGGAACATTGAAGTTGATTAGGTATCCAAGACGCAAACCTGTCAACTTCAAAAGGCCCAGCACCTGCGCCTGCCATACTGGATTGACTTGGTCCACAGCTTTTATTTCAATTCATTACCTTGTTCTCAACAAGTATATCCAATCTCAGTCCTTCTTCAGACTTCAAACCATCACAGACGATCGGAATATCTACTTACCTGGCTACCAGGTATTCACATTTCCTTAGCTCATGCACGAGACAAACTTCATACACACGTTCAAGAAGCCCTGGTCCTAATTCGGCATGAACCTTATAGGCTGAATTGATGATTGCCTTACCAATCGCCTCCTCAAAGTCGGAAAAGCATTTCGTGTATCATACAACTCCTCCGGTATTCATATACTTTCTAAACTATTTCAAACGAATACGTAATCGTGGTTTTTTCCGAAAGCGACATGGCCACAGAACAATATTTATTCAATGACAAGTCGATGGCCCTTTCGACTTTGCTGGCGTCAAGATCTCCCTTCATTTCAAAATGAATATGGATCGTCTTGTAGATGTTGGCTCCGGTCTTTTTCTTCTCACGTGCCCCCTCAAGCGTTAAATGGATATTTTTTACAAACTGCTTTTGTTTACCCAAAATGCTAAGCACGTCAATGTAGCAGCAGCCTCCAAGGGCTGATAACAAAACCTGCATGGGTCGCATCCCCTTTCCCGTGCCTCCGATTTGAGACGCGGCATCTATTGAAACACTGTTGCCATCCTCATTCACGGCTTCCATGTGAAAGCTGTTAATCTGCTTTATTCTGATTTTATTCATGAACCTGACTTGGTTTTGGCCAGAGCAAACTTCCGGCAATGAGCGCTAAAATACTGATGGTCGTGGCGGGTACCAAGCTGGGGAAATCCCAATCGATGTACCATTCAAACACAATCCATGACGCAATACCCAACGCCATCGATAAGATCGCCCCCTCGCTGGTCGCTCGTTTCCAATATAAACCGAGGGTCAATGGCGCAAACAAACTGACCAGACTCAATATTGAGGACTCACCTACCAATTCATAAATATTCTTTCTCATGGAGGCCATCACGGTACCAATTACGGCAAACACCAACACACAAATTCGGGTGATTACAAGAAATTGTTTATCGGTGAGCTTGTGCCCTGCCATTGGCCTTATTAAGTTCTCAGAAAGAATGGAAGCAGGTGCCAGTATAGCAGAGCTGGTGGTACTCATAATGGCGGAAAGCAGCGAACCAAAAAAGAGCACTTGAATCGGCAAGCTGGTATATGCCAAAACCATATTCGGTAAAGCCAATTGCTCATTGCCTTCTGCCAATTCGGGATGCAGGTGCTTGGTACACAAGCTGATGAACAACGGTAACATGGCGATGGTCAGGTACATGATCCCTGCAATGTAACACGACCGGACCGCGGTTTTGATCGATCCCGAGGACATTACCCGTTGGAATACATCCTGGGATGGAATGGAACCCAGCCCGAGCACAGACCAGGCAGCCAGGTACGTTACCCATTCTTTGAATCCGAACTTCGGTAAAAACTTGAAGGTATTCGGTGGCACCTCCGCAAGAATCACCCCAGCACCTCCTGCCTCATTGGCCAGCACAACCGCCAACACAGCTAAGCCCAGGACAATAATGACACCCTGCACAAAGTCGGTAATGGAAATCGCCCACATGCCCCCGATATAAGTATAGAAGGTTACAATCGAAGCACTGATTACAATTCCCTGCCATATGGGGATGCCTGCGACCGATTTCAGTATCAATCCCATCGCCACGAGTTGGGCTGCGATGTATCCTGCATAAGGAGGGGCCAGGCAAATACTGGCCACGAACTCGGTTCTCCTCCCAAATCGAATCTTAAAAAAGTCGCCAAGCGTGAGGAGATTCATTGAATAAAGCTTACGGGCAAAGAATGCCCCGAACAAAACCAGGCACAATGCCGCACCGAACGGATCTTCAATCACGGCAAACAGGCCACCCTTCAAGAACTCCGATGATGCACCAAACACTGTTTCAGAACCAAACCACGTAGCAAACAACGCGGCCGAACTCAGCGCAAGCGGCAGGCTTCGGCCAGCCAACATGTAATCGCCAGAGGATTTTACCCGCCTGGATGCCCAATACCCGATGATGATGGTGAGCAAAAGATAGCAGATAATAGAAGCGAGAAGCAAATGGCGAGTTTGGAGTTGCAGTTAAATCTAGGAAATGATTTAACACCATCAAATTGCATTGACCGGCACTTACCTGCCCCGATTTGCCAGCTGGAAGTTGCGCGTGATGTTGAAGCCAAAATGAATATCGCCCCCTGCAAAATCCCCGGCAGTCTCGGCTACCAACATTCGGTCGATCATGCCGAGGCTGTTTGTAAACACAAGTTGAAACACATGGCCTCCTGTTTCAATGTCGACTCCAAAACCAACGGAGTTAAAGTAGGGAGTATTGTCCAATACATTCAGCCTGGGATAGAACTCTGCGGAGAACGCAACGCTCCGGGTGATTTTGTAGCGCCCCGCAACACCCAATGCAATATCATCGTTGTTCTCCTCGAACTGATTGACAGAGTTGCGGTGGACGAACACAGGAGTTAACTGCATCGAAAAGTGAGAAGTGAATTTCCTGGCAATCATCAGTGAACCAACAAAAGCCAGTCTGTCTTCAAAGGATACATTAGGGCTATCACTGGCCCGAGGCGAGGTCTTTATCGCTGTGTTTCCAAATATGGTAATGGACACCGGAATGCTCCGCGAACCAGTGCTTTGCCTCAAAAGTTTGTAGCGGACGAATCCGTCAAACGTCTTATCGTAAGAACTGCGGCCAATACCAACTCCCAACCGATCGGTGATACCGTATTCGAGACCCAACCTCACGTACGAATCATCCAGGCCCCAAAGAGTATATGATCCTGAGTTTAGCCGACCAAACCGGTGTGAAAAAATAAATTCAAGCGCACCCCTACCAAGCGTTTCAACCGAATTTCCATTGATGATCCGGGACCCCTTAAATGTCTGCAACACCAACTGTGTGGTCGACTCGGCATCTGATTCAAGCTCTTTAAGCAAATCGTCTTGAGCAACAGCCCAACCACAAACAACGAGCAAAAGAAAAGTGAAAAAAGTCTTCATTATTAATTCTTAGGCTTAAACTTGAAATCGATGGTCACCTCCACTTCTTCAGCGATGTTTTGCCACAGCAGCTGAGGAATCTTCACTTTATAGTCAGCAAGTTTCACCATGAATTTAGATTTGGCGATCACCGCATCTCCCTGGAAATCCAATGTGCCTGGCACCTCAATCTCCCTGGTTACTCCATGTATGGTAAGCTTGCCTTTTGCAGTTGCCGGTTGAGGGCCCTTGGCTTCCCTTGAATAGCCGGATATCCGTCCCGAAAAAGTAGAGCGCGGGAATTTCTCCGTTTCCATGTATTTCTCGTTAAAATGCTGACGCATAAGACTCTTGTCGAACACAAACTCCGCGATGGGAATGGAGAATGCGATATCTCCGGTTTCTACATTAAAAATGCTGGTGGAGGAAGTATTCTCCGCCTTGATGTCTTCAATGGTGGCATCGGAAAAAAAAGCCACGTAGCCTTCTGAGGCCACTAGTTTTTGCCCGAAGCTTGCAGTAGCAAACGCCCCCACTGCCACGCATGCTGCAATTACCCTAATTATTTGGCGCACCATCATCTACCCAGCAAGTAATAAGGTCAATCTGTTCTTGAGTGAGCGAACCGGTTGCCGGCATGGACCGATCGCGCGTTCTCCTCTTAATATCTTGTGCCTGAGCTTGAACCTCAGAGAGAACTCCCCAATCTGGCAAACTGGGGCTACTGCCGTGGCAGCCACTGAGCAGGCATTTCGTCTCGATAATAGGCTTGATATCTGCCACATAGCTTACAGAACCTGTCGCGCACGTGGGCTCAGGCAAATCATTGTAAACACAGGAACTGACGGTGGACAGAATAACAACAGCGAGAAGGCATTTAAAGGCATTGCGCATCGTGATTAAATTCTGAAAAATATAAGTTACAACATATACTTTCCTTTGCAAAAGGTGTGCGCAAAAAGAGAAGTGGCTACAAAAGAAAATCCCCCAAAGTCCTTGACCCCGGGGGATAATCTTGTCTATAGTTGGCTTTAATCTGATACTAAGGTATAAGGCCACGGCAACCTGCCCAATTCAGCTCCGCCAGAGTGAATTTGCGCTTGATAAGCTGTCGTTTTTACCGATGAGTTGACACGGTGGTGTCTTTGGCCACCTCAACGGAGTCAGAAAATTGCTTCTTGATTCGCTCTTTAAGTTGGGGTTTGGAGCCCGGAAACGTGGTACGGCTTGCAATGTCGTAGCTGGCCCAGGCGAGCAGGATGGCAAACACAATGGCAAATGCGACAAACAGTTTCTTTGATCTGGACATCTCTTTAACGGAACCGAATTGGCCGGTTGAATAAACAAAAAAGGGAGAAAAACTTCTCCCCTTCTCATGCTGTTCGGCAGTCCCTTACTTTAATTTCTTCACCACAGCTTCAAACGCTTCCGGGTGATTCATGGCAAGGTCAGCCAATACTTTGCGATTCAAATCAATTCCTGCATCCTTGATCTTACCCATGAACTCAGAGTAAGACAATCCGTGCAAACGGGCGCCTGCGTTGATACGCTGAATCCAAAGTGCCCTGAAATCTCTCTTCTTGGCTTTGCGGTCGCGGTAGGCGTAGACCATACCTTTCTCCACCGCATTTTTCGCTACCGTCCAGACGTTCTTGCGTCTGCCGAAATAGCCTTTGGCCTTTTTTAAGACCCTTTTGCGTCTTGCCCTTGACGCGACATTGTTCACTGAACGTGGCATACATCATTAATTTTTTGGTGATTGGCGCCCCAATTTTTCGTGGGATCTTAGTTGCTCAATAACCGGGTTAAACATACGTGACCCGTGCGGTCACAACCATTTAGAAAGCGTAAGGAAGCATGAGCTTGATGTTGGTTTCGTCTTCTTTACGAACCACCGTCTTCTGGCCCAGCCTTCGCTTCTGCTTTGTCTCCTTCTTTGTCAGGATGTGGTTAAGGTAAGCTTTCTTGCGCTTGATCTTACCCGTACCGGTTACCTTGAATCGCTTCTTGGCACCCGACTTTGTTTTCAACTTTGGCATTTTCTATCGCGATTTAAAAAAATTACTTTTTTGCTTTTGGGGCGATCATCATGTACATCCGCTTGCCCTCCAGCTTTGGCATCTGCTCCACCTTTCCGAACTCCTCCAACGCCTGGGCAAACTTTAGCAACAAAATCTCCCCTCTTTCCTTATACACGATCGACCTCCCCGCAAAGTGCACGTACGACTTAACTTTTGATCCTTCCTGAAGGAAGTTCTGTGCGTGCCGCACCTTGAAATTGAAGTCGTGATCTTCGGTGTTGGGCCCGAAACGAATCTCTTTTACGACCGTTTTCTGGGCATTTGCCTTGATCTCCTTCTGCTTCTTTTTCTGTTCGTACTTAAACTTCGAGTAGTCAATTACCTTACAAACAGGAGGATCCGCATTTGGAGAAATCTCCACCAGGTCAAGGCCCTGATCCTGCGCCATCTTGATGGCGACAGCAGTGGGGTAAACGTCCACCTTCACATTATCACCCACCAACCGAACACGGGAGGCGGTGATTCTTTCGTTTACACGATACGGTTCTTCAACAACTCTTTGCCGGAAGCCTCTACCTGGGTAGGGCCTCCTGTTTCCTGGAAATACTGCCACTAACGGGGTTTAAGTTTAAAAACAGCCTGCCTACTTAGACAGGGCTGCAAATATCGCCATATTTTGATTCTTTCAAAACCGGCCATCGTTAAGTTTTTGATCGTTTAAAGCGGGCTGGCGCACTCTTTTTCAAAATAGGTCACGAATTCCTGAAGCGGCATGGCACCCTGGTCGCCTGCACCGTGCCTGCGAACCGCCACCTTGCCCTCAGCTACTTCCTTCTCCCCAACGATCAACATGAAGGGCACCTTCTTGACTTCGGCATCGCGGATCTTCTTACCGATCTTTTCGTCCCGGTCATCCACAAAGCCACGAATGTCTTTTCCTTTCATCTGATCCAAAACCTGTTCGGCATAGCCGTTATACTTCTCAGAGATGGGCAGGATGGCAATTTGGTCGGGTGCCAGCCAAAGCGGAAAGTTTCCCGCGCAATGTTCGATCAAGACAGCCACGAAGCGTTCCAACGACCCAAAGGGCGCCCGGTGGATCATCACTGGCCGGTGCTTTTGATTGTCAGACCCCACGTACTCAAGCTGGAATCGCTCTGGCAGGTTGTAGTCGACCTGGATGGTACCCAGCTGCCAGCTTCGGCCCAGGGCATCTTTCACCATGAAATCCAGCTTCGGGCCGTAGAATGCCGCCTCTCCTTTTACTGAAACGGTGGTCAGTCCGCGCTCGTCAGCCGCCTCCTGGATCTCCTGCTCGGCACGGTCCCAAAGGTGATCGGCACCGATGTATTTGGCTTTGTTCTCCGGGTCGCGAAGCGACACTTGCGCTGTGTAATTCTCAAATCCAAGTGAAGTGAACACGTGCAACACCAGGTCAATCACTTTAATAAATTCTTCTTTCACTTGATCGGGTCGGCAGAAAATGTGTGCATCGTCCTGGGTAAAGCCTCGCACCCGGGTGAGGCCGTGCAACTCACCACTTTGCTCGTAACGATACACGGTACCAAACTCCGCAAGCCGGATGGGCAAATCCTTGTAGGATCTTGGCTTCACCTTGTAAATCTCGCAATGGTGGGGACAGTTCATAGGTTTTAAAAGAAACTCCTCCCCCTCATCGGGCGTGTGTATGGGCTGGAAAGAATCTTTGCCATATTTTTCGTAGTGCCCGGAAGTAACATACAACGACTTACCCCCGATGTGTGGCGACACCACCGGATCGTAGCCGGCTTTCACCTGTGCCTTGCGCATGAATTGCTCCAACCGCTCGCGCAGGATGGTGCCCTTGGGCAGCCACAAGGGCAAACCCATGCCTACCTTTTCAGAAAATGCAAATAACTCCAGCTCGCGGCCCAGCTTGCGGTGGTCACGCTTCTTCGCTTCCTCCAGCATCACCAGGTATTCGTCCAATTCTTTCTGCTTAGGGAAAGTGATACCGTAGATGCGGGTTAGCATCTTGTTCTTTTCGTCACCGCGCCAATAAGCACCGGCAACGTTGAGCAGCTTGGCCGCCTTGATCGGGCTCGTAGAAGGAATATGCGGGCCGCGGCACAGGTCAACAAAATTTCCTTGTTGATAAAAAGTAATTGATCCGTCTTCCAGGTCCTGAAGCAGTTCGACCTTGTATTCGTCACCCTTCTTGGTAAAATATTCGATAGCCTCTCGCTTGGAGACATTCTTACGGGTGAACTCGCTGTTCTGACGCGCTAACTCAATCATCTTCTTCTCTACCCTGGCAAGGTCATCTTCGCCAAAGGGCTTGCCGCCAAGATCCACATCGTAGTAGAAACCGTTCTCGATGGGCGGTCCAATCCCAAACTTGACGCCCGGGTAAAGCGACTCTAATGCCTCGGCCAACAGGTGTGCTGACGAGTGCCAGAAAGCATATTTGCCTCCCTTATCATTCCACGTAAAGATTTTGATGGAGGCATCTGCTTCAATGGGGCGAGACAAGTCCCATATCTCACCATTCACTTCAATGGACAGCGCATTTCTTGCCAACCCCTCGCTGATGCTCTTGGCCACTTCCATACCCGTTACACCTTTCGGAAACTCCTTGACGGAACCATCGGGCAAACTAATCTTCACAGAACTCATGTTCAAAAAATTGATTTTGCCGCAAATATGCAATTTTTAGGGCAGTAAACGGCTTACAGCGTGAGGTTCACCGAAAAGAACACGCCAAACCTTCGCACATCGGGCTGCTGCAAATAGCTCATGCGATGAATGAAATCTACACGGAATATTTTCAAAATATTCTCTACGCCATATCCCACTTCCAGGTAGGGGACGTTGCCAAGGCTTCCAACTCCGAGCGTTTGTTGGCCATCGCTGGTTGTTGTTGCAATCAACGCCCGGTTCTCATCTCTCAGGCCACCCTGGATGGCACTCACAGTCCCTACCAGACGCCATTTCAGTTTGCGAATCAATGGAATTCGATTGAGAAGAAATCCTTCAAAGTGGTGGCGGTAACGGATGGAGACATAACTGTCGCTCACAAACTCGCCATAGTCCATCAGGTTATAAGTAACGTTGGTGTAAAAGGGAGATTGATTGCCCAAATGATAGGCCAGCAGCGGGTAGGGCAAGGTGTTAAATACATGCTCGCCTGTGAGGTTTACGTATGCCACACCAAGAGGCCCAAACTTAATTCGTTTGTAAATGTCGAGTCTTAACTTGTCATACTCGAAGTCACTGCCAATCACGCCCTTCACGCCCCGGGTGTACCTGAGCTCTACAATCGGCCACTTCAGCGTGCCAAGGCTAATGCGGTCGTTGTCGTTGATGAGGAACACTTCATCTTTCGCAAAGCGGGATTCCACGATCACTTCTGCATTCTGAAAGGAGTTGAGTACCGGGGCAGACAAGTCGTTGGGCCGTTCGTAATAGCCAAAGTTGAACGTGGGATCGAATGTGGCATACCGAAAGGCAATCCGTTGTGAATAGCCTTTGAACAATTCCCGTTTAAAGCTGATTTTGCTTTCATCGAAGTAGTTGCCCCTGCGAAAAGCGCCAAACCGCTGGGCCGCCAGGAACAAAAAATTATCTGAGAGATTTTCGTCATCGATACCGACTCGACCGAGGTCGCTGCGCGTGCTTACCGTAAGGGTAGTCCATCGCTTTCGTGAAATGATGTTTTGCAAATAGGCATTGTACTTGTATCGCTCGTCATTAAATCCATAGGCCAGTTGCGCGCCAACCACCCAACGGTCGCTGAAATTGATGTTGGTCTTAAACCCAGCCTGCAGGCGAAACCCTTCGATGTTATTAACAGCCATCACACCAATGTAGGGGCCCAGGTATACCTTGCCCACTTTGTAGTAGCCGTTCACGATTACTTTTACAATGTCTACGTACGTTTTCACGACCGGGATATTCTGGAGCGTGTCGATCATCTTATACACGTTTTTCTCCGTTTCAGAAAGCGGCTCGTAACGTAGCGTATCCCAATACTTGTCATCTTCATACATTCGTGCGTCTTCTGCCATAGTAATGGGTCGGGAGTAGAACTCCAGCTCTTTCGGTTTGTTGATGACAAAGTTTTTGTTTGAAGTGAAGAACTTTGCCAACATGCCGGCCGAATAGTCTGTTAGCTCGCTGATGTCGATGAGTACGCGGTTGTTTTTAGGGAGCCAGGCACCGTCCTCAGTCTTTTGCAGCTGCTGCTGGATGCGAATCTTTTCGATGAAGTTCAGGTTGGCTTTTCTTCCCACCGATGCGTCAATCTGCTTGATGGCAAATTCGTTTTTCGTGATCCACATGGTGCCCGAGAAGGCGAGGTCTTGTGGGCTGCGCGGAAAGAAATCCAGACGGTAACAAAAATCATCATCAATGTATAAGCTGTCGGTAAGATCGTATTCATAGTATAATCTCCAGCCGTCCGCAGCCGGTGACACAAAGTCTTTACTTACTATGTTCAGCCAATTCTGATAGAAGTTGTATTCCTGAAAAGAAGAACCGATCACTTGAGTAACCAGGTTACCGTCTGTTACACCAAGGCCATTGATCTTTGACATTTTCAGATTTTCGGTAACAAGCCTGGGGTTGTCGCGGTAGTAATATTTTGAAATGCTTTCTGATATGAAGAGTGGAAGAATCGGCTTGCCATCCTCACCCGCGATGCGCTCCACACTGTCGAGCACCTGGGTAATCTTCTTCATGATCTTCTTCTCACGCAGTTTTTCTGAAATGTTGTCTACATCAATTTCAATCTTGGTATAGGTATCATACTCATAGGCGACCAGCTTCCGCTTATCGTTCATCGCCTTGTTATCCACCACGTTGCGCATGATCGCCCACGCTGGATTCTCCCCCGCTGTGATGACTACCTCCTGAAGGCTGATGACATCCTCCTCGAGTTGAAAATTGATGGTTTGTTTGATGCCCTTCTGTACACCTTTCACCCGCACTTTGTACCCGATGTAGGAGGCCAGCAGGCTGTCGGAGGCGTTGAGCGTTCTAATCTGATAATGGCCATTGAAGTCTGTGGTGGCGCCAATGGAAGTGCCTTTGAAGACCACATTGACGAAAGGGATGGGATCCCCGGAATTGGCGTCCGTCACCTTCCCTTCCACAATGGTCTCCTGTGCCCGCACGGAGAGGGAAAAACTGAAAGCCAACAAAAACAAAGGGAAGATCCGTAGCCTCAAAACGACACGCACGACTAATTCAGATTCAAAATTAGTGATTTATACGAAGGCCTGAGAAAAGGATATCACCTGGCCGATAAAATATTTTCCTAACATCCGTTAAAGGCGGATAGGCTCCTTTTCGCCCAAGTGCCGCGGGGTGGTATTAAGGATGTACAGGTCCAAAACCGCTTTGGTCCGGGCGAAATACTCTCGCCAATAAACGGAAAATGACGTGTGTTGTTGCGGCTCATCAGCAACCAGGGCCACGGCCCGCAGGTTGTAAAAGTCGCTGATGAACAACGCACGGTAACTGTGAAAAGGCTGGGTGATGATAATAATGTCTTCTTGGCCGAATATTTCTTTGCTTCTTACAATCGAATCCAGCGTACGCAACCCTGCGTAGTCGAGCGTAATGGCGCTGGCCGGCACTCCATACTTCATCAACGCGGTTCGCATTTCGCGGGGTTCGTTGTAGTATCGGGTGCGGTTGTCACCACTTAAAATAAAATGGATGATTTTGCCTGTCTTGTACAGTTCGGCAGCCGCTTTGATGCGGTTGTTAAAGAATGGATTGGGAGATCCGTCAGCCAACCGGTGGCTGGTACCCAATACCAGGGCAACCTGACTCCCCGCAAGACTGTCGGCTGCTGTAAAAACCCTAGATGAGGTGCTGTTCACCACCCACACATTGCAAAACACCATCATCAAAAAAAGTGCGCTCAGCCCGTACGAAACCAACCGCACCAAAATCTTCCAAGAGCGCATGAACTATAGACGTTCGTTTGAGCCAATCGGTTGTAAAATTACTCAAATGATCGTAAAAACTCTTTCTCCAGAACCTCTGCGCGTTTAACGGTCTTCCGAAACCATTCCAACTTCAGATCAATGAGCTCATCTCTGCCGAGGCCCCATGCCTTCTCACTTTCGCGGAGCCTGCCCATGAGCGCATGCAAATAGATGGCAGCCGTAACCGAGATATTGAAACTCTCGGTGAACCCATGGAGAGGAATACAGGATTTAAGGTCGGCCTCTTCGATAGCTTCTTTTGACAGCCCGCGCAACTCATTACCCAATACAATGGCAAGCTTCTGATCGATGGGAAGCTCGTCCAACGGCACTGCATCTGCAGTTGGCACCGTGGCTACCAGCCGGTAACCTTTTTCCTTTAACTGACGATAACATGCCAGCGTGTTGTTGATTCCCTTTTGCCTGTGCCGGATCACGTTCACCCATTTACTGGCACCCATGACCACCCGCTTGTTGATCTCGTACCTGGTATGGTTTTCAATGACGTGAAAATCCTGAATACCCAGGCACTCGCACGTACGCAGGACCGCACTCGCATTTTGAGATTGATAGATGTCCTCCACAACCACCGAAAGGTAGCGCGTGCGCTGAGCGAGAACGCGATCTATCAGCGCCTTTTTATGGTCGCTCACATAGGCGCCAAAGTAGTTGATCAATTCCAGCTTCAAACGATTGTGCAGATCTTGAGGCATGATTCGGTTACCACATTTGGCGGTATGAACTTACATATTGAATGTGAATTTCTATCACAAGTGTGGTGCCCGCGCGTGTTTTCTTTGGACAGGCTTTTCAAAAACCATATCTTGCCAGATGATAGAATAGAATGTTTTACCTAAACTAAGCAACTAATGAAGCTCAAAGGATTCTTTTTAGTTCTCACGGTACTTGGCGGGAGTTTTTTCGCCCAGGCACAAGACGAGGCCATCACCGATGAGGAACTGAAGAAGTATGCCATCGTGATGGATTCTGTGCAGTCAATGACAGATCAGCTTTTGGCCACCATCACTGAAATGGTAAATGGCAACGAAAATGTTTCTGCCGCACGCTACAATGAACTTTACAAAATCGTAGATGACAGTGCCAAGTTGGCCGCAGCAGAAGCCACCGAAGTTGAAGTAGCCTTTATCAAAGAAGTGTTGGCTAAAAAGGACGAAGAGACCAAGAAGATCAATGCCACTTTTCAATCGTTGGCAAAAGATTTTCTTGGCGCCAAGACCTACAATGCGGTGAAAAAGGCGCTAAAGGAAGATGCGGCCATGAAGGAGAAATATGAGACCATGTTGGCTGCACTTAAGGGTGAAAATGAGGCCCCAGGTAACGGTGGTTCCAAACCCTAAATGGGGGTATAAGGACTAACAATCAGTTAAGAGGCTGTCTCCTGTGTTTGCCAAGAGCAAATGCAGGAGGCAGCCTTCATCATTTTATAATATCTGCAAATCGCTATTTTTGCGCCTTATTTTTGGATTGATGTGGAAGTACCTTTTTGCCTGTGTTTTTTTTCTGAACGCCTTGCATTCGGTGGCACAGGTATACCCTCCCTATACGGAAGAATTCCAGGCAGAGCGGTTGGCCGTTAACGAGGCCATGCACTGGAAAACAGCACCTCAGATCAGAATTGACACACTCGATGGGTGGCGAGAATGGGCTCAGAATGAAAACTTCTCATTTGGCAAGGACCGCGGAAGTTTGCCCATGATTGCCGACTTGCGTTCGTTGCATCCCCAGTTTCGCGACAAAGTGATCGAACTGGTGAATCTTTGCCGCGCCAAAGGAATAGAACTTGCCATTGTGGAGACCTTTCGCACCCGCGCCAAGCAGTATGAATACAAGGCGATGGGAAGGAAATACACGCGTGTACCTGGCGGTAAATCAAAACACCAATATGGCATTGCCGTGGATGTTGTGCCCATCGTTGACTCGGTAGCGGTATGGAACAACAAAGGCCTTTGGCGGGCGATTGGCCTGGTAGGCGAGCGCTTGGGTTTGCGGTGGGGCGGGCGATGGCGGCATCTTTATGACCCCGGGCACTTCGAGTTGCCCGTTGGCCATGCACAGCTTGCAAATGCACCACTCGGCCATCTGCCGATCAAAAAAAATGAAGGTGACTATCCCTGTCTCGAGGAGGATATCCGCTTGCTGGTGCGATACTGGAAATCGTGGGACACAGAGCAGGCAACGGTGGCACGCGAAGGCACCTCGTCACGTGAGTGATGCAATACCTTTTTCCAAACGACTTCGTTTTTGGCACCAGCACGGCAGCGGCACAAATTGAAACAGCCTTTGCGCACGATTGGCAAGGAGTAAGAGCCAAAGACGGCACCATCTTCGATCGCACCACCGATCATGAGAAGCGTTTTAAAGAAGACGCACAAATCATCGCCTCGCTGGCGCCCGGATACCGGATGGGTTTGATGTGGAGCCGACTCCAGCGCGAACCCCTGGGCGATTTCCATGAAGAATCTGTTCGACAATACCTTGCTTTTGTTGGCGATTTGCGCGCGCGAGGGGTAAGCATCATGATGGTGTTGCACCATTTTACCAACCCAATCTGGTTTGCCAAACGCGGTGGCTGGGAAAAAGAAGAGAATATTGTGTTGTGGGTCGACTTCGCCAGGAAAGTGGTAGATCATTTTGGTGAGTTTGTTTCAACCTGGAATACATTCAATGAGCCAAACGTATACGCAAGCTATGGTTGGATAACTGGATTCTTCCCCCCATTCAAACACAACCCCTACCTGGCAGGTAAGGCGATCAAGAACATGGGCAAAGCGCATGACGAAGTTTATGATTACATCAAATCTAAACGGCCCGAACAGTGCGTAGGTATTTCCCACAACGCGGTGGTGTTCGATTCCGAAAATGTTTTGGGCTGGTTTCCCGCCAGGCTCAGCGATTGGTGGTTTATGGACTATGTGCCCTCGCATTTCGAAAAGGTTGATTTCTTCGGAATGAGCTACTATGCCCGGGTTACCCATGATCCAATACCGGTTACATACATTGAAACGCCTGAGCGAATCAAACGACTGGGGGTTCCGCACGATGACATGTGGGAGTATCATCCGCAAGGCCTGAGAACGTGCATCGATCGTTATTGGAAACGGTACAAGAAGCCGATAGTGATCACTGAGAATGGGGTTTGTGACGCCAGCGACACGCTGCGGCAAAAGGCCATTCTCGACTACGCGCAAATTCTCCATGAAGCCCTGCAAGACGGCATCGACATCCGTGGATATTATTGGTGGAGTACCTGGGACAACTTTGAATGGCACCTGGGGCCTTCCATGAAGTTTGGCCTCTACGAATGCGACTACCAGACAAAAGAACGCAAACCAAGAAAAAGCGCTGAGATCTTCAGCAAGCTGGCGCACCATCGTTCCATCGAGCGCGATCCCAGCGAAATGGTGCTCGATGAATTGAGTGTTTAGGCATTAGTCCTAAAACTTTACTTCTTTAAACCTGCATCCTTCAAAAATTGAGCTTAGTGTTCCGGTAGGAATATCGCGACTGTGCATCGGTACGACAATGATCCGATGCCCGGACTTACTGTAGATTGCATGGCTTCCAGATTGGCGAACAAAGACAAATCCTTCTTTTTCAAGAAGACTGAAAAGCTCTTTAGGCTTCATCAAGCGTCTTTACTGTCTGACGCGCTATCTCTTCCTCCATTACAGTATCCAAATAGAGCTGTACCGCATCCTTTAGGTTCTCCAGTGCCTGAGTAACCGTTTTACCATGAGTATGGCAACCAGGCAGTTCTGGGCTCCATGCATGGTAATCTTTACCGTCCTTCTCTACCTTAAAAGTAAATGGAAGTTTGTTCATGTATCTAAGTTAACAATAAGCAGCATCCCAATGCCTAAAGTTCCAATTCAATCGTATCGCCCACCCCAAACGCCTTGTCAACTTTTTCGGGTTTCGTTGCCTTACCGTTTCCGTTTACCTTTTGCTTTGCCTTTGGCGTTTGTTTTTCTCTTTGCGTGATTTCTCCGAAGAGGTTTGCTTGCTGTGCTTCGCTTTTTGACGGGCTTGCTTTCGGGTGTCCGTTTTGTGGCTTTGCTTCCCGGCTTTGTAGACTTGGTGGCTCCTCTTCCGATTTTTTTTTTGGCCCCTGAGAACCCGCAGCCCTGTCGCTGCTTGTTTCAGACACCTTTGCCTCGGTCTCGGCTTCACCTGAAGGCTCCTCCGGATCTTCCAAGGACTTAATCCTGGTTACTTTATTGGTTGACAGGCGGTTGCCCAGGGCCTTCCACCCTTTCACATCCACCACGTCTTCCAACGCGATCGTCTCTGTTTCTTTTGACTTGCCCTTCCCCTTCACCATTTCCACTTCGATTTCGGGATTCTTGGCAGTGGTCACATACTCCAAACGGGAACCTATTGATTCAGAAATGAAGCCGAACTCTTTATCTGCAGTGGTGGTCTCGACCAAAAACCTTTTTACAAAATATTGTTTGCTCTCCCCATCCACGTACACGGCCGTAATCACCTTCCTGGGGTTGAACTTCTCCACCAGAAGGGTCTTCTCTTCCGGCTCGTACCGGTTGTTGATGTCGTAGCTGGTGATCTTGTAGTTACCTCCACGGGTAATAGCAATGATCTGATCATCTCCATCAAACTTGCCCACCTTCCTGCCGCGTCCGTCTTTATTCAGACGACCTGATGCGGGATCGAACCACAGCTCCAAACCGCTGAGTGTTGACACGCCCGTCTGAAGCAGGTCCACTTTTCTCACCGGATATTTCGTGAGCGTGTTGCCTCGCGAACTCCTGCCCTTCACTTCCAGTTCGGAAAAGTCAAACTCAAATATCTTTTTACGGGCCGTGCTTTGCGCGGTAAGCTTCACTTCCACCACCTCGGCCTCTCCATTCGGATTGGCACTCAGGTAATGCACTTTGCTGTTGGGATTCCCCTGCGTGAGATCGTATTCTTTGTCTCTGATGATGCCCGGCATGGTAAAGCGCTTCACAAAGGACTTGCCAGTCTTCCCATCTGAATAAATCACATTGTAGACCATTCGGTCGTCACCCTTTTTCCAAACGCCCGCGTACAGGATATCCTTCCCCATGAACACCTTCTCGGCAATGCGCGATACAATCGCCTTTCCATCCTTGCGGATGGCGATGATGTCATCCATATCCGAACAATCGCACACGTATTCGTCTTTGCGCAAGCCCCAACCAACAAAACCATCCGCCCTATTCACATACAGCTTTTGGTTGATGGCAATTACCTCCGCAGCGGTTACTGCCTGGAAACTCTTCACCTCGGTTTTGCGCTCTCTTCCCTTACCATACTTGTTGAGCAGGTTGGTGAAGTAGGATACGGCAAAGTCTGTAAGGTGCTTGAGGTTGTGTTTCGTCTCCTTTAGTTGATTCTCAAGGTCTCTCAGTAACTCATCCGCCTTGAAGGAGTCGTACTTCGAAATCCGCTTGATTCTAATCTCGGTGAGTCGGATAATGTCGTCCTCGGTGATCTCGCGATAGAATTGTTTTTTAAAGGGCTTCAGCCCTTTGTCGATCGTCCTGATGACAGCCTCAAAGGTTTCACACTCTTCAATGTCTCTGTAGATCCGGTTTTCGATAAAGATTTTTTCGAGCGAGGAGAACAAGATCTTCTCCATCAACTCATCCCTCTTGATTTCAAGCTCGCGCTTCAGCAGCGTCACAGTCTGCTCGGTGTTGTACTTGAGAATCTCATTCACCCTCATGAAGCGTGGTTTGCCTTCCACGATCACGCATGCATTCGGTGAAATGGATACCTCACAATCCGTAAAGGCATACAACGCATCCATGGCAATCTCGGGAGACAGGCCAGGCTGCAAGTGAATGAGAATCTCCACATCCTTGGCCGTGTTGTCCACCACCTGTTTCACCTTGATCTTCCCCTTCTCGCTGGCCTTTACAATCGACTCAATGAGCGAAGTGGTGGTGGTGCCGAAGGGTATCTCCTTAATGGCAAGGGTCTTTTTATCGACAACCTCGATCTTGGCTCTTACTTTGATGCGCCCGCCACGAAGGCCCTGGTCATACTCGTTAAAGTCGGCATAACCACCGGTAGGAAAGTCTGGATAGATTTTGGGGTTCTTCCCTTTTAATACGTCAATAGACGCCTTGATCAGTTCGCAGAAGTTGTGGGGCAGGATCTTGGTCGAGAGCCCTACCGCGATACCCTCCACTCCCTGGGCCAGCAGCAGGGGAAACTTGACGGGCAGTGTGACGGGCTCCTTCTTCCTTCCATCATACGAGAGTTGCCACTCCGTGGTCTGCGGATTGTAAACCACATCAAGGGCAAACCTGGAAAGGCGCGCCTCAATGTAACGGGGTGCTGCGGCACTGTCACCGGTTCGCACATCACCCCAGTTACCCTGGGTTTCAAGAAGCAAATCCTTCTGCCCCAGGTTCACCATCGCTTCGCCAATGGCCGCATCGCCATGTGGGTGATATTGCATGGTTTGACCAATCACGTTGGCCACCTTGTTGAAGCGCCCATCGTCCATCTCTTTGATGGCATGCGCAATTCTTCGCTGCACGGGCTTCAGACCATCCTCAATGCGCGGCACCGCGCGTTCAAGGATCACATACGATGCGTAGTCCAGGAACCAGTTTTGATACAAGCCATCGATGGACTCGATGTCATGCACGATTTCTCCTGGTGCAGCTGCACCCTTCCTGGTCTTTGGTTTTCCTGTGGTTGTTTTCTTTTTGCTCATGGGAGCTTGAAACTATAACGCGTTTAAAAAATTATACCTCCTCTACTACCGCTGCCTCTCCTTTTACCAAATCCATCTCCATCCGCAAATTGTCGATGATGAACTCCTGGCGGTCCATGGTATTCTTGCCCATGTAGAACTCCAACACCTTGGCCAGGTGACTGTCTTTGTGAAGCAGTACAGGCTGGAGCCGGATGTTTTCATTGATAAATCCACCGAACTCATCGGGAGAAATTTCACCCAGGCCCTTGAAGCGCGTGATCTCCGGCTTACTGCCCAGCTTGGCCACGGCAGCCTGCTTCTCCTCCTCGCTGTAACAGTAGATGGTTTCCTTTTTGTTACGAACCCTGAACAATGGTGTTTCAAGGATGAACACATGCCCGGCCTTCACCAACTCCGGGAAGAATTGCAGGAAGAAGGTAAGCAGCAGCAAGCGGATGTGCATGCCGTCCACATCGGCATCCGTAGCGATGATCACCTTATTGTATCGTAGACCTTCCAGTCCATCTTCAATATTGAGTGCGTGCTGCAGGAGGTTAAACTCCTCGTTCTCATACACCACTTTCTTGGTGAGGCCAAAGCAGTTGAGGGGCTTACCACGCAAGCTGAACACCGCCTGCGTCTCTACATCCCGCGACTTGGTAATCGACCCGCTGGCGGAATCCCCTTCCGTAATAAAAATCACCGACTCCTGGCTGCGTGCACCCTTCTCCTCATTAAAGTGAAACCTGCAATCACGAAGCTTGCGGTTGTGGAGGTTGGCCTTCTTCGCCCGTTCGTTCGCAAGTTTCTTAATCCCTGCAATCTCCTTTCGCTCCCGCTCGGATTGTTGAATGCGTTTCAACAAGGCATCGGCCGTTGACGAATTCTTGTGTAAATAGATTTCAAGTTCCTTGGCTACGAAGTCGCCCACGTAGTTGCGAACGGAAACTCCTTCCGGGGCCATGTAAATGGAACCCAGTTTTGTTTTTGTTTGTGATTCGAATACCGGTTCCTGAACGCGCACGGCAATGGCAGCCACAACGCTGGCGCGGATATCAGACGCATCAAAATCTTTCTTGTAAAAAGCGCGCACACCCTTCACCAACCCCTCGCGGAAAGCCGCCAGGTGTGTTCCACCCTGGGTGGTGTTTTGACCGTTTACAAAAGAATAGTATTCTTCACCATACTGGCTTCCGTGGGTCAGTGCAACTTCAATATCCTCGCCCTTGAAATGGATGACTGGATAGCGTAGGTCTTCCGCGTCTGCTTTTTGCTTCAGCAGGTCGAGAAGTCCATCCTTGGAATAAAACTTTTTGCCATTGCAATTGATTGTGAGGCCGGCATTCAGGAAAGCGTAATTCCACATCAAATCGTCCAGGTACTCTGGAATGAAATGATAGTTCTTGAACATCGAGTTGTCGGGTTCGAATTCAATCATCGTCCCGTTCTTCTCTGAACTTTTGCCAATCTTGGCGTCTTTGGTAATCTTTCCTTTCGCAAATTCGGCCAGCTTGGTTTGACCATCGCGGAAAGACTGAACTTTGAAGTAGTTCGATAAAGCGTTTACCGCCTTGGTTCCCACCCCATTCAAGCCCACCGACTTCTGAAATGCGGCCGAGTCGTACTTGGCGCCCGTATTAATTTTTGAAACGCAGTCGATCACCTTGCCCAGCGGAATACCTCTGCCATAATCGCGAACCACCACACCCTTTTCGGTAATCTTCACATCGATGGTTTTTCCGTAGCCCATCATGTGCTCGTCAATGGAGTTGTCAATTACCTCCTTCACCAGCACATAGATGCCATCATCCTTGGAGGAGCCATCACCCAATTTGCCGATGTACATGCCGGGGCGCAGTCTGATGTGCTCCCGCCAGTCGAGCGATTTGATGCTCGACTCGTTGTATTCAAATAAATCCTTTGCCATGTATTTGTCCTGTCGCTAAAGAATGCAATCCATCAAAAAGTTGTTCATCGAAGGCAAGTCAAAAAAATGATTGCCAGCTAATAAACTCAATTTTGCGCTCATTCCAAGCAAGGCCAGGTTGAGCGATGTTATAAATTATCATGAATTAGTTAGTCGTAACTAATTGATTGCCAGAGGGCAATAACAATCAGTTCAAACCGCAGGTTTGCTGCTTATTCTCTTCATCACCGCCAACACCGGCCATGCAAGTGCCCATCCCAAGATGAGGATGATGCTTCCGTAAATGATGATTCCCAATCGCTCGTACTGAAACCGTTCACCACTGTTGAAAAGGCTCAGGTAGCTGAGCGCAATCACAAAAAAAGCGTTCAAGGTAATGACGAGGCCGTAAAACCATGCCGCAAAATCGATGTTGCGCACGCGATACATCCTTGAAACCACAAACACCAGCGCGTTTACCATGGAGATGATTGCCAGCGCGCCATAGAAAATACCCTCGCGGGAAATGTCCAGCCGGGCAGCTCCCTCCTGCTGTACCGTCACCATCTCAGGCAAAGAAGCATAGACGTAAAAGAACACACCAAAAAGCCCCAGCAGGGAAAGAAACCAAACCACCTTAAATACTTTGAGAATCATCTGCTAAATTTGGCTGCAAATTAATCGAATAAAACAGTGAATCTTAATCCGATCGTTCTGTCAATTCCGATTTTTTTCATCCTGATTGGTATTGAGTTGGTGGTGGAGCGGCTCTCTCATCGAAAGCTGTACCGACTTCCCGATGCGATTGCCAACCTGAGTTGCGGCATCACCTCCCAGCTATCCGGTTTGTTTCTAAAAGTGTTGGCTATTGGCGTTTACGAATTGATCTACTCGAACTTCGCGCTTTTTCCACTTGAACGAAACTGGATGTACTGGGTGGCGTTGTTCTTTCTGGTGGACCTCGCTTACTACTGGGCACACCGCATGAGCCACGAAATAAACCTCTTCTGGGGCGGCCATGTTGTACATCATCAAAGCGAAGAGTATAACCTTTCTGTGGCCCTGCGCCAGAGCAGCTTTCAAACGGTATGGACATTTGCTTTCAATCTTCCGCTTGCGTTCATCGGGTTTGAAACGCTCGACTTTGCATTGATGTCGGCACTCAACACGTTGTATCAATTTTGGATACATACCGAGACGATCAACAAGATGGGTTTCCTTGAACTTTTTCTAAACACCCCCTCCCACCACCGCGTGCATCATGGGCGAAATCCAAAGTACATCGACAAGAATCACGCGGGCACGCTCATCATTTGGGACAAATTGTTTGGCACATTCCAGGCAGAAGAAGAAAGGCCAACGTATGGCATCACCAAACCACTCAACAGTTGGAATGCGGTGTGGGCAAATTTCAGCCACTATGCACAGATGGGCGCTGACCTGAAGCGAATCCCGAATTGGCGCGACAAGGCGAGATATCTTTTTAAGAAACCTGGTTGGCTTCCCGAAGAACTTGGCGGCTACCAGGCAGCACCAGATGTTGAAAAGGCAACGTATCAAAAATATCAAACCCCCTCACCGGTAGAATTGAATTGGTATGTTCTGTTTCAGTACGTATTGTGCCTGATCGGCACCTCTTTGTTTCTATTTAACCAGGCACACTTCAACATGGCCGAAAAGGCATTTTTCACCGTCCTCATTTCCATCGTAGTAGTAAACTGCGGAGTGTTGTTTGAAAACAAGAATTGGGTAATAGCTGCGGAGTGGGTTCGGATCTTCGTGTATCCCGGAATGCTGATTGCGGCAACGGCTTGGAATGGCTGGCCTATGTATTACGTGCTCATTGCGGTTGTCTATCTCATTGTTTCGGCACTTTGGTTTTATCAACTCAACAGACATGTGCAAGCCCAATTGGCGTAGCTTTCTCCCTCTCCTGCTTCTTGTCTCCTGCACTTCTTCCCTTCCAAAAATTGAAGGCGTGGATTTGGACGCCTGGCAGGATGATAAGAATGGATGCAAAGGAAGACGGCTTCAAATGATCGACAGCCTGATCGCACAGAAGGCAGAAGTTCTTGCCTTGAGCGAACTTGAAATTGTTGAATTATTGGGGCGCCCTGATCAAAACGAACTATACACTCGAAATCAAAAGTTTTACTTCTATTTCTTAACCCCATCGTCAAATTGTGACGCACCCGCTGAAAAGCCCCAGCGCCTGATGATACGTTTTAATGCCGTTGGACTGGCCCAGGAGATCCTGGTCGATTGACCTGAGATCGGGTTTGTCCCCCACCCTTTTTTTCGGTATATTCATCCTTGCCGAAGTACAGGCTGAAACAGGATTTGTGGCTTAAAATGATTTGAGATGCAGTTTCACCCCAACGAGCTCTTTATTTTGTATGACCCATCCACCAGCGCGGGCAAGCAAGCGAAGGCAATGGCTTTGTCGATATGCAGCCACCTGAATGAGGTGGATTCCATCCACGAGAAGTTGTCGCCCACGTATTGGAAAGAGATTGTGCGCATGCTCGGCCTTCAGCCAGACGACATGCTGGATCACTCCCATCCCGACTACAAAGCGAAAGTAGCCAGCAAGTCGTACACCATGAATGGCTGGCTGGAAGTGCTCACGCATTACCCCTACCTGGTGAAAGGCCCGATCGCGATTTTCAACGGCAAAGCAGTACTCTGCCACACGCCCACCGACATCCTCAAACTGGAAACCGCACCGAAGGTGGAGAGCAAGGTACTCCCTCACTTGAAACGGTACCACGAATAACAATCGGCAGCTTGCCACTTTGTGAAATGACCCAATCAGTTTTGGGCCGCGAGATCATCCTTTATATTTGCAGCGTTCTAATTCAACTCATGAGATGAAAAACATCGCAGTGATCGGTTCCGGCACCATGGGCAACGGCATCGCCCACGTATTTGCACAGCATGGCTTCCATGTTCAACTCATTGACATCGACAAAGGGGCCTTGGAGCGAGCGCTCGCCACCATCGAGAAAAACCTGGGCCGACAAGTTGAGAAGGGATCCATCACCGAGCAGGTCAAAGTACAAACCCTCAAGAATATTGCGACAGTCACCGACCTAACGACAGGCGTAACTGATGCCGATCTCGTAGTGGAAGCAGCCACTGAAAATCTTGAGCTGAAACTAAAGTTATTCCGCGACCTAAGTGAATCTACAAGAGCGGGCACCATTTTGGCGACCAACACCTCCTCCATATCCATTACCAAAATAGCGTCAGTCGTAAAAGATCCGACCAGGGTGATCGGGATGCACTTCATGAACCCCGTGCCCATCATGAAGCTCGTAGAGGTCATCCGCGGGTACAGCACCAGCGATGCCGTGACCGACACGATCATGGAACTCTCGCGTAAGCTGGAGAAAGAACCCGTGGAAGTGAACGACTATCCGGGCTTCATTGCCAATCGTATCCTTATGCCCATGATCAACGAAGCCATTTATTCCTTGTTCGAGGGTGTGGCGGGAGTTCAGGAAATTGACACGGTGATGAAACTCGGCATGGCACATCCGATGGGACCGCTTCAGCTTGCCGATTTCATTGGCCTGGATGTTTGCCTTTCCATCCTTCGCGTACTTCATGAAGGATTCGGCAACCCCAAGTATGCGCCATGTCCCCTGCTGGTTAATATGGTGCAAGCCGGCCACAGGGGCGTGAAAAGCGGATCTGGATTCTATAAGTACACCAAAGGGAGCAAAGAGTTGGTGGTAGCAGAAAGGTTTACGAAATAGCTTCTGGATTCTGGGCGCTAGCAACTAGCTTCTAGAATCCAGAATCAAGTTTTTTACTTCTTCAACAAATCTCTAATCTCCGTAAGCAATACAACGTCTGCCGGTGGTGCAGGCGGGGTTGCAGGTTTTTCCTCCTCCTTCTTCTGCATCTGGTTAATGCCTTTCACAAACAGGAACAGCGCAAAGGCCGTGACAATAAAAATGAAGATCGCTTGTATGAAATTGCCATAGGCAATGCTTGCGTCCCCGATTGAGTAGGAAAGCCCCGAGAAGTCAAGTCCGCCCGTGGCCATACCAATAATGGGCATAAAGATGTCGGCAACCAATGACTTTACAATTGCGCCAAACACCGTACCGATCACCACACCCACAGCGAGGTCGATGACATTGCCTCGCATGGCAAATGCCTTAAATTCTTTTAACATGTTTTGATTTGGTTTAGGTTATGACGAAAAGATAAGACTTTTCGCCCGCCCATCGTCCTGTGACTAAAAAGTCATTTTCAGTTGATTGCGCAACCCCTTGAAACTCATGAGTTCCAGGCCGGTGCTGCCAATAAACATCTTGGCCTGAATTTTCACAGGAATCTTGTTTTCGTCATCGGAGATCCAGCAAGTGATTGAGTTTTCGCCATCAAAAAGCCTATTGTCGGGCATAATGGGCACCAGCTTAAGGCATTTGATCTTCCCAATGCTCGTTTCAATCACTTCCTTGCCCGTGTACATGATTTTCAAATGGTAGGATTGATCCTCAAAGAAACCTGAAATCGTAAGGGTGTCGCCCACATTCACTTTTGAGAAGTCGATCACCCTCAAATAAATAAATCCACCCACCAGGTCGCGCACATTCTTGGGCACATCGTAGGTCTTTCCTTCCCCATAGATGCCCGTCTCCTTGTCCATCACCTTCACCTCCGCCTTGTTTTCCTGATGGTCGAACGTGACGAGCTCATTTTTCCGATAGCGCCCTTCCTTCAGTTTTCGGTAAGCAACGTGTGTCACCAGGGCGGCCGTGTCTATGTAGGCCCCCCACTGGTCGTCCACTTTTGTTACCCATGCCACCAATCCGGAAGTTTCTCCAAAAGCATCGATCTTGTAGCATGGCCTGGAGTTAATCTTGAAAATCCGTTCGTCAACTTTGGTGACGGCCTTGCCCACCGTGAAGAAGCCGAAGTTCACGCGATACTCCAATACTTCGCCCGTACCAAAGCTGTGGTGCTTAATCACGGGATAGCTGCTCTGGATCGAAAGCGTAAATGCCATCGACACCGCCACGATCACCACACAAATCAAAAACCACCTCATCACTACAAAATTAAGGGTTCGGTTATAACCAGTCAAAGCCTGTGCCAACTACTAAACCGATACGCTGTTGTCTCTCAGGGCATCATTCAGTGAAGTTTTCTTGTCTGTGCTCTCCTTCCGCTTGCCGATGATCAGCGCACAAGGCACCTGGAAATCGCCAGCCGGGAATTTCTTGGTGTATGAACCGGGAATGACCACCGAGCGCTCCGGCACATACGACTTATATTCCACGGGTTTGCTTCCGGTAACATCAATAATCTTTGAACTCGCGGTAAGCACCACGTTGGCGCCCAACACCGCTTCTTTGCACACGCGAACTCCCTCCACCACAATGCAACGCGATCCCACAAAAACATTATCCTCAATAATGACAGGTGCAGCCTGCACGGGCTCCAGCACCCCACCGATGCCGACCCCGCCACTGAGATGTACGTGCTTGCCAATCTGTGCACAACTTCCCACCGTGGCCCAGGTATCCACCATTGTCCCCTCGTCTACCCGAGCACCAATATTCACATACGATGGCATCATAATCACTCCGGGACTCAGGTACGAACCATACCTGGCGATGGCATGCGGTACTACCCGCACGCCCGATTGCTTGAAGTTCCTTTTCAACGCGATCTTGTCGTGGAATTCAAACGGACCGACTTCTATCGTCTCCATCTGTTGAACTGGAAAATATAGGATCACGGCCTTCTTCACCCACTCGTTCACCTGCCACTCGTTTCCTCCTGGCTCGGCCACGCGCAACTTGCCCTGATCCAATTGCGCCACAACTTCCCGCACCCCTTCCACCGTCTCCTTCTGCTTCAACAACTCGCGATTCAACCAGGCCTCTTCAATCAATGCTCTCAGTTCCATTCAGGTGTTATTTTCAAAATGAGCCCGCAATAAATGAAATATCGTGGCACTTCGTAAGCGACTGAAGGTGATATTTGGGTTAATTGTTCCCTGAAGCTTGAAAAAGAAGATCGTTCTCGCATCGATACTAAAGCCCACCCTTGATACGCGCATGTTTGAGAAATGGGCGGTGAGTCTCGCCCGCACTGGCGCTTATGATGTGAAGGTGATTGGGCAGGGTGCGTCAGGCAACGAGACCGAAATTGAAACCATCGGGCTGGGTGTTATCAATAGACTGAGCCTCAAAAGATGGTTCGCCTCCTTTAAGGTGTTGAGAATCACACTTAAAGTAAAACCACAATTATTGGTAGTCAATACCCATGAATTACTGATGGTTGGATTGCTGAACAGAATATTATTTGGGTCAAAGGTGCTGTACGATGTGCAGGAAAACTACTACCGGAACATTCTCTACGGAGGCTCGTTTCCAAAGCTGCTCAGGTGGCCGTTGGCAACCTGGGTAAGACTGAAGGAGAAGCTTTCTGCAAGCTGGATAAGCTGGTATACGCTGGCAGAAGCGGGCTACCAGGATGAAATGCGCTTTTTCGGCAAACGATTTACCGTCATCGAAAACAAATGCGTGATCCCTTCTGGCTTTACGAGAGCCACACGTCCCGATGGGGTTGCACTGCTGTTCACCGGTACAATCGCACGAAGTACTGGCGTCTTTGAGGCTGTTTCGTTGGCGAGAAAGCTTAGGGTGCATGACCCGCGTATTACACTGACAATCATAGGATTCTGTGCCCAGCTTCAACTTCTGGAGCAATTGAAAGAGCAGATCCGAAACGAACCTTGGATCACGCTCGTGGGTGGCGATCGCCTCGTGCCTCACTCCGAGATCATGGATGCCATTGCGCGCGCCCACTTTGGAATCATCTCCTACCCGCCCTCGCCCCATATTGACAATGCCATGCCTACCAAATTATACGAATACCTCGCCTGTGAGCTGCCCATATTATTACAAAAGCATCCTCGATGGTCCGCCCGCTGCCAGCCGTACCCTGCAGCGGTTGAGTTGGATTTCCAGCATCCAGACACGGATCGTATTCACCGGGAAATGATGGAAAAACAGTTTTATCTGCAGCCACCTCAGCATGTTACCTGGGCCGAAGAGGAGTCACGCCTCTTGTATCTGGCGCACTCCCTACTTCAAGTTAGCATCTAAATATT
The DNA here is from genome assembly GCA_050250195.1 of Cyclobacteriaceae bacterium. GTDB lineage: Bacteria > Bacteroidota > Bacteroidia > Cytophagales > Cyclobacteriaceae > ELB16-189. The sequence goes on along the minus strand of JBFWPC010000004.1, from coordinate 1,355 downwards.
TTTTTAGATTAGTCTAAACTTTCTAGTTTTGTGCCCGTAAACACAACCATCATGCTTAGCCTGACGGAAGAAAACTACCTGAAAGTGATCTATCACCTCTCCGACAGCGGTGCGAGAGAGGTCCTCACCAACGAGGTGGCCGATGCCATGAGCACAAAGGCAGCCTCTGTTACCGATATGGTTAAAAAGCTTTCGGCCAAAAGCCTCATCAGGTACAAGAAATACCATGGGGTGAATGTGACCGCCAAGGGGAAGTCTTTGGCGCTGCAGGTGATCCGAAAGCACCGGCTCTGGGAAACCTTTCTGGTGCAGAAGCTGGATTTTACCTGGGACGAAGTACACGAGGTAGCTGAACAACTGGAACATATTCAATCCACCCGGCTCATCGAAAAATTGGATGCCTTTTTGGGATTCCCCCGGGTAGACCCGCACGGAGACCCCATTCCCGATTCTCAGGGAAATTTGAGCGTGAAACCACAGTTACCCCTGGACCAGGCGGCACCCGGATATAAAGGTACCATCGTGGCGGTGAAAGATTCAGACCCCGACCTGCTGCGCTACCTGGATAAAATAGGAGCCGTACCCGACAAGCGCATCCAGGTGATCGGAAGAGAAAGCTACGATGAAAGTCTGGAAGTGGTTATCAATAATCAGAAGGTCTTTCTCTCGAAGGTGGTCAGTCAAAATATCCTGGTAACAGAATGATTAAAGAAGCAGGAAGGAAATCATTAAGTGAAGTCCACTCATCGGTGGATGTCACCAACCGGAGGGGTTTCCGCAAGCTGTTGGCATTCCTGGGACCCGCCTACCTCGTGAGCGTGGGATACATGGATCCGGGAAACTGGGCAACGGATATTGCCGGGGGAAGCCAGTTTGGTTACACATTAATATGGGTGCTGCTCATGTCGAACCTGATGGCCCTGCTGCTGCAGAGCCTGAGCGCCCGATTGGGACTGGTGCGCCAGCTGGACCTGGCGCAAGCTTCGCGAGGTGAGTACCGCCCTGCCATCAACTACTCGCTGTGGTTCATGGCAGAAATCGCCATCGCTGCCACTGACCTGGCTGAGGTCTTGGGTATGGCCATTGGCTTGCAACTATTATTTGACCTGCCCTTGATTTGGGGCGTCTCCCTCACCGTGCTGGACACGCTTCTGATTTTGATATTGCAGAGCTATGGCATGCGCAAGATGGAAGCTTTTATCGTTGCGCTGGTGGCCATCATAGGTGGGGCATTCCTGGTTGAAATGATCCTGGCTAAGCCCGACATGGGTGAACTGGTAACCGGATTCATTCCCAACATTCCAAACGACACCGCTCTTTATATAGCCATTGGAATCATTGGTGCTACCGTGATG
>JBFWPC010000003.1:0-329421 GCA_050250195.1 Cyclobacteriaceae bacterium | reverse complement strand
TCAAGCCGGGAGTTTCTGCACAACAGGCAATGGATGACATCTACGCAGCACTGGAGAAGAGCGGATTTATCCGAATGAAAGAATTCAACAAACCAGGCGCTTCAGATAAAACCGATGTGATGATTGGTTGTCACTCTGTGGGCAACTGGGGACACGGCATTGGGCCATCGATTGCGCATTTCAATCCCGTCAGGTTGACCTACACCCTTCAACCTACCAACCTCTTGTCCATTGAGCTGTTTGCGTACACGGCTTTGCCTGAGTGGAACGGCACCAAGTTGAGAATTCCGCTGGAAGACGATGCGATTGTTACCACGCGTGGTGTTGAGCGGTTGTATCCGGTTAATGAGCGCGTGCAGTTGATTAAATAATCTATAGGATCGGATTGATTTCAGAGGCCGCCAGTGACCCCGGTGGCAGACCGCAAAACCAGCGCTTTCTGTCTTCTTCCTGAAAAGGATTGATTGGCCTCGTGATCTTCGCGCCATCCGCGTAGTAGATCACCGTCATCACTTCCCGTACCTTCTGTGAATAATTGCCAGGTGCCGAATGCATGATCCATCCGTTGTGCCAGGTTGCGTCCCCCGCTTGCATAAAATCGGACCTTGAGATGCCAAAGCCTTGTTGTTTCACGTAATTGTTCAACGCGGCTTCGGATTGATCAGAAATTTCAACATTGGCATGCAGGCCTTTCAGGTGCGATCCGCTCGCGAAAGTCAGCATGCCCATGTCTTTATCCACATCAACCAATGGCATCCACATGGTGATTGTTTTGTCGGTGTCTAGCGGCCAGTAAAACTGGTCCTGATGCCATGGTGTGTGACCGCCACCCGGCTCTTTGAATAGCGCCTGGTCATGATAAAGCCGCACCTTCTCCACACCCAATAGCTGGGCAGCAATGCGGGCAAAGCGCTTCGCCATGGTAAGTGCTTTGACATCGCGGTCTACCTCCCAGAGGTTGGTGGTTTGCAGAAAAGCTTTTCCATAAGTGTCTCGTTCTTCGATTTTCCTTTTTTCTTTATTGTGCGCATGTACCGCGTTCCTTACAGTTCCTGCAAACAACGCAGCACTCTTTGCGTCAAGTACTTGACGTAGCAAAACATGTCCGTCTCGTTGGAAGGAGCGAACTGCTTCGCCACTCAGTGGGTATTCTCCTTCCGGGATGGAGTGACTGACAGTAGTACGCATCATATTTCAGTTCACAATTTAATGAAATGATTATCTTGGAAACACATCCCTGTCATCAACGATTATTTTTAGATTATGAATGAGGAAAAGCACTGGAACAAAGTGGCGCCAGTTTACCAGGAAGATGTGATGGACGTGTTTCGAAGTGAGCGCAACGGGGTGCTGCCGAAGTACTTCAAAAAACATCGAAACAAGAAACATCTTGCCATCGATTTTGGCTGCGGTGTGGGCAACGGCTTTGAATTTTTTGCGCCTTTCTTCAACAAGGTCATTGCTGTCGATATCTCGCAGGAGTGCCTGAACATCGCAAAAGGGAAGCCTTATGCCAACATTGAATTTCGCAAGTGTGACCTCACCGCTCCGAACCTGGATCTTCCGAAGGCAGACTTTGGAACGTGTGTCAATGTGGCCATTCTTCCGGAAGTGGAGCAGAATTATCGGATCTTAAGTAATGTGTCCCGCCACCTCAGGAAGGGGGGGCATGCCATTTTTGTGATTCCGTCTTTAGATTCAATGATGTTCGCAGCGTGGCGCATCATCGACTTGTTTCGAAAAGAGAGAACGCCTCCTGCGGAAATTCCTGACTCGGACCTGGATGGATTCAAGGGGACTATCAAAGACATTTTGCAGGGGATTGTTTTCATCGAGGGTGTACCCACCAAGCATTATTCCCGACCTGAGATTGAGGTAGTGTTTCCAGAGGCAGGCTTCAAGGTGCTGTCTGTTGAAAAACTGGAATACGATTGGACCACAGAGATTGCCAAGCCACCCAAATGGCTAAAGGCACCCTATCCATGGGATTGGATGGTAGAATGCAAAAAGCAATGACGATTGCCGCTACTTCGTATCTGCATAAAAATTGAAGTATTGCCTGGCATTGTGATAGCAGATATCTGCGACAATCTTTCCCAACCATTTTTCGTCTGCAGGTAGTTCTCCTTTTTCAACGTCTTTGCCGATCAGGTTGCAAAGAATTCGCCTGAAGTACTCGTGCCTCGGAAAAGACATGAAACTCCTGGAATCAGTGAGCATGCCAACAAAGCAGCTTAACAAGCCAAGGTTTGAAAGCGCGTTGATCTGCTTCTCCATCCCGTCCTTCTGATCGAGAAACCACCAGGCCGATCCATACTGCATCTTGCCCTTTGTTGTTCCGTCATTGAAATTGCCCATCATCGATGCCATCACTTCATTGTCGCGTGGGTTGAGATTGTAGACAATGGTTTTTGCGAGTTGGTCACGTTGATTCAATGCGTCAAGGAACCGGGACAAACTTTTCGCCTGGGAGAAGTCTCCAATGGAGTCGCAGCCAGCGTCAGCGCCAATTTCTTGCATCAGCCTGGTGTTGTTATTCCTCAGCGCACCGAGGTGGAATTGCTGAACCCACCCGTTCGCGTGATACATCTTACATAGCTCCTGTAAGATGCGGTATTTAAAAAAATTCGCTTCGGTCGAGTCCAGACCTTCACCACTCACAACTTGTTTAAATAGAGTGTCGGGACTGTATCGATCTGGGTTTGCATCAAAAAAGAGGTGCTCCAGTCCATGATCAGACAATCGGCAGCCCTTCTTATGGAAATACTCAATCCTGTTAGAAAGGGCAGCGAGCAAATCATCAAAGCCGGAGATTTTGACTCCTGTGGCTTGACTCAAATGTTGAAGGTAATTGCTGTAGCTATCCGGATTTTCGATGGCAAGTACCTTGTCGGGGCGGAAGGTAGGTAAAACCTTGGTGGGAAAGTCAGACTTCGAGATGGCTTCGTGGTGATCAAGTGAGTCAAGCGGGTCATCGGTAGTACAGATTACCTCCACTTTCATTTTCGCTACCAAGCCCTGTACCCGATAGGAATCTTGCCGCAGTTGTTCGTTTGCTTGTTGATAGACGTCTTTGGAGCTGCCTGGCGTTAAGAGCGTGTTGATGCCGAAATATCGACTGAGCTCGAGATGCGTCCAGTGGAAAAGCGGATTCCGTACGGTATAAGGCACAGTAAATGCCCAACGATCAAATTTTTCATGATCAGTAGCGTCACCGGTAATGTACCGCTCCTCGATGCCAAGGGCGCGCATGGCCCGCCATTTGTAATGATCGCCCTCCAGCCATATTTGAGTCAGGTTGTCGAATCTTCGGTTGGTGGCCAAATCCAATGGTGGGAGGTGACTGTGGTAGTCGATAATCGGCAAGGATTTGGCGTAGTTGTGGTACAGTACCCTGGCAAATTCAGAGTTTAACAAAAAGCCTTCCGTTACAAATGTCGAGATGGAGTCGGCAGTGGCTAAATTGCTTTTGCTACCTCTCATGGTATACAATTAGGTGCCTACGAATTTCACCATTAATACCATCAACCACCATTCGAGCTGGAGAATTTTCAAATTAATTATATAATCGATCATCGCCTTGATATATTTAGTCAAATAAGCAACCATGCCCGAAACGAATAACATGTTCAGCCTGAGTGGTTCGGTGATCGTGTTCACTGGTGGTACCGGTGTATTGGGTTCGGTATTGTGTCGGTCGCTGGCTCATGCCGGTGCCTCGGTCGTGGTTCTGGGGCGCAATGGTGAAGTGGCACAACAAGTGGCTTCGGGTATTGAGAAAGCAGGAGGGCAGAGTTTAGCCATCGTTGCGAATGTGCTGGAACGGGCTGAACTGGAGGAAGCCAGGAGTCGGGTAATAAAGCAATTCGGCAAGATTGACATCCTTGTAAATGCGGCCGGAGGAAATAAGGCCGGGGCGGTGGTTCCCCCCGAAAAAACATTCTTTGATCTCAGCGTGGATGACTTCCGTTCCGTGGTTGACTTGAATTTGCTGGGCACGCTTCTTCCAACACAAGTTTTTGGTGAGGCAATGGCTGCGCAAAAGAAAGGAGTGGTGGTGAACATCTCCTCCATGGCGGCCCTCCGACCGCTGACCAGGGTTGGGGGATATGCAGCGGCAAAAGCCGCGGTGAGTAATTTCACGCAATGGTTGGCGGTGGAAATGGCAATGAAGTTTGGTGAAGGCATTCGGGTGAACGCCATCGCGCCTGGCTTTTTCCTAACAGAGCAGAATAGGACGCTACTTACCAACTCTGATGGGAGCCTGACCGAGAGAGGAAAATCAATTGTGGTCCACACACCATTCGGGAGGTTTGGTGACCCACGCGAGTTGTCTGGCACGTTGATCTGGCTGTGCAGCGATGCGTCCAGGTTTGTGTCGGGAATTGTGGTGCCGGTAGACGGAGGTTTTAGTGCCTATGCAGGTATTTGACAAGGTCTTCAAATGAAAAAGCGTGTAGTTACATTCGGAGAAGTGATGATGCGCCTGACGGCCGAGGGGCAGCAACGATTTTCCCAAGCCCATCGCTATACTTCTTTCTTTGGCGGATCGGAAGCAAACGTATCTGTTTCCCTTTCCCATTTCGGACTGGCAACGGAACATGTTACCCGGTTTCCGGATAACAACCTGGGAAGAGCTGCACTAAGCATGCTCAAGGGGCATGGTGTCCATGTAGATCATGTTCAGTTGGGCGGTGAAAGACTTGGGCTTTACTTTCTTGAGAATGGAGCGATGATGCGGTCGCCTCAGATCATTTACGATCGATTTCATTCTGCTTTTTCTGAAATCAAGCCCGGCTCCATAGACTGGGATGAGGTGTTTGCAGATGCAAGTTGGTTTCATTGGACCGGAATCACCCCTGCAATTTCAGCCGGGGCAGCCGCAGTTTGCCTGGAAGCGTTGAAGAGTGCAAAGAAACGTGGCCTCACAATTTCGGGAGATATCAACTACCGGAGAAATCTTTGGCAGTATGGAAAACGGGCACTGGACGTAATGCCTGAAATGATTGGATATTGCCACAAAATTGTGGGGGCAGCGGAAGACTTTAAAAACTGCCTGGGCATTGAATCTGCTACTTTTGAAAATGGCTGTGAGGCGGTCGTGAAAAAAATACCGACTATCGAACATATTGCAACTACCCAACGTGAGACCATCAGCGCATCGCACCACAACTTGAGCGGTCAAATGTGGAGCAAGGCCGAACTGGCTCAGTCACGGGTATATCAGTTGACCCATATCGTTGATCGGATTGGTGGCGGTGACGCCTTTATGGCGGGTCTCATTTATTCATGGCTCAACGAAAAGCCCGACAAGGAGGCAATCGAGTTTGCCACCGCAGCCAGTGCCCTCAAGCACAGCATCGAAGGCGATGTAAATATGGTTTCTGTATCAGAGGTGGTGCAGGTCATGAAGGGTGACAATCCGGGCAAACTGTCAAGATGAGTAAAGTGCGATTTACCGAGGAGGAAATTGTCGACTCCATGCAGGTTGTGGGACTGGTGCCTGTTTTCTATCACGATCGTGTTGATATAGCTGTCCAGGTTTTGAAGTGTGCCTATGAAGCTGGCGTGAGATCCTTTGAGTTTACCAACAGAGGAGCCAATGCGCTGAATGTTTTTAAAGAGCTGGTGAATCAAGGCAAGCGTTTGAACGGGCTGGCATTGGGTATTGGAACCATCATGAATGTGCAACAGGCGGAAGCTTTCTTGGAAGTTGGGGCGGACTTTATCGTGTCGCCCATGTTTAAGCAAGAAATCGCGACTCATTGCAACCGTGCAAAGCGCCTTTGGATTCCGGGATGTGCCACCATAACAGAGGTTGTGAATGCAATGGATGCGGGCGCAAGTTTGGTTAAGATATTTCCTGCCTCGGTGCTGGGCCCCACCTTTGTGTCGTCTGTCCTTCCCGTTATTCCAACGGCTAAGCTGATGCCGACCGGAGGAGTTGAGCCAACGCTTGAAAACCTCACTGCGTGGTTCAAGGCGGGCGTAACCTGCGTAGGTATCGGCTCGCAACTGTTTTCGAAAGAATCCGCGCAAGATCCGAGCAGGCTGGCCATGAGAGTGAAAACGCTGATCGGAACGATTGACAACATACGAAAATCAAAAATGTAGCCTTGGTGCAACGCGTGGGATCATACCGTTGGACCATTTGTGCGCTTCTGTTTTTGGCTACGACAATCAATTATCTCGACCGACAGGTAATCGGCTTGCTCAAAGATTCACTGGCCGCTGAATTCGATTGGTCTGAGACCGATTACAGCAATATAGTGATGGCTTTCACTGCCGCTTATGCCATCGGCCTTCTTGGTTTTGGAAGGCTGATCGACAAAGTAGGTACGAAGGTCGGCTATTCTATTTCAATTGTGCTGTGGAGCATCGCTGCTGTCGGGCATGCAGCCGCCAGGAGCACGTTTGGTTTTGGGGTGGCACGCGCTGCCTTGGGATTGGGTGAAGCGGGGAATTTTCCTGCTGCTATCAAAGCCGTAGCAGAGTGGTTTCCAAAAAAGGAACGAGCCCTTGCTACGGGAATTCTTAACAGTGGAACAAACGTGGCGGCCATCATTGGACCTGTTTTGATCGCATGGATCTACACGAACTTCGGATGGCAACAGGCGTTCATTTGGACCGGACTTCTGGGTTTTGTGTGGCTGATCTTGTGGTTTGTTTACTTCGAAGTGCCGGAGAAGCAGAAAAGACTTAATTCAACTGAACTTGCCTATATCCAAAGCGATCTTGTTGAGACAACGTCTGAGGCCAAGATCGGGTGGAAAGAACTGATCGGTGTTCGGCAAAGTTGGACGTTTATTATGGGTAAATTCCTGACAGATCCCATTTGGTATTTTTATCTTTTTTGGATCCCGTCCTACATCAACACAACTTATAACCTCAACCTCAGCAGCTCGGCAGTGCATATCTCAGCGGTTTATGTAGTAGCGGGTTTCGGAAGCGTATTCGGTGGATACCTTTCAAGTTTATTTATCAATCGCGGCATGTTGGTGTACAAGGCGAGAAAAACGGCCATGTTGATTTTTGCTGTTCTTGTGACCCCTGTATTTTTCGTGCAATACGCCACAGATATTTGGGTGGCCATTGGCCTTATCAGCCTTGCTGCTGCCGCTCATCAAGCCTGGAGTGCCAATATATTTACAACCGCCTCGGATATGTTTCCGAAGCGAGCGGTCAGCTCAGTGGTCGGCATGGGCGGGATGGCCGGTTCGGTTGGGGGTGTGCTGTTTCCTTTGCTGGTGGGGGTGTTGCTGGATCACTTCAAGCTGATGGGAAATATTCAATTGGGATATAATATCATATTTGTAATATGTGCAAGTGCGTATTTGACCGCCTGGGGAGTCATGCATTTGATTTCTCCCCGTCAGGAGTCGGTGAAGCTGTAAGCAATTGCAGGTCAAATACCTTTAACCGTGCAATGAAGATGTTGAATCAACCGCTTTTCACCGTTGCCTGGGCTCGGCTTCTGTACACCCTGCTGGTTGTGCCTGGTATCGCATTATCAGCCCAATCGCAAACGCCAACCAAATCCATTTCGATAACTGAAGTTCTTGCCCAGGTGATGAATGGCAGTGATACCTCAAGTGCCACGGGCGATTTCTCAGATTTGGTGGTAAGTTTTGACATCCCTGGCGAGGACATTTTTGAATACTTAAGGGCTAAGTTTCCCGATGCGGTCAATCGAGCTGGCAATGTGCAGTTCGCGAAAGGACTGGCGTTCGACCGGTGTCAGATTAAGGGAGACCTCGATTTGAAAATGTTGGCGCTACCCTCACTTCGCTTAAGTGAGACATCCGTCAACCAGGTTACGATCGTTGACTGCACGCTGGGTGAATTGCAGCTCTCATCAAACCGGGTGGCGCACTCCATTGAGGTTACTGGCAGCCGCATGACATCGCTTGAGATCAAAGGTAACACCGTTGACTATGAGATCTACATGGAAGTTGACAGTATACTTGGCGATGCGTTCATCGAAAGCAATGTATTTGGTGACGGGGAGCTGGTGATCATCGAGGATTACTTCAATGGATCATTTACATTAGGAAACAACCAGGTTGCCGGCATCTTGATTGAAAGTTCTACCTTCAACCTGCCCCATTTTGGTGAGTTTAATAACTACAAGTTGCCGGGCAACGAACCAAACGATCTCTATTTAACGGGCAACACCTTCTCCGGTGATAGCACCACGCATGTTTACTTCAATAGGGGCAGCTACCTGAATCTTGACATTCGAAAGAATCGGTTCAATTGCGATGTGTTCTTTATCGAAAACAATATCAATGACCGGTTCTTCCTGGTTGACAATGAATTCATGAACCAGGTGTCGTTTGAAAAGTTTTTATTTTCTGAAACCTGGAACGAGCTGTACTGGAAGCAACTGGCTGGTTATAAGCTGCGCTTTGTCGATTATGCGGGCATAAGCCCGGGCGAGCTGCGAAACGAAGTGGAGTTCAAGAATCTGATCAACATCTACAAGGGGTTGCATACCATCTTCTTGTCCCGGGGCGACCTTGAATCAGCCAATGCCTGTTACAGTGAGATGAAGCAGTTGCAGGGGCGAAAGCTGAAGCAGGTTTACCTTGACGAGGGTGGGTTTGGGAATTTTCTGAGATGGCAACTCAACGTACTGCTGAAGATTTACACGAACCACGGAACCGATCCGGGGCTGGCCGTGGTGATGTCTTTTGTCGTGATTCTTGCTTTCAGTGTATTGTATTTGTTCTTCCCATCCGAGTGGGACAGCGACAGCCTGAACCGGTTGATGATTAGCTATGAGAAGTTCTTGCACCACGAGAACAACAGACGGCTGGTTCCGATGTTTGTTGTTTTAGGATCTGTGCTGCTTACGTTGATTAATGCGGTCACACTCAGCATCAACAGCTTTGTCACCCTCGGTTTTGGCAGCATTCCAACCAAAGGATTTGCCCGTTACTTGTGCATTATAGAGGGATTTCTTGGTTGGTTCTTGCTAAGCATTTTCACGGTTGCCCTCATCAACCAGGTGCTGGCGTAAACCTATTCCTTGATCGAACTGTAGATGGTGGCAGACGTCCTGTCGCTGGTATCGGTTATGGTTATGGACTCACCCGCTACAAACACAATTTCAAACGTGGCCCTGCGCTTGGTGCAAGTGAACGTTGTGGTGCTTTTTCCGTCAAACTCTTTTTTCACAATATCGTAGGTATCGTTGCCGACCACGATGGCCCGGCCAGTGAACTGAAGGGTGGTTTCCTCCGCTTTACCATTCTTCGTTTGCGACACCACATTCCCCTGAAAGCCTCGCTTGTCGTTGGCCGATTGAGCCCAAACTGTTGAGGTGGCAAGAAAGACGACCATGACAGCAGCTAGTTTTCTCATAGATAATGAGGTTAAAATCCGAGAACAAATATCACAATAAGTATGCCGGAATAACAAATGAAACCACCCAAACCACGCATGGAGCTTTTCATCCCAAACGAGGTGTTCCTTCCTTCGGCCCGGGTTATTTTCAAGGGCAAAAGCAACTACATGAGAACACTGGCATTGATCATTTTAATTGCACATCCACTCTGGGCTCAGTTTACCTCGCCAAGCGAGCTCGATCGCATGAAGGAGCAGGCCAGCCGGGTAACTATAATACGTGATCAATGGGGTGTTGCCCACGTGTACGGGAAATCGGATGCCGATGCGGTGTTCGGCATGCTGTACGCACAATGCGAGGATGATTTTAACCGGGTGGAAATGAATTATGTGACCGCTCTGGGTCGCATGTCTGAAATCAAAGGGCCGGAATATCTCTATCGCGACTTGCGGATGCGCCTCTATAACGACAGCACCACCGCTGCGCAGATGCTTCTGGAGAGTCCGCTTTGGCTTCAGTCGCTCTGCCAGGCATTTGCCGATGGCGTGAACTACTATTTGCATACCCATGCCGATGTCAAGCCGAAAGTGATCAATCGTTTTCAACCCTGGATGCCGTTTGTGTTCAGCGAAGGCAGTATCGGAGGCGACATTGAAAGCATTTCGGCAAGCGGGTTGGGCGCATTTTATGGTCCGGCAAAAAGTGGTGGCACAACCGGGGGCTCAGAAAAAAATAGAGATGATGACGAGCCACGGGGAAGCAACGGCTTTGCCTTGGCACCGAAATTATCTGCATCGGGTCATGCGCTGTTGCTGATCAATCCACATACTTCATACTATTTCAGAGATGAGATGCATGTGTCCAGTGAAGAGGGACTCAATGCCTACGGTGCGGCAACGTGGGGACAATTCTTCATCTATCAGGGCTTCAACGAAAACTGTGGGTGGATGCATACCTCCAGCGCGGCCGATGTAATTGATGAATACAACGAAACCGTACAAAAAAAAGACGGTGCCTGGTATTATCGCCATGGCGAAGAATGGAAACCGATGACCACCAAGTCGGTGACCATCCGCTATCTCAATGGCGAAAAAGTTGAGGAAAAGTCTTTCACCACCTTTGGCACCCACCACGGGCCGGTCGTCAGGTCCAATGGCGAAAAATGGGTTTCGGTGGCCATGATGCACGAGCCGGTGAAAGCATTGATGCAGTCTTTTCTCCGGACCAAGGCAAAAGACCTTGGCTCGTTCAATGAGACCATGCAACTGCGCACCAACTCTTCGAATAACACGGTTTTCGCTGACAGCAAGGGCAACATCGCCTATTTCCATGGGAATTTCATGCCCAGGCGCGATCCCCAGTTCGATTGGTCCAAACCGGTGGAAGGAGCGGACTTGCGAACAGATTGGAAGGGATTGCATGAGGCGAACGAACTGGTCCAAATCAGCAATCCCGCGATCGGTTGGATACAAAACTGCAATGCAACGCCATTCACCGTGAGTGGGAATGACAGCCCCAAGCCTTCAAAATATCCTGAATACATGGCACCGGATGCCGAAAACGCCCGAGGCATACATGCCGTAGGTGTACTTTCAGATGCAAAAGACGTAACCCTCGAAGGTTTGATTGATTTAGCATATGATCCTTATCTACCCGGTTTTAAGAAAATTATTCCTTCGTTAGTAAAAGCATTTGATCAAATTCCCACAGACGATGGTCAACTGAAGGCCCGCCTGCGGGAACCCATCGAAATGCTAGGGAAGTGGGATCTCAAATGGGATGAGGCGTCCGTACCTACCACGCTCGCTATCTTTTGGGGGCAGGCTTTGCGCGATCAATTTCGCAGCCGTTTTACGGTCACCGGGGGTCAACTGGGGTTGATTGACGCCATGACAAACCAGACCACCGCGAGTGAAAAGATTCAAACCCTGGCGTTGGTAGTGGATCAATTGAATGAGGACTTTGGAACCTGGAAGATGCCCTGGGGTGCCGTGAATCGATTCCAACGCCTGACGGGCGACATCGAGGGAAGGTTTGACGATAACCAGCCGAGCTTACCCGTGGGTTTCACCTCCTCATTTTGGGGATCATTGGCATCGGTGGGCAGCAGACCCTATGCCAACACTAAGAAATGGTATGGCACGAGCGGCAATAGCTTTGTGGCCGTGGTGGACTTTGGCCCTAAGGTGAAGGCGAAGGCCATCACAGCAGGTGGCATTAGTGGAGACCCCGCATCTCCCTACTTTACGAACCAGGCCGAGATGTTCTGCAAGGGGCAATTCAAGGATGTCGCGTACTATAAAGAAGATGTGCTGTCCGGTGCCAGGCGGCAATATCATCCTGGCGAATGAGTTGCCACCCACTCACCCTCAAGGCGTACCTCATAAAAAGACCAGTTGAGCAAACGCATCACTGCATGACTCAAGCTGATTGGAAAAGGAATCGCCCCTGATTTCTCGGGGGCGATTATATCCTTACTTTTTTACTTTTCCTGTGCCCATGACAAGCCATTCAGGAGAAACATCGGTGAAGACCTTCAGTAATTTTTGAAGGGTCTTCAAGGTTGGCTCGGTTTTTCCCTTGAGGAAAATACCAGCCTGTCCATTGTACAGTCCTGCTTTCTGTTCTAGTTCGCTCTGGCCGAGGCCACGCTCCTCCATCAGAAGCTTCAGGCGCTGCTTAAACTGGGTTTTTTTCTTTGAGGTAGGCATTTTATTTAATTGGTTTTAGGTATAACAAATGTAACGATTCAAATCCATTTTCGGACGAAATTAATTGACAATCCGGGTGTTTTTGGCTTTGAAAGGTAGTTACTAGGTGTTTCCATACCGTAGACAACGGCCGTATCGTGCCAATAGTTTTTCAAATCGATGCCTGCGGGGGCTGATATTTGTCAGTTTTTATTGGGCAGGGACGCAACCTTTTTGAACTTTCGCAGTATTTTCAGGAGAACCCGGAACCATGGTGCAACACTATCTAACCCTCATTTATCGCAATATTCTACGCGAAAAGGGCTATTTTCTTATCAATCTGGTCGGACTTTCAGCAGGCCTGGCATGCACGCTGCTCATCTACTTATGGGTTTCTGACGAGCTAAATGTGGATAAGTTCCACGCCAAGAAGGACCGCCTGTACCAGGTGATGGAGTTCCAGGAGTATGCAGGGGAGATTATGACCACCACGTCCACCCCCGGGCTATTGGCCGAAACGCTAAAGGAGGAGATCCCCGAATTTCAATACGCGGCCACCACCACCTGGATTGAGAAGTATACCTTGTCTATCGATGACCACAATTTAAAGGCAGAAGGCTACCAGGTGGGCCCAGACTTCTTCAACATCTTTTCCTATGACCTGATACAAGGAGATGCCAACCAGGTGCTTGCCGACAAATACAATATTGTGATTTCGCGCAACCTGGCCATGAATCTGTTTGGCACCCTCGACAATGTGATAGGCAAGCAGGTGGTCGTGCAACACGAAGAAACGTTCCAGGTGTCTGGCATCTTTGAAAACTTGCCCAACACCTCGTCTTATCAGTTCGATTTCGTTCAATCATATGAACACTACAAGGATGACAACGAGTGGGTGTTAAGTTGGGGCAACAACGGACCTTCCACCTACGCGGTGTTGACCGAAGGCAGTGACCCCACGGCTGTGAGTGAGAAGATTAAGAACTTCGTCAAAGACAGGAATGAGAACTCCAACGTTACATTGTTCCTTTTTCCTTATACCGAGCGCTACCTCCACGGAAGATTTGAGAATGGGGTGCAGGCTGGTGGCCGTATTGAATACGTGAGGTTGTTCGGGGTGATTGCGATATTTATCCTGGTTATCGCGTGCATCAACTTCATGAACCTGAGTACAGCCCGTGCTTCGAAACGCGCGAAAGAGGTGGGCATTAAGAAATCGTTAGGGGCACAAAGGCGATCGCTCATTGCACAATATCTGAGCGAGTCCATCCTTACATCGGCTTGTGCACTTTTAATCGCTGGACTGATCGTTTGGCTGTTCATCCCTCAGTTTAATGTCATCACATCCAAGAAGATTGTTTTTGATGTGCTCGATGCCAATCTCATGTTGCCCATGCTGGCCATCGTGTTGGTTACCGGTTTGTTGGCAGGTAGTTATCCGGCTGTGTACCTGTCGGGTTTCAGACCGGCAGCCGTGCTGAAAGGCATGATTCGTGGATCGTGGGGTGAACTTTGGGCCAGGAAGGGTCTGGTGGTATTTCAGTTCTTTTTGTCTGTGGTGCTGATCGTCTCAGTGATCGTGATCTACAACCAGATTGGCTTTGTGCAATCCAAGAACCTTGGCTACAAGAAGGAAAACCTGATTCAGTTCCCAATCGAGGGAAAAGTGGAGTCTAACCTTTCGACCTTCTTGAATGAGGTGAAGCGGATTCCTGGCGTGCTGGATGCCTCCTCCATGGGGCATAGCCTGCTCGGACGCAACAACAATACAAGCGGCCTGGAGTGGGACGGTAAAAATCCAGACGACCTCATCCTTTTCGAGAACGTTCGTGTAAACTACGGTTTGATTGAAACCATGGGAATGGAATTGGCGGAAGGAAGAACATTTTCGGAAGAATTTGGCGCGGACTCGACAAAAATCATTTTCAATGAGGCGGCCATCCGGGTGATGAACATGGATAACCCGATTGGCAAGGTGATCAAGCTTTGGGGTCGCTACGATTTGGAGATCATTGGCGTGGTAAAGGATTTCCATTTCCAGTCATTGCACGAAGTGGTGAACCCCTTGTTCTTTATGCTGTCACCTCGCAACACATGGAATGCGGTGGTACGACTGGAGGGAGGAAGGGAAAAAGAAGCCCTCGATGCTTTATCTGATTTCTACAGCGACTACAATCCGGGCTTCACGCTTGAATATCGCTTTCAGGACAGAGAATATGCAGAGCAATATGCTGCCGAACAGCGCGTAGCTACCTTGTCGGGTTATTTCGCTGGCTTTGCGGTGCTCATTTCCTGCCTGGGGCTGTTTGGACTGGCAGCCTTTACTGCAGAAAGGAGACTCAAGGAGATTGGAATAAGGAAATCCTTGGGATCATCTGCTACCCACATTGTGTTGCTGCTCTCCAGCGATTTCACCAAGATGGTCGTCATCTCCATCGGGGGCGCTCTGCCGGTGGCCTACTGGCTGTTATCGCGATGGCTTGACAAATTTGCTTTTCACATTGATCTGTCGATTTGGTATTTCGTGGTGGCGGGGTCCATTGCATTGATAGTAGCCTGGCTAACGGTGGCCTCGCAAGCGATTAAGGCGGCCCATGTCAACCCCGTTGAGTGCCTGCGCAACGAGTGAGTGCCTAATTGTTGGATTCTTCCGGAAGAAGGCCTTGCTGAGTCAGCTCTTTTGAGTCTTTCTCACGTTTTCTCAAAGCCTCCTGGTAGCGCTTCTCAATGCGCTTCCGGTTCGCTTGGATGAGTTTGCTGTGCTTTGTGCCTGGTCGAGGACAATCCCATTCCTCTAGGTACTTCAACTCCTTCAAGCCATCGCGGCTGTAGTCCTTGCTGGCAAGGGCAGCCCGTTCCGCAGCCACCTGGTGGCGTTTGGCTTTCGTGTACCGTGCCTTGCTAATGTAATGTTTGCGCAACTTCACCCGGTCAGGCGTGGGACAACCCAATTCGTTGAGCTGAACGCATGACGAAAAAAGTAGGGCGCATATGAGGAATCGAATCGCAGCCATACAGTCTAAATAACGCCAAGACGGGGTGTTAAATATAAGAAAATGAGATTATTGCTCACAACTTTGGAGAAACCCACAACAGGCCTGCAGAAATTAGGAACAAGCCAAAGAACAACCACCTTAATGATTGGCGCGGCATCGGGGGAAGGGGTGTGTTGTTGGCCTGATCCGGTTCCAATTGTCTGGACGCAGCGGCCGTGGCGGCCATCCGTTGCCGGGTTTGCACGGTTCGCCATTCATCGGGTGGGTAAACGTGAATTGGAATATTTGTCGTGTCCACACTTAGGGATGTCCAGGCAGAATCAGCAAGCCAGATGCGACCCGTGAAGAGATCGTCAATGCGGGTATCTTCGATCAGCGGAACGACTTGCCCGTGCACCCCTACTTCAGGTATCGTGCCGGATGTCACCACCTGAAACTCCAGCGGGTGGTTTGCAATCCAGGGGAAAGGCGATGTGACCTGGAAGTCATATGGCAGTTGTTGCATCCGTGCCACATCCTCCAGCAGCGGAGACCAAATTTGCGCATAAGCTTGTTCCTCTCCTGACAAGGTCAGTTGGTACGCTTCCAACAAGGTTTGAAAACCAATCTTGCCTGTACCCATGTACCGATAACCGTAAACAGCATTCCCGCGACTGTCTTTCTGTATCGCGGTGACCTCACCTGGAAACGTGGCGTTTACACGCAGTAGCCGAAACCTTCCTGAATTCGGAAGGGTGAGCGTGGTCGTGTCGACTGCCTGATTTGATTCGAGGGTCATCGGCACCCAATCTTTCAACTGTCTTCCATCCGACCCATCAAGAAGGACGATCAGCCCCAAGCCCTCTTTAATCGCATTGGTAAGCCGTCTCTTTTCGTTCCTGTTCAGTGAAACGATTGATGGTTGATCCATTAAGAAAAAATCTTGCGATGCCAAAAATTTATCAGAGAACATATCGGCCACGCTGCCTCTTCGATTAACGACTTCGGTAAGAGCCCGGTCTTTGCTGATGTCGCTGCGAACGACCAACTGGTGCTTCTGTGTAGTCAAAAAGTTTTTCAGGAAACGTGTCTCCGCAGCGGGAAAGGAGGTGCGAATGGCAATCTTCAATCTCCGTGGTTCCTCTACATTCAGATAAAGAGGTGATCGATTCAACGTGTCGCCTTGTAAGTTAAATGCTGCAAGCGTCAGATTGAGTGGACCAGACACTTTAGGAGCCACTGAGAATGAAAAACCAGCTTCACCAGGCTTGTCAAAAGTGATGGAATCTATTGCCCGGCTTTCTGCGAAGAGTTTTAATTGCGTTTCAGCGCTTTCATTTCGGTAAACACCATCAATGCGGTTGGGCCGCTGGACGAGCAGCGTGGGTGGAGCGTGGATCTCCGTTATTCCCAACGGCAATGCGACCGGCACGAATGTAAAGTTTGCGCCATCAAGCTGCTTCAACTCGTAGTCGCGCAAACCTTCTCCAACGACAAATGTCAGCGATGTAGCAATTGGGGTCAGGTCGAGAGCCACCTCAGCCACCGATTCGGGTACGTGTTTTGTCTGTAGCCATCGAATATTTTCATAACGACTCTCTAGGCTGTCGATCAGTTGGTTTGTGTAGCCGGGCGTCAACAAGCCTACCACCTGGCGGCTGCGTGAGATCTCTATCTTCGGATCGGTGATGATGGCTAGCAAAGAGAGAACCATGAGCACAATGGCTACCATCCTCGGCAAGCGAAACCTTCTCTCCAGTTTTGATTCCCAAAAGAGGAGCCCAACCAGAACGATGGCACCCAACAGGAACCACCTCAACTCATTCATTGCTCATTTTCCTTAATTCCTTCGCCAATGCATCGTCCGTCACATGCCGGAAGCCAGCCGCAGGCGCGGGCGAAATGGGCTCCTGAGGAATCACCAGCGCAAATGTGATCTTGATCGTTTTTAGATGTTCACTTAGTGATTCGCGCGCTGTTGTCTCATCGATAACCTGCCGAATCAACGAAAGCGCGGCCAGGTATTTTCCAGGCTCGGCCACAGCGAGGCCGGCAAGTTCTTGGGCTGCTTGCTGGAGCAAATCTTTTGTCACAGCATTTAGTTGTGTAGGCGCTCCCAGGCTGTTGAGCTGCTTTAGTGCCGCCCGAATGGCTGGATAAGGATCTTTCCCTTGATGCTGCGTCACCCGCTCCACCCGCTGAATGTCCTCCAGCTCTCCGGTCAGTCTTTTCTCCTCTTTGATGGGTGGCGGGTCAAAACCCATGCGATGAACATAAATCCGCGAGTCCTGACTGATCTCCTTCAGTAGTTTCAAGATCTCGTATTGATAAGGTAATGATTGCTTCGGCTGGTACAATCGGAGCTGAAGTTCAGAATCCCACATCAGAGAGAGGGCGGCCCTTAGTTTGGCCTTGATCGACTGCGTAAAGAAGGTGGCCTCCTCCGTATTGTCGTGGCTGTGGCCTAATGCAGCCTGCGGATTTTCCGTGTTCGCCTCCTCCACCTGGTGCTGCTCGTTTTCGGTATCATGTTGGTGCCCGAATTCCTCTATCAAGCTCTCTGCGTCTGCGTGGTCTGCCTCTTCACCGCCATTTGTGGGGCCGACATCCGTTGCAAACTCCTCACCAAGAAATTGTCCGTACCGAAGGCGAAGTACTTTTTGATCGTAGCCAAGCTCGTTGCTGGTACGGTTGAACGCTTCTTTGCTGATCCTTTTCTGTTCTGCCAGCAATTTCTCTGTGTCTATGATTAGTTGTCGCTGACTCCTGAAATAGTCGGGCATGATGTCTACACCAAAACCATCGTCCATCGCATAGGTTACCTCCGCGGTGTCCACCAGGGCAATGAAGTAAGTTTGTGTTCTGCTTCTTTGTGGATTGGGCAGGCGGTTATCCGTTGCTTCCACGTAGAAGTACAACTCATCGCCAGGTTCCATCCCCAGCATCGGCAAGTCGAAGACCTTCTTGCCGGTTAGCTGTTTTCCCCGGATGGTTGCCGGTGTGTCAAACTTCATTCGCTCCTCGCGGAATTTTACAGACTCACCGCTTCCTTTGCTTACCGTGGCCACAATTGTTGCATCCGTCAATGCAAAATCGTCCGACAGATTTGCCGTCATCGGTACTTGATTTCGTTCTCCCCATTTGTACCGACTGAATTGAGGCATGTCGGTTACCTCCGCGTTGGGTGGACTGTCCTCCCGGATGTTGATTTGGAAATAGTTTGTTGCAGTTGTGTCGATCGGTGAGTTCCAAACCAGTTGATAGATCGCAGATTCCTTCACGTTCATTAACAGGGTGAACTGGCCTCCATCGTTCGCAAAAGACTTGCTGATGCCTCCAGCGGCTTGCCAGGAGACGGCCGAAGGAGGCTTGTCAAAGGTCAGTTGCCACTGGAGGTTGCTGCCTGCAAGCGCGGTGATGTTCAGATCGGTTTGTTCCGTTCTTTTCAACCCCGAATAGGCGGGAGGGATGATCGTGATTTTGGTTTGCCCAAGTTGGGGGTGTACAGGGGTGGACTCTTGTTCCACATAAGTCCCCTCGGCTTGCGGTGGCTGCTGCGGGCGCTGCCAGGACAAAAGTGTGAATAACAGAATGGCAGCTGCCAGGAATGTCAGGCCTGCAGCTGGCAACCGGTGAGGGAGCTGGAATGAATTCTGTTTAGCCAACAGCCGTTGCTCAACCCGGGCGAGTTGGAGTTGCTCCAGCGAGCTAAAACGTTCGACATCCCTTACCAGCAAGTCGGTGCTGTCTTCAAACTCTGCAAATTGCCGATCCAGCCAACTTGATATTTTATGAATGCTGAGGGTGGTAAGCCGCTGATGCCAGGCATAAGAGGCTCCTGCGCCCAGGGCCATCAGAATGGAGGCCGCGAAGGAATAGATCAGCGGCATCACATGGTTGAACATGCCAAAAGATATCATAAATGCAGCGGCAGCAATGAGTGTGGCCTCCGACCATCGCAACAACATGTATCGTTGCAAGAGTTTAACAATGACTTCGCGGCCGTTCATTGATTTCGCTTCATTGCCCAAAATCGTTCCGCAAACCACACCAATCCAAACAGCGCGAGCAGGTAGTTACCGAGGGGATAATGATCCTCAGCTTTGTTCTGCACGGACGTTCGGTGCGGCTCATTTGCAAACATCATCTTCTCTGGCATCTGCCGCATGTCCCATCTTTTGTCTATTGACAATTCCGGCAAAATGATCTTAGCCAACTCAATAACCAGGTGTTCCTGCAGGGCGGCAGTTGGTGTTAATTTTCTTGTGATCTCCCATCCACCATCGATTTTTCGGATCAGCGGGCCGGAGGTTGTACTCGTCCCGCCTTCGTCTGCGTACTGATTGATCAGGAAAAGAAAATCATGGGAAGTGGAAGATTCAACAATGATGATTGGGTGAGCGGTGTGCCCATTGAGCGCCCGCACCGCAGCTGACAGAATCTCCCGATCTTCTTTTGCTTGCGAGTTGCTTTGGATGGCAACCCGAATCGTGTCCAATGGTAACAAAGGAGGTTGATCATTCCCTGATCGCTTGAGCCATCCCGTCTCGTCCAGTATTCGCGTTTCAAAGAGGGTTGACTTTTCATCGCTTGCTCCGTCAACGACTTTGTAGTTTCCATTTGGAAGTGCATAGGCTGCAGCCGTAAATGTGTGCGCATCCGTGCCCACGTTTACCCACGCGATGTGGGCAGGCAAGGCAACGCGTTCGGCCTTGAATAAGCTGGCCCTTCCGGACGCAAATACCACCGCCTGCGCAAGGGGTTGTTCGGCCAGCATCTCGATCAAATGCCAGTAGTTGTCAAGCAATAAGGTTGTGTCCTTATCGACTTCGGGAAACCCTGCGGCCAGGTGCCGAACTTCATACCCCGAAGTCTTCAAGCTATCCAAGGACCTGACCACGATAGGGTTCTTTTCCAGACCTTCCTCAATCAACACCCAGGAGCGAGGATGCGGGCGCGTGGTCGTGCAACTCATCCCGCTAAGGAAGAAGGCAAGCAATGCAACCATTGATGCGCGGAGCAACAGCAGTAATATCTCGTTGAGTCGAATGGACTTGAATCGACTCGTGGCAGACTCTTCAAAATGCCGGATGCTCCCTACTTTGATCACGCGTCCTTCTGCGCGACTCAACAAATGAATGGCCAGGGGCACCATTATTCCGAAGAGCCCCCAAAGAAACACCGGCTGTGTGAATGTGATCATCGGAAGAGCCGCTTGCGAGAGTTCAAAAAATGAAAGAGCACCATTTCGGGGGATTGATGAAATGGCACCAGGTGATATTCGATCTGTTTCTCTAAGAACCCCGATCGGCATTGTTCCAACCACCCATTGATCTTTTGCCGATAGGCCCTTTGTTGGAGAACCGTATCCACTTTTACGCGCGTGCCACTCTCCAGGTCCTCGTAGGTGAAAATGCCTTCCTCATCCAGTTGCCTCTCGGTTTCTCCCATCAAGTGAAAAACGATTACCTCGTTTAGCGTTGTCTTCAGTTTGAAAATGAACCGGAGGATGTCTTCTTCACGATCGTATAAGTCGGTGAAAACCACAATCATTTCCTTACCTACATGTCGGTACAATGCTTCCAGGTCTTTCTCATTAGCCCAGGCGCCTTCCGTCTCTATCCGGATTAATTGATTCAGGAAACGAATAAATTGTTGCTGCTCAAACCGTGGTTCCACCACCGAGATGGCGCGTTCGTTGATCGAATACAGACCGAACGTATCGCTTTGCTTGCGGGCGAGGTAGGCAAGGGCTGCCGTGAGTACCTTCGCGTACTGAAGCTTGGTAAGCCCGCCTTCCTTGTAGTCCATGGATTGGCTGGCATCGATAACGAATTTGACCGTGATATTGGTTTCGATGTCGGATTGTTTAATGAAGTATTTGCCGGAGCGCGCAAACATCTTCCAATCCAGCAATCGCAGGTCATCTCCGGGTTCATAACCCCGGTATTGACTGAACTCATAACCTACACCAATGGACTGGCTTCGGTTGCTGCCGCTGAGGAAACCCTCCGCGATGATCTTGGCCACCAGTTCAAGGCCATTCACCGTGTTCAGCACTTCGGGCTTCAGTAGTTCTTTCAGTCGGGTCTTCACCCTAGATGGCGTTACTTTTTTGCAATGCTTTGGCGAGGATCTCCCTTGTCACATCGTCCGACTGAATGTTTTCGGCCTCTGCGCGGAAGTTCAGCAGGATGCGGTGCCGTAGCACGGGAAAAGCTACGTGTCGAATGTCTTCCCTTGTGACGGACAGGTTGCCATTGAGCAGGGCCCTTGCCTTGGCGGTGAGAATCATTGCCTGGCCAGCCCGCGGGCCGGCTCCCCACCGCACCCAGTCTTTTACATATTTTACACCGCTGTGGTCCGGGCGTGTCTCGCGCACGATGTCACTTACAATCCTGATCAGATCGTCACTGATGTGGACCTCCCTCACGAGGTTTTGTGCTGCTGCAATTTGCCCGCCATCGATCACCTTCTGTATCGATGTACTGCGCTTGCCGGTGGTGGACTCCAGAATCGTGCGTTCTTCTTCAGCGGTGGGATAGCCTACTTTGATGTAAAGCAGAAAGCGATCGAGTTGTGCTTCCGGCAAGGGAAACGTGCCCGATTGTTCAATGGGGTTTTGGGTGGCAAGGATAAAGAAGGGACGATCGAGGGGGTAGGTCTGACCGCCATAGGTGACTTCAAACTCTTGCATCGCCTCAAGCAGCGCAGATTGCGTTTTGGGCGAGGTCCGGTTGATCTCGTCTGCCAGGATGATGTTGGCGAAGATGGGGCCCTTGTTGAATTTGAACACACGCTTACCCGTGCCATGATCTTCCTCCAGGATTTCCGTGCCGATGATGTCCGAGGGCATCAGGTCGGGAGTAAACTGGATTCTGCGGAACTTCAAATCGATGGCTTCGGCCAACGACCGGATCATCAGGGTTTTCGCTAACCCGGGCACGCCTTCCAGCAAGCCATGCCCGCCCGCAAGAAAGGTGATCAATAGCTGATCCACCGTTTCCTCCTGGCCCACGATCACCTTCCGTATCTCCTGTTTGAGCCGCTTGAGACTGCCAACCAGTTCCTCCACTGCGTTTGATTTTTCCTGTAAATCTACGTTCATATTCTCTCTTATGATTAAGCTGTTAGCGCATACATGATGATGTTCACGCTGAACCGCGTATTGTCAATCTTATAAAACCTCTTGTTTCTAAAGTCGTAATCCCACTCGCAACCGTAGTCTTTGTTGCTGTACAACACCCCAATCTTGCCATTGACCTCAACAGCCTTCAGGTAGTCGTGCACAATGTCATCTCCCCATCCGTTCAGCTCCTGGCTGGTGGTGGGAGGGCCATCAAACTTAAAGAACACGCTGTACAAGGGATGGTTGTTGGGAATCTTCTTCAACGAGGCTTCGCCAAAGATCCGTTCCACTTGCGACTCAAACGACTTTGCGAACAGTCCATCGATGTCGTGGTTGCAGTCGTCTGCAAATACAAAACCTCCCGCCCGCACGTACTGCTCGAAGTTTTCTCTTTCTGCCTGACTGAACTCCACCAACTTATGGCCGCTCAAATAGCAAAAGGGGCAACGGAAGATCTCTTTGCTGCTGAGCGGGATGATGTGCTCGGTGGTATCGACCGGTAGGGTTGTATACTCTACGAGTGAGTTCAACACGTTGGAAGGCATTCTTTGATCCACATCCCAATCTCCTGACTCGTACTGCAATCGCGTGAAAAAGAAGCGGTTTTCCAGCATGTTGAATTGTACGAAATTTCCTGCGGGGCGAACGATTTGAGAAAGAAAATTATACCAGTGGAAACCGGTAAGTAAAAGAGGCTGCAGTTGCTTCCACCGCAGCCTCCATGAGTTGTGCAGTATCTTACTAAACTGCGTCCGACAGACTCGAGAAGGTAAAGTCCCGAATCTTCATAGGGGGTAATAGGTAATTGATATCTGACTCCACACTAACGGTTCTCTCCACCTTGCCCAGCTCTTCCAGGTTGTTGAGCATGATGATGGGGCTCTCGTTAAAACGGAAGTTCTTGATCGGATACTGGATCTTACCGTTCTCAATGT
The DNA here is from genome assembly GCA_050250195.1 of Cyclobacteriaceae bacterium. GTDB lineage: Bacteria > Bacteroidota > Bacteroidia > Cytophagales > Cyclobacteriaceae > ELB16-189. Next base: position 306,343 of record JBFWPC010000003.1, on the reverse strand, counting down.
AGAAGGTGCCGTCACGGGTGAGGCCCGTGAGCAGCAGCGTCTGCGGATCCACATCGCGGATGTACCACAGGCGGGTTACCAGCACGCCTTTCTTCGTACCCGCGATTAACTCCTCCAGGCTCTTGGTGCCCCCATCCATGATCATCGCATCCGGACCCGGCACGGCTTTCACACCTTTCTTGTCGGCCCAGTAGCGTGAGTAACTCAGGTTCTTAACCACACCTTTTTCAATCCAGTCAATCTTTTCCTGTGGGCGCCCATCGCCAGTCCATGTGGCTGTTGGAAGTTCGGGGTGAAGTGGATCCGAGTAAAGATGAACCCGTTCGTCCACGATCTTTTCTCCCAGCTTAGTGCCACCACCTGCTTTGCTTAAAAAGCTCCGCCCTTCGTCCGCCTGACGGGCATCCAGGCCAAAGAGAATTCTTTCCAGCAACACGGCAGCGGCTGCAGGTTCCAGAATCACGGTGTACTTGCCCGGCTCGATGGCCTTCGCTGTCGCTGACTTCACCGCCTTCTCCGTGGCGATTTCAGTTGCCCTCTTGGCATCCAGCTTGGTCACATCGTTGTAACCGCGGGTCGCGTAGCCCGATCCCTTGCCATCTTCTGTGCGAACAGTGATGGAGAAATTCACATTCGTAGATGTGTTGTACGCAAACAGGCCATGGCTGTTCATCATCGCAGAATAGCCTGCACTGTCTTGCAGGAAGCCTGCGGCTACGGCCTTGGAAGCCTTGGCTACCCTAAGACTCGCATCCACAAAATCAGCGCGTTGCCCGGCAGTGATGGCCGCGGTGGCAGGTACCCAGGTTTTGCTTGTCGCATATTCCTGGGGCCCGAGGTACGACATGAATTCAGGATTTTCAGGTGCGAGCTGCGCCAGTTCTTCCGAGCGCCTCACCACCTTCTCCAGGGAGGCATCATCAAACTCGTTGATTGTAGCCACGCCCTGCTTCTTGCCATAGGCAGATGACACAATCAAGGTACTTTGGCTCACTTTGCCGCTCGTGCTTACCGAGTTGCGGGCATAGCGGATGTTTCCGTTATCTGACCCTCCAATGTTCACCTCACACTCGTCCGCTTTGGAGTAGCTGAGTACTTTCTTCAGGAGGTTGTAAGCTTCGTCTTTCGTTAGTATCGGCATGGCATCAGATGTTTCGTGCAGTGTTAATTACATTCACTCCATTAAATCGGGCGGTAGAAGAGCCGTGCGACACAGAACTGATCTGTCCAGGCTGGCCCTTTCCGTCAAAGAAAGATCCACCCAGGCGGTAGTCACTCTCATCGGCAATGCCCGCGCACGAGTTCCAGAACTCCTGCGTATTGGATTGGTAGGCAACATCGCGCAGCATGCCCGCGATCTTGCCGTCCTTGATCTCATAGAAAAGCTGGCCTCCAAACTGGAAGTTATAGCGCTGCTGGTCGATGGAGAACGATCCATCACCCACAATGAAGATTCCCTTCTCCACATCTTTGATGAGGTCATCCGCACTTTTCTTTTCCGTGCCGGGCTTCAGCGACACATTCGGCATGCGCTGAAACTGCACGCTGCTCCAGTTGTCGGCATAGCAGCAACCTTGTGAGGCCTCAAGCCCCAGGATGTGAGCCTGATCGCGGATGGTTTGATAATTCACCAGGATCCCATCTTTAATCAAGTCCCACTTGCCACATTTTACTCCTTCGTCATCATAGCCTACTGCACCCAGTGAACCTGGCTGCGTCTTGTCTGCAAAAAGGTTTACCCGAGTGCTTCCAAAGTTGAACTTCTTACTTTCCCACTTGTCGAGCGTGAGGAAGCTGGTGCCTGCATAGTTGGCCTCATATCCAAGTACGCGGTCCAACTCGGTTGGGTGACCCACAGATTCATGGATGGTGAGCCACAGGTGGGAAGGGTCGAGGATGAGGTCGTATTTTCCTGCTTCCACCGACTTGGCTTTGAGCTTTTCGCCTGCTTCCTTGCCGCCCAGCCTCGCGTCTTCAATCATGTCGTAGCGATCGCGGTAGAGGGTGGTCACATTATTTATCTTGTCTTGTGGACGGGCGTTGAGGTACTCATAACCCATGCCCATGGGTGCACTCAATGCATTGCGCTGTTCAAACTTGCCGCTTTCTTTGTCGATCTTATTGATAAAGAACGTGGGCCAGATGCGGTGCACGTCCTGGTCGATGTAAGAGCCATCGCTGGAGGCGAAGTATTTCTGTTCGTTTACAAGAAATAGGATAGAGGTGATGTAGTCAGCCCCGGCTTCCATCGCTGCGCTGTTCACGCCCAGCAGCAGGTCTACTTTTTCCTTGATGGGAACTTCGAACGCGTTCTTTTCGATGGGTGTCTTCCACGACACTTCACCATGGCCTTTCTGTGGTGCCAGCTTCACTGGTTCCGACAGGATTCTGGAGTTTTCTTTGGCGATGGCAACGGCTTGTTCAGCCGCCCTGGCGATTCCATCATTGGTCATCTGATCTGTGGCCGCAAATCCCCAGCTGCCGTTGGCCACCACGCGCACACCCAGTCCATACGATTCGGTGTTGACACTGTTCTGCACCTTGTCTTCGCGGGTGACAACAAATTGATTGAGGTATCGCCCAATGCGCACATCGGTGTAGGTGGCACCTTTGGCTCTCGCGGCATTGAGCGCCACATCCGCCATTTGCTTCTTGAGTGCCGGGTCAACGACCTCAAGAGCTTGTTCCGGGGTGATGGCCCTGCCGATCACCGGAATGCCGGACAGCATCGCAGAACCTGCTACGCCCATTCCGGACAGGTAGATAAAATCTCTTCGTTTCAAAATGATAACGGTTTAGAGTGAAACTTATGAATCCCCCGCGTTTGCACAGAGACGAACCGAGAGAACTTCGGTCCAGGTTAGCACTGCATATATAGTGGTTTCAATCGTTTGATGCAAACAAATCCTAATTGTCATGCCGGCCTGTCTGCCGAAGTGGAACGAAGGCACGGTTGGATCCGCCTGTGGCGGAGTCATACCAGGATCTGATCCCGGCCTCTAATAGATCGCGGAAAGGAGAGGTGCGCCAATGACCATGAGATTGCGGTCCGCGATGACAACCGTTATTGTATTGTCATGCCGGCCTGTCTGCCGAAGTGGAACGAAGGCACGGTTGGATCCGCCTGTGGCGGAGTCATACCAGGATCTGATCCCGGCCTCTAATAGATCGCGGAAAGGAGAGGTGCTCCAATGACCATGAGATTACGGTCCGCGATGACATTCTTTTTTGGACAGGAAGACGCGGAGGCGCAAAGGTTCGCTGAGTTGAATCCTCTGCGTCTTGGCGTCTTTGCGGTAATGATGATCGAATACTAAACTGCGTCCGACAGACTGCTAAACGTAAAGTCGCGCACTTTCACGTAAGGCATCAACACACCTCCGCCACCACCCGGGCCACCTCCCGACACGCGCATCTGCTGACCCAGCGTCTCGAGGTTATTCAGCATGATGATCGGGCTTTCATTAAACCGGAAGTTCTTGATGGGATGCTTGATCTTTCCGTTCTCGATATAGAAAGTACCGTCTCGCGTCAGCCCGGTGTACAGCAACGTCTGCGGATCCACCGAGCGGATGTACCAGAACCGCGTCACCAACACGCCCTTCTTGGTGTCCCTGATCATGTCCTCCAAAGACGCTTTGCCGCCCATCATGATCCTGTTGCCTGGAAAGGGCGTGGGCTCCACGTTCTTCTGCGTTGCCCAGTAACGATCGTAAAACAAGTTTTGAACAACACCGTCTTTGATGATATCCATCTTCTTTCTCGCCATGCCATTGCCTTGCCAGGTCGGTGCCGGAACTTCTTCGTTCCAGGGATCGGTATAGATGTGCACCCGCTCGTCTACAATCTTCTCACCGAGCTTGGTGCCTCCACCTTTCTTCGACATAAAGCTGCGACCCTCATCTGCCGTGCGGGCGTTCATGCCAAAGAACATCAGGCCAATCAGATCGCTTGCAGCTGATGGTTCAAGGATCACTGTGTATTTACCTGGTTCTATGGCTTTTGCGTTGCGCGACATCAAGGCTTTGTCTATCGCAATCTTCGATGCTTCTGAGGCGTTTAGCTTACTCACATCGTTGAAATTGCGCTCTACCCAGCCCGAGCCGGTGCCATCGTTGGTCCTCATCGTTACCGTGAAGTTGAGCCCGGTGGCCTGGTTATATGCAAACAGCCCCTTGGTATTCATCATCGCGGAGAAGGTGGCGCCATCCTCCAAAAAGCCTGCGGCCGTCACGTCTTTCGCAGCGGCAGGGGTGATGGAATCTGCTGCCACTTTTGCACGGTATTCAGGGCTGATCCTGGCGGTCGACTCAAAGTAGGTCTTGGATGGCGGCCCATATTGCTGGGGACCGAGCGGCTCCATGTACTCGGGGTTTTCAGGGGCCAGTTGTGCCAGCTCTTCGGAGCGCCTCACTACTTTTTCCAGAGACGCGTCATCAAATTCGTTGATGGTTGCGGCACCCGACTTCTTGCCGAAGTACGACTCCACCGCGAGGCTTACGTTATTTTCTTCGCCAGCCGTAGATACAGAGTTGCGCGCATAGCGGATGTTACCGCTGTTGTTGCCATTGAGATTGGCTTCGCAGCCGTCTGCTTTTGAAAAGCCAACTACCTTCCCGAGTATCTGCCTGGCTTCATCTTGTGATAGTATTGCCATTGTCTTAAGAATTCAAGTGTTAAATCGTTCTGCCTGTGTTGATCACGTTCACGCCATCGAAGCGGGCGGTGGAACTGCCGTGCGACACGGCACTTACCTGCGAAGGCTGACCCTTCCCGTCAAAGAAGGATCCAAAGAGACGGTAGTCGCTTTCGTCACACACTTTGGTACAGCTGTTCCAGAACTCCTGGGTGTTGGACTGGTAAGCGACATCATTGAGCATGCCCACCACTTCACCATTCTTGATTTCGTAAAACACGGTGCCGCCAAACTGGAAATTGTAGCGCTGCTGGTCGATCGAGTAGGAACCGCGGCCGGCTATGTAGATGCCCTTTTCCACGTCCTTCACCATTTGTGAACTTGAGTAAGCTTCTTTGCCTGGTGTCAGCGACACATTGGGCATGCGCTGGAACTGTACATCACTCCAACTCTGCGCATAGCAGCAGCCGTGCGATTCTTCCAGCCCGAGGATGTGTGCCTGGTCGCGGATGGCCTGGTAACCTACCAACACCCCGTCTTTGATCAGATCCCACTTCTTGCACTTCACGCCCTCGTCATCATAACCCACCGCACCGAGCGAGCCTTCCTGCGTTTTGTCTGCGAAGATGCTCACCTGCTTGCTTCCATAATTAAAGTTGCCCGACTTCAGTTTATCGAGCGTGGCAAATGAGGTGCCTGCATAATTGGCTTCATAGCCCAGCACGCGGTCAAGCTCCAGCGGGTGCCCGACCGACTCGTGGATGGTGAGACCGAGGTGATTCGGTTCGAGTACCATCGTGTACTTGCCGGGCTCCACCGATTTGGCTTCGATCATTTCCTTCGCCTGTTTCGCTGCCACGGTGGCATCTTCCACCATGTCGTAGCTGTTGCGGTAAAGGGCAAAGCCGCAGGGGCTCTGCAACTTCTGATCATTGTTGGGATCCATGTATTCATAACCCATGCCCATAGGCGCACTCATGGCGGAGCGACTCTTGAACTTACCGGATGCACGGTCGATGGCCGACACATTAAATGTGGGCCAAATGCGATGCACATCCTGGTCGATGTAAGAGCCATCGGTAGAGGCAAAGTACTTCTGCTCGTTCACCTGGAACAGGTTGGAGTTTACGAAATTGGCACCGTTCTGAAGGGCCGCGGCATTTGCACTCAGCAGCAGATCCACTTTCTCCGACACCGGTACTTCAAATGCGTTCTTCTTGATGGGTGTCTTCCAAGTGATCTCGCCATAGCCTTTGACCGGGGCCAGCTTCACCGGCTCTTTCTGGTATTTGGAATTGGCTTTCGCGATGGCCACGGCCCGTTCGGTGGCCTTCTTGATGCCATCCGCTGTCACTTCGTTGGTGGAGGCAAAGCCCCACGTGCCGTTCACGATCACCCTGACGCCCGCACCGAAAGATTCGGTGTTCACGATGCCTTGCACCTTATCTTCGCGGGTGCTGATGAACTGGTTGAGGTACCGCCCGATGCGCACATCGCTATACGTGGCGCCTCCCGAGCGTGCCGTGTTGAGGGCCACATCGGCCAACGCTTTCTTCTCAGCGGCAACCAACGGATTCTCCAACAATTGCTGCAACGACACCGGGTTGCCGAGCGAACTTAGCGGGAGAGCGAGCCCACCCAATCCAAGTCCGGCCAGTTGAACAAAATCTCTTCTTTTCATGTGGTAGTAATTGTTTTTTATGGTCACATGCCTGGCATGCCTGACGTTTTCATCTTTAAAGTTTTGAAGTGCCTCAATGTAAAAAGATTTAGATAATTGGGGTTGGGGTATTCTGGTGTCAGGGTGTGGAATTATTTGAGTGGCATCTCGTATGAAGGTGTCTGACGTCTCCAAGACGTCAGACACCTGACAGGGAGGATTCAAGACGTCACACACCTGACAGGGAGGATTCAAGACGTCACACACCTGGCAGCGAGGATTCAACACGTCAGACACCTGGCTAGAATTAAAGACGTCAGACACCCGGAAGGGAGAATTTAAGACATCAGACACCTGGAAGGGAGTTACGAGCGATTGCCCACGATCACGGGATCAAAGGGCAGAAGTCACGAGCGCTTGCCGATCACGACTGGAGCAGTGTGCAGCGGTTGCGAGCGATCCCCCACCCACACGGGAGCGAAGGGCGATAGTCACGAGCGATCGGTCACCCGCACCGGGAGCGAAGGGCGAGAGTCATGAGCGATCGGCTACCCGCACCGGGGGTGAAGGACGATAGTCACGAGCGATCGGTCACCCGCACGGGGATGAAGGACGAGAGTCATGAGCGATCGGCCACCCGCACCGGGGGTGAAGGGCGACAGTCGCGGGCGATGGACCACAAGCAATGGGATGAAAGGCAGTGGTCAAAAGGGACGGGTGATATAAAAAAAAATTTTTAAAAATATTTAATAAAAAACCTAACCTTTTTTTCTGTTCTTCGATAAAGTAAGTATATAACTTAATCAATAACAGTTATGAACCAAGTCCAAATCTGCGAGAACTTTGAGCAGCTCAAAGTATTTTGCACCGGGTACGGAGGGGACTATAAACCCGGAAATGGAAACCTCCAGCTTAACGCGATGGGAGCTTTGCTAGAGAAAGCAAAAAGTTCATTGCAAGATGTTTCATTGGCAAAGGCGTTGTACGACAACGTCACGATTGAACGAAGAGACGCATTTGGCGAAATGCGTGCGCGGGTGAGGGCGGTGCTGGCAACACTGGCTTCAGTTGGCGCAGATGAAAAAGTGCAGGCGGGTGCACGCTTTTATGCGCGACTCATCGAAGGAAAGAGGGCCAAGGCCAGGCCGTCAGTGCCTTCCGATGCTTCGGAGCAGATCGTGGCAAGTCGTTCGGTGTCGCAGACAGGTTTTGCAGAACGTGCCAGTCACTTTTCCAAGCTGGTGCAAGTGGTCTCCCTGGAGCCCTTGTACAAACCAAATGAGGAGAAGCTGACGGTGAAAGGACTGCAGAAAACGGCTGACAGGTTGCAAGCCATCCAATCGCAGGTGGCGGAGGCAGCGGTGAAGCTGAGCAACGCACGGATTAACCGCAATCTCTGCCTGTATCACCACAAGGTGGCGATATACCCGGTGGCGATGGCGGTAAAGAAGTACGTGATGGCGTTGTACGGTTATCGCAGCGACCAGTACAAGCAAGTCAGCAAACTTCGTTTCACTAAACCAGGTTAGCTATGAAACAATTCGATTGAAAACCCCGGCAGGCATGTCGGGGTTTTTTGTTGACCTTCTAAAACCCCAGAAAGGGGACTGTCATCGCGGACCGAGGTCTTTAGGTCGATGGGTAATATTTCCTTTCCGCGATCTGGAGGGATTCCCCCGCCAACAGATCCCAGTATGACTCCGCTTTCGCGGATCCAACCGTGCCTTCGTTCCACTTGGGCAGGCAGGCCGGGACGAACAATAAAGGGAAGGAGCGTAATCGCGTGGCAGACCGAAGCGAAAGATCACCGTGCAAAACTCAGCGCCTCCGCGTCTCAGCGGTTAAGTGAGCTCGGGTGTAGCGGACCGAATTCTTACCGCAGAGGCGCAAAGACGCAGAGAAGAAACGCGAAAACATCGCGCCTTGGCGTCCTGGCGGTTAGCACAAGTGGCGGCCCCTAATCCCACCACAAACATCACTTTGTTGTCATCGCGGACCGAAATGATAATAGGATGATAAATCACGCCTTTCTGCGATCTGGAAAAAGGGAAGTCATCAGATCCCAGTATGACTCCGCTTTCGCGGATCCAACCGTGCCTTCGTTCCACTTGGGCAGGCAGGCCGGGATGACAACGAAGAAAAAACAGTGTCGACACTCACCACGGTTTTTTGGCGAATACACCGCGATCCCTCTGCGATTTGGCGTCTCCGCGGTTTAATTCCTTACGGTGAAAAATCCGGTTGGTCTTCATCGTATTCATCTTGGTCGCCTTGCTCGCGCTTGCGCTGGTTGAGGCGGTAGGTAAACGTGAGCGTGATTTGCCGTGCCCGCCATTGAAACTCCGATTCCGAATAATAGCCGGTCGTTTGGGTGATGGACCTGCGCTTGCGCGAATTCAGCAAGTCGCGAACACCCAGGGTTACGGTTGCATTCCGGTTCAACATGTCGCGGGATAACCCCAGATCGATGGAGTAGATCGACTTGGTTCTGCCCTGGGGCGTAATGCGCGGGGCACGATAGCGCACACCCGTCTGAAAATCCCAGGTCTTGAACAACTTGATGTTGGAAGTTGCCCGGCTGGTCCACGTATAGGTGTCGCTGAATAAGCGCTGCCCTTCGTATTCACCTTGCGTAATGGCCCGGTAGAAGTTGGCATTCGTATTGAACCGCCACCAGTCTGTCGGATCCCACGAGAAGTTGAACTCAAACCCGTACGCATCTTCGTTAGCCAGGTTGACGGGGAAGGTTTCGGTGAGCAATTGGGTCGCATCGCCCGGATCTTCCACCGGCACGGTGATGCGTTCCACTACGCCCGTGCGGTAGCGGTAGTAGGCGCTGGACAGGATCGATCCTGATCCCCAGTTTAACAGATAGCCCGCCTCAATCGAGTGGGTATACTCCGGCCGAAGGTTCGGATTGCCGCGCCACTGTGAACGCGCATCGCTATAACCCGAGAAGGGGATAAGCTCGCGAAACCTCGGCCTGCTGATGCGGTAGCTGTAGCTGAGTTGCAGCGTTTTCTCCGGCTGTATCTTGTAGGAGAAATGCACAGAAGGAAACAGGTTGAAGTAGAACTGCTTGTTCTCTTCACCCGTGTTCAGTAGTTCCACTTTAATGTCCGATAACTCGCCCCGCACGCCAGCCTGATAGGCAAAGCGATTGATCTCATTCCCGACCATCCCATAAAAAGCGTGGATGTTTTCGGTATAGACGAGGTTGTTATTGAAATTCTGGAACGGATTCCAGGTGCCGTCTGCATCTTGCTGTTCCACCAGGAAGTCGTTGTTGAGTACCCGCATGGTGCTGCGGGCTCCCGTTTCCCACCTGCCTTTCTTGCCGAAGGGATTCACGTAGTCGACTTGCGCCAGGAGGTTGCGTTCATTCTCTGTATTGGACGATCGCTGGATGAGGGTGCTGTCGTTGCTGAGGTCTACCTGGTCAAAGTTGGCTCGTTCTGTTTCCACGTTTTCAATCCACTTGAAGTCTGCGGAAAAGACTTTGTCTTTGTTCGCATATTCCCTGCGGTAGCTCAACGCGATCTCTGAGTTGAATTCTGGCTCTTCTTCACGTTCATTGCGCAGCACCCTCCGGTTCACTGCTCCGGTCTCGTCCAGGTCGAGGTACTCATAGTTGGAGGTGTTCAGTCCATCGGAGGTACGCAGCAGCACCGATCCCGTAAGGATGTTCTTCTGGTCGATAAAATAATCGAGACCTGCGCGGATGTTGTGCGATGTGCCTCCACGGCTTCGCCTGTTGAATTGCTGATAGGCAAATGACGTGTCGGCCTGCGTAAATTCCTGAAAGGACTGGCCGCTACCCGGACGGTTGCGGTAATTGAAACCGTAGCTGGAGAATAGGTTGATCTTCGATCTGCGCCAGTTCATGTTGAATGAGGCGCCATGATTGGCCGGGTAGCCGGTATTGACATTGAAAGCACCGTGCACTCCTTTTTGCGATTCCTTCTTGAGCTTGATGTTGATGATACCAACTTCACCCTCCGCATCATACCGGGCAGAAGGGTTGGTGATCACCTCCACGCTTTCGATTAGGTTGGCTTGCAGTTGCTGAAGGGCGTCAGCTGTGCTGATGCCTGTCAGGCCGGAGGGCTTGCCATCGATCAATATCCGCACATTCTGACTTCCCCGCAGGGCCACATTGCCATCGATGTCTACGGTTACAGAAGGTACATTGTCTAAAATGTCTGACGCGCTGCCGCTGATGTTGCTCAAATCTTTCCCCACGTTGAATATTCGCTTGTCGAGATAGAGCTCCATGGTGCTCTGTTCACCCTGTACGGTGATTTCCTCCAGCATCTGAGAGCTGGGCGCGAGGGTGATGTTGCCAAGTGCGAGGTCTTTGGAGGTGAGATTCACGCGGGGAACCGTCTTCTCCTGATAGGAGAGGAAACTGATTTTCAAATAATAGTTACCGGCCGGGGCCTGAATGGAGAAAAAGCCCTCGGCATTAGACACTGCGCCTGTTACCAGGGTGGAGTCGATATTTGCGTACAACGCAGCGTTGGCGAACGGAATGCCCACGCCTGCCTCGTCAACCACTTTGCCCGAAACGGTGCGCATCTGCGCGAACGAGCCGGTGCTGAATAATAAGATCAATACACAAGTAAAAAACTTCATCACATCGGATTCTCCTTCATCGGTTGCATTGAGATTTTCCCAATGCACTCATTGCTCACAAAGGTCTGCAAACACTTTGAAGCAATCTTGAAGTGTCTAAGCGCCCTTAAACCGTACATGAAGTTCGTGCAGACCATCCCGGAAATGATAATCAATGGAGAAACACGAGAGGTCGCAGATTTGTTTAACGATGGCAAGACCTAATCCGGTCGAGCTACTGCTTTGGTTTCCTTTCCTAAAGCGTTCGAAGAGCATTTCCGGTGCCTGTTTCAACGCTTCGCCTGTATTGGTGATCTTCAGACTGGTTTGGTCGAGGTGAACGTGCAGGCTTCCATTCGCGCGATTGTGATGGATGGCATTATTTAACAAATTGTTAACGAGGATGTCGGCCAGCATGGGATTGGCGATGACCTCAACGCCTTCCTCAATCAACGAACTGCAGTCCAACGCCTTCAACTTGATCAGATCTTCATACAACGTCAGGTGGTTCTTCACTACCTGGCTCATGTTCACAGGCTCGGTAGCAAACTCCTGATTGGATAGTTTGGTGAGCAAGTTCAGCGAATGGGTCACTTTGGAAAGCTTCTCCAATTGCTGGTTGGCCACTTCGATTAACGCGGCTTGTTGCTCGGTAATGGTCGTGCCCATCAGCAGTTCCAGCTTGCCGCGGATCACCGAGAGCGGGGTCTGGATTTCGTGGGAGGCATTTTCTGAGAACTCTTTTAGCGCGCGGTAATCGGTCACTGCCTTCTTTGTCATTTGTTGCAGAAAGCGGTTCAGTTCTGCAAACTCACGTGTGCCGGTGTCGTCCAGGTGGAAGGGTGCATCCTGGTTGATCCGAAACGCCTGCATCGACTTCATGGTCTTTTGAAATGGCGACAGGATGAGATGGGAAATCCATCGGCCCAGCAGTCCCACGAATATCACGAGCAACCCCAATATCCAGACGAATGACACGGTAACCGCATCGGTGATGTCGTCTGGCTCCACCACTACATCATAGGCGGAGATGAGGTAGTGCTTTCCATTGATTTTGTAGGAGGCTTTCACCTTCTGGTGCCGTTCCATGCGCTGCAATTGTTTGTGCATGGCGATGGTATCGAAGGAGGTGAGCTGGACCTCGGGCGCGTTCATGCCGATCTCCCGTACTTCCACCTGGTCGCGGAATTGCAAAGAGACGGAGTCGTTTTGTTTGATTTGTTCTGCGGCATTATCGAGCCAGCTGCGCAACTCCCGAGTTACTTCATCATCTACTTCTTTCTGCACGTTGTAAAACACGATGAGCCCGCCAATGGCCAGCACCAGAAAAGTAACGGCCAGGTACCACACGGTAAACTTGTTGATAAGCCGCATGCGTTTCATGACTTCCGGCTGTTGAGTTTGTAGCCGAGCCCATACACGGTTTCGATATAGTCACTGCCCCCGGCTTCGTGAATTTTCTTCCGAAGATTTTTGACGTGTTGATACACGAAGTCATAGTTGGGCAGGTTGTCGGCATGGTCGCCCCACAGGTGTTCTGCAATGGATTGCCGGGTTAACACGCGGTTTTGATTGGTAAGGAAGTAAAGCAGGAGATCAAATTCTTTCCGGGTCAGGTCCAATGCCTGCCGGTTTACGTTGGCCGTCATGGTGGAAGTGTCTAACTCGATTTCATTCAGCACGATCGCGTTGGAATTGTTCAGGCTCTTCCTCCGATAGATCGCCTTCAATCTCGCATTGAGTTCAGGCAGATGGAACGGTTTGGTGAGATAGTCGTCTGCGCCCAGATTCAATCCTTTGAGCTTATCATCCAGTGCATTTTTGGCTGAGATGATAAGTACGCTGGAGTCGATGCGTTGGTTTCGAATAAAATCCAGCAAGTTCAGTCCGTTGCCGTCCGGCAGCATGATGTCGAGCACGATGGCATCATACTCATGCGAGATGAGCTTGTCCACCGCATCATCGTATCTCGATGAGACCTCGCACAACAATCCTTCCTCCGTCAGGTAATCGTTGACATTTCTGGCAAGTTCTTCGTTGTCTTCCACCACCAGCACTTTCATTCTACAAACTTAGCCCGGTTTTTTGAAGGAAACTTGAAGTCTGAACTTAAACCAACAGCAGGCGCCTGTCCTGAATCAACCGAAGGCGGTAAGCATTCATAGCCATCAAGCCCAATTTGTTTGTGAGCCGGTGGTTCACAATGATGCCCACGGGCGCGCCCACACCGGGTATCATCTGAAGCAACTTGGCCAGGTCGATGTAATCACGATATTCAATTTGAAATGTCTGCCAGTCGAACGAGTTGATGTCCTGAAATCTGGCGGATTCTACCTTCCAGTTTTTCATCACCTGGAACAGTTCTTTGCGTTTGTGTTGGGTGGAAAAGGTGAGTTGAAAGATGTGCAGCAGGTAAAGTCGTTCGCGGAAGTCATTGGTATCGTAGCCATACTGCGCAGCGATGTCGAACAGCATCTTCATTTTGATCGACAACCAGATCGGGAAGTCGGCAAACCCCAACAGGATGCCTCCTGCGCCCGTCACACCACCTTCCGCAGCGGCCGTGCGTCTGTACACCTTGATCTTTTCCTGTACGGCCAGCTCCAGTTGCTCCAGGCTTGCATATTGCGAAGGCGACTTGGTGGTATATCCTGCTCCGAAGATGACAGCCCGCGTCATTTGCTTGATGGTCGCGGTGACCACATCGTGCACCTTTTGAGGAATGGTTTTGTTGATGCGTGCCTGCAACTTTCGCGCCACCTCATTGAAGAAGCCCGGGCTCTTTTGCATGTCTTGCTGCCACTTGCGCTGTTTGGCAAACGCGATTTGTTCGTACCTGGCCAATCGGATGGGTGTTAAGGGTCAGTTCGGCTTCGAGGACTCTGACTGCCGCAGCATGGATATAATCAAGAGTGCGATGACGATTACGGCAGCGAGTCTCAGGTAGGATAGCATGCTGGTGCTGGCATAATCGAGATCGGCATCTTTTAGCAATTGTTCACCCACGCTCGACTGGACCCTGGTAAGCTGATGCAAAGCGGTAATCATCTCGTTGAACTGCTCCCGGCTTTCGCCACTGAAAATTTCACGCGCCCGCACGTCTTTGTCGTTGCCGATAAAGGAGAGAACGGAATCTTCCAGTGGCAGGTACTCGTGGTAGTGTTGTTTGAAGTTGTCGAGGTACCTCGACTCGTCTGAGACAATGTAGGTTTTTTCAAATTCTTGAAGGAGGGAATCTATCGCGCGGTTGCGAGACTCGTGTGAAATATCAGGAGTGAGTGGTTTGGACCCCGCAAAGTAATCTTCCAGCCCCAACCTGTTTTCATAAAGGTGATCTGAGATGTAGAACATTTCCGTAGCCGGTATCAGCCGGTCGGAATAAATGGAGAGGAGGTTTTGATGAATCTTTTCAAGGGCGCGGTATTCCATGTAGGCGGTGAAAGCGATCACCGCAAGGGCGATACTGAGGTATACCGTCAATCGATTTCTGCTGATGGTCACTTGATTTCTCATCACATCGCCAGTTTGTAAAGTTTACTTAATGTTTGGCTGAAAAACAAAATCGGCAGGTGGTTCCTCACCCTTCAGGTGCTTGACGAAATAGTCCCAACGTTTCTTCATGAAAAAACGTGATTGGCTGAACCCATGCCTCGCGTTGGGAATCACTACCATATCGAAGTCTTTGTCGGCTGCGATCAACGCGTCTACCACCAGTAACGTGTTGCTCGGATGCACATTGTCGTCCATCATGCCGTGGGCAATCAGTAGTTTACCCTTCAGGTTGCCGGCCAGCAGTTGATTGGCTTGCCTGTCATAGTTATCGCCTTTGCTTTTGCCCACTTCACGTTCAATGCGGGTGGTGTCGGAAGGATCGGGTACCAACAGGCCGTGCCATTTTTCGCCCCAGTCGTCTTCATAATTTCTATTGTCGTGATTGCCGGCACTGGATACGGCCACTTTATAAAAATCCGGGTAGCGAAGAATGCCGCCCGTAGAAGCAAAGCCGCCTCCCGAGTGTCCCCATATCCCAACGCGATTGATGTCCATCCATGGATTTTGTGCAGCCAGTTGTTGAATCACCGTCACCTGGTCGGGCAAACCGTTGTCGCCCATGTTGCCGTAGTAAGCATCATGAAAAGATTTGGAACGACCCGGTGTACCCATGGCGTCAACTTCAACAACGACAAAGCCCAGTTCCGCGATGGCTTGTTTGT
Organism: Cyclobacteriaceae bacterium; assembly: GCA_050250195.1. GTDB lineage: Bacteria > Bacteroidota > Bacteroidia > Cytophagales > Cyclobacteriaceae > ELB16-189. The sequence continues at coordinate 291,219 of JBFWPC010000003.1, read as the reverse complement.
CTGCGCGCGAGGGAGAAAATGCGCGCGAGCCAACGCTTCCCGTTTGTGGACCCGGATACAAATAGTTCAGGATCGGATACTGCTTATCCGGATTGAAGTTTGAGGGTTTGTACATCAGACCGTAAAGATCTGTTTCGCCATCCCTTGCCTTGGCGGTGAAAGGAACGGGCGGCACCCAACCTGCTGCTAACAACATTGATGCGTCCGCCTTCTCCAGTTCCATCACCACTTTTCCGGATTGATCTCTGATGACGCTGACTGGTGGGGTAGTGGGTGTGGAGTAGCTATCAACAAAATAACGGCCATCGTTGGCTAGCGTAATCGAATGGTGTGCCGATTCGGGCGTTAGGTTGGTGAGGTCGCTGCCATCGAAATTGATTCGGTAGAAATATTCATAATAGGGATCACCTTCCTCGCGATTGGAGCCAGTGAAATAGATTTGTCGATTCGCATTGTCAATGCGAAGCACTTGAAGCACGGCCCAGTTGCCTTTGGTGATTTGATTCTTCAAAGTGCCAGTGGTAAGGTCGTATAAATACAGGTGGCCCCAGTTGTCTCTCTCGGAGAACCAGACAACTTCGTTGCTCTCTTTGAGTAGGTGCCAGTTCACTTTGTTCTTACCCGACTCAAAATAGGTAACTACTTCCTCGCGGAGCACGTCCCGCACGGCCCCGGTGCTGGCATCTGCTATTCTGAGTTGGGCAATTTGATGATCGCGTGACGAGGAAACGAAGGCCAGCACACTGCCGTCCTCACTCCATTCGGCATCCAGCAGCTCTCCGTCCCGTCCGGCAATGTGGTCGGTGATGGTAGAGCGTTGTGGGTCGGCCGGGATATCCAACCTCACCAATCGTGGGCTTGGGGTGATGTGGATGATCACTCGGTGAACACGAAAGATCAAACTGTCGCCAGGCAGGGGGTACTTCCATGCCTTCAACTTCACATGACCCACCTGGGTGTTGTACAGGTACATTTCTTTAACACCCCTGCTGTCCTGACGAAACGTGGCAATCTTATCGGAAGCTGGCGACCACAGCAGCACAGGCTTTTCATCCTGGATCCACCCCGCATTGTTGGTGCCATATCCATATTCCGGTTGGCCGTCAAAAGTGAGTTGGATGTGCTTGTTGGTTTTCGTATTTCGCACCCAGAGGTTGTCGGATTTAATATAGGCGGCCCACAACCCGTTTGGCGAAAGGAATTCTTTGTCGCTTGCCGCGATGGAGCCATTGCTGATTTGTCCGTCTGCGAGGTTCATAACAAATGCTTTCGACTTGTAGTTAAAGAACAGGGTTTCTCCTTGCGCTTGAAAATCGACCAGGTTAAGGGTGAGCGGGTCAATCGTTTCGCCTGTTAAGCGACTCAGCTGGGCTGCAGTGGAGGAATGGTCGAAAGCAGGTTGAAGAACGCTGGCGCCAGGATCAGCGATCATGTATTCATGACCGCCTTGCACTGATTTCTTGTAGACGAGTTTGCCGTTATCAAGCCACTGAGGTGATGACACAGCATTCAACACGAGCGGAGTGGTGTTGGCGCCAAGGAATTTTTCAGCCCGCTGGTAGTCTTCAATGGTCAGCGGGTCTTTCCTTGCACAATTGGTCATCATTACAACCAGGGCACTGATGAGCAAGATTTTCCTCATAAATAAGTGAGCAGTTTCACGTGAATCTAAAGAATAAATTGAATCGGGTATCGATGGGTTTCATGAGTGGCCTGAGCCAATGGACCGGGTACGATTTGGTCACCTCACGTTGTGATTCGCCAGGTTTGTGAAATCTGGGTCACTTGCGCTTGAAGTAATGAAAAGGACCGAATTCGCTAATTATCGATCTCCCACGGACTGATGAATTGCTGCAAACGGGAGCCAGTAACGCTCAAATAGTCAATGTATTAGGTTAGGTTGGTGCTGTTGTTGGCTGATCGAATTTTGGGATTGACGGTATGTATGGAGTTGGGCAGATGAATCAATTCAAAACGTCCATCAGTTGAAATCGAAAAAGTCTTGCACACCCATTGGAGAGGCCAAATTCCGATGATTTGCGTGTTTTCGGTGAGATACATTTGTATCAAACGAAAACCACCAACTGATGAAATTGATTACATTTTTTGCGAAGCGCTACGGCTGGATCATCGTGATGCTGATCACTTTTGTGGTTGCAAACGCCCAGGATGTTACCAAAATGAAGGTAAAGGTGTTGGATGTTCCGGTAAACGGTGAACTACCCGTACCTTTTGACACCTTGATCGTTCAGCATTTCAACATTCAAGCAGGCGGTATCATTAAACTGACCAATCCCGGAAGGACAACCCTTATTGAGGTGGAGAATCTGATCATTGGACCGGGTGTTCAGTTTGTTGGCGCAGGTGCAACGGGCAAGACGGGGACCAATGGCATTGATGCAGCCTTGGCAAAAGGTGCCTGCCGCAATGGCTTGGACGGCCAGGCTGGTTCAGATGGAATAGCCGGCACCAATGGAAAGAATCTTATTCTCCGGATTGGGAAACTGACCTTGGCGGATAAGTTCGAAATCGACCTGTCTGGTGGAAATGGAGGCGATGGAGGCAATGGGGGTGCAGGTAGTGCAGGCGCGAAGTCTACAGCCCATTGTGCGACCAACGGTGGCGATGGCGGCAAGGGTGGCGATGGCGCGAATGGTGGCGATGGCGGAACGCTGACTTTCGAATGCAAGGATTGTCCGGCAGGTGTTGAACTCATCAAGGTCATCACGCTAAAGAATTCGGGTGGTTACGCTGGGTACGGAGGTGAAGGTGGAACCGGTGGAGTTCCCGGAGCCAGCGCAGGAAAAGTTGGCGCTGCCGGGAAGATGGGCACCAAGGGCATGAAAGGTGCGGATGGTCGTTCTCTTCATCACACCCTCATCAGCGAAACCGCGATGAAGTAGTCTTTAATCACAAATAGTCTGATGAATGGTGGCCATGGCGCCATCATTTTTTGTTTAGATTCGGGAATGAGCTATTGCCACGCCCGCACAGAATGAGCCTGATCGTTGCCTCGGGTGTGGTGCTGCTTACCGTCATTTTTGTAAAGTGGCTGGGGCTTCAGCATCGCCCATGGATTAACCAGCTGCTCAATTGGTTTCCTGCCATTCTGTTTGCCTACGTGATTCCAGCGGTCTTTACCCACACAACCGGCATGGATCTTTCGAAGGTTGAACTGCATGAGTTGAGCCGCGAATGGATCATCCCCATTACAATTGTTACCGTAATGAGCGCGCTTTCCATTCCGCAGCTCAAGATCGTGGGGGCGCGACCGATCATCTTATTCGTTTCGGGATCATTCATCATCGCCACGCTTCCTGTCGCATTTGTATGGTTTGCTGCAGAGGCTTGGCCGTCCAGCCATCAACTGTTTCTCGATCAGCAGTATTGGAAAGGCCTGGTGCCCATTGTGGGTGGTTGGATTGGGGGAAGCACAAGTCAGTTGGTTTTGAAAGAATTGGTAGAATGCCCCGAGGCGTTGTTCCTGGCTGTGCTGGTATTAGACAACATCCTGGTGAACCTGTGGACGATTCTCATGTTTCAGTTGATCAAGAGAAGCGATCAGTTCAATCGTTACTTTGGAATCACAGAGAAGGTGCCGGACTTTACAGAGGAAAATCCCTTGCCAGGCAGCCGCAATGTATCCTCCATGATCATTACTTCTTTGGCAATCATTGCCGTAACGGTGGCCACCCGGCTTTTTGCCGACTCTTTCCTTTGGCGGGTAGTCACCCTCTCGATCGCAGGACTGCTGCTTGGCAATTTTGTGACAAGGTGGAACCATGGTTTTGTGCTGAAGGCAGGCAGCCTGCTAATCATCTTGATCATGGCAATTCTCGGCCTTCGCCTCGACTTTGCCGGCCTTAGCCTGCCACTGCCTTTTGTGGTGATGGCGGTGGTTTGGCTTGTGAGTCATTATCTCTTCATGCTTTTGGTCGCCCGTTTGTTGAAGTTACACATGGCTTGGGTGCCAATTGCCAGCATGGCCAACCTGGGCGGCATTTCCACCGCCCCGGCCGTAACGGCTGCATATAATAATGAGTGGATGCCCCATGCGATCTTGCTGGCCATCCTTAGCATGGTCACGGGCACGGCCTGGGGCATGTTCACAATCTTTTTATTCGGCCTGATTCAGTGAGCCCTTTTTCGCACTACATTCATGCGATGTTTGGTCTTTTTAAAAAGTCGGAAGCCCGAATTAAGGTGAAGGACAAGATTTGGATGTCATCAGAAGAAAAGATCGATGCCATCCGTGAAATGCTAAGGCTGAATCCGGCTTGCCTTTTCCTGGTTTGGTTTGAGGATTCGTTGATGACCTACCAACAACACCTCGGCTTGCCAGCGGGTTCTCCCCAGCTGATGACAGTCGAACGTGCTGGTGTGTCCGATGTGGCGGGCAAGATGGTAATCTTTCTCGAGCACTATCCGCTTGCAGACGCAGAACAAATCCAGTACAGACGATTGTACCTTCAAAATGTGCCGGTGCTGTCGTCATTGGATGAGCCGATTTTTGACATGTTTGGCGGTGACCGGATCAGGGAAATGATGAAGCGTCTGGGCATGGAAAAGGGGGAGATTGTTGCGCATGATATGATCAACTCCGCCATTCGAAGGGCCCAGCAGAAGATTGCCGGGAAGGTTAGGCTCGAAAAAAAGGCCACTTCAGCAAAGGAATGGTTTGCCATGAACTTCAGTCAAAAAAAGGGCTGATATGCTGTAATTGCCGCCCGATTTTCTTTACTAATTTTCCAAAAACAAATAAACCCGTTTAAACATGAAAAAAATTACGATGCTGGTGACCATTTTGGCGCTTGTAAATGTGCAGATGGTTCAATCGCAGACTGTTGACGAGATAATCAATTCCTATTTCGAAAATACAGGGGGGGTGGACAATTGGGGCAAGCTCTCCGGAGTAAAGATTGTTGCCAAGGTTAACCAGGGTGGCATTGAAATACCACTCGAAATTGTGCAGATGAAGGATGGAAGGCAGTACACGAAATTCACGCTTCAGGGCCAGGTGCTGAAGCAGGGCGTTTACGATGGCGAAGTGCTTTGGAGCACCAACTTCCAGACGATGAAAGCGGAGAAATCAGATGACGAAAGCATCGCCAATGCCAAGCTAGATACCAATGATTTCCCCGATTCGTTCTTTGATTACAAAAAGAAGGGATATACGGCCGAGTTGGTGGGCAAAGAAGATTTTGATGGGTCCGAGACTTTTAAGGTAAAGATTGTGAAAGAACCCCGAACCATTGACGGTCAGAAGGTGGAGGATATCACATACTATTTCTTTGACACTGAATCATTTGTACCGCTCGGCATCGAGTCTGAAATCAAGCAGGGTCCGGCAAAAGGACAAGTCATGCAAATCAAGCAGAGTGAGTATCAAGAGGTAGGGGGATTGTATTTTCCCTTTTCGCTGTCGCAGGGTTTGAAGGGTGGACAGTCGCAGCCGTTGAAGATCGAAAAAATAGAAGTGAATCCTGCTGTTACAGAGGCAGATTTTAAATTCCCGAACCAATAATCGACCTGGTGATGAAAAGAATTCTAGCGGTAATTTCTGCTGGCCTGTTCTGCTTTCCTGCCTTTTCGCAAGGTGACATTTTTGGTGACCTGAAAGCCCGGCAGATAGGACCGGCCATTATGAGTGGTCGAATTATTGATTTGGAGAATCATCCTACAAACGATCGCATCATTTATGCCGGTGCCGCGGGTGGTGGTGTATGGAAATCAAGCAATGGCGGGGCTTCGTTCCAGCCGATCTTTGATGAATACGCCCAGTCTATTGGAAAAATCAAGCTCGATCCGAAGAATCCCGACAATGTGGTATGGGTGGGTACCGGAGAAATCTGGACCCGCAACAGTGTGTCGATTGGGGATGGCCTTTACAAGTCGGAAGATGGTGGCGTAACCTGGAAGAAAAAAGGTTTTGAAAAGTCGGAACGCATCAGCGGCATTGAGATCAATCCCAACAACACGAACGAAATGTACGTGGGCGTGTTGGGTGCCCTGTGGGGAGATAGTGAAGAGCGCGGAGTGTATAAGTCTGTGGATGGTGGCAGCACTTGGTCGAAGATATTGTATGTAAACACGTCAACCGGTTGCTCAGACCTGATCATGGACCCTAACGATCCGAGTGTATTGTACGCGGGCATGTGGGAGTTCAGGCGCACAGCCTGGTCGTTCAGTTCGGGAGGAGCAAATAGTGCTTTGTATAAATCGACTGATGGCGGTAAGTCCTGGAATAAGATTCACACTGGATTTCCTTCCGGCAAGCTGGGGCGTATCGCGGTGGCGGTGGCGCCATCCAATTCGAAGATCCTTTACGCGGCCATTGAGTCGGAAAAAGATCAGGACAAAGGCTTGTATCGCTCGGACGATGCCGGTGCATCCTGGAAAAGGACCAATGGCGACTTCGGCCTGGTGGTTCGTCCATTCTATTTTTCAAGAATTGTCGTGGATCCACGAAATCCCGAAACGGTAGTAAAGGCTGGCCTCTTTGGGTCGATCAGCCGCGATGGGGGTACCACTTTCAAAGACCTTGGCCCCATGCATGCCGATATCCACGACATTGTCTTTGATATCAAGAACTCAGATCGAATGTTTGTCGGCTGCGATGGGGGTGTGTACCGAAGCTGGGACGGGGGCGTTACGATGGAAATCGTGGCTAACATACCGGTATCACAGTACTATCATATCAGCCTTGACGACAAAGAGCCCTACAATATTTATGGAGGTTTGCAGGACAATGGTTCGTGGTATGGGCCATCGCGTTCTCCCGGTGGGGTGGAGGCGCGCGATTGGAACTCGATAGGATTTGGCGATGGATTCAGGGTATTGAAGCACCCAACAAAGAATATCATTTACTCCGAAATGCAGGGTGCAGAGAACGTATGGCGCTATGACGTGGACCGAAAACAAAGTAAGACCGTGCAGCCGTTGCCGGTGGCGGGCGATCCGAAGCTCAGATTCAATTGGAATGCTCCGATGGCCATTAGCACCCACAATCCTGATCGCTTTTACATGGGCAGTCAGTTTGTGCACAAGTCTGACGACATGGGCGACACCTGGGTAAAAATTTCGCCTGACCTCACGACCAATGATCCGAAAAAACAAAATCAGGAGGCCTCTGGTGGCCTTTCCGTTGACAATTCAGGAGCTGAAAATCATTGCACTGTCTTCACGATTGCCGAATCAAACCTGGACGAAAATGTGATATGGGCTGGCACTGACGATGGAAATGTACAGGTAACGCAAGACGGAGGAAAAACATGGTCAAATGTGACAGCAAACATCACGGGCTTGCCCGCCAATACCTGGTGCTATCACATCGAAGCCAGCGTGCACAACAAGGGAACAGCCTATGCAGTCTTTGATGGGCACACAAAGAACGACATGAATCCCTATGTGTATAGGACGTCTGACTATGGCAAGACCTGGACCTCGCTGGTAACACCGGACATTGTAGGTTTTGCCAGGAATATTCAGGAGGACTACGTGAAGTCCGATCTGTTGTTTCTCGGAACCGAGTTTGGACTTTTCATTACAACGGATGGCGGAAAGACATGGAGCCGCTTTACCAATAACATGCCCGCGACAGCGGTGCATTTCATTGATCTCCACAGGAAGACCAACGATCTCGTCATGGCGACACATGGCCGGGGAATTATTATTCTGGATGACATTAGCCCCCTGCGTGAGGTAACGCCTGAAGTGCTTGAAAAAGAAGTGCACTTCTTTAGCACCAAGCCCATGGTGATTTACGAAGAGGCAGACTTTGGAAGAACGGCAACAGAAATGGAATTTGTGGGCCCGAATCCATCCCGCGATGCTAAGATTATGTACTACTTGAAAAAGAAGCACGTGTTTGGGAAGATGGACATGACCGTGTATAACGACAAAGGGGAGAAGATGATCGAACTGTCGCCTGGCAAGTCGAAAGGCATCAACATCGTAACCTGGAATGGATTAACTCGGCAGCCGAAAATGGCTAAGGCGAAAACGCTCACGTTTGGTGGGTTTACGCCTGCTCGCGCCCCGGCTGGTGACTATAAAGTAGTGATGACGAAAGGTAAGGAGACCTATGAGACCGCAGTCAAGTTGGTACCTGATCCTAACTCACTGTGGAGTGATGCAGACCGCGCCAGGTTGCACGCCACCACCATGAAGTTGTTCAACATGTCTCAGGAGCTCGCCTATATGGTTTATGAGATCGATGAAAACATCGCTCATGCCGAGAAAATTGCGGCTTCTGGTGCCAGCGCAAAAAAGACCACCCAGCCAATGATTGACGAGTTGAATAAGATCAAGGAGAAGCTGGTGATCACGAAGGGAGACAACTACGTGGGCACGGCCGACCCGCAATTGCGTGAAAAGTTGGCCAACCTGTATAGCAAGGTGGCTTCCGGGTTCACCCCGCCATCGAAGTCGGAGTTGGACAATCTTCAGTTATTGGAAGACCAATTTAACAAGGCCAAGTCTGAGTACTCACTCACAAAAAGTCGCAGAATTGGCAAGGTGGAGAGCCTTGGGCAGAAATCAGGCCTGGAACCCCCCAAGCTAAAGACCTTTGACGAGTTTATCGAGCAATAATTTTGATGTAGAATCAGCAACCATTTAAGGGCCCGGAGCGTTTGACCTCTGGGCTCTAGCTTTATGTTGGGCCCCATGCGAGAACTTTGAGGCGTTGGAATGTGTTGGAATCATGCATGATTTTTTGTATTTTTGCGCGTCCTAACACTAAGACTTTCAGCTTGATAGCTAAAGTTGTGCCCCACGGCCCAAATTCAGCCGTTCACAGAAAACCATGGCAAGGCAGCTCCTCAACCTTGTAGTATTGGGTTTAAGCTTGTTTTTGTCGTGTCGGACGTGGACCTTTTGGTTAGGCAAATGATTGATTTAGAAGAAAATAGAACATAATAATTAAATAGTTAGAATAGATGAGGCAACTCAAGATTACCAAGCAAATTACCAACCGTGAGACCCAGTCTCTCGACAAGTATTTGTCCGAGATTGCAAGGATTGACCTGATTACAGCAGAGGAGGAAGTGGAGTTAGCAAAGCGCATCAAGGAAGGCGACCAGGTTGCACTTGAGAAGCTTGTAAAGGCAAACCTGCGTTTCGTTGTATCTGTTGCTAAACAATATCAGAATAACGGATTGACACTCAGCGATCTAATCAATGAAGGAAACTTGGGTTTGATCAAGGCGGCTTCCCGTTTCGATGAAACCAGGGGTTTCAAGTTCATCTCCTATGCAGTATGGTGGATCCGTCAGTCGATTATGCAGGCGTTGGCCGAGCAATCGCGGATTGTGCGCCTGCCATTGAACCGGGTGGGATCTTTGAATAAGATAAATAAGACCTTGTCTGACCTGGAACAAAAGCACCAGCGCGAGCCAACCGACCAGGAGTTGGCAGATGCACTGGATATGACGGTTGATGAAGTGCAGGCCAACCTGAACTATCGTGGCCGTAAGGTTTCCGTAGATGCACCATTCGCCCAGGGCGAAGACGGTACGTTGCTGGACGTAATGTCTGACGAAACCGAAAAGACGCCAGATAATGGGTTGATGATGAATTCACTCGAAGTAGAGGTGAAAAGAGCCCTGTCTACGTTGACCCAACGCGAGGCAGAAGTACTTTCACTGTACTACGGTTTGTCGGGCGGCCATGCGATTACCCTCGAGGAAATCGGTGCGCAGTTTGACCTGACCCGCGAGCGCGTTCGCCAAATCAAAGAAAACGCTACCCGCAAGCTTCGTCACACATCCAGAAGCAAAGAGCTGAAGTCTTACCTGGGCTAAGGCTACTTATTATAGAACTTCCAGGAGGTCTTGAAATCTTTCTTGACCTCCTGTTTTGTTAACAGGGCTCTCACCATTTCTACGGGCATGCTGTTCTCAGCCATCACGGCATCGTGGTATTGCTTGTAGGTCATTTTTCCGCTGTCGACCAGTTCCTGTTTTAAAGCATAGAATTGAAGCCCGCCAACCATATAGGCCAATTGATAGAGCGGCCCATAGTTGGCCGTGAAAGACCTGCGCACTTCACCTTCGGCATTGGCGCGCTCATGACCCACCCGATCCACCAGGAAATCGATACACTGTTGGGGTGTCCATTTCCCTAAATGGTAATTAAGGGAGAAGATGATGCGTGCGCAGCGGTGCATGCGCCAAAATAACATTCCAATCCGATCTTCTGGCGAGCTGGGGAAACCAAGATCCCAAAGGATAAACTCCTGGTATAATGCCCAACCTTCCGTCCAAAACGGAGTACGGAAACTTCGATACGCCTTATTTCTTCGATTCATGAATCCTTGCAGGTGGTGGCCGGCTATCAGCTCATGGTGCACGGTTGATTTACTGAAGTGAGGATTGTTGCCTCGCATACTCATTAATTTATCCTCATGATTCATCTCTTCGGTAGGATAGGATATTTGGAGCACCTCACCTCCGAGGAAAAAGGGGCTGATCAGTTGCCTCTCGGGTGGGATCATCGTCATGCGCCAGGTTTCCTCTGCCAATGGCGGAATGGTAATGAGGTCGTTCTTCTCCAGAAACTCAATGGACTCATCGTACAGTCTGAGCATGGCTTCGGGTTGAAATCCCTCCTTTACAAAGGACATCTTCACCTTTTCTTGTGCCTGCTTCCAGTCATTGCCAAAGCCCATGTCCTTTGATGCTTTCAACAGCTCCGCATCACACCAGGCAAATTCTTTGTTGGCGATGTCCACGAGCTCCTCAGGAGAATACGGAATCATCTCCATGGTGAGCAACCGGATTAACTCCTCTCGTCCGATCGGATTTCCGATGATGCCACTGCCATCATCTTTTGGCAAGGTGGCGGGGTCAACCTTTTTCTTTAGGAGGGTTGCGTACCTGGTCAGTGAACTATCCAACTGTTGGCAAGGTTTTGCCACCCACCACGAGAATTCGGGATCGTAGTGATGGTAGAACTCATACACGCTTCGCAATGCAGCAACCTGACCTTTTACAACACCTTCTGCGCGTGAAGCAAGGTTGCGTGGCATGTTCGGCTCTTTGGCCAGATTCTTCATCGCCTCCTGCACTTTTTTATTGATGTCGTTGAGTTGCTGTGCGACTTGGTTACTCTCCAGGTGATGGCCCCTTCTTCGTTCGACTTCAATCGGATAAATCCCATTTCCATACTGGGTAAGAGAAGCCACTTGAGCCATCTCTTTTTCCTCCACTTTGAGCCGGTACAACAGGTCTTCTACCTCGCGGTTGAAGAGTTGGTAATCAACCTTGGCATTGAGGGAAACCTGGTCATAGGGAATTTTGCTCAACCGGCTGAGGTAGTCATTGCAAAAGGCTTGCAACCTGGCATTTCTTTCTGGCGAATTCCTGATAAAATAGAATCGCTCCAGGCTTCCCAGGTCGGCATCGTAGTTTACCATCAGGTCGGTAAGTTCGCTGGCTTGTAAGGTGGGACTGGGTTGTGCAAATGACAGGCAAGAAACCAGGAGAAAGGGAGTGATTAGGAAGTGCTTTTTCATGGCGTATTATGTTTTGAGTAAATTTAGAGGGAGCCCATTATTACTGATTTACCGCCAAAGGAAATCCTAATAAAAAAACCTCCTCAACCAACCTCCCAAACACTAGACGATTGCCGATGTGATCAAGATGATGGCACCGAAAAAGATGAGCGCACCGATGATCATAACAACGAGGCTTGATGACCGATGTACCAGCGTTTGCCATTCGTGAGCACACTTTCAAACCGGATGCTGAATTCCCGGCCTTCACTTTCAAACGATACCTCATATGGAGAAGAAATGGGATGGGTGCGGCCCACCTGATCTTTTTGTTCTTCTTTTGAATTTTCACGCCACGCCAACTCTGATTCATCAAAAGTGAAAGAGCTGCTTAAATCCTTGGGCGACAACTGAACCTCTCATCAAAAACGACTTCCATTGGCCCGATTTCGTTTTTAATTTCATTTCAGCTTGAAACCAAATCCTGTACTGGTCATGAAAAATTCAATCCTGTTCTTCTTTGTTTTTATATCCCTGCTAGCGGTGGCCCAGCGCAGGGGTCAAACATCCCAACCGGCACAACCTGCTTCAACCCTCACCGATCAGACATTTGCCGGTCTTAAACTCCGGAACATCGGGCCGGCATTTGCCTCGGGGCGCATTGCCGACATTGCCATACACCCGGAAGATGATAACGTTTGGTATGTGGCTGTTGGATCGGGTGGTGTCTGGAAGACGACCAATGCCGCTGTCACCTGGACGCCCATTTTTGATGATCAACCGGTATACTCAACCGGGTGTGTGACCATCGATCCCAATAATCCGCACATTGTGTGGGTAGGAACGGGCGAGAATGTGGGTGGCAGACACGTGGGCTTTGGCGATGGCGTGTATAAGAGCTCCGATGATGGAAAAAGTTGGACCAACATGGGCCTGAAATTATCAGAACACATTTCTAAAATCATTGTACACCCCGACAACTCAGATATCGTGTGGGTAGCTGCCCAAGGTCCACTATGGAACAAGGGAGGTGAGCGTGGCCTCTATAAAACTACCGATGGTGGGAAAACGTGGAAAAAGACATTGGGCGATGATGAATGGGTGGGCGTCACTGATCTGGTGATCGACCCGCGCGATCCAAGTCGGCTTTATGCGGCCACGTGGCAGCGACATCGCACGGTGGCAGCCTACATGGGTGGTGGACCAGGCACGGCACTATATCGCAGCCAAGATGGCGGAGAGACCTGGGAAAAACTGACCAAGGGAATTCCTAAATCGAATCTGGGTAAAATCGGATTGGCGATATCACCCCAAAATCCAGACATTCTCTATGCCGCCATTGAGACGGATCGTAAATCGGGAGCGCTTTACAGATCAACGGACCGGGGTTCTTCCTGGGAGAAAATGTCGAACACGGTGTCGGGGGGAACGGGGCCACACTACTATCAGGAACTCTATGCGTCTCCGCATGCGTTCGACCGACTGTACTTGATGGACGTTCGCATCCAGGTGTCAGACGATGGTGGTCGCACCTTTAGAACGTTGCGGGAACGCGAAAAACATTCCGATAATCATGCCATCGCATTCAGAAGGGACGATCCGGATTATTTGTTGGTGGGCTGCGATGCCGGCCTTTATGAAAGTTTTGACCTGGCCGAAAACTGGAGGTTTATCGACAACCTGCCGGTGACACAATACTATAAGCTGGCCCTGGATGACAGAGAGCCTTTTTATCACATTTATGCCGGCACACAAGACAATGGTTCTCACGGTGGGCCCTCACGTACCTTTGATGAAGCCGGCATTCGCAATGCCGATTGGTACAAAACCCTGGGCGCAGACGGCCACCAGTCTGCTACTGAGCCCGGCAATCCCAACATTATGTATGCCGAAACCCAGCAAGGGGGTTTGCACCGGGTAGATCGCATCACGATGGAGCAAGTGTACATTCAGCCGCAACCACGTGAGGGTGAAGACTTTGAACGCTTCAATTGGGATGCACCCATTTTGGTGAGTCCTCACAAACCTTCCCGGCTGTACTTTGCCTCACAGCGCGTATGGAAATCCGAAAATCGCGGTGACAGCTGGACGCCCATCTCGGGCGATCTGACAAAAAATGAGGAGCGACTGACGCTGCCCATCATGGGGAAGAAGCAAAGTTGGGACAATGCGTGGGATGTGGGTGCCATGTCGAATTACAACTCCATTACTTCGCTGGCGGAGTCACCGAAACAAGAAGGGTTGATTTATGCAGGTACCGATGACGGTATCATTCAGGTTACTGAAAATGGAGGTCAATCGTGGCGCAAGATCAGTGTGAGTGCGTTGCCCGGTGTGCCGGCCACTGCATTCGTTAACGACATTCGCGCAGACCTGTACGATGCCAGCACCGTGTATGTATGTCTCGATAACCACAAGTACGGAGATTTCTCACCTTACATTTACAAGAGCACGGATAAAGGGCAGACATGGCGATCGCTGAAGGCAAACCTCCCGGATAAGCTTTTGATGTGGCGCACTGTTCAGGACCATGTGAAACCCAATCTTCTTTTTGCTGCGACCGAATTTGGAATCTACTTTACCATTGATGGTGGCAGCAAGTGGACCAAGCTCAAGGGAGGGGTGCCCACAATCTCTTTTAGAGACATTACCATTCATCGAAGAGACAATGACCTGGTGGGTGCCTCCTTCGGAAGAGGGTTTTTCATATTGGACGACATCAGCGTATTGCGCGAGGTGACTGAAGAAAACCTAAAGGCGGAGGGCACCCTGTATTCGACCCGCAAGGCGTGGTGGTATCAGCCCACCGATGTGACAAGCTCTCCCGGTGCTGCAGAGTACCGCGCACCCAATCCACCCTTTGGGGCTGTGTTCACTTACCATTTGTCCGAAGGATTGAAGACGCTGGAAGCCGAACGAAAAGAGAGGGAGCAAAGCGCCATCAAAGCAGGCAGTGATGTTCCTTTTCCCGGTTGGGATGCACTGGCCTCGGAGGTGAATCAACCCAAGCCGCAGGTATTGCTGATCGTAAAAGATGCGCAGGGCAATGTGGTGCGCAGGCTGGAAGGAGCGACATCAAAAGGAATGCATCGCACCGCCTGGGATTTGACCATGGCCTCAAAAGGAACGATTTCGCTTGAAGAACGCCCAGGAGGTTTTGGTTTTGGCGGTGGGGGAAGTGGCTTCATGGTGACACCGGGCAAATACAATGTTACCCTTGCCAAGGTAGAGGATGGGCAGATGACGATTCTTTCTGGCCCGGTGGAATTTGACGTAGTGGAGTTGCGAAAGGGCGCGCTCGACCGCAAGCAGGATGCAGTGATAGCAGCATTCAGATCGAAGTTGCAAGACCTTCAGTCTACGGTAGGTGCCACCACAACAACGCTGAACAATGCAAAAGATCGCGTCAATGCCATGCAACGTGCGCTGGCCAGATCTGAAAATGGCGATCCGAACCTGGTGAAGCAACTGTACGATTTGAATAAGAAGCTTCAGGATTTGGAAATGCAGGTGAATGGCAATCCCGCTAAAGAAGAAGTGGGCGAACGCAATCCACCCAGTGTGCAGTCCAGGATGTTTGTGGGCTTCCGCGGCCTGAGAACAACGTATGGCCCGACCGAAATGCATCAGCAAAGTGTTGATCTGGCTGTGAAACAAATCGGGGAGATTATTCCCAAGGTAAAGGTCATCACGGATACCGACATCCCCGCAGCAGAGCGTGCGTTGCAGGCAGCGGGGGCGCCATGGATAGAAGGGCAGGAGATCCCCAAGATCGGCAATTGACAAACTGAGCGTACCAGGTAAAGAAAGCTTCACAACGGTGCGGCTTTCTTTTTTTCTGGTCAATGGTCTACATCAAATTACGGTAGGCGCTTTGTCAAGGTTTTCAGATGTGTTTACCATTGATTACGCAAAACCTGCCATTCACACTTCTTTAACAACTCTAAAACAACCCAAATAGACCTTCCTCCGTTCACGGGTGCATAATGCCGCCCCAGCCGAACGTTGTAACCAAGCTCCTAAGTCAGAGTATACCTGGCATGACTTCCACCTTCCGCCTCGCGCCCGGGCTGCTTTGCCTGGCGTTGTTGTCTTTAGATACTGCAGCGCAGAATGATTCTACCAAACGATATACAACAACCCTAGTTGCTGGCCAGCCTCCGGTTGTTGACGGTAAGATGGATGATCCGGCCTGGGATCAGGTGGAGTGGGCGGGCGGAGACTTCCGACAGGTCAATCCCGACAAGGGAAAACCGGCATCGGTGCAAACTAAGTTCAAGATTCTGTATGACGCCAAGAATCTGTATTTGCTATTTCGTTGCTATGATCCCCAGCCCGACAAAATTGTAAGGCGCATGTCGAGGCGCGACAGTTTTGATGGCGATTGGGTTGAGGTAAACATTGACAGTTACAACGACAAACGCACTGCATTTTCTTTTACTTCTTCGGTTTCGGGTGTCAAGGGAGACGAATATGTTTCAAACAATGGAGACAACTGGGATCGAAGCTGGGATCCCATCTGGTATTTAAGAACCAGTATTGACAACGAGGGTTGGATTGCAGAGTTGCGCATTCCCCTTAGTCAGTTGCGATTCGCCAACCAGCCAGAGCTTACCTGGGGTATCAACGTGCAGCGCATGTTTTTCAGAAACCAGGAGCGTTCCCAGTGGCAATACATTCCACCCGATGCAGCCGGTTATGTACACCTATTAGGTGAGTTGAATGGCATCAAAGGCATCAAGCCACAGAAACAACTTGAGATTCAACCGTATCTGGTGGGCAAAACCGAGACATTCGAAAAGGAGGAGGGAAATCCATATAAGACCGGCCAATCATCGGGATTTGATGCAGGGCTTGATGCCAAGATTGGAATTACCAGCGATGTCACACTTGACTTGACCGTGAATCCTGACTTTGGACAGGTTGAGGCCGATCCATCACAAGTGAACCTGACAGCACTTGAGATCTTTTTTCAGGAGCGCAGGCCATTCTTTTTGGAAGGCAATAACATTCTGGACTTCCCCGTCTCGCAAATGGGCAGTAGCAACCTGTTTTATTCGCGCAGGGTGGGGAGGCCAGCGCAGGGATATGCGGATGCTGATTTAAACGGTGATGACGGTGTGACTGAGTATGTGAAACCCGTTGGCCGTACAACCATTTTGGGTGCGGCAAAGCTCACCGGCAAAAACAAGAAGGGATTTTCATGGGGTGTGCTTGAGAGCGTCACCGGGAAGTCTTTTGCGGAAATCGATAGCCTTGGTGTCAAGCGAAAGGTACTCGTTGAGCCGCTCACCAACTACCTGGTTGCGCGGGCTCAGCAGGATATCAACAAAGGAAATACTGTTGTAGGTGCGATGATCACCGCGACAAATCGCAAGATTGAAGAGCCGCATTTGGATTGGTTGCATCGTGACGCCTATTCAGGCGGCATCGACTTGCTCCACCACTGGGCTGGCAGAAAGTATTATGTAAGCGCCCGGGCATTGGCCAGTCATGTGAATGGGAGCGAAGATGCAATCAGCGAAACACAGCTTTCATCGAGGCGCTTCTTCCAGCGACCCGACAATACGTACAAGAACTTTGATCCGGACAGGACCTCCCTCACAGGCACAGGTGGACAGGTGATCATTGGCAAAAAGAGCGGTAAGCTCGTTTCAGATCTTGGTGTCACCTGGCAATCACCAGAGCTGGAGCTGAATGACATCGGATTTATGGCACAGACTGACTATGTGACGCAATGGTTTTGGATGCAGTATCGGATTCTCGAGCCGAAGGCAATCACCCGATCCCAACGATTTAACATTAACCAATGGAGCGAGTTTGATTTTGGAGGCAGAAATCTGAATGAAGGGTACAATGTGAATGCGCATGCTGAATTCAAGAACTTTTGGCAGTCGGGCGGTGGCGTCACATACATTGCCAGGCGTGCATCTAATGCCGACTTAAGAGGAGGTCCGACCATGCACTATCCGGGCCGCACCTTTTTTTGGATGTATGTATCTACCGACCGTAGAAGGAAATTTTCAGTGGATGTAAATCCTGAATTGGGTTTGGGTCAGGAAAACCATTACGATGGCATGTTTCTTAACCTGAGTTTAAATTATCGGCCAACCAATGCATTAAACGTTTCTGTAGCCCCCAGCTTTAGCCGATATACAAATGATGTGCAGTATGTATCAACCAGTGAGGAGGGTGGGGCGGATAGATATGTGGTTGCCAGGATTGACCAAACTACGGCCCGTGTAGTGCTAAGGGCCACTTACATGTTAACGCCCAACCTGTCTATTCAGTACTATGGTCAACCATTCGGAACTTCGGGCAGGTACTCTGATTTTAAGAGAATCACCACCGCTGACGCATCCGTCTACCAACAACGATTTGTAAGGCTTGGATCCAATTCCTTGTCGTTATTGAATGACGTTTACAGCGTGGATGAAAACGGAGACGGGAACGCCAACTACACGTTCGGTAAACCGGATTTCAACTTCGGACAATTCAGGTCGAACATGGTGGTGCGCTGGGAGTACATCCCCGGATCCACCTTGTTTCTTGTTTGGGCACGTGAACGAAATGGTGCATTCTATGACAATGATCCGGGTCATGAAAGGTACTCCTTCGATTTTAATCAGAAGGGTCATAATATTTTCCTGATCAAGTTCACGTATCGGTTCGTTCTTTGACCTGAAACCGCCCATTCATTTCTTTTTTTGATTAAAAGGTCGGTATTACTTCATTCACGCAGTCTGATTTGCTATCTTTATAGCCATTCAGCTTTCCTGCCTGTCTTTTTTCATTCACCAGTCCAAAGTAATATTGATGGAGAACGGTAAATTAACGCTGGAGGAACTTCTCCAGTACGATTTCAATTCTGTGATATGGGTTGCCGCACCGGTGATGATCGCACTGGTGGGTCTGGAGTACTTCCTCTCGCTCAAGAAGAACCTAAAAAATCTTTATAGCAGGAAGGACTTTCTCGCATCGCTGTCCATTGGGCTTGGAAACCTGGGCATCAATGCGTTGACGAAAGTGGGATTGTTCTACATCATCGTAGCATGTTACAACATTACCCCATGGAGCATTGCTCCGTCCTGGTGGTCTTTTATCCTGTGTCTGGTCTTGTTGGACTTCCTTCGGTATTGGGCGCACCGGATCGCACACGAACAGCGTTTCTGGTGGTCGACCCATGTGGTGCATCACTCGTCCGAACACTACAATTTTTCTGTTTCATTCAGGCTCTCGTGGACCCAAAATCTCAAGATTATCTTTTTTCTCCCCATTGCACTGATGGGTTTTGATCCGATCACTTTTTTTATTGCCCATCAGATTGAGGTATTGTATCAGTTTTGGATTCACACGGAACTGATTCGCAAGCTGCCGCGGCCCATTGAATACATTTTCACAACTCCCTCTCACCACCGCGTGCACCATGCCACTAACGAGAAGTACATTGATAAAAACTATGGGTCCACATTCATCATTTGGGATCGTATGTTCGGAACGTTTCAGCCGGAGGAGGAGCAAGCCGTCTACGGGATTACGCGGCCGGTGAATTCATTTAACCCCGTTTATCTGGTTTTTCACGCGTGGCGAGATTTGCTGGTGGATTTGTGGCAGCGTCCCAGGGCTGCATGGAAAATACTCTTTGGAAGTCCGGTGGCATGGGACAAAGAGAAAAAGCCAGATGCTGACTGACAGCAGGTTGATGAATTATTGGGATTACCCCACAATTGCGTTAACTTTGTGAATCAATTTGTTTGATGCCTGGCTAAAGCTTCAAACAATGTTGTGCTATTGATGGCCAACTACCCTAAGGTGTCTCACCTGGATTTTGATAAAAGTCTATTTCGCAACTAACCCCCGGTTCAATGAAGTCAAACAACTCATACATCAAGAAACAAAAGGAAATGAAGCGCAAAAAGAAGAAGCAGGAGAAAGCTGAGAAGAAGCTTCAGCGAAAAATGAATGCTAAAGGTGGTGAGTTGGAAGACATGCTGGCATACGTGGATGAAAATGGCAATATCACATCGGTGCCACCGGAAGAGCGCGGGTAGTAAGAGGGGGTGGTATCAATTACACCATCGTAGGGGATGGCCGTTGGAGCATAATCAGCTATTTTCCGGCATCCTAAACCACCCGTAAAATGAAATCATTGACTCTTTGCTTGCTTTGGGTCGCGTGCATACCTGAAGGAATAACCCAAATTGTTAAACTAGACCTCCATCACCCACCCTCCCAAGTCCAAATATTCGGTGAGGCATTTGTTTCTACCCAACTGAATGAGCGCGACTTTGCAGTGTCGCCAAGCGGTGAAGAGATTTTTTACACGATTTCGCTTCCCAGGTTCACGCTGCAAACGATCGTACGATGCCTGAAACTTGGAGATGGCAACTGGAGTGAGCCTGAGGTGGCTCCTTTCAGCGGGAGATTCAGCGATCTTGAAGCAACGTTTAGTGCAGACGGCAAGACCATCTTCTTTGCATCTAATCGGCCGCTTGAAGGCCACAGCCCAAAAGACTATGATATCTGGAGAGTAGAACGCACCGAAACAGGGTGGGGTGAGCCGGTAAATCTTGGAAATGTAGTCAACACGGAAGGCAATGAGTTCTATCCATCGGTCGCGCAAAGCGGGAACTTGTATTTCACTGCCACACGCGATCACGGGGTAGGCGCGGAAGATATCTTCATTAGCCGCCACGAGAACGGACGCTACCTGCCACCAGAGCCGCTTGATACGGCCATCAATAGCAAAATGTATGAATTTAATGCCTATGTTTCACCTGACGAACAGTTTATCATTTTTAGTTCCTATGGACGAAAGGATGATATGGGCGGAGGAGATTTGTACATGAGCGCAAAGGATGACAAAGGCAATTGGAAACCTGCCGTGAATTTGCAGATGCTTAATTCTTCCTCCCTGGATTATTGCCCCTTTGTTTCATCCGATGGCCAAAGTCTTTTCTTTACCAGCGAGCGCCATGCCCTCCCCTCAAAGGTCGACATCCCGGCAAGATTAAAGGACCTGAAGGAATATGCCCTTCAAGTTCTCAACGGAGGAGGCAACATCTATTGGATTGATTTTGCGAGGGTCAAACAATTCATAGAATGATAGTTTTTCTTGCCTGAACCCTTTTTTGAAGGGTTTCGACAATCTGTCCAAATTAGTCTTTAACGGGCGTCCATTCAAGCAACCATTACCTTTAGCAACACGTCACGTAGATGTGGCAATGAAAAACAGGCGTAATGTAAGTTTTGCAATACTGCTGGCGCTATTGGGTTGGCATCAGAGCAGTTTTGGCTGCTTCATCTTGGTGATGAAGAGTGGCACCCAGGTGTTGGTGACCAATCATGAAGACTGGTTTGCGCAGGATGCCGCGATACGCGTTCACCCCCGGGGTGCAAACCAATTTGGTTCCATGGTCTTTACGTTTGTCAGTGAGGGGTGGGCCCAGGGTGGAATCAATGAGCACGGGCTTTTTTTTGATGCGGCCTACACCCCGTATCAGCAAGTAGATTTTCCAATTGAAAAGAAAAGATTTGCCGGGTATATCTGGCAGGCGATGCTCGATCGGTGCAAAGACGTAGCTGAAGCCCTCGAATTCCTTGACGGCTATCAACTGCCCGATTTGCAGGAATCCCACATCGTGCTGGCTGATGCCTCCGGGCAAGCTGTGATCCTCGGTGTTGATCATGGCCGCGTGGTGAGGAAGCATCTTGCGGCTAATTATTTGCTGCAAACAAATTTCAATCCCTGGCAGCCGGAGCTGAGCGATGAACCGAGGTGTTGGCGAAGTGAGACTGCCATAAAAATCATTTCTTCACGGCAGCACCTTGACGAAAAGGTAGCTTTGGAAGTTCTGAAGGCTACCCACCAGGACACACTAACTGTCTACTCAAATTTGTATGACCTGTCGAATAAAACGATAACGGTCTACCACAAAAGACATTTTGGTAAACCCATCAAGATTGCCTTCGATGAGTTCATGTTGAGGGGAGATTGCATGATCGCTTTGGATGATTTAGAAAAGCACGGAGCTACTGATGCCCAGTGTCAGGATGGGCGATGGGGTCATCTGAAGATTAAGGGCCGTGTGTTGAATGCAACAAATGCGACCCCCGTACCCTACACAAACATAGGGATGATGAACCGGGAGTTGGGCACGCTATCGGATGAAGATGGCACATTTGAGTTGATGATTCCGCTTTCATCGATGGACGACAGCCTGCGTTTTTCTTCAATTGGTTTCAAGAGTCGTTCCCTCCACATCGGGCCCAGGCTTAATGGAGAGATCGTGGTTCGACTCCAACCTGTGGCCAGGGTGTTGAATGAAGTGGAAATCAAACGACCGCGGCAATTTAAGGTGGCGCGGCTCGGATGGATGGGTGGACGCGATGGAGTGTTGCCGATGGACACCGTTCAGGGAGGTGGGGCGGTGGCCATGTTGGTCGAGGCACCCGCTGCGCCTGTATTTATAGAGAAGTTTCAGGTGCGGCTCATGTACAACTCAAAGGACACCCTGAAATTGCGACTGCACTTTTATGCACTTGACACACTGTCTGGTGGGCCCGGGCACGAACTGCTGCAAAAGGAAGTGATGCTAACCGAGACAAAGAAATACGGCTGGCTTCGTTACGACTTGCGACATTTGGGAATCTCAATTCCGCACCAACAATTTTTTGTCGGTTTGGAGTGGATTGATGAGCGGGCGACCAGACAGCAGATGATAAATGGTCTGAGAGACTGGGAGCAGTGGAAGAAAATTCAATTTGAAGAAGGGAATAACAAAGTGGAACGCATCATCGATGCCAAGAACGGCAAGATCCTTTACAAATACCACGGGAATATGATGAATTGGCCCGGCTTTCGTGAGTTGCCTCCGTTTACGGGTTTGATGGTAGAAACCGGCAAGCACAAAAAAACGGAGAGGCATAAAACGTTTGAACGAAAGACAAGTTTTGCGCCATGGCGCGAATTGGATTCGACCTTGAATGCGGTAGTCGTGGTGGTTTATTAGACACTGCGATCCAGCGGTCAGATCGCCTGGCCTTCACTGAAATTTAATGGCGGAGTTCTGGGAGTAGTTCGGGAGGAATTAACGATAGTGGCGATACGACAGTTTGTAGATGCCCACTTCGTCCTTGATGCAGGCGGCTCGGATCAACTCGCGTTTGGCATCGTGTACCGGCCCCCGATGAGTTTGCAACAACTTCAATAGGGTTTGCTTGTCGTGCAATTTGCCGATGCGCTCTTCCAACATCTTGAATAACTTTAACCTCCTACGGCTTTGGCCACCCACAACTTCGGCCAAATAAATCACTTCTTTAATGGCCTTTCTTGTTTTATGGATGCTGTGCATGTCGGCTCTTGGATAGAGCTGCCCTTTGATCTCATGGTTCTTGTCTTCCAGGTATTCAATAATCTGCTTCTTCCGGACCTTGGTCAGATAAGTTTGCAGGTGGCGGCTCCTTTTCCTGATGGTGTCGATGTAGATTGGAATTTGGTCATTCAATTCGGTCATCTGGGCAGCGGGGTCAGCTGTTGTCAACTGATCTTTTATTCCTTCAACCTCGAACTTCAGCAGCAACGCGATGAGTACATCTGATTGTCTCAGGTAGGCCATGGCTCGAAAGATCGTCCTGAATGGAATCCACTCCTGATGCCCTCGGAATTTCTTGAAAGTGTAGTCGAGCAGGTTGATGATGGCCTTCGTCTTTTTCAGTAGCACCCTGATTTTATGGATGCGGACGGCACTTGGATCTTTTGGCAGCTTCCGGAGATGGGCCTTCAGGCTATCGAAGACTTTTTCTGCGCTTTTCTCAATCTTACTCACCGTTTGCGAATATCCGCATTGGCCCGGTGGCTTCCCATGATGAGCATCAGAAGTGAGCTTGAGATTGCTCAGGGGGCAAGCGTCTTTAGATTTGTTGAAAACACAAACCCACCGACTATGCAAAGAAGGTGGCGACTAAATGGGTGTGGTCTCATAAACACAGGGATAAGAAAAAAGTGAAAACCGGCATTGATGCGATCATGAATATGCAGTAGATATTGCCACCATCCAACAGGATGTCACCAATGCCTTACTAACTTGAGCTTTGCTTTTTGACCAACTCCTGGTCGAGGCTCGAAAGGTCTTCAAAACGGAGTTCTTCCACATCAGCAGGTTGGGGTCGGTAAAAGATCATCCCCAACGTCATGATTACGCCCGTCAGCAGGATGGCATACAATAGGATGCCGCTGCTAAAATTAGATTGAGTTAACTCAACGGGTATGGCAAAAAAGAGCAGCACGGTGATCAGGCCCCGTGGCGCAATAAAGAATTCAGGATTGAAACTCTTTTTAAAGAGGAGCAGGAATAACAAGCGCACACCATAAAGCGCGCCAACCAGACTGATGCTGATCATGGCGGTATTCAAATCAAAGAGTGACTGCAGATCCAGGGTGAGGCCAAAGACCACAAAGAAGAACGTTCTCACTACAAAAGCCGACTCCAGCGTAACCAAATGAAATTCTTTGTTGATTTTCTTCAGCGCCATTCCGTCAATCAGCCTCCTCAGCTTTCCCGAAAAGAAAATCTCATAGTTGCTCAGGGCCAGGCCGAAGATCAGAATCACGATGAGGGAGGAAAGGTGAAATATCTTACCTACTGCATATAATGATATCAGTACAGCGATCAGCAAAAAAAGTCGTGCGCTCTCCTGGATCTTCTGAAATATAAGCACCAGCAAATAGCTCAGCACCACCGACAACACCAACGTTACACCGATGTTAACGCCCACCGTTTGAAGTAGGCTTGTGGGCGTGGCCTGTTCATCGGCTCCAAGCACAAAATAGAACAACATGATTCCGAGAATATCTGAGAAAGTACTCTCGTAAATCATGAATTCCTTTTTGTTTTCCGGCAAGCGTTTCACACTCGGAATGATGATCGCACTGCTCATAATGGACAGCGGAATGGCGTAGACGAGCGAGAGATAGAAATCGAACGACAGGAAATACTGAATAAGGAATGCGAGTGCAACCGATGAACCCGCCAGCGTGAGGAGAGCGACCGAGAAGGCCCTAAGCACCAATCCATTTTTTTCCTTGGTGAGCCGCAGGTCCAGGGCTGCTTCCAGTACGATCATGATCAGCCCGACAATGCCAAGCAACTCCAAAATGCTGAACGCACGGCTACTCAGCTCCAGGTTGGCGTTCTTCATGAGAAACTGGCAGCCCAGCCCGAGCGTAATGAGCAGCAGAACACTCGGAATCCTTGTTATTTTTGATACCCAACCAAACGAGTAGGAGATGATGATAATTCCACAAATGATAAGGATGTCGAAGTATATGTTTTGTGTTATCATTGCTGTGGACGCGTCTTAATGAATTGAGGCTGAGTAGCGATATGAAGAGATAACAATAATCGTTTGACTTTGTAAAATAAGTAAGTAAAGCCGTAAATTTTTAGCGCTTTGACGAAAGTTAAGAAGTTCGGAACATTTGGGGGTGTATTTACTCCGTCCATTCTCACCATACTGGGTGTGATCATGTACTTGCGCCTGCCCATGATCTTGGGGGAAGCAGGTCTGTATTCCGCGCTGTTTATCATCTTGATCGCACACGTAATTTCCATCACCACCGGGCTTAGTGTTTCGTCCATTGCCACCGACAAGAAGGTTGAAGCAGGCGGCACGTATTTTATGATTTCCCGAAGCATGGGATTGCCAATCGGGGGAACGCTTGGGCTGGCACTTTTTGTCGGCCTGTCGTTCAGTGTGAGTTTGTACCTGATTGGTTTTGCCGAAAGCTTTCTTTCTTATTGGGGTTACGAAGTCTCCATTAACACCATTCGCCTGACCGGTACCCTCGTGCTGATTGCGGTCACCACCATCACCTTCATCAGTACATCACTGGCCATCAAAACGCAGTACTTCATCATGGCCGCGATCTTCCTTTCTCTGGTTTCAATCTTTTTTGGCAGGCACGAGTTTGGTACCCACACAGTCATCGATGGGTACAACGCACCTGCCGGTACCATCCCGTTCATGGTCTTGTTTGGAATTTTTTTTCCGGCTGTTACCGGATTTGAGGCGGGCGTCTCTATGTCGGGAGATCTGCAAAATCCCAAGCGTTCGATTCCAAAGGGATCGATCTTGGCCATTGGGGTCGGCCTCCTGGTCTACATCGGCTTGACTTTTTTTCTGTCGTCAACAGTAAACGCCAACATGTTGGCGAATGATCCGCAGGTATTGTTGAAAATTTCTTGGATACCTGAACTTGTGATAGCAGGTATTTGGGGTGCTACGCTCTCGTCTGCCTTGGGAAGCATTCTGGGTGCTCCGCGAATTTTGCAAGCCACAGCGGTTGATCAAATTACGCCCAGGTTATTTGCCCATGGAGTGGGGGCAACCAACGAGCCAAAGAATGCCTTGTTGCTTACGTTCCTTATTGCTGAAGCGGGAATCCTGATTGGTGAGTTGGACGTGATCGCCCGCATCGTATCGATTTTTTTTATCACGACCTATGGCTTTTTGAATTTAAGCTGCGCGTTTGAGTCCTGGACGAGCGCTGACTTTCGCCCGAGTTTCAAAAGCCCGGCATGGGTAAGCTTCCTGGGAGCGGCTGCTTGTTTCATGGTGATGATCCAGCTTGACTTTGTGGCTACCCTTGGCGCCTTATTCATATTGGGTGGTTTATTTGTGTTTCTGAAAAGGAAAGAGCTGTCGCTGGAAACAGGCGATGCGTGGAGTGGCGTGTGGACGTCAATCACAAAGACATCGTTGCAACGATTGGCTTCAAGGCGAGGCCACTCACGGAATTGGCGACCGAATATCTTGATGTTCAGCGGACCCGGCCATCAGCGACCTTACCTGGTGAAGACGGGCAAAGCGCTGGCCGGGAAGTTGGGCATGCTCACGGCCTTTGAATTGGAGGTGGAAAAAGACGCTCATCTGAAGCCGCAACTGAAGCAAGAGGCAACAGATGAGCAAGATGGCTTTTGGTATACGTACCGTTGCGATAACATCTACAAAGGCATTGATGAGTTGGCCAGGCTGCACGGTTTTCCGGGCATTGAGCCCAATACCGTGTTGATGGGATGGAGTCAAAAACCCGAGAACCGGGAGCAGTTCTTGTCGTTGATGGCCAATATTCAGCGGTACAACCTCAATGCCTTGTTTTGGCAACAGCGAAGCACAGAGCTGAACAAGGGAATGCCCGTTATCGATATTTGGTGGAGCGGTTGGGGGAATAACCTTGCGTTGGCACTTAACATTTTGCGGCATTTGACCAGTTCGGATCCATGGGTGAAGGCAACGGTGCGACTGGGCATCATCCTGCAAACGCAGGAAGATGCCGACCGGGTATACAACTTCATCAAACGGGTTTTGGATGAATATCGCGTCAGCGCTTCAATTAGGGTGATCGACAATCACGTTACCCAACTTGAGCGCCACGAGATTATCGGCAAGGAATCGGGAGATGCCGACCTGGTGATCATTGGTATTCCTGACAGCAGCTACGACAACCTGGAGACTACCTATCACTATGTAAACAGGGTATCGGAACGGCTTAAGCGGACGCTCTTCATCAATGCGGCAAATAGTTTTGAAGAACACATGATCATTGATCGGGAGCGCACCAAGACGAAGGAGGATCAGGCAGAGTGGGAGCTTCCTGTCCTTGAAACTTCGCGGTTTGATGTAATCCGCGAAGACATCCAAAAAATTGATGCACACGGACAGCAGATGATGCGGCTATTGCATCAGAAAGTTTTCGAACGACTTTTCGCGGCAGACAAGCAGCTGTATTCAAAACTGGAACAGTTGGTGAGCGGCATTGACGCGGCCCTGGAGAAGGCGTTGCAAATGGAGCGACCCCAACAACGGAAGAGCCCGATCAGCCGGGCAAAAAGATTCTTTCTCAGCCAGATGACTGAAACAGTGATGACCTTGCAAAAGCGGGATGTGGCTGAACTGAAGGAAACGGTACAACAAGGATTGAGCTGGTACATCCAACAATTGGAAAAGGATGCCAACCTGTTTCCCAAGCAAAAGAAAGTTGTACACGATAAGAAAGAGTTTCAATTCCAGCCAACTGACTCGCCTGGGCTCCGGTGGTTTAAAATCCGGAAGCGGCTCCGTTACCTGTTCACACCTGATAAGATTTCTATCCGATTGAACTACCGGGAGGGGGCAAGCTACTTCCTGAGAGATAGTCGGTTTCATTTTCTGTTGGTGCTGTTGAAGGATGCCAGCCAAAACCTGACCGCCTCTCATGATAAGTTGGGTAGATACCTTGGCGTGATTGACGATTCACTAAAGGCAATCCTCCACGCCCAAGAAGCAGAGCAGCAAAATCAACTCATCCGCGATTTTAAGAATGAATTGAAAGTTCAGTTGCACTCGTTCCTCCTATTGCATAAGAACCTGGTCGAACTTTATGATGGCAGATTACAGGTTGAATATCGAAAGAACCTGATCTTCTTCATGCACCAATCGGAGCGAATCGACTTTAATCGCATCGTACGCCAGGCGCCCAGGTCAGAAGGCTTTTACAGGAAGAAGAAGGAATTGATTCTGGGATACAGCCAGGAATTTTCGAAACAGCTTTCATTGGACTTGGGCACTTTAAAGGCGAGCATCGTGCTTTACAATCATGTGGATCTGGTGGAAGAACAGATCACCCACTACACCCACAAGCTCAATCAACATTTCGAAAAAGAGAGTTCGCCCGCCAGCAAATTAGCCGAGACACTCGAAGGATATGCGAACGCACGGTCGCGACCAGCCGATGCAGCCATACCGGAGCTTGACTTCGACCAGACTTACCCGTTTGAAATGTTTGAGGATGTGTCGGGTTACTTGCGCGGACAACTGGCACAAATCCCCGAAACCATTGCTTTGGCCGATCCGACTTCGGAAGAGAAGGAAGAGTTGACCTTGCCGCTGCGCGCCATGGTCGCCCACCTGATGGAGACAAAAGTCACGGGTCCGATCAATGACCTGCTGATTCAATCCCTGGAACGGATTCAGAAATCAAATCTGATCATTAAGGACCAGACCAGTCTTGCTATGTTCAATATTTTCAACATGGATGACGGTGCCCAGGATCCCCTTTACCAAAAGGAAGTGGAGCGGGATGTGAAGGCGATTCGACACGAAATCAAAAAGCTGGTGGCAGAGCAGCAGGCGGCAACTCAAGCCATCCTTGTGCAGACGAGTGAACTGAAGCAGTCTTTGCGCATTCAAAAGCTTGCAGCGTTGGTCGATAATTTTTCATCGCTGGTGCGGGTTCATCGCCAGAAAAGCCTTCGCAACAAAGTGGTGGCCACCTGGAGCAACCTGCAATCCAGGATCCAAAGTGTTTTCGTTTCGGTCTTGTATTCCCAAACCAAGGGAATCTTGCTGGCCAGGAAGTTTACCACAAGCAGGGTATTGTCATCCAATGAACGCATCATGCAGGCGGTAACGCAGGCTACGCCCAATCATGCGGCATTGCATCAGCTTCCACACTTTTATATTTCACTTTTCAGCGGGAGGTCAAGCATTGGCGATAATTTCTGGGTCGCGCGACCTGTTGAAGAGCGTCAATTGGATGAGGCCTATCAGCAGTTCTTGAGAGGGAAGGAGGGCATGATCCTGATGCTCGGTGAACGCAATTCCGGAAAGACCGCATTGGCCAGGCGGTTTGCGAACAGTCACTCAAAAAATGTGATTCAGGTATTTCCGGGCGAGTCAGGGTCTGTCAACTGGGACGACTTTGAATCTGCGCTTCGCAAAGCTGCCAGGCTGGAAGGCAGTGCACACCAGGTGCTGAGCTTGCTTCCGCACCAAAGCATGGTGGTTATTCAGGACCTGGAGCTGTGGTGGGAGCGCTCCGGACCAGCCGGTTTGGTGGTGATTCAAAAAATCAAGGAGCTGATTGAGGCATTTTCGGGAAGGATCCTTTTTGTGGTGAACATGAACCCATTTGCCTTTGAGGTAATCAACCAGGCGGAGCCCCTGGATACACATTGTGCTCGTGTGGTGAGGTGCCAGCCATTTAATTCGCTGGACCTGAAGCGCCTGATCATGACACGCCACCAATCCAGCGGGTTAACAGTCGTGTTTGGAAAAAGTATCCTCAATCGTTTTTGGGAGGTGCGCATGGCACGGATTTTCAACAGACTATTTTCATATTCCGGTGGCAATCCAGGTGTGGCCATGATCGCGTGGCTAAATGGCATTCACAAGTTTGCAAACAACGAGATTCATTGGATCCAGCCGCAGCCGGCAGAACAAGAGATTTTTGATCAGATGCCGGAGATGTGGAGCCATGTCATGCTTCAATTGTTGATGCACAAGAGGATGTCTTTGGAAAAGATGTATCGCTGCATTCAGGCAGATCGCGGACAAATCCTGAATGCCGTCAACAGCCTGAGGCGATTGGATCTTGTTTCGCTCCGCGGACCCACTACGTACTATCTTAACCCCGATATTGAATTCTTGTTGATCAGCTACTTTAGGAAAAAGGGATGGATCTGACCAGCTTCATCTATATACCCGCGGCAGCAGCTGCGTTGGCGATCGCCTTCCGCGTGATTAGAATGGCGGGGGAACGGGTGGATGCATTCGGTAGATATTTGCCGGTGCTGAATGGCGTACAGTTGGTGTTGTGGATCACCCTGGTGTTTTGGACTTTGCATGAAGTGTTCGGCCAGAAATCTTTTTACACTTACTTGCTGGTGGTGCTGGTTATCATCACCGCTGTACTGATTGTTTGGTATTACCTGCGTGATATCCTGGCAGGCTTCATTTTTCGAATGAAGCACAATCCAAGACTTAACCAATGGATGGAGAGTGACCTGCGAAGCGGGGCAGTGCAAGGCATAGGACTTACTTTCATAACCATTGAAGCTGCCGATGGGCAATGGTATCGCATACCTTATTCGCAGCTCGTGAACCAAACGGTGGTGTTGCGCACCAAGCACGATTATTCCTCGGGAGAGGTTGTGCTGAGGGTGCGAATTCCACCCATTGCCAATCCTGGACTGTTCGAGCAGCAGGTAAGGCAAACGTTGGTGATGGCTTCGTGGTGCATTGCCTCCAAGCCCATTGTGGTGAAGCCCGACCGGGACGAACCTGGCACGATGGTGATTGCCTTCCACCTGTTTGACAACTCCTATCACTCCATGGCCAAGCAACGCATCCAATCGGTGGTGTCGAACTTTGACGGGGCGATTGAAGGGTAGACAATCTTTTCGATAATGCGACCTTTTATTTCTGAAAACCATCCGGAAATGGAAACTCCTCGCTGCTGGAAATAACAGCATACCGGTTGGGCGACAGGTAGGCAAGGAGGGGTGCACGCTCAATCAATTCTGGATCTTGTTCTTCCATGGTGCGCATGGACGTATGACTGACTTTGGCCGCGACTATCTCACCCACGATCAGGCTGTTTTCCCCAAAGCCATCGATGATGCGGTCTACGTTGCATTCCAGCGTCAGGTAGGCGCCCTTCATGAAAACCCCATCAATAATTTCAGCCTTGGAGGTTTCGATGGAGCTTAAGATCGGCTTGAGCCCTGGCGTATCGCAGCGTGGCGAAGCGGTGAGTCCTGCCTCTACAACCTGATCTGGCTTTGGAAAGCTGACTGTGAAGGCACCATAGTGCTTGGCATTGTGGTACGTGCTGTGTTTGGGTGTGCACACAAATCCAAAATAGTTTTGCCATCCAATGGGCATGGCCATGTGTTTGGGTGCGAGGTCGTAGCCATCGTGTTGTTTGGTGCCAATCACCACCAGTGGAGAGACGGTGTACAGCTTGTTCCAGATAGGCCGTTGCACATTGAGTGTAATCATGTTCGGGCCGGTGATTTTACTCATCTCCACAAGATGAATGATCGTTTCTTAATCTATCATGACCTCCATCACCCGCCCGATTGATTATCGTCACGCGCGTGGCAAAACCACCTGCATACGTCTAATGCCTTTTGCCTTTTCTCTATTCTGCAATCGTTATTACATCTTGCTATATTTAGCGATCCTAATGCACTAACCCATGAGATTATTTACAACCCTCGCTCTTTCACTTTTGGTGCTGGCAAACGGTCACGCCCAAAACCTCGACAGCCTCTTTAAGTATGTGAAGTATCGCAACATCGGACCGTTCCGTGGGGGGCGATCTGTGTGCGGCACAGGCGTTGTCAGTGACCCGCTTACCTATTACATGGGCACCACCGGTGGCGGTGTGTGGAAAACAACCGATGCGGGTGTTACGTGGACCAACGTTTCTGATGGTTACATGAAGACGGGCTCGGTGGGCGCGGTTGCCGTGTCAGAGAGCGATCCAAATATTGTATACGTAGGCATGGGTGAACATGCACCCAGGGGTGTAATGACCTCTTACGGAGACGGTGTTTACAAATCTTACAATGGCGGGAAAACGTGGAAGAAGATGGGATTGGAAAAAACGCAGCAAATCTCCCGCATCATTATTCACCCTAAAAACCCTGACATCGTTTGGGTAGCTGCGCAAGGTGCTATCAACGGGCCCACGCAGGAGCGAGGCATCTACAAATCTGTTGACGGGGGCGCAAACTGGAAGCGTGTGTTGTTTGTGAATGATCTGACCGGGTGTTCGGAACTTTCCATGGACATGAGCAACCCCCAAGTGCTCTACGCCACCATGTGGCACCACCAAAGGCTGCCCTGGAAAGTGATCAGTGGCGGGCCCGGCAGTGGCGTGTACAAATCGACTGACGGTGGGGAAACCTGGGAAAAAATTGAGAAGGGGTTGCCCAAAGAACTGGGCAAGATGGCGATTTCTGTTTCGCGTGCCAATCCCGACAAGGTATATGCGCTAATTGAGAGCGATTCTGAAAAAGGATTAGGGGGCCTTTTTGCTTCTTCCGATGCTGGAAAATCCTGGTCGAAGGTAAGTGGCGACAACCGGTTGGTGCAGCGTGCCTGGTATTATATAGAAGTATTTGCCGATCCACAAGATGAACATACGGTTTATGTACTTAGCGCACCTGCACTGCGGTCTATCGATGGTGGCAGAACCTGGGAAACTTTGTCGGGCACCCATGGCGATTATCATGATTTGTGGATCAACCCCAACAACTCAAAAAACATGATTATCTCCAACGATGGTGGGTCTGCCGTGACTTTCAACCGCGGAGAAAGCTGGTCTACACAATCCAACATGCCAACGGCACAGTTCTACCGCATCAACGTGGATAACCATTTTCCTTATCGCATCTATGGTGGTCAGCAAGACAACACATCTGTTCGAATCGAGAACATGGCTTTGGGACGGTGGAGTATCGGTGAGCAAAACTGGACTTACTCGGCAGGTGGCGAGAGTGCGTTCCTTGCCTTCAACCCGGATGATCCCCGTTATGTGCTGGGCGGAAGCTATTTAGGAACCATCGAAGTGTTGGATTCAAAGTCGAATGCGGGCACACAGATTATGGCCGCGCCCATCCAATACCTGAGCCGCGATTCCAAAGACATGAAATACCGCTTCAACTGGAATGCCCCGATCATTTGGTCGCAGCATGAGCCCGGCACATTCTACCATGGTGCGCAGATGTTACTTCGAACACGCGACATGGGCAAGACCTGGGAAGAGGCTTCGCCTGACCTGACGAAAAACGAAAAGGAGAAACAAGGCAAGATGGGCGGACCCTATACGAACGAAGCAGTGGGTGCCGAGAATTATGGAACCCTGGCTTATGTGATGGAGTCTCCGCATGAGAAGGGCGTAATCTGGACAGGCAGCGATGACGGTTTGGTTCAATTGACGAGGGACAACGGCAAAACCTGGACGAACGTCACACCAAAAGGACTGGCCGAATGCCTTGTCAACGCCATCGAAGTTTCGCCACATGATCCGGGCACGGCCTACATTGCCACCACACGTTATAAATTTAATGACTACACCCCCGGTATCTACAAAACAACTGACTACGGGAAAACGTGGGTCAATCTAAGCAAGGGAATTCCTTATGGCGCGTTTACCCGCGTTGTTCGGGAGGATCCGGTTCGCAAGGGTTTGCTGTTTGCAGGTACCGAGACGGGCGTTTATGTTTCATGGAATGGCGGACTGGCGTGGCAGCCGCTACAGCTCAACCTGCCGGTAACACCGATCACCGACCTGATGATCAAGCATGGTGACCTGATTGTAGCTACCTCCGGCAGGTCTTTTTGGATATTAGACGACCTCGGCTTGTTTCGGCAGGTAAACATTGGAGACGAAAGCTTCAAAGTTTACAAACCTGAACCGGCCTACATTGGAAACTGGGGAAGTGGACTGAACAACACCGATGAAGAATATGACGGCACAGACGACTTCAACGGTGTAAATCCTGCAAACGGTGTGGTTGTGTATTACTATCTACCAAAGTTGGCCGATAGTGTTGAAGTGAAGATGGAAATCAAGGATGCAGCGGGCAAGATCATCCGCACGCTGACATCCAAGAAAGATGCTGATTACAAGCGCTATCCCGGTGGCCCGCCCGCGGAGTCGGTGTTACCCAAAGCAAAAGGATTGAACCGGTTTGTGTGGGACATGCGCCACCCCATCATGAAGGGCGTGCCTACCGCTTATCTCGAAGCCAGTTTCAGAGGTCACAAGGTAAGTCCTGGCGACTATTCATTGAGCATCAAATATCTGGATGAGGAATCCAAGAATGATTTCAAGATATTGCCCAATCCGCTGTACGAAACCACCCCCGAAAATTATCGGGAATACGATGCGTTCATGACGGCTGCAGAAGCCGATCTTAACGACATGCATGACAAAATCAACAAGATTTTTCGCATGCGCGAACAATTGGAGGAAGTGACGGGCACGATGGGCGATGAAGCGAAGTATGCAGCCCTCAAAAAGGAAGGAAGTGAATTGATTAAGAAAATGAAAGCATGGGATGAAGACATGGTGCAGCGAAAGTCGAAGGCGTACGATGATGTGGAGAACTTTCCCAACAAGTTTACCGCAAACTACCTGTTCATGATCAATGCAACAGAGAGCGAGATCCCCAAAGTGAATCAGCCATCAAAGGATCGGAATGCAGAATTGCTGAAGGAGTGGGAAGGATTGAATAGCCGGGCGAAACAAATCATGGAAACAGATGTGCCCGCCTACACGAAAAGATTGTGGGATGCTGGCATTGGCGCTGTGTTCGTGAAATAGACAAGGAAGCCATTGAATGGCCTACAATGCTTGGAGCCGTTGGTATACATGCCTGTGCGTGGTAGTATTGTCGGGTGGCCTGCGTGCGCAAGACTCACTGCGGAGCACGGACCTTTACCGGTTTGGAGATGGCATTGTACACACCCTGGCCGCCCCTGGCCGGTGGACAGGAAAAGATTGGTTGAAGGTGGGCGGGGTGCTGGCGGTGACGACAGCTTCGACCCTTTTGGATGAGCCAATCAGAAATTTTTGGAACGGTCAAAACAACCAGTTTCTGGATGGCGTGGAAGGAGTGGGCTTTTATTATGGGAAACCCTACAGCGCGGCTGCCATTGCCGGAGGGGTTTATTTGTCGGGGGTGTTATTCCACCGGAATCATTTGCGCGAGACGGGGTTGATCATGGCCACCGTGCTGGCCACCGGGGGGCTTTTGCAAACGGTGTTGAAGACGGGAATCGGGAGGGCCCGGCCCCAAACCAACGAAGGTCATGTGTTTTTTGATCCCTTTAACCCCAGCGGTGAGTACCACTCCTTTCCTTCCGGACATGCGTGGATGGCTACGGCTATTGGATTTGTCGTGATCAACCGAACGCAATCCATACCCCTAAGAATACTTTTTTCCGTCCTTGCCGGTGGCACGCTGGTGGCCCGCATGTATGCCGATGCGCATTGGGTCTCTGATCTCGCTTTCAGCACAGCGTTGGCGTACTTTTGCACGCGAACGGTCGTGGCAAGAATGAGCACAAACCATTTTCGTCAACACAAAAGCACGATGAAGGTTACCGTGATGCCCGGCCCGCAGTGCATGCGCATGACGCTTCGGTGGTAGTCGCCACAAGGCGCTACCATCCATTCTACAATCGTCAACAATCAACAGCACAACTGACACTGGTCATAGGATGTCGGCAGCGATTGTATTTCATTTAGTACCCAGATTTCTAGAGGGGATAGGGCTGGATCAAACAAATTAAACATACAGTCATGGCAACCACATCAAACATTAACAAAGGCGTGGGATTTCCAAGGGTGATTTTCTACGGTATCCTCACGGAACTTAGCCTGATTATTGTGCAGGTATTCTATCTGCAGATCTACACGTACATGAACCCCGGTGCACCACTTGCATTCACCACCGACTATATGATAACGCAGGGGTTTTATGTTTTTCAGATTGTCGGTTTTGTTGTGTACGTCATTGTTGCGTTTTTGATCCGGGGCAAAATCGCTGACAACCTCATTGGAAAGATGATTGCTTTCCTGGCGGCAGCAGCCGTTGCGGAAGTGGCCTTCTACTTGTTCATTCAGGCTTCTTACCAAGGTGCTTTCATTTACAGCATTCTCGATAAATTTATGGCCGCGGTGTTCGGACTGATTCTGTACTACTACACCCACCGGAATAGTCAAATCCCGGATCAAGCGGCATAAGTCCTGAAATTGCAAGTTCATCGCAAGCTGCCATCGCAACTACTTCCAGATGGCACGCAAATTGACAATCGCGCTGCATGCAATCGCAATGAAGAACAGCAACGCGGTGGCAAAATCCACCGTTACCTCCGAAATGTGGATGTCCAGGAAGTGGGTAATCAGGAAATGAATGTAGGAATTTGACTCTG
This sequence comes from Cyclobacteriaceae bacterium, assembly GCA_050250195.1. Taxonomy (GTDB): domain Bacteria; phylum Bacteroidota; class Bacteroidia; order Cytophagales; family Cyclobacteriaceae; genus ELB16-189. The sequence continues at coordinate 254,954 of JBFWPC010000003.1, read as the reverse complement.
TGATGTATCCGAGCTTGTCGCGAATACTGTAATGCCAATCGGTAAGAAAACAATAGCCAAAGCCGTAGAAGTAGCCCAGGATAAACCACGAGAAGGCGGTGAGGCTCAGCGTAAGAAAGTTCCAGCGTCTTAGCCCTTTAATGAGCCATCCAAACAGGTTGAACAGAATCAGCGCGATGTGAAATACGAAGAAGAACAGATCTAGCGCCTGAAGGAGGAGTTTGGGCATGTTGTGAAGGATCAGTACAATCCAATGGCAAAATAAGCAATGGTTGAGCGCGGGCGATGGTGCTGTTCAAAATTTCATCGCCCCGCATTAATATCAACGACCTCTTGGTAGCTTGATCAAAAGCAATAACTTGGAAAAAAATAGCAGGTGTGCACAATATCCAACCACTTCTTAATAAACATTATGTAAAGGCCGTAACCGCTAAGGGCATTTACATTCAGGGTGAGGATGGTAAGCAGTACCTGGATGGATCTTCTGGTGCGATCACGAGTTCGCTGGGTCACTCACATCCGAAAATAATCGAAGGCATGAAGCGCCAGGCCGACAAATTACAATTCGTGTACCGGTCGCAGTTCGGTTCGGATGAAGCTGAAAAACTTGCAACCAAGCTATTTGAGATCTCTGTGCAGCGAAGCCATCCGTTTACGTTCTTCGTGAATGGGGGTACCGAGGCCATTGAAACGTCTATGAAGATCGCGCTGCAGCACTGGCAGGAGCAGGGCATGCCGGGGAAGAAGATTTTCGTTTCCCGGAAGAAGAGTTATCACGGCATTACAATGGGCGCGTTGTCTATCTCCGGTCATCCGCTGCGCAGGAAGCGCTTTGAGAATTCCCTGACTAAATATCCGTGGCTGCAATCGGACCTCGAAAAGGAAAGCGTGGAAGACCAGGCAAGGGAACTCGAGCAAGTGATTGAAGAAAACGGGGCCGAAAACATAGCAGCCCTGGTGGCGGAACCCATCACCGGTGCCGCGGGGGCAGCTCTGATCCCAAAGCCCGGTTATTACCAGGCGTTGAAAAAAGTATGTGAGGAGAACAACATCCTCTTTATTGCAGATGAGGGCATGACGGGGCTTGGTCGCACCGGAAAGTGGTTTGCACTTGAACATTGGAGTACGGTGGCAGATATTGTAACCGTAGGTAAAAGCCTGGCTGCAGGGTATGCACCCATTGCGGCTACATTGATGACGGAGAAAGTGATCGCACCGATAAAAGCTGGTAGTGGCCTGATCATGAGCGGGCACACATACAGTGGTCATCCTTTGTCCTGTGGTACCGCATTGCGCGTCATTGAAGTGGTAGAAGAAGATCGGTTGATTGACAACGTGAATGAAATGGGCAATTACCTGAAGGGCAAACTTGATTCGATAAAGGAGAAGTTTGATTTCATTCAAACCGTAAGGGGACGAGGACTCTTGCTCGGAGCCGAGTTGAATCCGGAGCGCAAGGGACTGCAGGCCAGGTTAATCGACTGTTGCTTCGAAAACGGTTTGTTGATTTATCCTTCAGTGGGCGGGCCGGACGGCAAAGATGAAAACGGAGTATTGATATCACCCCCTTTCATCATCAGCAAAAGCCAATGCGATGAGCTGCTGGAAAAATTCGAACAATCCCTCCGTCAGGTGTCTTCATAAATACAGGTTCGATGCCAACACTATTCGACAAAGTAACCGATTACGAAAGTGTGAAGCCCATCTTTTTTGATGGCATGACGCTATTGTTTGGCGGCTTTGGCGGTGTTGGTACACCCCCGGGTTTGGTGGACGCCTTGATCGAATCCAACGTGAAGCATGTGAAGCTGGTGGGGAATGATGCAGGTTTTCCCTGGCTTGGAATCGGCAAGTTCATTGGCCTGGAGCGAGCTCAGTCGCTGATCGCATCGCATATTGGGTCGAATCCTATCGCGGGCGAGCTGATGAACCAGGGCAAGTTAATGGTGGAATTTTCACCGCAGGGAATCCTCATTGAACGAATTAGGGCAGGGGGTGTCGGACTGGATGGTTTTCTCACGCAGGTGGGCAAGGGTACGGTGTTGGCAGACAAGAAAGCCATTGTGAATGTAGGCGAGAAGGACTACCTCTATGAGCCCCCGATATTCGGAGATGTGGCGTTAGTATATGCGCGCAAGGCCGATACATTCGGCAACCTGGTATTTGATAAGACGGCCCGCAATACCAATCCGTATGTGGCCATGGCCGCAAAGGTCACCATCGTGGAAGCGGATGAAATTGTGGAGATGGGCGCACTTGATCCGGAGGAAATCATTGTGCCTGGAATTTATGTGCAGCACATCGTGCCATCGAAAGGATATAATTGGAAATGGGTATGGGAGATGTCAGACAAATCATCGCCAGGAGAGCAGCCCGCGAAATAAGGAACGACATGGTCGTGAATTTAGGCATTGGCATACCTACGCTGGTGCCGGAATACCTCGATCCCGGACTTCGCGTTTTCTTTCTGGCTGAAAATGGAATCCTGGGGATCGGACCAGCGCCAAAGGAAAATGCAGATGGAAACCTAAGCAATGCGGGGGGCTATCCAGTAACCATCCTCAAAGGCGGAAGCTACTTCGACAGTGCCACGGCATTTGGGATGATCAGGCGTGGCTTTATCGACATATCCATATTGGGCGCGCTCCAGGTAAGCAGGCAAGGCGACCTGGCCAACTGGATTGTGCCTGGTAAACGTGTGCCCGGAGTGGGTGGCGCAATGGAGTTGGCCTATGGGGCGAAGAATCTGATTGCGGTGATGACACATTGTGAAAAGAATGGCACTCCGAAAATAATGGAACAATGCACGCTACCCATTACCACCCCGCGGTGTGTGAAGAAAATTATAACGGAGCTGGCTGTGTTCTCTATCTACGGGGCAGTGCTCACACTGGATGAGCTCATGCCGGAAGTTACGTTAGAAGAGGTGAGGAGCAAGACAGAAGCAGGCTTTGAAGTCTCACCAAACCTGAAGCAAGCGCTATGAATGAAACAATTCAGAAAATCGAGGCTTACATGGATGCACATCAGGATGATGCCGTAGCCTTATTGAGGGAGATGGTGCAGCAGCCAAGTGTGCAGGGTCATGAGAAGGGCGTTCAGGAAATCGTTATCAAAAAACTGAAGGGGCTCAACCTTCAGGTGGATGTGTGGGATCCGCAGGCTTCCGAACTTGAGGGTAATCCCTATTATATCGCCTCGAGAAACACCTACGCAGGGAGCCCCAATGTAGTAGGTGTGCTGAAGGGTGCCGGAGGGGGCAAGTCGATTATCCTCAATGGGCATATTGACGTAGTGCCGGAGGGTGACCTCACGCAATGGAACCAACCACCGTTTTCCGGTCATGTGGCAGGTGGCAAAATGTACGGGCGCGGCACCACCGACATGAAAGGTGGCAACGTGGCCCTGATTCTGGCCATGGAGTCGATCATCCGAAGTGGTGTGAAATTGGAAGGAGATGTGATCTTCGAATCGGTGGTGGAAGAAGAATCCGGTGGCGTGGGTTCACTTGCCACGGTGCTGAGGGGCTACACGGCTGATGCCGCGCTGATACCGGAGCCCACCAAAATGAAGTTGTTCATCAAGCAGCAGGGATCTATGTGGTTCCGGGTGGCTGTCGAGGGGCGGTCGGCACATGGAGGCACGCGGTACGAAGGGGTCTCTGCCATCGAGAAAGCATGGAAAGTGCATGAAGCCATTCTGCAATTGGAAAAGAGGCGCAATGCGGCCGTGGACGATCCACTGTACCAACACATACCGATTCCATTGCCCATCAACGTAGGTAAAATCATAGGTGGGTCGTGGCCCTCATCTGTGGCCGACCTGGTGACGCTGGAGGGGAGGATCGGCATTGGTCCAAACGAAGAAGTGAACCAGGTGAAGAAGCAACTGATCGATTGCGTGAACCATGTAAACAGCCAGGACGAATGGTTGAAAGAACATCCTGCTTCGGTACAGTTTTTCGGTGGGATCTGGCAGCCCAACCACGTGGCTGCAGATCATCCGTTTGTAAAGACCTTGTCAGAAGAATTCGAACACGTTTACAATAGGCCCATCACCATCGAAGCCTCACCGTGGGGCACCGATGCGGGTATGCTGGGCAAGGCAGGAAATATTCCTGCGCTGGTCATCGGGCCGGGCGAAACCAAAATGGCACACTACCCCAACGAGTACATCGACTTGCGCGAGATGATTGTGGCCGCCAGGTTATTCGCGCGAACCATCCTCTCGTGGTGTGCAGTTGCAGAATAGGAGCTGGCTCCTACACAGACTTGAATTTGAAAGATAAACTGAGCTTGGTGCGGTAGGCTGTAATCTTGCCCTTCTCGATCTTTACATCCTGCGAAACGACTTCGGCTACCCGCAGGTCTTCCAGTGTTTTGCTCGCCCTTTCCACTGCGACCCTGGCCGCATCTTCCCAGGACTTCTCGCTGGAACCGATTACCTCAATGACTTTGTAAACGCTTGACATGGCTGTTGAATTTAGGTGAATGATGAATGTACTCATATCAGTGCGCAATTCAAACATTTTCCAGGGATAATGACCTTCCTATCCAGCGTGGGTTGCGCTCGATTCTTTTAACACGTATTTTAATCGTTTAAAGGATTGCTATGTCGGAAGAACAAACGCCCAAGTGGCTTGAAGAATTACAGCAACGAAGTTGGGAACCTGAGATCCTTCTTTCAGGTATTGTGCTGTATGGGATGTTCAAGGTGCCACCGTTGCTGGAAAAATTCCTGGCCTTCTTCAAGTCAAGTGTATATGGCACGCTCACCGATGTCGACAACCTGGTGGGAATATTAAAGCTCGGCATTTACTGGCTCATTGTGGGACTGATTCTGCACCTGATCGCCCGCGGGATATGGGTCGGTATGGTGGGGCTTAGCTACACGTTTCCGAATGGGATCAACAAATCAACGCTGAAGATGAGTGGGAAGTTTGCAGGTAAGCTAGACAACCTGCCAGCGTTTCAAACAACCATCATCAGGTTAGAAAAGCTTTGCAGCTCACTTTTCTCGATTTCATTCATGCTTTTCATGAGTACGTTGGGTGGCTATCTCTATTTGTTTGTGCTGATTGTGATCCCTTTCGCAATCCTCATCGCGTTTGCTTCGCCCGCAATTTGGGCAGACTCCGTTGCTTTTGATGTGTATGTGGTTGTTGTGTTGGTGGCAGGCGTTGTGGCACTTCTTGACTTTGTGACCCTGGGTTATGTGCGAAGATTCAGATGGGTGGCCCGGATCTATTGGCCTATCCATCGCATCATCAGCGCACTCACCCTTGCCCGCTTTTATCGGTCCATCTACTATGCCTTTGTGAGCAACTATAACAAGTGGGTCATCACGCTGATCCTTGTTGGCTTCACTCTTACCAGCATTCTGTCACTTGGAACGATCATTGATCCAAACGAAACCAGTCTGTCGCGAATTGCTCTCTGGCACAGCAGCCGTGGCGATCAGGTGTTTCACGGGTATTATGATGATCAAAACGAAGGTAGGTTTTCGGTGCAGGCGCAGATCTCATCCGACATCATAGACCAGGACGTGCTGCGGCTGTTTATTCCGGCCGATATATCAAAGGAAGACTCCATCCGAAGCCACGCAAGGTATGACTCGCTGGTAGCGGCATCAAAGGATACGCCAAAGTCAAAGATTGATTTAAAGGCAGTGAGTCAGTTTTATCATGTGTATCTCAACGATAGCCTCCTTAAAGAGCTGCCATGGTTTTATCACTACAAGGTGCGAACCAGTCAGCAGGGATACCTGGCCTACATCAATATTGCCACACTGCCTGAGGGTGTGCACCATCTGCAGGTGGGTGGGCCACCGGAAATGTATCGGAATCTTTGGGCGGATATTCCCTTTTATCGCCTGATTGCGCCTGCTCCGCAAAGAGAAGTTCCGGTTGAAAAGGAACCGGATGAAGACTATCTTCAGGTGAAACCCATGCTGCCCAAATAAACCGCAATGAAGCCAATTCTTTCATCCCGTCCGCTGTATGCCGATCAGGCAATAGGAGGGATTCGCATCGCGCTTGGGTTGTTGGTGGTCTATCATGGTCTGGAGGTTTTTGATGCTTCTTTGATGAATGAATATGCGCAGTGGGATAGTTTCAAAGACAGGGGCGGTCTCGTGTTGGCATACATTGGCAAGACCGCAGAGCTGGTAAGCGGTATCAGTCTGCTGCTTGGGCTGTTTACGCGGCTGGGGGCAGTGTTGCTCATGGGCACGCTGGCATATGTTACGTTTTTTGTAGGACAAGGCCGGTTCTGGTACGAAGATCAACATCCGTTCATGTTTGTACTGATCGGTGCGATCTATCTTTTTTACGGTGCGGGTGCATGGAGCATCGATCGCAAGTTGTTTTCGGAAAAACATTGAATCCAAAAACGCAGGAACAATATGATGTGTGTGGCTGTTATTATTACAATCAATCTAAACGGCCGTTGATTGCCGTTAGCGCAAAGGTGCAGCCCCTTACCCGGGGATTTCGTTTAACCCTAAATTTAATGTGATGGATAGAGCAGCAGTAAAAGAACGTGCAAGACAAAGTATCGACACCGTCTTTGATGCAATTGAAAAACTGGAATCAAAGAAGGAAAATATCTCAACGGAGGCTGCAGTTAAAAGTGAACCGAGAAATTGAGGCTTTGAAAGGCAAAAAGAGGGAGCTTGAGGAGAGATACAAGGCGCTAGAAACGGTTTCAAAAGAAAAGTGGGGTCAGGCAAAAGTAGATTTCACGGCCAGCTTGGAATCCTTCAAAAAAGGCGTTGACAAACTTGCGCAGATCTTGCGCTAGCGCTCCTGTCAAAAAATTGAGCGAAGCCCTGCAATCGCGTTGTGGGACTTTTTTATGCTGACGTACGTCATGTTTTGACCGTTCCTAAATGGCTAATTTTGATCCAAATACAAGAGCCATGAAAGACAGTATCGCCAGGTGGGGCAGGGTTTTCCTCGGTCTGTTCTTGATTGTGTACGGATTGAATCAATTTTTTCATTTTTTACCCTCTGGCTATGGCCGTATGCCGGATGAGGCGCGCAATTTCATTGATGCGGTGTACATGTACCTGCCCTTTTTATACATGTTCGAAATCCTCATAGGCTTTCTGCTCGTGTTCAATCGATGGACCGCGTTCATATTGATCGTTCTGTTTCCGTTGTCAGTATCCTTTCTCATCTTCACGTATGCCAATCAGGACTTGAGTGAGAGCTGGCCCGCCCTGCTGGTTGCGGCCTTGAATGTTTACCTCGTCTTTCATCACCGTGAAAGGTATAAACCATTATTCGAGCGCTAGTGCGTTGTGCTCACGCGTCTTCACTTCAACCGGCCATCACGGTGTGAGACAGATTGTGATGGTTAACCCAAAGCGCCTGGTGGAGCATGAGCCCTCGTTAATGCTCCATTGGTTCGGAGAAACACGACATCACAGTGTGCGTTTGTCATGACCACAGGGAAAGAATTTGGCCTGGAGGTGGGATGTTGTGAACTCCTTTTGACGGTCAGTGCAGGTTTTGGTACTTTGCTTTTAAATCCAATTGCATGAAAAGATTCATGATCAGCAGAGTTGTGGCTATTGTGTTGTTGATGGCATGGCTACCTTACCACGGCACCGCCCAACTCAACACCTTTGATGTCGTCCAGAACCTGGAATGGGCCAAGCCGAAAGGGTATAGCCTGACCATGGATATTTACACGCCCCAAACAGGAAAAGCCAGTTATCCCGTCTTTGTGATCTTCCACGGTGGCGGCTGGCTGATCAACAATGAAACCATTATGGATCAAATGTCTGTATACATGGTGGAGCATGCAGAGTATGTGGTTTGCAACGTCAACTACCGCACGTTGCCGGCCCTTAACAACACAACCACGATGGATGAAATTGTCGGGGATGTGTTTGGTGCGGTGTTGTGGATCAAAGATCACATTTCGAAATACAAAGGCGACCCGGATCGAATGGCCGTGTCAGGCGACAGTGCCGGTGGGCATCTGGCCGCGATGGTCGTGGGACTTGGACATCGCCTGGAGTCGGACGGATATGGCGGAGCCACGCTCGGTTTCAGGCCTACTTACCTGCCAAAGGGCATGACGGCAGAGGAAGTGGCCGCTGTTAATGGCCTTCAGGTTCAGGCGGCCGTGCTGAATTATCCTGCCACAGACTTGTATCAGGCATGCCTTGGCAATTTTGAAACGGCACAGAATGGATTTTGGTCTTTCGCGCAAGCAGCACCCCGTGGATTATTCGGGCCGGGAAAAAATGTAAATGACAACCCCGAATTGTATAAGACCGTGTCGCCCATGTTGAACATTGCGCAGGCAACGGAACGGAAGTATCCACCCATGCTTTGTACGGTAGGTTCGAACGATGCCCTCACGACTCCCGCTTCGGTAAAGGCATTTGCGGATGCATTGCAACAAGCAGGGCAGCCAGTTGAATACTGGGTTCACGAGGGCAGGCCCCATGCTTTTTTAGATTCGGGCTCGAATCAATTCCTCGGCATTGCCTTTGAGAAAGATGCACCTCCCGCCATCGACAAGATTATTTCGTTTTTAGATGGGGTGTTTTACCCTTGATGCGGGATGCATTGTTAAGTTCGCGGGGCGTGATACCAGTTTATCAATGTAGAATTTCACTAACTTTGAAACATGGGATTGTTGGAAGCTTATCGGGATGAAATTCGAAGTCTTTGCGCGACTCATAACGTAAAGACACTCTACTCCTTTGGTTCCATTAATACCTCGAAATTCACTTCGGAGAGCGACATTGATTTGATGGTTGAGTTTTCTACTAGTGATCCGTTTGAGTACTCGGATAGCTATTTTGACTTGAAATTCGAACTCGAGAACATGTTCGACCGACCCATCGATTTGTTAGAGAGCAAGGCGATTAAAAACCCTTTTCTGCAACAAAGTATAAACAGGTCTAAGGTGCTCCTGTATGGATCATGAAATCAAGGCCTGGCTAAAGGATATAGAACAGGCCATACTTGAAATCAATTCGTTTATTCCAGACCTCAAGAATTTCAGGGACTTTCAAAATGATTTGAAGACCAAAAGGGCGGGTTGAGCGGAATATTGAGATTATCGGTGAAGCAGTTAGTAGAATAATTAAGTCCGACCCCACGATTAAGAGTAGCCATACCCGAAAGATTGTTGACACAAGAAATAGGATCATTCACGGGTATGATTCGGTATCGGAAGAGATCCTTTGGGGAATTGTAATCAGAAAACTACCAGATCTTGAAAAGGAGGTAAAGTTGCTGTTAGGCTAACGGTTTGGATGTTGGAAGATCCAACTCCAAACGAATGACTGAGACTGTTGGTGCCTGGAATACTTAGCGACAGTGAAATCCCTTTGCATTTTTGTAGCTCGCTCCACAATCTAACGACTCCGAGAAAACAAAAGACCTCCGCGGGAGCAGAGGTCTTTTTTGAACAAGAGATAATTAACTATTTGAAGCCAAATTTCTTCAAGCCTCCGTGGCTCACTTGAATGGCTTCCAGTGGCTTGCGGTCGAAGGTCTGGTCTTGCTCCACCAGGTAGTACTCCATGCCCGATTTGTCTTTGTGTTCGAGGATGGCTGCAAAGTCGATCGTGCCTTGCCCTACGGGCGCGAACTTACCCTCGGTATCCATATCCTTCACATGCCAAATCTTAAACCGGCCCGGATACTTTTCAAAGTAGGCGACCGGATCGGCACCTGCTTTCTCCATCCAGAACAAATCCATTTGAAAGTTGACATGCGCAGGATCTGAATGTTCCAGGAAATAGTCCAGCGGAACGATGCCACGTTCGTTGGGTTTCAGTTCGAAATCGTGATTGTGGTATAAGAGTTTTAAACCCGCATCGGCACATTTCTTTCCGATGGTGTTGATTACATCCGATACATATTCAACGCTATCGCTCATGTACATGCTGCGTGTTTCTGTGTTGAACCGGAAGTGGCCCATCGGTGGCACGGGGATAACAAAGTATTGGAAGCCTGCTGCTTTCACATCGGCAATTTGCTGATCGGCATTGTCCAGCGTGACACTACCCTGGTGTGCGCTGATGGGTGTGAGTCCGACTTCGGCACAGTAGTTCTTGAATTCTTCGGGAGTCATGCCATAGAACTTGCCATCGGCATACCCTGCCGATTCGATGTTTGCGTAGCCAGCGTTTGCAACCGCAAGCAACGTTGCCCTGGGGTCTTTGCCCATGTCTTCGCGCACGGTGTAAAGGGCAAGGCCGCCAAACTTCTGGGTGGGAGAGCTACAGGAGATGGCAGCGAGCATTCCGACAGCCACAAGGGTTTTTGCAATTTTCATGTTCGGATTTGTTTCCTCAAAAATAGCAAATGAACATGGGGTGCAGCCAATCAAAAGTTACAGGCGGTTGACAGTTTCTTTTATGTTGATGCTGCCGGGCGAAGTTGGACATGCGGACACTGAAATAAATCATTAGACTGTCATCCCGGCCTGCCTGAAGTGGAACGAAGGCACGGTTGGATCCGCAAGGACCCATACCTGGATCTGTTGGCGCTGGATCCCTCCAGATCGCAGAAAGGCATGATTTATCATCCTATTATCATTTCGGTCCGCGATGACAAAAAAGTGATGTTTGTGGTGGGATTAGGGGTCACCACTTGTGCTAACCGCCAGGACGCCAAGGCGCGATGTTTTCGCGGTTCTTCTCTGCGTCTTTGCGCCTCTGCGGTAAGAATTCGGTCCGCTACGCCCAAGTTCATTTAACCGCTGAGACGCGGAGGCGCTGAGTTTTGCGCGGTGATCTTTCGCTTCGGTCTGCCACGCGATTACACGCCTCTCCTTAGATCGCGGAAAGGCATGATTTATCATCCTATTATCATTTCGGTCCGCGATGACAAAAAAGTGATGTTTGTGGTGGGATTAGGGGTCACCACTTGTGCTAACCGCCAGGACGCCAAGGCGCGATGTTTTCGCGGTTCTTCTCTGCGTCTTTGCGCCTCTGCGGTAAGAATTCGGTCCGCTACGCCCAAGTTCATTTAACCGCTGAGACGCGGAGGCGCTGAGTTTTGCGCGGTGATCTTTCGCTTCGGTCTGCCACGCTCCTCTCCTTTATTGTCCCGGTTGGATCCGCAAGGACCCATACCTGGATCTGTTGGCGCTGGATCCCTCCAGATCGCGGAAAGGCATGATTTATCATCCTATTATCATTTCGGTCCGCGATGACAACAAAGTGATGTTTGTGGCGGGATTAGGGGCCGCCACTTGTGCTAACCGCCAGGACGCCAAGGCGCGATGTTTTCGCGGTTCTTCTCTGCGTCTTTGCGCCTCTGCGGTAAGAATTCGGTCCGCTACGCCCAAGTTCATTTAACCGCTGAGACGCGGAGGCGCTGAGTTTTGCACGGTGATCTTTCGCCTCGGTCTGCCACGCTCCTCTCCTTTATTGTCCCGGTTGGATCCGCAAGGACCCATACCTGGATCTGTTGGCGCTGGATCCCTCCAGATCGCGGAAAGGAAATATTACCCATCGACCTAAAGACCTCGGTCCGCGATGACATTCCTCTTTTTTTTGTCACACCTGCTTCGCAGTCACACCTGCCTGCGCGTATCGCTTTGGCAGACTGGCCCGCGATGACAGGCCCTTTTGCATGTTAGTCCCTGATATATTTTATATTTAGGGTTTACACTCGGACAAAGTCATCATGCTGCAATTCAAAAGAATCCTGTCTATCTTTTTTATTCTATTTTGTTATTCCACCCAGGCGCAAACCATCACCGTACGTGGCCGTGTTACGTCCTCTGACGATGGTTCTCCGCTGCCGGGAGTGAACGTAATTGAGAAAGGTACCCAAAATGGAACCCGAACAGACCAGGATGGAAACTATTTGTTGAGTGTCGCGTCAAGCAGCAAACTTGTATACTCGTTCGTTGGCTACAAATCGCAGGAAGTAAATGTAGCTACGGCCTCATCTTTTGATGTTGTGCTGCAACTTGATGCCCTAACTCACTGGCCCGTCCTCAATGTCGGATACGGGGCAATCACTTCTAATGTGTCCACAGGCGTGAACGATCGACTTACCGATGATAACTTCAACCGCGGCAACATTTACGACCCCGCCCAACTGTGGCAGGGCAGGGTGGCCGGCCTCTCTATATATAATAGAGGGTGGGACCCGAACAGCGATGCGCTGATGCGTATCCGGGGCCTCTCCACGTTCGATACAGAAGCCACACCCCTGATCGTGATCGATGGCGTGCCGATGGCAACCCTACACAACCTCGACCCCCAAGACATCCAATCCATCCACGTATTAAAAGACGGTGCCGCTTCCGCCATCTACGGCATGCGGGGTTCTCAGGGCGTAATCATCATCACCACCAAACGCGGGTCGCCCGCACGAGGACTGGCTGTAACCCTTCAGTCAGAAACAGCCGCAGCCATACTTGCCAAAAAGCAACCTGTGATGACGGCCAGTGAACACATCGCAGCAGGCGCCAACGACCTGGGCGCTTCCACCGACTGGCAGGACGAGATTACACGCACGGGCATTTCCACCAGTCACCACCTTGCCATCTCCGGTGCCCACGGCACTTCTTCTTTCCGGGTGGCTACTCATGTGCGCCATGTGGAAGGCATCCTATTAAACTCGGGTTTCGACCAGGTAAACACGCGGGCCAACCTAAATCATCAGGCGCTTGACAGCCGCCTGCGTTTCGATTTCAACTTGTCTGTCTCCAACCGGAAGAGCAACTTCTCCTTTCCCATCGCCTTTCGGTACGCCAACCTGTTTTCACCATCTGCACCCGTGTACTTTTCCAATGGCGATTATTACCAGGCCATCCTGTTCGACAACTACAACCCCGTAGCCATCCTGGAACAAAACGTGAACCTGGGCAGGCGAAGGAATACAAACTATGGGGCAAGGGTAGATTTTGATATTCTTGAAAACCTGACCGTGACTGCCAACATCGCACAGCAATTTGAAAACAACTTCAATGGCAGGTACATTTCGCGCAACTCTCTTTTTGGCGGTGGCGTGAACCGGGGCGGACTTGCCAATCGCTTTACAGATGATCGTGCCTTCACCTTGGCCGAGGCCTACCTGACCTACAATTTGGGAGGCGACAAGACCAACTGGACCCTCGTTGGCGGCTTTTCTTACCAGGAAGATCAGTCGGAGAGCTTCGGTGCGGAGCTGGGTAACTTCCCTAGTGATGAGCTCGGATACAATGCCATCGGCTATTCAGCGGACGTCCTTGCCGGACTTCCCAACCTGATCGACCTCGCAAGCACCACCTCGCCAGTCAATACGATCACAGCCGGATTTGTGAGGGCCACCGTGAACCTCAACGAGGTCGTGTCATTCAACCTTTCGCTAAGGCATGAGCAGTCCAACAAGCTTGGCGCCAACGGGCAGTCGGGAGTCTTCCCGGCAGCAGGGGCAAATATAAACGTTGCCAGCCTGATCCCTGGTCTTGCACTGCCTCGATTGAACATGCGATTGGGCTACGGAGTTACCGGGTCGGTCCCAACGCAATATGGTCTTGCCAACGACCGCTTCGACTACTTATTGAGCGGGGGTGGCATGTTGGTGAAAGTAAGAGACGGAAACGCCAACCTGAAATGGGAGCGGAAGAATGAAACCAACCTTGGCTTTGACTTCGGAGGAAGCCGGTTGTCGGGATCGCTCGATTTTTATCAGCGCAATATCAGCGATATCATTCTACAGCGGAGTGTTGACCCGCTGATTTATTCGTCAGGCACTCGGTTCGAAAACGCGGCTGCCTTAAAAGGCGGGGGTCTGGAGCTAAGCCTTTCTTATTTTGCGGGTGCCTGGGATGGGCTATCCTGGCGACCATCGATTGTCCTCAGTACCAATCGCAGCACCTTGGAATCGTATCCCGTAAGTCAGGAACTGAGAGGATACCCGGACGGACCGTGTGGGTGCAGTACCACCTTCGTGAAACTTGGCGTGGGTGATCAGGTCGGAAATTTTTGGGGGCCGGTGTACGAGGGGGTGGGCTCAAATGGAGCTCCGGTCTTCAAGGACGTAAACGGAGATAATCAGGTCCTCACAAATCCGGGTATGGGGTTGGATCCCACCTCAGATTTTGCCGTGCTCGGAAAAGCGTTTCCCAGCTGGGAGTTGGGCATCAGCAATTCATTGACTTTTAGAAACTGGCAACTGGACGCCTTCTTCCGGGGTGCTTTCGGCCACAGCCTGATGAATAGCCTCAGGTTGGGATATGAAGTAATTGACCTGGGTGCGTTGAACTCTTACAATCGGGTGCAAACTGACAAGGCCGTAGATGGACTAACTGCTGGATTTTACAGCTCACTTTACGTTGAAAAAGCCAGTTTTCTGATGCTTGACAATGTCACCTTAACTTACACGCTGCCCAGTAAGTCGGGAAGCTGGCTGCGTTGGCTCAAAGTCTTTGGTACCATTCAAAATGCATTTACGGTCACGAGCTATTCTGGGGTTAACCCCGAACCCAGTCTGATCGACCACCTTCCGCCCGGCAGCTACAACATACCTGCCGATGTACTAACGCCCGGCATAGACCGCAACAGTGGCTATGCCCCAGCCCGGACGTTCAAGATCGGGGTGGCGGCAGGGATTTGATTTGGTTCCACACAGTTGGGATGACGTTGGGTGTGGTGAGAGATTGGATCGAGTGCATTCAATCATTGGGTTTGGTGCAGTGAAGGATTAGGCCTGCTGCATTCAGGAATAGAGTTCGAATCCGTGCGCTTCAGGACATTCGGACGAAAAAAAGGAATTGACGCGCAAGTCGAGCAGCCTCACTGCCAGCACGACTTGGGAAAGTCATTCGCTTCGCATCCAATTGATAAAGGAATCAGGACCTTAAAAACACAAAACTCCTTAGCCTTTGCAAAGTGGGGGACGTGAAAAGCAATAGATTTTGCAGTTGCGCAACAGCTGGTAACACAAATAGCTGTTGCACAGCCTCAAATAAAAAGTTGAAAAATCAGTCTTACCTGATTCATAGAGATTGGATAATAGGCCATGGTTCATGGCGGGATGTGTGGCTTGATATTGGGCGTTGATGGGAAGGGCAAAATTTTGGCTCATTTAGCTGCAAATCAAGGACTTGCAAAAAGTAAATAAATTGTTATAACAATGTTATAACCTTATTCGTATATTTGAGTATGATTAAAACATTAACATCGGTAGGAAATAGCAAGGCTGTTATTTTACCTTCTGAAATGGTTAAAAAATACAAACTCGAAAAAGTCGTAATTGAAGAAACAGACGATGGGATATTAATCCGCTCAGCTGTACAAAATACGAGTTTTCAAAAAGCCATTGAAAAATTGAGAAAAAACAAAGCTGCTCTCTACAAGAGAATAGAATCTCAGGCTAACGATCCTGAAACTATAAATTTTTATGCTAAGAGTGCTAACAATTTCTCAGATGTTGATCTTGACATACTTGAAGAATGAAGCATGGCGAAGTTTGGTTAGTTGATTTTGCTCCAAAAGTTGGACAAGAGATCGATAAAGTAAGACCTGCAGTAATTGTGAATCATGATAGCATGGGAGCTCTTCAATTAAGAGTTGTAGTTCCTATTACAGATGCAGCCCGGTCAATTCGAGATTGGCATGTACCCCTAAATCCGTCTAAGGGTAATGGAATTTCAAAGGAAAGTGTTGCTGATTGCTTTCAAGTAAAATCAATTTCTAAAGAAAGATTTGTTAAGCGCCTAGGTTCTCTGTCAACAAAGGAAATGGAAGAGGTAAAACTAGGGCTGATTAAAGTACTGGATTTGCTTTAATAAAAATAGACTATTTCTTAATGGCGGATGTCCACTCTAAGAAGTAAGAAGTTTTAATATGAGCCGCATCAATGGCTTTAGATACGGGCTTCAGAGCAAATATCTTCCAGGTAGACCTGATATAGCATTATGGATATAAGACAATAGTTGATGTTAGAGGATGCTTCTGGCTGCGAATCGGGATAATTTCCTGATTTTGTTTGGGTTTGGACTTACTAGTGTCCATTCCTTCGACAAATCACCCCACTGTTATATAATGTTTATGCGTTATGTTAACATAGCTTAGGCTCCGGGCCTACCCGAATCTTCATTGAAAGTTTTTTAGCGCGGGCATTTCAGAACCAAATCTTCCTCATCACAACAGGCTGAGCAGCGACACTCTTTGGGTAGGCGGGGAATGGGTGAGCGGAGTGCTGCCTGCAAAATGTGTGTTGCCGATGAGCGGGTCAGCAAAAACTTCAGTCCAAATTATTCACAGTAGTTCCCTAAAGCCTCCGGTTGGTATGTTACTTCAACAATTTCGAACTTACCAGAGCCCTTGGGGATCGGCCAGCTGACAATGTCTCCCAATCTGCGTCCAAGCAAGGCTATTCCAATCCTGGAAATTACCGACACCAACCGTAAGCTGCTATTGGCCTCGTGCGGATAGGCAATCGTTACTTCCACCTCTTTTCCGCTGGAAAGTTCCATCAACCGCACACGGGTATTCATTGTGATTACCTTGCTTGAAACTGCCTTTTGAGGAACCACCTGAGCAGCCAACAGCATCACTGCGAATTCCTTGTACACGTCTGATGACATCTGTTTATGGGAAGCCGTTTCCAGCAGGTTGTCCAGGCGATCAAAATCAAAGTCCGTAATTTGCCTTCTATCCATGAAATTATGTTTTGGGAACGACAAGACACTTTCCGTGCCATGTTTCCAGGACCCGCTTAGCAGATGAATTTTCAGTTCTTTGGTGGGCAAACTGGGAACAAATTACCCAATGGGTAATTTTTGTCCACTCGTTTTCCTGATCGCACAGCAAGCGTTGGGTTAATGTACCATACTTTTATAGTTTTGCGCAACATGCGAAAGGCCAGTGCAAATGAAAAATTAAAGGAACGCGTCAAAGAACTGCGCTGCTTGCATGAGCTTTCAAGGGTTGCCTGGCAGGAAGACAATGACATGGATGCTATCCTTGCGCGATCGCTTTCAATTATACCGCAGGCCATGCAATTCCCTATGCTGGCTGAAGTGGGTATTACCCTCGGCAACGAACTTCGCCAAACCTCAGGTTTTTCGAAGTGCAAAACCACCATCTCTTCCACCATTTCGGTGGGGAGCAAGAGGTACGGAACGATTAAGATCGGCTATCGTCCGAAGCAAGGCCAGCCTGCTAGTCAGCAGCGGTTTTTGACTGAAGAGAAAAGGCTCCTCAAAATCATCGCGAGGGAGATGTCGCTGTACTTAAAACGCGCTGCCGTTGAAGACGAAAAGAGAAAATTGCAGAATCAGTTGCAACATGCAGAAAGGCTTGCCTTCGTAGGCAAGCTGTCTGCGGGTGTTGCGCACGAGCTCAATGAGCCGCTTGGCCGAATATTGGGATTTGCCCAACTGATAAAAAAAGAGGGGTTACCTAATGTGCAGCAGCGACTTGACCTAGAGAGAATCATTAATGCCTCGCTCTACTCCCGCGAAATCATTAAGAAACTCATGTTCTTCTCCAGGCAAATGCCGCAGCGCCTGGTCAGGGTGGATCTCAACGAAAGCATTGAGCATATCCTAACATTTATCAACATCCACTACCAAAGTAGGGAAATCAATATTGTACCACGGTATGACTCCAACCTGCCAAAAATTTCGGCAGACCCGGTCCAGATCAGTCAGGTGATCGTGAATCTGATAACGAACGCCATATATGCAATGGACCGGGGCGGGGACCTGATTGTCGCAACCAAAAGAAAACAAAATTTGGTGATCTTGACGGTTAAAGACAGCGGCCGCGGGATAGCCCCCGAAGTGCAGAAAAAGATATTTGAACCATTCTTCACCACCAAACCGGTGGGGCAGGGTACCGGCCTTGGCTTATCGGTGGTGCAAGGCATTGTACTGGATCATCGCGGCACCATTCACGTAAAAAGCAAGCCTGGTGAAGGAAGCACGTTTGAGATTAGGTTTCCGGCCGTTTCCAGCAGGAGGAAAAAACGATGAGTAAAAAATCTGAAACCATGATATTGGTTGTCGATGATTCGGTTGAGACAACAGAACTCATTAAGCGCAACCTGGAATCAAAGGGCCACCGTGTTGTAACTGCCGATAACGTGCAGTCAGCCATTAAACTGCTCGAAGCACTGCCCATCGACATGGTTGTTACAGACCTAAAAATGCCGGGCGAAAGTGGCATGACCCTCGTCCGGCACGTGTCGGAAAACTATAAACACATTGGTGTTCTGGTGGTAACAGGCTTTCCGTCAATTCAAGGAGCGGTTGAATCCATAAAGATTGGCGCGGAGGAGTACCTGGTAAAATCATTCACCGACAAGGAATTGTTCGAGGCGGTGGATCGGGTATTGGCTAAAAAGCCACTCCGGAAGAAGCGTCAGGTCAAGGAGAGTGATTCATTTGGCATTGTTGGCAGCTCGGAAGTGATGCAAAAAGTATTCAACACCATCGCCAAGGTGAAGGATACCAAGGCAACGGTTCTGATCATGGGCGAAAGCGGCACCGGGAAAGAACTGGTAGCCCGGGCCATCCACTATAGCGGAATGGGCTCCAAAGCACCATTTGTACCTGTGAACTGCGGAGGAATTCCCGATGCCTTGCTTGAAAGCGAACTATTTGGGTTTGTTAAGGGATCTTTCACCGGTGCCATTGATTCGCGAGCGGGATTTTTCCAAACAGCCGATGGCGGTACTATTTTCCTGGACGAGATTAGTAACACGAGTTTAGCCATGCAGGCAAAGTTGCTGCGCGTGCTGCAGGAAAAGGAATTCTATATGATCGGTTCGAAGAAGCCGCAACGGGTTAACGTGAGGATTGTGGCCGCGTCCAACACCGACTTGCTACAGATGGTGAAAAAGGGAACCTTCAGGGAAGACCTTTACTACAGGCTCAACATCATCACCGTTGAGCTGCCATCCCTGCACCAACGGGGTGGTGACATTGAACTGCTCCTTGAACACTTCAACATCAAATACTCAAGAGAGAACGAAAAGACCCCGCTGCGAATTACTCCGAAAGCCATCGAAGCCATGCAGAGCTACCGGTGGCCAGGCAATGTACGTGAATTGCAAAACTTCGTCCACCGCGTAGTAATTCTTTCGGAGGAGGGGGTCCTGGATGTGCCTGATCTTCCAGAGTCATTTCGCTATTCCGCAATGCGCCCAGGGAGCTTAAGCAGAAGCCTGCAGGAGGTTGAATTTGATTACATCATGGACGTGCTGGCCGCAAACGGGGAGAACCTTTCTCACGCAGCAAAAATTCTCGGGATCGACCGAAAGACGCTACGATCGAAAATCAATAAATCCAAGTGATTCAAAAAGTTCCACTGGGTAAAAAGTACTCAGTGATCCATTTCGTTAGTGGCTAAAACAGGCCGCTAAACCGACTTTTTGTTTTGGTACGAATTTTGGCAAGACAGGTAAAAAAATCTACCATGCAACAACGAGCTGCCCTACCACCCGACTCACGCATAGTTGAACTGCTCAAAACAGAATTTGCAACGCTTTGCAATACGTGCGATCATTTCAACGCCTGCTCGTACCAGGATGATGAGAAGGGCGTGTTGCAATGTGAGCTATTTGAATCGACATCCGAAGGCGTTGCCCACCTGGGCAGGCTTGAGATTCTTAAAGAAGAGGTAATCACGCCTGTCAGCACCAAGGGTATTTGTGTGAATTGTGAAAAGGTTTGGACATGCAAATTACCAAAAGGGCTGGCAGGCGTTTGGCATTGTGAAGAATATGAATAGCGTTACACTTAATTATTGGGACTTAGTCCGAAGCTCGATTGCCGGCAGGCAAGAAAGAAAAGTTGAGCCTAAACAAGGTAAATGGAAAGAGTATAATAAGCATGCGATCCTTATCGCAGAAGGCCACTACGTGGATGGACACAAACAGGGTAGGTGGAAAGAGTATTTCGATTCAGGCGAACTGATGTTGGAAGAAGATTTTGAGAGGGGAATACCAGACGGCCGGTTTATCTCTTATCACCGAAACGGGAGAATACTGAGCGAGGGAAATTTTAAGAACGGATTGCGAAGTGGCGAATTCAGGGTGTATGACGAACAGGGGGTGCACACCAAATCACTTTGGTTTGATGATGACACCCCGGTAGAAGGAATCGACTTGGATCAGTCGATTAAGCCATGAAGGACGACCATCTGCCTGTTGACTACGCACTGATCCTGATCATTGTCGCGTTTGTATTGGGAGCCTTGATGCAAATCATGCTGAAAGCAGGCTCCGGTCTCCCGTTTTAACAAAAGCATTTTGAAAACATAGCTGCAGACCGATGAGCAAGTACACGCTAAAAGTTCCCATTCGCCCGTTCTTACTGGTTTGGCTATTGACTGCAGCCGTACTAGTTGTTTTCAGTTTGATGGTCGCAATCAATGTGCTCAGCCAGCTTTGGCTGTTTGTTCCGCTGCTGATGCTGCTTCTGGTTGCTTACGATACATTTCAGCACAAAAGTACCTTGAGAAGAAATTATCCGCTGGTTGGCAGACTCCGGTATCTTTTTGAATCGGTACGTCCGGAAATCCGCCAATATTTTTTTGAAGGCGAACTGGACGGGAAGCCCTTTAACAGGCGTCAACGCTCCATCGTGTATCAGAGAGCAAAAAACGAAAAGCAAACCATCTCTTTTGGCATGCAGGATGATCCCAATCGCATCGGATACGAATGGGCGGCCCATAGTATTTATCCGAAAAAGGCTGATCGTTCCGCTTTCAGGCTCATGTTTGGAAACGCTCAATGTAAACAACCATACTCCAGCAGCATTTTCAACATCGGGGCCATGAGCTACGGAGCGCTGAGCCGAACCGCCATCACCTCACTAAACCGAGGTGCCAAAATTGGGAACTTTGCCCACAACACCGGAGAAGGGGGGATCAGTGAATATCATTTGCAGGGCGGGGACCTCATCTGGCAAATTGGTACCGGCTACTTTGGCTGCCGCACCCATCAGGGAAGCTTTTCGGCCTCTCAGTTTGCGAAGAACGCCAACTTGCCTCAGGTAAAGATGATTGAGCTCAAACTCTCTCAGGGGGCAAAGCCTGGTCACGGAGGTATTCTTCCCGCAGCCAAAAACACGCCTGAGATTGCGGGCATCAGAAATGTTGCACCGCATACAACCGTGCATTCGCCTGCCTCGCACAGCGCGTTCAACAACGCGATCGAAATGATGTTGTTCCTCGGCACGCTGCGGATCCTTTCAGGGGGCAAGCCTGTTGGATTCAAGGTGTGTATCGGCCGTAAGGAAGAGTTCTTGGACATCGTTGACGCCATTCATGGAACCGGAATTGTTCCCGACTTCATTACCATTGACGGTGCTGAAGGCGGGACAGGCGCTGCGCCACTCGAATTTATCGATTACATGGGCATGGCCCTGGTGGATGCACTGGTGTTTGTCAACAATGTACTTGACGAAAACGGCTTGAAAGATCAAATCAAAATTGTTGCATCCGGCAAGATGATTACCGCATTTGATTTGGCAAAAGCATTGTCGTTGGGAGCAGACGCGTGCTACAGCGCCCGCGGCATGATGTTCTCACTGGGCTGCATTCAAGCACTGATTTGCGATAGCGACAAATGCCCGGTGGGAATCGCGACACAAAACAAGGCCCTTTACAAAGCAATCGATGTGCCTCTCAAGAGTCATCGAGTAGCCAACTTTCACAAAAATACTATGAAAGCCCTGGCCGAGTTTATTGGCGCCTGCGGGGTGCAACACCCCAGTGAACTCACTCCGGAGATATTTTTCAAGCGTACGGCCCTGAATCAAAACAAGAGCTTCGCTGAACTCTATTTCAACATCGAGCGCAGGCCAGCCACTTCCAGAACTTCCATGAAAGCATTGTCTGGTTTGCCTGACCAACAACTGGAGAATCGGGCCGTCTGAGTATTGAAGCCATAGAAACAACCGTAACACCCAAATTAGTTTAACGTGAGCAACTCCGTCATCCTTTGGTCATCATTTAATTTATTCGTCCTGATCATGCTGGGTCTGGATCTGGGTGTTTTTCATCGGAAGTCACATGAAGTAAAAATCAGAGAGGCCCTGATCTGGACCAGCATTTGGATTGGCTTTGCGATGGTCTTTAACCTGTTTGTCTACTACTACTTTGGTCAGGGAAAAGCCGTAGAGTTTTTCACAGGCTACGTCATTGAAAAATCATTGAGCGTGGACAACATCTTTGTCATGATCATGATCTTCTCCTTCTTTAATGTGCCAAAAGCCTATCACCACAAGGTTTTGTTCTGGGGAATTCTGGGTGCGCTGGTCATGCGCGTGATATTCATTCTCTCGGGCATTGAACTTATTCATCGTTTTCACTGGCTGATCTATCTTTTTGGAGGATTCTTGATTGTGACGGGCATTCGAATGCTGGCGGTAAAGGACATCCCAGTGGAACCAAACAAGAACCCGGTCATCAAAATGGCAAAGAAGCTCATCAGGTTTACGGATGGCTTCGAAGGCGATAAATTTTTCGTTCGAAGGTCGGACGGCCTTTGGGCAACACCGTTGCTGCTGGTTTTGATCATGATTGAGTTTACGGATTTGATTTTCGCGGTTGATTCAATACCGGCCATTCTTAGCATATCCGATGACTCCTTTATCGTTTACACGTCAAACGTATTTGCCATTTTGGGTTTGCGGTCGCTGTACTTTGCACTGGTTGGGGTTGAAAAATATTTTCAGTATCTCAAGTTCGGTCTCGCTGCCATTCTTGTGTTCGTGGGCCTTAAGATGAGCGCGGCCGATCTCATCATCATCCCAGCAGAGATTTCCCTCATTGTGATTGTGTTTATTTTAACCATAGCCATGCTCGCCTCCGTAATCGTAAAAAACCAAGGAACGGCACCTGAACACCATGCCCGCTGCTAGACCATGAGCTATAATTATCGGGACGTTTGTAACGCCAGGGCCTTATGCTACTCTAACCATGGCAGAGCACCAACAAAAATGACTCCCGTCAAAGGAGCGTTCGTTTTGATTTAAAAAAGAAAAAAATGGAAAAGCACATCGTCAAAGTTCTTGAAACCAGCCTTTTGACCCACAACGTAAAACGATTTCTGGTGCAAAAACCAGATGATTATGCCTTTGTCCCTGGCCAGGCAACGGAAATTTCTATCAACAAACCAACCCTCGAAGACGAGCTGCGGCCCTTTACCATGACCAGCCATCCACAAGACGACCATCTCGAATTCATCATCAAAATCTACCCGGATCATCACGGCATGACCGAGAATCTGTTGGACGTTGTTTCGGGAGACGAACTCATCGTTCACGAAGTATTTGGCAGCATTAAGTACAGGGGCCCGGGCCTATTTCTGGCGGGAGGTGCCGGGATCACGCCCTTCATAGCCATTTTTAGATACCTGACCCGGTCTTCCAAAAGCGGGCAACGCCCAATGACAGAAAACACGCTGTTGTTTGCCAATCAAACCATTGGCGATGTCATTCTTCGGGATGAGCTGAAGAACATGTTGGGAGACAATTATCACGATGTTATTGAACAATCAAACGATGGCATTCCCGGAAGGCGAATTGACAGGGCGCTTTTGATGGAGTATTATTCCGGCCATCGCAACTTTTACGTTTGTGGCCCTGGAAAATTTACAATCGCCATGGTACAACATCTTGAAATACTTGGGATTGCACCGGATCAAATCGTCATTGAACAGTGATCTCCGCGGCCTGCTGCGATACGGGCGGTGGCATTTTGATGGCTGCGCTGATGGGCCAGCAGTGAACGAAAAGTTTTTTCACAAATTTTGTAACCTGCTGAGGTCTTGCTGCTCTAACACACAGTACAAACACAAACAATTCAAAATATGAAAAAAACTACATGTACCGTCATCTGCATGATGGCGATGACACTGTTTGCGACATCAATGGCCTTGGCCCAAAACATTAAACTCTCTGACCCCGAAGTTGCTCATGCGGCCGTCACCGCGAATCAGATCGACATAGACTTCGCCCAGATTGCGCTCAAAAAATCGAAAGATGCGGAAATTCGAAAATTCGCCCAGACGATGACCAACGACCACCAGGCCGTAATCAAACAAGCAGCTGCGCTGGCTTCCAAACTGGGCGTAACGCCTACAGATAATGCCGTAAGCAAACAATTACTTGCTGACGCTGAGAAGACCATTAAAATGCTCAATGCTGCGTCATCAAAAGAATTCAACAGGGCGTATATCGATAATGAAGTAGCATACCACAAATCGGTGATTAATGCAGTTGAAGGGCTGCTAATACCTGAAACGGAAAATCAAGAGCTCAAGGAACTGCTGGAGAATGTCGTGCCAGCGCTGAAGGCGCACCTGGGCCATGCCGAGATGGTGCAAAAGATGGTTTCAAAGCCATAACGTTCACGGCATGAGAATTTTGTTCATACTGATCGTGCTGCTGGCAACTTGCAGCTGTTCCAATCAATCGGAAAAACCTGCAATGACAGAAGATTATGGTCAGCAGCCCGATCAGGAGGAAAATCCGGCCAGGGAGATGGTTGCGCAAGATCCTCCACTAAAGAACACAGAATCGTTTCACACCGTGGTGATCCGACAAATGAAATTTGAACCGGCCGAATTAAGGCTCCATAAAGGGGATACCGTGATGTGGATCAATAAAGATATAACAGACCACGATGTGACCGAAGAAGTCGGAAAAAAATGGACATCATCCGTTTTGCCAGTCGGGCATTCATGGAGCATAGTTGCTACCGAAAGCGCAAATTATTTCTGCTCTATCCATGTTGTTATGAAGGGAAAGTTGGTAGTTGACTGATGGTGGTGGAGCCCGATTGACAAGATGATTACCAAAAAGGGGCTACAAAAAGACTTGTAGCCTTTTTGTGATTGTTTACAAAACTCAAATAAGCGATGGGGGTAACTAATGTTAGCAGCCTGAGAAACGAAAAGCTGGCCGAATCTGAGCTCATAAGACGTATTCTTTCTGGCGAGAAGGAGTTGTATGAAATCCTGGTCAGGAGAAATAATCAAAAGCTTTACAGGATAATCCGAAGCTATCTTGCTGATGGGGCTGAAGTTGAAGACGCCATGCAAAACACCTACCTCAAGGCTTACACAAATTTAGATCAATTCAGACTGGAGGCATCTTTTTCTACCTGGCTAATCCGCATCGGAATCAATGAAGCCATTGCGAGAGCGAAGAACAAGGGGAGGTGGCGGCAATTAACATCGGACGAATACGCATTGGATCAAAACAACATCTTGCAAATGCCTGATAAATATGAGCTGAGTCCGCAGGATAGGATGATTCGCAACGAATCAAATCAGCTTCTAGAAAATGCAATCGATCAGCTCGAGTCGGGCTACCGGATCGTTTACATCATGAAAGAAGTTGAAGAAATGACACACCCTGAAATTGCGCAGGCCCTTGGCATCACCGTTTCAAACGTGAAAGTGCGCCTCCACAGAGCCAAAGACATGCTCAAGGAGAAACTGTTTGAGTTGTCTAACGACAAACGGATTTTTGAATTTGGGTACAGTCGGTGCGATCGCGTAACCGAATTTGTGATGCAAAATTTACCCCGTTGATTTGGTCGAACGTTTTTTTCAGCACCTCTGCAGCAGCGATAAATTAGTGCTAATTCCGTAGATGGTTTGCATTAGTTAAGTCCAATCCAAATGCAAATACTGATTTTTATTGCCTATAAAAAAGTAGTCGAGCAAACTGAAGATTTTGCTTGGTTCTTTTCAAAATAGAAGGCCTTACGGCTTTGGTCATTTGCTGCGTCTAGTTGTGACGAGAAAGTGAACACCAAAAGCGGAGTCAACGACAATTTTAAATCGGATAAGGTTGTCCGAGTTAGAAAATATTTGTACGTTGCGAACGCCAAAGGGAGGGATATGTTTTCGAAATCTTGTGAATACGGGATTAAGGCCACGGCTTTCATTGCCAATGAAGCCCAAAAGCACAATCGGGTAAGTTTAAAGGCCATTGCCAGGGCTATTGACTCGCCTGTGGCATTTACCGCCAAGATCTTGCAGCAATTAGCTCGCACCGGCATCATTTATTCCGTACAGGGCGCTGGCGGTGGATTTGAAATTCAATTGGCCCGGGTAAATAAAATTAAGCTTAGCGAGGTGGTGGCTGCCATAGATGGAGATAGCATATACAAAGGATGCGGATTGGGTTTAAAAGCCTGCAACGCGACTAAACCATGCCCGGTGCACGACAAATTCATGCGAATCCGGGAAGAATTGAGGATTATGCTTGAGAGCACAACAGTACAAGACTTAGCGCAGGGGTTGAAAGAGGGTAAGACTTATTTGAAGAGATGAAAAAAAAATTTTTTGGATATAATTCGGATGTATTTGTCCGATTTAGAATTAAGCCCGAATGCCCACTAACGCTGGTCGCTGCCTTGTGGATGTTGACTCCTGCATCGGCACAATCCAGTGTAAGTACGGAGAACTGGCTTACCAGTCCAGGTATCATTGGCACATTTTTCCTCATCGCCATCGTGGTGATCATCGCCATTGTAATCATGCTTTTCCAGGTGGGCTCATATATCAATTCCTTGCGGGCAAAGAGAATCAAGATTCGAAGACAAGCATTAGCTGAGGAAATTATAGGGTTGCCTGAGCGAGATATTGATGAGTTGTTACTCAAGAGAAAACAAGCGCTAAACTTCAGATTGGCCGGAGAAGAGCTCGGCAGCAGCGAATCTGCGGCTGATAACAAGGGCCTGGTGTATCGGGTAAGTCATGACCCAGGCAACCCACTGGTGGACGAAAAGAAAAAGTCTTCGTTGACTTTTGAAACGCCTAATGAACTGAAGAAGATCATCCTGTTTTTTCTTGGCGCCTCTGTGTTTTGGCTTGTATTCGGAACGCTTGTTGGCCAATATGTAGGGATGAAATTTGTGTGGCCTGATATGGACCACATCGCTTGGCTATCATTCGGCCGGCTGCGGCCTGTGCATACCAACACGGTATTTTGGGGATGGGCCTCGCTCGCCATGATCGGCCTGGGTTACTTTGTAATTGCCCGCACGTCAAACACCAAAATCTTCAGCTACCAGTGGGCATGGATCAGTTGGTGGCTGTTGAATGTAGCCGTAGTGTGCGGCACCCTGTTGTTGATGAGCGGTATCAACAATGGAGGAGGAGAATACCGCGAATATATTTGGCCGGTGACAGTCGTGTTTGCGGTCGGCCTGGTACTAACGCTGGCTAATTATTACAAGACGGTCGCCAGCAGGAAAATATCAGAAATATATATTTCCAATTGGTACATCCTTGGAGGACTGATCTGGACAATTGTGCTTGTCACAATCGGCTACCTTCCATTTTATCAGAACGGGTTGGGCGAAACGATCATCCAGGGCTATTACATGCACCAGGGGGTGGGGATGTGGTTCATGACCTTTACACTGGGTTTGACTTACTATTTTCTGCCTTCGTCACTCAATAAACCCATTTACTCTTATTCGTTGGGCGTACTTGCGTTCTGGACACAAATGTTGTTTTATACACTTATCGGCACCCATCACTTTGTGTTTAGCCCATTACCCTGGTGGCTTCAGACGGTTGCCATCGTTTTTAGCGCGGGCATGTTTATTCCGGTAGTGGCAGGTTCAACAAATTTCCTGATGACCATGAAGGGCAGCTGGAATCACATTTCGAAAAGCTATGTGTTGCCGTTCTTTTTAGTTGGTGTGGTATTTTACTTCGTTGGCTCAACTCAAGGAAGCTTTCAGGCATTCCGGTTTACGAACTATGTGTGGCATTTTACAGATTTCAACGTGGCACATTCGCACATGACCATGTATGGCATCATTTCGTTTTTGCTTTGGGCAGGAATGTACGCGATCCTCCCAAAGATTACCGGCAACGAACCCCGACATATTTTTGTGGGCGTTCATTTTTGGATGGCCTTTGTTGGATTGTTTGCCTATATGATATCGATGATGGCAGGAGGGACCCTCAAGGGGCTAAGTTGGATTGATGGCAAATACTTTATGGAGTCGGTTGTGCTAATGAAGCCTTACTGGGTTTGGCGTGCCATAGGCGGCTCCCTAATGTTTTTGTCTCACGTGATGTTTGCCTACAATTTTTATCACATGGTGAGGCGCCCGGAGGAGATTCCCTCTGTAAATAAATTGTCACCAAGCCCTTTAACAACATAAGCACATGCTAAACCTGCACAAAGATCACAGGAGCCTGGTTGCGATTTCACTATTTGTTTTCGTGTTGTTGAGCCTACTAATCGCAGTTGTCCCTGCATACCAAATGCAGGATGTTGCTGCATTGCCGGACCAACCAAAGTTGAAGGATGCTGAGCTGCGTGGCTTGAGACTATACATTAGCGAGGGTTGTGTTGCATGTCACACCCAACAAGTCAGAAGCATTGAAATGGACAAGCAGTGGGGTGACCGGCCATCCATCCCCGCAGACTATTTTTATACAAAAAACAGACTGGACGTTTGGCGGCAATCTCCCTCCTTGTTAGGAAGCGAGCGCACTGGCCCAGATTTAACCAATGTGGGCGTACGGCAACCGGCTGGGCAGTGGCACTTGCTTCATCTATATAATCCACGCACTGTTGTAGAGGAGTCTATCATGCCCGCTTATCCCTGGTTATTTATTGAGAAGGAAATCATCGGTGACAACGAAGTGGAAGTACCAGTTCCTGCGAGCTTCAAAAACAATCCCAATTTGAAGGTGGTCTCCACTCAGCAAGCCCAGGACTTGGTTGCCTATTTGTTGTCGCTTAAACAAACCAAGCTCCCCGGTAGCAGTAAGGCAGGCTTTATTCCTTCCAAGATAAAGGGACGACCCCAGCCTGATGAGGGAGTAACCACGTTGTTGCCAGACGGTGAACAATTGTATATGCAAACCTGTGCCGCCTGCCATCAGGCCAATGGGGCAGGCTTGGCTGGTGCTTTTCCACCGTTGGCGGGTAGCGCCATTGTTAATGACAAGAACCCAGAGCTGATGGTGCAGATCATACTGCAAGGTTATGATGCAAGACCCGACTATGCCATCATGGTGGGCTTTGCTGATCAGTTGACCGATGAGGAAATTGCGGCTATCGCCAATCATGAAAGAACCAGCTGGGGAAACCATGCGCCTGCAATTTCCCCTGAAGACGTAAAAAGAATAAGAAGTTATACCCCAACCCTCAATCAGTAGCGATGAATACAGAAAACTATTTACCGACCTTAATTACGGCAACGCCCATGGATGGCCGTGTGCTTGCGATTCAACTTGCGCGAAAATCAATAGCGGCCATACAAACCGACCCCGAAGCAAGAAAGAAGCTCAGGCCTGATTATGTAAATGATGTGGCCCAATTGATCGCCTCAGCCCAAGTTATCGCCATTGAATTCCAAACCATCGCACAAGCCAACAATTACTGGAGATGAGCAGCAGGGTGGCAAACAGAGCGCTCGGATTGTTTTTAGGATCCTTTCTGGCCATTGGAACTGTGGACAGCTGGGCGTGCGAACTTTGCAAAAAAAAACAGCCCAAGGTGCTGGAAGATGTGACGCATGGCGCTGGGCCCCAGGGCAACCTTGACTACTTGATCGTTTCAATTGCCCTGGTAGTAGTAGGCATTACATTGGTGTTCAGCTTGAAGTTTTTGATTAGTCCCAGAGAGAGTAACCCCGGACACATCAAAAACATTGTGGTTGATGCCAACTAAGCTTTAGTTGTTAAATGAAAGACAACCGGATCATAAAAATTTTTCTGGATGATGAACCGCAGCCCTTTGCGGAATTTTCTCCGCCTGTTAAGTTCATTTTTGACACCACCAAAATCACCGATGGAAAGCATCGGCTAAAGGTGGTGGCCAGGTCTACAAAGGGTGTGGAGGGTATTAAGGTTATCCCGTTCGAGGTTCGTAATGGACCAGCTATCTCCATCGTTGGACTGACCGATCATGAGGTAGTTGAGGATCAGATCCCCATTACAGTCAACGCCTACGGAAGCGAGGGAAATGATTCGTTCGTTATCAAAGGCTCGGAAACTCCCAAGGGCATTCCCTCCTGGGTTTGGGCATTGATGATTGCCTTCGTTGGATTTGCACTGTTTTACCTCGTCATGTATTGGAGTCCTGAAAATTACAAGTCACTGATATGAATCGATGAAAAGCTCAAAATTTGCCTTTGGTAAAATGGCATCAGGAGGGGGCATCGCTGAAAGTAATGCAAGTAACCGCGGAAGAAGTGGATCAGATGCCCGCACACCGCAGCATTGGCGAAGCTGTGCTGGTATGCCAACAGGGGTCGGCCGTGCCTGCGATGGCTGGTCGGGAGTATCAAGCCGTGGCAGTAGCAGTATTGTTATTCCAGCAGGCATGGCACATCGCCTGCCAGCATCGGGGCGGTGGTTGTAATGGAAAATCGTTAAGAATAGAATTTGAAAACCAAAAAAACATGAAAGAGTTAGAAAAAACCATCGGGGAAATTGTTTCTGCTGACTACAGAACAGCAAGGGTATTTGAAAAACATAAAATTGACTTTTGTTGTAAAGGAAATAGAACCTTACGGGAAGTCTGTGAGATTAGAAAGGTCGATCAAAATGTTTTATTGAAGGAGCTGGAATGCGCCCGAGAAGGGACACCCAGTCACAGCACGGATTTCGACAGCTGGCCAATTGTTGCCGTGGCTAGCTATGTAGAAAGGGTACATCATAAATATGTTGAGGACAACGTGCCCCTGATCAAACAGTATTTGAGTAAACTTTGCCAGGTACATGGTGCCCGGCATCCCGAGCTATTCCGAATTAATGAAGAGTTCCATCTGTCATCGGGGGAGTTGGCAACCCACATGAAGAAAGAAGAACTGATGCTATTCCCATACATTCGAAAAATTGCCTCAACTCAAACCAAGAACAGCAAACTTGACGCGCATCCTCTATTTGAAACAATAGCCAATCCGATTACCGCCATGATGGAGGAGCATGCTGTCGAAGGCGGGCGGTTTGAAAAAATCTCGCAATTGACCAACGGCTACGTACCGCCTGCTGATGCCTGCAATACGTATCGGGTTACCTACGCAATGCTTGAGGAATTTGAGCAAGACCTACACTTGCACATTCACCTCGAAAATAACATCCTATTCCCCAAAGCAATTGCCCTGGAGCAGCAACTGCAAGAGCAGGCCTTGACGGATTCAAACGCCAATGCCCCACACTCGATCGCAAATGGATCGTCCACTGCCAATCAAAAGAATTAGGGTAAACACTGAGACCAAAGCATGAAATGGACGTATTATGTAGGGCAGAAGGTGAAGGTTGCTGTCGCGTTGGCCATCGTACTCGGATTGGTAATTCTCACCAACATTGCTGATAGAGAGTATTTTTCAAATCTCCATGCCTCATTCGCTACTGTGTACAAGGACAGGCTTGTTGTTGAGGACTACATATTGCAGCTATCGGACGTATTGCATGCCAGGCAGCTTCAATTGTTCAATATCAATAGTGATGTTGGTCAACAAACGCTCTATCACAATGAAATCGAAAAAGTCTTGGCAGACTATGAAAAGACTGTCTTCACTGAGAGGGGGAGTGTGGTTTTTAGCGAATTCAAAGAGGAGTTGGAAGTGCTGAACAAACTGGAAAGAACGTACTATGCCAACCAGCATAGTCTCCTGTTGCGTGCCATCACGAGATCGCATGATGATCTTTCAAAATCGCTTGCCTTATTGTCTAAAATTCAAATTGACGAAGGCAGAAATCAAATCAAGAGGTCAGAAGAGATTGTGGCATCCAGCTATTTTTTGTCGAGGATTGAGCTTGTGGTCATCATTGTGGCCGGTCTGATTGTCCAGATGCTGGTGATGTCGTCTAGATCTGTTACCTCAAGATTTCCCCAAAACAGTCAAATGAACTAAGATGGGGATCGCCTGCTGCGCTACCCCGGCCGCTTGGCGATGTGGCGCGTGGGCATGAGCGGAGAAGCATCAAGCGGCCTACCTGCCTGTCGGCAGACAGGCTGTGCGTGGGCATGTGCGGAACAATCCTAAACTCCCAAAAGGAACCGTAAACCCCCAGACACGTATTGAAATGGCCTGTGGGTGGCATACGTGGATGGTTATCATAATATAATTATATAACTGCGGGTCCGCAACAGCCCAAGGCAATAGTTCTATAATTTATATTATGTTAAGTCACGCTAGGCTAGCCTATAACCTATTTGCTGTTTGCAAAGTACCTCTCAAACAGCGGTCTGAAATACGGATCGCAGAAAACCGGCACCTCTCCTGAGTAATCCAAAATCTCTGCGTCTTCCATCACCGCAGCTATCCGCTGGATGTTGCCCGGACTGCCAAGATTGTATTCGCTCAACACCCGCGTTGAAGTCAGCTGCGTTTCGCCAGCAACAACCGCCCGAAGGTAATTCACCTGGTATTGTGTCAGCCCCCGCGTGATGCTTTGAAAAAGTGCCACGTTGTCGTTCAGCATTTCTTCGTAAGACTGGTCCAAGATCTTCATCGTCAATTCCTTGCCGGCATTGTTCCAGCAAATCCGGGCCAGGTATTGAATGAAATACGAGTGACAGTCGACCAGGTCGGTGAGCCGTGCTGCTACCTCCTTATCAATCTTCACTCCCGAACTTCTGAATGATCGCAGCAGAAACTGAATCCATTGCCCCCGCTCGATCTTCGGCAGGAAAATCGTTTCACCAAAGTTGAAGAACGGTTGCGATTTGTCGGTGAACAACTGCGACATGAGGTGCCGCTTGCTTCCATACAGACAATACGATACTTCCTTGTGTTTCTGCCAGGCCTTGCGCATGCTCTCCAGCACCTGTTGACCATCCGGCCACTGGGCGATCTGCTGGAACTCATCGATGCACACCACAATGCGGAGTCGCCTCTTCGCGGCAATCTTTTGCGGTAAGTCCAGGATGACGGCCACATCCATTTTTGTTTTCGGCAGTTCCAGGGTGATCTTGATTTCGTCCGCCTCTCCCACTGAGTAGTTGATGTATGGGATGAAACTCCTGATGTTTTCCTTCACCGTTTCGGCCACCTGTTG
The DNA here is from genome assembly GCA_050250195.1 of Cyclobacteriaceae bacterium. Taxonomy (GTDB): domain Bacteria; phylum Bacteroidota; class Bacteroidia; order Cytophagales; family Cyclobacteriaceae; genus ELB16-189. The sequence continues at coordinate 221,968 of JBFWPC010000003.1, read as the reverse complement.
CAGTTTGGAGCTGGTATTGGTGAGGATGGTTTTGAGTAGTGCAGCAAAGAACTCACCCGATGACTTGAAGCCAAAGCAGTCCATTTTCACCGCAATCACCTTTCGCTTGTAGGTGTCCAGGGCACGGTCCACCAGCGATGATTTGCCCCACCGCCTCGGAGAGATCAGCACGATGCTTTGGCCATCGCGAAAGGCGTTGTGCAGCCGCTTGATTTCAGCCTGCCGATTGCAGAAGTTGTCGCCCGTGCTTAATTCACCGTATTTGAAAGGGTTCTGTTTCAAGTTTTACCTAATCTTGTATTATACAATATTAGGTAATATTCGGCCACCTCACAACACCTGCCTGTTGCAAAAGTGCTGGCCCTAAAATGTCAGGTGGTTTGTTTGATGAATAACCTTTACTTGATAAGAAGAAGCAGACTCTCCTCCCGGCCCTCCAGACTGTGTTTGACCACAGGTTCAATATGCACAAAATCACCCGGGCCAAGTGTTTCCTCTCTCCCTTGTGCCCGAAAGGCAATTAACCCGGTCATGCAAATCAAAAATGATGGCACTTGAGAGAAGTGCTCTTTTAGTTCCGCCCCGGCCACCAATTGAATGGCCGTGACGCTTTCAGCTGCACTAAATATCCGTTTGGTTTGCAGCGGCTTACCTTCAGTGAATAGTTTTTTTAAATTCATGTTGATCATTAGTTGATCTAATCAAACGCCATGATAGAAAAGTAAACACACCCGTGGCCACCATGCGAAACAACATGGCTTTCACGGTTTGCAGTTCGTAAATGCCACCTGCCAGGATGTGCCCTATCAAAGCAATAAAACTGACCAACAAGATTCCGGTGATCAATGCAAGTGCCCGAGTGGTCCACATCTTTTTGAAAAACCAACCCCATACAGCCGCGAGGTATAGAAAGCCACAAACAAAATTGGTTACAACAATAAACAGCACAAAATTGCCCTCCTTCTCGCGTATGCCGAACAAATCAAAAAGCACCGAACCGCTCATAAACAATGTGCCCATCGCAAAGAGCAGCAACAAAACAATGGGTGCCAAGCGCAAAATGTTTTTCATTTTGTCTGCTTAGAACGCTTTCATCTTCAGGAACGATACTCCTAGCCAAAGCACCGAGGCTGTCATGGCCATGGCGCCCAGTAAGACGAAGACGGGTGGCGCGCCCAAATAGACTTCTGCCAGAATGCCTAGAGGCATCAAAAGGCCAGTTAGTGCCAGCATTGAAACTGTTTTGACGTTGCGCAACCTGGTCTGGAAATGCAGGAGCAGGTATCCAATCAGAATGTTCAGGAAAGCAAAAAGATTGCCGTGCACGTGTGCCAGGCGGCTTTCAAAATGCTTGCCCGTGGAATAACTGTTGATCCATTCCTCCTTTCCGGGTGCAAAGTCACGAAGGTAGATGAGCAGGAACCCGTAAGCCATGGATGCTCCCATGGTAATAAACCCTATGGCAATGCTGCTTTTACCGTTCACGATGTGAGTGAGTAGGCATTCACCGATTATGACACCAACGGGCGTAGAAAGGTTCAGGCGAGCCGTTGGTTAATAACCTGATTTTTGTCAGCCTGCCAATTCGATCTGATTAGTCTTCAGCGTTCATGGCCGCTCTGGCACCAGGATCAGCGCGTCAGCAACCACCACCCCACTCCCCGTTCCGCGCACGTCCACATAAAAACTTTTGCCGGCCGCCAGGTTGTAACGCCCCAATGAAGCCCACTCACCCGAAGTTTGACCTTCGACAATGATATCTTCGCCTTTGATCGGAACTTCTGTAGTACGGGTGCCGTCAAAAACCTTGACAGTGGTCACCGGAGCCATTTCCGCCACCTTAGGGAAATACAAGTACAGGTCATAGTAGTTTTCCGTTTCTATTACAGGAGCAAATCGTGCACTGGCATTCTTGTCGCCACTCCGATGAAAGGTAGGACCGTAGCCACCCGTAGTTTCCACATCCCAGCCCCCCTGCCATGTCGTGTAGTGGTCGTTGTCGTCCACGAGGATTTCCGGTTGAGCTCCCGTCACCAGCGGATTTTCCGCCAATGCCTTCTGCAGGCGTGCCACATCTACCTGTTGCACGGGCACGCCATCGTCAATGGCCATCGATGCAGCCATGGCTGACGATTGTGCCAACACCATGAACACCGGCTCCATGCGTATGCTGCCAAACGCAATGTGGGTTGCCGAAAGGCAAACAGGCACGAGCAGGTTACTGCATTCAGTTTCCTTCGGTATGAGGGCTCGATAAGAGATCGGATAAGGACCGAACCCGCCCACTTCCACGTTGCCTTCGTTCTTCACCATGCCGTTCACTACCAATCGCTGACAGTTGTGCGAGTCCATCGTGTAAGCGGCCAGCCCTACCCCATCGTTCACCACTTCCTTTCCCTCGCAGTTGGCCTGCGTCATCACATACTCGCCCACCATGCGCCTGGCCTCCCTGATATAAAGTTGGGGCGACCAGTTGTCAAATTCCACATATTCATCTTTTGGATAGCCCCACTGCTGCATCTCGGCACGCAGGGCATCGGGCACGCGTGCATCATGACCGTAAAAATACAGCAGGCCTTTGGTGTAGGCTTCATGCGCTCGAATGATGCGTGCCCTCGTGGCATAATCGCCTTTGGGATAATCGTAGTTCATGCCAATCATGTCGGTAGAGAAGCCGCCCCGGTTGTTGATGTCCGTTTTGCGGTTGGGCATTTTGCTCCAGATAAAATAATCGTTGAGGGTGCGCTTGCCGGGTTGAGCCTCAAATAACCTGAGCAGTAATTCATAGCGCGTGGAATCATAGCCTTCAGGCTTGGTGATGGGAACCCGGTTGGCTGGATCATCGGTAAGACAAATGCGGTAATTGTACGCCTGCACTTTCGAATCACCGCTGCCGTTGGGTGCCAGCTGACCATCGGCAACACCCCACAGCAAGCCACTGGTTGAATCGCCAGGTGTTTGGTATGGGTCCACGTTGTCTGGAAACTGGTGGCCATCCAGCAATTGCACTCCGTTGATGGTCTCGTTGTAGCGTTCGTTGGACTCGCGGCCCACGGTGTAAAAGGCGGCCCCGGCCATCAGGTCACCCTCGTAGCTGCAGTCAATAAACATCCTGGCCTTCACGCGCTGGGTTTGGGTCGGATCTGCGCTGCTCTCAGCAATCAATTCCGTCACTTCTTTTCCCTGCTTCACCACCTCGCGCAAGCGGTATTGATAAAGGACGGGCACCTCCCCTTCCTCGATGTATTGCCGGAAGGTTTGTTCGGCCACACTGGGTTCGAATATCCATTGTTCAAATTTTCCATAGTGCATCCCGATGCGCCTGTAAAAGTCGCGCGCAAGTCCGGTGATTGCATACTTGTTGCCGATATCAGTGTAGCCCAGGCCCCCGCTGCTGAGGCCGCCCAGCCGGATGCCCGGTTCGATGAGGATCACCCGCTTGCCAAGTTGCTGTGCGGTGTAGGCCGCGATCACCCCGGCCGAGGTGCCGCCATATACGCAAATGTCTACCTCAATTGCTTCCTCCGGTTCGGTGGTGGTACACCGAATCCAAAGAACGGCTGCGATCGCCAGGAATAAGAACTTCGCCAATCTTGCTTTCATTTCAGGATTGGTTTTGGTGAACAATGAATATTCAAATTAGCGATTGTGGATGAAGAATCCTGTTTATTGCGCAGATGTTCAGTTGTCCTTCGCCCCATCATCCACCCAGCACGCAATTAAGTCGATTTGATCCTGGTTCAGGGGCTCGTCAAATGGCATGGACCGATCTTGCGTTTTGCTTTTGATCACAACAGCGTTTGCTTGCACATTCGCAAACTTGGTCAGATCCAATCTGCCGGTGCCAGCCACGTGACAGATCGGTTTGGCACAGCGTGTGTCGATGATAGGCTTGATCTCATTAACCCAACTCACACCTGTTTCACCCCTCGGCACAGTCACTGAAAGTTCAAATGCGCAGTTCTGCGCGTCAACAACCTTTACAGGATACAATCCATTTTCCAAGCTATCAAAAACACTGGTTGTCGTAAAAGCACCACTATTTATCGTGTACCGATAGGGCTCTTGCCCACCCGCTGCCAATACTTCAATGGTTCCGTTGCCGGTGAGGCAAGCTGTATTCGGAGCCACCTCTGCCGTACCTGAAAGATCGGTGTTAAAATTCATGATGCCGACCAGCAGCGTATCGGCACATTGGCTTCTGTCGCGACCAATGATCACATATTCTCCGGCCGATAAGTTTGTAAACAGGGGCGATGATTGGAATGCGCTGTTGTTGATGCTGAATTCATTTTGGCCTGAACCGCCCGTCAACGTCACCTCGATGGAGCCCGTAGCTGCATCACACGTCTGCAGATCCGTCTTATTCACCAGCTCAAGCTGCGTGTTGTTTTGGGTGCATTCAATCGGACCCAAGTCTTCGCTGGTGCATGCACACGCCAGCAACGAAATCAAGAACGCCCACTTCGCCAAAGGAGCTTTGTGGCGTGCCACGCTGAAACATCCGCGGTTGGGGCTCCAAACCATCACCGTTCCCGAATTCCAACCACATCCTGCTTTTCCCTGCATGTGTATGTATCCGGGTTTCCTGCGTCAGGTAAGTTAGCCTTAAAATAATAGCCAATACGGTTGGCTGCAGAAAAACGTGACACTGGTAAAGCCGTTAAACTTCAATCCCATGGGCCTTTGCAACTGTTTGATAGAGCTCCTTTCTTCCCTTGGCATCAGCTTTACCTTGGTCACCGAAGAGAATGCGCTGGGCTTCCCGTAGATTTTTTCCATGTTTGTCCGACCACAAACCAATCTCCACAATGACGGGCAGCAGGTCGAGACCCCTGGGCGTCAAGCTAAATAGGCGCTTTTGTTTGTGTTGTGGGTGACGCTCTGATTTGATAAGTCCCACCTTCTTGAGATGGCGGAGCCGGCTGGTGAGGATGTTGGTACTGATGTGCTCGTCAACTTGAAGCAGTTCGTTGAATGTGCGCTTGCCCTTCAATATCAGCTCACGAATCAATAAGAGCGACCACTGGTCACCGAATACTTCGATTCCATAGTTTAGAGGGCACTGGGATCTTTTTATTTTGCGTGGCACGAACCATTTGCCTTGCGGCTGCTGTTGCTTAGTTTTGTAACCACTGGTGTTTCGCAAGTGGTGTAATTTAGTCATTCACAAGGAATAATCAACTTAACCCAATGAAAAGAGTTGTGATCACCGGGCTTGGCGCCCTCACCCCCATCGGCAACGATGTAGATTCATTCTGGAACGCATTGACACGAGGCGTAAGCGGTGCGGGTCCCATCACGCGTTTTGATGCATCCAAATTCAAAACCCGGTTCGCCTGTGAACTGAAGAACTTTGATCCGCTCAATCACATCGATAAGAAAGAGGTTCGGAAATACGATCCATTCACCCACTATGCATTGGCGGCCACCGAGGAGGCAATCCGAAGTGCGGCTATCGACTTCGAAATACTGAACAGAAATCGCATTGGCGTCATCTGGGGCTCGGGCAACGGAGGCATCACCACATTTTATGAGCAAGCCATGGAGTTTGCAAAAGGCGATGGCACTCCGCGATTCAATCCCTATTTCATTCCAAAGATCATTGTCGACATTGCCTCGGGGGTTATTTCGATCAAATACGGGTTGCGCGGCATCAACTACTGCACCGTGTCAGCCTGCGCCACATCTACCACTGCCATCATCGATGCCTTCAACTACATTCGCTGGGGAAAAGCCGACATGATCATTACAGGTGGGTCAGAAGCACCCATCACCGAACCTGCGGTGGGTGGCTTTAGTGCGGCCAAGGCTTTATCGACCCGAAACGATGATCCTCTTACCGCCTCCCGGCCATTTGATGTCAGCCGCGATGGTTTTGTGATGGGCGAAGGTGCGGGCGCATTGGTTCTGGAAGAATACGAACATGCCCTCAGACGCGGTGCCCCCATTGTAGGAGAAATCATAGGCGGTGGCATGGCCGCAGACGCTTACCACCTCACCGGCACGCAACCGGAAGGCGAAGGCGCCTACCTCGGTATGTCGGCCGCACTCGAAGATGCAGGCCTCTCTCCCTCCGATGTAGACTATCTGAACCTGCACGCCACATCCACCTCCATGGGCGACACCAGCGAATTGATTGCCGTGAAACGGCTCTTTGGCGCGAATACCAACCTCAACTTGAGTGCCACCAAATCGATGACGGGGCACTTGCTGGGTGCGGCTGGCGCCATTGAGGCCATCGCAGCCATTCTCGCCTGCCGCGACAGTGTGATTCCGCCAACCATCAACACGAAGGAGGTAGAACCGGAAGCCACTGGATTTAATCTGACGTTATCTACCGCTCAGAAGCGCGAAGTGAAAGTGGCCATGAGCAACACCTTTGGATTTGGCGGTCACATCGCCACTGCTTTGTTCAAGAAGTTTGAGGGCTAAATGGGCGATGTCAGCATTTGCCTATGATTTGACGGAGGCCATCGCGTAAGCAAGCTCCCTTCCTATCAACAGGGCCGTGTTGCGATAGGCTTCGGCCTCCCGGCCTGTACCGTCATAGTCTTTCGGGTCGTCATAAGGTAGCGCAATCCTCATATCACAACCCACCACCACGGGGCAGTTTGCATCTGCATGAGCGCACGTCATCACCGCAGCGAATTGACTGCTTGGATTGGACGGATGATCGTAGCTCTTTGAGAAAATGGATTCCAATGCCATCCCCTCGCCAAACTCGACTTGGTAGATGGGGTTGGGGTGTTGGGTTTTCTGCTCAATCACAAATCCCAATGATCTCAATGTGTTCACCGCGTTCGGATGAAAGGCCGTTGCCTCGGTGCCACCGGAGAAGCAGCGTACCTTTTCCATACCATAATGCCATGCGGCCGCCTGCGCCCAGAGTTGCGCCATGTGGCTTCGCCTCGAGTTGTGCGTGCAAATGAACACAAGGTCAACATTTGCATGCCCTGCCCTCCTGTTAATGTAATCTCCGAGCTTTTTCAAGAGCTGTTTTCTTGAATTGGGAATCAAATCAAACTCGGATGTAAACCGGGCAAAAAGTTCTTCAATAGAGGCCGACAAGCGCATTATTTTCAATTTAGCATTGTTCAATTTTAAGAGGGCTCAATGCGCTGCGATTATATGAAATCGGACTGATAATCATCATGGCGCCCCGGTTAACATTTTGCTACTTTCCCATCGGAAACGTGTGAAATAAATGAGCGAGAAAGGAGCGTATATGGACAATCACAACCCCAACCCCATGCTTGTAGTAGTATTTGGCCTCCCAGGTTCGGGCAAGACTTACTTTGCCACGCAACTGGCCGCCCGGCTGAATGCCCGATTGGTCAGCAGCGATGAGCTGCGCAAGCAAATGTTTGATACCCCCACCTACACGGAGGACGAGAAAAAAGAAATTTATGCGGCCATTTACCAACAAGCAAAGGCGTGCTGCCTGAAACAGGAAACGTTGGTGATCGATGCCACTTACTACAAAGAGCAATATCGCCAGCAACTGCTGCAGGGGCTTGGCACCAGCACGCATGTGATCTTCATTGAAGTGATTACCAAGGAGCACATCGCCAAGAGTCGTCTGGCCAGGAAACGCCCGTTGAGCGATGCGGACTTTTCCGTGTATCAGCAAATCAAAAAAGAATGGGAGCCCTTTGTGGGCGAGCATCTTCAGTTGGAATCCACCAACCACAACATCGATCAGATGCTTGAGACTGCGATGGCGTTCCTGCACGTAGAAGCATGACGCGTGACGAAGTTCAACTCTTCATCGAAAATGGACTACCCCCGAACTCGGGTACCGGTGAGTTGGTAGAAACGCACATATCCTGGGTAGTCCTCTGCAAAGACTTTGCCTACAAAATAAAAAAACCGATTCACTACAGCTTTCTTGATTTTAGCTCATTAGAGAAGAGAAAGCATTTTCTACAGGAAGAGTTGCGGCTCAACTGGCGGCTGACCTTCAACGTGTACCTTGGAATAGACTGCATCCGCGAAGCAGGTGCCGGTCCGATAATAGGTGGCCGGGGCAAAGTAATTGACTATGCCTTGCGGATGCGCAAACTCGATCGGTCCAAACAAATGGATCAACTCGTTGGTAATAACGATGTGCTACACGCAGACCTGGCGGGTCTGGCAGACAGGCTCATTCGTTTTCATCGAAGAACGCGCGTGGTCCACGATGCCAATCCACTGGAGGTGGTAGAACGGTTCGATGATCTTCGCCAGGAGATCCCCTATTTTGGTTTGTCGCTTGGCAACGAATGGGCTTCGGAAGCGGAAGAGTCGTTGCAGTTGGCAGCAGGCTTCATTCGAAGTCAGGAGCCTTACCTGAACAAACGCCTTAAGGCGGGCTGGTATCGCGATGCACATGGAGACTTGCATACACGCAACATCTTCCTGCTGCCGGAACCTGTTGTTTTCGATTGCGTGGAGTTTAATGCAGCCTATCGGGAGATTGACTTGCTGAATGAACTGGCCTTCCTGTGCATGGACCTCGAGTCGTTTAACCGGGCCGACCTTGCCGATGACTTCTTTCGCATTTACACACAGGCATATCCCCTGGAGATCAGTGACGATGACCGGGCCCTCTTTCTATATTATAAGAGTTACCGCGCCAATGTTCGGGCCAAGGTAAACAGCCTGAGGGCACAATCTGCGGCCACCGGGACCGACCGCGATCGCGCATTAAAGGAAGTCGTCAAATACCTGACGCTGATGCGGCAGTATCTTGGTGAACTTGCGTTTGCCTAGCGCCCCAGGTTCTTCACCGCCTTGCGCAAGTGCTGATAGGCCTCAGCCATTTCTTCACCAAAATCATACATGTTCCTTCGTCCGCGCTCCAGCTTCGCGTCTGCGGCTGTACCTATTTTTTGAATGGCTCGCCTCGCATTTGACATGCTCTCATGGAAGTCATCCGAAATCTCAAACTTCTTGAGATTGAATTTGAGCCTGAGGATCTCCAGTTTCAATTTGAATTTTTCAATTTCATGGCCTATGGCTGAGGTAGATCCAAACTCATCAAGCCAGTCTTTGATTTCTTTTTCAATGTGGGCCACACCCGCCAACAGCTTATCTTTCTGCTCTTCGAAGGCATCCCTGGTTTCGGCTTTGCCCAGTGCCAATTGCAATTCCAGTTTTTCCAACCCTTGTTTTACTTTTGCTGGAATTGAATCCGGTGCTTCATCAAGCAATTTTCTGAAGTCAGCGAGTTTGCTTTTGAATTCTGCTTTCACCTCTTCGAATTTCAATTTCGCTTCTGCCTTCCCGAGCGCCAATTGCACGGCCAGTTCATCCAGTTCACGTTGCGCCTCGATCAGGTAATCCGCTACCCTTTCAAGTACGGTTTTTTCTTCTTTTTCTTTAACGGTTGTCATGGCAATAAGAATTTGGAGAAATTTAGCCTTCAATCGCTGAGGGCGCCATGATGGAAGTCATGACCACCACGCATTGTGATCATGAGCCCAAGGCGGCAGAACACCTAAAATCGAGTATTGAAGACGAGCTAGCTCCCGGATGGATTCAATCACACACATCGCATTGGGCGCCTGCCTGGGCGAATTGTATGGCCGCAAGGAATTGGGCAAGAAGGCTTTGTGGATTGGTGCGGCTGCGCAATCACTTCCCGACATTGATTTCATGGCATCATTCTGGTTGTCGCCTGCGGAGGATTTGATCGCCCACCGCGGCTTCACCCACTCGATATTTTTTGTGGTGGTTACGTCAGCGGGTTTGGCATTGGCAAGTTCCCGATGGCGAAGCCTGGCCACTTTCAATTTTAAGCGCTGGTTATGGTTCTTTTGTTTGCAGATTGGCACGCACATTTTATTGGATGCCTTCAACGCCTACGGCACGGCCTGGTTTGAACCTTTCAGCCACCACCGGGTGTCGTTCAACACCCTTTTTGTTGCAGATCCTTTCTTTACCATCCCGCTTGCCGTTGCCTGCTTTACGCTTCTTCTGCGCGGTGTCGAGGTAAGAGGGCGCGCGTGGTGGAGTTGGGGCGCGTTGTTCATGAGCATCGCATACCTTGCCTATGGTGTGGCGAATAAGCTTTACATCCAAGACTTGTTTCATCAATCCTTAAACGAAAAGGGTATCTCCTACCACCAAACCCTGGTGACACCTACGCCTGCCAACGTTTGGCTTTGGTTTATGGTAGCAGAGGCAGACGAAGGACTTCATGTCACGCATCAGTCGGTGTTCGATGCGGTCGATTACCAGCCACTCACTTTCTTTCCGCGGAACAAGGAGGTCTTGAATGATGTGAATGATCAACTGAGTGTGCAACAGCTCATTCGTTTTTCAGAAGGATTTTATGTGGTGAGAAAGTATGAAGGAGCATGGGTGTTCAATGACCTTCGCTTTGGCCAGATGTTGGGCTGGGATGATCCGCAGGCTCCTTTCGTTTTCTATTACGACCTGGATGACCCAAATAACAACCACCTGTTGATTCAACGGGGCCGGTTTGCCGGGTGGAATATGGAGGCGGCTGGCAGATTCATCGACCGCATCAGGGGAATCAAACCACCGAACATAGCCGATCCCGCAAGGTCGGAATTGTCGGAAAATGAATAGGGTTTTACTAGCGAACGACCAGGACCGGCAACGGTGAATGGTTCACCAGCTTTTCTGCCAGGTTGGGATTGAACAACCGGCCCACCAGGCTCTTGCTCTCCAACGCCACGGCAATTACATCTGCTTTGATGCTGGAGGCAAACTCGGCAATGCCGGCTTCCTTGTCGTTGGTCTCAACAATATTTACGGTGTAGTCAATTCCGTAGTGTGGCGCTATTTGTCTTTGCATAAGTCCCCGCGCCACTTCTTCGTCAATGAGATGACTCATCATGTTGATAAACAGCAGGTCGAGGCTGGCATTCCACATCCTGGCATATTCTACTACAGGTACCAAAGCAGCCGCCACATCTTTTTTAAACGTAGAGGCAAAGACAATGTGCTTTGGCGCAGGGTTAACGGGTGGGTTCTTGACCACCAGGGTGGGAATATCCACGTTTCTGATCACGTGCTGTGTGCGGGAACCAATTACCAACTCCCTGATGCCCGTGGCACCGTGCGATCCCATCACCAGCCAGTCGATGTTATAGGGCTTGATATAATCTTCGATACGCTCCTGTCCATGTCCCACCACGAAGGCCTCATGCGCTCCAATGCCTTCTCGAATGGCGTGACTTACCAGGTTGTCCATCGCGGCACGTTCCTGACCAATTTCTGCATGCGAACCAATGATCGTTTTTTCTTTTACATGCGATGGTCCATCCGGGTCGATGGCCAGGTGAAGAAACACGATCTCACCTCCACCGCGTTTGGCCAGGTCTATCGCCACTTCTGACGCATTGTGCGCACAATCCGAAAAATCAGTAGGTACGAGGATGCGCTTCATCATTTTGTTCGATTTATCTAAGCTACGATCAGAATCGCACCTTCATTATGACACAACGCATCACAGCCTATTGATTTTCATCAGGTTGTCTGCATGGTCGCACGTATCCATTTGTACAATTCACCGATCGCCAGCACAGAGGCAGAAATGAGCGCCAGGAAAACAAACTCTGGTGTCGGCAGCGATCTAAAATTGAAAATGGCACTGGCGGCAGGTACTTCGATCACGGCCACCGTAAGCAACGAGGATAGCAAGAAGGAATAATTGATGTATTTGTTCCCAAAGATCCCGATTTCGAATGCGGATTGCTGAAAGGAACGCATGTTGTACATGTTAAATAGCTGCGTAAACGTCATCACAATAAAGACGCCACTGCGTGCCTGTTCCACGCCTTGAGACAGGTAGTGAAAATACACACTGAGGCTAAGGGCACACATCACAAACACATTGATTAACAAAAAGGGGACGATGGACGCGCTGAGAATTTGCTCATCTTTTTTCGCGGGAGGATGTGTAAGTACATCGTGATGACCGCGCTCTGTGGCAATGGCCATATCGCCTACCCCATCCGTAACCAGGTTCAGCCACAAAATTTGAATGGCAGTGAGTGGAATCGGTAAGCCCGCGGCCACAGCGGCAATGAGTGTGACGATTTCAGCCAGATTGGTGGTGACGAGATAGAATGTGGCTATGCGGGCGTTGTTGAAAACAATCCGTCCTTCTTCAATCGCGTTCACAATCGATGCAAAGTTGTCGTCTGCCAACACCACCTGGGATGCATCACGCGCCACATCGGTGCCCATCACACCCATGGCAACGCCCACATCCGCTTTCCTTAGCGCAGGCGCATCATTTACACCATCACCCGTCATGGCCACCAGCTCACCCATGGCCTGCAGGCGAGTGGCAATTCGCAACTTCATGGACGGACTTAACCGGGCGAAGACGTTCACGCGCCTGATCACTTCGTCAAACTCACGCTCATCCAGTTCGGCAAGTTGCTCTTCTGTGAGGGCCACAATGCCACTATCGGCAGTGGTGTGTAAAATGCTGCATAGGCGCGCAATGGAAATAGCGGTGTTGATGTGATCGCCCGTAGCCATGATAACGCGGATACCTGCCTGGTGACATGCCTGCACTGCCTCTTTCACTCCAGGTCTTGGAGGATCGATGATACCAACCAGGCCCACCAAAACAAGATCCTGCACATCGCTTGCCTCCAGCCTTGATTTTTCAAACGGTTTGAAGGCAATGCCGATCACACGCAATGCCTTGTCCGACCAGATCTCAATTTGTGTTTCCGTAGCATGGCGAATTGTGTCAGTCATCGGCATGACGCCAACATTTCCGAGGTAATGGCTGCTCAGGTGCAACAGCTTCTCCGGGGCACCCACCACCAGCAGCTCTCCTTTCCCGTCTTCATCAACCCAGGTTGCCCTGAACTTGGCCTTGGAGTTGAATGGCAAGTCGGCCATTCTTTTACCACTGAAGTCGAATCCAAAACTGGCTTTTGCTTTCTTGGCGAGCACCATCAAAGCACCTTCGGTGGGATCGCCAATAAGTTCGTACGTACCGGTGTCCTGCTTGTGCTGGATGGATGAGTTGTTGGACAAGGCCGCGATTCTCATTAGCTGAGAAAGCGCTGGACTTTCAACATCTTCGAGGATGCGATGGTGCTGATAAAAATTCCCGACCGGAAGCCAACCTTCGCCACTTACTTCGATGGTCTCGCCCTCCGGAAAATACAATGCTCTTGCGGTGAGGGCATTTTCAGTCAATGTGCCTGTCTTGTCGGTAATGATGGTTGAAACAGCACCGAGCGTTTCAGTCGCATTAAATTCCCTGATGATGGCGTTTCGCCTGCTCATGCGAAATGCTCCGATGGCCAAAACAATCACGATTACCGCTGGCAATCCCTCAGGAATGATCGCCACCATGGCTGCCACCGACACCAGCAACAGTTCGCGGAGTTCCATGTCGGTGACCACCCAACCGATGCCAAAAAGTAAGGCAGCTGCTGCGATGGAAGCAATACTCATCTGCGCGGCAAGCCGATCTACCTTGCGCCTGAAGTTGGAGGGTGCAGGTTTGATGTCGCCCAAACTGCTAGCAATCTTTCCAAGCTCGGTTGATTTTCCGATGGCAGTTACGATGGCCGTTGCGGTACCTGACACCACAAAGGTGCCACTCCAGCACATGTTGACTCGGTCAGCCACCGGCACCTGCCTTTCCAACTTTTCGACAGACTTGCCCACCGGCACCGACTCACCCGTAAGTGACGCTTCGGTGGTCCGGAGATCTGATACTTCGATGAGTCTTACATCTGCAGGCACGCTGTCGCCCTCTTCCAGCTCGATGAGATCGCCCGGGACCAATTCTCTGGCGGGGATCAGCTTACGTTCACCGCTGCGGTACACTTTGGCAAGGGGCGTGATCAACCGCTTGAGTGCCGCGATGGCCCTGTCGGCCCGCATGTTCTGTGCGAAACCAATGATGGCCTGAACCAGCACAACCACCATAATTACGTAAGCATCCACGTGATGATGGGTGAACCAGGAGAGCAAGGCAGCAGCGATCAAAACCCAAACAAGAGCACTTTTGAATTGCCTGAGAAAAATAGCAACCATTGACGCGGAAGCGCTTTCAGGCAGCTCATTCCAACCCAGCTCCCTTCTTTTCATCTCAACCTCGTGGTCGTTCAACCCTGTAGGACGGGCGCCCAACTGCTGCTGCACTTTAGCGACTGTACGCAGGTAATAATTGGGATCGTTCATGACTTCGTGCAGCTCAAAGCTCTGGAAAAACCGCTTCGGGCATCCTGACAAATATCACACTACGTTTATAATGTCATCATTAATATTCATAAGAATGACATCGAGATTTGTTGAATGCTGAAGGAGGAATTATTGCGCTTCATCGCGCTGACCGAGCTCTGGTGGGGTACACGGCTTAGCGTGCACAAAGCGCTCGGTCTAACGCAAATCAGCTTTCGTCCTTGACATCTGTCATTCATTTTCGCTGGTGGCGTGCCTATTTTCGAATCCACACCCCATCGCGATGTTCATCATCTACCTGTTTTCTGGCTTGATCTTGCTGATCGTAGGCTGGGTGATTTTTGTGCCTGTGAATATCGAGGTAAATGTCAGCGACAGGTACATCTTAATTACCCAACCTGTCAGCTTTTCGATGAGCATGTATCCAACTGTTTCACCGTGGATGCAATTGCACATTATGGGAATCAGGGTTCAAAGCCCATCCCCCGCTGCTAAAGAAAAGCAGGAGACAAAACCGCAAAAACAGAAACCCGGCTTATCCCGCTCACGAAAAGCTTGGTTTGGCCTCGTCAGGAGTGCGGCACGCTCGCTCCATTTAAAGTCATTGTGGCTAAACATTGATACCGGTGATGTGATGGCCAATGCCAAACTGTTCCCATTCGCGTGGTTGGCTAGTAATCTACATGAAAAGGCAACCATTCAAATCAATTTCGTGGGAAAAGTGGAAGGATGCCTGAAAGCTAGCATCTCTTTGTACGTACTGATTGCAGCGTTTATCCTATTTCTAACATCAAAATAACATATTATGGAAATGAATCTTGAGACCATGCTTCAAAGGCTGACGGAGTTCATCCAGAATGAAGCAAAAACCGAAACAGTTGTTGGTGAAGCTTTCACCTTGGGAGCCTTTTCATGCGTACCGGTAATCAGACTGGGCGTGGGCTTTGGTAGCGGTGGCGGCACTGGCGACTCTACAAAAACCGGTAAGGGTACCGGTGGTGGCGCGGGTGCTGGCATCGGCATCGATCCGATCGGCTTCCTGGTTACCAAAGACGATCAGATTACGTTTGTGTCAACCCAACAGAACAAAGGATTGGCATCGGTATTCGAAAAGGTGCCCGACCTGATTGAGAGGCTCATGAACAAAGAGGCGGCAAAAGTTTGACATGTCGCTGCTGATCTCAAAGGGCCAGGATAGTAATGCAAGGTATCTGCGGACACTCCAGTACGTTGCGTACGTGTCCGCAGTGCTTTATTTTGGCAGAACCATTCTCATCCCCTTAAGTTTTTCACTCCTCATCAGCTTCATTCTTCAACCCATATGCGGTTGGCTGGAAAAGAAAGGGCTAAGCCGCCTTGCCGCCATCATCACCAGCATGACCGTACTCAGTGTGCTGATGATTGGCCTGGTCGCATTGCTGATCCAGCAGTTGGTAGCATTTGCAGTTGATTGGCCACAAATAAGGTTGAAGCTGATTGACGCGATGGATGCGGTGAGTTTGCAGCTTTTGGAGAGTTTCAACATTTCGAAGGAGCAACAAAACGTCTGGCTTAAACAGCTCATCGATCAGTCGGGCGGCAACCTGTTTCAGATCATTGGCAATCTTATCTCATCGTACAGTTTTGCGATGGTGCTGCTCATTCTCATTCCCATCCTTTCTTCGCTGATGTTATTCTATCGCCACCGACTGGTGAAAGCCCTGTACATGCTTTTTCCGGTCGAGTCGCGCGTGGGCATCCGGGATATCCTGAATTCCACCATCAAAGCGTACTACAACTTCATCAAAGGAATGGGAATCGTCTACCTGGTGGTGGGCATACTCAACAGCATCGGGTTGCTGATCCTCGGCATACCGCATGCCATTTTCTTTGGATTTGTGGTGGCGGTGCTCACGTTTATTCCCTACATCGGCATCGTGGTGGGCTCGCTCCTTCCCATCAGCATGGCGTGGATCACGTACAATTCGGTTTGGTATCCGATTGGCGTCATTCTCATTTTTGCTTTTGTCCAGTACCTGGAGGCCAACATCATATTTCCCCTCGCAGTGAGTAACCGCCTTCAAATCAATGCACTGGCGACTATCGTGGCCATCTTGCTGGGTGGTTTGTTGTGGGGTGTGGCCGGAATGATTCTGTTTGTTCCATTCCTTGCCATCATCAAGCTGATTACCGACCACTCTCCGCAGTTGAAAACCTGGTCCACCTTGCTTGGCACCGGCAAGCTAAACTAACTGAGTCGGCTACTCCTCTCTGTTTTCTTTCTCCATCTTTTTGAAGTAACCGCGGAACAGAAAGTGACTCCGCATGGCTTCCATGTTTTCACTGAACTTGCCGGTACCTTCTTCCACGTTTTTCAGACTTTGTCGCAGATCAAATAACAGGGTCGAGTCGGATAAGATGGCGCCTGCAAGCCCCTGTCCTTCCTTTAGTCCCGTGGTCATCGATTGCAGATCGCGTGTAGCAGCCTGTAGTTGTGAGGTAGAGACGGCAATCTCATCTAGTGCCAGCTTTAACCGCGACTCAAATACGGTATCCTTGAGCACAAATCCCGCGAGCCCCTCGCCCTTTGCCACCTGTCCAGCGAGCGCGACCACCTGTTCGCTGGCTTTGGATATATTGGCTCCCGCGGAACGCAGGTTGTTGGCTGCCAACCGCACATCTCGCGTAATGGTAGTGTCGGAGAGCAAACTCCACAGGCTGTTGCTGTTATTGATCTTCAGGGTTATCTTTTTCAAGTCGCTTGTGATGGCCGAGATGTTTTCGTTGGTTGTGTTGAGCGTGCGCCACATCGCATCCGTCTCCACCGGCCTCAAAGCCGCAATTACACCATCGTTTTCAATGGGGTCGGCCGGTGCACTTACTGAATTGATGTTAATGAGCTTATTGCCCATCAGCCCATCGGTGCCCACCGAGGCAACTGAATTTTGCTTGATGTGAACCATCGCACGTTTTTCGATCACCATGGAGACTTCAACGGCCGTATCACTCATCAGCTTCACATCCTTGACCGTGCCGACATCAATTCCGGAAAACCGCACGTTGTTGCCAGGCATCAGGCCGTTCACGTTGTGGAAGTACGTACGAACGGTAATGGTCGACTGGAAAAGGTTTCGGTTCTTCCCGATCATATAGAGCGTAAGAATCATGAAGGCAAGGCTGGCCATAACAAAGATGCCCAGTTTTAAATTGTCAATGGGTTTGGTACTCATGGTTCTTGGGTTCAAAAAACTCTACAATTCGTGGGTCGTCACTTGACTGCAATTGTTGATACGATTCGTTGGCGTAAGCCTTACCATCAATCAGCATGATGACCCGGTTCGATGTGATCTTGATGCAGTTCATGTCGTGCGAAATAATCACGGAAGCTGCGTTATATTTCTTCTGCAGTTGCAAGATCAGCTCGCTGATCTCCCGGGAAGTAACCGGATCAAGGCCCGTGGTGGGCTCATCATACAACATAATTTGCGGCTGAAGGATGAGCATGCGCGCCAGGGCAATCCGCTTTCTCATGCCACCGGAAAGTTCTGCCGGCATCATGTTGACGGTGTGCTCCAATCCCACATTGGCAAGCGCCTCCATCACCCGCTGTATTACCTCTTCCCTGTCTTGTTGTTCTTTCAGCCAATGCCTCCGAAGGGGAAACTCGAGGTTTTCTCTTACAGTCATGGAGTCGTAGAGTGCGTTGCTTTGAAATAAGAATCCAACCTTTACGCGAAGGCGATCCAATTCATCGTGGCCCAATTCCAACACATTCTGGTCCAGTACCCGAATCGATCCGGCATCCGGCTTCAGCAGCCCGATAATGCACTTGATCAACACGGATTTGCCCGATCCAGACTTTCCAAGAACCACCACATTCTCGCCCTTGAATAGGTCCATCTCAAAGTCGCGCAGCACATGGTTGTCGCCAAACGATTTGTTCAGCCCACGAATTTCCATGACCAGTTCCTCTTTCATGTCAATTCAAGTAAGTCTGCAATCTGCACGGCAATCAGGTCGATGATAAAAACCAGCAACGAGGCAACTACCACGGCTGAGTTTGCTGACCTACCGACTCCTTCCGTGCCTTTGCTGGAGTAGTAACCCTTAAAACAACCCACCAACCCGATCGCAAACCCAAAGAAAAATGTCTTGACGATCGCGGGCACCACATCGCCATAGCTCAATGCATTGAACACTTGTGACCAATACAGGTGCCAGCTCACGTTGCCGCGAATGTTTACTCCGAGATAGCCACCATAGAGCGAGATGGCGTTTGACATGCTGGCCAGCACAGGCATCATCAGCGTGGTAGCAAAAACCCGAGTCACCACCAGGTACTTGAAAGGATTGGTTCCAGACACCTCCATGGCATCGATTTGTTCCGTAACCCGCATGGAACCAAGTTCGGCACCCATCCCCGATCCAATCTTGCCAGCGCAAATAAGGGCCGCGATTACGGGTGATATTTCCCGCAACAACGATACAGAGACCATCTGTGGCAGCATCGACTCGGCACCGAATTCTACTAACGTAGGCCTTGATTGAATGGTGAGCACCAGACCCATGATGAACGCGGTGATGCCAACCAATGGCAATGACTTATACCCAACCCAAAAACACTGTCTGATAAATTCCGCCAGTTCATACCTGGGCTTGAAACCTTCCGCGAAGAGTCGTCCCGTGAACCTGGCCAACTCGCCAGCCTCCCGGAGGGATGAAAACAGTTTGTTCTCCATAGCCGCGAGCGCAATCGCTGTGCCCAAATCTCCTCAATCACATGGCAATCAACATTGATTCAGGTCAAAACTTCCGATGATTCTGGTCAGCTATTGGAATGCTATTCGAGGCACACACGACACGGATTTACATCATGCAAATGCCGGAGGTATTCCGCATCAGCGCCCGCATTCAGTACTTGTGATTTTTTGGCACCGTTCCGATAAACGGTCACCCCCTTCAATCCGCGCTGCCATGCCATCCACATGGCCTGCCCCACTTCTTCAGGCAAAGTTTGCTCGGGCATATTAATGGTTTTTGAAACTGCATTATCGGTGTGCCGTTGGAAAGCAACCTGATGCAGGAGGTGGTGGGTATAGGATATTTCAAGTGATGTCTTGAACAGGTTTCGAACGCTCCGGGGTATTGCCGGGCTCTCCGGCAAATGACCGGTAGCCATTACGTCATCCATCAATGGTTGGGTCAACAGGCCCACCTTGTTAAGGTGGCGGACAAACCACCTGTTAATGTTGGTTTGCGTTCGTTCGCCACGCTCGTTTTCCCGGGTGTAAATCAATGCAAAGAGCGGTTCGATGGAGGAAGACGCATTGGCGATCATCGAGATGGACCCTGTGGGCGCAATGGCTGTTCGGGTTGCATTGCGAATGGGATGCTGTTTGTAATAAACACTTTTCTTCCAGTTCGGGAAGTTTCCTTTCTCACTGGCTAGTATTTGCGACTCGCGGAAGCTCCAAAAGTTGATAAACCGCATGACCCGCTCTGCCAAAAAAACTGCCTCCTTGCTTTCATAGGGAATTTCCAATCTGATAAGCAAGTCGGCCCACCCCATTACACCCAATCCAATCTTGCGGTTGCCGACTGCCATCTTTCTCATATTGTCATCTACGTAGTGATTGCTGTCAATCACGTTATCTAAGAACCGAGTGGCGAATTGAACCGTTGTTTTCAGTTTTTCCCAGTCGATGGTGCAGCGAGAGCCTATGTCAAGTACCATGATGGAAAGGTTAATCGACCCCAGGTTACATGACTCATACGGCAAGAGTGGCACCTCCCCACAGGGGTTTGTGGTGTGCAACAAACCCAGCGAAGGCGTTGGGTTGCATTTCTCCATCTGGTCAAGGAACACGATGCCCGGATCTCCCGATTGCCAGGCATGGTTGATGATCAGGTCCCACAAACGCCTGGCGCGTATGGTGGTTTTGACACCGCTATCGTGGGAGAGAGTCCAGACCTTGTTTTCCTTAACGGCCTCCATGAATGCATCGGAGATCCCCACCGAAAGATTGAAATTGTGAAGTGCGGTCTCGGAGCGCTTAGCGCTCACAAACGATGTAATGTCTGGATGGTTTACATTCAAGATGCCCATATTTGCACCGCGCCTCTTTCCGGCTTGCTTCACACTTTCAGTTGCAGCATTGTAAAGCTCAATGAATCCGACCGGACCGGTTGCCTTACCCAAACCAGCGCTGACCACGCTATCTGCAGGACGAAGCTTCGAAAAGTTAAACCCCGTGCCTCCACCACTTTGTTGAATCAGCGCGGCAAGTTTCAATGTGGAAAAGATGCTGGAAATAGAATCTTCAATCGGCAACACATAGCAGGCACTAAGCTGACCTCCTTTCCGCCCGGCATTCATCAACGTAGGCGAATTGGGCAAAAAAAGGAACCCATTCATCAATTCAAAGTATCGTTTGCTCCAAAGTGACGTCTCCTTTTCAACCGCGGCCACATGTGTCGCCACCCGTTCAAACATCTGGGGAGGCGACTCAGTCGTTCCATGGTGGGTCCAAAGATATCGTTCACCCAACGCGTTTATCGCCTGAGCGGTAAACGGTGAGTCCGATTTAGTGGGCATTGATTGCCGCGCGGTGGCCATTGGATATGAGGCGGTTCATGATGAACCATTTTTTGTTACAAATGCACACTCAAAAGTGCGATATGTAATACCTCATTGGGTATGATCAACCTCAAATAACCATCATGATGTTAATCAGGGCAGTGAGCAGAAGCATCAAAGAAGGATAACCTACGGCTGGCGCTGCTCTTTCCACTTGTTAAGCTGCCGGAGGGCGGCTTCAACCGCCAGCGAAACGGATTCTTCAAAGCTGGTGCTTGATTTTTTGGTGAACAGGTCGTTCCCCGGAATTGCCAGCTTGATTTCGCAAACTTTGTTTTCTCGCTTGTCGTCTTTTTCCGTTTTTAAGCAGACCCATGCCTCATGAATACGGTCACTAAACTGTTCAAGTTTGCCTACCTTGTTATGCACATGGTCAATCAAGGGCTGCTGTGCTTTAATATTGGGTGTTTCCAAAACTATTTTCATCGCGTTCCTTTATCTCAATTATAACAAAACCTTTCACAAAAAAAGATGACAAAAATTAACTCACAAACTATTTTATTTACATGTTGTCCAAAATAGTCTGAAAGACAAGTTACCTGTCATATGATTTGTGTTTCCAGCCATCCAAAAAAATGAATCGCAGGAACTTTATTAGAAAGGGTGCCCTCGCCTCCGTTGCCAGCCTCGTTGGTGCGCGCATTGTCTTTGCCGACCGGATGCCAGCAGGCTACTTGCCCCTGGCATGGGAACAAAGCAAAAGCTCGGTTCCGTTCGGAAAAAATCCAGAGATGGTGGTACTGGGCGATCGACCCTGGAATATCGAAGCGCAGGCCCACTTGTTAGACGATGCGGTTACTCCCGCCAGCAAGATGTTTGTTCGCAACAACGGTCACGAACCGAAGGACATCGATGAAGCCACATGGACAATGCAAGTTGACGGAGAATCGGCCAGCCAGGTAAAGACGTTCACACTAAAAGATTTGAAAGAACGGTTTACCAAGCACACTTATCAGCTCACCCTCGAATGCGCTGGCAATGGACGATCAGAGTTCTACCCACCCACGGAAGGAAACCAGTGGACGGTAGGTGGCGTGAGTTGTGCGCGCTGGGCTGGCGTAAGGGTGAGAGACCTGTTGCAAGAGGTTGGCGTGAAGAGCGATGCTGTTTATTTGGGTTACTACGGAGCCGACCGCCACTTAAGTGGTGACGAGCAAAAGGTCGTGATTTCCCGAGGCATCCCCATCGCCAAAGCGCTGCAAGACGAGACGTTAATTGCTTACGAAATGAATGGAGCGCCCATCCCGATCGCACACGGGTTTCCCCTAAGACTTGTGGCGGGTGGATGGCCGGCATCGGTCTCGGGCAAATGGCTCAAACGCCTGTCCATCCGAAACAAAGTGCATGATGGCGCCAAAATGGAAGGTCAATCCTACCGCATGCCGTGCAAACCGGTGGCCCCAGGGAGCGAAGTGGCAGACGAAGACATGTGTATCATTGAAAGCATGCCTGTAAAATCGCTGGTCACCTTTCCCAAGACGGGCGCGATTCTCGCTAAGAACAAAACATTGCAGATACGGGGCCACGCGTGGGCCGGAGAACTGGAGGTTTCCCAGGTACAGATATCCATTGACTTTGGATCTACCTGGCAAAATGCCCAACTGGACAAGCCGGCCAACCGGCTGGCGTGGCAGCGCTGGAATGTCTATGTGCGCTTTCCCCAGCCCGGCTATTACGAAGTATGGGCCAAAGCCACGGACAGTCGCGGGAGTTCACAACCCATGCTCGTACCGGGTTGGAATCCCAAAGGTTACCTAAACAATGCGTGTCATCGAATAGCAGTAAGAGCTTTATAATGAGTCGGTTAAGTAAGAATAAGTTAGTCGTTGTGGTGGTTGGCTCGCTGCTCCTCTCGGCAATTGTGCTGCTTACCTGGCAACCATGGAAAGACCCGACAGTCGCCACAGAACCCGCGAACACAATTGATTCTGGCGGATTCAAGGATGGCATTCACCTTGCCTCAGGTCTAAAACAGGGTGATGGCCTGGAGTTAGTGCTGGGGAATTGTACCAATTGCCACTCGGCCAAACTCATTACCCAAAACAGGGCTACCCGCGATGGCTGGAAGAACATGATCAGATGGATGCAAGAGACACAGAAGCTTTGGGACCTGGGCGATCAAGAGGCCAGAATCCTGGACTACCTTGAAACAAACTATGCCCCGGAGTACAAGGGTCGCAGACAACCATTGACTGAAATTGAGTGGTATACCCTGGATGAACGTAATTAGTGTTGGTCGGCAAACCTTTTCTTGGCCGCCTGCAGCATGATGAATTCCACCAGGTTGTCTGTATCAATCATGCCCACAAACTGATTGTTTGAAACCACCATGGCCATGGTCTTCTTCTTTTGCTGAAGTTCCATCAATGCCTCGTCAATACGCTTGTCTTGCTGCAGGGTAAGAAAATCCCGGTCCATGACATCACTTACCTTTACCCCTGTGCCACGTTGGCCCAAGGCCTGGATGATGCCACGGTGGCTGAGCGTTCCAATGATATTGCCATTCTGTTGCACAATGAAGTTCTTATTCTGGCTGTTGAGGATCACATCGATCGCGTCCTGCAGAATACCATCTGCAGGTAGTGTTGGAAAATCGCGAATGGTGATCGAACCTATCGTGTTGTCTCCAGCCAATTCTTCCGTTTGCGACTGTCTGGCCTCGGCCTGCGCGCCTAAAAAGATAAACAGTCCGATGAAGATGAGAAATGGATTCACGTAGAATCCGGCAAACACAAAAAGGATGGCCATGATCTGGCCAATGGCTGCAGCAATTCTCGTGGCTTTGTAACGTGACAGTTTGAAAGCGAGAAGCGCCCGCAGTACGCGACCGCCATCCATTGGAAAAGCCGGTAACAGGTTGAAGAGGGCGAGCCACAGATTCACCGTCACGAAGGCAAATAGAAAGTTCGTTGGTCCGATGGTTTGGAGTGTTTCCGGCTGCGTAATCAGCTCCCGGTTAACCAGCGGTGACAATGCAATGGCAATCACTACATTTACAGCGGGTCCGGCCAGGGCCACCCACAACTCTTCCTTCGGCTTTTTGGGTATGGACTCAAGACTGGCAACTCCACCAATGGGATATAGGGTAATGCTTTTTGTGCCGATGTTGAACCGCCTCGCGGTAAGCGCATGGCCAAGCTCGTGCAAGATTACGCAACCAAAGATGGACAACACGAACGCCACTGACCAAACTATGGAGATGGCATCCACTCCTGACTGAAGGTTGGTAAACACGATCCACGCGATCAAGATCAGGAATGTCCAATGAATGGAGATGACAATACCTGAGATACGGCCAATGGTCCACGAGCTATTCATAATGCGATATCTAGAACTTTTGCTCCTTTTACTTCTCTATTTTTCAGGTCGGTGATTGCTTCGTTTGCCCGATCGAACGGATAGATTTCTACTTCCGGCAGAATGGACATTTTCGAGGCCAGTTCCAGGAATTCGGCCACGTCATTTCTTGTAATGTTGGCCACGCTTTTTATCTCCTTTTCCATCCAAAGATGATCATGAAAGCTCATTTTCAGCAACACATCCTGATCGTGCGATTCTTTCCGGATGGCGTTAATCACCAATCTTCCGCCCGGGCGCAGCCACTGCAAGGCATCAACGATGGGTTGCCATGCCGGGGTGGTGTCAATGATGGCATGGCAAAGCATGGGCGGGGGAGCGTTCGAGTGCCCTGCCCAATCTGCGCCCATCTCTCTGGCAAATTCCCTTACATCATCATGGCGCGCAAATACCTGGACTCTACTCTGCGGGTATAGGTGTTTTACCATTTTAAGTACGAGGTGCGCTGATCCGCCAAAGCCTGTTAACCCCAATACCTGGCCGTTTTGAATGTTGGCGAGTTTGAGCGAGCGATAACCGATTGCTCCCGCGCAAAGCAGGGGCGCCACGTGAACATGGTCAAGTTCTTCCGGGATTACAAAACAGAAATCCTCAGATACCACCAGGTACTCAGCATAACCTCCATTGGCATCCCGACCGGTCGCCTGAAAGTCTGGGCATAGGTTTTCCAATCCCTGAATGCAGAATTCACATCGGCCACAAGCTGAAAAAATCCAGGCAACCCCCACCCTGTCTCCCTCCTTCAAATACCCCACGTTCTCTCCACATTGCTTGACAAAACCCACTACCTGGTGGCCCGGAATCATGGGATAAAAGGGTGGGGCGGTGCGACCTTCAATTTCATCAAGTTCCGTATGGCAAACACCACAGCATAACACTTTGATTAATACCTGGTTATGATCTGGACTTGGTACTGGCACTTCAGCCAAGGTCAAGGGTGCTGTGACTTGCTTGATGTCCGCGACTCGGTGAATTTGCCACGCTTTCATCTGAGTATCATTGGCTGTGCATATTACAGTTTTATTCGCCAATCAGTTTCGGATTTACCCGGATTTCGGCAGGGCGTCACGTCATTAAAACCGATTAAATATTCTCAATCGCGGCATCCCGCCATAGCAAGCACATCAAGCAAGACGAATTCGTATTCAGGCTGTCGAAATCAAATCAAGGAAAGGTCTCGCTCCATGAGTCCTGAAAAGTTCCTGCTGTTTGAAAAACAAATCAACGAACAAACACCAAGTTCAATAACCAGCCTGGCCTGCATCGGTTGTTCTTGTTTATCTCCTCCGGCATCAGTTGCATTAGGGTTGGCCCCAAAGCGTAAGTCCAACAACCCAACCCTACCCTGGTCAACTTCATTTTTGCGATCAGGACGATGGTCGTTAAATTGCGGCAATGGCGAGTCCTGGCGATCTTCAGATCTCTTTCTTATCGAGCGATACATTCCGCGACATCTTTCAAACCTCTGCGGAAGGCATTCTCATGGTGAATGATTCCGGGAAGATTCTTCTTGCCAATCCAGTTTCAGAAAAAATGTTCGGTTACCCTTCCGGCTCCCTGGTCGGCAATCAGATCGAAAGTCTTATTCCGGCATCCGCCCGCGGGCGCCACACGAAACACAGAAAAGAATTCAACTCCGATCCTGAGCCCAGAAGAATGGGCGTGGGTCGCGATTTGATGGCCATGCGACAGGATGGCTCGGAATTTCCTGTCGAAGTGAGTCTGAGCTATACCAGGGCAAACAATCAGCTATTGATCATGGCCTTTGTGAGCGACATATCCAGGCGGAAAGAGGCAGAAGAGGCACTCAGAAAAAGTGAAGAGCAATTGATGCGCTACGCGACCGAACTTGAGAAAAAAGTGCATGCAAGAACCGAAACCCTGAACTCGGTGGTAAAGGAGTTGGAAAAGGCTAACGATGAGTTGCAGGAACAGATTCTGGAGCGCCAAAAGGCCGAGGAGGAAGTGAGGAAATCATTGGAAAAAGAGCGGCAATTAAACGACCTGAAGTCAAAGTTCGTATCCATTGCATCACATGAGTTTCGAACACCGCTGAGCACAGTATTGAGCTCGGCTTCGCTGGTGAAGCAATACAAAGACCGTGGCGATTTCGAAAAGGTTGACAAGCACATCACCAGAATCAAATCATCTGTCAACCACCTTACAGACATTCTAAACGAGTTCCTTTCGTTGGGCAGGCTTGAAGAAGGTCGCGTGGACGTTCAATTGGAGCAAGTTGACTTAACAGAATTACTGGAAGGCGTACAGGAAGAACTTGAACCCACGCTCAAACCGAATCAAAAAATCCTGCTCAAAATAGGCAGTGGCGGATTGGTCCACTCCGATCCCCGAATTTTAAGGAATATCCTTTTCAACCTGATATCCAACGCCAGCAAATATTCAGATCCTGGCAAGCGGATTTGGATTGAGGCAGACCTGAAACCCAAACAACTCACCCTGGCCATCAAGGACGAAGGCATGGGGATACCGCAGGCGGAAATCGAGCATATTTTCCAGCGTTTCTTCAGGGCCACCAATGCCTCCAATCACCAGGGCACCGGTCTCGGGCTAAGCATCGTAAAACGATATGCCAGCTTGTTAAATGGAGACGTAACTTTTACAAGTAAAGAAGGAGAAGGCAGTATATTTACAGTGACGATACCCTATGAACAAGATTCTGCTGATTGAAGACAATCCCGAGGTTCGGGAAAATACCGGTGAGATTTTGAGCCTGGCCAATTATCAGGTGCTCACTGCGCCCAACGGCAAAGAAGGCGTGGAATTGGCACAGAAAGAACTCCCCGACCTGATCATCTGCGACATCATGATGCCTGAATTGGATGGCTATGGAGTGCTTCACATCCTCAGTAAAAGCCCGGCCACCGCGCGCATCCCATTCATCTTTCTCACCGCCAAAGCGGAAAAAGGCGACATGAGAAAAGGAATGGGCCTGGGCGCGGACGATTACATTACCAAGCCTTTTGAAGAAACCGATCTGTTGAATGCCATCGAAGTGAGGCTGAAGAAGAGTGCCATGAGAAAGGAATACGAATCGAGCACAGAAGGCTTCAACAACTTCATGGAGGACGCCCGCCAGGTGTTGAGTATGCAAGACCTGTTCAAGTCCAACAAAATCAAGACTTACAAGAAAAAGGCCAACATTTACTCCGAGGGCGACATGCCCAATTTTGTTTACTACCTGAAATCGGGAAGTGTGAAAACATATAAATCACACCCTGATGGCAAGGAATTGATTGCAGATCTTTACAAACCGAATGATTTTTTCGGCTACGAACCACTGCTCGACAACGCCAGTTATTCGGATTCAGCCCTTGCGCTGGAAGACAGTGAGGTATTGCTGATACCTCGATCGGATTTTATGACCGTTGTCAACAGCAGACGCGATGTATTCGCGAGTTTCGTTTCGCTGCTTTGCCGAAAGGTAGCCGATAAAGAGGCCCGGCTCCTGCATCTCGCCTACAACTCGGTCCGGCAACGTACCGCAGAAGCTCTCCTGAAATTGGCGGAGATAAAAGATGACAGTTCGCCCATTAGCGTCTCACGCGATGATTTGGCAAAGATGGTCGGCACCGCACCGGAATCGGTCATCCGTGTGCTTTCTGAATTCAAAGATGAAGGTCTGATCGAAATTGCAAACACCAAGATTAGCCTGGTCAATAAGCACAAGATGGAGCAAGTGGTAAGATGGAATGTTTCTCGTGGTTAATCCTTGGATTGCCGCTGCTTGAAATAAAACGTGAAAAGAAACAGCAGCAGCCTGAATACGTGATATGCTACGTTGTGACGGATGCGGGAGAAGACACCCCACTTTAAATGATACGCTTCATCGGTGATTTCCTCGCAATCACGTTCAATGATACCGTGCAACTCTCCGGAGGCTCTTCCGGCAAACGCGTTATCGACAATTTCTACATTGAGTTCAATGCTGGCCCGCGCGCTGATGTCGTTTAGATTGTAAGATCCGATGGTCACCGTTTTTGCATCCTGCACGGCCATCTTGCCATGTAGAATGCTGTTTCGGTACTCGAAGACGCGAATGCCCCGTTTGTGCAACCACGGATATAAGTATCGCTCGGCATCTTTGGCGATCCCCACATCGGAAGGGCCGGCAACGATTACTTTTACCGATACGCCTCGTTTGGATGCCCGTCTCAGGTGCTTGCGAAACTCCCTGCCGGGTAGGAAGTAACTCGACATGATGATAATCTCGCGCTCGGCATGCTGAAACATCTTCAGGTATGTTTTCGTTACCTCCATTCTGCCCCTTACCCAATCGTTTACCCGCACGTGAATGGGACAGTTGGTTTCAGGGTACACACGCACCGGGATCTCCTCCAGGTCACCGGAAAATTTTCCCCTTCGTACGCAAACGTTGTGAAGTTCAGCGGCCACTTCGCCATCCACAAACACTGCCCAATCCATCCACGCAGGCTGGTCGGGGAAATCGTTATATCGATTGCTGATGTTAAGACCACCCACCAGCCCGTAGCGATGATCCACCACCACCACCTTGTGATGCAAACGCCTGCCCAGGTAAAAGTATCGACTTTTCAACAGCGGCATAAAACGTTTGAACCAGATACCTGATTTTTGCCAGGCGTGTATAAGACCAGCGGAAAGGTTTTGTGAGGCGAATGCGTCCACCAGAACGTACACTTTCACACCGCGCGATGCGGCCCGTATCAAGGCCTTGGCAATTCGAAGGCCTGTTTCATCTTCGTCATAGATGTACGTCTGCAAATGAACGGTAGCCGTTGAACGGTCAATCAAATCCTCCAACAACTCAAAATAGGGCTTGCCTCCCCGCACAAGTTCAATCTTGTTCTGGCAATAGTAAGTCTCGGTTGCAAGGGTAGCCATCTGAGGAATTTGAGGCACAATTTAGGGATGAATGATAATAAAAAACTGATTTAAGGCATTCTTAGATCAACCTGCCGCTGCGTAGCTTTGGCATGCGATTAACATGCCGATGATATTCAGAATATTTGAACACGAAGAAGAACTTGCAGGTTTCGCTGCTGATCAATTGATTGAAACCATCCGGTCCAACCCCAATGGGCTGATGTGTTTGGCCACGGGAAGTACGCCTTTGCTTACATACCAGCTGTTGGTGAGCAGAATCAGGGAACAGCGGGTTGATTATTCGAATCTCCACTTCATCGGGTTGGATGAGTGGGTTGGCATCCCGGATACCAATCCGGGTGGTTGCCACTATTTTCTGCAAGAACATGTGTTGAAACCCCTTGAGGTAAAAAAGCAGAACTACCATCTCTTCAACGGCCTTGCGACAGATATAGGTAAAGAGTGTTGGGCCATGGACGAGCAAATCCGAAAATGGAATGGCATCGACACGATGGTGGTGGGCATTGGCATGAACGGCCACATTGGATTTAACGAGCCCCGTGCGAACCCTGATCAGCATGCATACCTGGCCGACCTCACCGAAACCACGCAGTTGGTTGGCCAGAAATACTTTGCGGAGCGGACCGAGCTCTCGAAGGGCCTCACATTGGGCATGAAGCATTTTTTTGAATCGCGGCAGGTTTTGATGCTGGCCAATGGAAGTCACAAAGCAGACATCATCAGACGCACGATGTCGGATCCAATCAGCATGGAAATACCTGCGACCCAAATCCGGAGGCACCACAACGCCTACCTGCTACTCGATACCGAAGCAGCCGCCCAGCTTAATGACGATAACCCCTAAGGGTTGAGCCAAAGATCCACCGGCTTCTTCACCTTCGGTGTAAATGGAAATTCAATCTTCTTACCCTGGCCGGCCGATGCATAAGCCGCATGGATGATTTCGAGCACCACTCTTCCATCCTCTCCGGTGAAGGCCGGCTGAAGATCCTTCCGGACACAGTCAATGAAATGTTTCAATTCATGCGGATATCCCTGATTGAAAACTTCCTCAAAGATCATGAAACTCCAGCCTACGGTGGTGTCTGCCTTTTCCATCGCATACCCATATCCTTCTTTGCTATAGGCAACTGCTGCATTGCCCATGAACAAATCTGCATAGATGACGCCTCCCGTTCCATAGATCTCGCTGCGATCGTCCATGCCACCATGTTTGGCCCAACTGTTCTCCGCCACGCATGTCACTCCATTCTCAAACTCCACAATCACTACCGAGTTATCTTCGCCTTTGGTCCTCCCCTTATGCAATACAGTCGACATGGTTGCCAGCACACTCTTTGGTTTTGCGCGATTCAACATCCACAAAAACCACCCGAACGCATGGCAGCCCATATCCATCAGCACGCCACCACCCGCCTGATTGATATCGTAAAACCAATCGCTGTGCGGGCCGCTGTGTTTCTCACCCTGCTTGAGCATGTAGATTTCACCCACGCCACCTTCTTTTACCAACATGCGCGCCCGTTCATACTTCGGGGCAAAACACAATTCCTCTGCATACATGAGTTTCACTCCCGCCTTTTTGCATTCGGCAATCATTTGATCTGCCTCTTCGATGGTTACTGCCAGCGGCTTTTCGATAATCACATGCTTGCCGGCACGGGCAGCCTTAATGGTTGCTTCTGCGTGCAGGAAATTGGGAAGGCAAACATCCACCACTTCGCAGCCTGACTTGGCAATCGCGTCATCGATGTTGTCAAATGCCTGCATGATACCGTGCTTCTTGGCAAATGCTTTTGCCTTGTTAAGGTCTCTCGCATAAACGGCCACCACCTCCGCCTCGGGCACAAACCGGTGATACGATTCAATATGAATGTCGCTGATAAATCCTGCACCGAGAATGGCTACTTGGGTTCTTTTCATTTGCTGCTTATTTGAATGCGAAAGATACAGTTTTACCAAAATGGCTGCGAGCCGCTGATCCTAATTTGCAGCCATCCATTCGGCCGTGGAAGTTGCCAACACATCGAGGATGATTTCCTTACCCACCTTGAAAGAATGGTCAGCCCCTTCAAATTTTACGAGCTTGGAGTGCTTCAGTTTCTTGTGTACTGAGGATATCAACTCCATTTCTGCCAGCTTGTCTTTGGTGCCCTGCAAAAACAACTTCGGTATTGCTACATCTTTCAAGTGATCGGCCCTGTCGGTAGAGGGATTACCGATGGCATGTAGTGGAAAACCAAAAAAGACAATGCCCTTCAGGTAATCGGGGCACTCCTTTGACACACGTTGGGAGGTCATGCGACCCCCAAAGGACTTGCCGCCTGCAAAGAGTGGAAGTCGGGGAAAAAGTTGATGCGCTTTTTCCATCGCAGCGGCAACGGTCTTCTCAGCAATGGCCGGGGGGTCAGGTCGGCCCTTTCCCTTTTCCATATAGGGAAAATTATATCGTAGGGTTGCGATGCTAAGGGCTTCGAGGGCATCGGCCAATCCACTCATAAAGGAGTGGGTCATGCCGGCACCAGCGCCATGAGCGAGAACGAGAATCGCCTTGGGCTTCACAGGTTCAACCAGCAGACCGGATACTTTTCCGATGCTCTCAGAAACTGAAATGGAGATCTTTTTAGAATTGAGCTTGGCCATGGGTGAAGATACAAATTAACAAATCACCATCCATCTTGGCCGATCGCCCACATAACATGTCGCTGGCAGATCAGATCGACTTATACCACACATTCATGCTCTCAATCTGCGTACTGATCATGGTGTTGTTCACAAGCTGGCCCGCAAAAGAATAGCCCATGCGCGCAAAAGTAGTATTCATGCCCACCGATTCTGCCCGTGCGATGGTGTACAGTGTTTTCAATCCTGCCTCCTTCATGTGAATTTCCATTTCCTGCAAAAGAAAGTAGGAAAGGTTCTTACCCAGGTGACTAGGGCGCGTGGCAAAATCCGTCATCTCCGAGTTCAAATCTTCCCCATCCATTTCAGATGACGCGGCTGCAACGAGATCTCCATTTTCAAAGGCACCAAAATACCGGATGTGCTCACGCATTGTCTCGACAAGATACTTCGGATCAAAAATCGGAAAAGGATAGACTTCAAAAACCACCTGATACAAATCGGCCAGCTCCCGGGCATCGTGTTCCGTTAATTCGCGCATCGAGTATTCCAACGGCAAAGTGTGTGCCTGATAGTCCTCGGCTTTTTGAAGTGCGATTCGAAAGTTATTTTCCAGCGTTAATTTTTTGTCGTCAGACAAGCCAGCTCGTTTTTTATCCAAAAATTTGGAAAGAAAGAAGATGTCTTCTTTTCCCTTCTTAAAACCTGGAACTTTTGCTTCCCGAATGTAACCGTTGGCAAGGAACTCATGGGCATGCGACCCGCCAACTTTGGCGAATATTTTGGTGTAGCCGCGGTTGCGCGCCAGATCATCCAGTTGTTGAAGAAGGGCCGGCATATCGCGGCCGTCCAATTTCATCAGGTAAATCCGATTGTTGTTCGCACCATGTTGAATGGTGGAATGTCCCAATTTTTCTATTCGATCAAACACGCTTGCGAAGGCTAAAGACAAAAAAGTAGACCACGGCCGAAATGGCCAGGCCAAATACAGTAGGATCCAATCCAAAAGGCAGCGACATATCTAAGAAAATGGCTGCCAGCGTGAACCCACCGCCCGAGAACATGCTGGCCAGTGCTGCGTTGCTATTATGTTTGTTGCTAAAATATCCCATCAACGTGGGCACCAATAACCCCGACACCATGAATCCATACGCCTGGAGCACAATGTTCAATACCGAGGTGAACTGACTGGCCAGCAGAAACGCCAGCACGCCCACGATCAGCGTAATCACCTGCGACAGCCGCATGATAAATTTATCAGATCGATCTTTAAATATTTTGGCGAAAATATCGTTCGTGAAATTTCCGGACGAGGCAATCAAACAACTGTCGGCTGTGGACATCACTGCGGAGAAGTAGGACGCCAGCACAAAGCCCGAAGCGCCAATCGGGAGTACATCATTCAGCAACCGCGGGAGCGCCATCTCCGGGTCGGCATTCGGAAATCCAACCCGCGACAAGATGCCCAAGCCTACCCCCACGAAAGCCATAATCGGATATTCAAACACACCGGCAATGAAGAAAGCCCGCTTGGCATCCTTCACCGTAGGACTTGCATACACCCGTTGATACAAAGTCATGGCAATAAACCAAATGGGAATGATGGTGAATGCCCAATTGATCAGTGTGGGGATCGAGACATTGGTGAAGGTGAAATGTGCCTGTGGAATTTCCGCGCGAATACCTTGCCACCCACCGGCTGCTTGCCAGGCAAAAGGGAAGCCCAGGAAGATCAGCCCACTGAGGAGTACAATCCATTGTATGGTATCAGTGTAGATCACGGCCTTGATGCCGCCAAGCACCGTGTACAATAAGATGATTACCGTCATCACGTACAAGGAAAACTGCATCGGCTCCATGATCTCCATGTTTGAGAACACGCTGCCAGCTGCCAGCTTTGCGCCAGCCAGCACCTGGCCGCCTGTAAATCCAAGGTAGCCGATACCAGAAATGACGGCAGCCAGCAGGGCAACCCGGCCTCCAAACTTCTTTGCCAGGAAATCCGGGTACGTAAGAAAGCCAGACTCCATGTCCATGGTTTTTAACTTCGGGACCGTGAAGACTGCCGCGAGCCACGCCCCAATAAGTCCTGTGAAAAGCAGCCAGCTCCCGGCCAGACCCATCACATAACCCAGGCCAGCCAGGCCAATGGAAAAACCTCCGCCCACGTCTGTGGCCACAATCGACAACCCCACATGCATGGAGGAAATGGACCTGCCGCCTACAAAATAATCCTCACGGTCGGTGTTTTTAAGGAAGAAGTAGACTCCCACGGCAAGTACTCCGAGGAAGTATACTCCAAAAACGAAATAGTCTATAAAGTGCATGCAGGCCGAGCTAGAGCGCGGGTGTGAGTTGCGCATAGCCCGATGCTTTGATTGCCGTTTCAATCAGGTCATCGTGCAGCGACTCGTCTTCCCACAGCTTCTTGCCTTCTTCAGGCAACGTAGCGATCGGATCAAAGTACAAATACAATTTTGATTCGTCAACACTCGGGCTTCGGTACACGCTGATGCCGGTAGTCGGATCGTAATAATCGTAGCTGTGCACGTCACGCTTGCCACCACCACCGGGTGCATCTGTAACAAACAATGGGGTATTGAATCCGGCCGTTACACCCCTCACAGCCCGCTCAATTTCAACTGTTTCGGCCACGCTGGTTCTCATCTCCTCGGTTCCCTTCACCATGTCATGTTGATAAACATAATAGGGTTGCACATTCATGTAGGAAAGCTTGCGCACCAGGTGGATCATTTTTTCCGGAGAATCATTGACTCCGCGGATAAGGACACTTTGATTCCTGACGGTCACACCCCGCTTGAAAAGCAAGAGCATGGCTTCTTTCGTGATGTCGGTGATCTCATTCACGCTATTGAAGTGCGTGTGTAGCACCACTTCTTTTCCCCGCTCCCTTCCGTGGTTCACCACATCAACCAGGGCATCTGTCCACGCTTGATCGGTAAGGATTTTCATGGGCATGACAGCCGGCCCCTTTGTGGCAAAGCGAAGCCTTCTTACATGGGGTATCTCCAGCAGCGTCTCCCCTATTTGCCGGATGCGATCAGGCACCAACATGTAGGCATCACCGCCAGATATCACAATATCCTCGATCTCAGGCCGGGACGCGATGTACGCAAACGCGCGATGCCAGTTCTTAGGAATGGGTTTGAAATTCACCTTGCTTACCAGTTCTGTGTCGTTGCCTATCGCATAGCTGCGCGTGCAAAAACGACAATACACCGGACAAACATCCAATGGCAGGAACAGAACCTTATCAAAATAACGATGGACAAGACCCTGAACAGGCGAGTCGTCCTGTTCATGCAGCGAGTCGAGCGTTAGCTTGGGGTGATCGGCCTGGCGGGCCGATGCAATCGGTATAAACTGAATGCGCAATGGGTCGCGATAGGGATCATTCCAATTGATCAAGCTCAGGATGTAGGGTGATAACCGCAGGTTCATGGGGGCCTCGTGCATCCCTTGTTCCACATCCTTCATGAAGCCCTCATCTACCAGATCGCCAACGATCTCTTTGAGTTTTGCCACCGTCTTTATGGAGTTCTTATTCTGAAACCCCGTATCAAGAAATTCCTCCCTCGTAACATTCTTGAAGGCCGGGATTTTTTTCCAAAATGCTCCGCTCAGAAATTCCCGGTGAAGCAAGTCATTGAGCTTCACACTTTCTTTGTTAGGGTTAGGTATGTCTACCTCACTCAACGACCCCAAATGCTCGCCCTTGATAATTTTCTCGGGCAGGTCCGCAAATTTGGAAGCCTCACCGATTTGAGTGAACTCGGTTTGTGAATATCTCATTTTTCAGGTTGTTGTTGAAAAGAATGGTTTGCCGTTCGCTTAAAACTCCAAATGATCTTTGGAATCAAATATGTTCTATAGAACATATTACAAAAGTAAGCATTTTCAAGGTTTTTGACCAGAAAATTGAGGATTATGCTCCCACCTTCCCGTTGCCTTCAATCGGGTCGCTGATGGTCAAAAGAGGCGATGCCTCCATGTGATCGATGTTCATGGCATCCACAATCAGGTCGATGGAATCCCGAATCATCTTTTTTGTTTTATCAGGCAGTTGATCAATTTTCGCACTCAGCTCATCATGCAAAGCGCGCGGAGCTTTTTGCACTACTCTCTCTCCCTTGGCGGTGAGGTTAATGAGAGTGACGCGCTTGTCTTCTCTGCTCTCATTGCGCCTTACATATCCTTTGCTTTCCAGGCGATTTACAATGCCGGTGACCGTGCTTGAATTCAGACTCAACAACTTCATCAACTCCCGGTGGGTAGCCCGCTTTTTTGTTGCATTGTGCAGGTGACCCAAACAAAGAAGCTGAGGAATGCTGATACCAAAGTCTTTCTGAATCCGCTTTGATTCCAGGTTGATGGAGCGAACAATCTTCCGAATACCAATCAATATTTCGATCGAATCCATCCTTGGTGAGCCATTGAATTAAAGCTAAATTTATTTTCTTTAACACACAATGAAGGCGCCAGATCCGAAGCAGTTAACAACCAAATTTATCAAGACCCTCGCCCGTCCGGATGAGTTGTTGATCAAAGGAATTCGTACGCTGGTGGGGTTGCCCGGCATCACCGGACTCAATCTGAACTTCTACTCTACTGCCAAGAGCAACGCCAAGGCGGGCGGTGATATCGCGTTTATCGGAAAGAAGAAACTCGAAAAGGCCCGGGCTCAATTGTTTTCTTTCGATGAACGCGAAGTGCATTACCTGGAACACCTGAAAGAGTTTCAATCCTACGATTCGCTGGATCAAAACAAAGTCTATTGGCTCAACCTGCACGGCATTCACGATGTAAAGCTCATTGAAAAAGTGGGGCAAGCATTGCAATTGGATCGGCTTACACTGCAGCAAATCGTGGACACCACCCAACGACCCAAGGTCGATGATTTTGAACACTATCTCTTCTTCAGCATCAAATCCATCGAGCGAGAGGAAGACGACCATTTGAATGTAGAACAAATGTCGTTTGTGTTGGGTAACCGCTTTGTGGCATCGTTCCAGGAAGAGCCCGGAGATCATTTCGGACATATCCGCTCAAAAATCAAAGAGAGCGTGGGCCCGATCCGGAAGCGAGACAGCGACTACCTGCTTTTCCAGTTGCTGGATGCTGTGTTAGACAATTACTTCGAGACGATTGATGTGATCAATCAGGGCGTAGCAGCACTGGAAAGCCAAACGCTATCCAATCCAACCCAGGAAACCTTGCTGCTGATTGAAAAGGCAAAAAAGAGTGCAGAATTAATTAAGAAATCCCTCTCACCCTTTAAGGAAGCGCTCACCAATATATTGAAAGACCGGACCCATTTCCTGCGAAAATCAAACCGAAAATACTTCCGCGATCTGCGTAACAGTTGTTCCAATGCCATTGAAGGAATTGACGGCACACTTAAATCGCTGGAGAGCTTGACCAATATTTACTTTTCATCCCTCAGCCAAAAGATGAACGAGACGATGAAAGTGCTTACACTGGTCGCCACGATTTTCATTCCACTCACTTTCATTGCGGGCATCTATGGCATGAACTTCGACAACATGCCCGAACTTCGATACAAGTATGGCTACTTTGTGGTGTGCGGTGTGATGTTGCTGATCATGATAGGAATGCTGGTTTATTTCAGAAGGAAGAAGTGGTTGTAACATCCCCTTTTTCAACCACTCGTACAATGATTGTGAGCTGAGGTTGGAAATAAGCACCTACTTTGGTGCCCAGACTCCAAACCTATGTCCCTGAAGCGAAGAGATTTCATCAAGTTGAGTGCAGGATCCACTGCCGGAGCCGCTCTGATTGGCTGCGCTACGCCCGCTGCCGAAGGGAAGGCTGATTCACCCCTGGCCCACCTCACATCCCTTACCGGAGATGTGAAGCCGATCAGCAAGGAAGAACGTCAGGGACGCATCGCGAAAGCACAGCGGCTGATGAAGGAAAACAAGATTCAAGCGATCTTCCTGGATGCCGGAACCAGCATGAACTATTTCACGGGGGTTCGTTGGGGGCAAAGCGAACGCATGATGGCCGCGATTATCCCGGCTGACGGAGAGGTCGTGTATGTGAGTCCAGGGTTTGAAGAGGCCAGGGTTCGCGAACTCATCACCCTTGGCGATGAGGTGCGCGTGTGGCAGGAGCACGAAAGTCCGTATGAAGTGGTTGGAGGAGTTTTTCGCGACCTCGGCATCCGCACGGGTACAATCGGGATGGAAGGACGCGTGCGATTCTTTTTGTTTGACGGTGTGCGCAAGGTGGCACCCAATCTAAACTATGCCAGTGCGGATCCTGTCACGATCGGCTGTCGTATGTTCAAGAGTCCGGCCGAGATCGCACTCATGCAAAAAGCAAACGAAGTAACTCTGGCCGCGTACAAAGCATGCTACCCATTTCTCGAAGCGGGTATGACACCGCGGGATTTTGCCTCGCTGGTTTCGGATGCCCACCGCAGGTTGGGCGCATCGGGCGGAGCGTTCACGTTGTTTGGCGAGGCTTCGGCCTATCCCCACGGCACCACACAACCACAGATTCTCAAAGAAGGCGACATTGTTTTGTTTGATGGCGGTTGCTCCATTGAAGGCTATGCTTCAGACATTACGCGCACGGTGGTGTTTGGTGAACCATCTGCGCGACAAAAAGAAATCTGGAATCTCGAAAAGGCATCGCAATCTGCAGGCTTTGAAGCGGCCAGGTTGGGTGAGCCCTGTGAAAATGTGGACATCGCTGCCCGCAAAGTACTCACCGATGCAGGTTTTGGCCCAGGCTACAAAGTACCTGGTTGTCCCCACCGAACAGGTCATGGCATCGGCATGGATGGTCACGAATGGGGCAATATGGTGCTTGGAAACAAACAACCCTTGACACCCGGCATGTGCTTCAGCATCGAGCCGACCATTGCCATCTACGGAGAATTTGGTATTCGTTTAGAAGATTGTGCTTACATGACCGAAGAAGGTGTGAAATGGTTTACAGAGCAGAGTCCGTCTCTTGAGCAGCCATTTGCTTAGACACCACAAAGGCAGTTATCATTCTGAAACCAGTGCTCAGGTTACCTTAGTTTTCGTTGACGATTGCTGATTATGCGGGGCTAGGGCTGCACGCAGGGCTTGATGATTTCCGCTAATAATTCAAGTGGCTGCCTGCAAGAATGCTGATTCTACAACTAGCGCGAGGGTTTAGGTCGAGGGGGAAAGTGCTTCAACGCTTGCCGGATGCCTTTCCCAAGATTTTCTTCAGTCAGTTCGGGATGTGTATCCATGTATCCGTTGACAACGGATCGCCAAACCATTCTCCCCTCCTTCCGATCGGCCATGTCGATCACCAACGTTCGATTCAGGTAGTTGATCGTTTCCACTTCATCCATGGGTTTGTAGTAGAAGGGCTCATCTTCGTCTCGGTGATGAATGATGGCCGACTCTTCTACCAACGTAATGTGGAAGTCGATGACCAGATCAGGATTGTTTTCGTCATAACGCATGCCTTTCTTCTCCAACTCATTGATGATGGATTGTTTGACGCTGGCACGCAACTTCTCGTCACTTAAGTAGTCTGGCCCGGTCACCGTAAACTCGCACCCATTCATCCAACAAAAAGTCTGATAGGAGTTGAAGTCCTTCTGATGATCGTACGTTGTTTTCAAATTGACCGCACAGCCGGATAAGGCAATGAACAATAACAGGAATGACTTTTTCATGTGGTAAAGGTAGCATCAGGTCTTTTTGTGAATCATGACGCTCGTCAGCTATGCAGCTTATCTGCATCAGATCATGCGTCCATTTTTGGAGTGTCAACCTTCCGGTTTACTTTTGCATCCTTACGGTTCAATATGAGAGACGCCCGCGACAAAAAATCATTCCTGGAAGAAACGGAACAACTTATCGTTGGTGAAGGCTTTGCCATCGTAAGCAAGGACTTCGAACGTCCGTGGGGCGGTTTTTTCGTAATCGATGAGTCGCAGGCGCCCAAGTTTGTAACGCGGTATTTTCCCGGTGTTAAGATTGACGACCTGAAAATCAGCGGCAAGCTGAGTCCGAAGTTTCTGATCGTAGCACCCGGGCAACGGCTATCGTGGCAGTACCACGACCGAAGGGCAGAAATCTGGCGCGTGGTGTCTGGCGAAGTGGCTGTGGCACAAAGCGCCACCGATGAAGAACAACCGGGTGATGCCTATTCACCAGGCGACATCATCAGGCTGGAGAAAGGGAGACGGCATCGTCTCATAGGTCTCGATCAATGGGGAGTGGTTGCTGAGATCTGGCAGCACACCGATGCAAAAAGGCCTTCTGACGAAAGTGATATCGTTAGGCTGCAAGATGATTTTGGCCGAAAGAACGGCTAGGGCTTCAGCAGCTTTCCATTCTCGACCCAAATCTCCTCGCCTACTTTCACGGTCGCATCCGTGAAGAAGTTCCATCGCACATAGGGCCCACTCACGTTACCGCCCAGTTCCGTATTGTCGCCCAGGGACAGCCGCACTACGCCTGCCCCGTAACCATAGTAAGGAATCCATCGTTGCCCTTCCGCTGGAATCGCAAGCAGTGGGTTGAATCCAAGTGCAAATTCGCGAAAGGACTCTCCTGCAACCCCTGCCTCGCCCATCTCGCGATGAACAGCCTCCACCCCGGTATTGGCCAAGACTTCCTCCACCTTGCCATTCTTGAATATCATCTTCAGGCCGGTAACGGCTTCTCCACCCCACCTGCCATCAGGAAAGGCGATGGTACCCTCTACGGTTTCTTCGATGGGTGCCACGCGAATGGCGCCAGCAGGCAACTCGATTTCCCGATCGATCAGATTGCGCGCACCTTGTGACCGGCTCTTCGAAGCGTCCCCGTCTTGTTTGGTTACGGGTCGCTCGCCAATTCGGAACTTGATATCAGTGCCCGCAGGTGCGGTTACGGTGATCCAGTTGTTTCGCATGGCGCTGTCAAATGCTTGTTGCACACGCGCCAACGCCTGATAATCTGTTTCGAACAGCACCCGCTGATAAAACCGATCGATGGTGCTATCGACCGCAAGTGCCTGTCCGTTCAAATCATAGGCGCCTTCCCAATGGAAGTGGATCGTTCGGCCTTGATTTTGCCTGAGCACTTCTTGCATGGCCGCATAAGCTTCATGGGTTGTGGTGGCGCCAGGCAACATGATGCCCAGGTCTACTGATTTAAAGTATGTTGCCAATTCAGGCCCAACTTTTCCAGTTGCCCCGGTCGTGAAATCGGTTGCCCAAGCGGCCGGTGCCTCACCGGTTACGGAGATGGTGCCGAGGTAAGTAGCCCCTGCCTTTTCAATCTCATTCTTTAGCAAAGGAATCATCGGGTCGAAACGGCCGGGGCTCGCCACCAACAAAACCTTTTCGCCCGCCAGCAGTTGACTCCGCTCCGCAACGACCTGGCTGAGTTGCTCAAAATTCAAAGGGTCGGCCGCTTGGTTCTCGCTCGTTTTGTTGCACGAGAACAACAATACTAAAAGGACGATGGTGTAAGTCTTCTGATGCATGTTCTGCTAAGGGTTAGGTTCAGTTGTTTTATGATCATGTTGCTCCGCTACTTTAACAATCAGCATCTTGGCAATCTTACCAAAGTAATCACCAAAATAAGGACCCACCCAATTGAGTGCACGTACTTCTTCATTCCTGCTCTTATCGTAATGCCGATCGGCCGTAATGTATCCGTTGTAGTCCCCGTTGAAGCTGGTAATGATCAATTCCATATCATGATTGTTCGCCAGCTGCTGCAACCCTTCTGCGCTTGCAATCTCGCCAGAAAAATCACAAGGCATGCCTAACAGCAGCAGGTTCCCAATACCCAATATCGTAATCTCCCCTTCCAATGGGCCCACCACCTGATCGAAAGCCCAGTTTCTCAGCTTCAGGTTGTCCGTAAGTCGCATTTGCGATGGGCCAAACGCCACCTCAACCTTTCCGAGCACGAAATTCGCCTCGCCCGCGAGCGGTATGGGATCGGCTTCAAGCGCCTGATGGGCGAGAATGTCGCCCACCCGGTCGGCAAAATCATAGTCACTCCGCTTCATGCCCTCGATGCGGTGGCTGCCGATCATCCCACCCAGGAATTGACAATGATTGACTTCACTTTCCAGGTGACGAACCAGGGCGCCCGGGTAATCTCCTGACAGCAGCGTCTTTTTGCGGGCGATCAGCGTGGGATGAGCACTAAACGCGGCCAGAATGGCTGTACTGGAATCATCCCGGGTCACTTTAAGCCCACGCAGCCACCCGTCTTCGGGCGCCTGCCGGTGAAGCCGGTTGTAGACATACCAACTCGCGTCCCGTTCCCAATAAGCGATGGTGGCCTTTCGGGCAGTGGTACGGGCCCGTTCCAACGAAGCCATGATCTGTGAAGCCAGCGACTCCATCCACGCCTGATCATAGGTGCCCATCAGGATGCGGCCCAGCATAGACGGATCCCATCCGCCCACGCTCGTGTGGGTATGACTCGCAGAAAAATAAAGAAAATAGTTGTCGTTCGTAACCTTTTGCACCAGCATGTCCTTCAAGACCGGAGGAAACAGCAACAGGTCGGCTGAGATGATGAACACCGTACGCTTACCATTGTCAATGCTTGTCACGCGCACATACAAACTGTCGTTCACGCCCGTGAAGTCGGGCCGTGGTCGATAGCCAGCCAGCGGCACCGGATGATCAGGAATGATCGATAATTTGCTCCAACCGACCGAGACCTCGTCACCTTTTGCATGATTCAATTGGAGTGATTCAAGGTGCTGCATCATCTCCTGGTAAAACCCTTGCTGCTGAAGAGGTGTTCTGTCGATGGGCGCCACCAACAGCGTCAGTATTA
Organism: Cyclobacteriaceae bacterium; assembly: GCA_050250195.1. GTDB lineage: Bacteria > Bacteroidota > Bacteroidia > Cytophagales > Cyclobacteriaceae > ELB16-189. The sequence continues at coordinate 179,485 of JBFWPC010000003.1, read as the reverse complement.
ATGCCACCGCGACAGCGACAACGGTGATGACCTTTCCGGTTTTACGCCAATTGATCTTCACAAATACAGGAATTTCCGCAAGTGTAATACATCGATGTCACAAACCGGGTTTTGAATAGTTTGGTGAACAGACTCAAATAAAGTGATGGCGCCATGGAAAAAATCCGGAACGCGCGAACTTTTACTTTACTTGAGTACATTTTGCATCGATTAATATGTAATTAACAAATAAATCCAAACCAATCTATGAGGGTCCGTCAACTCTTTTCGCAGGTGTTAATCGCTGGTTGTCTCATTTCATTCTCCTTTGCCGCATATGCGCAGCAGGAAAAAGGTGAAGTGGACCCTGCCTATTTCAACAAACTCAAGTGGCGCAACATTGGCCCCGACCGTGGTGGCCGTTCACTGGGCTCAACTGGAAGTCCGGGCCGGCCCAACGAATACTACTTTGGGGCAACCGGTGGCGGATTATGGAAAACCGTGGACGGTGGAAACGAATGGTTTCCGGTGACCGATGGACAAATATCCTCTTCTTCGATTGGTGCGGTGGCGGTGGCCGAAACCAATCCGGACATCATCTACATCGGAGGCGGTGAAACCCAGTTGCGAGGAAGCATTACGCAAGGTGACGGTGTATACAAGTCGTCCGATGCCGGCAAGACCTGGCGACACCTGGGGTTGAGAGAGACACAAGCGATTGCGAGAATTAGGGTTCACCCTACGAACCCGGATATCGTATACGTAGCAGCGCTTGGTCATCCCTATGGCGACAATGAAGAGCGTGGCGTGTTCCGCTCCACCGATGGTGGCAACACCTGGAAGAAGGTGCTGTACGTCAGTCCCAAAGCCGGAGCTGCGGATCTGATCATCGACCGGACCAATCCGAAGATTATCTACGCCTCTACCTGGCAGGTTTATCGCAAGGCCTGGAAGATGTGGGGTGGCGGACCAGATTGTAAGCTATTCAAGTCGACCGATGGTGGCGACAACTGGATTGAGTTGACGAAAAACCCCGGTATGCCCGAAGGCCCACTCGGGAAGATTGGCATCACCGTTTCCCCTGTTGACAACAACCGCCTTTGGGCCATAGTGGAAGCAAATGAAGGGGGCGTCTTCCGCTCTGACGATGGCGGCTGGACCTGGAAACGCACCAATGACGAGCGCAAGCTCCGCCAACGCGCATTCTACTACTCGCGAATTTATGCGGATCCATGGGACAAAGAGACCGTCTACTGCCTCAATGTCGACTTCTGGAAATCAACTGACGGAGGTGTGAAGTTCGACAAGGAAATAACCGTGCCGCATGGCGACAACCACGATTTGTGGATCGATCCGAACAATCCCAAGCGCATGATCACCTCCAATGATGGCGGTGCCTGCGTGAGCATTAACGGTGGCGAAACCTGGACGGAAGAAGATTTTTGCACCACCCAGTTTTACCATGTCATGGCAACCAGCGATGTGCCCTACCATGTAGCAGGCGCGCAACAAGACAACAGCACGTTGGCCATGCCCAGCGATGGCTGGGATCACATGCAGGCACGCGGGCCCAACCATGGATGGTGGTATGCCGTGGGCGGTGGCGAAAGCGGCTGGATCACGCAAAGTCCTACCGACCCCGATGTATTTTATGCCGGCAGCCAGGGTGCCTTGCTCACGCGGTACAACCGAAAGACCGGACAGATCCGGGATATCCAGGTTTATCCGCGGTTTTTCTCGGGCGAACCCGCGAGCGCATTGCCCGAGCGATGGCAGTGGACCTTCCCCATCATGTTCAGCCCACTGGATCCTAAAATCATGTACACCTGTTCGCAACATGTGTGGAAAACAACCAATGACGGCCAGACCTGGGAGAAGATCAGTCCGGACTTAACCTATGCGGACCCGGAAACACTCGGGCCCACGGGCGGCATCATCACCAACGATATGAATGGTCCGGAAATTTATGCCACCGTATTTGCGTTGGCACCGTCACAGCATGATGTCAACACGATCTGGGCAGGATCGGATGACGGCAAAATTCACATCACTCAAAATGGAGGCAAGAATTGGAAGGACATCACACCCAAAGAGCTGCCGAAGTTCTCGCGCGTGAGCATCATCGAGGAGTCGAAGTACAAGCCGGGTGTGTTGTACGTGGCCGCCAACCGCTACCAGGTGGACGACCGGCAGCCATACGTGTTTCGTACGCGCGATTATGGCAAGACCTGGACGAAGATCACTACGGGCATCAAAGATGGTCACTTCGCGCGCGCAGTGCGTGAAGATCCCGTTCGACAGGGGCTGCTCTTCCTGGGCACCGAACATGGAGCCTACGTAAGCTTCAGTGATGGCGACACCTGGCAATCACTCCAGCTCAATCTGCCTGACACACCCATTCGCGACCTCGTTGTTAAGAATGACGATGTAGTGCTCGGCACCCATGGTCGTGGCTTCTGGATTCTGGACGACATCAATCCCATGAGACAGATTACAGCGGACCTCGCCAAGCAAGATGCCATCCTATACAAGCCATCGGATCCCATCCGGGGCGTCTACAACCTGGTGGTGCAGTACCACCTCAACAAGCCGTCAGACTCGGTTGTGATGGAGATCATAGATGCCAACGACAAGGTGATCGCCACTTTCTCCGGCAAGGAAGCCCAGCGCAAAACCAACCCGGATCTGCCCTGGTGGTTGCGTGGCGGTACTTCAAATCCCACCAACGCAAAAGGACTTAACAGTTTTACCTGGGACATGACCTATCCCGGTGCAACTGTCTTTGACGGCATCATCATCTGGAGTGGACGGCCCCAACGCGGCCCCAAGGCACCTCCCGGCAACTACAAAGTGAAGATGACGTCCGGATCTTACACCCAGACCTATCCATTTACGATCAAGATGGATCCGAATCTGGAGGGCGTGACCGAGGCCGACCTGAAAGCACAGTTTGATCTGGCCCTCAAGATTCGCGACAAAGAAACTGCGGCCAACGAGGCGGTGATCAAAATCCGGAAACTAAGGAAGGAAATCAACGACAAGCTGACTGAAGCGAAAGATCCGCAGTTGAACGCAGCGGCAAAACCGTTGTTGGATAAAATCAAAGTGATTGAAGAAGACCTGTACCAGGTTCGTAACCAAAGCGGCCAAGACCCACTGAACTTCCCGATCAAGCTGAACAACCGGCTTTCTTCTTTGCGGAGAAGTGTGGAAACCGGAGATGCCAAACCCACCGATGGCGCCTACAAGGTGTTTGAAGAACTAAGCGCGGAATTAACGGGCCATCTGAACAAGCTGGACGCAGCACTGAACACAGACCTGGGCAACCTCAACAAGAACCTGAACACGAAGATTAAGATTGAGTAGCGTTTGGGTGACGGAGTTTAAGAGGCCTCGCGCTTCTTAAGCTCCCTCAATACAATCACCAGGTTGTATTGCAACGGGATGGAAGAGATAAATACGGCCAGCGAGGGAATCACAAAATAGACTACGTTCCATCGGCCAGACATGGCAGCATAAATCAACAATCCCACGCTGACAAACAAGATTGTAATGATCACAACCACCACTGCCACAAGGAATCTCTTCCGCTTCAAGAGCTGATCGGTGCTGATATGGGCAAACTTGTCGTTCTTTTCCATACTGGTGAAGAATCGTTTGCACTTTAAAGATACTGAATATAAGTCATTAACCGTTGCTATCCGCCATCTACCGCCATAGCGCTTTGTCCTGGCCAATGGGTGCCCCCTTCAGGAGAGGCGACACTCACCGCGCGAAGAAAAGGCGATCTTAATGATTTTCACCACCGAGCCTGGCCATCTCCAGCTCGAAGGTCTGCTTGAACTTTTCAAAGTCGACATCGACACTTAGCTTCTCATCTTTCGCGATGCGCTGATGATAGGCTTCGACCAGCGCTTGGGCCGATAACTCGATGGCCACGTAGGTTTTGTATTTTCCCTCCTCTGTAAAGTAATACCGCTCACAAATCTTCCGGATACCGGTTAGTCGCTGACTGACCACCTGGCGATTCAGACTTTCAAATCGCTCGCCCAGGTCTTCGGTATTGTTGCTTTCGCGGGCGTTTACATAACTGTCCGTCACGGTCTTTACGGTAGATTCAATGGCAGCGGCCAACTCCGACCGCGCATTGCTCATCGCCTTCCGCTTCGACACGGATAAGTCAATACTCTCGCCAACCGAATTGGCACGAAACACTTCGCTATTCGTAAAGTACTCCGGGCCAGAACAAGGCACTATGATTTCAACTTCCTTGGGTGGCACGTACGTACGCGGGCCATCGTCAGCCACTTTTTGTGTCGACTTGCAACCCACCATGATCGCTACCACGCCCATTAACAATATACCTCTCATATCAATTCACCTCAGGTGCCCTTTTGAATTCCTTCGTTCTGTCGAACAGATACCGGTAGGTGGCGTGCACTTTCCGAATCTTTCCACCCATCAGTTCGTGCACACGCATCATTTGCGGATTGAAGTCGCCCACCCAATTATGCTCTAAGTCCACGTAATTGAACTTCTTTTTCCGATCATAAGCCATTTCCGCTATCGCTTCGATCATGGCCGACTCAACCCCCTTCTTCTGAAACCTGGGAACGATGCCAAATGCCACCCCGATCATCCTGTTACAAACACCTTGCCGAAGCATCCACCAGAACCGCAACTTCTCCCAAAGGCCCAGTTTTCCATCAAAATATTTAAAAATCTGATTCACTTCGGGGAGCATGATGGCAAAGGCGATGGGTGTATCCCTAAAATAACCAAACCAGATCAACCGCCTGTCCATAATGGGTTTGATCCGATTCAGCAGCGCTTTCACATCTGCGGCCGTCAGGGAAACCACATCCTGGTAATTCGCCCAGGCCTTGTTGTAAACCTCGCGAAAATCGTTTGCTACTTTGTCGAGCGGCTGATCTACAATGTTCACAAAACGAAACTTTCCCGTCTTTGCCAGCCGATCGGCTCGCTCTTTGATGGTCGTGTCGATGCCGCCTGCCACCGTGCGGTAATAAGTATATTGCTTAAAGTATTCTTCGAACCCATAACCCGTAAACAATTCCTTGTAGTAGGGAAAGTTGTAGTGCATGCCATAGTTGGGCTCAAACTCGAATCCATCTACCAGGATTCCCCACCACTTGTCGCGCGGGCCGAAGTTGATGGATCCGTCCATGGCTTCCATCTTTCTGGAAGACAGCCAGTTCTTAGCCGCATCAAAGAGTGCACCGGCTGCCAGTTGGTCGTGCTCGCATTCAAAGAAGCCCACGCCTCCGGTGGGCTGATCATTCTTGGTGGCCGTCTTATGATCTACAAATGCGGCTATCCGTCCAACGGTTCTGCCATCCTTTTGGGCAATCCATCGCACGCATTCGCCATGTGTGAAGTACACATTTTGTTTCGGATCGAAAACGGCCTGGATTTCATGATCCAGCGGGCGGATCCAGCGAGGCTCGTGTTGGTACAGGCGAACGGGCAAACGCAGAAACTCCAATGCCCGCCCGGGTGTATTGACTTCGCGGATTTCCATATGCGCATTAAGACGCAAAATTAAGGAAAACGTTGCGCCTCTCTAAATCCGAAGACGTTAAAGCTTTAGTATTTCCCTAAGCCGTGCATGACCGCTCCTACTCATCGGGATTTGCGTCCCGTTTCTTAAAAAGACCAGGTAGGTATCCCTCTCCATGGGCTCAAAGCGGGTAAGTTGATCCAGGGAAATGATGTAGGACCGGTGAACACGCACAAAGTCTGCGGGACTGAGTACCTTTTCGAAGTAGTTCATTGTCTTCTTCTTCAGATGGAAGCCGTCTTTGGTGTGGATCTTCACGTAGTCGTCATAGGCTTCGATGTAATGAATTTCCGTGCTCGGAATAATTTTGATTGTACTCCCCTCCTTTACCACCACGCGGCCACCTTCATCCGGTTGCTTTGCCGTTTCCTCCAGCAGGTCCCGCACGGGGCGTTGGGTTTCATCTTCGTGCACCCTCGCTTTCCAGTTTTGAATGGCTTTGTCAAAACGATCTTTGGTAAATGGTTTAAGCAGGTAGTCGACCGCGTGCGACTCAAAAGCTTTCAGGGCATACTCGTCAAATGCGGTGGTGAAGATTACATCCGGGGGTGAGTCCACCAGCTCCAACATCTCGAACCCGGTAATTTTTGGCATTTGTATATCCAGGAACACCAGGTCAGGTTGATGCATTGCGATGGCTTTTACCCCCTCAAATCCATCGTTGCACTCAGCCAACACCTCGATCTCATCATGATTCTTCAGGTATTCTTTCACGATGCTGCGGGCCAGGGGCTCATCGTCAATGATCAACGCTTTGTACATGGGCTGAATACTGGGGTATGGTAATACATGTTTTGAAAATACCGTTTTCCTGACCGGTGGTCAACAAATCGTTGCGTGCATAAAGCAGGTGCAGCCTGCGCTGAATAGACGCCAATCCAAAACCCGCACCTTTTTTCGGTGTGGCCGTTTGTGGATCATAGGGATTCATGACACAAACCCGGAGGTCTTCCTCCACACGGTCAACCTCAATGGTGATTTCCACCTCACCCACCGTGTCGTACAATCCAAACTTGATGGCGTTCTCCACCACAGGCTGCAGCAACAACGGGGGTAACATCAATTGACGGCAAGTATCGTCAACCACATAGCGGGTTTTCAAACGATGACCAAAGCGCACCTTCTCGATATCCAGGTATAGATTGAGTTGCTTGATTTCTTCCGACAGGGTGACTTTGAGACCATCGTCTTTCCGCAGGGTGCCGCGAAAGAAATCCGAGAGATTCTGTACCATCACGCGCGCTTTCTCCGGGTCAACTCCGATCAGTGCGTTAATCGAATTCAAACTGTTGAATAAAAAGTGGGGTTGCATTTGCTGGCGCAGGTTGTTGAGCTCGGCATCCCGGGCCATCTTTTCCGCTGCCGCCTGCCGCTCCCGGTCATCCTGCTGTGTTTGCATGAAGAACCACAACCAGGTGAACAGCGCAATAAACCCGATCATGAAGAAAGTGAAGATGAACCGCACGAGCCAGGTGGCGTTCACGAAGGTGTCGTACGAATCGGGGGCAATCCAGCGAAGCGCAAACACAATGGCAGCCGTGGCCATGAAGGAGAGCGCCCCGCTCCATGCCAACAGCGAGACTGCATTTTTCGGACTGGGACTGTAATAACGGAGTATCGTGATGATCGAGTAGGCCTCCACGGCAATCACACCGATGGATATCAGGGCATCGGCAAACGCCCATTGCCACTCAAAGCCAGCCAGGTAAATGGCAGTGGCCTGGATCACCAGCCAAGCCAGCCACCACGCGGCCAATACCCACCTGGTTCTCTTTTGAAGCATCAGGCGCGGTACAACTGATGTTGAAATTTGCTCTTCACATAGGCGGCTTGCAGATTGACAGTGCGCACATATTGGTCGCGGTCGTCCGCCTCGTAGATATTGGAGCAAAGCTCCATGCCTTCGTGCAAGTCTTCCATCTGAAACAACTCGGCCACATTCACAAACTTCCAGTGGAGTTTTTCCTTGTTTGCGCGGAGGATCACTTCCTCTTCCCGGTTGCCAAGCTCACGGGCTTTTGCAAAGGCATTCTCATAGTCGTCCGCCATCACCAGCCTGTATTGTTCATCGAATTGTGGTTTGTGGTTGCCTTCACCGCTTACGATGTTGAAAACCAGTTTTGCAATGTACCAATTCATAATTTCTGGATTCTGGATTATTCTGGATTCTGGTTGCTGGTCTGCCATAGCTCAACAAGCAAGGCAGGGATTCTCGTTCGTTTAGAAACTTTTGATTTCCAATCCACCGAAGATGGTGACACCTTCAATGAATAACACTTTGCTTTCATCGGTCGTGTCGCGGTTTACCGAGCGCTTGTCTTCAATGCCGCCAAAGATGCTGGCCATTTCAGACTTGATCTTCCAGTTGGCGGGCACAATCAGCTTGGTACCACCGAATACCTGCACCAGTTCAAGCCGGGCTTCGCCCTGGATATCCGACTGCGAAAGGTTGATGGAGTTGCCGCCAAATACCGCCAAGGCTTCGCCACCTTTGAAGTTCTTCGTCACCACATTTTTCTCCACTCCTCCGAAAATGGCCGCCACATCCAGCACATCATCAGTGGGAATACTCGATGCTTCAGATCGGGACCCCCTGATGCGGGACTTCCACTTCTTTGTGGGGCCCAGCATAATGATCAAGCCGATGAAGATGATGGCAAGTGGCCAGAGGTACCGACCTTCAATGATGTCCGGGAAGAAGTCATCCGCCAGGAATACAAGTCCTACAACGATGGGTATCATCCAGCCCCAATCGCGGAAGCCGGTTTGCAAACCGATGAAAATACCTACTACGATCGGGATCATGGGCCAGGAAGTGACCCAATACGGGATCTCCACTCCCATTTGGCGCATCAGCAGGATGCCGCCCACGGCCACCACGATGAGACCACCGAAGAACTTGCCTCTGCGGTTGGTGCTCAGGTTTGAATCTTCACTCATGTTTTTGTTGTATGATGGTTTGGTTTCCATTTCTGTCTGTTTTTTCTTCAATATTACGCTTTGCAGACGCCCGGGTACAGGGTAATTAGGCGAAACACGCCCTGAGTGTCGGTGAATGCCGGAAAGGGGTCGGTGAATACTCCGGGCCTTTAAGGTGTCTGACATCTTCAAGATGTCAGACACCTTAGTGCAGACAGGCCCGCCCGGAAAGGGTTTTCACAGGGGGCGCCACGGATTGACGATGAATTTCGTAACTTGATTACGAAATCCCGGGAAATCATGAAAGCAATCCTGCTCGCAGCAACTCTAGTGATCATTTCCTGTACCGCGCGCACGCAGAACGCCATTCCGGCTGCGGAGGCACAGATCAAATCGGCCCTGATGGCCTGCCCGGCCGACAAGCGCGAGGGGGCGAAGGTCTATGGCTATGATGCCAGGGGCGAGTTTGTGGTGTTGCGCGAAGGCACCAACGAGATGGTGTGCATTGCGGATGATCCCCACAGCAAGGGCTTCAATGCAGCTGCTTATCATAAAGACATGGATCCATTCATGGCGCGGGGGCGGGCACTGCGAAAGGAAGGCAAGACCAACCAGGAGATATTTGACATCCGCGAGCAGGAAGTGAAAGCCGGCAAGCTGAAGATTTCCCACGGAAGCACGTTATTCATTTGCTTTGGTCCGGATGAAGTATTTAATAAAGAGACCGGGGAGTTGACCGGTGCCAGTCTACGGTATGTAGTATACATTCCTTACGAGACATCAGAAAGTACCGGTTTACCTTTGAAGCCTGGGGCACCCGGCATGCCGTGGATCATGGACCCCGGCACACACAGGGCACATATTATGATTAATCCTCCGAAGGGGAATTGACAGGCAAAACCTTAACCGCCAGGACGCCAAGGCGCGATGTTTTCGTGGTTCTTCTCTGCGTCTTTGCGCCTCTGCGGTAAGAATTCGGTCCGCCACGCCCAAGTTCATTTAACCGCTGAGACGCGGAGGCGCTGAGTTTTGCACAGTGATCTTTCGCTTCGGTCTGCCACGCGATTACACTCCTCTCCTTAGATCGCGGAAGGGCATGATTTATCATCCTATTATCATTTCGGTCCGCGATGACAACAAAGTGATGTTTGTGGTGGGATTAGGGGTCACCACTTGTGCTAACCGTCAGGACGCCAAGGCGCGATGTTTTCGTGGTTCTTCTCTGCGTCTTTGCGCCTCTGCGGTAAGAATTCGGTCCGCTACACCCAAGTTCATTTAACCGCTGAGACGCGGAGGCGCTGAGTTTTGCGCGGTGATCTTTCGCTTCGGTCTGCCACGCGATTACACGCCTCTCCTTAGATCGCGGAAAGGCATGATTTATCCTCCTATTATCATTTCGGTCCGCGATGACAACAAAGTGATGTTTGTGGTGGGATTAGGGGTCACCACTTGTGCTAACCGCCAGGACGCCAAGGCGCGATGTTTTCGCGGTTCTTCTCTGCGTCTTTGCGCCTCTGCGGTAAGAATTCGGTCCGCCACGCCCAAGTTCATTTAACCGCTGAGACGCGGAGGCGCTGAGTTTTGCGCGGTGGTCTTTCGCTTCGGTCTGCCACGCGATTACACTCCTCCCTTTTTCCAGATCGCGGAAAGGCATGATTTATCATCCTATTATCATTTCGGTCCGCGATGACAACAAAGTGATGTTTGTGGTGGGATTAGGGGTCACCTTGTGCTAACCGCCAGGACGCCAAGGCGCGATGTCTTCGCGGTTCTTCTCTGCGTCTTTGCGTCTCTGCGGTAAGAATTCTGCCACGCGATTACACTCCTCTCCTTAGATCGCGGAAAGGCATGATTTATCATCCTATTATCATTTCGGTCCGCGATGACAACCAAGTGATGTTTGTGGTGGGATTAGGGGTCACCACTTGTGCTAACCGCCAGGACGCCAAGGCGCGATGTCTTCGCGGTTCTTCTCTGCGTCTTTGCGCCTCTGCGGTAAGAATGCGGTCCGCTACGCCCAAGTTCATTTAACCGCTGAGACGCGGAGGCGCTGAGTTTTGCACGGTGAAGCCCAATTTGGGACACGTTTTCTCGCTGCGTAAGCCGATTCACAAGACAGAAAGCCCTCGGTCCGGGATGAAGGCAGGGACATTTAATCGTTAAATTCAAGGCTTCATATTAACATCCCAAACCATGGGCATCATCGTAATGGCATGCTACCGACCCAAACCCAAAAAGCAAAGCGGACTGCGGAAGGTGGTGAAAACACATCTTGACATCCTCAAGAAGGAAAAACTGGTCACAGACCGCACTTCGATTATTTGCGAAGCCAAAGACGGTACCGTCATCGAAATCTTTGAGTGGAAGTCGCAACAACACATCGATGATGCGCATTCCAATCCGCGGGTTCAGAAAATGTGGGAAGAATTCTCGAAAGTCTGTGATTATGTTCCCATCGGAAACCTGAAGGAAGCATCGGAATTGTTTTCCGGATTTGCGCCTTTGAACTAATTTGACCGAATGAGCTGGCTCCCGTCCGCAGAACCTGATATCGATCTCAACTGTCCGGATCTCGTTGAGATGGTGATCATTCCCCGCACCAGCGACATTGGCGGCTTTGAGGTCAGGCGTTCTCTCCCGTTTCGAAAGAAGCGGCTCGTGGGCCCTTTCATCTTCTGGGATCAGATGGGCCCGGGTGAATTGCTCACGGGGCAGGGCATGGACGTGAAGCCCCATCCACACATTGGCCTTTCCACCGTAACCTATCTGTTTGACGGAACGGTAGACCACCGCGACTCACTCGGCACTTACCAGCGCATCAAAGCCGGTGACGTGAACCTGATGACGGCAGGCGCAGGCATTGTGCACTCCGAACGAACCGGTGAAGATATTCGAAAAACTCCCACTAAAGTGTTTGGCATCCAGAGTTGGCTTGCCCAACCGCAAACCCACGAACGCGGAGCCCCTGAATTTTCGCATACCGATGTGGACGATCTTCCCATGTTTGACGACCATGGTGTGCGAGGCCGATTAATCCTGGGCGAGTTTCAGGGCCTGAAGTCGCCCGTGCCTACGCAGTGGTCTACGTTATATGTGGATGTTTCCCTTCAATCCGGTGCGCGTATCACGATACCAAAAACGGCAGAAGAGCGTGCCATCTATCCGCTGTCGGGTACCATCGAAATAAGCGGTACGCAATATGAAGGACAGCAGATGATCGTGCTGCGACCTGGTTGTGACGTGGATGTGCTGGCAAAGAGCGATGGGCGCCTGATGATATTGGGTGGCGCGGCCATGGATGGACCTCGTTACATCTATTGGAATTTTGTTTCCTCCAGCAAGGAAACACTCGAGCAGGCCAAGCTCGACTGGAAAGAGCAACGCTTTCCAAAAGTGCCGGGCGATGACAAAGAGTTTGTTCCCCTACCTCCTTATTGATGACATCCAGACATCGCATCCTTGCTTTTCTTTTCTTGTCCATGATGGGCTTGGGATGCCGCCCAGCGGATGACAGACCCAACATTGTGTTTGTTCTGGTGGACGACATGCGCTGGGATGATTATGCTGCCGGGGGTCATAACTACATCCAAACACCAAACATCGACAAACTCGCTGCGGAGGGCGCCACCTTTAAGAACGCTTTCTGTACAACTCCGCTATGCTCTCCCAGCCGTGCCAACTTCTTAACCGGACAATACGCCCACACCAACGGCATCACCGACAACCTCGCACGCAACGAGCAAAGCCATCGGTTAGAAACCTTTCCGAAAACATTGCATGATGCAGGCTATGAAACGGCCTTCATCGGCAAGTGGCACATGGGCAACGATGATTCCAGGCGACCGGGGTGGGACTTCTGGGTGGCCATGAAAGGACAGGGCGAAGCGGTTGACCCTCCGCTGAACGTCAATGGCGAGCAAGTGCAAACCCAGGGCTATGTAACCGACATCTTCACCGACTACGCAACATCATTTATCAACAAAGAGCGGAGCAAGCCCTTTGTGCTTTACCTTTCGCACAAGGCGTTGCATCCCAACGTGCTGCAACGCGATGACGGCAGCACAGCCAACATTGGCGAAGGGAGTTTTGTGGCGGCAGAACGCCATCAAGGAGTTTATGCCGACAAAGTATTCAAGAGGCGAGCCAACCATGCAGTCATTCCATCGGACAAGCCTGCACTGATGCGATCGATTGATGGTGTGCCACCGTTGAGTGAAGCCACCACCACGCAGGAAGCCTCGATTCAACAGCGCGCAGACATGTTGTTGGGTGTGGATGAAAGCCTGGGACAGATCATGGCCGCCCTGCAGGCTGCCGGTGAGCTTGACAACACCGTGATTGTATTCACGAGCGACCACGGATATTGGTATGGCGAGCACTGCCTGGATGAGGAAAGGAGACTCGCTTACGAAGAAGCCATCCGGATCCCGCTGTTGATCCGCTATCCCAAAATGATTTCAGCGGGCCGTTCGGTTGAATCGTTGGTGCAGAGCATCGACCTGGCGCCCACCATGCTGGCGTTCGCAGGGTTAACCCCCGGCAGGCACATCGAAGGGCGATCATTGCTCCCGCTGTTCAGTGGTGAACCAACGGACTGGCGATCTTCTGTTTTTATCGAATACTATACGGATACTGTATTTCCGCGTGTGTACAAGATGGGGTACAAGGCCGTAAGAAATCATCAGTACAAATACATTCAATACACCGACCTGGAAGGAATGGACGAACTCTATGACCTGGAGAAGGATCCTTTCGAGTTGCAGAACGTGATTGCGGATGAAAGCTACCGTGCTGTGCTGTCAACCCTAAGAGCAGAACTGAGCACATTACCCCGGTAATGCCTTCTGCGAGGTGACGAAATGGGTTTGAAGGCAACCTGTTTTTTGGTAGCTTTAGTCAAGCAGTTACTTCGATGAAAAGACTGTACCAGGTTACGCACCGCGGCAAGGAGATCATGGTGTTGGATTACTCCAGCCTGAATACCGACCAGATGATCAGGTTGGTAAGGCAAGCCGGGCAACGCCTCAAGGAAAAAGGAGTGCCCATGCCGATTGTCAGCATCTTCAACAACGAGTGCTACGCCACCCCTGAGTTCATGAGAAACGCAGAAGAAGTAACCGAGCAGTTCGAATCGCTGATAGCAAAGCAGGCGATCATCGGACTCAATGCGACCAAGCAAATGATTCTCAAGGGCTACAACCTCCGTTTCAATCGCAACATTCCCTTCTTCGATACGCTGAACGAGGCATTGGATTTCCTTGCTGACGACAACGCCACTGACGTGGGTCATCCTTATCACCCGAGTCAGCGGCTCCGTTGGCTGAACGCCTGAGCAAGCCCTGCTGCCATTTGCCGTTCAATTGCCTATGTGTCCAAAAAAGGCAAAAACAAACTGCCTCCAGGGCTAACGAATTGATGTGCCAGACCGACCCATTTATCTCGATCGTGGCCCCTTGCTGTTTCTGAACCTGCGCTTCTTATTGTTTTGCTTTCCACCCGCACGATGGCCTCTAAACTGGCCTGATTTCCTCGACTGCGGATTGTATTCCGGCCCCTCGCCAAACCCTTCCGGCAACGCCACCTTTTCGACCACACGCTCCATCAGATCTTCGATCGACTTAAACCTGCGCTGGTCCAATTCATTGATGAAGGTAATGGCGGTACCCTTGCGTTCGGCACGGGCGGTGCGGCCAATGCGGTGAATGTAATCTTCTGCATCGGGCGGCACGTCATAGTTCAGCACCAGGTCGATGCCTTCCACATCGATACCCCGCGACAGGATGTCCGTGCCGATCAGCGTGGTCACTTTCTTGCTCTTGAATTCGCGCATGATGTGTTCGCGCTCCTGTTGCTCCAGGTCGGAATGAAACGCCTGCACAGCCACACCTTGCTTGCGCAGCGTGCGCTCAAGTTGTTTTACCCCATCTTTTCTGGAGGCGAAGATGATGGCGCTGCCGTAACCTCCCGTTTTCAGGATGTGCTTTAACAAATCCAACTTCTGCGTATCATACACCGAATAAGCCTGCTGCACAATGCCTTCTGCCGGCTTGGCAATGGCGATGTTGATTTGCTCCGGGTTGTTCAGGATGCGCCCTGCCAATGTCCTGATCTTTGGCGGCATCGTGGCGGAGAACAAGAGTGTTTGCCGTTGCTTGGGCAGGAAACTGATGATCTTGATGAGGTCATCGTAGAACCCCATGTCCAGCATGCGGTCGGCTTCATCCAATACCAGGTGCTTGAGGTGACTGAAGTCCAGCTTCCCTCCTGCCAGGTGGGCAATCAATCGGCCGGGTGTGGCGATGATGACGTCTGCACCGGATTCGAGGGCGTTCTTTTGCTGGTCCCAGACCTCGCCACTGCCGCCACCGTATACCGCAATGGAGCTGACACCCGTAAAGTAGGCAAATCCCTCCAACTGCTGGTCGATTTGCAGCGCCAACTCGCGCGTGGGCACGAGAATCAGCGTATTCAGATGCCGGTGATCCGTATCCACAATCCTATCCAGCAACGGCAACAGGAACGCTGCCGTCTTGCCGGTGCCGGTTTGGGCACAGGCGATCAAATCCTTCTGCTGCTGGATGAGCGGAATGGCCTGTGCCTGGATGGGTGTGGGTTTCTTAAAACCCATCGCATCGAGCCCATCGCTCAGTTCGCGGCTAAACTTAAAGTCTTCAAAAAACACGGTGCAAAAAAATCAAATTTGACCAAAATGAAAAAGCCAGGCGCGAGGCCCGGCTTTCTGACAATGCTTGATGATCTATCACTCAGCAAGACGAACGTTTACGGCATTCAAGCCCTTGCGTCCATCCTTCAATTCGAAGGTAATCCTGTCGTTTTCACGAACTTCATCAATTAGTCCTGTTACATGCACAAAATACTCTTGTGATGTCTCTTCATCCCTCACAAAACCGAATCCTTTGGTTTGGTTGAAGAATTTTACTGTTCCTTGTTTCATTAATTGTTGTTAAAATAATAAGCCGCAAAGCTAGGCAATATTTACACAACATAACGATCAGGCAGCTTTTTTCACTTCACGGAAGGAAAC
Organism: Cyclobacteriaceae bacterium; assembly: GCA_050250195.1. GTDB lineage: Bacteria > Bacteroidota > Bacteroidia > Cytophagales > Cyclobacteriaceae > ELB16-189. Next base: position 163,961 of record JBFWPC010000003.1, on the reverse strand, counting down.
CTCCCGGTTCTGCCGGATCTTGATCACGCGGAGGGCCGCCAACAGCCTGATTACCTGGTAGGTAGGGTCAATCTCATGCCATCGAATGCCACCAAAATTGGGCCTTGAGCCGTTCTTATGATGATTGTTATGGTAGCTTTCACCCATCATCAGGAAGTCGAGGGGCAGGAAATTGCGGGAGGTGTCGCCCACTTCGAAGTTCCGGTAGCCATACTTATGCGCAAACCAATTGATGATGGCGCCATGGATCGGGCTCATCAAGAAATGCAGCGGCAGCAGCAGCCACAACCACCACACAGGGGCAAATTGCCAGTAGAATGCCACGTACAGGGCGCCCCAGAACAACCTGGAAGGCCATGAACGTGCAATCCGGTCAAAGGCATCCCACTTGGGCACTCCCTCTGTAAATCGTTTTTCCACAATCATCTTACCGTTGGCAATGGCCGAGTAGATGGTTTTTGTCTTCCACATCATGTTCCAGATGGTCTCATCGTATTTGGGCGAATGCGGATCGTCTTCAGTATCTGCAAAAGCGTGGTGCATTCGGTGCATCACACCGTATCCGTAGGGACTCAGGTAGTTTGAACCCTGGAAGATCCAGGTGAGCACATAGAATACCTTTTCGGTGAACTTACCCATCGTAAAAGCGCCGTGGGAAGCATATCGATGAAGGAAAAAGGTTTGAAAGAAAAGCGACAGGTACCAGTGCGCTATAAAAAAGAGCAGAATAATCTCCATGTTCAGGTTTTAGGTTTTCGAACTAACCCTAACGACACGGATTCTGCCGGTTTGTGACAAGAAAGACGATCTTTTTTTTGCGATGCGCCTACTGCGCCTGCTTCTTCAGCTCCGCGATCAATTCTGCAGCTTCCCCAAGCAAACAGGCTCTGCTGAAGCTGTCGAGCATTCCGGCTGGCGCAGGTTCCACGCTGGGTGTTTTGTCCTCCAACTTCTTTTTGGCGCGGCTCAACAACTGGCGCAGGTGGTCCTTCTTCTTCTGAAATAGCTCCTGCAACTCATCGTAATCAAAGCCCAAAGATTCTTTCAAAATGAATACGGCACGCTCCAATGGTTGCAGCTTTGATTGAAGCTGGGCCATGGCACCCTTGAGCTCGGTGCCTACATCCAAATGAGAGAAGTCCATCTTGAGTTGCTGCACGAACTCCGGGAGTTGAATGGATTCCAGGTAGGCCTGCTTCTTTTTCTTCAGCGACTCCAGGTGACTGAGGCAATTATTCGTCACCATTTTTATGAGGTAAGCCTTCTTGTTCTCGATCGCTTTGGTGTCGATGCTAAGCCAGCGAACAAACGTGTCCTGAACGATGTCTTCCGCATCGGCTTTGCATTTCAGCAACCGGTATGCGACCTGATGCAGCAGCGGCTGATAAAGGGTTATGGTTTGCGCTTGTGTCAAAGCTGCAAAATTACGGTTAAAGCTTCGTGTCGCCACATTTTTTTATAGAAAGTGAACTCAAAAAAGAGCGCCATGCAACACCACGGCCACCCGTTTTATCAAATAAATCACTAATATCCATGCATGAAAATCGCGTTTGTACCCTTTTTGTTCGCAGCGGCATGGTGCCTGGCACAGGAGCAGGCCAGGGTGATCACCAGTTTAAACCTGGATCAGTTCAAGAGCGGTACCAGCACCAACTGCTTTTTACAGGTTGGGGAAAATGGCCTCGGTCAGCCCACTCTCATACCGGTAATCGTAATCAAAGGCGCCAAGAAAGGCCCTGTGTTGGGTGTTGAGGCAGCCATTCACGGAAACGAGCTGAACGGAATCGCAGTCATCCACCGGCTTGCCAGGTTTGTGGAGCCCAAAACCCTTAACGGGACCATTGTGGCGGTGCCTGGCGTGAACATCCCCGGCATCGTGAATGAGGATCGCGTTTTTCCAGACCTGGAGGACCTAAACCGCATTATGCCCGGAAATGCCAAAGGCAATGAAAGTCAGGTGTTTGCAAACCGATACCTGAAGGAAATAGCCAGCCAGTTCAACTACCTGATCGACTTGCACACGGCCAGTTTCGGGCGGGTCAACACCTACTATGCGAGGGCCGACCTCAGCGATCCGGCCATCGAGGCGCTGGCCCTGGTTCAAAACTGCGACATCATCCTCAACAGCCGCGAGGCAAGCACCAGCGGAGGAAGTGGAACCATTCGCAGTGCGCTCGCAGAAATGAAAATTCCCACCGTCACCGTTGAACTGGGCGACCCGCAGGTATTTCAAGCCGACATGATCGAACGAGGGTTCGAAGGCATCTACAATGTGTTGGCCCATTTGGATATGATCAAAGCAAAGCCGATGGTCGTTCTTCACAAAGCCGTCATCTGCAAAAAGTCATACTGGATCTACACCGATAAAGGCGGATGGCTGCAAGTACATCCAGAGCTGAGCCAAACTGTTAAAAAAGGAGACAAAATTGCCACACTGGTCGATGCGTTTGGAGCAATCATCAAAGAGTACCATGCTCCCGAAGATGGCATTGTGATTGGCAAGAGTACGAACCCCCTGACTCCCACGGGAGGTCGCATCCTGCATTTGGGTATTTTAGAATAAAGACAACACCACTCTTCAAATCGCGCTTTCATATTGGCTTTGTGGGGAGTAGTTTAGGCCTCAAACTCATACTTATGAAGCGAATTCCAACATTCCTGCTCATCAGCACGATAGCGGCAACTACTTCATTCTCTCAATCAACGCAGAAGCCTCCCCTGCATGGGAAGAATTGGATGGCCATTACGGGCAAGCCCCTGGCTGCTACGGCCGGTGCAATAACCTTTCAAAAAGGGGGCAACGCGGTGGATGCGGCTTGTGCCATGCTGGCAGCGACTTGCACCATGTGGGATGTGTTGAGCTGGGGTGGGGAAACGCAGGCCCTTATCTACAATCCGAAAACAGGCAAGGTGATCGGCATCAACGCACTGGGCGTGGCTCCAACCGGTGCAACGCCCGAGTTCTACAAGAACAAAGGTTATGAATGGCCGCCACAGTATGGGCCGCTAGCCGCAGTGACGCCCGGCACACCCGGTGGCCTCTGCACGATGCTGGCTGAGTTTGGTACCATGAGTTTGAAAGATGTGCTTGGCCCCGCCATGCAACTGGCAGAGGGTTATCCCATCGAGGCGCAAACCGCCAACAGCATCGAGAGACAAAAGAAAGAAATCAAACAATGGCCTTATAGCAAGGCCGTGTTCCTTCCTCACTTAGGTGAAGAACGGGAAGCGCCTGAACCTGGCGAGATCTTCAAGCAGGCTGACCTCCTTGCCACCCTTCAAAAAATGGTGGATGCCGAGCAGCAGGCATTGAAGAAAGGGAAGAACCGGAAAGAAGCCATCTATGCCGCACAAGATCGGTTTTACAAAGGCGATATCGCAAAAGAATTTGCGCGCGGTGCACAAGAGCAAGGGGGCTTGATCACCGAAAAGGACCTTGCAGACTGGAAAGTAATCACCGAAGAGCCGATGAAGGTCAACTACAAAGGCATTGATGTGTACAAATTATCGCAGTGGACGCAAGGTCCGATGATGCTGCAAGCCCTCAACATGCTGGAGAACATCGACCTGAAGAGCATGGGCTTCAACTCCACCCGGTATATTCACACGATCACGCAGGTAATGAACCTCACCTTTGCCGACCGCGACTTCTACTATGGCGATCCCTATCGCGCACCGGAAGAACCCATGCAGGGCTTGCTTTCGAAGGACTATGCAAAGGAACGGGTAAAGTCCATCAATTGGGAAAGGAACGACAACAAGGCAGCGCCTGGCGACCCCTATCCCTTCGAAGGCAAGGTCAATCCCTACCTCAACTATCTGAATGACTGGAACAGCCTGAGCATGAATTTCCCGGAGTCGCCTATTGACGAGGCCTATCTGAACAAGGTATTTGCAGGCACTACATCCATTGAAGCCACCGACAAGGAAGGATGGGTTGTGTCCATTACACCCAGTGGTGGTTGGGTGCCGGCATGCATCGCTGGAAAAACTGGGATCGGCATGAGCCAGCGGTTGCAGAGTTTCGTTCTGGACCCGAAGTACAATCCCTACAACGTGATCGAGCCAGGCAAGAAACCGCGTGTAACACTTACACCTACCATGGCGCTTAAAGACGGCAAGCCATTTCTGTCATTTGCCGTGCAGGGTGGCGATACGCAGGATCAAAACCTGCTGCAGTTTTTCCTTAACGTGGTTGAATTCGGTATGACTGTGCAAGAGGCGGCAGAGGCGCCCAACGTCAATACCTATCAATATTATCTTTCGCTGGGTGGAGAAGACCGCGCACCCAAACGCGGCCAAATCTTGCTGCACGACAGCACGCCACCTTATGTGAGAAAAGAGCTTCGCGACATGGGCTACCAGCTTCGTTTCGATGACCGCACGTCAGGCCCGATCAACGCCATCTTCTTTGATTGGAAGCATGGTTCATTCTGGGGTGGGTCGAGCAACCACGGTGAAGACTACGGAATTGGTTGGTAACCTAGCCTGATATCGTCCGACTGTCTTCAAGTGGCGCGGCCGGCATCTCCTCTTTTTCCGTCTTCTTTTCTCCGGGTGGAATGCGTTCCAGTCGATATAGGTCTTTTCTTCGATCGGTAAGCGTACGAACGGATCCATAGTAATGAAGGTCTTTCAACAGATCCAGGTCTACATCTACGATCAGCGTCATTTCCGTATTGGGTGTGGCCTCGGCTTTGATCGCATTGGTTGGGAATGAGAAGTCGGAAGGTGTGAATACGGCAGACTGTGCATACTGGATGTCCATGTTATGAACCTTGGGCAGGTTTCCTACACAGCCTGCAATGGCCACAAAGCATTCGTTTTCAATCGCCCGCGCCTGGCCGCAGTGCTTCACACGGGTATAGCCGTTTTGGGTGTCTGTTACGAACGGCACAAATAAAATGTGCATGCCATCATCGGCCAGCAACCTCGACAACTCCGGGAATTCCACGTCATAACAAATCAAGACACCAATCTTGCCGCAATCGGTATCGAAGGCTTTGATGGAATCGCCACCGGCCATGCCCCAATCAATCTTCTCGCTGGGGGTGACATGGATTTTTTCGTACTGCTCAAAGGTGCCGTTCCTCCGGCACAGCCAGCCCACGTTGTGGAGCCGTCCATCGCGCATGATGGGCATGCTGCCGGTGATGATGTTGGCGTTGTAGCTGATTGCGAACTCGATGAATTTTTCCCTCAAAGGTTCGGTGTACACCGTGAGCTTCCGGATTGCTTCTGCTTCGGGCAAGTGGTTAAACTCGGCCATCAATGGCGCATGAAAATACTCAGGGAACAGGATGAAGTCACTTTCATAAGCCGAAGCTCCATCCACAAAGAACTCAATCTGTTCTACCAAAGCGTTCAGGTCTTTGAACAGGCGCATCTGCCATTGAATCAAGGCCAACCGCACGTTCGACTTCTTTTGATTGATCAGTCGCTTCTTTGGCTCGTAGTACACGTTGTTCCACTCGATCAGGGCTGCGTATTCCATCGACTCTTTGTCGCCCGGCATGTAGCCTTTCAATATCTTCTTCACGTGGAAATCGTTGGAGAGTTGAAACGTGAGGGTAGAATCGTAGATCTTCTTCAGCTTCACCTGTTCGATATACTGCTTCGTGTTAAACTTCTCCGCATAGCCTCTGTAATTGGGAAGCCGTCCACCCGCGATGATGGCCTTGAGGTTCAGTTGTTCACACAGTTCCTTCCGGGCATTGTAGAGTCGCCTCGCCAGGCGCATGCCCCTGTATTCAGGATCGATAAAGACCTCAATGCCGTACAGCACATCGCCTTTCGGATCGTGGGTTGAAAACGTGTAGTTGCCGGTAATCTCCTGGTACGTATGGTCATCTTCAAAGCGGTCGTAATCCACAATGATCGAAAGCGCAGTACCTACTACCTTCCCATCCACCAACACACAAATCTGGCCTTCCGGAAATATCTGAATCAGTTTCTCGATTTGTTGTTCGCGCCAATAGGCGCCCCAAGCCTCGTAGGCTTTGATCATCGACTCCTTCAAGTCGTTGTAATAATCGATTTTCAATAACTTCACTTCAACCTTCATAACACCTCGTGGTTATCTGTAAAATAAGTTACATGCATCCTTTTTGATTCCCCGCACTGACCAACGATCATCCGGAAATCGCCTCCAGTTCTTCTTCCATGATATCAAGGCCACGATTCAACAGCTCGTGGCTGATGATCAAGGGGCTCAATATCCTGATCACATTCTTGCAGGTACCGGCATTCAGCAACAACAATCCGCGTTTCAAACACGCTGACGTCAACCGGGCAACCGTATCGGCATCCGGTTTGGAAGGATCGCCATCCTTTACAAACTCAAGGGCCTGCATGGCGCCCAGGCCTCGCACATCGCCCACACATTTGAATCGCTTTTGCCATTTGCGGAATCGGTCGTCAGCCACTTTGGCGATTTCCTGCGCCCGCGCATTCAGGTTTTCCTTTTCCATCAGGTCGATGGTGGCGATGGCTGCCGCACAACAAACCGGATTGCCCAGGTAAGTTCCACCGATGGTGCCTGGAAGGGCGGCATCCATCACCTCTGCCTTGCCCAACACCGCCCCGATGGGCATGCCTGAGCCCATCGACTTGGCCCAGGTGGAAAGGTCAGGCACCACCCCGTAGTGTTCAGCTGCCGACCACTTGCCCGTTCTGCAAAAGCCGCTCTGCACTTCATCGAAGATCAACAGGATGCCGTGCTGATCGCATAACTCTCGAAGGCCTGCCACATAGGGTCTGGGTGCCACATTGAAACCACCCTCGCCCTGTACCAACTCTAAAATAATAGCGGCTACCTGATTGGGATCTACCATGGAGTGAAATGCATCTTCCAGCGATTTCAATTCTCTTGCGGAAAAACCCTCCACGCTCTCGCCCTGGCCGCGATGATAATAATCGGGAAAAGGCACCCTGTATACTTCGGGGGCAAACGGACCGCAGCCGATTTTGTAATTGATTTTGGATGTCAGCGTCATGGCCATCATGCTGCGGCCGTGAAACGCCTCGCTGAAACAGACAATGGCCGACCGTTTGGTAGCCTGCCTGGCAATCTTGATTACATTTTCTACGGCCTCTGCCCCCGTGTTGGTCAGCATGGCCTTGGTGTGCTCACCGTGAGGAAAAAGCCGGATCAGTTTCTCACAGAGTTGCACGTACGGCTCGTACGTGGAAACATGGAAGCTTCCGTGGATAAACTTCGCTGCTTGTTCCTGGATTGCTTTCACCACCGAAGGTGGACAATGACCCGCGTTAAGCACGCCAATACCCCCTCCAAAGTCGATCAATTCATTCCCGTCTTCATCTGTGATCACCGCCCCTTCTGCGAAGACAGCCGTTGAAGCCACAAACACGCCCACGCCATTGGCTACCACTTGCTTTCGCCTTTCGAGCAGCTTCTCAGTGTTGGTAAAATTCAGGCGGCCCACCTCTTCTTTAGCAAAACTTGTCATGATCGGTAAAACTTAGTCAAACGATACATTTCTTCGAATTTAATAACTCGATTGGCGGGGAAATATTCCTCTTGCTGCTTCGCAAAAACGGTCGAGAGATTACACGGATGGCCGTACACTAGTCCCGGCACCAGAGATGTTCAAGATACAAAAAAAAGTGTATTTGGCCCGGAATTTCGCAGTATTTCAACACGTCAAGAGCGGATGTCGCACGGGACAACACTGAAGAGGAGTCGCCATTTACTCGCGGCTCATTCTTTTACCGGGCATCTTTACAATCCGGATGCGATGCAGGTATTCAATGGCGAAGAAGACGTGAATGTTCACCCTTCCCAACGGAGGTAATCACCATGCTGGTTGGTGCATTGACTTCACGGTGGCGAGCACCGGTGTTCGTGTTCGTTCCGGAGATGATTGCAACATCGTAACTCCCCGGTTTTTTCAAGCCCTTTTCGCCCGATCAATACTCAATGAATACCTCCAGTTTGTCCACCTCACCAAACAATACGAGTGTATCGTCTTTTTCCAACACCAACTCCGGGTCCACAATACCCAATGACTTTCGAACTTTGTGCACGGTGCCAAAGAGGTTTTTTTGTTCGCTGGGGCGGATGACAGTCACCAACAGAATCTCGTGCTCCTCTTCAAATTTGATCTGTCCCACCTTCGAGCCGATGAAAAGTTTGGGCACCCTCACTTCGATCACCTGGTTTTCATCCGTTACGCGATAGGAGTCGACCACGCCCTTGAGATCCAACTTGTAGGCCAGCCGCTCGGCCGACTCCGCTTCGGGGTTGATGAACTCTTCAATCATCATGGCTTCGAGCACAGTCCGCTGCAACGGGGTCACCACCCGGTTGATGATGCGCTTCACACCCAACTGCTTCAACAGGGCGGTTACCATAATGGAGATGCCGGGGGTCTCTCCAATGGAAACGACCACTGCGTCCACATCTCTCAGCGGCAACGATTCCATCGCCTCGCGGCTGGTGGCATCGAGGGAAACGGTGTGGGTGATCTTGTCTTTCCATTTGTCTGCCACTTCGGGTCGGTGATCCACCCCGATCACCTCATGACCTAACACGACCAGTTTGCTAGCCAGTGAGGAACCAAAACTTCCGAGACCAAAGACGATGAACTTCATAGCTCCTTAAGTTAAAAAATAATGTTTTCTGTTGGATAGCGATAGTGCAGTTGTTTCGACTGCACCACAAAGGCGACCAATACGGTAACCGCTCCCACCCTGCCCACGAACATCACAATCACCAACACGATCTTGCTAAGATCAGAAAGCCCGGGTGTGATACCCATGGATAATCCTACGGTGCTGAAGGCTGAAAAAGCCTCGAAAGCAATCACCAGCAAGTCCTTGTCCTTTTCGATGCCGGCAATCGAGAAGACACATAGCCCGAGTATCAGCAAAGAAAGCAGAATCGTGGCAAACGACTTGTTCTTTGACAATTCGGATATCTCCGTTTTGTACACTTCGGTCCGGTCCTTTCCCCGAATGATGCTGACCATATTTAAGAAGGCCACCGCAGCCGTGGTGGTTTTGATGCCGCCACCGGTAGAACCCGGAGACGCACCAATCCACATCAGCAACAAATAGATCATGATGGTAGGCAACGTAAGCATGCCTGTGTTTACGGTGTTGAACCCTGCCGTGCGTGGTGTTACCGCACCAAAGATGGAGGTGACTACCTTTCCCCAGATGGATTCGTGGTCCAACAACGTTGAATTCCACTCGAAAATCAGAAAAGCCACGAAGCCTATCGACAAAAGAATCATGGTGGTGCCCAGGGCCAGCCGTGAGGTTACGTTGATGGTGCGTACATAATTCTCCCGGTAGGGATTCTTCAACAACCTGCGGAAGAAGTTTTGCACCCGTATTCGCACAAATGAGAAGATGTTAAATACAATGGGAAAACCCAGTCCTCCCAGGATGATCAATGCGGCAATGATCAACTGCAGGCTGTAGTTGAAACGGATGGATGTTTCGGCCAGGCCATTCGACAGGGTGGAGAAGCCCGCATTGCAAAAGGCCGACACGGCATGGAAGATGGAGAAAAATATCTTGCCCGATTCGCTGGGAAACATGTCGGCATCCAAACTCCAGCGAATGGCAAATACCCCGATCAGTTCAAAGAAGAAGGTGACCATGAGAATCCTCACCACCAGTTGAATGACATTGCTCATCCGGTTGCTGTAGAGCATGTCCTTTAACGCCAATTGATTTTGGAACGACACTGAGCCAGCCGCCACGTAGCCGAGAAGGGCGGTGAACGTCATGAAACCGAGACCCCCGATTTGCATGAGCACCAGCAAAATAATCTTGCCCATCAGTGTGAACTCCGTGGCCGTATCTACCACGGTAAGGCCCGTAACACATACGGCACTTGCCGAGGTGAAGATGGCATCGATGGGTGCGATGCCATCCGCAGTCGCATTCGGCAGCGACAGCAACAGGCCACCCACTACAATCAGAATGGCAAAGCTGCCGACAAATACAAAGGCGGGGTTTAGGCTGCGCTGATAGATAAACCGCAACACATGCGACACTTCCGTAATGAAGATGAACGTTACCCCTCCGTACAACACCAGCTTGCGCCAGAGGTAGGCAGTCTCCTGTAAGCTGTCGAACGTGATGAGTGTGGAGGCAAGGCGATGCAGGTAGATGGCAAGGATGACCAGTCCAAAACTATAGACATGCGCCAGCCATTTGCGCGGCTCCCACCATTCGAAGATGAAGCGGGCGATCACGGTAAATTGAATCAGCAGCATCGCCATGGCCAGCAACCGGGCGATGTAGATAGGCTCGCGAAAGAATTCATTGAACCCAAGGTCGTAAACCACCAACCCGAAAGCACCAAGCGATAAAAGGGGAATCAATGCTCCGGCAATGCCGTAGCCTTTTTCGGCCGTCACTCCCAGCACATGTTTGGCCCTGTTGATTACGTGCTGATCGAAGGTGCGCCTTGCCAGCACAACCAGTCGCAACAATCTTCGGAACAGGTGTTGCCAGTTCATGCGATTAAATTAGACAAAAAACCGACCGGGGGGCAACCGGAAGTAGAAAACGATGATCAGGTAATCCAATGCAGTGTCTGAGGTTGAAGGGTGTTGACAAACTCCGACTTCTCCTCTACCGACTGCACCCACTTCTTCTTCAACTCGTAGTACCACCTTGCCTGGGTATCGGGTTCACCGATGAGCATCAGTGTGGGGTTGGTTTCAAGTCCTTGCCTGAGTTTTTCAAAAACACCGAGGTCCTGCCCGATAAAGGCCTTGCCCAGGCTTCGCAGCGGCCACCAGAGAAATTTGATCAGTCCGATGCTGGTGTAAAAGATGTGGTTGAGTTCTGTCTTGGTCTCGTTGATGGGCGTTAACGTGGTGATGGACACGATCTCATGATTGCCCACCTGGATGTGCTCGAACCGGTTGCCAGGCAGCTGAAAATCAATCTCGGTAGACCGGTTGCCCTTAAGTACCGAATACCCCTTCGAATTGGCGGAGGGTTTATGTCGCACCATCTTAAAACCCTTTTCTGAGGGTTCAAACTTTTTCTCCTTGAGTTTGAGGTTCTTGCTTGACCGCCAAAACCACGATTGATGTACAAAGGTTACGTGCGCAGGATCGATGAGGCCGATTACCGAGTGGTCTATGTCGCAGGGCATGGTCACCGTCTCCACGTGCAGGAATTTTTTGCCTAGATCCACCAACAGGTTGGGCAGATGTTTTTCGGCATCCTCTGTCTGGAGTTTGTTGTGCGGGATGTACACCCACACCGTGCCGTTGATTTCATTGCAGGGATACTGGTACACCTTGATCTTCGACACATCGAAGGTTTTGTCGGCCATGGCGGGTATATCGGTGCACGTGCCGGAGCAATTGAACTTCCAGCCGTGGTAGCAGCATTGAATCGTTTGTCCGTCAAACCATCCTTGCGAAAGGGGTACTCCCCGGTGCGGGCAGTTGTCTTTGAGGGCGAACACTTTTCCGCGTTCATCACGGCCAAAGGCGATGCGTTCGCCCAGCACTTCTTTTTGGATCAGCTTTCCTTTCCTTACCTGACTGCCATGGAAGGCAAAGTACCAGAGGTTCTTGAGAAAAAGGGGCTGTTCAGATGCCATGCATGTGACCGTTTAATGGCAAGAATAGCCAAAATGGGGGTGTTTCGAAAAGGATTGGCGGAAATACAATGTGCGGTTCCTGGGAATCCCAGCGGGTTTTTGGCGCCAACGCTCCTGGCCTTCTGATGGCTGGGATGAACCCAAATGGCTAATCCAATCTGCTTCGCACAAGGGCCCGTGCCTTCAACCAGGTGCAGATAATGCTCAAGTTCTTATCTTCGGACAACACAAAACACTCCGATGTATGAAAATCAAACTCCTGATTATGTTTGTCCTGTCATTTGTCATTTCCACCGCACAGGACAAAAAGCCCGACTTTACTGATGCCTTCCGTGTGATTGACAATTGGGTGCAAGCGCAGGTTGACTACGAGAAGATCCCAAGCGTATCCATCGCGATCGTAAAAGACCAGGAGACCATATGGGCCAAGGCTTATGGGTATGCGAACAGGGAGGGCAAGGTACAGGCTACACCTGCCACCGTGTACAGCATTTGCTCAATTTCAAAGCTGTTTACGTCAATCGCCATCATGCAACTGTATGAACAAGGCAAACTTCGGCTTGACGACTCGGTGGCCGCACTCCTGCCGGCCTTCAAGATCAAGCAACAGTATCAAGACAGCGGTCCGATTACTGTTCGATCCCTTCTCACTCACTCATCGGGATTGCCCCGTGAATCCAATCATCCTTATTGGTCCGCACCGGAGTTCTCTTTTCCTACCGGAAAGGAAGTAAATGAGGGCCTGCCCAAGCAAGAAACGCTCTACCGTGCGTCTGAGAGATTTCAATACAGCAACCTGGGAATGACTTTGCTGGGGGAAATCGTTGCCGAGGTTTCGGGCACCCCATACGATGCCTATGTGGAAAAGAACATTCTTCAGCCGCTTCGCCTTTCCGCCACACAACCCCGCTTACCTGCCAACGAGTGGGGGAAGAAATTATCTGTCGGATACAGCGCCATCAAGCGTGACGGCAGTCGGGATCAGGTGAAACTATTTGATGCCAAAGGCATTGCCGCGGCTGCCGGCTACTCTTCCACCGTGGAAGACCTTGCACGCTTTGCGTCATGGCAGTTCCGGTTGCTGGAGACAGGTGACAAGGAGATTTTGAGCGCATCAACGCTGCGTGAAATGCACCGGGTACATTGGGTTGACCCCGATCGTGGTACCCACTGGGGCTTGGGATTCTCCACTTCTCGCGTGGACGGCACGAATATGGTTGGGCATGGTGGCTCTTGCCCTGGCTATCGAACCACGTTAACGATGGACACGAAGAACAAATGGGCCTTTGTGGCGATGATCAATGCCGGTGGTGAAAGTCCTGAGCGGTTTACCCGGGAGATAAGAAACATCATTTTGGCTGCCGAAAAGGCTAAAGAAGAAAAACCGGCAAGTGTCAAACTGGAAGACTACGCTGGAACTTACGATGCCCAGCCCTGGGGTTCGGAGGAAATCGTATTGCCCTGGTACGGCAAGCTCGCCATGATCAACCTGCCCACCAACTCACCCAAGGACGCCATGACGTTGCTCAAGCATGTCAAGGATGATACATTCAAACGCCTGCGCGATGATGACACGGAAGCGGAGACCGTTACATTTGGGCGTGATGCCTCAGGAAAAGTGGTGCAGTATGTGCAGCACAATCAAATTGTGAGGAAGAGATAGCGCCAGGTCTTGTTGTAGGAGGTATCTACCCTGGCCTCAAACCCTTCACTTGCCACCGTTCAACCGCTAACATGTCAGTATCCAATGGTAACCATATTGGTCGGTGACGCCACCCATGACCACACCGAAATGATTTGCTGCCAGCGGTTGAGTTTGGCGTCCGTTTTTCGACAGTCTGTTGTGGATCAACCGCGCCTTGCGGTGCGTTTTGCAATGCAGCAGCATGCAGACTGAGTTGCCTTTGAAGAGTCCTTCGTCCCCCACCAGGTCAGTGCCTACCAACACCAGCTCATCCTTGCGCAGGATAGCCTGCAGAATGGAATTCCTGGCCTGTGGCGGCAACCCGCGTGCCCCGGGTGTATCGCTCACCGTATGAAACGTGAGTTTTCCCCCGAGGCATTTTTGGTAAAAGGCCATGGCTTTCCGACAATTTCCATTGAAGGTGAGGTAAGCGTAAATGTTCATGCACACGCGCGACTGCCGGTCGACAAACTATTTCTCCAAGTCAGCAATGATGATCTTCTTCATCTTCAGCACGGCCTTCAGGGCTTGATCGCGCTTCGCTTTGTTCTTGCTCGCTTCCAGTTTAAAATACTGCTCAGGCACCACTTGCCACGACAGTCCGTATCTATCTTTCAGCCATCCGCACGGACCTTCGCTGCCACCTTTGGCAGTAAGCGCCTTCCAGTAGTAATCTACCTCCGCCTGGTCTTTGCACCGGATCACGAAGGACACCGCCTCGTTGAATTTGGACAGCGGTCCTGCCGCCAGTATCTGAAAATCCATACCCAGTATCTGGATGGTAGCCGTATCGAAGTCGCCACTGGGGCCGTGCAGATTTTTATAGGTCTGGTGCGATTTCAGCTTTCCATTTTTGAAGATCGACAAATAGTACTTTGCCGTTTTCTTCGCGTCTTTTTCAACCCATAAGCAGGGTGTAATCTTTTGTATTGCCATGGTCGTGTAGGTTATTATTGACAATGATGTTGCTTATCTTATGCGTCCGGGATGTTCGGCTCCACCAATTTCTTCAATTTCTCCAGCGATTCCTGCCAGCCGAGGTAGCACATTTCTTCCGGAATGGCCGCGGGTATCCCTTCCTGTACCACGGATAGTTCCGTTCCGCACGACACCGCCATGAACATAACGGTTGTGATCATTTCACCAGGAAGGTTGGGATCATCAAAGCGGTCGTTGTACTTCAGTTTTTGATTGGGAACGATCTCCAGGTATTCGCCTCCAAAGGAGTGACCATTTCCGGTTGAAAAGTTAATGAAGGACATTTTATAGGTCCCTCCCACCTTCGCCTCCATTGCATGCACCTTGCATACAAATCCATACGGTGGCAACCATGAGGCCATGGCAGCAGGGTCGGTGAAAGCTTTGAACACTTTTTCCGGTGTAGCAGTGAGTACACGGTGTAATTTTACTGTAGACATCATTCTTGTATTTAAAGGTTGAACAACACGTTTTGATTCAGACAGCGGCCTGCGACTTTTTGAGCTGCACGCTGTAGTAGTACGACAATGCGAGTATGCCCATGAATACCAACGGCAACGCAATGTAGCCCACGTTGCCATCCACCACCGTATGGCTAAGCGCAGCGAAAACCAGGTTGAAGGTGAGTCCGGCATAGGCCCATTCCCTCACTTTTTGCGGAATGCGCGGCAGCGCGATGGCCATTACACCCAACACCTTGCAGATGATTAACGCATAGGCGAAGTAATCGGGGTAGCCCAAAGGCCGGGTGCCCACCGTTGCATAGGCAGGTGCAAACAATAGGGTGCCCAGCGGCATCAAGCCCTCCCACAACAGGATCACGGTGGTGGCAATCCAGAAAATTGTTTTTTGTTTTTTCATAGTTGATCGTGTTTTGTGTTGGTAAAAGTTTCTGATACAAAGATGCGGGGCCCGGCCCAGATGAAAAGGCGGCATGTATGACAGTTTGGGGGGCGTTTTGCGTCACCAGACTTTTTATATTTGGCTATGAAGAAAGTGTCCATCCTGGTTCCGGAGTCATCGGTTATGCAGGCCATTGCCGATCCTCAATACCTTTTTACGGCTGTGAATCAATTCTTATTGGCCAAAGGCAAGTCGCCATTGTTTGACGTGGAGCTGGTGGGCGCCAAGCGCGAAGTGAAGCTCAACAACGGGAGCTACTCCATTCATACCGACCGCATGCTTAAGGAAGTGAAAAAGACCGACCTGGTTTTTGTGCCCGCATTGTTTGGCGACATGACCACCGCCATTGAGAAAAACAAGGCGGCCATTCCCTGGATCGTGGAGCAATATAAAAACGGGGCTGAGATTGCATCACTGTGTGTGGGCGCGTTCCTGTTGGCCTCAACCGGGTTGCTCAACGGTAAGAAATGTTCTACGCACTGGGGCTTTCAGTCAGAGTTCCGGGAGAAATTTCCCGATGTGGAGGTGGTGGAAGGCAGCATCGTAACGGAAGAGAAAAGGATCTACTCCAGCGGTGGCGCCAACTCGTACTGGAACCTGCTGCTGCACCTGGTGGAAAAATACACCAATAGGGAAACTGCGATACTGGCGTCCAAGTATTTTGCCATCGACATCGACCGCAATAGCCAGGCCGCCTTTGCCATGTTCAAGGGACAGAAGGACCACCGTGACGCGCAAATACTGAAAGCCCAGCAATACATTGAAGATCATGTGCACGAAAGGTTGACCATCGATGACCTGGCCGACCATGCCGCCATCGGGAGGCGAACCTTTGAACGGAGGTTCAGGAAAGCCACGAATAATTCGGTGTTGGAGTACATTCACCGCATCAAGATAGAAGCCGCCAAGCGCAGTTTTGAAAGCAGCAGGAAAAACATCAACGAGGTGATGTTTGACGTGGGCTACACAGACACCAAGGCCTTTCGCAGCATGTTCAAGAAAATAACGGGGCTCTCCCCGATCGAGTACCGGAACAAGTACAACAAGATGGCGCTTGCCTGATCAAACGTGTGACGTTTTGAGTTTTCAGTGATGAGTCATCATAATTACCCGCACCGCAAGCAGGCAACTGACGGCAAGTTGCGGCAACCGGGTGGCTCTTTGCTCATGATCTAGGGTGCGGTAAGCCAAAAGATTCCAGAGTCGCCTTCCAGCGGTCTGGGCCTTGCAGTTGTTGCTTCAACCTCGCCAGTAAAACAGCGTTCAGTTTGATGTATTCCTCGCTGAGTCCATTGGAAGCCTTGCGCGCTTCAGCGAGGGACGAGAAGTTCGGTCCCTTTAAGCTAAGGCGTCATCACCAGCTGACATCCTCTAATTAATCTTGAAGTAATTGATGTGGTTACCTTCCAACGATCGATAGATCCACCTTGCCCAGCGCCTCGTCCTTGTTACTGCTTTTGATGGTGCCGTCACGCTCTACCCACCAATAGTTGAACTGGTTGTCGAAAAGCAGGTAGGCGAAGAGTTTGTCTTTCGATGGCATCGCGCGGGCAATCACATAAGTGGTGCCGTTGGATTGGTACCGGAGTTGCCCCAGCCCATCCAGTTCCAACTTGTTGCTAAAGGTCGTTTCCGCAAGCGGACTGGTACGATCAGAAGGCTGTGCGATGCGGCACCACTTCTTCAGCCAGGCATCAGTCGGTGGTTTGCCGTTGGCCAGCAGTTCCAGGGGGCCTGCACCGGCTGTTGTGCTCACATCATAACCTAGGGCCATCGCACGTTGGCGTTCACTACGACTCGGATAGGCTGCGGTATTTTGTGCCTCGGCCATTAATGCCTCCATTCCCTTTGTGATGTCGGCTTTTGGAACATTGAGTTTCGCCAGCAGCCAACCTGCGAAATAGTCGGCCTGTAGCTCCTGGTGGCTAAGGTTTTCATGAGGCCAGGGCATGAAATGATTGAAAGCGTGGTGTGCTACTTCGTGAGCCACAACTGAAATGAGTCCAAACCGGGTCCTCGCCTTCGTGTTGAAAACGGATGCTGAGTCGAGGTTGTACAAAAAGAAACTGTGGTAATCCAACTCATCGTATAGGTGCCTTCCTATGCGCAGCATGGCGGGGTCATTGGTCCGGAACATGTAATAGTGAAATGCCGGGAAGGGTGAACGATCAAACACAGTCGTTGCCAGCTTTTCAAAATCGGCCGGGTGCGTATCGGAAAAAGGCCCGGCAATTTTTGACCGGTTGGCCACGGTGCAGGAGATGATGGTATCTTTTTCACTTGGCTTGTAATCTGGATTTTGGGCGTAGGCTGCCAGGGGAATGAGGCACAGCAGAAGGCTATATCGGATCATGAATGGGAGCTTCGTTTTTATTGCCGAACAAATTATGATTCGGGATTCAAAATGCAATGACATTAATGAAGGAAATTGTGGTGATGTGGTTTTATGTCACTGGTTCGCTGGCAACTTCGGCCAGTGATAACACCGACCATTGGCAGGTGCTTAGTAATAGGGCAGTCTATTTTACTTTCAATGCCTCCAACAGCTTTTTTGGATCTTGTCTGGTGTCCCAAAAGGCAGTAATTAAGATTGCGTTGGCTGTTCCTTAAAATAAAGGCTGAAGTGACCCATTGATGCTACGCGCGTTCCGGGGAAAGCGGCTTCTTTGTAAAGCATGGGATTGGTTGCAATTTGATTCGCCTTCTCATTGCTTAGTTGAAGTAGTTTCAGCGGTATGCACTTGATCGATTGCGCTGCAACCAAAACTCCAAAATAGACCTTCGCTGACGAGCGGCAGTTTCAGTTCAAACTACTTTCTTTTGAGCCATTCCAGTTCACGTTCATTCAGTGTGACCTGATCAATGGTTCTTCCCGCCTGAATATCTTCTTCACTCATCGCCAGCATAGTCTTTTGTTCCTCTGATAGTTGAACTACCTTGTCCTCTACGCACGAGCGCTCAATCAAGTCAGAGAGAGCACGAAGAAACGTCTCATCTTTAATGGCCATTAGCTGGTCGATAACTTTGTTTCGAATATCGTTGGCTGAAATCATGGTTTTTCCGATGACTTGGTCCTATAAAGATAGATAAAGTGCGACCCTTTTTCAACCATCGCAGTCGTGGAAAAGACGTTGACTACTACTCGACTTTCAAAATATTCACCGGGTTCACAAGCGCGGTCCTGATCGCCTGATAACTTACCGTAAGCAGGGCAATACCCGTGGCGATCGCGCCCGCCAGCGCAAAAATCCACCAGCTGACATTGATGTGATAGGCATATTCCTGCAGCCAACGATGGGCACCCCACCATGCGACAGGAAAAGCAATACAGCACGCAATGAACACCAGCCTCACAAAGTCTTTTGAGAGCAGCGCGATGATGCCGACCACGGTTGCGCCCAGCACTTTTCTTACGCCAATTTCCTTCAGCCGCTGCTCAGCCGAATAAGTAGCCAATCCAAAAAGCCCCAGACAAGCAATGAATACGCTTGCGAGCGCCACCCAACTCAAAATGGTTTGGCTACGCTGGTCTTCGATATAGAACAATGCAAGCTGATCATCAAGAAAGTGATATTCGAAAGGTTCGGTTTCATCGTTCGCCACCATGATGGCCTTGAGCTTGTCGAGCGTGGCCTGTATGTCTTGTGGCGAGATTCTCACCGAGTAGTAGTCAATAACGTGAATGGGGTTATCATGATAGGCGATGATCAACGGCTGGATTTTGTCGCGCAGGGATTGAAAATGAAAATCCTGAACAATGCCCACCACGCGAGGCTTGAAGGAGGCATTCTCATCATCGTAAATGGGTACGAAGAAATTATTTCTTGCGATCAGTGGAATATCGACTACCTGGTTATAGATGTCGGTTCCGATACCAATCGGGATGCCCAGCATTTTTGCAGCCGTTTCGTTGATGAGAATGGCAGTGGTGTCATTTTCGTCTTGAAAGTTGCGCCCCTGCAGCAGAGGGATCTCGTAAGTAGAAAGGAAATCCTTGTCTGCACCTATCGCGTATGCAATTTGAGGTTCGCCCCCACTCCCCTGCTTTTTGAGTTTTACCCTTCGGAAGGTTTTCCACTCCCCCGGCACTCGTGAAGTCACCGACACACTTTGCACGGCTGGCACCTTGGCCATCTCACTTTTCACCCATTCAAAATTCGACCGTGCCCGGCCCACGTTCACATCGATCACCAGCATCAAGTCCTTGTTGAAGCCGAGATCAGAGTTATTGAGAAAGCGCACCTGCATGAGTAACACGATCGTGCCAATGATCATCACTGTGGAAAGTGTAAACTGAAACACCACCAGTACTTTGCGAACGGCAAAGTCACCTCCCCGTTTCAGCTTAAGTCCCTTTAGCAGTGCCACCGGGTTGAAGCTGGACAAGAGCGTGGCCGCATAACCTCCTGACAAAAGCCCTACTGCTATTATCAATGCAATGGCAATGGCCCAGAAGCGCAGGCCCGTGTAAGTAAAGAGTGAAAGCTCTTTGTTGACGAAGTTGTTGAATGGAGGAAGTACAAGAGTCACGATAAGAACGGCCAACAGAAATGCGGTGACTGTCGTGATCAGCGACTCGACCAGGAATTGTCGTATCAGGTTTCCGCGCACTGCGCCTATGGTTTTTCTTACGCCAATTTCCTTAACTCGACTGGAGGCCCGTGCCGTTGTGAGGTTGGTGTAGTTGATGCCTGCGATCAACAGCACAAAAATGGCGGTGAAGGAGAAGATGGTCACGTACAGGGGATTTCCCTGCGGGATGCTGTCGACATTTGCATTGCGCGCGCCATCGGCAATGCCCTCCGAATATAAGTGAACCTCCTTCAAAGGTTGCAGGCGGTGCGATAACACCCAGCCTGGTTCAAGTTCTTCGTTGGCAAGAACGAGTCTGGTCATTTTGCTGGCGACTGAATCGGGATTGGACTGAGGCCGGAGCAACGCGTACACGGTGAAGCTGGTGGATGACCAATCGCTTTGTGCCTCGCGCATGAAACCCTCGTTGCTGTACATGGTAGACTCAGACAACAGGCTGGTGAAATTGAAGGTTGAGTTTTGCGGGTGGTTTTCCAGGATACCGGTAATCTTCAGCGGAGATTCCATGAAGCTGAATTGCAAGTACTTATTCACCACATCAGTTTTCCTGAAGATGCGCAGGGCAAGGTCTTCGGTGATCACAATGGAGTTGGGCTCTTTCAGCGCGGTTCGTCTGTCTCCTTCAATCAGGGGAAAATCGAACAGTTGTAAAAAATGTTCATCCACCACCGTGATGGTTTCCTGCACATTCACCGGATTCTCGGGATCCACCAGGTTGGCTCTTCCCCAACGCTGCATTCGTGTTGTCATTTCTACTTCGGGAATCGTGCCCTTTGATTCTTCCGCAAGCATGAATCCCGCTGCAGCAATGGCATTCGCTGCATTGTTGGGATTGCTTTCATGTGTGATCACGCGATAAATTCTGTCGCGGTTTTGATGCTGGTTGTCGAAGGTAAGTTCATCGTACACGTAGAGCCCGATCAGCAAGAAGCAAACAATACCAAATGTCAGGCCCACCACATTCAGGGTGGAGTACAGCTTGCTTTTCAAAAGACTTCTCCAGCCCATCTTAAAATAACTTTCAATCATTCCGTTGTTGTTTAAGTGTTGATATATTGTTGCTGACCGGATGATACCCGGACGAAACAGAAGGAGCACGTCCTTGAACAGCATCAGGTTGGCATGCGTCCTTCCGGATTCGGATTCCCTCCTTTCATAATATTCCAACAAGTCGCCTTCGATGTCGGCATGATACTCAGGCTTGCAAAACCATTTGAGGAATCTTAACATGAAACGCGGTGGCATTGACTGGTTCATGTGCGCTATTTCAGTTTAAGCACCAGGTTGGGCAAGGCATTCCACAGCTCATCGCGTGACGTTTTGGTATACTCAAGGGCTTTCTTTCCGTAAGCGGTGATCTCAAAAAAGAGTTTGGGTCTGCCGCGCCTGCTTTCTGTTGATTCGCCTTGTTTTGATTTTAGAAAACCTTTTGCTTCAAGTCTTCGCAGCGTGATTTGCAGCGCACCGATCGTTACCTCGCGGTGCAGGCGTTGCTCAATCTCGTCTTTGATGGTGACACCGTAGGCGTTGCCGTGCAGCACCCCTACCGTGAGCAGCACCACTTCTTCAAATTCCCCAAGTTGAATTCTCTTCATTTATTACTATTAAGTAGTAGTAAAAGTAGAGAACGGTAATTTAAAATCCTATTTTGTAGTAATAATTAATTATTGATTTCGTCCAGGCGATTGCCGGTTGCCGAACAGCGTTCCGGCTTTGTAGGCGCCAGAGAGTGCCACGGGGATTTGCGCGTAGGCTTCAATTACCTGTGCGCGGGCTTCCTGCGTGCGGGCGAGCATCTCCTGCTCACTGGCCACGGCCATGGCGCGTCTTTCTTCCGCTTTCGCGGTCGCCACATTCAAGTCGGCTTGTGCCTGGTCAATTTGGAGCATCGCACCTATGTTTTTGCCTATGTCGATATCCGCTATGTCGATTGACAAAATGCTGTAGGCGGTACCCGCGTCCAGGCCATTCGAAAGCACCTCTCTCGATATCTCAGCTGGGCTACCCAGGATGTGTTGATAGCTCCTCGCCTTGCCAATGCAAGAGATGATGCCTTGCCCCACCCGGGCTTTGACTGTTTGCTCTCCCGCCCCTCCAACCAATTGTTGAATATTGGCTCGCACCGTCACGCGTGCTTCTGTGATCAATTGGATTCCGTCTACGGACACGCCTGTAACGGCAGGAACAGTGATCATATAAGGAGTCACCGATAGCTGAACAGCTTTCAACACATCACGGCCAGCCAAGTCAATCGCAGTGGCCAGTTGATAGTTGAGGGTGAGGTTTGCCTTGTCTGCCACGATAAGGGCTTTGACCACCGCGGTAAGGTTGCCCTTCGCCAGGTAGTGCGTTTCCAGTTGATTGGTGGTGATACCCTTGATGCCTGCCTTACTCGCCAAGATCATCGACCTCACGATCAAGTGTGGCGGAACCTTTCTCAGGCGCATGAACACCAATGTAAACAGATTGATGTAAACACCGGAGAATAGCGCGGTAATCCACAGCCCTACTGGGATAAAGCGCAGAAACAGCCAAAGGACGACAATGCCTCCAAGGGCCCAGACAACCACAGCGTATTCTATCATGTAAATGCTTAAGCCGGTAAGGTACCGTTAATTGCAACTGGTTTCGGAAAGCTGGTGATAAATATGTTTGGCCATTCATTCGGCAAACGATGCATGCAAAGGGATGGATCTAGCCGTAGCCGTATGCATCAAGAACATGCGCGAACCAAAGTTTACGTAACGGTCACCGTATTAAGAACCGTTTACCCTAACAATGGCAACTGGAGACCGGCAACTGTAGGGTATGTAACCTGTAACCTGTAACCTAACTACTCCTCCCTCAGCGTCCTCGCTGGATTGATCGATGCTGCTTGCCACGACTTGACGCTTACCGTTGCGGTGCCGATGAGGAAGGCCAGCGCACCGGCAATCAAAAAGAACAACCAATTCAACCGGATGCGAAAGGCAAACGTGGACAGCCAGCCGTCAAGATAAAGGTACGCGAGTGGGGCTGCCACCACAAATGCAATAGCCATCAACACCGCGTAATCGCGCGACAAGAGTAACATCACGCTGGAGACCGAGGCGCCATGTACTTTGCGAATACCAATTTCTTTCGACCTGCGATCGGCTGAGAAGGAGGACAATCCAAACAGACCCAGGCAGGAAATGAAGATCGCCACCACTGCAAAGTAATCGAACATGGAGGCCAGGGCATTTTCGCTGCGGTAGGATTGCTCATACTGGTCGTCCATGAATTGGTATATAAACGGATAGGCGGGGTTCAATTTTCTCGACAGGTCTTCCAAGGCCTGCAAAGCCTTTTGGGTGTCGTCTTGCGTGCGGACAATAGCCAGGCTTGCCTCATCCGGTGCATAGCGGATAATCATCGGGGCAATGGGCTCGTACATCGTATCGGTGTGGAAATCCTTCACCACACCGATCACGGGGCCTTTCAAACCCCAAAAACTGAGCGACTGACCAACTACCTGTTCAAACCCCATGATACCGGCCAGGGTTTCATTGATCAGAAACCTCGCTGAATCTCGCTTCGGATCATCGGCAAAACCCTCGCCCTCACTCATTTGAATGCCCATGGTGTGGAGAAAGTCGGGGCCTACGCTAAGCACGTTGATTTCCACCTGGTAGTCGGGGTTCTTGCCGTCCCACGTGGCGCCTCCGGTAGACCGGCCGTAGGATAAAGGATTACCGCTGGTGAAGGTGATGCTCTTGATTTCGGGAATCTTAGTCACCTCGGTTCTCAACACATCTGCACGGCCGCTGAGCTCGCCTTGCAGTCTCATCATCAACACGTTTTCTTTATTCAGCCCCAGGCTTTTGGTGAGGATAAAGTCCATCTGTTGAGAGATCACGATGGTGCCCGAGATAAGAATGATGGAAATGGTGAACTGAAGGACAGCCAAACCAAGGCGGATGTATTTGATGCCCGTCCCTCCCGACTTCCCCGATCCTTTCAAAGAATTGATGGCGGTGAAAGAAGACAGCAGCAAGGCCGGATAACTTCCGGATAGCATACCGGTAATCAATGCGATCGCACCCACACCCAGCCACGTGTAGGGTGACAGGTAGTTGATGACAAGCGGCCGGCCAAACATCTCGCTGAAATAGGGAAGCATTAACATAACGATTGCCAACGCGATGCCAATGGATATAACTGCATGCAGAAAAGACTCGACAAAGAACTGCACCCGCAAGGAAGCGCGTTGTGCGCCCAACACCTTTCGAACGCCCACTTCCCTGGCTCGCATGCTGGCACGGGCCGTAGCCAGGTTCATGAAATTGATGCAGGCAATAATCAATAAAAAGAACGCAACCGCTGCAAGTACTTTTACATATTCAATCCGCCCGCCAACCGGAAATCCGTTCTCAAACTGTGAATGCAGATACGTGTCGGCAAACAACTGGGCATACACGCGTTCATCGGCATCGTAGTCGGTGTGGTCGTTGACTTCATTTTCAATTTTCTTACGAAATGTGTCAGGGTCGGCATCCGGGCGCAAGGTTATGTACATGCGAAAGCCGCCATTTCCCCAATCGGTAACCCAGGCATTCTGACTGACGTATTCTTCGGCAGAGATCAGCCAGTCGAATTGCAGAGAGGATGTGGGTTGTGTATTCTCGATCACGCCTGTAACGGCATACTCCTGCGTATCTCCGATTTTGATCAGCTGGCCAATGGTATTTCCTTTCCAATCGGTACCAAAGAACTTTTCTGCCAGTCGCTCTGAGATGACAACGCCATGCAATTGGTTCAATGCTGTAGGACGATCGCCTTCGATGAACGGAAACGAGAAGACTTCAAAAAATGAAGGAGAGACCATTCTACCAGACTCATACGATTTCTTGTCGCCCAGGCGGAACAATGCCTCCTGTTCCCAGCTATACAACGTCACATTTTCCACTTCGGGATATGCCTCGTCAAGCAGCACGGCCAGCGGCTGCGGAACACCCGGGGTGGTTTCGATATCGCCACTGCCCATGTACATATTTCGGTAGAGCTGGTAAATGCGATCGGCCTTGGCGTGAAAACGATCCGTACTTATTTCGGCATGCAGCCAAACGAAAATGGGAATGCAGGAAACAAGCCCGACAACCAACCCGAGGAGATTGATGAGGGTGTAACCCTTGTATTTAGTGGCCTGCCGGACGGCTGTTTTGAAATGATTAAAAAGCATAGCTGAAGGATTTGAATGATGAAGGAATTGAATGTTTTTAATGATGCCCGGACGGAAGAGAAGGAGGACATCTTTGATAAAGTGCAAGCGCGCGAATGTGGTGTTGGTTTGGGCACGCTCATTAAACAGTTCGGTAAGGTCGCCTTCGAGGTCTTCGAGGAGCGCGGGGGTACAAAACCATTGGAGAAATCTTAAGGGTAGCTGCGGGGGTAATATGTGCTTAGTTTCCTTTTGCACGGCTATTTGAAATCAAAGGCGATGGGTGGAATGGCCTCCCACAATTGCACACGTGTTTTCATTACATGTTCGAGTGCTTTCTTACCGTATACCGTCACTTTGTAGAAACGTTTCCGCTTTCCGCCACGAATCGGGGTAGCCTCACCAAAAGAAGATTCAAGGAAACCTTTATCTTCCAGCCGCTGCAAGGCCGTACGCATGGCGCCCACACTCACTTTTCTTCCAGAGCGCTGTTCGATTTCCTGCTTGATGGAGATGCCATAGGCATTGTCGTATAATACCGCCACGGTAAGCATCACCACTTCTTCGAACTCTCCTATCGCGTATTTGTTCATAACTCAATGATTATAGTCCTAAATGTAGTTATAATAAATAACAATTGCATGACGCCATGTGCCCGATAGATAAGCTCTATGCTCATATAATTATAATCGATTTGATTTATGCGGCTCATGGTCGTATTCTTGACTGCGGATAAGAATTTCAAACCCTAAAACATTATCGAAGAAAATCATGGCACACGAAACAGGTAAAGAAGCTTTGAACGTCAACGCCAATACGACAAATGGTGCATCCAAATGCCCATTTAGTGGCACCCCACCCAAGGCCGTTGCTGGTGGCGGTACCCGAAACCGCGACTGGTGGCCCAATCAATTGAGGCTTAACGTCCTGCGACAAAATTCAACCCTTTCGAATCCGATGGGTGAAAAATTCAATTACGCTGAGGAGTTCAAGAAACTAGACTATCAGGCACTTAAGAATGATCTGCACAAACTGATGACGGACTCCCAGGATTGGTGGCCTGCCGACTTTGGTCACTACGGTGGCTTGTTCATTCGGTTGGCATGGCACGCAGCGGGTACCTACCGGATCGGTGATGGCCGCGGTGGTGCCGGTGCCGGTCAGCAAAGATTTGCCCCGCTCAATAGCTGGCCTGATAATGCAAGCCTGGACAAGGCGCGCAGGTTGCTTTGGCCCATCAAGCAAAAATATGGCCACAAGATCTCGTGGGCAGATTTAATGGTGCTTGTTGGCAATGTGGCATTGGAGTCGATGGGATTCAAGACCTTTGGATTTGCCGGAGGTCGCGAAGACGTATGGGAACCTGAGGAAGATGTGTACTGGGGTTCTGAAACAAAATGGCTCGAAGACAAGCGCTATTCCGGGAAGAGAGACCTGGAGGATCCACTTGCTGCCGTGGTGATGGGTTTGATTTACGTTGACCCCGAAGGACCCAATGGCAATGGTGATCCGGTTGCCGCTGCACACGACATCAGAGAAACTTTTGGTCGCATGGCCATGAACGATGAAGAAACGGTAGCCTTGATTGCCGGTGGACACTCTTTTGGAAAGACCCACGGTGCGGCCAATCCGAAAGAATTTATCGGTCCCGAACCAGAGGCTGCGGCCATTGAAGAACAGGGCTTAGGGTGGAAGAACACATATAAGTCAGGGAAGGGTCCTGATGCCATCACAGGCGGGCCTGAGGTAATCTGGACACAGACCCCTACGCAGTGGAGCAACCACTTCTTTAAGAATCTTTTTGGATACGAATGGGAAATGACGAAGAGCCCGGCCGGTGCCAAGCAGTGGGTTGCCAAAGGTGCAAAGGCCGACATACCTGACGCATTTGACTCAAATAAGAAGCATTTGCCTACCATGCTAACCACGGACCTTTCGTTGCGCTATGATCCTGCCTACGAAAAGATTTCGAGGAAGTTTATGGACGACCCGGACGCATTTGCAGACGCATTTGCCCGCGCGTGGTATAAACTCACCCACCGCGATATGGGTCCAGTTTCAAGATACCTCGGACCAGAAGTACCCAAGGAAGAGTTGATATGGCAGGATCCCATTCCAGCAGTAAAACACAAACTGATTGACGATAAGGATATCGCAGCACTGAAAGGAAAAATCCTTGCTTCAGGTCTTTCCGTATCTGAATTGGTTTCTACCGCCTGGGCATCTGCCTCCACATTCCGCGGATCCGACAAACGCGGTGGCGCCAATGGCGCACGCATTCGATTTGCTCCGCAGAAAGATTGGGAAGTAAATGACCCAAAACAACTTGCAAAAGTGTTGAAGACGCTCGAAGGTATTCAAAAAGATTTCAACAGCACCGCCCCTGGTGGAAAGCAAGTATCAATTGCAGACTTGATTGTATTGGCAGGCTGTGCGGGTGTTGAAAAGGCGGCTAAGGATGGCGGCCACCAAATTACGGTTCCCTTCACACCCGGTCGTGCGGATGCCCTGGAAGAACAGACAGATACTGAGTCCTTCACCTACCTCGAACCTGCAGCAGATGGGTTCAGGAACTATCGCAAGACAAAGTTCCCGGTGTCCACGGAGGAGTTGTTAGTTGACAAGGCACAGCTACTCACGCTCACAGCTCCGGAAATGACGGTGCTGGTTGGCGGCATGCGCGTGCTCGGTGCCAACTATGATCACTCAACACATGGCGTCTTCACTGACAAGCCCGGAACGCTCACCAACGATTTCTTTGTCAACTTGCTTGATATGGCCTACGAATGGAAAGCCACCACAGCTGATGGCGAAACCTTTGAAGGGCGCAACCGCAAGACGGGCAAGGCCAAGTGGACGGGAACCCGCGCGGACTTGATCTTTGGCTCCAACTCTGAATTGCGCGCGTTGGCCGAGGTGTATGCCTGCGATGGCTCAAAAGAAAAATTTGTGAAAGACTTCGTGGCTGCATGGACCAAAGTAATGAACGCAGACCGATTTGATTTGAAGTAAGATCCATCCATAGCGGTCTGACGCCCAACAGGTGTCTGACCATCCATGACTGGAAAAAGTAAAAGGTGGTCGTTGAGGCCACCTTTTTTACTGTTGTTTCCGATCTATTCTTCAATCTTTCGGAAGTAATCGGTATTGGCCAACACGAGAATGGCCGCGCCCGATTCAAACTTTATACCGGCCAGGATCTCGTGCCCCGTCTTTTTCAATGAGGTGATTTCTCCTCGTCCTCTTGACAGATGAAACAAAGCATCACCCACTTTCAACTTTTCTATTTCTGTTTTTGTGAAAGGGGATCCCACATAATCCGGGAGTGGTGAAATGATGGGCAGCGATTTTTCTTTTGAGGTTTCTTTAGGCTGATCGGCAGTCGAAGTTGTTGATCGTTGCCCAACTGCCTTCAGGATAGGATGGTCCTCTCCCTTTGCAGCGTAAGTCTTTGTTATGGTGTCGGTCAACGCTTGCACTTCACTTTGTACAGTGTCAATCCTGAGCGATTCATCATAAGTAAGTGCCTCAAATTCATCAGTCACCCTTGCTTGCGTCTTTAGATCCTGCACCAGGACCACAGGAAGGTTGAGTACCTTGCGGATGGCAAAACCATAGGCCACATTTTCATTTTGCGAGGTGAGGTCGCAAATCACCAAATCTCCTTCCACCAGTATTTTTATCAAATCAAAAACCTCTCCGCTCGCAGCCAGCACCTCGGTGACCCTGGCAGGCGAAAAGTTTGCCGCCCTGCATGCCGGTGAAATGATATATTCATAAACACGGTTGAAATGGCCCTGGGCATATCCATCCGGATCGCTTGTGGGCATCAGTACTAAACATGTTTTTTCCATACTAGCGGCTTTTTAAGATCCACTCAGCAGACATGCAAAGGCTACTTGAATGCTTAATAAATTTAACAAAGAATTGAATAATACTGAGAAAGCTTGTATGACAAAAATGAACATTAAGGGATATAATCGGCATCTTCATTCGGAAATGGTAAATTGACTTGCGATGTGCTTCCATAAATCGCTCGCCCAGAAAGAGCAGGACCTGCTCGACCACTACGCTGCCTCATTTGAGTCCATCACCGATGAACTCGCATTGATTCAAGATCGGTATACCGAACTCGCAGGCAAGGACCAAAATCTGAAGACGTTGAGTTTAAGTAGGCCTGATCAAATTCAACAGCAGCTTGTGGCCTATTCTCAAAAAAACGCACTTCCGCCATACTATTCAAAGGAGGAATTGTCTGAGCTAAAGTGGTACCTTAAAACACTATCCAGCTTTCGCGATAATGGCATTTTCAGGTATCATGAAAATGGATTTGATTATCTCCCTACTCCATTGTTGACTGCAGGAGATCCGCAGCATTTCAAACTATTTCGTTGGGGGCTCATTCCCTTCTACATGACAGATAAAGCCAAGGCCATGGTACTTCGCACCCAAACATTGAATTGCATTTCGGAAGAAATGTATGAAAAACCCTCCTTCCGCGATGCGGCCAAAAATGCACAACGCTGTTTGATCCCAGTCACCGGTTTTTTTGAATGGAGATGGCTCGATG
Organism: Cyclobacteriaceae bacterium; assembly: GCA_050250195.1. GTDB lineage: Bacteria > Bacteroidota > Bacteroidia > Cytophagales > Cyclobacteriaceae > ELB16-189. The sequence continues at coordinate 134,455 of JBFWPC010000003.1, read as the reverse complement.
AAAAAGGCACTGTAAAGATACCCTACTACATCACCTTCCGCGATCAGAGGATACGATCCATGGCTGGATTGTACAGCCGCTGGAAAGACAAGGAAACTGGCGAGTATTACTATTCTTACACGGTACTTACCACCAAGGCGAACAGTATCCTGGAGTATGTACATAACAACAAGCAACGCATGCCGGTATTCATTTCCAATGCAGACGAAAAGGCATGGCTTAATCGTGAACTCTCCCAAAAAGATGTGTTGGAGTTATGCCATCCTTCGCAAGATCCAGCCATGCGTGCCTACACCATTTCGAAATTGTTGACAACCCGAAACATCATTACAAATGTGCAGCAGGTACTGGAGCCAATGAATTACCAGGCGGCTATTCAAGAAGCGAACCAATTCCTGCTTTCCGGTGAAAAGAAGAAAGCACTTGAAGCGTTCAAGGCTGCCATGAATGGTGAAAAAGTGGGAATCAATGATCTCGCAGAGGTAGCTAAACAAGAGATTAAAGCGGAATTGACATTGGGCTGATCACCGGAAGTTCCGTCCGCCAGGAAACATGTCTGTTTGGGTTGAAGATTTCTTTGGATCCCTGGTGTCTGGACCGGGTGAAGAGGTTTCATCTGACCGTGCCAATGTTCGGATTGTGGTTTCACCCACCTGGTAAGGAACCAGCGACTGTAGTAGCCGTGAGAAATTAAAACAACGACTCACCACTACATGAATCACCTTTCCCTCAATTTGAAGCTTGCCTTCCACCATTAAAAGTCGCGATTGAATGATTTCTTTCCTGTAATGATCGAAAAACTGAGGGAACACAACCAGATTAGAAGTACCGGTTTCATCTTCAATGGTAATAAAACAAATGCCGCTGGCTGTGCCGGGTCTTTGCCTCACTAAAATAAGTCCGGCCACCCTTACAAGATCGCCATCTTTCCCCTGCCGCAACGATTCGTTGGTGCGCACACGAAGTTGTTCAAGTTCTTTTCTTAAAAAACTTACAGGGTGTGCCTTAAGCGACAATGACATGGAAGTGTAGTCCTGCACCACATGTTCAGATAAACTCATTTCAGGCAACTCTACTTCATCAGGAAATTCCTTCGAAAAAATGGAGCCCTGCTGATAATCTTTTGTAGAAGCATTCCACAATGCAACTCTTCTGTCTTGTTTTAATGAACGGAATGCATCTGCATCCGCTAACTTTTCAAGCGCAGACGCTGATAACCCTGCCACCCTTAATTCCTGAATGGACAGGTACCCCTCGCCCCGGGATTCGATAAGCTGCGTCATGTCTTCCTCCTTAAGGCCTTTCACTTGCCTGAAGCCAAGTCGTATCGCATGATACTTCCCAACCTTCCCCTCCAGCGTATTGTCCCAGTTTGAAAAATTGATGTCAACCGGCAGTACGGCAACACCATGCTTTTGTGCATCAATGATGATCTGGGCGGGCTGATAAAAACCCATGGGTAAACTATTCAACAAAGCACATGCAAAAACATCAGGATAGTAACACTTTAGCCATGCTGAAACATAAACCAACAAAGCAAAACTTACTGCATGACTCTCAGGAAATCCATAACTTCCAAAGCCCTCCAACTGCCTGAAGACACGCTGCGCATATTCTTTCGTGTATCCATTGGCTGTCATTCCGTTGATCAGCTTGTCTTCAAAATGAGAGATCAATCCATTCACTTTAAACGTTGCCATGCTCCTGCGCAGCTGATCGGCTTCTGATGGAGTAAAACCCGCTGCCACAATGGCAATCTTCATAGCTTGCTCCTGAAACAAGGGAACACCTAACGTCCGGCCCAATATTTCCTCCAATTCCTTCGAAGGATAAACGATGGGCTCCTCGCCATTCCTTCTTCTCAAATAAGGATGAACCATGTCTCCCTGGATGGGACCCGGTCTCACAATAGCTACTTCAATCACCAGGTCGTAAAATTCTTTGGGTCTAAGCCTGGGAAGCATCGACATTTGTGCCCGACTCTCGATTTGAAACACGCCAATGGTATCTGCATGACTTACCATATCATACACCTTGGGGTCATCTTGGGGTATGTTGGCTAGCGTGAGGTCAAGTCCATAGTTAAGTTTGGCCAAATCAAAGGCTTTTCTAATACAGGTGAGCATGCCAAGCGCAAGCACATCAATTTTCAGAAAGCCCAATGCATCGATATCATCCTTATTCCACTCAATGTTAGTCCTGTCTTCCATACGGGCATTCAGAATCGGGCACAGATCTGAAAGCTTCCCATCGGTAATTACAAACCCACCCGTATGCTGCCCGAGTTGCCTGGGGAACCCCATGAACTGCTGCGTGAGCTCCAATACTTTCTTAATGGTGGGGTCATCCGGGTTAATGCCCTGACTGATGATTCGACCTCGGTCAAATCCTTCATCATTAAAATCCCAAATCAAACTTGAAAGACGTGTGATTGTATCCACAGAAAGTCCCATCACTTTACCAACGTCTCTTATAGCGCCCCTGTGGTGAAGCTGTGTAACTGTGGCGACTACCGCTGCCCGGTCTCGTCCGTATTTTTGGTAAATGTATTGCATCACTTCTTCCCTACGTTCGTGCTCAAAGTCCACATCGATGTCTGGCGGTTCATTGCGGGCAGAAGAAATGAAACGTTCGAACAACAAATCAAATTTGGAGGGATCAACGGAAGTAATACCCAGGCAATAGCACACCGTTGAGTTGGCAGCCGAGCCCCTGCCCTGGCAAAGAATTTTTTTCGCCCGGGCAAAGCGAACAATGTCGTAAACGGTTAGAAAGTATTCGGCATAGTTTACTTCAGCAATAAACTTTAACTCGTATTCTATATTAGCCTTCACCTTAGCGGGAATGTTTTTGCCAAAAATCTGGCGAGCTCCCTGCCAGGTTAGATATACCAGCTCCTCCTGGGGGGTGCGTCCTTCACTGGTAATCTCTTTTGGATAACGATATTTCAATTGATCCAAAGAAAAATGACATGCCTTTGCAATGACAAGCGTTTGCTCAATGGCATCGGAATATTGCCGAAACAACCGATGCATTTCATCAACTGATTTCAGGTACCGTTCGGCATTCGCATGCAAACGATATCCCGCATTGTGAATCGTACACTTCTCTCGCACACAAGTTACCACATCCTGAAGCTCTCTTCTGTAAGGGTGATGATAGTGCACATCATTGGTTGCCACCATTGGGATGTGATACTTCTTACTTAGCTCGTGTATGCGATAGAATCTTTTTAGATCGTCACCCTCGTAGTTTCGGGTTGCGGCAATGGATAAATTATTTCCAAGCGCCTCCCGGTATTCACTCAGTGATGCATTAAACGATGACTCAAACTCAAACAACCGATTCATGCTTGAAGGCGGAACTACAACAAACAGCAACCCTTTTGCATGATCAAATACATCACTTTTATACAAATCGCATTTCCCCTTCTCTGTGCGAAGGTTTCCCGTGGTGAGCAAGTTTGACAAGTTGGAATAAGCAGGCAAATTCGTAGGGAATACCAACAGGCTCGGTCCGTCCAATAAGTCAAGCTGGCAAGCCGGGAGAAATTTTATGCCCACCCGTTTCGCTTCCGAATGACCTCTTACGATTCCTGCAAGGGTATTGCGATCAGTCATGGCCATTGCATCATAACCCAATGCTGCCGCTTGTGCTACCAACTCCTCCGGATGTGATGCGCCCCGGAGAAAACTGAAATTTGAAGTCACCTGTAACTCAGCGTAGTTCATTGCTATGCAAAAAACCCATGGAGAAACCATTGATAAGTTTTCTCCTGGTAATGACCTAACCGAAACAGCCAATAACGCTGGCCTTCTTCATCTTCAACTTGATAATAATCACGGTGCTCACCCGCTTGCAACCACCACTCCTGCTCGATACGTTCAGGGCCATCTGCTTTACTTACCTGATGGACTTTTCCCTGGTACCGGAATAACATAGGTGGATAATCGGGAATGGGTGCAGTTACCTCAATTACCTGCGGATAAGGCAGCAAGCGCAAGGGTCTAGGCTTGCCAGGCCAATAAGTGGTTGGCAGTTCTTGTAATGATGTGGCTCTTTTAAAAGATCTTTCCGGCCAATGGTGTTCCACCGGCAGGTATCGATGAATGGCATTGGCTCCAGTCCGGTTGGCCAGCCTGTCCAGCAACTCTGAAATCTTTTCGTTAAGCAAACCATTTGCTCTATTCCACATTTTTTCTTGCTGGGAAAAGTGATCTTCTACTTTCGAAGCATCCAGTGTAAATAGCTCAATACCCAAACCCGGTTCAATGGTCTGAAGCTTGTCTTCAAACAAATGAAATAAGTGATCTACATGGTGAGAGGGTCTGGTGGTACCAATGGAAATTTGTGAGACCTCTCCATCCAGTCGATAACATTTGAATACAGCTGTTCTCAATCCCTTCTGTTCATTCTGAAGACGTGAACAAAGCACTTCCAACAACTCTTTCAGTCCCATTTCAATCCCCACAGCAGTCGTAATGGGTTCCAGACATGGAAGTCGTTCATGAAAAGGTTCTATTGGAATAAAGGGATCAACGGTTTCTATCTCCTGGCCCAGTGCCTGATCCAGGCGGATCAGTAAATGCGGACCAAAGCGCCTTCTCAAGGATGCGCGAGGCATGCGGGCAAACTGTTTGACGGTGTGAAGTCCAAGCTTCCTCAACCTGGCTACGGCTTCATCCTCCAACCGCAAAGCTTCTGGAGGCATATCCATCATTGCTTCAGCGTGTTGGCCAGGACTTACAACTTTCCATCTGGTATATCGAGCCGCTCCCCAGGCAATGCCTATGGTATCCGCCATCGATGCCTTCACATCATATCCCCTTGCCAGCAGCTTTGAAGTGATATCTTCAACATAAGAATCATCACCACCCCACAAGTGACTGCAACCTGTGGCGTCAATGATCAACCCATCAGGAAGATCAATCGCCACACTTGGAGAAAACCGGATGCACCATTCGGCTAGTCTTTTTAATAATCGCTCCCTCAAATCGGGAAGGTCATCGATGGCTTCCAAATCAGGTGTTACAGCACGGGCATCGGCCAGCACCATGCCCCTGTATATTCCTTTTTGTTCTGCAAGGGTATTGGACGCACTGATCATCATTCTTCCATGAACAGGAGTTCGCAACACGAATGGAACCGTTCTTAATTTTGGTTGCCGGATGATGAACCAATCCGTTGCCAGATGCCTGAACCAGATGGATACAAATCGGTTTGGCATTTCATCCAACTTTCATTTGGCTGAACTTTGATTCACTGACTTCATGGGAGTGGAATTCAAATCTTCCTCCTATCCATTGAAGTGTCCAAGTCCCAGGCTTGCCGTTTCTGACTTTCAATAGCGTAACTTGCCATCGGGGAAAACCAACACCAGGCAATCCTGTCGAATCGCTTTGCACAGAACTTACCTGCCACCGTGTAACACAAGCCGTAGGGTTTACACGATTGGAACTATTCAATACAAAACCCGTAACCAGGCTCTCTTCAACCGCCAATTGTAGTCGCCTGGAAGATGTAAACGAGAGATTCTTAACTTCAGCCACAACTGCAGAGAGACCGCTACACTTCAACGCTTCTTCCATGGCCCACATCACTTCCTTTTCTTTTCGGAGGTTGACAAACACGATTTGATCAGGACTCACACCATAATGGTTAAACGCAGGTGGAAAAACTACGCGCGTGTCACTAATCCAAACCAACGCCCCGTTCTTCCCCATTAAACCGGAAAGTATGCCTAATACAAATCCGGTGGTTGATGCTTGTGATTGCTGTTTTGAGGTAATGAATTCATGAATAGCCCCTATTGGAAAAGCATTTTGCGGAAACGATTTTAATATGGGTCCGAGGCCTGCATTAAAGAATTGGTCAGTATGGGTTTTATGGCCCTGAAGCCGCAGAATGTCTGCTCTTAAATCCTCCAGAATCTCCACCTTGGATAACCCCATTAATTGCTAAATTATTTAGTAATATACATAATTAGTTTAGTATCCTTATACTATCAAGCTGAATAGTTAACTTATATATTTAATCACCTGCAAATCAGCACTTTAAGTGTTGCGGTAAAAATGATATTCATCGATCTCGCACGATGTTTTGGTTGGAAGGCTATCCTTAAATTCGAAATAGCCAATGGCAAACTCATGGGTATCTGCACTTCATTCTCTGGTGAATTTTTACTCCACCGTGGCTCTTTCACTCCCCGCTATCTTACTTGCAAAGTGTTGGCAGACGGCCGCCCTATCCTATAATATAATTCTTTTTAGTAATTCTGGATCTTGTCTGCTGTCCCAAATGCAGTGGATGTAAATCGTTGATTCAGTCAATTCGTAATCATCATATAGTCTCTGATGATTTTGACCCCAACATTGTCACAGGCCAATAGATTCACTTTCATGAACAACATGAACCGCACAACCAGGATAACACGATGTCCGCCCGGTAACAGCACTTTCGGTTCATTGGGTAATGGAACATCTTGATGTTCATTAGAAACAACCCCCAAAAACACCAGAAAAAACTAACCTATTGAATCTGTGACGAAGGTTGAATATTTTACTGATGTTCATGGTTTTAAAATTATTATGGTTCTAGTTGAAATATGATTTTAAAGTGTTCAGTAACACTTCAAATTGGTCTATATGTCCCCTTTGACCCCCCATTCCACTCCTGATTGACCCCCTGTTCCAGCAAGCTGACCCCCTGGAGCTTCACAGGAATTCCAGCAAGCTGACCCCCCGAAATTACAGATGGGAGAAAAATTCATGGAAGCTGACCCCCGGGTTGAATTACGGAATTCCGGCAAGTTGATCCCCTGATTGAAGTTGGATTTGTTCAGCCTTGTCCTTACGGATAGTGCATTTGAACCATGGCCTATCCAGTCTCCCACTTGCCTCCGCGCCACCATTCATGTCGTTGTCGGGTCAAAATGATAATCAAGACAAGCCTGGGCGATTCCGGAATCAAAATAAAACGGAACCGCCAGGCTCGGCCGCCTGCATATGGGATATCAGCGGATCAGACTCCTGGCTTTCCCTCGCCTGTGAGCAGCCATCCTACGTTTACGCCCTTGAAGGTCTTGATGAGCTTCTGAAGAGTCTTCAGTCCGGGCTCGGTTTTTCCGCTGATGAAGATGCCTGCCTGGCCGTTGTACAGGCCTGCCTTCCTTTCAAGCTGCATTTTGGAAAGACCGTGCCGTTCCATCAGGTATTCAAAACGGTCACCAAATTTTGTCAGTTTCTTTGCCATGGTATGGGTGTCTTATTAATTAGGTATGGCGATAAAGATAGTAAAAGCTAGTCAAAATCCTAAACTTCCGAAAAAAAGTGAAACCGGGGGCGTGGGGTTAGGCCAACAAGTAGTCCGACTTTACTGCCGGGGTTTGAGGGTGGCTGCAGGTTTGACCCTACTTTTTGGTTGGGTGAAACCTAGTTCCGACCGGAGCATGCCTGACTTCAACCACCCTGGCGCCTTGGCGTCCTGGCGGTAATGAATCAGTTCTTCCCGTTGGAGACGAAAACAAAAAAAGCAGCCACAAATTCCTGTAACTGCTTTTCATACTTTTGAGCCCCCTGTCGGAATCGAACCAACGACCTACTGATTACAAGTCAGTTGCTCTACCAGCTGAGCTAAGGAGGCTTCAATATGTCAATTTCCTTTCCAGTGTGCTCTACCAGCTGAGCCCTGCCTTCGCTGAAGCTTCCGCAGGCAGGTAAGGAGGCAAAAAATTGTTACTAGGTCCTGGTTCCAAGTTTCAAGACAGCACCCAGGCCTAGCCGACCTGTAACCTGTTACCTGGAACTTGTAACCCGTAACCCGCAACCAAAACGGAGGTGCAAAAATAAGATTCAAATCGATCCCGGCAAATTATCCGTCAGGAAACCGTGCGCAGCAGTTTCAGCTGCTTTTTAAGGTCGGAAAGGTGGTCAGTGGCCGCTTCGAGCTTTTCGTTAAACTCACCCTTGAGTTTTTCGGCATTCTTCGAGCGCCCGAAGAACTCCATGTTATTCCTCAAGATGGCGATGTCGCTTTCTACCTTGCTGATGCGCTTGCGGATGGTTTGTTCCTTGTGATGGATCTTCCTGTCCGCATGGGGATCGTTCCTTAAACCCACGAGCTGCAACTCCAGCAACGCCCTGCCCCGGTCTTCATCAGACAAACCCGGGATCGTTTGGACATACTTTTCGGCAGCAGCGTCAAAACGGCTCTTGATCGAACCGATGGCCTTGCGCGGCACAAACCCAATATCGTTATACTCGTTGGCGAGTGCCTGAAACTCCTCAAGCGTGCCCGCAGTAGCCTGCTCCAGTTTCAAACAGATGGCTTCCTTTCTGGTCAGGTTCTCGCCCTGTTCGGCATCTTGCTTGCCAAACTGGTCTCTGCGCTGGTTGAAGAAATGATCACAGGCGGCTTTGAACTCCTCAAATACTTTCTCCCGGAATTTCTCAGGTACGGGACCCACCTCTCTCCACTCCTTCTGCAGCTGCTTGAGCTGGTTTGAGGTTTTGTCCCAGTCGGTGCTCTCCTTCAAGTCATTGGCTTTCTTCACCAACTCATGCTTGATGGCCAGGTTCTTTTCTCTTTCCTCATCGAGTTTCTTGAAGAAGGCATTCTTGTTTGCAAAGAACTGTTTGAAGGCAGACCAGAATCTTTTGTTGACATCCTTCGATTTGGCACGGGCCACGCCTCCAATGGCTTCCCACTTTTTCTGGAGTTCCAGTATTTCCTTGGTCTTCTGGTTCCATTGCTTGATGCGATCGGAGGTGAATGCTGCAAACTGGCTTACCTCTTCAATCAGCTTCTCTTTTTGCTCCAGGTTGGCGCCCAGTTCCTTTTGCAGGTCCACCATAAAGGCATCGCGCTTCTTGTACACCGCATCGGAGGCCGCCTTGAATCGTTCCCAAAGGGCATCTTTGTCTTCTCTTGGCACGGGGCCTATGTGCTTGAACTCGTGGTGCAGTTCGTTGAGTTCCTTCACCGCATCTTTGATTCGCTCTACCTCCTTCAGCTTCTCCGCACGTTCGCAAAGTTCAAGCTTGGCTTCCAGGTTCTTTTTCCTGTCCAGTTCTTTTAACTCGAAGTAAATGCTGCGCTGGTCGTAAAACCGGTCGACCAACGCATTGTAATTTGCCCAGATGGTGCGAGCCTGGTTACCGGGCACCGCGCCAATGCCTTTCCACTCGTTCTGAATTTCTTTGAATTGATTGAAGCCGTGCTCGGTATCTTCGCCATCGACCAACGAACGCAATCGTTCCAGAAGTTCATTCTTGCGTACCAGGTTTTGTGCCCGCTTTGCCTCCTGATCCTTGAAGTGATCAGACCGCTTGTCGCGAATGAGTTTCCAATTCGCTTCAAAGGCGATGTCATCAGCATCAGGTCTGTATTCGAAATCATCGGGGTGGCCACCCTCTTGCTTGAACTTCTCGAGCGCTTCTGCCTTCTCCTTCTCCTGGAGGTCATCAAACAGGGGTTTGATTTCTTTCAGAATCTTATCGGTGCGTTGAAAGCGGTTGTCTTTCGCCAGTTCTTTGATCAGCGCGACAAATTGGGCCTTGGAGTAATTTGAGTAGTCCTCGTGGTGGTCATCGTCCTCATCGTGATGGTCGTCTTTCTCGCGCAGGTCGTCCTCCGATTCCAGGCTTTGATTGTGGTTGTGAGATGATCCATTCAACGAATCATGATCCGAAGCAAATACCTCTGATTCTTTCTCCATTTCTTCGCCAACTTCGGCTTCCTTCTTCATGCTCATCTGTCAAAAATCCCCTGTAATAACGGTAAAAATAACGAAATCATTTCATCTGCAAGTTGCAGATTTCTCCTGGCGATTCGAAATCATCCAAGACGGTGTAGAACGTCCGTCAGTTCATTCGCGGATCCACCGGATAGTTCGAATACACGGAGAATCTCCCTCCCATCAGCTTCAGCGCCTGCTGCCACATGACCGCAGGATCAGTCTCAAAGACGAGTAATTGATTGATCTGATCGCTCACAATCCAGGAGTCTGCCTTCAGCTCTTCTTCCAATTGCCCGGGCGACCATCCGCTGTAGCCAATGAAGAACTTGATGTCCTCGTGCGCCAGTTGATTCGTATCTATCTTCAGCACCAGGTTCTCGAAATTACCACCCCAGTAGATGTCATCTGAGATTTGAATGGCATCCTCCAGGTCGCCACATCGGTGGATGTAATGAAGGGTGTCTTGCTGCACGGGTCCACCCACAAATACCGGCACCTCAAAGTCGCCCATGCCGTCTACCAGGTCGCCCACCTTTGCCAGGCTTGGCTTGTTAAGCACAAACCCAAATGACCCGTCCTGGTTGTGCTCGCACATCAGGATGATGGTGCGTTCGAAATTGGGATCTGGCAAGTAGGGCTCGGACACAAGCATCCGGCCTTTTGCCGGTGGTACCCTGTTTTTGTATTTGAAGAACTCCATGCCTTTGCTGCTCTAAGTATTCAACGACATTCCATGCGCTAAGTTATCCGCGCGATGCCCCAATTGTGAATCAATAAAACACAAGGCGGGTTCACATGCAACCCAACCATTTATTAATTTACCCAAAAAATTGCATTTACACATGAAGGGAATAGCAGAAATCCGGACAGAGTATTCGAAAGCCTCACTTGATGTGGCTACCGTGTACGCGAATCCTGTCGATCAGTTCAAGCGGTGGTTGAATGAGGCCGTGGAGTCGAAAATTCCCGAACCCACGGCCATGAGTTTGGCGACCATCTCGGAAGGTGGACGCCCCTCTGCGCGCATTGTGCTGCTGAAGGGTGTTGAAAACGAATGCTTTCTCTTCTACACGAACTACCAAAGTCAAAAAGGCCGGGAACTGGAGAAGAACACTGCGTGCGCGCTGCTGTTTTTTTGGCCGGAGCTGGAACGGCAAGTCCGCATTGAAGGGGTGGCCGTGAGGCTGGACCCCGACACTTCGGAAGCCTACTTTCAAAGCAGGCCGCGCAGCAGCCAGGTTGGTGCGTGGGCTTCGCCCCAAAGCGCTCCCATTCAGAATAGGGAAATCCTCGAACAGCGCGTGAAACAAATCGAGGAACGATTCAAAGGCAAAGAGGTACTGCCTCGCCCCCACCAATGGGGCGGTTATGCTGTAGAGCCCTTTGAGATTGAATTCTGGCAAGGCCGGCCCAGCCGCCTGCACGATCGGGTATTGTATACGCGTGCTGAGAAAGATTGGAAGATAAACCGGCTGGCGCCCTGATGCTACAGCAAGGTGAAAGGGTCGTCTACACCCAATGTTCTTCTGGCGGTGAAGCCCTCGCCATACCTGGCACCGATGGCATGTCCCAACTCAGCTCCCCGTGCCTCCAGCATGTTCATAAAGAGCGGACTTGAAATGTAGGTCTCCGGCTCGTTGCTGTTCGGGTCGAAAAACTGGCTCTTGTAAGCCCGCACGGCCTGCATCTTTTTGTCCCAATGTGACGATACATCCACGATGAAGTCAGGCTGGATCATTTGGCTTTGGATGTAATGAAAGAGCAATCGCGGTCTCCATGGCCGTTGCGCAACTCCCTTGTCGGTGGTCTCAATCTTCGGCAGGCCTGATAAGAAGAGCGCCTCATAAGAAAGTCCTGCTGCGCGACCATGATCCGGGTGTCGGTCATATACGGCATTGGCAATCACGATGTCAGGTCGGAATTTGCGAATCACCTGGACGAGGGCCAGGCGATGCTTCTCATCATTTTCGAAGAATCCATCGCGAAAGCGTAGATTTTCACGCGCAGCAATGCCCAGGATTTGGGCCGAAGCGGCCGCTTCCTGGTCTCTGGTTTCCGGGGTTCCCCTTGTTCCCAACTCGCCCCGGGTAAAGTCTACGATACCCACCTGCCGGCCCATCGCCACCTGCTTGGCAATGGTTGCACCGCAGCCCAATTCGGCATCATCGGGATGAGAGGCCAGGACCAATAGATCGAGCTTCATGCAGCAGCCTGTTTAATGAACGGCCTCGGCTTCTTTGGCAGCCAGAAACTTTTCGGCATCCAGTGCACCCATGCAACCGGTGCCCGCTGCCGTTACGGCTTGTCGGTACACTTTGTCTGCAGCATCGCCCACGGCAAACACCCCATCCACATTGGTTTTGGTGGTGCCAGGTTTCACTTTGATGTAGCCTGTATCATCCATATCGATTTGGCCCTTAAAAATATCGGTGTTCGGCTTGTGGCCGATGGCAAGAAAGAAGCCCTCGGCCTTGATCTCATACTTCTCGCCCGTCTTGTTGTTGACCACGCGCACGCCTGTGACCCCTGATTCGTTGCCCAGCACTTCTTCGGTTTCGGTATTCCAATGTATCTCAATGTTGGGTGAGTTCTTCACGCGGTCTTGCATGATCTTGGAAGCGCGCATTTCTTCACGCCTCACCAGCAGATGCACTTTAGGACACAGCTTTGAAAGGTAGGTTGATTCTTCTGCGGCCGAATCGCCTGCGCCAACAACCACCACTTCCTTGCCGCGGTAGAAGAATCCATCACAAACCGCGCAAGCAGAAACACCTTTGTTCGCATACTTCTTTTCTGAAGCCAGCCCCAGGTACTTGGCACTTGCGCCCGTGGCAATCACCACCGACTCTGCAATTACTTCGTTCTTTTCGTCTACCGTCACTTTGAATGGATAGCTGGAAAAGTCTACGGCCGTTACCAAGCCGTAGTTCACCTTCGTGCCGAACCGCTCTGCCTGTTTCTGCAGGTCCACCATCATCTGGGGGCCATTCACCCCATCGGGATAACCCGGAAAATTTTCTACATCGTTGGTTGTGGTTAACTGACCACCTGGCTCACCCCCGGTATAGAGTACAGGGTTTAATCCTGCGCGTGCTGCGTAAATGGCTGCGGTATATCCCGCAGGGCCCGATCCGATGATGAGTACTTTGACTGCTTCTGCTGACATGTGTTATGAAAAGTTGAAATAAAATAGGTCTCAACCTATAATTGAGACCTGCCTAAATAAGTTCCAAATTAATATTATTAACCCAGGTAAGGCTTCAGGGCCTTGCTTCTGGAGGTGTGCCTCAACCTTCTGATTGCTTTCTCCTTGATCTGGCGAACGCGTTCGCGGGTGAGGTTGAATTTTTCACCGATCTCCTCGAGTGTCATGGCATGCTCACCATTCAACCCAAAGTACAAGGTGATTACATCCGATTCGCGTTGTGTCAAGGTGGAGAGTGCTCGCTGCACTTCTCTCCTGAGCGAATCGGTCATCAGGCCGGAGTCGGGTGTTTCCTCGCTGTCGTTCTCAAGTACGTCCAACAGGCTGTTCTCTTCGCCCTGCACAAACGGTGCATCCATGGAAACGTGGCGACCGGAAATCTTCATGGTGTCTACGACTTCGGCAGTGGTCACTTCCAATACCTCGGCCAGTTCTTCGGGCGAAGGTTCGCGCTCATACTTCTGCTCGAGTTCTGAGAACGTCTTTGAAATCTTGTTGAGCGAACCAACGCGGTTCAGCGGCAAACGAACGATGCGGGATTGCTCTGCCAGTGCCTGCAGGATCGACTGGCGGATCCACCACACGGCATAGGATATAAATTTAAAGCCGCGGGTTTCATCGAAACGCTGCGCGGCTTTTATGAGTCCCAGATTTCCTTCGTTGATCAAATCTCCAAGTGATAACCCCTGGTTTTGATATTGTTTGGCCACCGAAACAACGAACCTGAGATTGGCTTTGGTGAGTTTCTCGAGTGCAATCTGGTCGCCCTCTTTGATCCTCTTGGCAAGTTCCACCTCTTCATCGGGAGTGAGCAGGTCCACCTTACCAATCTCTTGCAGATACTTGTCCAGCGATTGACTCTCGCGGTTGGTTATCTGCTTGCTGATTTTTAGTTGTCTCATTTAACGCAGTGGCTTATGTCCAACACGTAAAAATCAAAAAATAGTTCCAAGTTCCAAATTTCCAATCAGCTCACTTGGTAACTTCTTCGGCCCGGTATTTGTCAGGCGCTCGGGGCTTCCTCCTTCTTGGGAGGTCGCTGCAACAGCACTTTTCTGGAAAGCCTGAATTTGCCCGTCTTTTTATCCACCTCTACCAGTTTCACTTTAATCTCTTCACCAACTTCCAACACTCCGTCCATGTTCTCAAGGCGTTCCCATTTGATTTCCGAAATGTGAAGCAGGCCGTCTTTGCCAGGCATGAACTCAACGAATGCACCAAACGGCATGATAGACTTTACCACCCCGTCATACACCTGACCCACTTCGGGCACGGCCACAATCGCCTTCACACGTTTCACAGCAGCGTCCATCACGGACTGATTGTTGGCGAAGATGTTGACTATGCCTTTTCCATTCACCTCTTCGATCACGATGGTAGCACCGGTCGTTTTCTGGATTTCCTGCACCACTTTTCCGCCAGGGCCAATCAACGCACCGATCATTTCCTTGTCGATGGTAATGGTTACCGCGCGTGGGGTATGCGGTTTCAGGTCAGGGCGAGGCGCACTGAGCGATTTCTTCATCTCATTGAGGATGTGCATCCTTCCTTCTTTGGCCTGGTTCAGGGCCTCTTCCAAAACCTCGTAGGTCAGCCCATCCACTTTAAGATCCATCTGGCATGCAGTGATGCCCTTTTCGGTGCCGGTCACCTTGAAGTCCATGTCACCCAGGTGATCTTCATCGCCCAGGATGTCGGAGAGGATCGCATACTTGCCGGAATCGCTATCGCTGATCATGCCCATGGCAATACCAGATACAGGACCTGAGATTGGAATACCACCGTCCATCAATGCCAAAGAACCCGCGCACACGGTGGCCATTGACGAGGAACCGTTTGACTCAAGGATATCCGAAACCAACCTGATCGTGTAAGGGTTATTTGCGTCTGCAGGAATCACCTGTTTCAAAGCGCGCAAGGCCAGGTTGCCATGGCCTACTTCGCGTCTGCCCGGCCCCCTGTTTGGCTTTACTTCTCCTGTTGAGAAGCCAGGGAAGTTATAGTGCAGGATAAACTTGCTGCTGCCGGAGAACATGGCCCCGTCAATCAACTGTTCGTCTAATTTCGTACCCAACGTAATGGTACTCAACGATTGGGTTTCACCGCGCGTGAACACGCTGGATCCGTGAGCCGAAGGCAGCACGTCCACTTCCGTCCAGATGGGTCGGATCTCGGTGGTCTTGCGGCCATCCAATCTCACCTTTTCATTCAACACCAGGTTGCGGCAAGCTTTCTTCTGAATCTCCTTGTAGTATCTTTTCACCATGTCGGGATCGATGGTCGTATCCTCCGGCAGGCTTTCTACATATTCTTCAATGATCTTACTGAATTTCTCGCTGCGCTCCTTCTTGTTTGCCAACTGTTGTTGGGCTACCGCGTATACTTTATCGTAAAGCAGCTTGTGCAGTTCCTCGCGGAGATTCTCATCGTTTACTTCGTGGCTGTAGGTACGCTTTTCGGTTTTGCCCACTGCTTTGGTGAGCTCGACCTGCATTTTACACTGCTCAATAATCGCCTCGTGGGCTTTCTTGAGTGCCTCCAGCATGTCTTTCTCACTTACCTCTTTCATTTCGCCTTCCACCATCAGGATGTTTTCGATGGATGCGGCCACGATTAGGTCAATGTCGGCCTTCTCTTTTTGCTCGAGCGTGGGGTTGATAACAAACTGACCCTCAACACGTGCAACGCGTACTTCTGAAATGGGCCCTTGAAAAGGAATATCCGAAACAGCCAGTGCTGAGGAAGCAGCAAAAGCGGCCAGGGAATCGGGCAATGCATTGGTATCGCCAGACAGCAGCCAGATGTTCACTTGCGTTTCTGCATGGTAGTCGCTGGGGAAAAGGGGACGAATGGCACGGTCAACCAACCGGCTGATCAGCACTTCATAGTCGGATAATTTTCCTTCTCTTTTCAAAAAGCCACCCGGAATCTTTCCGGTGGAAGCAAACTTCTCCTGGTAGTCAACGGATAGTGGCAGGAAGTCAGCGCCCTCCACTCCTTTTTGGCCGGAAACCACCGTGGCCAATAGCATGGTGTTTCCCATTCTAAGTACAACGGAACCGTCAGCCTGTCTGGCCAGCTTACCTGTTTCAATGGTGATCTCCCGTCCGTCAGGGAGTTTGCAGGTTTTAGTAATTACGTTCAAACTCATTGTATTTTGTAAAGATGAGAGAGCGGTGCAACAGGTGCCTGCCCTCAGGTGATATAAAGCGAAAAGGGAACCTTGATGGGTTCCCTGCTCACTTGATGTTTAAATTATTTCCTTAAATCCAGGTCGGCCAAAACTGCCCGATACCTGTCAATATTTGTCTTCTGGAGGTAGTTCAATAGCTTCTTTCTCTTTCCTACGAGCTTCAGGAGGCCCTGCTGCGTGGAAAAGTCCTTCTTCTGGTCCTTCAAATGCTCGGTTAAATGATTGATTCGGAAGGTAAAGAGGGCGATTTGTGACTCAGCAGAACCCGTGTCTGTTGCGGATTTTGCGAAGCCGTGCTTGCTAAACATCTCTTGTTTCTTAGCTGTCGTCAGATACATCGCGTCAAAAAATTAGTCTTTTTTCGATTTTTAAAGCGCAAAAGTAGAGTTTGGGGTGCAATAAAGCAAATGTCATCCCCGGGCTGGAGACAATAATTTACGGGCCCGAAGCCAGGTCTTGACCTTGTCGGCCATCACATTGTAAAAGTCAGAATCGAAAAGGCGGGCGTCCAGGCGGGCCTGGCGAAGAAAGATGAGACCCACGCAAAAGAGAATCAGATCTGCGGCCCAAATACCCAGGGGTACTGGTATCAGCCCCTGCTTGGCCCATTTCTCACCTGTCATGCTCAACAAATAGAAAACGATGAAAAACAAGATGGATGCCAGTACGGGAACGCCCAACCCTCCCCTTTTGATAATCGAGCCCAGCGGGGCGCCAATGAGAAACATGACGATGCATGCCAGCGAATTGGAGAGGATCTTGTGCCACTGGATTTGAAAAATCTTGAAGTCGGTGGTATAGGACTTCAGTTGGTTTGAGCTGTTCTGAAACTTTGTTCGAAGTACCCTTACATAATTGAGGGTGCTGGTGATCTCATCCTTTGTGACGGGTTTGGCAAACAGGCTGTCTGATGCCCTCACCAGTTTTTGGTAGTAGGCCGTATCCGACTCGTCAACCATTGCCGCCACATCAAACTTTCTGATGGCAGGCGTGAGGGACCCTCGAGCCGCCAGGACGGAATCCCTGGTAGCCTTATAGGCAGCCATGGCTGCGGGCATCTTTACGCTATCGCCCTTGAAATGATAGTTAAACAGTTGGGCTCTGCCTGTTTCGAATTCGTTCAGCCGGTGATCGCGTACATTTCTGTCGATAGAATCCATGTCATCGTTCAGCTCACCCAGGTTGCGCATAATTCGGTTTCCCTGAAACCACCGCTTGTCGGTACGGTTTAAGCCAAAGGAAGAAAGATCAAAGACAATCTC
This sequence comes from Cyclobacteriaceae bacterium, assembly GCA_050250195.1. Classification (GTDB taxonomy): domain Bacteria; phylum Bacteroidota; class Bacteroidia; order Cytophagales; family Cyclobacteriaceae; genus ELB16-189. Next base: position 117,059 of record JBFWPC010000003.1, on the reverse strand, counting down.
TGACTTGTCGAACTTGGTTTTGCTTAGGGTGGGCTTGTTCGAGGGCTTTCCCGACATATCTTTTCCGGCCGGGGACCCTTCGCTGTAATTGTAGCCATCGTACAACTCCAGTTTCAAGTACTGGTTGTTGAGGATCGTGTACATCTTTCCCGAATCCGCAATGGTTACTTCTTTGTTGCCGGTGCGTCCACGGTGGTCGTAAATGATGATGTCACGCAAAGTTTGTCCATCGGGCAATTTGTCGTTCACTTTGATGCTGATGTCAGGTATGGCTCCGTAGAAGGTGCCTTCTCTCAGGTCCAGTGCGGGTTTCTTTTGCTTGATATCGTACAGCAGGCTATATGCTTCAAGCGCGGCCTTGGGTACCAGGTAGTTGTTGGCATAGAATGCTACCCCGGTCAGGATCACCACCACGGCAAAGATGGGCACCAGGCTTCGGACCAACGATATGCCCAGGCTCTTGACTGCTGTCAGTTCAAAATGCTCCCCGAGGTTTCCGAAAGTAATGAGCGATGAAAGCAGAACCGCCAGCGGCATGGCCACGGGCGTCATAAAAATCGCAAAGTAAAAAAGCAAGGTACCGAGTACGTCCCAACCCAGGTCTTTGCCGATGATGTCGTCAAAATACTTGAGCATGTGTTGGGTAAGCAGGATGAATACCACCACCAGGAACGTGAGGATGAACGGCCCCAGGAAGGACGAGAGGATGAGTTTATCGATCTTCTTCATGCGTGCGATGGCAAATGTAAGGCAACAAAAACAAGGCCACTTATCAGTGGCCCGATTTTATAGAAGACAAATCGAACAGTTAACCACCTACGACCTTACGCAGCGAATCGATCAAGCCATCCCAGAGGTCATGCAACTCCTCAAGGTCATCGAAATCAGAGTAATCAGATACCTTAATAAAGGTAGTTTGTGTCAGCTCATTCACCTCGATGCGCAACTCAAAGTAAGCAGGGTCTGCCTTATCATCTTCCGACTCCGGCAGGAATTCGAACCGGGTAAAGTGGTTGGTGCGGTGGGCGGACATTATTGCCTTGTGATCCTCATTGTCCCAAACGAATGTAAAAACCTTTTCAGGACTGATCGTTACATCATCAGCGAACCACTCCGCAAGTCCGCTCGCGGTTTGAATGTAGGGGTAAAGCATTTTCACTGAGGCATGAATCTCATAGTCCGCAGTGAAAAGTCTCTTCTTCGCCATTGTAGCCATGGGTCGAGCGATTGGATTTTAATTTAGACCATTTTTCCTTGAAGGGCAAATTAAAAAGTCGGGGGTAGCGAAAACAGGAAAAGTTCGTATGTTTGCGCTCCTTTTGGCTGGGATCAAAGATTCCAGCATCTCCGATGGCGCGGTAGCTCAGGTGGTTATAGCGTTGGATTCATATCCGCCAAAGGCGGACGGGGGTAAAATGGCGAGGTAGCTCAGACGGTTAGAGCGCAGGATTCATAACCCTGAGGTCAGGGGTTCAACTCCCCTCCTCGCTACTCATGTTGAAAGACAGGTTCTATACTGTCTATGTTCTTTACTCGATCAAATTTGACCGACTATACGTTGGTTTTTCTTCACATTTCATCGTTCGGTTTCATTTTCACAATCAGTTTTCTAAGAAAGGGTTCACCATTCAATTTCGACCTTGGATAGCGGCACATCTGGAGTACTTCGACTCCAAAAGTGAAGCGATGAAAAGGGAGAAGGAGTTAAAGTCAGGCCAGGGAAGAGCTTGGATCAGGGCCGAGGTGTTGCCCATGGTGATTCAGCTGTTCCAACGCTAGCGCAGGATTCATATCCGCCAAGGGTGGAGAGCATTCAACTCCCCCCCCCGCGCTACAAAAATTTCCCCTCGTCATCCATCACAGATTCAACCAGTAGGTAAATTTCACCACAATCGCCCGGCTCTTCGCATTGAAGTTGTACTGAGGGTCTTCGAATGAATAGTAATAGTTGTCGGTATAGACGATGAAAAGGTCGGACGCGGGCTTGAAGCGCCACTGGAACCGCGAGTTGATATTCACATTATTATACTGGCTGTTGTATTGAAAGAAGCTGGTGAAAAACACGCTCTTGGTCAGCGTAAGATCAAACCGAGGGCCCAACAGGTAGATATCAGCCGACTTATAGGGTTCTGGGAGCGAAATCTTGTTGTAGTTTGCATTGAGCGAAATTACCCCATAAGGCTGGAACCTGTAGTTAAAGGTGCCCTGCAAATTCATTCGCTCCCCGCTAAAGTATTGCCCGGCAGCCGCATTGAGTTGCATATTGAAAAGCTTGCGCGGATCAGTCTGATACTGAGCCTCAACGCTTCGACCACGATAGTCAGAAAAGGCCGGAAGTTTGACGATCGGCTCTGTGGCTGGTGAGTTAGTCGGATCAAAATCATTAAACAAATAAGTATATACATCACGATAAGTAATGCTTGCGGTGCCATTGTTGCGGAAGATAAAACCATAACCAAAACGATGGTCATGATCTGTAAATCCATACAGATCGTCCCAGATGTACACCATGTCCAGGGTGGGCCCATGACTCACGACCACTTCGGACTTCGGATAGAACAGGTAGGTAGCAGACGGAGAAACTCTCTTGTATCCCTTTCGCGGCATAAAGCCTACCGCTGGATCGTAGCCCCTACCGAAAATCTGATGATACCAATTGAATGACAATGTTTGGGTTGCGTAACTTAAGGCATAACCGTGCGCATACGCATGCTTGACCGGCTGCGGTGTAAACTGCTTGTGAAAGAAAATGTTGCCGGTCCACTTGTTGTTCAGAAAGCTGTAGTTGTAATCAATGCCAGCCACGCGATTGTACTCATATCCTTCCAACCTAAAGTCTGATGAATCGGTCTTGAATCGTTGACGGTTCACGAAGATGGCCCGCACGTTCGAATTGGCACCAAGCCTGCGCTGTGTGGTGGCGACCGTATAGTTGTAAGAAGGTATTGACGATTCCTCAACCTCCGCGGTTTGCATATTGAGGAAACCCATCCGCCAACGTTGACTCACATTGCCACTGAGCCTTGCTCCATACAAGATCCGGTTTTGCACATTCTGGCCAGTGTTCGGGTCGCGCGAAACACCAATGCGTCTGGAAAAGAAAGGCCGTGCAAAGGGATGGCCGTAACTGGAGAACAGATCGGCATTTTCTAAAAAGAATTGTCTCCGCTCGGGAAAGAATATTTCAAACCGATCGAGGTTGGTCACCTGTTGGTCCACTTCTACTTGCGAAAAATCCGGATTGATCGTCAGGTCCAAATTGAGCGAAGACGTGACAGCGACTTTTGCATCTCCTCCCAACTGGAAGTCGTCTTTGCGGGGTGTTTCATTGATAAAATCCCTGCTCTGACCGCCCGCGATGAAAGGGATCAAAGAGACATTCGTACCCGGGCTCTCGGGAGCCTCGTCCCAATTCATCACTCCGGAATAATTAAGGTTGCCCGCTTCGAAGTTTCGCGGTGTCCGTGGCCAGATCGCCCGTTCGTTTTCCTTGCTGTCCTGCCGATACAGCTTCACGTTCCAGGCCTTTGCATTCGACTTGAAACGCAAGGTTTTGAACGGGATCGCGATCTCGGCAATCCAATGATCTTCATGGATGCTTGAGGAGCTATACCATTTGTTGTCCCACGAAAGGTCAAGATCCTCCGATCGCAGGTAGCCGTTGGCAATAAGCCCCTCGCGCTGTACGCCCATCGGGTTCACACCGAAGAAGAACGCATTGGTTAAATCCTGAAACGTGTCAAGGATAATGGCAGCGCCATCCAAACCTGGCCCGCGAAAGTCCCTTCGCAATGAGGAAATCACGTAGGGACCTTTGACGTTGTCGTAAGCAGTGATGCCCACGTAAAGAAATTGATCATCATAGGCCACCCGAAACTCTGTCCGCAATCGCGAAGCAGAAGTATCGTAAGGAAATTGCTGAATGAGCTCAGTGACGATTTCTGCTGCTTGCCAAGCGGGCTCTTCCAGGCGACCGTCTAATGAAATGGGTGTTTCCGCCCGGTGGATTTGAAAGGAGGGTCTTTGGCCCAAGACGCTGATGCCCACGCCAACGATTGCAATAACCAACCAACCTGCTCTCATGAAAAAAGATAAAGTCGCTAGTATCCGCAAAATCCAATTCACCACCGATCCTTTTTTGATGGGTGGAAAAAGTTAAGGGTTTCCACTTTCTTCAAGTCCAACCCATGCAATACCTTCGTGCTTTTCATCCATACCTATGCTACCCTCACACAACCCGACTGAAACACAAGCCTGGCAACTGCTAACCGAACACCTGATGGAAATGCAGGCCACAGAAATGAAATCCCTGTTCGCGCAGGACCCGGATCGTTTCAAGAGATTTCATCTCATGTTCGAAGACATCCTGGTGGACCTCTCCAAGAACAGGATTACCGAAGAGACACAGTCGCTCCTCAATCAACTTGCGAACGAGTGCGAACTGCCGGAGGCGATCAATGCCATGTTTGGCGGGGAGAAAATCAATCAAACGGAAGGCCGGGCTGTCCTGCACACAGCTTTGCGCAATCGGGCCAACACACCCGTGATGGTTGACGGTGAGGATGTGATGCCTGAGGTGAACCGGGTGCTCGATCAAATGCAAAAATTCAGCGAGAAGATTTTGAGCGGTGAATGGAAGGGTTATTCCGGAAAGGCCATCACAGATATTGTGAATATTGGTATTGGTGGATCGGACCTGGGGCCTTACATGGTGACGGAAGCCTTGCGCCCTTATCACCAAAACATCTGCCCACACTTCGTCTCCAATGTTGATGGTACCCACATGGCCGAAACCCTCAGCCGTGTAAATCCCGAGACGACCTTGTTCATCATTGCATCCAAAACCTTCACCACGCAGGAAACGATGACCAATGCACAATCCGCCAGGGATTGGTTCATGCAGAAAACCTCAGGCCACGGTGAGGTGGCAAAACACTTTGTGGCCGTCTCAACCAACGCCAAAGCGGTGGCGGAATTTGGCATTTCGACCGACAACATGTTTGTATTCTGGGACTGGGTTGGCGGCCGGTATTCGCTTTGGTCTTCCATCGGGCTGAGTATCGCATGCACCATTGGGTTCAAGCGGTTTACAGAATTATTGGACGGGGCCCACGCCATGGATCAACATTTCCGCAATACCCCTATTCAAAAAAACATCCCGGTACAACTGGCACTTATTGGCATCTGGTACACCAACTTTTTCGGGGCCACATCAGAAGCCATTCTTCCTTATGACCAATACCTGCACCGATTTGCAGCCTACTTCCAACAAGGCAATATGGAGAGCAATGGAAAATTCATTGACCGCGAAGGCCAGGGCGTGAGCTATGCCACCGGACCGATCATTTGGGGGGAACCGGGCACCAACGGGCAACATGCTTTCTATCAGCTCATCCACCAGGGCACGCATTTGATTCCATGCGATTTCATCGCCCCTGCCATCTCTCACAATCCACTCTCCGACCATCACTCAAAACTGCTCTCCAACTTCTTTGCACAAACAGAGGCGCTGATGAAAGGTAAGGCGGCAGAAGAAGTAACGAATGAATTGAGTGCAAAAGGGTTTAGCAAAGATGAAGTGAAGAGGCATCTGCCTTATAGGCTTTTTCCTGGCAATCGTCCCACCAATTCCATTTTATTCAGGCAACTTACCCCTCGAACGCTGGGGAGTCTGATCGCTATGTATGAGCACAAGATTTTTGTTCAAGGGGTCATCTGGAATATTTTCAGTTTCGACCAATGGGGCGTGGAGTTGGGCAAGGTGCTGGCCAACAAGATACTGCCGGAGTTGTCCGATTCATCGGCCGTTTCCTCACACGATTCATCCACCAACGGATTGATCAACTATTTCAAACGATTGAAAGACAGCGAAAATTGACAAACTGGAAAACTGAATCTCAAACACTATTTTTGAACCTTCGGTTTTTATAAATGGACAGTCAAATTTCGAAGATTGGCGTCTTCACTTCAGGAGGTGATGCCCCCGGAATGAATGCCGCATTGCGCGCTGTTGTTCGGGCCGCCATCTACTACAAGAAGGAAGTTTATGGCATTGTGAGAGGCTATGAAGGCATGATCGATGGCGAAATTGTAAAGTTGGGAGCACGTTCTGTGGGCAACATTATCCAGCGAGGCGGCACCATCTTGAAATCCGCACGAAGCAAAGCGTTCCGTACCGTGGAAGGTCGAGAAAAGGCGTTTCAGAATATCAAGAAGCACGGCATTGACGCGCTTGTGGCCATTGGCGGTGACGGCACTTTTACAGGGCTGCACAAATTCTATGAAGAGTTTCAAATACCTTCGGTTTGTATTCCGGGCACCATCGACAATGATTTGGCCGGCACCGACTATACCATTGGCTACGACACCGCCACCAACACAGCCGTAGAAGCCATTGACAAAATCAGGGATACAGCCCTCTCCCACAACCGGCTCTTTTTTATTGAGGTAATGGGACGCCATTCCGGCTATATCGCCATTAACAGTGGGCTGGCCGGAGGTGCGGCCGCGATTATCATCCCGGAGGATGGCCTTGACTTTGACGAGTTTTTCAGGCTGCTGGAGCCAGACAATCCCATCAGCAAAAAATCGAACCTGGTGGTGGTTGCCGAAGGATCAAAGATTGGGGGCGCCAATGAGCTCGCCAAAAAGGTGGCCGAAAGGTCTTCTTATTTCGACATCAAGGTTACCATCCTGGGCCACCTGCAGCGGGGCGGCACACCGACCTACTTCGACCGTGTACTCGCATCGAAAATGGGCGTGGCGGCAGTGGAAGGCTTGCTAAATGGACAAAACGATGTGATGGTAGGCGTACGCAACAATCAAATGGTTTATAATAAATTTGATGATGTGATGTCACAGCATCATGAAATCGACAGCGAGTCGTTGCGCATTGCGAAAATCCTCTCTATTTAAACATGAAAGACATTACCATAGGAATTGACATCGGAGGTACGAACACGAAATTTGGCATTGTGTCACGTGATGGTAAGATCATCTCGCACGGCAAAATCAAGACCACCGATTTCGAAGAGTTTCAGGATTTCTTCAACGCAATGGTTGATTCCATTCGCAAGGCGTTGCAGCCGATGAATGGATCGAAGCTGATGGGTATTGGGATTGGCGCTGCCAACGGAAACTATTACACTGGCTGCGTTGAACGCGCCACCAATCTGAAGTGGAAAGGCGTGCTGCCTTTGGCTGAGATGTTCAACGATGCCTTTGATGTGCCCTGTCTGGTCACCAACGATGCCAATGCAGCAGCAGTTGGGGAAATGATATTCGGTGCAGCCAAGGGGATGAAGGACTTTGTGCTGATCACATTGGGCACCGGCCTGGGTAGTGGTTTTGTTGCCAATGGCAAGCTCATCAACGGTCATCATGGCATTGCGGGTGAACTTGGACATGCCACAGTGAACTCCAACGGACGTTTTTGCAATTGTGGTAAGCGTGGCTGCCTGGAAACCTATGCATCGGCAACCGGAATTAAGCGTACTGTCTATAAGCTCCTAGCCGATTACCTGGAACCCAGCGAACTGCGGGGTATCAGTTTTGATAATTTGAATACACGCATGATCACCGAGGCCGCTAACCGTGGCGATCTAGTTGCCAGGCAAGCGTTCGAATACACCGGCCGGATTCTTGGCATGAAGCTGGCCGAAACCGCTGTGCACACCGACCCTGAAGCCATCTTCCTCTTCGGTGGGCTCACGCAGGCCGGTGACTTGATTTTCAAACCAACGATCTACCACCTGGAAGAAAACCTGATGCCTTTGTATCGGGGCAAGATCAAGGTGCTCCCTTCCATCCTTCAACATCAGGCAGCGCCCATCTTGGGTGCCAGCAGCCTGATCTGGGATCACCACAATAAGGTAAAAGAAGCAGTGGTCAACTAAGCCAGCTTGATGCCGAGGTTTTCACCCAGTCGGCTGAACTCATCTTGCCAAAGCGCATTGTCTGATTTCTTGTTGGCACGCTCCGTGGCAATCTCAAAATACAGGTTCTGCGACTTGTACATATCCGGTTCCAGCTTAAACTTCTTTAGTATGCCAAAGACACCATTAAGCCGTTGCAGCTTTTTCACATTTTCACGCTCGCTGCTGATTCGCTTGAGTTCCTTATAAATGCTTTGGGCGGCCAGCTGCGCCACCTTGTGCGGGTCTTCAATCCGGAGGTTCCAGCGCTGCAATTCATTAGAGATGCGTTCCAACTCTGACGTGTTGATCTTTTCAGACTGAAAGCGCTTGATCAAGTCGGCATTTAAGATGTACTCAAATGTGGTACGGTAGGCATTCGGAATAGGAATGTCGTTGTTTGCCAGGGCGTTCACCAATGGGTAGTCGCGGTTGTATGTATTCCTCAACGACATCTCGAGTTCGCGCAAGCCCTGTTGCGCAATCATGTCGAGAACTTTCCGCTTTTCGTCAAGGAAGAGCTGCCAAATGGTATACTTCTCCTTGCCAAAAAATGTCTGCATCAGTTCAATCACGTCTCCCAACCTACCTTCCTCAAATGCACTGCCGATTCGAAATTGCATGTTGGCGAATGTCTCCTTATCCATATCCAGCGAGATGTGCCCAAGAATGTTGTGCTTACCCATGTAAACCGTGGCGAAGAAGAACTTCTTTTCCGACCAGGTGACCAGCGACTTCACGCGCGTGATCCCCAGCACGAGCTTTTGTTCGCCCGCCTCCTTCTTCAACAAGAACTCATTCTTCGCGTGGTAGTTGAACAACGGCAGCGTCTCTGGCTCTTCTTCGAAAATGGCAGAAACAGCATAATGCATGCCCACACGTTTCAGGTTTGTCTTGGAAGGCAGTATCACCTTTCGAAAAACCTCTGCAGCGTTGCCATAGGTTGCCACATTGCTGGGCGCCTCCTCCAGGCGCTTCACAAATTCCTGCTCCATCTCAATCTCCGTCAGCTGGTTGGCGAGCTGAATCACACGACTGGCGTATTGCATCACCTGAATGGTCTCAATCCCCGACACCTCGTCAAAGAACCAACCGCAGCTGGTATACATCAACATCGCATGCCGCTGCATTTCCATCAGTCTCAAGATTTTGTTCGGATCCGCGTCAGCGATGGCGTGTGACTTGAGAAACTTCTTCACGTTGTCTTCGCTCCTATGCAGAATAACGCTGATGTATTCATTGCGGGCGGCCCAAGGGTCTTTCAGAATCTTGGATCCCTCACGCTGGAAGATGTCGGCCGTGATGTCTCTTAGCCAATCGAGTGCTTCGCGCAACGGCTTGCGCCAGTTTTGATGCCAGGTAGGGCGACCACCCGTGTTGCAGCCGCAGTTGCTACGCCAGCGCTCCACACCATGCACACAACTCCAACTACTGTCTTGAATGATTTGCGCTTCGTACGATGGCGGAAACATGGACAGGTAGTAGGCGTAATTGGTTAAGCTGGCGCGCTTGTCTTTTTCGATATCTTCCAACGCGAAAGCCAAAGCCATGTCGCCATGTTTGTGATGGTGGCCGTAGGTTTCTCCATCCGTGGCCACGTGTACCAATTGGGGTTGGTCGTCTTTGTCGTCAAAGGAATTCATCAGTCGCTTCGAGAATTCCTTTCCATCATTCAGCAGGCCATTAAAGGCGATTGCCTGCGATAGGTCGCCATGGTAAAAGAACAACGCAATCTCCCGACCGGACTCCAACCTGTACAGATAGGCTTTGCGCGTATCCACCGTAGCATCTTTGACGGAGCTCCATTGCTCGTCCCCGATCTTTCTGGTTGCCTGCGCCTGCCTGGGTGCCAGAATGGTAAATTTGATTCCATGTAGTGCCAGCAAATCAAGCGTCTCATCATCCACAGCCGTTTCGGCCAGCCACATGCCTTCCGGTTTTCGCCTGAATCGCATTTCAAAATCCCGAATGCCCCAGATGATTTGCGTCTCCTTATCCCTGCGGTTGGACAAGGGCATGATCATGTGATTGTACACCTGGGAAAGGGCCGAGCCATGGCCCCCGAAGTATTCCATGCTTTGGCGGTCCGCATCGATAATGGACTCGTAAGTTTCCGGGTCGTTTTCCTGCAGCCACGATAGCAACGTAGGCCCGAAATTGAAGCTCATCCGGGCATAATTGCTTACGATCTTCGTAATCACACCATGCTCATCGAGGATGCGCGATGCGGTGTTGGGTGCGTAACACTCTGCTGTGATGCGCTCGTTCCAATCGTGAAACGGGTGTGCCGAATCCTGAAGTTCTACCACCTCAAGCCAAGCATTCTCCCTGGGCGGCTGGTAAAAATGGCCGTGAATGCAAATGAACTTTTGCTCGCTCATGCGAAGGAAAAAAAATCAACTACTCAATTTCAAATTCAGCCACCTCTTCATCAATCTTCAATACCGTGATGGCCAATGGCGGCAGTCGAAGCGAAATAGAATAATCTTTATTGTGATATTTGACCGGAGAGGTGTGAATCACCCCGGTATTCAGGCAGCCGCTCCCGTTGTACTTCAGATCGTCAGAATTAAAGATTTCCTTCCACTTACCGCGAGTAGGCACACCCACCCGGTAATGATCGCGCACTGCGGGCGTGAAGTTGCAAATAACCACCAGCGATTCGGCAGGAATGTCCGACTTTCTCATGTAAATTATGACGCTGCTCTCGCGATCGGAGTAGTCGATCCACTCAAAGCCCCTGTTGTCGAATGGATATTTGTAAAGCGCGGGCTCAGCCTTATACAAAGCATTTAAGTCTGACATCACCTTTTTTATGCCTTTATGTGGATCGTAATCCAATAAATGCCAGTCCAGGCTTCTGTCGTGGTTCCATTCGGCCGTTTGTCCAAATTCCCCTCCCATGAAGAGCAATTTGGTGCCCGGGTGGGTGTACATGTAACTATACAGTAGCCTCAGGTTAGAGAATCGTTGCCATTCATCACCTGGCATTCGGCCCATCAGCGATCCTTTGCCGTGTACCACTTCATCATGGGATAGTGGTAACATGAAGTTTTCAGTAAAGGCGTACATGATGCTGAAGGTGATGTCGTTCTGATGGTATTTCCGGTGCACCGGGTCTTTTTTGAAGTAATGCAATGTATCGTGCATCCAGCCCATCATCCATTTCTGACCAAAGCCCAATCCTCCGAGGTAGGTCGGTCGCGAAACTCCCGGCCACGCTGTGGATTCCTCTGCGATGGTGATCGCATCGGGGAATTGGCTGTACACCACTTCATTGAATTCCTTAAGAAAGTTGATGGCCTCGATGTTCTCATTGCCACCGTACTCGTTGGGAATCCACTCGCCCGCTTTCCTCGAATAGTCGAGGTAGAGCATGGAAGCCACGGCATCCACTCGCAAGCCGTCAATATGGAATCGTTCAAGCCAGTACACCGCGTTGCTGATCAGGAAGGATCGTACTTCCACCCTTCCGTAGTTGTAGATGTAGCTGCTCCAGTCAGGATGGAATCCCTTGCGGGGATCCGAGTGTTCATAAAGATGGGTTCCATCAAACTTATAAATGCCATGGGCATCGCCAGGAAAATGTGAAGGCACCCAATCGAGAATAACACCAATATCTTCCTGATGCAACGCATCAATTAATTCCATGAACTCTTCTGGTGTTCCAAATCGGCTGGTTGGCGCAAAATAACCTGTAAGCTGATATCCCCAAGATCCAAAAAATGGATGCTCCATCATGGGGAGAAACTCCACGTGGGTAAAGCCCAACTCCTTCACATAGTTGACCAACTCCGTGGCCATCTCTTTGTAACTCAAGGAGCGGTTGCCTTCCTCCAGCTTGCGCCTCCAACTGCCAAAGTGAATCTCGTATACCGAATAAGGCTTGGATTCCTGAGCATTCTTCTTACGCTCCTTCATCCAAAAATCATCCTTCCATTTGTAACCTGTCTCCCAAATGATCGAGGCAGTCTTCGGTGGCGTTTCGGCAAAAAAGGCAAACGGATCTGCTTTTTCCAGGTACTCCCCTGTGTTGGAATGAATGGCGTACTTATACGCTTCGCCTTTTTGAATCCCGGGAAAGAATCCTTCCCATATGCCAGACTCATCCCAACGCGGGTTCAGGCGATGCTGGTCGGCTTGCCAATGATTAAAGTTGCCAATCACCGACACAGATTTTGCATTGGGCGCCCAAACGGCAAAGTACGTGCCTGACTCGGCCCCGAACTTGGTTGGGTGTGCCCCCAGTTTTTCGTAAAGCTTAAAGTGCTTTCCGGTTTTGAACAAGTGAATATCAAAATCAGTGAGCAGACTACGGTTGTCATCGCTGTCTGACTTCCTGCTGGATGCTTTCTTCTTGCCCATTGCCATGTTTGCTTTAGTACAACTTTACTTCTTTTTTTCCGTCTTCTCACGGATATACCTGCCCATGAGGTATTCGATGCCGCGCAGCGGAACGATTACCCAATCGGGTCTTCCATTCAATTCATATCCCAATTCGTAGATCGCCTTCTCAATCAGGTAGATCCGGATCAACATATCATTCTCATCCGAGAGTTGATCAATACCCATTCTTTCAAGGTAGGCACCCAAGTAAAAGCGACTAATGTAGTGTTGCCATTGTTCTGCCCAACCTTCCAGAAACTCGCGATCTCGTTCGCGGTAGTTTTCATTGAGCAAGATTTTTCCATAGGCTGCGTAGTGAAACGACCGCATCATACCGGCCACGTCCTTGAGCGGGTTCTTCTTCAACCTTCGTTCACTGAAACTGAAGCCCGGCTCACCTTCGAAATCGATGATAATAAAATCCTTACCCGTAAACAATACCTGGCCCAGATGATAGTCCCCATGGATGCGGGTTCGGATGGCATTCACTTTAACCCGATGGATCTGGCTGAATAGCTCCATCACATCATCCTCCATCGCCAACACTCTTTGAGCGCGTTCTTGCGACTCAAGTGTCAACTTTTCCATGGCGCTCTCCAGCATCTTGAAACGATCGCGGACCAGTTTCCTTAGAGAAGAATAGAGGGATCGCTGGTAGTTTGCATTGAACGAGTCGGGTGCAAAAGCTGGGTTGGTGCTATCGGAGGCAAGCGCCAAATGCATGTCGGCCGTGCGCTGTCCCAATCGCACGGCACGCTCGTACATGCCCGTTCCCATAAATTCCTGGATCAGCTCAGGCGCATCTTCAAATTTCAGCACGTTTCTGTTCACCAGCTTGGGAAGTTTCTCTCCCTTTGCTTTGGCCAATACTCGTTCGTAAAAGCGGCCTACCGAATCGGTAGTCATTACCCACGCATCGCCCTGGTTCTCTACTTTTTCCTGCAAAAGGCCAAATACGATCGTACGCCCTTCGTCATCTCTAAACTCCACACTGCCCGCATAACGCGGCACGTTCTTGAAACTCGTGCTCTCCGACAGGAACCTGACAATTTCCAGGTCAGGGTTGATTTCCTTTTCAATCTTCCGATAGAACTTAAAGAAATATTTGTCGTTGTAAATAAAGGCCGTATTGCTCGAGTCAGCCTTCAATATTTTCGATTCAATGTGTGAGGTATCCAGTTTAGCATAGATGCTTTGGTTGAATTCCAACACGCCATCCTCCTGCTTGAGCGAAAGCTCGCGGCCCATGCTCGCAAAAAGATAGTCCCTGAACTCACGATGATAGCTGCTGTCGATGATGAATCCAGTCTCCCCCTGAATCTCCGCCCTGCAGAGCACACTTTGAGCCGTGTACTCCACCCGGTCGAACATCGTGTCGGACGGAACAAAGCAAATCGGCAAGAAATAGAATTCGGGCAAACGTTGTACATACTGCACCTCAATAATGGTCAGGAAGTGCCCCTCTCCGCCAACCTTCAACGGGATCACCTGGTTGAAGCCAATCTTGCTGATCACCTTGGCTTTTCCTCCAAACCAACGACATTTCTTCATGAAGGGCTGCAGTACCTTTCGCTCCAGCGCGCGCACTTCGTTAAAATGTGAGAAAGTCTTTTCCCAGGCGTACGAGGATTTGAAAAGGTGTAGTTCTCCGTTTCCTTTCTTCGAATCCTTCTTCTCGGTGACATCCGCCTGCAGCCAATAGTACCCGTAAGGTCCCAAAGTGATGTTGTATTCACCAGACTCCACACTGATAAATCGATTTTGACTAAAGGCTTCTGTCAAATCATAGTCTTTGTACGCAGCAAGATCCAGCACGGCTGCTTGCGAAAACTGCGAAAGGTTGGCCACTACAATCACCGCCTGATCTTCGTAGGTGCGCACAAAACTCAGCACCTTCGCATTGGTGCTTTCAATAAATTTCATTTCACCTTTGCCAAACACTTCGAGGCGCTTGCGCATGGCAATGGTACTCTTGATCCACCACAGCAGCGATGAGGGATTTCCTTCCTGTGTGGCTACATTAACCGACTCATACCGATAGACGGGGTCAGAAATCACCGGTAAGAACATCTGTTGCGGATTCGCCTGCGAAAAGCCGGCATTCAGGTTCATATTCCAGTGCATGGGCGTGCGGACACCGTAGCGGTCTCCCAGGAATATATTATCCCCCATCCCGATTTCATCACCATAGTACAACACAGGTGTGCCCGGCAGCGAAAACAAGATTGTGTGAAGCAACTCTATTTTTCTCCTATCGTTGTTCAGCAAGGGCGCCAATCTTCTTCTTATGCCGATGTTATGGCGGGTATTCGGGTCGGTCGCATAGGCCTTCAGCAAATAGTCTTTCTCTTCTTCCGTCACCATCTCGAGGCCAATCTCATCGTGGTTTCGAAGGAACAATGCCCACTGGCTGTTCGCAGGTGTTGAGGGGGTTTGCTCGATGATATCCTGAATCGGATAGCTATCCTCGGTTCTCAAAGACAGAAAAAGCCGCGGCATGAGCGGATAATTGAACGTCATATGACATTCCTTCCCATCACCGAAGTAAGTGACTGCATCTTCTGGCCACAGGTTGGCTTCGGCAATCAACACGCGGTCGTCATATTGCCGGTCGATGTGTGCACGAAGCTTCTTCAGCAACGCATGGGTTTCCGGCAAGTTCTCGCAGTTGGTTCCATCGCGCTCAAACAAAAAAGCCACGGAGGAAAGCCGGAACCCGTCCACGCCCATCTTCAACCAAAAATCGGCCACCTTGAACATTTCAAGCTGCACCTCGGGATGGTCCCAATTCAACTCAGGCTGAAAGCGATGAAAGCGATGCCAATAGTAGGCTTTTGCCTCATTGTCCCAATCCCAGTTGGTTGATTCATTGCCTGGGATGAGCACACGTGCCTCCTTGTACCTTTCCGGATTGTCGCTCCAAACATAAAAGTCTTTATAGCGCGATCCGGCCCGTGCCTTTCGGGATCGCTGGAACCAGGGATGCTGATCGCTGGTGTGATTCACAATGAGCTCAATAATCACGCGGATCTTTCTGCGATGGGCTTCTTTCAAAAAGGCCTTGAAGTCGCTCAACGTGCCGAAATCGGGATGCACATCCATGTGATCGGTTACATCGTACCCATCGTCCTTAAGTGGCGAAGGATAAAATGGCAACAACCAGATTGTATTGGCACCCAGGTCTTCAATGTAATCAAGCTTTTGAATGAGGCCCTGGAAGTCGCCTATGCCATCATCGTTGCTGTCAAAGAATGCGCGAACGCTCAACTCATAAATGATTGCGTCCTTGAACCAAAGTGGATTCTGGTCTTGCTTCTTCGCCATAGTTACATGTTCGACTCGTGGATGCTTACTTTAAACAAATGGAATGGCATCTTAAATGGATTCACTTCCACAAAACTCCACTCCTGGGTCCACGTATAGTGCTCCTCGGTGATCAAGTCATGCAACTTCACGTTGATCTTATCTCCCAGGCCGAGTCGTTCCTTTGGCAACTGCACATAACCTGAATGTGTATTGTTTGGATCAAGGTTGACCACCACCATGATGATATTGTCTAAATCGTCTGTGGCCTTCACATAGGCCAGCAGGTTGGTATTCTCAATTGCGCAAAACTGAAGGTTCCATGTCGACTGCAGCGCGCGGTTGGCATGACGGGCCGCATTCACCAACGTAATGATATCCGTCATCCGGTTGGTTCGCTTCCAGTCGTAGCGTTTCACTTCATACTTCTCCGAGTTGTAATATTCCTCCTTGCCTTCCACCGGGGTATTTTCATAAAATTCATAAGGTGGCCCGTAGATGCCATAGTTTGACGACAAAGTGGCCGCCAGGGCGTACCTTAAGATGAAGACGTTTTCACCTTGGTGCTGCAGGTGCCAGGGCAAAATATCAGGTGTGTTCGGCCAAAAGTTAGGACGGAAGTAATTGCGCGAAGGGCCAAACACCAACTCATTCATGTAATCAATGATCTCTTGCTTGTTGACCCTCCATGTAAAGTAGGTATAAGACTGCGTGAAACCCACTTTCGCCAGCGAAGCTATGATCTTGGGTCGGGTAAACGCTTCCGACAGGAAGATGATATCAGGATGGGTCTTTTGCACTTCGGCAATGGCCCACTGCCAAAAAGGGATCGGCTTCGTATGGGGATTGTCCACGCGAAAGATCGTAACGCCTTGTTCGATCCAATAAAAGATCACCGACTTCAACTCTTCCCAGAGTTCTTTCCAGTTGTCAGTCTCAAAATTAAACGGGTAAATATCCTGGTATTTCTTTGGAGGGTTTTCCGCATACTGAATGCTGCCATCGGGGCGCTGCTTAAACCACTCGGGGTGTGCTTTTACATAGGGGTGATCGGGCGCGCATTGAAAAGCCAGGTCAAGGGCTACGTCAATGTCCAGTTTCTTGGCTTCAGCAATCAACTTCTTGTAGTCATCCAGTGTGCCGAGGTCAGCGAGTATGGACTTATGCCCGCCCTCATCGCTGCCAATCGCCCAGGGCGAGCCAGGCTCTCCCGGATTAGATCTCACATTGTTGTTCTTGCCTTTCCGGTTGACTTTGCCAATGGGGTGAATGGGCGGAAAATAGAGCACATCAAAACCCATCGCTTTTACACGCGGCAGCAACTTGATACAATCTTTGAAAGTGCCATGCCGGTCTTCCAACGCACTCGACCGGGGAAACAACTCATACCACGAGCTAAAGTTGGCTTTCTTATGTTCAACTACGATTTGGTGGTTTTGTCCGAGTTCGGAGACGTGTTCAATCAGCGGATGGTCATGCACTACGGTTGCGAACTCGGCACCCATCACCACCTCGATCGCTTCATTCACCCTCTTCTTGTCAGCGAGGTTTTTGGCAAGCGGAGCCAACCTGGCATCATTCAACCGCTCAAGAAACAATGCACCCTCCTGCAACTCCAACGACACGTCTACCTTGGCTTTGATCTTCTTTTTGATGCCATCGTACCAGGTGTCAAAATGATCAATCCACGCAGCCACTGTAAATTCATAAATTCCCTTCTCCTCCACATAGAAAGAGGCCATCCACTCATCGTTGAAAGTGGGCCGCATCTCCACTGTGTTCCACTTCTTTGCCCCTTGCTTTCGGTAGTTGGCACGCGCGCGGACGTGGTCGTGTCCGTCCGCAAAAATGTGTGCCGTTACATCTACCCTTTCCCCCACTGTGCGCTTGGCTGGATAGAGACCGCCATCCACTACGGGCTGCACGCCTTCAATTATTACCCTGAGTTTTCCGTTTTTCGTCATTACTTTAAAATTACGCTCGCACGAGCCGGGATTGTTATTTGACCATTTGACACCTTGCTTTCACCATTGGCCGTAAAGTCGATTTCATCAAAATCGGGACCCAGTGAATCGGTCGCCAACGTCACTTCCACATCAGACACGTTGTGAATGACAAGCAGGCTTTCCTCTGGTGCGGTGCGCACAAAACTCACCAACTCCCTCCTTTTCAAACCCGACAACTCGATATCGCCATACGTTAAGGCCTTGCTGCGATTGCGATACTTGATGAGGCTGCGATAATGCTCAACCATGGAAGCGGGATCCCCTAATTGTTCACTAAGCGGCTTTACCGCAGATGCCGTACTATGTCTCGGTTGTTCCCAACTGGTTTGCATCGGATCGCCACTTCCCCACAGGAAAGGTTCGCGAATGTACTCATCGGGCTTTGCACCCAGCATCCCGATCTCCTCTCCATAGTAGACATAGGGAGTTCCCGGCAAAGTCATCAAGATGTTTGCAGCCAGCTTTCCTTTCGAGGGATCATTTCCAAGCTCCGTGAGGATCCTGTTTTGATCATGGTTTTTCAAAAACACCGCATCGATGTAATCCTGGGTGGTTTGTTGATAAAAGTCGGTGATCTCTGCATACTTCTCGATCAAGCCGATCGTGTCTTGCGCAGCATTCACCACATTTGTAATGGCATAGCCCATGTCAAAATTGAAAAGGGCAGGCAATCCTTTTAAGTATGGGGCTACTTCTTCTGCTGGCGACCAGACTTCACCCACAAAGTAAACGTTTGGGTCGATGCGCTCCATTTCCGAACGGAACCATACCCAGAACGCGTGATTATCCTCCGCACGATCGGTAGGAAAAATATGCTTCGCTGCATCCAGCCTGAAACCGTCTACACCCATTTCGTTGAGCCAGAATCGCCCAATGTCGATGAATTCGGCCCTTACTTTTTCGTTGTCAAAGTTAAGGTCGGGCATTCCTCCATAGAAAAAGCCATAGTAGTGCTCGGAAAGGGTGTCGCCATTTACGGCATGCCACTGGGTGATGTTATCAGAATCAAACGAGATGGTTTTCTTGGCTATTTGATCTCGGATGGAGTCTTTGTCGGCCCACACGTAGTAGTCGCGATAGGGATTATCCTTCCCCTTGATGGCCTCCTGGAACCAAGGGTGATCAGAGCCAGTATGGTTAAGAATCAAATCGATGATGATTTGAATATCCCGCTTATGGGCTTCTTCCACCAGGTGCTTGAAATCCTCAACCGTTCCATAGTCAGGGTGGACGCTCTTGTAATCTACCACATCATATTTGTGGTAAGAGGGTGATTTCATGATCGGCATCAGCCAGATTCCGCCAATGCCAAGGTCCTTTAAATAATCAAGCTTCTCAGTAACCCCGTTGAAGTCACCTTTTCCATCGCCATTGCTATCGGCAAAAGACAGCACGAATATTTCATAGTTCACTCCATAGGGCCATTCGACAATGTTCTTTTTTGGTTCGCTGCAGCCATTGAGCAACCCGAGTACCACGACAAAAAGGGAAATCTTCCTAAGCATCATTTCTTGATTTTGATCACGTAAGAATTGAATGGCATCACTTCCATGTGAAACGTGTAATTTTCATCCAGCCCAATATCCATTCCACTACGGAGGAGATCTCTACCGATGTACTTCACATCATCTTCCAATTGCATCCGCTGGACCAACTCCTGTGGTAGCGTTACATTGATGCCCTGCAACTGTTTGTTAAATCCGGATACAATCACGAGCCTTTCCTCACCTAAGAATCTGGCGAAAGCATGGATGCTCTCAGGCATGTTGCCGTTGGCCTGATTATATTCAGTCAAATCGAAATATTCGCCTGCCGCAATCGCCTGGTTATCCCTGGCGAGTTGGAGGATATCGGAATAGTACTGCCGAAGCTGTCGTTGCTCATCGGTCAACAATGCACCGTCAAACTTTCCGTTGTTCATCCACGCCTGATGTGCGGGAACGCCCCAATAGTCAAATAGGGTTGTTCGGCCGTCATCATCCCCAAAACCCTCCGATCCCTCGCCTTTCTCACCAACTTCCTGACCGAAATAGATCATGACGGGCCCTTGGTCGATGGTGGCAGAGATGGTCATGGCCGGAACAGCCTTCCATGGGTCACCCGCAAAGAATCGGGATGCAATCCGTTGTTCATCATGGTTTTCGAGGAAATGCAACATGCGATCGCTGATGTCACGTAACCCATCCTGAACTTTCGCAATGCCGGCTGTACCGGTCCCCCTCTCGATCACACGCCTGAGCGTATCGTAAAGTTCCACCTTGTCATAGAGATAGTCGAACCCACCTTGCCGGATGTAGTTGCGATACTGCGCAGGATTATAGATCTCCGCAATGAAAATCAATTTTGGATTCATCTCCTTGATCTGAGGGATCACCCAATTCCAGAATTCAACAGGCACCATTTCGGCCATGTCGCACCGGAAGCCGTCCACACTTCTGGCCGACCAATAAAGAAGAATATCGCGCATCTTGTGCCATGTGTTGGGTATCGAATCAAAATGTGTAGTGCCTTTTTGGACATCGACCCCGTAGTTTAATTTCACCGCCTCAAACCAATCGTCCACCGAAGGAGTGGCAACAAATTTGTCGTTGGCGGTCACCTTGGCGGGCACTTCCTCTAACCTGCCGTCTTTGGTAGGAAATTCATTATCGCCCAGCGGTACGTAACCCCGGGGCGGAGTAAAGGAATGTCCCGGCAGGTAGTAAAAGTTGTTGCTTGGTTTGAAGGGGACACTCACATCGTCTTCAGCGCCAAGATCCACAATGCCTTCCGGCTTCACATCGGATTGGTACTTCCTGGCCACGTGGTTGGGAACGAAGTCGATAATAACCTTTAAACCGGCATCGTGGGTTCGTTGAACGAGCGCATCAAACTCTGCCAGCCTGTTGGCTACGTCCACGGCCAAATCCGGATTCACATCATAGTAATCTTTGATCGCATAAGGCGAGCCGGCCCTTCCCTTCACCACGTCTGCATCATCGAGCGGAATGCCGTTTGCTGTGTAATCAGAGAGCAGCGCATGTTCGATCACCCCAGTGTACCAAATGTGCGTAACACCGAGTTCTTTGATGCCGGCCAAAGCGGCCGGTGTAATGTCATTAAACTTCCCAACACCGTTCTCGTCTCTTGTACCATAGCGCCTGTTCACCGACTTGATGTTGCCAAACAGCCTCGTCATCATTTGGTAGATCACCACCTTGTCCGTCTTCGTTCGCATGGGAGCTGAATCAGGGATGCGTTCTTTTCGCGATGTGCAGGCGAGGAAGGAAATGGTCAGAATCAGAAAGGTGGATCGGAGCATCAATGGGTCGAAAAAATTGCATTAAACGCTAAATATACGCAGGGAGGCGAATATTGGCTATTCAATTCCAGGACGAAATCCGCAAACGTTTGCTGCAAATTCAAGGCATGAGATTCACGGCACAAGTTCCTGATTGTCCGCTGAACAATAATTTACCTGGGCATCTCCTTGATCCAGGCCGCGATGAGTTCAATACCCTCTTTGTGAACTTGTTCGCGACCCACTTCCGGCATGGCTATACCGGGATCATTGGTCTTCATCCGAAACAAAAGAATCGATTTCTTGGGATCTCCCGGCATGATGTCAAAAGGGAGGTCGCCAGACCCGCGGCCAGCCGCCACTGGAGTCTTGTTGATGCCAAGGTGAGTGGGATTCTCCTCGTGAAAGTCCAAGAAAAGTCCGCTGGTGTTTGCCGGCCCATCCGCACGATGGCAATGCCCGCAGTTGCTGTCGAGATAGGCCCGCGCCCGCGTGTTTAGGTTTGCCGAAGGATCCTCATAATCTGGCATTTTCTCAATCATTTCCATTTGGGGCATACCCTTCAACAAACCTGACGCCTGCCAGTCCACCAGCTGATTCTTTCCGTTGCTACCGGTGCGGTTCAGTTGCCGGGCCGTTGGACCGATGGGCACGAGGGCCTGTGCCTTTGCATGGCAGCTCTTGCACTGATTCTTGTTGGGGATCAGATAAGGTGCTGTCACTTTCTTGCCCCTTTCATCTTGGTAACTGATTTCAGTCTTACCGCCAGCAGGGTCGTAAAAAGCATCTGTCTGTTCCGCATTCCAAATGTAGGGATATGCCTGCCATCCTTCTTCGTCCAGCAGCAATAAACGTGTCTCAATCAAGTGTCTGCCGAGCTTCTCATTCCGAAAATCAACCGGAAAGTAGAAGTTCTTGATCAGCACGGTGCCGACCGGGAAATCAAAAGATTCCTGGTGCCGGAATTCCATGGCTGACCCCTCCGGCAACCGAAGGAAACGTGCCTTCCATGCATAGTTGCTGAATAGGGCTGCATTTACTTCATATTCAATTACTTCCGGCATCGGGTTGAGAGCCGCCAGTGGCTTCCGGAAGAATTGATATTCGCTGAGCCTGGGGAGGGGCTTGGTCACTGCGTGGTCGCGGCCCGCAGGCCGAAGCTCGTCACTGGCAACCAGCGACAGCAGTCCCCAGAAAAACCAAACCGAAACTTGATTAATCATGGGCCTTTACGATCACCACAGGTTCAATCCGGTCGCCTTCACAGGCAAACGGTTGCGCATTTCGATTCCTTCCCTTGAAATCATGGTCCGCATCAAGGTCTACAAACGAGCTGTTTTTGTTTTCCCGGATGCAGATGTTTCTTGTCGGTTGCTTTTCATCTTCAATGCCATCGTACATGATGTGGGGTACGTCTTTGCCAAAACGAAGCTTGAACCGAAACATCTTGCCAAAACGGCCTTTACCGGTAGCTCTCACCCGCTCGCGCTCAAACACGTTATGGTGTACAAATATGTTGGACGGGAAAGGTTTGTAAGTTGAATCGTTGATCGGGTTCTCGGTCATGTAGTAGCTGATGATCGCAGTACCGACCGAGCGGTTATCGATGATTTTGTTCTCAAACACTTCCACATTCCGCGTGGCAAGGATCATGATGCCAGTACCGGGTGGCACTTTAGCCACGATGTTCCCTTTTGGTGCAAAATTGTCGTGGTTGTTTTCCTTCACCAAATTGTCAAACAACCGAACATGCCCGCCTTCTTTTTGAATCAGGTCTGGCAGATCAAAGACCAGGATGCCACCGGTGTTGTTGAACGTCTCGTTACTGTGAACATCTGCATGGAGCGAATTCTCTATCTCGATGCCGGCTACATTTTCATAGGCCTTCGAGTTTCGTACAATGATGTACTTTGACTGTCCTACGTATATTCCTGCATCGCTGGCACCGGTTGCCACACACCCGTCAATCAAAACGTTGGTACACTGAACAGGATACAGTCCATAGCCACCATTTGTCCTGTGAGGCCCGTTTGTCCATGCCGCTTTCACATTCTTGAAGGTGATGCCGTCTACCAACTGGGTTTTGATCGCATCGCCTTTGGTGTCCACCACCGTGAAATCCGCCAATGTGATGTTGGATGAGTTAGTCACCTTTACTCCTTCCGCACCCGACAGTTGCCCAGCAAAACTCAGAATGGTTTTGTCCATGCCCTTCCCCTTCAGGGTCACATTCCTCTTATCATCAAGCGATAGGGACACGTCCAGGTGAAAGGTGCCCTCCGGTAATTCAATTACCTCACCCTCCTTCGCTTCAATGAGTTTTGTCTGAATTTCCTTTTGGAATGACTGTTGCCCATACAACGAAATGCTGCCGGCACTCAGCATCAAGGCGACAAGCGTTGCTGCTTTCATGGATATTTGCTCTTCGAAATGCTAAAGTTAGCTAAAAGAGGGCGCCCGCGATAGTCGCAGTCATCATCGTAGCGAGTGAGGCAGCAATCATGGCACGAAGTCCAATCCTCGAGAGATCACCCTGCCTGCCCGGGGCCATTCCGCCTATTCCTCCAATTTGTATCGCGATGGAACTGAAATTGGCAAATCCACATAGCGCGTAAGTAGCGATGCGTATCGATTTCTCGCTCAGGAAGCCAGCATTCTTCATTTGAGCCAGGTCCAGGTAGGCAACGAATTCATTTACCACCATCTTCTGACCTAGTAAACTCCCTACATGCAATGTCTCGCTCCATTCCACACCCATCGCGAAAGCAAATACCCTGAACACCTGCCCCAGGATATACTGTAGCGAAAAGCCGTTGAACGTTCCATTGGTGCTGGAGATAACAAACTCATTCAAACCGGTGAAGGCACCTACAAAGTCCACCAATATCCAGTTGATGGCAAATATGATGGCTATGAAGGCCAGTAGCATGGCGCCAATATTCAGGGCCAGCTTCAATCCGTCTGCGGCACCTGTGGCCATGGCATCGATCAAGTTTACGCCTATCTGGTCTTTGTTTACCCGCAAGGTGCGGTCGATCCCTGCCGGGTCGGTCTCCGGCATAAACAGTTTGGCCAACACGATGGCCGCTGGCGCGTTCATGATGGACGCACTCAGCAAATAAGTGGCAAACTGCGCTTGTTGCACCCGGTCACCGCCTCCCAGGAACGACACATACGCACCCAACACACTACCGGCAATGGTGGCCATGCCGCCCACCATCAAGCAGTGCAACTCCGACTGGGTCATGCGATTGATAAACGGGCGTACAAGCAAGGGGGCTTCGGTCTGCCCCATGAAAACGTTCGCGGCAGCCGACAGACTTTCTGAACCTGACAAACGCATGGTTCTGGCCATCAGCCAGGCGAAGCCAAATACAATTTTTTGTAGGATACCCAGGTAATACAGACCTGCCGTAACAGACGAAAAGAAGATGACGGTGGGCAGCGCCTGGAACGCGAAGAGAAATCCGAGGTTGTGCTTCACATCAGGATTTCCAGAACTGTTTTTGGCCAAATCCCCGTAGAGAAACTCAGCGCCATTTTGAGCGAAACTGAGAAATATCACAAACTTTTCGCTCAGGTAAACAAAAGCATCTTGTGCGATCTCGACCTTACCAATCAATAATCCAAAGGTGATTTGAATCAGCAAACCGATGCCAACCAATCTCCAGTCGATGGATTTCTTGTTGCCGGAAAGAAGAAAGGCAACTCCAATGATGAAGAGCAAACCCAGCAGACCTCTCAGGTAGTCCATGCAGTATTTAGGCCGGGGTTAGTTTCGTTTACCGAGTTCGTCTCGGATTTTGGCAGCCCGCTCGTAATCCTCCCGATCAATAGCTTCTTTCAAGAGTTCCTTCAGCTTGTCCACAGAATAGTTTTGATAGTCATCGGGCTTCTTCGACTCTTTCTTCACGCGAACCTTCGATTCGGCTTTGGGCTCGGCTTTTTCTTTCTCCTCTTCCTCTTCTTCGTCTGTCAGAACAATCCCGGCCTCGGCAAGGATGTTTTCATAGGTGAAAATGGGGCTATCAAACCGTAATCCGATGGCAATTGCATCAGAAGGCCTGGCGTCCACTTCCTGTTTCTTCAGTCCATCAGTGCAAACGATCTTGGCAAAGAATACCCCTTCCTTTAAATCAGAAATGATAATTTCTTCGACATGAAAATTGAACGTGCTGGCAAATGACTTGAAGAGGTCGTGCGTCATCGGCCGGTTGGGTATGATCTTTTCTATTTCGATCGCGATCGCCTGTGCTTCGAACATACCAATGATGATCGGAAGTCTTCTGTTGCCGCCCGCCTCACCGAGCACCAACGCAAATGAACCGGTTTGAGATTGACTGGAAGAGAGTCCTAATATTTCGAGCTTAATCTTCTTCAACGCGTTCGGCTACTCCAGAATTGAAATTATAAAATAATTAATAAACCGCGGCAAAACCTGAAATATGTCACTGGGCCTGCTTGATGGCTTCGGTCAACTTCGGCACCACATCAAACGCATCACCTACGATACCATAATCGGCAGCTTTGAAGAAAGGTGCGTCCGCATCCTTGTTAATCACCACGATGCACTTGGAAGAGTTGACTCCGGCCAGGTGCTGGATCGCTCCTGAAATCCCAACCGCTACATAAAGTTGTGGGGCAACCTTCACGCCCGTTTGTCCCACGTGCTCATGGTGAGGCCTCCAACCCATATCCGACACCGGCTTGCTGCAGCCCGTAGCAGCGCCAAGTGTCTTGGCAAGGTCTTCCAAAACACCCCAATGCTCAGGCCCTTTCATGCCCCTACCACCAGAAACAACTATCTCAGCTTCAGCCAGTAAGATATCACCGGTTGCCTTCTCTGTTGAGGTTATTTTGGTGGCGTCTATCGGGGCCTCAGCTGATAAAACGGACACCTCTGCTTCGGCATCAGTTTCCTTTAGCTCCACTGCATTCTTTCTAATGCCAATCACCTTCTTTTCATTCTTCAAATCAAAGGTGGCAAATGCCTTTCCAGTATAGATGCTCTTCTTCACCTTAAAGCCACCGTTGGTATCGGGAAGGCCGACTACATTGTTGGCAAGCGAAGCCTTTTGCTTAGCCGCCACCCGTGCGGCTACGGGTGTACCAAGGGAGGAGTTGGCCAACACCAAAATTGTAGCGCCTGTTTCGTCCATGGCTTTGCTGATCACATCCGCATAGGCTTGTATCAAGCCTTGGTTAAATGCCTCATTATTAGCATGTAACACCTTCTTTGCTCCATACTTACCTACGGACTTGAGTTCCTCCAGGGCTGCGGTGCCAAAGGCAATGGCCGTTACCGGGCCGCCCATGCCCTGCGCAAAGGCTACCGCCTCCAGCGAGGTTTTCTTCACCTTGCCCTCATCCGTTTCCAGAAATACAAGAATACTCATATTACTATATTCGCTTATACAAATTTACAATCGCTTATCGAGATATTCACAATACCTTTGCTTCGTTCTTGAGCAAGCTTACGAGTTCCGCCACGTTTTCAGCATCCACCATCTTCACGGCTCCTTTCGCAGGCGGCAATTCATATTTCACAAGAACGCTCGTAGGGTCTACAGTTTTGGGTTCCACTACCTTCAAAGGTTTGGTACGTGCCGACATGATGCCGCGCATATTTGGAATCTTCCACTCCGCAATGGGCTCCTGACACCCGGCAACCAGCGGCAAATTGGCCTCGAGGTATTCTTTGCCACCCTCAATCTCGCGGGCCATCTTCACCGTTGTTCCTTCGATGTCCAGTTTCATTACAGGCGATACAGAAGGTAAACCCAACAACTCACCCACCAAACCATGCACCACCCCACTGTTATAATCAATCGACTCGCGACCCATCAGGATCAGGTCATACCCTTCTGCATGGGCAGCAATTTGAGTTGCCACAAACCAAGAGTCGGTGGGTTGCGCATTCACGCGAATGGCATCGTCAGCACCGATGGCCAGTGCCTTGCGAATCGTGGGCTCCGTTTCTGCGGTGCCCACATTAATCACCGTTACAGTCGACTGATGGCTCTCCTTCAATTCAACGGCACGAGCCAGCGCATAATCATCATAAGGTCCAATAATGAACTGCACACCGGTGGTGTCAAATTTGGTGTCGTTGTCGATGAAGCTGATTTTGGAAGTGGTATCCGGGACGTGGCTTATGCAAACAAGAATCTTCATAATTTCTTTAACAATTTATCGATCAAAACTTCTTGACCAAATCCATATAAATTGCAGCGAAAATAGCGCATAATTGTCTAAAAGCGGCAACGGGTGACAAAAACAAATTCCAGTGTGAACGGGGGCAATGGAACAAAAAAAAGTCTTCATCAAACAAGGTTGGAGATGTTGGAACGGGAACTCGAAATGAATCCCATGGATCCATTTAACCACTACGCGTTCGCCCTGGAAATCAAGGCACCCGACCCCGCTGCCAGCATGGCAAAATTATTGGACATGGTCCAGCGATTTCCCGATTATGTTCCTGCATATTACCAGGCAGCACAACTGTTGATAGAAGCGGGACGCCAGGGCGAAGCAGTGGCTATCCTGGAAAAAGGCATTGCAGAAGCGGTGAAACAAAAGAATAACAAGGCCGCGGCAGAGATGAGAAGTTTGCTTGACGAAATCACATTTTAGCCTCGATGAGGTATCGAAATTTGGGCCGGTCAAGCATCTCAATTAGCGAAATCAGTTTTGGTTGCATGTCACTTCATGAAGCCAACTCCGAAAACGCAGCGCTGCTTCAACAGGCGGTGGAGCTGGGCATCAACTACTTCGACACGGCCGATTTGTATGATCATGGCGAAAACGAAAAACTGGTAGGCCGCGCACTGGCATCCGTTCGGAGAAAGGTAGTCATCGGTACGAAGGTGGGCAACGCATGGAGACAGGACGGCTCCGGATGGGACTGGAACCCTACCCCCAACTACATAAAGCTGGCAGTCGATCGCAGTCTTCAACGTTTGCAAACAGACTACATCGACCTGTATCAACTGCATGGTGGTACCATTGATGACCCGATAGATGACATCATTGCCACCTTCGAATCGCTTCAAGCAGCAGGAAAAATCAGGCTATATGGTATTTCGTCCATCAGACCCAATGTGATCCGGGCTTTTGTTCAACGAGGTGGCATGTCCACCACCATGATGCAATACAGTTTGTTGGATCGAAGGCCTGAGGAAGCGTGCCTGGATCTCCTTACTGAAAATCAAATCAGTGTGTTGGCACGAGGTGTATTGGCCAAAGGACTGCTGGCTGGCAAAACCGCGGACCAGTGTCTGACATTAACCAAACATCAAGTAGGAGAATTCCTCTCATCGCTGGGCAATCGAGAAGAATTGGTTTCAAGTGCCATCGGCTACGTATTGGCACATCGCGCAGTGGCGTCCGCAGTAATCGGCATACGCACTCGCCAGCAACTCGAAAGTGCGCTCCAAAGTTATGACCGCAGCGTCCTCAACTTGCCTGATTACGAACGCCTGCAACAACTTGCACCACGCCTCATTTATTCCGATCATCGGTGAGTCAAAACATGGCTTTTCCGATCGGAATTGAACCTTTTGCGCCTTATGTGCGTTGGTAGTTTGTAGGAAGCGTATTGCCGAAGAGCCTTACGTAATTTCCCTGGGAGATGTGCAGCCTCCAGCAGGGTATTACCTCTTCAATAACCTCCTATTCAGAATGTCCTGAAAACTTCAGGACCCTTAACATAAACGATTAATAATATGAATACGACAAGCAAGGTAATTGGTGGATTTATTGTTGGAGCCGCAGTTGGTGCAGCCGCTGGTATTTTGCTGGCTCCTGATAGTGGCCGGAAAACGCGTCAAAAAATATCAGACGAGTCAAGAAAACTTTCAGACCAACTCTCGAGCGCGATGTCCCGTACGCTGGATTCAGCGAAGGATGTGTATAATAAGAAGTTGGAAGAATACGCCAAAAATGGAAAATTGACGATTGACAACTTAAAGGAAAAAGTGAAGGCATAAGATGATTGACAAGAAGGATAATACAAGAGAAGCAGACGTTGATCAAAAGCCGTTGAACATCAAAGCTGACTGGGATAATCTAAGCGGAAGAATCAAGCATACATTTCCCGGCATTGATGAGGAAGACCTGCAATTCATGGCGAATGGCGAGGATGAATTCATCGGAAGACTGCAGCAGAAGACGGGAAAAACCCGCCACGAAATCAGAAGGTGGGCGCGTTCAATGTCCAAAATAATTTAGTTGGAATAAGGCTCAACCTAGGTGCCACCAAGGATCCTTAGCGGGATCCTTTTTTATTCAATAACCTGGGAGAATGCCAGAGGAGCGGAATTGCAAAAAAAGCGATCATGGCATAGGCCATCATTGAATATCCTGTCGCAATCAAGTCGATGATGCCAACACTTGACAACCCCATTGCCAACAACAATGCCAGCGTAGAAATGGCAGCCCTCCGAAACCCACCCAGGTTTGCACCGGCCTTTTCGCGATATTCCACTTCCACCCGATCGATAAACGCATGAATCACACCGGTGGCCGTCTCCACCAAAGTCCATCCAACTACCACTCCGAATACAACGATGAAAAACCGGCCGAATCCCGACAGCATCCGAAGCCAGGGAACAGGCGCTTGCATTACCTGCTCATCGGGGTAGTGACCCATCAGGGCTGCGAAAGTTAGGAACCAGGGAATCGACATCAGCAACCCGGCAATCACAGCGGCTGCCAGGCTTTCCTTGCGACTCCCGAGACTTCGAAGAGTGAAGAAAGAAGCAGGATAGACGCCAAGGTTGTAGCCTACATACAAGATTCCTGTCCATATGATGGAGCCCAGGGAAGACAAAGCGAGGCCATCGTTGCCAGCGAAATTCTCGACCATTGTGGAGCCGCGGTCCTGAAATACCGCAATTGAAAAAATGAAGAACGCAATAAACAAGGCAATACTTCCAATCGTCTTCATCAGGGCGATAAAATCTTCGCCCATGTAGTTCAACAATCCCACCAACACAACAATCAAGACCACACCCACCCACGGACTCACTGCGAGGGTTTCTTTTAATATCTCTCCGGCTGCGGACGCCATCACGGCAATGATAATAATTGACAAGAGTAGGTAGGTAATTTCATACCCAATCCAGCCTCTTCCGATCATCGCGCGCAGCAACGACTTATAGTCATATGCGCAGTAATGCCGGCTGGCTTCAAACGTCAGGAATGCCAACACGGTGAATCCCAGAAAAATCGTAAGGCCCGCAATCCAGCCGTGTGCGCCAAACTTGCCGCCATATTCAACAATCTCCCGGCCAGTTGCATAACCCCCGCCAATGAGTACCGATTGCAGAATAATCCCAGGCAGGAAAATTTTCCGCAGGTGTTTCCACAAAGGGTTTTGCTGGCTAATGTGGGATGGGTTAGATCTGGAAGACAATCTTGCCCGCCTTGTGGGGCTTGGTTAAGTCGCCAAATGACTCTGCAATTTTGTGAAAAGGTCGGATCGAGTCCACTACCGGTCGAATCTCATGTTTGCTCACAAAAGAAATCATTTCTTTGAACTCCTGGTCATTTCCCATGGTAGAACCTTGCAGAGTGAGCTGATTCCAAAACATCCTGTATAGATCGACTTTTGGCGGCAACCCGTTGGTAGCTCCATAGAACACAATTCTTCCCGCTGGCCTTAGCATCTTGATGTAGTTGTTGAGCTGATCTCCGCCCGCACTGTCGATGATGAGGTGAAATCCGCCCTTCGTTTTCCACAAGTCTTTGTAAGTGCTCTCCTTCTTGTAGTTGTACGCTCCCGTGGCCCCCATCTTGAGCGCCTTTTCAATTTTCTCGTCACTGCCCGAAGTGATGTACACATTCGCGCCCGCAGCCTGCGCAAAAAGGAAAGCGAACTGAGCCACACCGCCTCCGAACCCGGAAATCAACACATTGTGCCCCGATTTCAGGCCACCTTTTCTAAATAAGGCCCGAAAGGCGGTCAATCCACCCAGCGGTAGCGTAGACGCCTGCAAAAAGTCGAGGTGAAAGGGCTTGTGAATCAACCGGTCAGGGTCAACCAGAATATATTCTGCGAAGGTGCCATCCACGGGCATGCCGAGTATCGTGTAGCCCATCGACTGCACCTCATGGTCGTCTCCCCAATTTATGTTGGGGTTGATGACCACTTCTTGCCCGACCCAAGCCTGTTGGTTTTCATCGTAAACCTCCTCAACCACACCTGCCCCGTCCGAGCCCAGGGTAACTCCGTATTTGATCTTTGGATATTTTCCTTCACAAATCCAGGCATCGCGCCTGTTAAGCGCAACGGCTTTCATCTTCACCAGCGCCTTGCCTTCCTGGAGTTCAGGCTTGGGTATCTCCTTTAATTCGATGCTACCGGGTGCAGTGAGTACAAGCGCCTTCATGTTTTCAAATTACAAAGCGATGAGCAAATTAGAAAGGACCCGCCTGACCGCTATAAACCATGGCGCCATGGCAAAAATGACAAATGGGTGAAAACCTAGAATGGCGTTTCTTCGTCAGAAGGTGCCGGACTGGGGAGATCGTCAGAATCCCTAAACGTATTGAGCCTGCTCTCCCGCGTAACCATCCCGGAGAAAGGATTCTCATTCGAGGGCCCCTCAAAATCTGCAAACTTGGTGTACTTGCCGATGAACTTTAACTTCACATTGTCAAGTGAGCCATTGCGGTGCTTGGCGACTATTACTTCAGCCATGCCCTGGGTTGGCATCCCGTCCTCATCTACCGTGATCTTATAGTATTCTGGTCGATACAAAAACATGACGATATCAGCGTCTTGTTCAATGGAGCCAGATTCGCGCAGATCTGAAAGTTGAGGCCTTTTGTCTCCACCCCTGGTTTCCACACCACGACTTAACTGAGAAAGTGCAATCACGGGTACCTCCAATTCTTTGGCTATTCCTTTCAGGGCCCGCGAGATGGAGGCAATCTCTTGTTCACGGTTGCCGCCTATGTCGCCTTTCATCAACTGCAGGTAGTCCACCACGATCAGCGACACATTGTGCTCGGCTTTCAGCCTGCGACATTTGGCCCTCAATTCGAGAATGCTGAGTGCGGGCGTGTCATCTATGAATATGGGTGCCGAAGAAAGACGATTGGTTTTATGCACGAGCTGTTGCCACTCAAACTCGGCCAGATTCCCCTTTTTGATCTTCTCAGACTCCAACTCGGCTTCGGCTGAGATCAATCGGTTTACCAGTTGAAGTGATGCCATTTCCAAAGAGAAGATGGCTACCGGGTAGTTGAAGTCCACTGCAGCGTTTCGCAGTGCAGACACCACAAAAGCCGTCTTACCCATGCCGGGTCGGGCGGCAATGATCACGAGGTCAGACTTCTGCCAACCCGATGTGACTCGGTCGAGGCGGCTGAATCCGCTCGGTACTCCCGTGAGTCCGTCTTTGTGATTTTTCTTTTCCTGCAACTCGGTAATCGCCCGATACATGAGTGATTTCATGTTGTCGTAGTTCTTGCGAAGGTTGGAGTCGGAAATTGAAAAAATAGACTGCTCTGTTTTGTCCAACAGTTCAAAAACATCGGTGGTGTCTTCGTAGGCATCATGATGTACCTGTGACGCGATTTGTATCAAGTCGCGCTTGATGGCCATCTCGATGATGATGCGGGCATGGTATTCGATGTTGGCAGCCGAACTTACTTTTGAGGTGAGTTCAGCAATGGCATAGGCACCGCCTACCAATTCAAGCTTCCCGTTTTTTCGAAGTTGCGCAACCACCGTGCGCATGTCCACCGGATCGGAAGCTTTGAACAAGTCGATGATCGCGGCATAGATTTCTTTATGTGCGTCTGAGTAAAAATGTTCCGGACGCAAGAATTCCACTACCGCGGTGAGTGCGTTCTTTTCCAGCATCAGCGCACCCAACACTGCTTCTTCCAGATCAAGCGCCTGAGGTGGAAGTTTGCCCAAGCTCTCCGAGATGTCTCTCACCAGTAGCTTTGATGCTTTGCTTCCGGCTCCACTAAAAGTGGAACTTGCCCTCAGTGACGTTGATCGTTGCTCCATACGACTTGTGGTTGTTGTACGTGATGCTTTTTTACAGGAAGCAAACGTAAACCAACCTTGTATTTAAATATCCCCAAACTGGTTATCTTGTCAACAATCAATAAACACAAGTATTTGTTGATAAATTGCATCATAAAAATTTTTTTGTTCGCGATCGGTGGCATACCGGTTCACCCCGAAGCTCGTCTCAACCGATCCATGCCTTGATTTATTCACTTCATATTCCTGATTTTCATTATTTTTCCAGGCCGATTGTTAACTTAGTCTTTAACTGTAGAACGCATTGATGGACATGTCTGCCCGAAAGTACCACTTGGTAGGAATTGGAGAAGATCAAATGGTGGCTTTGGCCCTCGCCCTGAAAGCGAGCGGGCACGAGGTGAGTGGATCAGATGCATCTGTTTCACCCAAAGCTGAGCAGGCCCTCAAGGCTCAGGGTTTGAGTGCCTCCTCCAATTGGAATATTAACGGCATGGCAAAGGAAGATGTGGTGGTGTTCAAACAGTCGGCAGGTTCTGACAATCCTGCAATCGCCAAAGCAAAAGAGCTTGGCTGCCAGATACTTACAGTTGCTCAACTTATTAAAAGCGTTACGGTTGACCAGCAGCGCATTGTGATTAGCGGTAAGCTGAAATCCCTGATTACATCTATTGTCTTGTTTGTGCTCGAAAGCTTTAAGCGCAGATTTGACCATTTTGCAAACACCTCAAACGACATGGACGAGGCTGTGAAACTGAATGGCAACCCCTTGATCATCGTGGAAGCCACTAGTGAACTTGGCGACCTGACGGACTATCACCATCACATTGCGGTAATCAGCGGTGGAGAAGACGAAAAAACTTTGGAGCCTTTTGCCAACGCTTCGCCTAAGGGTGGCAGCCTGATCTTCAATGCCCACGATCCGGTTACCAATCGAATTGGCTCGAAAGAGCGTGTTGACGTGAACCAGATACCTTTCAAAGTGCCGCCACATGAAGTGCGCGATGGGAAGGTGATTCTTACTGAACCCAAGGAGGCAGTCGTGGTTCAATTGAAGGGCGAAGATCAACTGCTTGCCTTATCTGGTGCACGCGAATTGCTGAAACGGATCGGGATCACATCCGACCAGTTTTTCAGCACCATAGGCGACTATCTCCCCTAATATTTCACTGTTGACATTTCTTTAATATGAGTCTCCAGCTTAAAGTTCCGATTTGTTTTTTTGACCTGGAGACCACCGGCACCAGCATCACCACCGATCGAATCATTGAGATCGCTGTCATCAAAATGATGCCCAATGGAGACATCTCGCAGAAAAGCCACCTGATTAATCCTACCATTCCCATTCCGGCCGAGTCGTCAGCAATCCACGGTATTCACGACCAGGACGTGAGTGGGAAACCGACCTTTAAAGAAGTGGCAAAGGAGTATGCCAAGTTCTTCGAAGGAGCAGATCTCTCCGGATTCAGTGTGATTAAGTTTGACTTGCCATTGCTGGTGGAAGAATTTCTTAGGGCGGAGATCGACTTCGATTACTCGCGCAAGCGGATCATTGATTCGCAGAAAATTTATCACCTGATGGAGAAGCGTAACCTGGCGAGCGCACTTCAATTTTATTGCAACAAAAAACTGGAAGATTCGCACACCGCCCATGCCGATGCCATGGCCAGCATGGAAGTGCTCCTGGCCCAGGTGAGTCGATACGAAAACCAGGAAGTAACGGACGGCTTGGGCCGCACGCTTGGCAAGGTCGCCAACAGCATGGAAGCACTTCATCAGCTCACGGCCTCAAATGTCATCGACCTGGCCGGCCGGATGGTTCGAAATGACAAAGGGGAAGCCATATTTAACTTCGGCAAACATCGAAACAAACGGGTGCTGGAGGTGCTTTCAGAAGAGCCCGCCTACTACGATTGGATGATGAACGGGGACTTCCCCATGGACACCAAGCGCAGACTCACCGAAATCAGGCTGCAAGGGCTGCAGAGAAAATCGTAGGGTCATGATTAATGACCAGGTCGGTCCTGTTCTTCTTTATATTTAGTCTATTTATCCTATAGAGTTTAAGTAGATTATTTATACCTTGCGCCAAAATGCTATTGGATCGCTATATCTACCGAAGAATCGAAGAATCCTCAGGGGGTCGCGTCATCAGCGCAGCCAAGGCAGTTTCATGGCGCATTGTGGGCACGATCGACACCATGGTCATCTCATTCTTGATCACGGGCAAACCCGAAATCGCCATATCCATCGCGTCAGTGGAAGTGATCACCAAAATGGTTCTGTATTATCTTCACGAACGGGTTTGGGAGCGTGTGCGTTCTAAATAAGTCATTCAGTATATGGATCATGAAAAATTGGTGCAGCAACTCCAGAACATGGCGCCCGTTGAGGGGCTGCAACTGGTAGGAGAACGCTACGGAAGCAACGCCCGACTTTCTTCCTCGCTGGGAATTGAAGATCAAGTCCTCACCTACTGGATTGCCACCCATCACATTCCCATTCACATCTTCACGATCGATACGGGCAGACTATTCCAGGAGACGTATGACGTGCTGGACCTGACCAGAAGAAAATTCGACATCGACATCCAGGTTTTTTTTCCGGAACGCAATGCCGTTGAGGAATTGGTCAACACCAAAGGCCCAAACAGTTTTTTTGCTTCGATTGAAAACCGAAAGGAGTGCTGTTACATCCGCAAGGTGGAGCCGCTGGGACGCGCACTTGCAGGTGCTGATGTATGGATTACCGGTCTTCGTTCGGATCAATCACACAACCGCCAGCAAATGCAGGTGGCCGAATGGGATGAGCAGCGGAGGTTGATCAAATACAATCCCCTGTTACACTGGTCAATGAACGAGGTGGAAAAGGAGGTTAACGCTCATCATATTCCGGTGAACACACTTCACCGAAAGGGATACCCCAGCATCGGTTGTGCGCCTTGCACCAGGGCCATCCTGCCTGGAGAAAACGCGCGGGCGGGTCGGTGGTGGTGGGAATCGTCCGCCAAGGAATGCGGCCTGCATCAGACCAAATAAATCACGTCTTAGGGATTATAATACTTCATCGCTTCAGGAATCCAGCCCTTCAGGTCGGAGATTCTGGTTTCGTGCGAAGGGTGGGTAGACAGAAACTCTGGTGGTTGTTGTCCGCCCGACAACTCAGACATGCGCTCCCAAAATGAGGGCGCACCGTTTGGATCGTACCCTGCCAATGCCATAAAAATTAAACCGATGTGATCGGCCTCAGATTCGTGGCTGCGCGAAAACTTCAACATGCCAACACTCGTACCCACACCCACGGCTTGCATGAATATTTGCTGGGTAGCCGAAGGGTTTTGCCCCATGGCTGCGCCCAGGGTTGACAAGCCAAACTGCGCAACCAACCCCTGACTCATGCGTTCTCTACCGTGGTTGGCAATGGCATGCGCCACCTCGTGGCCCATCACCACGGCCACACCATTTTCATCTTTGCAAATCGGCATGATGGCGGTATAGAAGGCGACTTTCCCACCAGGCATACACCAGGCGTTCACTGTCTCGTCATCCTGAATAAGGTTGAATTCCCAATTGAAACCCTCTAACTCGCCTGATGCCCCTTTCTCAGCCATGTAGTTCTCCACCGCTTTTTGAATGCGAGTGCCTACCCTTTTTACCATCGCGGTCTGCTCAGCATTGGTCGACAACTTATTCTCAGCCAACACCTGACGATACTGGTCTGCCGCCATTTGATTGATTTCTGCACTTGAAACCAGGCTTACTTGCTTGCGACCCGTTACGGGTACGGTTGCACATGCATAGCTAATCAGCAACAAGGCAACCAGGCTTATCTTCTTTGTCATGATTCGCTCGAATAAGTTGTAAAGGTAAATAGCGGCATTAAAATACAGTTAAAATATGGTATCAAAATCTCTGCCACACATGCATTGTTCTTAAATTTGTTGTATTCGAAAGCATTATGAGAATTTTCGCAATCGGCCGGAACTACGTGGAACACATCCAGGAGCTCAACAACGAGCGCCCCGATGAACCTGTGATCTTCACAAAGCCAGACACTGCGCTGCTTCGAAATAATTCAGCTTTCTACTATCCGGAGTTTTCTAAGGATATCCATCATGAAGTGGAGTTGGTGCTGCGCATTTCCAAGGAAGGGAAAAATATAGAAGAAAAATTCGCTTCCAGGTATTACGATAGCATCGGCATTGGTATCGATTTCACGGCACGCGACTTGCAACAAAAAGCGAAGGAAAAGGGTTTACCATGGGATATCGCGAAGGGATTCAATGGTTCTGCACCGATATCGGATGTTTTCAAACCCGTTACCGATTTCAAGGACCTGACCAAGATTCACTTCAAACTGGAAATTGACGGAAGTGTAAGACAGGAAGGGGACACAGGGCTCATGCTTTTTAATTTTGACTATATCGTATCGTATTTATCTAAATTTTTTACACTAAAAACGGGTGACCTGATTTTCACTGGGACACCGAAAGGTGTCGGCCCCGTGAAAATAGGCAACCGATTAACCGCGTACATCGAGAATGAGAAAATGTTGGAGTTTGAAGTCAAGTAGGTTTGGTACGTTATTTTTTTGGCTTGTTGTCTTTTCGTCTTATGCTCAATTCAGCGAACCAAGGGAAGCGCTAACCCGGACGTATTTTTCTGATGAGTTGTATTTGTTTCCCATCGAGCCCGGCAACACCAACTCGCTTGCCGGTACCATGGGCGAGTTGCGCAGCAACCACTTTCATTCAGGGATCGACATCCGAACTGGCAACCGGGTTGGACTACCCGTGCTATCCACCCAAAGTGGATATGTATGGCGGGTGGTGGTGAGCCCGGTGGGTTTTGGCAATGCCATTTACGTTCGCCATCCCAATGGAACCACGTCAGTGTATGGCCACCTCGATAAGTTCAACAAAGTGCTGGCTGCCTATGTGCGTTCGGAGCAATACAGGCGCAAGTCTTTTGACGTGGACTTGTATTTCAAAGGGAATCAGTTTAGTGTGGCGAAGGGCGATACGATCGCATACTCAGGTAATAGCGGGGGCTCAAGTGGTCCGCACTTGCACTTCGATATCAGAGGCAAGAACAATGAGGCACTAAACCCGTTGGCATTTCAATTCTCGGAGATCCGAGACAACACCTCCCCCATTGTTGAGAAGGTGGCGTTCAACACCCTTGATATCGATAGCCGGATCAACGATCAGTTCGGGCGACAAGAGTTCTATGTGATTAAAGAAGGCGACAAATATTCGTTGCCCCAGCCGATTCTGGCCGCGGGCCGGATTGGAATCGAGTTGCTCGCTTACGATCGGTTGGATGACTCGCGCGCCCGATGTGGCATTAACCACATTGAGGTGATTGCCGATGGCACGACCCTCTTCAAGCAGCGGATTGAAGAAGTTAATTTCGGTGACACGCGGAACATTCTGGCACTGATGAACTACAAAGTGCAGCAGCTAACAGGAGATCGGTACAATAAACTCTATGTGGATGACGGAAATGACCTGAAATATTACGAAGGCACCAGGAACAAGGGCTTCCTTCACGTTCGTTCCGGTGAAATTCCGGTTCAGGTAATTATGACAGATGCCTACGGAAACCAGAGCACCCTGGAATTCAGGCTCCGCAAATCACCGGAAGGAAGTCAGCCGGTTGTTATCAAAAAGCCTACCAAGGCTCTGTCGTCAGAAGTGCTTTTCAATACCCTGAAAGTGACGAGCTTTGATCTTACCGATTCCTTGGCAAAGTTCTTTGTGAACGGGGAAGAAATTGCACTGAAGCCCTCCTATGAAGGCGATAAAATGAGAGTGTATCTTGTGGACCTGCGCAGGTGGATGCCAGACTCTGTTGTTGTCGGATCGGAAAAGCTAGCCTACGATTTCAAAGGCATGGTCCCATCAGAAGTTGAGTACACCTACTACAGCGATCAATTGGACGTGCGATTCCCGAAAGGTTCGTTATTCGATACCACGTATCTGCAGGTAAGGCACGATGAGGAAAAGAGCATATACCGTATCGGGGATCCAACGATTCCAATCCACCGCAATATTTCTGTCACCCTCAAACCCAACGAAGCACATTCAGAAAAGGTGGCCGTGTACAGTATATATGGAGACAACTACCAATATATTGGAGGAAATTGGGCGAATGGAAAGATTACCTTCTATACCCGCGATTTCGGAAACTACACATTGCTTCGCGATACCATTCCCCCCACGATCACGAAAGTCGTGGTGAATGCCACCATCGCCAGGTTCAAAATCAAAGACGATCTTTCAGGAATTGATTACTTTGAAGCCAACCTAAATGGTGAATGGTTGCTAATGAATCATGATCCCAAAACCAACACGATTTGGTCTGAGAAGCTTGACCCGAAGAAGCCCCTGTCCGGAGATTTCGCCCTTAAGGTGGTGGACCGGGCCGGCAATGAATCCACGTATTTTCAAAAAATTTGACGTATGTCTTTAAAAATTGGCAGCAAGGCACCTGATTTCAAAGTGAATGATCAGGATGGAAACCCGGTAAAGTTGTCGGACTTCAAGGGTAAGAAAGTCATTCTCTATTTCTATCCGAAAGATCAGACACCCGGTTGCACGGCTGAGGCTTGCAACCTTAGGGACAATTACAAGCTGCTGCAGAAACGAGGTTATGAAGTATTGGGCGTAAGCACCGACAGTGAGAAATCGCACCAAAAATTCATCGCCAAAGAAAGGCTGCCGTTTACCTTGCTTGCCGATGTGGAAAAGGAAATCCACGCCAGGTATGGCACCTGGGTTGAAAAATCGATGTACGGCCGAAAATACATGGGCACAGCACGAGTGACCTATGTGATTGATGAGAATGGCATCATTAGTGAGGTGATCGAAAAGGTTGACACTAAAAATCACACTTCTCAAATCCTCGGGGATGTTGCCAAACCCATGCAAATGACATCAAAAAAGGCTGCGCCCAAAAAAGCCACGAAGAAAACTCCGAAACAAAAGTAGGTGCTCGGTCAGGCTTGGTCCCATTCATCGCTCGCACCCTTTGTGGTAAGTTGATTTTGTAGCATCTTCGCGCCAAAATCATCAATCATGGCGCAATCCGATATCGCTCAGCTTAAGAAGATTTGTTCTCAGATCAGACGAGACATTGTGCGCATGGTGCACGCCTGCCAAAGCGGCCACCCGGGTGGTTCATTGGGATGCACAGAATTTTTTGTTGCGCTTTATTTCAAAATACTGGATCGAAAATCCTCTTTTCACATGGATGGGAAAGACGAAGACATCTTCTTTTTATCCAACGGTCACATCTCTCCGGTTTGGTATGCCACGCTGGCCAGGTCAGGTTATTTTGATGTAAAAGAGCTTTCCACTTTTCGCCAAATCAACTCGAGGCTGCAGGGCCACCCCGCTACCCATGAGCACCTCCCTGGCGTAAGGGTGGCCTCCGGTTCCCTGGGGCAGGGACTTTCAGTAGCCATTGGGGCAGCACAAACAAAAAAATTGAATAATGATCCCCATTTGGTTTATGTGTTGATGGGTGATGGTGAACAGCAGGAAGGCCAGGTTTGGGAGGCTTCCATGTATGCAGCCCATCATCAGGTCGACAACCTGATTGCCACCATCGACTACAACGGCCAACAGATTGACGGACCGGTAGATCATGTAATGTCACTGAAAAACCTAAAGGCGAAATGGGAAGCATTTGGCTGGATTGTGATCGAGAGCAATGGAAATAAACTTGAGGAGGTAATCGAGGCACTGGAGCAAGCCAAGTCTCTGACCGGAAAAGGCAAGCCAGTCTTGAATCTGATGAAGACAGAAATGGGCTTTGGTGTTGACTTCATGATGCACTCACACAAATGGCACGGCATCGCGCCCAATGACGAGCAGCTAGCCAATGCCCTCGGGCAACTGGAGGAGACCCTGGGCGACTATTGATCAACCTGTAGCTACGGTAAAACCGCACGCATGTGCGTCCAAAACTGAGGGTACTCACCCAGGTTGTTATGATCTCCGCCCTGAATGGTAAATAGTTGCATCTCAGTAGCCGGCCGTTCTGCAAAAAGACGTGTGGCCTGATGATAGGGAATCACCGAATCACCCGTACCGTGAAAAAGAAATACGGGACATCCTACGTCTTTCAAATAGTTCACGTTCGAAAACGTGTACCTGAGTGCCAATGACACAGGAAAGATGGGCATCACCGAGCGGGCCAGGCTTTGGAAATCGTAGAATGGCGTCTCCAAAATCAACTTATCAGGGTTTCTCCGCCCTGCCACGTAACTGGCCATCCCGGTTCCGATCGATCGGCCATATAAAATCAACTGTTGCTCCCTGTACCGATCCCGGAAAAAATCATAAACTGCCTCTGCATCGGACAACAATGTCTGCTGACTTCTGGGCCCGGTACTCTTTCCATAGCCCCGGTAATCCATGATGGCCACATCGTAGCCAAGCCGAACGTAGTCTTCTGCAACCAGTCCCCACCTGGCCAGGCTACCTGCATTGCCATGAAAATAGATAATCAGCCCCTTGGTGGAGTCGGCCTTGAAATGCAGGGCATTGATTTTGCCGTCAGCGGACGTTTCGATCAAGTGCTCTTCAAAAGGGGTTTCAAATTCAAATTGATAATCCGCATCGAGGGTTTCGCCTAAAAAGATGATGCGATCCTGCAACAGGTAAAGAAGCACGCCCGCCAACAAATAGATTACGATCAGATAAATCAAAACCATCCGCAACCTAGACAACACGTGCGCCACTGTTCGGTCCATTACTTGCGCTTGAATTTAAGGCTGGTCTCATGGGGATCTACCGGTTGGGGCAATTTAGACTGGAGGATTTCCTCCATCATCCGATGATAGTCTTCAAAGGTATGCATGTTGTTGTGCCCCGCCCCAATGACTGGATACAGCCGGGTCGTGGCTGGTTTGATTTGAGAAAGTCTCACTGCAGTGGCAAACGGAATCAATCGGTCCCTGGTTCCATGGAGAATCTTGATCGGGCAGTTTACGTACTGAAGGTATTTGTAAGTGCGAATCGGATAACGCAGTATCAACGACATCGGCATGAAGGGAACGAATCGCCTGGCTACGGATGTCAAGCTGTAGAATGGAGATTCCAGCACGAGCATGCGAGGATCGTTCATCGATGCAAGTTTGGCAGCAA
Source organism: Cyclobacteriaceae bacterium (assembly GCA_050250195.1). Taxonomy (GTDB): domain Bacteria; phylum Bacteroidota; class Bacteroidia; order Cytophagales; family Cyclobacteriaceae; genus ELB16-189. The sequence continues at coordinate 75,013 of JBFWPC010000003.1, read as the reverse complement.
AGCCAGACCCCAGCGATCGACCATACAACACAATGTATTTTTCATCCACCTGCTTTTTGATTTCATCATAAACAATCTGCAGGTCATTCTTGATTTCATCCTCGGTACGCTTGCCGGTGCTTTTTCCAAAACCGCGATAATCCACCATTACCACATCAAACCCCTGCCTCGTAAAGTCAATCGCAAATTTTCCCCAGCCCTTGATTGATTTTGAATTTCCCTTAAGGTAAAAAACAACACCCTTTGGCCGCTCAATATGAAAATGGATGCCGTTTAAGTTGGCGCCTTTTCCGATGTCGATGTTGTACTCCTTGAAGGCAAGGTTGGGATACTTGAATTGAAAATCGGGTGGAAGTTTCTCGGGTTTGAATAAAAACTGGTCTTGCCAAAGGTAAAGGAAGGCATTGGCCAACACGTACAAAACAATCGTTGTGATAAGGATGAGCGCCCAATTTTCCATCTCAGCCGCAGAAGTTAGAAAAAAAATGAATCCGTTTGAAACCCTGAGCCCGTTTGCGCGTTTGAGACGCCCCCCACAAACGCCTCATTCACAATAATTTAACAAAGCAAATTTCACAACCTGAAACCACCCATTTCGTTTAGAATGCCTAAAGAGAGTCATAACTTATGGAAGCGAAGAAAAATCAGAAGGCAGATGTCCACCAATTGAGAGGAATGCTTTTCTCGGTGTCGCTAACCCTTACATTGGGTTTGGTCGTTACCGTATTCGAATGGAAGTCAGCGGGCGATTCCGGTTCTGTTCAGTTGGCGAGTGTGGACATCGCCCCCGATGAGTTGTTGGAGATCCCTCCTACCGAACAGACACCCCCTCCGCCTCCCAAGATTGTCAATCCTCAGATCGTAGAAGTTCCAGACGAAGAGGAAACACCCGATATGGACATCAAGATAGATCTGGAAATCCAAAACACATCTGAAGAAGTACCTGTGGCTGCCGTTGAAAAGCTTGAGGCCGAAGAAGTAGATGAGGTATTTACCATCGTTGAACAGGCTCCTGAGTTTCCGGGTGGCAACGCTGCTTTCCTAAAATACCTGGCCGAAAATGTGAAGTATCCGCGCAATGCACGAATCATGGGCATTGAAGGCAGGGTGTTTCTCAAAGTAATCGTTGGCAAAGACGGTACGTTAACAAACCCCGAAATCATGAAGGGAATTGGAGGTGGTTGTGACGAAGAGGCCCTTCGCATCGTGGCACAATCTCCCAAATGGAAGCCGGGGTTGCAAAGAGGTCGTGCCGTGAAGGTAAGCATCGTAATTCCAATCGTGTTCAAGCTCAGCTAGTTAGTCGGAAGCCATTTATTTTTTCCGGGGCGTTGGGCCAAACGCCCGCGAATCTATTGCGCGTTCCACTTGAATTGTTGGCTATTTAACGCCAATTTGCCAACCATGAGTCGATTTCGACTGCTATCGGCAATCCTCAGTTAAGTGGAGACATACCAGGTTCTTGTTCTTGTTTTGCTTGCGATCGCGGCCGTGGATTTGATCGTAGGCGTAAGCAACGATGCCGTTAACTTCCTCAATTCCGCTATCGGGTCCAGGGTCGCTCCGCTGCGCATCATCCTGGTGGTGGCAAGCGTGGGGGTCTTGTTTGGATCGCTGTTTAGCAGTGGTATGATGGAGGTGGCACGGAATGGCCTGTTCAAACCTGACTTTTTTACCTTCGAGCTCGTCATGATCATTTTCATGTCGGTGATGCTAACCGATGTGCTCCTGCTCGATGTGTACAATTCACTCGGCCTTCCCACATCCACCACCGTTTCGTTGGTCTTTGAAATTCTGGGAGCGGCCTTCGTCACAGGCGTGCTTTACTCCTTCTACGGGCTGGGCAACAGTCCGGTAATCGATGACATTATCAACTTCTCAAGCGCCCTCACCATCATTGGGGGCATCTTCCTTTCCGTCTTCATTTCGTTTATCGTAGGTAGCCTGATCCAACACCTCTCCCGGATCATTTTCACTTTCGACATTGCAGATAATACCAGGCGGTTTGGCGCCATCTTCGGTGGGCTCGCCATCACCACGATTACGTATTTCTTGCTGATCAAAGGGGTAAAAGGCAGTGTGTTGGTTAGTGAAAAACAGGTGGCCTGGATTATGGACCACACACTGACCATCGTCTTATTCTCAGTCGTGTGCTGGAGTATCATTGTGCAATTGCTGATGTGGTGGCGAAAGATAAATCCACTGAAAGTGGTCGTGCTCCTCGGCACTTTTTCGTTGGCGATGGCGTTTGCCTCGAACGACCTCGTGAATTTCATAGGCGTGCCTGTGGCCGGGCTGATCTCGTTTCAGCATTGGATTGGCTCAGGCGAGTCGGCCGCGGTCTATAAAATGAGCATCCTCAATTCCAAAATCGCCACAGAATTTTGGATTCTTTTGGTCGCGGCTGCGATTATGATACTGACGTTGTGGACGAACGCCAAGAGCCGCAAGGTGACTGAAACGGAAGTGTCATTGGGCCGCCAGGATGAGGGGGATGAGAAATTCAAGCCAAATTACTTGTCTCGAATATTGGTGGGCTCTGTGATGTACATGGGCAAGGCCATCGACCAACTCGTGCCGAAAGAACTTTCCGGGAAACTTCAAAAACGATTTGCTAAAAAGGTTAAGGCGAAAGACGATGCCGACCCATCATTTGATCTGATTCGCGCCTCAGTAAATCTCCTGACTGCCAGCGTGCTCATCTCATTCGGAACGGCTAATAAACTGCCCTTGTCTACCACCTTCGTAACGTTTATGGTGGCCATGGGCACATCCTTTGCCGATCAGGCATGGGGCAGAGAGAGTGCGGTTTACCGGGTGGCTGGCGTTCTCAATGTGATCGGTAGCTGGTTGTTGACTGCCTTGGTTGCATTTTCGGCCAGCGGTATCATGGCGTTGGTATTGTACTTCTTTGGAGTGCCCGGGTTCTTTGCGCTCACCGCTGTAGCTGCTTTCCTGCTCATTCGGAGCCATGTGGTCTTTCGAAAGAAGTCTCAGGAAGAGGCGATCGCCAACCAATTCCTCAGCGAAGACATTGTTGACATTCATCAGGCCATCGAAGAGAGCAAATCGGCTACCGTAAAGAACTTAAAGACAGTCAGGAATCTGACCGTTCAAAACCTGCAGGCGTTGGCAAAGGAGAAGGGCAAAGCGCTGGCAAAAACCAAAAGCGAGATTGACAAACTGCGAAGTCAGAATGAAAAACTTCATGGCAAGATTGTAAAACACATTAAGAAGCTAGAGAAAGGCCGCCTGGCTGCCGGCAGGCTGCATTTGCTTGTGTTTGATCTGGTCCAAGATTTGTATCAGAGCTCAAATCTCATTTCCGAGGTGTGCACCAATCATGTGATCAATCATCATCCCCCTCCACACAAGGCTTACCTCAGCGGCCTTCGCATTATTGAAACCCAATTTGGCAACTTCTGCGACTCAGTGATGGAGCAGATCGCCACGCTGGATTTTGCCAACGGCCCCAAAGCAAATGAACTGCATCAGCGAGTAAAATCTGCGATGGACCAGATGATTGATCAGCAAATCATTGATATCCAAAAAGGCGATCTGGGCAGTCGCATGGGACTCCTCCAAACCCGATTGCTTCTGGAATTGCGCGATATGGTAGCCGCCTTCAAAGAGATCTACGATCTTTATTCCAACTATTCCAAACCAACTCCCAGGGAGGAAATGGTGGCCGAGTTGACGGGCACAGGCAAAAAATAATTACTTCCCCTCCGGAATAACCGCAATTACTTCCACCTCCAGGTTATATTCGGGCATAAAGAGTCGATCGACCTGTACCCAGGTTGGCGGCTGGAGAAGATCCATTATAGAATCTCATTCTCACTTCATTGTGGGCTTTTACCGAGTCAATATCAGTTGTAAACAGGTTCTCCTTCACCACGTGGGCAAAGTCGGTTCCGGCTTCCTTCAGGGCCATTCCAATGCGGGTATAAACACCTTGTATGGATTGATCTATTGGTCCACGGCCGGTGATGCCTGAAAGGTAAACCACATTTCCAACACGTGCGCTTTGTGTGTAACCGTATAGATCAAACGATCGCGTGCGTTCAATCTGAGGCTCCTGGGCAAAAGCGTATGTCAGGGCAGTAAACAAAAAGAGGGTAGTCACGAGTTTCTGCATAGGTAAACGGTTTGGTGGATCTTACTGATAACGGGAATTAACCAATCATGGATGCACGCTGACGTTAAAATCAATTGCATCAAACCTCTTCTTTGGCTCACTTATTTTTCGATGTTAACCGATGCATCCATGAAGAAAAGTCTGATCACACTAATTGTTTTGATTGCGATGGCCGCTGCAGCTCAAACTGAAGACCCGAAGAATCCAAGTTGGTCTAAGTTTCACAGCACGAGTGATGTGCATGCCATTCTGAAAGCGTGGAACGCAGCATATCCGCAACTCGCCAATCTTTATTCGATCGGCCAAACACTAAAGGGTACACCGCTGATGGTGTTGGAGATTACCAACAGGCAAACCGGTAAACCCGAGCACAAGCCCGGCTACTATTATGACGGGAACATTCATGCGGGTGAACTCACTGGCGCTGAAGTCTCCCTGCATTTTGCCTGGTATGTACTCAGCAACTATGAAAAAGATGAAAGAATAAAACGGCTGGTGGACACACGCGTACTCTATGTGAGACCCAAGTTTAACCCAGATGGCGCTGACTATGCCCTCACCCAACCCGATGGGCTTCGCAGTACACCCCGCCCCTACGATGAGGACCTGGATGGACTGCTGGATGAGGACCCTGACAATGACCTGGATGGCAACGGGATCATTACCAAGATGCGCGTGAAGAATCCGAATGGTAGATGGATGATCAGCCAGGATGATCCCCGCTTGATGATTGAACGAAAAGAGAACGAGGACATCGGCAATTATTACGACCTGTATGACGAGGGAATCGATGACGATGAAGATGGAAAATTCAACGAGGATGGCATAGGTGGTATTGACATGAACCGGAATTTTCCAAGAAACTGGGGCTTGGAAAGTGAACAGCAAGGCGCAGGCCCATATCCTTTGTCGGAACCGGAAACCCGGGCCACCATCGAGTTCTTAAATGGTCATCGCAACGTAACCGGTGTTTTCCATGGACACACGGCCGGAGGTTTCTTATTCAGACTTCCATCCACCACCTCATGGGATAACTTCAACATGCACGACCAGAACCTGATATTGGAGCTATCGGAAATGTACAAGACAACCACCGGACAAAGGGTAATTCCCAGCTATAGCAATCCTCGCCTGCACCGGCATGGTACCCTGATCTCGTGGTCTTACTGGGATTTTGGGGTTGTGGGTTTCGTACCAGAGTTTTGGGGTGGCGTAGGCGAAGATTATGACAAGGATGGCAAAGTGACCGAATTGGAGAAATTGAAATGGAATGACGAAAAACTGGGCGGCAAACACTTCATCCCCTGGAAGACATACAACCACGCTCAACTGGGCGAAGTGGAAATTGGCGGCTGGAATTCCCGATTCACAAGCCAGAACCCTCCCGTTTCCATGTTGAAAGCAGAGATTGAAAAATACGTACCCTGGATGCTTTGGCTGGCCGAATTGAGTCCACGGATTGTAGTTGATAAAGTTGACTTGACTCCCGTGGAGAAGGGCAAAGTATACAAGTTGACGGTGCAAGCAAGCAACGAAGGTTACCTGCCGACCAACATCACCGAGCGGGCCACGGAAATGAAAATTGCGGTGCCTGTCAGATCGATCATCGAATTAACCAATGCAGAACTTGTTGGCGGAAAATCCAGAACGGAACTCGGTCACCTGGCCGGAAGCCGTGACGGTGACCAGGCCGGTTCATGGGCTGAAGTTGAATACGTCATCAAGGTCACGGGAAAAAATGCCAGGGCAACCGTTATTATCCAATCTGAGAAGGGCGGAACCATGCGCAAGGAGATAATGATCCAATAAGCCAGCCTAAACGTCCTGCAGGTTAAACGGAAGTTTGCGGATTCGCTTGCCAGTCATTTGATAAATCGCATTGCATAGTGCCGGAGCTACTGTCGGAAGACCCGCTTCACCTGCCCCTTCGGGTGGATCATTGCTTTCTACCACATGCACCTCCATCTCCGGACACTCGGCCAGCGTCAGCATGGGATACGTATCAAAGTTCTTTTGCACCACCGCGCCTTTTTCGAACGTGATCGCGCTCTTATAGGCTGCGGTAAGCCCCATCACGGAAGATCCTTCTGTCTGTGCTTTCACAACATCCGGATTAACCGTAGTGCCACAATCGACAACGGTCGTTATCTTCTTCACTTTTACTTTGCCGCTCTCGCGGGCCACGTCCACCACCATGGCCACAAAGGCCCCTGATCTTTCAACGATGGCCACGCCCTTACCCGTGTCTTTCCTGCGTTCGCCATACCAGTTCGATTTTTCCGCCACCAGCTTAAGTACATTTGTGTAGCGCCTGTGTCCCTTCAGGTAGGTAAGCCGAAAATCCAATGGGTCCTTGCCGGCCGCCACAGCCAATTCATCCATAAACGATTCATGCGCAAAGCAGTTGGTGGAATGATAAACCGAACGCCAATAACCGATGGGGATATGCAGTTTGCGAAGCACGCCACTTACCCGGAAATTGGGAACTTCATACTCCGTGACTACGCCTCCCAGAATGCCCCGAGTTGGTGTGTCATCGTCACCGGTCTGGTTGCGGATGTCCTGGCAAATCACCTTGTGTTCAAAAGCCACCAGGTTGCCTTGCTGATCAACCGCGCCCTTGCACACATTTAGCGAGCATGCCCTGAAGGGTCCCTGAGTGGTATCATCGTCTCGTGTCCAGATCAGTTTGATCGGCCTTCCGGTCTGCTGCGACAGGTCTGCCGCTTCTTCCACGACATCTGTCAAAGACCTACGGCCAAAGCCACCTCCCATATAGGTGTAGTTGATCTCCACCTTCTCTTCAGGCACTCCGTATTTCCTGGAAAGGAATGATTTCATGCCATTTGGATTCTGTGTCGATCCCCAAAACGCACATTTGTCTTTTTGAACCTGCACGATACAGTTCATGGGTTCCATGCAGGTATGAGACTGGTAGGGTGTCTCATACTCGGCCTCTATCTTTTTCGATCCTGATGAAAATCCGGCCTCGAAATTTCCATCATCCTTGAAAACAGTTGCCGACTTTTTTGCTGCTTCGCGATAGTCTTGAAATATCTTCTCGGTATTCCATTGATCCAAGTCCTGGTGATCCCATTCGATCGCTAACATCTTCCGGCCCTGGTCAGCCGCGTAGTAGGAATTTGCCACCACGGCAACACCCTCAATCGTCTTTCCATACACGTCACGACTGGTTCTTAGCACGTGAGTAACACCCGGCACCTGAAGGGCTTTCTGATCATCGATGGTTTTGATCTTACCCAGGAACACGGGAGAATGTTGGATCGTAGCATACAGCATACCATCCACCTGACAATCCATTCCAAAAATCGCGCTGCCGTTGGTCTTCTCCGGAACATCCCTCCTGGGTATGGATTTACCGATTATCTTGAATTCTTTAGGGTCCTTGAGTTTCGGTTTTTGAGGGACCTTGAGTTCACTGGCCCTGGCTACCAATTTACCGTAATGGAGTTGGTCTCCTGTTTTGGTGTTGGAGACCATTCCCTTTTCCGCCCTGCATTGGGTTGAAACCACACCCCACGTTTGGGCAGCCGCCTCAACCAGCATTTCTTTCGCTGCGGCACCCATTTGTCGCATCAGCTCGTAGTTGTTTTGAATGCTGCGACTCCCCACCACCATTTGATCGCCATAAAGGGCCCGATTTGCAGGAGATTGCTTGATGAGGATCGCGTCCATGTCGACCTCCAGCTCTTCGGCAATAATCATGGGAATCGACTGGAAAGTCCCCTGCCCCATCTCCGGCCGGTGGTTGTAAATGGTCACCCGCCCGGCTTCATCGATAAAAATGTACTGGTTGAGCTCTTTGCCAAGATCAGCTTCGGTGAACACAGTTAAAGTGTCCTTCCCTATGGAAGAAGTACATCCGATGGCCAAGAAGGCTCCTGACATGGCCGAGAGTCTGATAAACTCTCTGCGTGGAATTTTTGCAGTTTTCATAAGGGCGAATCCTGGTTGAACACAAAGGTGATGTTCAATTTACGGATATCCGGCCGTTAACTGAAGCACTTTTGAAGTGAATGGTACAAAAGGTGCCTGAATGATTGACTACAAGAACCAGGGAAGAATGGCCAAGGCGAGTGCAGCAAGAAACCAAAGTAACATCTTCCGATCAGTCTTCGACATGGTTGAAACGGTATTCACTGGTATTACGAAACATTTTCGTTCAGGTTCGTACTTAGTGAAGGTTTGACACCCATTTTAACACGCTATTAACAACAAGGCCCAGGATCTCCCCCATCATGCGGAAGCATTTTCGTTAAATATTTTCAAAGCTCTGGCCTTAGTGGTTATTTTGCGCGCATGATTCCCGCCACTTCCATGACCAAGTACACCTTCGCTGAAAAGAAAGATACCCGATCCGGTTTTGGTGCCGGCCTGTTAGAGCTCGGTCGCAAGAACCCAAATGTAGTGGGCCTGTGTGCAGACCTTGCCGGTTCCTTAAAAATGGATGCCTTTCAAAAGGAGTTTCCGGACCGCTTCTTTCAGGTGGGAATCGCAGAAGCCAACATGATGGGCCTTGCAGCTGGGATGACCATCGGTGGCAAGATTCCGTTTACCGGAACGTTCGCTAACTTTTCAACAGGGCGAGTGTACGATCAAATCCGCCAATCAATCGCTTACTCAGGTAAAAATGTTAAGATTTGTGCTTCCCATGCGGGTTTAACGCTGGGGGAAGATGGAGCCACGCACCAAATACTGGAAGATGTAGGCATGATGAAAATGTTGCCCGGCATGACGGTAATTGTTCCCTGCGATTACAATCAGACAAAGGCAGCCACCCTGGCGCTGGGCGAGCATGTGGGCCCGGCCTACTTGCGATTTGGCCGTCCGGGCTGGCCTATCTTCACTGCGTCTGATCACCCCTTCACCATTGGCAAAGCCGACAAGATGATTGACGGCACAGATGTGACCATTTTGGCCAACGGCCACCTTGTTTGGCTGGCGATTGAAGCCGAGGCGATGCTTGCCGAAAAAGGCGTAAGTGCCGAGGTGATCAACTTGCACACGGTGAAGCCTCTTGATGTGGAGGCCATCCTTGCCTCGGTAGAGAAGACAGGATGTGTCGTAACCTGTGAGGAACATCAAATCAATGGCGGCATGGGTGACAGCGTTGCCCAGGTGCTTGCCAGGTTCAGGCCAACGCCAATGGAAATGGTTGCCGTCAAGGATTCGTTTGGCGAGAGTGGCAAGCCCACGGATCTATTGAAGAAATACGGACTCTCTTCTGAGAGCATTGTGAAGGCAGTTGAAAAAGTCTTAACGAGAAAGTGATCAAGATGCGCGTGTATCCGCTCGAATAATTTCAGGCTAGCTTATCCCGCATTTGTCTAATTTCAGGTCAACCAATTGTTGACCATGAAACGAATCTGTTTTCTTCTTTGCTTTTTAGCGTGCCTTCAAATCAGCGCGCAAGACAAGTCTATACTCGGATACAGTAAACAAGACAGCGAAGCACAGCTTGCGCTGGAAAAGCAATTTGACAGCCATCTGAAACCGGCCAACCTGGACCAGTGGATGAAGCGCCTTGCAGCCAGGCCCCATCACCTGGGGTCAGCATATGGAAAGGCAAATGCTGAGTACATGCGCGACCTGTTCGCCTCCTGGGGCTACGATGCGAAAATCGAAACCTACAAGGTGTTGTTCCCAACTCCAAAGGTTCGAATCCTGGAGATGACCGCGCCCACTAAATATGTGGCCAAACTCTGGGAGCCCGCCCTAACGGAAGATGCCACATCGAGCCAGATCAAAGAGCAACTTCCCACCTACAACGCATGGTCTGCTGATGGCGATGTGACCGGTGAGTTGGTGTTCGTGAACTATGGAGTGCCCGATGATTACGAGCAACTGGCGCGACTGGGCATTGACGTAAGGGGCAAGATTGTGATCGCCAAATATGGCGGCTCGTGGCGCGGCATTAAGCCGAAAGTGGCGCAGGAACATGGCGCCATTGGATGCCTCATTTATTCCGACCCCGAAGAAGATGGATACTATGAAGGTGACGTTTATCCCAAGGGGGCCTACAAGAACCAGTTTGGCGTACAGCGGGGTTCTGTGATGGACATGCCGGTTTATCCTGGCGATCCGTTAACACCCAATATAGGTGCCACAGCCGATGCAAAGCGGCTCAACAGAAATGAGGCTCTCAACCTGATTAAAATTCCGGTACAGCCGATATCTTATAGCGATGCCCAGCCCTTGCTGGCCGCCCTCGGTGGACCTGTGGCGCCAGAAAGATGGCGCGGAGCGCTGCCGATAACCTATCACGTGGGCCCGGGACCCGTAAAGGTGCACCTCAAGCTCGAGTTCAACTGGGATATGGTGGATTGTCACAACGTGATTGCCACGCTCAGGGGCAGCGAATTGCCCGACCAGTGGGTGATCCGTGGCAATCACCACGATGGTTGGGTGAATGGGGCAGCCGACCCCATTAGCGGCATGGTGGCGCTGATGGAAGAAGCCCGGGCGGTAGGCGAATTGGCAAAGAGCGGTTGGAAGCCTAAGCGCACGATTATCTATTGCGGTTGGGATGGTGAAGAGCCTGGCCTGATCGGATCATCGGAATGGGCTGAACACCACGCGGCCGAGCTTCAGCAAAAAGCAGTGGCCTACATTAATACCGATGGCAACGGGCGTGGATTCTTGTACGCTGGCGGCTCACATACTTTCGAAACACTTATCAATGAAATCGCTGGTGAGGTGATCGACCCACAGACGAACATAACGGTGGGCGAACGGCTTCGTTCGGTGCAAGCAGTAAATGCCTCGTCCACGAAATCGAAAAAAGAGATCCTAAACCGCAAGTCGATGTCCATCGGAGCCTTAGGGTCAGGATCGGACTATACACCATTCATTCAACACTTAGGAATCCCATCGTTGAATATTGGATATGGTGGAGAGGATGGCGGAGGTGAATATCATTCGATTTACGATTCCTATGATATGTACAAGCGCTTCAAAGATGGCGATTTCAGCTATGGCATAGCCTTGGCCAAAACCACCGGCCGAACAACCCTCCGATTGGTTAATGCAGAAGTGTTGCCATTCGACTTCACCACTTTCCACAAGACGGTAGATGGCTACTTAAAGGAAGTGATGACCCTGCTCGAAGACCTAAGGGAATCCACCGAAGTTCAAAACCGGATGATTGAAGAAAAGAGGTTCACCCACGCGAGCGACCCAAAGGAAAAGATGGTGCCGCCCTCGATAAAGGAGCCCGTCCCCTACCTCAATTTTAGCAGCCTTCAGAACGCGGTAGCCCAACTGGGGCAGAGCGCTTCTCAGTTTGCAATGCTTCGGAAGGAGAATCCGAACCCGACCCAACTACAACAGGTTAATCGACTTCTCTACACAGCAGAGCAGCAGCTCATGTCCGACAACGGTTTGCCGCGAAGGCCCTGGTACCGGCACACCATTTATGCACCTGGCTTTTACACCGGGTATGGTGTGAAAACCTTGCCTGGTGTTCGCGAAGCCATCGAACAAAGAAGCTGGAAGGAAGCCCAGGAACAAATTGAAATTGTTGCTGACGCAATCACCAAATACAGCCAACGGATTGATGAAGCGTGCGACCTACTCAAAGTTAAATAACGGCACGATGAGACTTGGAATCTTTGCTGGAATCCTGTTAATCGGATATGCGGCTATCGCGCAATCACTTGCGCTTACAGATGTGCACGTTTTCAATGGGTTCGAAAACAAGATCACGAGTGATGCAATTGTGTTTATAAAGGATGGTAAGATCGAAAAGATTGGCACCAAGGGTGATCCGATCGATCGTGATTATCAAGTTATATCGTGCGAAGGTAATTTCCTTATGCCAGGACTGATCGATGCGCACGCCCATATTGACGATCTGGCGGCAGCGAAGCGAGCCCTTGAATCGGGTGTGACCACCGTGCGCAGTGCTAGCGTATCGGCCTATCAGGATGTGACTTTGCGCGAGCTAGTCCGAGCTGGGAAAATTGCCGGACCTGATATGGTAGCTTGTGGCGTGTTTGTAACACCAAAACTAGGTGAGACCGTGCTTGCCGATCCCCGATTGGTAGTACTGGCCGGGGGCGTAAACACGGACGAAGAATTGCGCATGCTCGTGAATATTAATATTGACCGAGGTGTCAATGTGATCAAGACCCGGGGAACGGAAAGAGCTGGCCTGCCGGACACCGACCCGCGCCAACAAACCTACACCGAACACCAGCTGAAGGTCATCGTAGACGAGGCGGCCAGGCGGAACATTTCAGTGATGGTTCACGCACATGGTGACGAGGGCGCCAGAGCCGCAGTGAAAGCGGGCGCCAGAAGCATTGAGCATGGTACGTTTCTCTCGGAAGAGACTTTGAAGCTAATGAAGGCAAATGGCACGTGGCTCGTGCCTACCTACATTACTTTGGTCGACTTGGCCAGGCCAGGTGGTGATTATGAACACCCCGTGCTGGAACTGCGGGGTAATTTCATGATCCCCCAGTCGGAAAAGACATTCAAGAAGGCCTTGTCGCTTGGCGTAAAGATTGCAACCGGTGCCGACAATGATTATGGGCCTGAGAGCACCAGCCGAATTTCCCTCGAAGTGATGCATTTTGTGAGGTTGGGGATGCCGCCATTTCTGGCACTTCAGGCTGCCACCACCTCTGCCGCTGAACTACTTCAATTGGAAAAGACTACCGGGCGGGTGTCGGCTGGCTTTGAAGCAGACTTAATTCTTTTGCCGGCAAATCCACTCGAAGATGTGCTCGCGCTGCAGGATGTTCTGTTGGTGATTAGCAATGGTCATGTGGCCGTAAAGAGGCTTCCGTTCGGCAAAAACTAAAAATTCTTCCATTCCCGCAACCTTTATCGTAATTTTACGATTGAATACTTCATATGGGATTAACCAAAACGGAGGAATTCACCAGGAATCAAAACAAGATTGCCTCTTTGGCGAAGGCACTGGGCCATCCGGCCAGGGTTGCCATTCTGCAGTTCCTGACCAGGAGACAGGCGTGCGTTTGCGGTGACATTGTGGAGGAACTTCCCCTGTCACAATCCACTGTCTCCCAGCACCTCAAGGAACTCAAACAGGCGGGGTTAATCAAAGGTGAAATTGATGGCCCAAGCATCTGCTATTGCATTGATGAGAAGAAATGGCTCGAAGCCCGAAAAATCATTGACAATCTTTTTGAGGATTTTACCTCTCGCTGCTGTTAAAAAAATTTGAACTTATTGATCGTAATATTACGATAGTTAAAACCAAACAAAATAAACGTGAAAGCTTCTAATGCTGAATTGAAGAACATTGTGAAAGAAAAGTATGGAGAGATTGCCGACCAATCGCAGGTGGAGAACGCAGGAAGCTGTTGCGGTAGTTCATGTGGCTGTGCCCCCATCGACCATGAGGTGATGGCTGAAACTTACGACCACCTGGATGGCTATGTGAAAGATGCAGACCTGGGGTTGGGATGTGGGCTGCCTACCGAGTTTGCCAAGATCAACGAGGGCGACATTGTAATCGATCTGGGATCAGGCGCGGGGAATGATTGCTTTGTGGCCCGGTCGATCACTGGCCCCACAGGCAAAGTGATTGGCATCGACATGACGGAAAAGATGATCAACAAGGCGCGCTTCAATGCGGAAAAACTCGGCTACCACAATGTCGAATTCCGGTTGGGGGACATCGAAGACCTACCCGTTTCGTCCAACCTTGCGAATGTAGTTGTCAGCAATTGCGTGATGAATCTCGTTCCCGACAAGCAGAAAGCATTCGAAGAAACCTATCGGGTGCTTAAGCCGGGAGGTCATTTCAGCATTTCGGATATCGTAATCATTGGCGATTTACCACCCGGTTTAAAAGAGAGCGCAGAGTTGTATGCCGGATGTGTATCTGGTGCGATTCAAAAGACTGCCTACCTTCAAACGATTATTGATGCAGGGTTCGTGAATGTACAGCTACAAAAAGAACGAGCGATTGAACTCCCTGACGAATTGCTTGCAAAATTCCTGCAGGGGGAAGATATCGAAGCCTACCATTGCCGGAAGTTTGGTATCTTCAGCATTACTGTGTATGGAGAAAAGCCTGATCAGCGATAAAGAAAGACCCGTGGTTGAGATCCGTGATATGGACGTAAACCGGCTGCCGACAATGAGGGCGCTGCTGGCATCTTGCCAATTGCCGCATGGCGATTTGGATCTTTCACGTGGCATGTTTGTGGGCTTGTATAAGGGTGAAGAGCTAATTGGCTGTGGTGGTGTAGAACTCCATGGCCAAAATGGCTTGCTTCGGTCGGTCGCATTGCAGGCGTCTGCTCGTGGCAAGCATCTTGGTCGGCAGATTATTCAGCACCTTGAAGACCGGGCACGCAAAAAAGGGCTAGCCTCTTTGTACTTGCTCACAGAAAAGGCAGGCGAGTTTTTTGACCACCACCACTATCAAGCAGTAGCACGAGATAAGGTACCTGATGCCATCAAAGAAAGCACTGAGTTTGCACACGTTTGCCCAAGCACCGCAGTAGCGATGGTCAAGCACTTGAACCCCGAATCATAAAGTTCGTTCCAGGCAAGCACCGTAGGCTTTTACGGATTACCTTTGCCACTTATTTTGTGGCATGAAGTTGAATAAGTATTTCGTAATCGATTTCGATAGCACGTTTACCAAAGTAGAGGCCTTCGATGCCTTGGCTGACATCTCTTTGAAGGATCATCCGGAGCGGGAGGAAAGAAAAAGGAAGATCGCTGACATCACCAGCCAGGGAATGGACGGTACTTTATCTTTCCGCGAATCCCTGGAACAACGACTTGCATTACTGGCACCCAACAGGCATCACCTGGAACTGCTTGTAAAAGCACTCAAAGAAAAGGTTTCGCTGTCATTCAAACGAAACAAAGCTTTTTTTGAAACATACGCTGACCACATCTACATTATTTCCAACGGTTTCCATGCCTTCATCGATCCCATCGTAATCGAATATGGGATCAAGAAAGAAAACATTCTGGCAAACACTTTTGAATTTAATGACAAGGGCGAAGTGATTGGATTTGATAAGGGAAATCCATTGTCGGCTAACAACGGAAAGGTGGAGCGCTTAAAGAGCCTTAGTCTTCCCGGAGACGTTTACGTAATCGGTGATGGGTATACAGATTATGAGATAAAGCATTCCGGACTGGCCAACAAGTTTTTTGCATTCACCGAGAACGTAGAACGCAAGAATGTACTCGACAAAGCCGATCACATTGCACCGAGCCTCGATGAGTTCTTATACCTGAATAACCTGAACACCGCCATCTCCTATCCGAAGAACAGGATCAATGTGCTGTTGCTGGAAAATGTGCATCCTGTAGCCATTGAGCTCATGCGCGAGGAAGGGTTCAATGTGGAGACCTATCCCGCGGGCCTTGACGAGAAGGAGCTGTGCGAAAAAATCAAGAATGTTTCCGTGTTGGGCATCCGCAGTAAAACGCAGGTGACGGAGCGAGTACTGGAAAATGCCAATCGCCTGATGGCCATTGGCGCATTTTGCATTGGCACCAACCAGATCGAACTGAGAGCCGCCACAAAGAAGGGCATCGCAGTATTTAATGCACCTTTTAGCAATACCCGCAGCGTGGTGGAATTGGCCATTGCAGAAATCATCATGCTGATGAGGAACCTCCCGGACAAGTTTGGGAAAATGCACCAGGGCAAGTGGGATAAATCTGCACAAGGAAGTTTCGAAATACGTGGGAAAAACCTGGGCATTATCGGCTACGGCAACATCGGGTCACAACTATCTGTGCTTGCAGAAAGTCTTGGCATGAAGGTTTTTTACTTCGATACAGAAGAGAAACTTGCATTGGGCAATGCAACCAAATGCAGAACTCTAAACGAATTGTTAACCCATTCGGATGTGGTAAGTCTGCATGTGGATGGGCGAGCGAGCAATCGCCACATGATCGGACAATCTCAGTTCGATCAAATGAAGAAAGGCGTCATCTTTCTCAACCTGAGTCGTGGCCACGTGGTAGACATTAAAGCATTGAAGCAAAACATAGAAAGCGGCAAAGTAGCCGGTTGCGCAGTGGATGTTTTTCCATACGAGCCGATCAGCAACCAGGAGGAGTTTGTGTCTGAATTGCGAAACCTACCCAATACGATTTTGACTCCCCATATTGGTGGCAGCACGTTGGAAGCGCAGGAAAACATAGCCCACTTTGTGCCAGGTAAGTTGATGGACTACATCAATACAGGTGGCACCAGCCAGAGTGTGAACTTTCCAAACCTGGTGTTGCCGACCCTCGAAAATGCCCACCGACTTATTCACATCCATGACAACGTGCCGGGAATCCTTGCCAAAATAAACCAAGTGCTGGCCAACCATGGCATCAACATCGTGGGCCAGTACCTGAAGACCAACGAAACCATCGGTTATGTGATTACCGACATCAACAAAAACTATGACAAGGAAGTGATCAGGGAGATGCGCGCGATCGAGCACACCATCAAATTCCGTGTGCTGTATTGAAAAGAAAAAACCCACCGGACTCGGAGGAGTGTTTAGGAACCCCAATCATGACAAGTTTTGAGCTGCTCATTCATCGCAACCTTCCACCGTTATCCTAAAAGCCGAAGCTGATGAGGGACTGACGGCAAGCGTCAGCATGAGGCCTGGTTTTGACAAAGAACTTCACTCGGTATTGTTTTAGTGTTAGGTTCCAAAAACGTGTCCCAAATCCGAGTGGGATTTTATGAAGCAAACATAAAGAAATGATTAAAGTACGGCAGCCTTGAATCAAAAGAATTTTTTTTGTAAACGAAGTGCTAATTTACTGGCACGATTTTTTTTTAAATATTTTCATTGCCGATGCATACCCACAAAATCAATTTCACACCCGGGCCTTCTCAACTCTATTTCACAGTGGAGGGCCACATCAAATCAGCGTTCAAGCAGGGTGTGCCATCAATCTCCCATCGGACAAGGACATTTGAAGGTTACTATCAGCACCTGGTGGAAGGACTACGACAACTGCTTGCAATCCCAACGTCTCACCAGATTTTTTTCTGTGCATCTGCCACGGAAATTTGGGAACGATCTATTCAAAACCTGGTTGCCAACAAATCATTTCACCTGGTCAATGGTGCTTTTTCAAAACGTTTTTTTGAAACCGCACAATCGCTGAAAAAGGATGCGGTCAAAGTTGAGGTGGAGAACGGAATGGGCTTTCGCGATGTGAAGGTCCCCCCCGACACCGAACTCATCGCCATTACCCACAACGAAACCAGCACGGGTGTGAGCCTGCCACTCGATCTGATTTATTCACTCCAGGCACAAAACCCGGCCGCGCTCACGGTGGTCGATGCGGTTTCATCACTGCCGTATGTGAACATCGACTACGCCAAAGTAGACTCTGTATTTTTTTCAGTCCAGAAAGGATTTGGGTTGCCAGCGGGACTGGGCGTTTGGATCGTAAATGACCGATGCCTTTCCAAAGCAGAGGAACTTCAGAGGAAGGGGCAATCCATCGGAAGTTACCATAGCCTGCTGAGCCTGCAAGATCATGCGATCAAAAACCAAACACCCGAAACACCCAATGTCCTCGCCATTTACTTGCTGGGCAAGGTCGTGGAAGACTTCAACCGAAGGGGTATCAAGGCCATCCGCAGCGAGACAGATTATAAGGCTGCCACATTATATCAATCGCTAACACGGCACCCGTTGCTTCAACCTTTCGTCACGGAATCGGGTTTTCAATCGCGAACTGTGATTGTCGCGCAAACCAATGATCAAACGCAGGCCATCTCGGCAAAGCTCGGGGAAAAGGGCATGCTACCGGGTGATGGCTATGGCGCGGGAAAGAAGACACAGCTCCGATTCGCCAACTTCCCTACTCACTCCAGGGAGCAATTCGAGCTGCTGGCCGACACATTATCGGCTTTCGGTTAATTCATTTTAAACCTACAGCGGTTATCTTCGTCTAATGCCCAAACCAACAACCTAAACGGCTTTGGAAGACAAGGACCTTTTGGAGAAGATCCGGAACCCCGAAACCAGAAACTATGGATTCAATATGCTGGTAAGATCCTATCAGCAAAGAATTTATGGCCTGGTGCGAAAAATGGTGATCGACCATGACGATGCCGATGATGTTACCCAGGAAGTGTTTATCAAGGTTCACCGGGCCATCGACAGCTTTCGGGAAGACGCCCAACTATATACCTGGATGTACCGGATTGCGACCAATGAGTGCCTGACCTTCCTTAATAAAAAAAGAAGGCGTTTCTTTTTGCCCATTGAAGATGTGGGGGCAGCCCTCAGCGAAAAGGTTGACAGTGCTCCCTACATTACAGGCGATGAGATCCAAAAGAAACTTCAGAAAGCGCTCCTCAAACTGCCGGATAAACAACGCCTGGTGTTCAACATGAAGTATTATGAGGATCTGTCGTATGAAGAGATAGCCAACATTACCAAGACAAGCGTTGGGGCGCTCAAAGCGAGTTACCACCATGCCGTGAAAAAAGTGGAGGAATATTTAACTGGAAATTAAACCAAGCCTAATGGCTGCAGTCTAAGGATAGAATGAGAAAACTGGATGAAATAGAGAAAAAGAGCATTTTCGAGGTCCCTGAAGGATATTTCGATAAACTGCCGGGCATGATCCAATCGCGGATTGAGGCGACAAAGCCCCAGCCGGTGTGCGTGCCCTACTACCGGCTCGCCCTCAGGTATGCCCTGCCAGTGGCGGCCGTGGTTTTTGCTGTTCTTGTGATTTTTAGAAACGGAGATGACCTAAGTGCCAGCCCGGAAGAGTTGCTTTCGTCCGTAAGCACGGAAGAACTGGCCATCTACCTGACCGAATCGGGTGTTTCCACGGAAATGCTGCTGGAAGAGGTGGATTTTGATGAAGCAGATTTGCTGGAATTGAGCCCCGGCAGCATGTTGTTACCAGACGATCTGGGCGATGAAAACCTGGATGATCTTTTGGAAGAATTTGACACAGAATACTATTAAGGCTATGAACTGGATAAAACGTACATTGATGGCTATGCTCCTGATCACGCCCTTTATGAATTGGGCGCAGCAGGAAGAAGAGATGGTAAGGCAGGATCCGGAAGCCAGAAAGAAAATTGAAGCTGCCCGGATTGCCTTAATCACAGATCGGCTGGGACTTACGCCAGAGCAAGCGGAAAAGTTTTGGCCCATCTATCGGGAGTTCTCGATGAAGCGAGGCGAACTGAGGAATGAAATGAGAGACGCTGCCAAGGGTATTGACCGCACCAACCCGGATCCGGAACAGCAGCGCGCCCTGGTGGAGTTGGGGTTGAAGCTCAAGCAACGGGAACTGGACCTGGAGAAAAACTACTCCGACCGGATGATGCAAGTAATTTCAGCCCAACAGGTGCTGCGATTGCGAAATGCCGAAGCTGAATTTCAGCGCATGATTATCAACATGCTGCAACAAAGACGGATTCAACAGCAGCGCAGAGAAAATCTTCGCGACAACCAGCGATTGCGCGATCGCAGAAACGATAACTAGCAGTTTTGAGACGGGCAGGTCTATTGGGGGCGTTGTGGGTAATCGTATGCTGTTCGGTTCACGGGCAGCATACTGATTCAGTTACTTACGCGCAGTTGTACCCCGAGCTTGACTCGCTGTTCTCACTGGAAGATTCCCTTTCCATCTTTGACATGATCGACAGCATCCTCCAAATGGAGGAACCATCGCTCTCATCGCAGTTGGCAGCACGCGTTACCTTTAACAGTAATGTAGGGTCGGCAGGGCGTACTTTGAACATTAATCAGTTTGGGTTATCCGGTGGACTCTCCTACTACCACAAGGGTGGCGCCTACCTCGATCTTGCCGGGTATTGGAGCAACGAGTTCGATCCTCAAAATTATTACCTCACCATTCTTACTGGCGGGTATCTTTTCTCCTTGTCCAAAGCGTGGTCGGGCCTTATCGAATACAACAAATATTTCTATTCCCAACAAAGTGGCGAAGACATTGCCAACATTCCGTACACCCACAGCGCAGGGCTCTCGAACTTTGTTCGTGTTAAACCACTGATGCTTCGGTTGGACTACTATTTCTACTTCGGAGACCGCAATGCGCACCGAATCCTTCCTGGACTGAGCCTGAACCTGGAAAAGAGGAATTGGATCGGTCTGGACCGCATCCTTCTGTTCCCAAGCTTTACCATGCTGATGGGTGACGAGACTGTCTTGGACTATTCACCGCTTTTTAACACAAGGCTGGGTGCCTTCCTAAGGCTGAGGGCAGGCCTGCCGCTTTACGAAGAGGTTGAAAACAAAGTCTTTGGCATCATGAACTACTCTTTGTCGCTGCCCTTGAGCATTCAGGCGGGCAACTGGAATTTCTTTGTCAGCTACGTATACAACATTCCAAAGGCGTTGCCAGGCGAAGAACTGGAACTTGAAAACAGCGGCTACCTTTCTGCGGGCATCACCAAGTATTTCAACCTGCGCTAATCAACTTTGGCCCGATCGCAGATGTTCACATTTGCTTGGGCAATGGTTTTCACTATTTTGCCGACCTAATGAATCAATCATGAACTTTCATCGAAGTGCAATTACTTGTTTGCTCGCAACGAGCTTTGCCATCGGCCATGCTCAGGATTTCAGATGGCAGCAGCGCGTTGAATATAAAATGGATGTGAAGCTTGATGTAAAAACGCACCAGGTTACGGGCACCCAAAGCCTGACCTACTTCAACAACTCTCCGGATACCCTTGCTAAAGTATATTATCACTTGTACTTCAACGCCTTCCAACCCGGTAGCATGATGGACGTTCGTTCGCGGACCATCGCTGATCCTGATGGGCGCGTGATGGATCGCATCTCTAAGCTCAGTCCTTCGGAAATTGGCTACCAAAAAGTACTTAGACTCACGCAAGATGGTGAGCCCGTGGAGATGACGGTCAAGGGAACAGTTCTGGAGGTAGTCTTACCCAAACCCATCCTCCCCAAACAAAAAACGTCATTCGAAATGAGTTTCGAAGCGCAGGTACCCGTGCAGATTAGGCGGTCTGGAAGGGATAATAAAGAAGGCATCGCGTACTCCATGACCCAATGGTATCCAAAAATGGCCGAATACGATTACCAGGGCTGGCACGCTTACCAGTACGTGGCCCGTGAGTTTCATGGCGTGTGGGGCGATTTTGACGTGAAAATTACCTTGAATCCCACCTTCACGATTGGAGGCACCGGCATTTTGCAAAACCCGAATGAAATCGGTCATGGTTATGAGACGGCCGGAGTGAAAGTACCCGCTTCCAGGAAAGACCTCACCTGGCATTTTGTAGCCAAGAATGTGCACGACTTCGCCTGGACAGCTGACCCTGACTATGTGCACGAAAAAGTAAGAATGAACAATGGCACCGAGCTTCATTTCTTTTATCAACCCGGAGAAAAGACCACAGAAAATTGGAAGAAGCTTCCTGAATACACCGTCAAGCACTTTGAATTCATGAACAAGCATTTTGGAGAGTATCCCTATTCAACCTACTCCGTATTGCAAGGGGGTGATGGCGGTATAGAATACCCCATGTGTACACTCATTACCGGTGAAAGATCCTTCAGGAGCCTGGTGGGCGTAACCGCCCATGAAGCTTCGCACAGTTGGTATCAAGGTGTGCTCGGTTCCAACGAGTCGTTATATCCCTGGATGGATGAAGGCTTCACGGACTTCTCCAGTTCGGAATCAATGGCCATGCTGTTTGATACCGAGGATCCACACAAGGGAAGCTTCGAAGCCTACTTCAGGTTGGTGAAAAGCGGATTGCAGGAACCCATGAGCCAACACTCAGATCACTACAACACGAACCGGGCTTATGGTACGGCCGCCTATAGCATGGGGGCCATCTTTTTGGAACAGCTCAAATACATAATGGGTGAAGAGGATTTTTATGAAGGGATGAGAAGATATTATAACACCTGGAAGTTCAGGCATCCGGAGCCGAACGACTTCATTCGCGTTATGGAAAAGCAATCTGATCTGCAACTGCATTGGTTCATGCGCTATTGGATAAACACCACAAAATCAATTGATTACGCAATCGAGTCAGTTTCTGCGGAGGGGAGCAGCACATCCATTACGGTAAAGCGAAATGGCACCTTTCCAATGCCCGTGGAAGTAACCATCGCCTACAAAGACGGGGGTTCCGAACGCTACTACATCTCGTGCAACGAGATGCTCGGAAATAAACCCGTGGATTCTGACACCATGGTGATGGATGCGTGGAATTGGGTAAACCCGACCTACACGCTCAAAATTGGAAAACCTGTGACTGAGATTGAAAGCGTAGTACTGGACAAGGAGAACCAAACCGCTGACCTGGTAAAAGAGAACAACTCATGGAACGTCAAGAACTAGCGCTGAATAAGGCGGGTGGCAACAATGCCGTTGCTTGTAAAGGCGCGCACAATATAAACACCAACGGCTGGATTTGTCGCCAGGTGACCTTTGAACGTTCCCGACTTGTTAGCAACATACCGTTCTCTTCCGACAACTCGTCCTGCCAAGTCCGCGATCGATAACTCAAAGAGTTCACCAGGCTGAAGTCCGGATAAAGTAATTTCCGCCCTGACTACCTCCACGGGATTTGGCGTAATCCGAAGCATGAGCCCGGCTCCATGTTCGACCTTGACAATATGAGAGTACGTGTAGTCTCCCCCAAGGTCAGTTTGTTTAAGTCGGTAGTAGTTGGTTCCCATCAAGGGCTGGTCATCAATCGCCTGGTAATAATGTACTTCAGAGGTGGTTCCGTGACCGGCCAAATCGAACAGGTCCATGAATTCAAATCCATCCGCAGATCGTTGGACCGTAAAGAAGTCGTTATTCAGCTCTGAACCCGTAACCCATTGAATATCAACTATTCCATCGATCCAACTGGCACCAAAACTTAGTAGCTCAACTGGCAGTGGGTTTGTGCCTCCCACCAGGTTGGCGATCGTCATATCACTAAAGCTCGTGAACAGCCCCGACAGGATGCTTCCCGATCCATTTCCTGTAGCTGTTCCACCCACATCAACCCAGGCTGTGCCCACTCCCACGTTTTTTACCACTGTGAGATTGGTGTAATCTGTTACACCATCGCTTGTCCCAATTCCGTAGTATAAACGAACCCTGGCATCCGTGAGGTTGGCCACGGCCTGTCTGTCCACCTTCCAATATCTCAGCCCGGACACCCGCTCAATGCTTGGCGGCAGGCTGTACCCCAGCGTTTGAGCCGATACGTTCACGTGCTCAGTGGTATAGATCACCGGTGCCGCGTCCGTATGGTTCACAGTTAGCACAAGAGGCCGGTGGTTACCCCCATCGCCCACCGGAAAATTCCGAGTTGCTGAAGTGGCGGCAATTTCATACGTCATCGGGCCATCTATGTAGCTTGATGTGCTCCCAATCGTGGTCGCGCTGCCGTCCGTAAGGTTCAGAATGTTGGTGCTCGTGGTACTGACCAAGCCAGCCGTTAGGGTTAGGTCTCCATTCACAGTCACTGCACCAGCAAGTGTAATCTGTGGTGTTGTAATTCGCGTGTTGTTAACGGTGATGTTGTTGTAGCTAATTGCATCGCCTCCGGAGCCTGCACTAGCGGCCAGGGTTTGAAGAAATGTTGTCCCATTCAACTCGAGGGTGGAAGTGCCCCCGAAGGTGATAGAGCCATAGGGCGTGCCGCCCCGCACAATGTTTCTGCCGCTCCTCAGTGTGGAGCTATTGTTAAAGACCATTGACTCCTGGCCCGATGCTGTGGCTGTGAAAGTGATATCACGTTTTACATCAATTACAGATGAGTTGTTGGCGATAATTTCGATGAGGGTGCCCCCCGCTGAGTTCAACGCAAGATCTTGATTGACTGTAAGCATGCCCGTTCCGTGTAAGGTCAACTGGTTATTGGTAACGCTACCTCCCGTGCTCGTCCAAAGCAACTCTTTGTTGACGGTGATCTGTGATCCCGTATTTACCGTCACCGCGAATACCTGATCTCCACCGGCACGATTTAGCAGCAAGTTGTCGTTTATAAAGAGCGTACCATTATTCTGTGTGGTGATCGAAGCCGGTACATTGTTCCCGGGATTGACCATTGTCACCTTGCCCGACACATTGAATATGCAATTGTCAATCGTCAAAGCCGTAGTTGCTGTGGCCGCAGTCATATTCACTTCTGCCACCGTTTCCGTTACTCCGACCACGATCGAATGACCTTGAATGTAAGCCACGTCTCCTACCGTAGGGTAAAATATCGTTTCGGCAGGTCCACCGTGGCCGGTGGCCGACCATGACCCTGGTGTATCCCAATTGCCATCAGCGAATGAATAATAGGTTTGGCTGACATTGTCAATGCACAGCGTGAATGTGCCCCGGTAGCCGAGCCCCACATAATTGTCGCACGAAATGTAATAGATTTGGCCAACCACCAGGCTGCTGTACACGATCGATACATCCGTTGTGGCATTGACTCTTCGAACGCATGCCAACTGGGTGGTTCCATCGCTCTCCCATAGGGCCATGTTGGGATGCTGCAGCGTTCCTTCAGCGCCAGCCACTTTCATATCTATGGTAACAACCGGTGAGATCGCAGTAAACTTGAACCAACGGTTGTAGTTGGGTCCGTTCTCCCAGCAACTTCCGGCATTCTTGTCGGCTGTGGCATTGACAGTCGTGTATGCTGCGTTAGCGGAACACCAGTTGTTGAGGTCAGTGAGTTCGATCGCGCCCTCATAAAAATCATAGCTGGGCTGGCTGTTGGCACAAAGTGTAAAAGTACCTCTATATCCAAGTCCCACATAATTATCTACAGACACATAATAGGTGTTCCCTATCACGAGCCCTGTAGCCGACACCTGCACATCGGTGGTGGCGTTTACTCTCCGCATGCAGTTTATCTCGGTGACGGCATCCGACTGCCAAAGCGCCACATTGGGATGCTGCAGCGTTCCTTCGGCACCGGCCACTTTCACGTCTACGGTGATAAAATTTGTGGTGGCCACAAATTTGAACCACCGGTTGTAGTTGGGTCCATTCTCCCAACAGCTGCCAGCCAGGCCGTCCGGAGTCGCGTTCACCGTGGTAAACGCAGCGTCAGCAGAACACCAATTGTTTATGTCGGCAAGTAAAATGGCACCAGCTACCTCATCATAGGTTACCGAATTGTCGATACAAAGGGTAAAGGTGCCCCGATAACCTAGCCCCACATAGTTGTCGACAGATACATAGTACACATTGCCAATAGTCAAGCCTGAAGTTGAAATCTGGACATCGGTGGTCGCATCGATGCGCCTGACGCACTTCACCTCCGTGGTGCCATCAGATTGCCACAATGCCATGTTCGGGTGCTGCATCGTACCCTCTGCGCCACCTACCTTCAAATCAAGCGTGACATTTTGTGTGGTCGCCACAAACCTGAACCATCGGTTATAGTTGGGTCCATTCTCCCAGCAACTGCCCACGTTCAGATCTGCTGTCGCATTCAATGTGGTGTATTCGCCATCCAGTGAACAATTATTGGCGCTGTGAACGATCGTAATGGCCCCGGCAAAGTCATCATAAGTCACTGTATTGTCGATACAGAGTGTAAAGGTGCCTCGGTAACCAAGGCCTACGTAGTTATCCACCGACACGTAATAGGTATTTCCAATTGTGAGAGTCGAGGTGGATATCTGAACGTCCGTGGTCGCATTGATTCGCCTGACGCACTTCACCTCCGTGGTGCCATCAGATTGCCACAATGCCATGTTTGGGTGCTGCATGGTACCTTCCGCACCATCTACTTTCAAATCCAATGTGACATTGGCTGTTGTGGCTACAAACTTGAACCATCTGTTGTAGTTGGGGCCATTTTCCCAACAGCTGCCCGCATTAAGATCTGGTGTCGCATTTACTGTGGTGTACTCTCCGTCCAGCGAACAATTGTTGGCTGAATGAATCAGCGTAAGCGCGCCCGCGTAGTCGTCATTGGTTACTGTGTTGTCGATGCAGAGGGTGAAGGTGCCACGGTAGCCCAACCCCACGTAGTTGTCGACCGATACATAGTAGGTATTGCCGATCGTTAGGCCAGATGTTGAAATTTGGACGTCCGTGGTGGCATTGATGCGCCTGACGCATTTGACCTCAGTAGTGCCATCGGATTGCCACAAAGCCATATTCGGGTGCTGCATGGTTCCCTCCGCACCGCCCACTTTTAAATCCAATGTGACATTGGCCGTTGTGGCCACAAACTTAAACCACCGGTTGTAGTTGGGTCCGTTCTCCCAACAACTGCCGGCATTTAGATCGGCTGTGGCATTGATTGTGGTGTACTCACCATCGAGTGAACAATTGTTGGCGGAATGGGTGAGCGTGACGGCACCCACGAAGTCATCGTTCGTAACGGTATTGTCGATGCATAGCGTAAACGTTCCCCGATAGCCCAATCCCACATAGTTATCGACCGACACGTAATAGGTATTTCCAATCGTAAGTGACGATGTAGATATTTGAACATCAGTGGTGGCATTGATCCGCCTCACGCACTTTATTTCTGTGGTTCCGTCAGCCTGCCAGAGGGCCATGTTCGGATGTTGAAGAGTCCCTTCGGCACCACCCACTTTTAAATCCAAGGTTACTTGGGTAGTGGTGGCCACAAATGAGAACCAAACGTTGTAGTTGGGGCCGTTTTCCCAGCAGCTACCGGCCGCCATATCCGCTGTACCCGCAATTGTCGTGTAGGCTCCGTTTGCTGAACAATTGTTGCTGGAATGGGTGATGGAGGTGGCGCCTGCAAAGTTGTCGTTTGCCGGCTGGGAGTGGGCATGAAAAAGGGTGGCCAGAATGGTAATTAAGACAGCAAGTGGCCGCATTTTCCCTTGTTCATTGATTAAAGCCCACGTGTAAACTAAGCAAATTGCCTGCTTTTGGCCAAAATATTACATCATCTAAAGTGTCACTTCATTATATACGCATGAGCCACTGGAGGTAATTGGCGCAGATTTTAAAAGAAATGCGACTTGAGCATTGCGTGGATATCGGGGTTTTCTTCATTTTTGATTGCTTCGATTGCAGGCGCTAGGTATGTTTCGAATCACCCCCATGTCATAGATATGAAATGCCTAACATTGCATCATGGATAAGAAAGCGGATATTCAAAAAACGATTTATGACAACGCCAAGAGTCACTTCCTTGGCAATTTTCCAGACTCACTTCCCATTGAACAAGCATACGTTCATATTGGAATCTACCTGGGATGGATCATTGACATGGGCTTGTATTCCGAGTACTTTGAAGATGAAGCAGCCGCACAAATCTTTCGTTTCAAGCGCAGAGAGATTTCGTGTACTATTCTGAGTGAACTTTGGGATGGTTATCTCGGATTTGAACTTTTTAACCGGGACGGCAACATGTTCACCTACTATTATTATGGGGGGGGATTATACCGGGCCGATTACGATGAAATTCTTGTGAAGAGCCTTCCCTCCATTTATCACGTAACCGACAGCTGGGAAAACTACGAAAGAATGAAGGCCCGCATGACCATGCGCTTCCAGGATTGGAAGAAGCTCGTTGGCTAGCGACTACAGGGTCTTCCCGTTTTTGTCAAGGATCACCATCTTGCTCTCGCCCGAGGCACCTGATGTCTTGATCAGAAGTTCCCCGGTGTTGTCGTTATAACTCAACTCGGCCGGCAGCAAATCCAGGTTAATCTCCTGGGTCCAGGCAAGTCCGTCAGTACGGTAGATCTTTGCTACCGTAGCAGGAAACTTTTCTCCTTTTTTTTCTTCCGAGTAAACCAACACATAGAAAAGCTGACCGCCTTCATCCGAAACAGCTAAACCTTTGGTAACCGGTACTTTTCTCTTCGTGAAGATGCCACCTTGCAAAGGTATGTCTACCGAAACAGCGGGTTGGTGCGATGGGGTGATCGTATGAAAATAGCCGGTCGCCAGTGAATCAACAAACTTGAGTCCAGCCGTATACTTCTCCTCTTTGACCACCAGCGGTTGATAGTTGCTGGTTGGCCTCACGTCCGTGAACAGTGGAATCGAATCGTTGTTCACAAAAACCCAACGGGTTGCCTCGCGCCATTTCGAAAGCTGCGCTTCCTTCACTTCACGCTCTCGCTTTGCAAATTGGCTTGAACCGCGAATCAGACTGCTTAGCACATCTGTGGTACCGTACGATGACTCCACAAAATGCTGGTAGTCTTTGGCATCTTCCACCAAGTCCCGGCTTAAAAGCTTCTGCGTAAGGCTGTCGAACGTTTTCAGCGCACGCATCTCCTTTTCGATCATGTTAAGCTGCAAGGTTACGTTCACTGAATCGCGGTAAGGACGATTTTCCACAAGGGCAGACGCGTATTGCAGCTCCGCGATCTTCATGCCAAACAGGTCCAAAGGCATGGGGTTGCTATCGAACTTCCGAAGCTTCGCCCCCGGACCTTCGCCTTGAAGGGCATGCAGCTGATCGCTGATTGACGCTGAGTCTTTTCTAAGCTGGTCCCGCAGTTTATTGATCTCAATATCATACGCCACCAGTGATTTCCGCAGCGGATCTATTTCCTTTTGAATATCGCTCAACACGATGTGGGCCCAGGACTTGTAGTCCCAAATCTTCACATCGTCCTTTTTGAAGTCTGCTTCGCCCTGTCCATCTTTTTCAAAGCTTTTGATGGGTGCCAGGTTCAAAATCTGATTATAACCCGTTTTTCCGTACAGTTGAGAGGTGCTCTTGTAGGCATTAAATGCGGTGACGCATGAATCAAAAACGGTTGTCAATCGCTTCAAGTCAACGATGGTCTTTTGATCGGACCGAAGATAGAGCGAGGTTAGATCTTTGTAACTTATTTGCAAGTCTTTGTACAAGAAGTTCGCCTTTGCGTAGCTTGATTCAGCGGTCTCCAACTGCTTGTTCAACAAAACAGCCCGTTGCCTCCTTTCCTTAAGACCCTCGATCCTCTTCTCCAAATCCAATTGCACATCCGACAACGTGACACCAAACTTGCCCGTTCGTAAATCACGCCTGTTGTAAGCCTGATAATATTCGTCATTCTTGCGCAACTCGCGATCGTCAATGCCCTTGTAGGCCAAATCATAATAATGGACTGCTGAATCAATGGTTGTCGTGAGTGAATCCAATCTCCGAAGCACATCAATGTCATTTGACCTTTCCTGCAAGATGATGCCCATGAACAAATGGGCGTTCGGGTTGTCTGTATTGTCTTGCAGATATTTTTTGAGGAATGGCGCTGCCTGGTCGTACTGCTTGGCATTCAGGAGCACAAACAGATCTTTGTATTTCACCTTTTGCCCAATGGCTGCAATGGGCAACATAGAAACGAAAGCAACCAACAATACCGACCGGAAGCGCATTTTGGAATCTTATATTGTCCTAAATTAGATAATTACTGAGATTTGACGAATAGATGGTCAATAACCGCACCAAGCTAAAATACATATTAAGCAAGATTTGGCAAGCGATAAAGCCCTGGGCAGGCGCTTTGCTGGTCGTCATCCTGCTGCATTTGACGGGTCTATTAAGCAGCATCACCGTTTTCACCCAAACAGCAGTACTTCATACCGGATTGCTTGATGCCAAAGCCGAATCCGAAGATCGATCCAAGGCATTTGACTTTGACTTTACCGTGAAGGACCTGGACGGAAGGCGAATCGATTTTTCCGAATATGAAGGCAATGTAATCTTCTTAAACATTTGGGCCACCTGGTGCGGGCCTTGCCGGGCTGAGATGCCAACCATCCACGAACTGTACAAGGCCATTGGAAATCATCAGTCCATAAAGTTCGTCATGCTATCCATTGACAAAGATGAACACCACGCCAAGGTGGTTAGATACATAGCCGACCGAAATTTCTCATTTCCAGTGTATATGCCTTCGGGTTATCTGCCAGCTCAACTGCAGGTACCGAATATCCCCACTACGTTTGTGATCTCCAAAGAAGGCAACATCATCCTGAAGGAAATAGGAACTACCAACTTCAACACGAAGCGGTTCCAAAAGTTCATGTTGACCGAAGCCAACAAGTAACGATTGCTTACGCCACATCCCATCGTCTTCAAACCCGAGGTGTTGCTGCAATTCACCCAAGAGGTATTTAGAACGTTGGGCGTACCTGCGGCAGATGCCCGAACTGCTGCCGCGGTGTTATCCCTGGCCGACTTACGGGGGGTCGATTCTCACGGTGTTGCGCGGCTTGAAACGTACGTAGACTTGCTGCAGGAAGGGAGGATCAATCCCAACCCAAAGATTCAAGTGGTAAGAGGCAAGAAAAGCATCTGCACGATAGACGGAGACAATGGGCTGGGCCTGGTGGTAGGGCCTATAGCTTTGGAGATCATTATCGAGAGGGCACGTAAGCACGGCTCTGCCTGGGCGAGCGTTCGAAACACCAACCACTTCGGCATTGCAGGTTATTATTCGCTGGAAGCGATCAAGCATGATATGCTGGGCATTGCCATGACCAATTCTACCAAGTTGGTTGCACCATTATGGGGCGCAGAGCGAATGCTGGGTACCAATCCCATCGCGATTGCTTTTCCAGGAAAGGAACAACCGCCAGTGGTGATAGACCTGGCCACGAGCGCGGCCGCTTACGGCAAGATTGAAATCGCAAGAAGAAATCAAGGCTTGGTTCCAGATGGATGGATCATTGACAAATCAGGAAGGCCCTCCACGCACCCGCAAGATATGGTGGACGGGGGTGCGCTCTTGCCCCTTGGTTCGACTCGTGAGTCAGGCGGCCACAAAGGCTATGCGCTGAGCGCCATGGTGGATATCCTGACCAGTGTCTTGAGTGGCGCCAACTGGGGGCCCTTCGCCCCTCCTTTTGCGCTGCGGCAGGAAATTCCCGATCGTAGCGTGGGAAAAGGCATCGGACATTTCTTTGGCGTAATGGAGATTGAAGGCTTCATGGACGTGGAGGAATTTAAGTCCAGAATGGATGAATGGATACTTACGTTCAGGAAAACAAAACCCGCGCCTGGGCAACACCAAGTGCTGATACCTGGAGATCCCGAAAGATGGGAGCATGAGAAAAGGTTAACATCGGGCGTCCCGATTTCTGAACCGGTGGTTGAAGACCTGAAGAACGTGTCGAAAAAAACGGGCGTTTATTTAGAAATACCTTGACTTGCCGTCAATATCTCTCGTACTTTTTTCAATCCTACACTGCCCAATTCATTGATTACCGTGATGTGAGGATTCAATGTGATGTTCGGAGATTTGGGATCCACGATGTAAATGGGCGTTCCTGATCGAACGTAGTGCACCAGGCTTGCTGCGGGATAAACGAGCAATGAAGTGCCAACCACCAAAAAGATGTCCGCTTCAAAACTAATCTCCATGGCCCGTTCAATCATGGTAACAATTTCTCCAAACCAAACGATGTTAGGTCGGAGTTGTGATCCCTTCTCACACAGCTGTCCCATTTTCAACTCCCAGCCGTTGATCGGATATACCAAAGACGCATCGATTGAACTCCGCGACTCAAACAGACTGCCGTGCAGGTGCACCACATTGGACGAGCCCGCGCGCTCATGTAGGTTGTCCACGTTTTGCGTGATCACGGTAACATCATAGAAAACTTCAAAGTCCGCAAGAATCCGATGCCCTTCATTGGGCTCAACCTCCAACGCCTTCTTCCGCCTCTGGTTATAGAAGTCCAGCACCCGTTCAGGATTTCGCTCCCATGCCTCAGGTGTGGCCACGTCATTCACGTCATAGCCTTCCCACAACCCGCCCGCATCCCTGAAGGTGGGTATGCCGCTTTCCGCACTGATGCCAGCGCCCGTTAACGCCACCAATTTCTTCATCGCTATTTCAGTTTCCAATCGAAAAAGTGAGCAGGTGTTACGAAGACCACCTTCCAACTCTTCCTTGTGCAAGAATCCATGCACTTCGTACGGCCTGCACCAACGATTCGGCACCGTTCGAAGCCAGGTCAATGCTCCATCGAATTATGCTTTCGATCATCATCAGTGCAATCACCCAAATGGGCCAGCTGCAAAGGGTTCACGCGAATTAACAGATCGGGTAATATGCCTGAAATCCGCAAAGCAAATGTTACTGCTTTTTCTTTCTGGCAAAGCGCCCCTTGCGTTCGGGTGCATTTTCGGCCAGCGTAAGACATTCTTCAAGTGTAAGCTCTGCCGGTTCTTTGCCCTTGGGGATTTTCACATTTTTTTTGCCAACCTTAATATACGGTCCGTAGCGACCATTTAAGACTTGCACATCAGGATTTGCGTCAAATAGCTTGATCGTCTTGTTCGCGTCTGCATCGCGTTTTGCCTTTAATAAATCAATGGCGCGTTCCAGCGTGATGGTGTACGGATCTTCCTCCTTGGGAATCGATACGAACTTCTTGTTGTGCAGTACATAGGGACCAAACCTTCCGACATTGGCTACCACTTTCGAGTCTTCGAAGTCGCCCAACTCGCGCGGCAACTTAAAGAGCACAAGCGCATCTTCTAATGTGATGTTCTCGATAAACTGGCCAGGACGCAAGCTTGCGAACTTTGGTTTTCCTTCTTTGCCATCTTCTGGATTCTCGCCCAACTGCACATACGCTCCATAGCGTCCCAACTTTGCGTACACATTCAAGCCCGTTTTCGGGTCCACACCCAGCTCCCTCGACTTGTTGGAGACCGAAGAGCGCTCCACCTGTTCGGTCTTGGTTACCGTTTTGTGGAAGGGTTGATAGAATTGATCAATCATTTGTTGCCATTCCAGCTTTCCGCTGGCGATCTCATCGAAATCCTCTTCGATTTCCGCGGTAAAAGAGTAGTTGGTGATCTCGGGAAAATGCTCGACTAGAAAATCCGTTACGATCATGGCCGTGTTGGTCGGAAACAACTTGTTCTTTTCCGCTCCCGTTATTTCCGTTTGGTCAACCTTGTCAATTTTCTTGTTTGCAAGCGTAAGTACCCGGTACGATCTTTCATTTCCGTCACGACTTTCCTTCACGATGTATCCGCGTTTCTGAATCGTAGAAATCGTGGGCGCATAAGTCGAGGGTCTGCCAATACCCATCTCTTCGAGCTTTTTCACCAGGCTGGCTTCGGTGTATCTCGGAGGATGCCTGCTGAAAGTCTGGGTTGCCTTCATCTCTTCCAACTTCAGCATCTGCCCCACTGTCAGCGGAGGCAATACCTTCCCGTTCTCTTCCTCGTCTTCATCTTCATCGTCACTCGATTCCAGGTACACTTTCAAAAATCCTTCAAAGGTGATTACCTCGCCTGTGGCGGTCAATGTGCGAGGATCCGTTGAGATCCCAATCGTGGCTGTCGTGCGTTCCAATTCAGCATCTGCCATCTGGGAAGCGATGGCCCGCTTCCAAATCAAATCGTATAAACGCTTGGCGTTGCGATCCATGCCTGGATCAAGCAAGCCAAAGTCAGTGGGCCTGATGGCCTCGTGCGCTTCCTGAGCTCCGCTCGACTTAGTCTTATATTGCCTGTTCTTTACGAATTTGCTTCCGAATGCTGTCGTGATCTGCGCAGTGGCACCGTCTACCGCCTCTTTCGACAGGTTGACCGAGTCAGTACGCATATAAGAAATCTTGCCCGCTTCGTAGAGTTTTTGTGCCACCATCATCGTTTGTGCCACTGAGAAGCTTAGTTTTCTTCCGGCTTCCTGCTGAAGTGTCGAAGTAGTGAAAGGTGGTGCAGGCGATTTTTTAGCTGGCCTTTTCTGCAAATCGGTAATTTCAAAGTCCGCCTCCTTGCAGTTCTCCAGAAACTCCAACGCCTCTTCCTCGCTGTCAAAACGCTGTGGCAAATCTGCTGTTAGGTTTTTTCCCTTACCCAGATCAAATTGCGCGATCACCCTAAACGATGACTTGGCCTCAAACTTGTCAATCTCTCTTTCACGCTCAACAACCAGTCGGACAGCCACGGACTGCACACGACCTGCCGATAAACCTGTTTTTATTTTCTTCCAAAGAATGGGCGAAAGCTCAAAGCCAACCAATCGATCAAGTACCCGCCTTGCCTGCTGTGCATTTACCAAGTCGATGTCAATGCCCCGCGGAGACTGCAGTGCATTTTGAATGGCGTTCTTGGTAATTTCAGTGAATACAATTCTTCGGGTTTTCTTGTCCGTCAAGTCGAGTACTTCCTTCAAATGCCAGCTGATTGCTTCCCCCTCGCGGTCATCGTCACTTGCCAGGTAAACCATCTCGGCATCTTCCGACAACTTCTTCAACTGTTTGATCACATCTTTTTTATCGGGGCTGATTTCGTACTTGGGTTGATAGCCGTTTTCAGTATCGATGGCTTCGTTTCCCTTTGGCAAATCGCGCACGTGACCCATGCTGGAGGCAACTTTGAAGTCCTTGCCCAAGTAGCCTTCAATTGTCTTTGCTTTGGCCGGTGATTCAACGATTACAAGATTCTTAGACATGCGCTATTAACTAAAGTCGAATTTCAAATATCCGCATTTTTTCAAAAAATCAAATTCGTGCCTAATATTGAACGCGGTTGTGATCGTTCAACAAACTACGCTAACCCACTGTTTATGCCGCGGCAACTTTATTTAATGAGGCATGCGCAAGCGGCTGAAAAACAGCCAAATCAGGATGATAAAGATCGTCCACTAAACACGCAAGGCATGCGCGATGCAGCCACCATGGCGCACTTTCTAAAAAAAAATTATTTGATTGATACCATCATCTCCAGCAGCGCCCTCCGTGCAAACGAAACCGGAGTGACCCTGCGCGATATTGTGCAACCACAAAATGGCCTCATTGTTACCGATGACTTGTACAACGCCTCGGTGCGCACGTTGGTTGAGGTAATCCAATCCATCGAAGATTCGGCCAAACATGTCTTGTTGGTCGGCCACAATCCTTTTATCAGCTATGCAGCCGAATACCTAACCAAAGCCGACATTGGCGATATGGCTACAGCGGGCGTTGTCCATATTCAGTTTAACATTGACAGGTGGCGCGAGGTTTCCGAAGGCAATGGTTCGTTTGAGATTTACCTTAATCCCGCGGTCATCGAGTAGCATGTCCAGCGGCAAAAACTTTGATCCCAACGGCCCCGGCATCGCGGGTAAACTCTTCGGACTTCCCTTCGATGCAACAGATGCCTGGATGGTTGTTGTGCCCGTGCCTTGGGAAGTCACCGTCTCTTATCAGACTGGAACGGCAAACGGGCCAGCGGCAGTGCTTAGATCGTCATCCCAGGTCGATCTGTTCAACAAAGACATCCCAGACGCTTGGAAGTTGGGCGTGACGATGGCAGACATTCCTGAATCTATCCGTCAAGAGAGTCAGCAACTCAGGTGCCTGGCCGAACGCCACCTCCGAAGGCTTGAATCGGAGGGCGAACCCAGCCCCCTCCTCACCCAGAAGATTAATCAGGCTTGTGAGAGCCTCAACGTCTACGTGAAGTCCACCACCAAAACGCTCCTGCAGCAAGGCAAGATGGTAGGCATATTGGGTGGTGACCACAGCACACCACTCGGTTTTTTACAAACATTAAGTGAGCAATACGATCGGTTTGGTATTTTACAAGTGGATGCGCATGCAGACTTGCGAAAAGCTTATGAGGGGTTTCAATTTTCCCATGCCTCCATCATGTACAATGCGATGAAGCTGCCGTCAATTGGAAGACTGGTCAGTGTGGGAATTCGCGACTGGTGCGAGGAGGAGTGGCAGGTGGTTCAACGTTCGCACGGCAGAATCAAAATATTTCATGACGAAACGCTGGATCAACTGCTTGATGATGGACAAAAGTGGAGTGAGGTCTGCAAATCAATTGTAAAGGAACTTCCAGATAATGTCTACATCAGTTTTGACATTGATGGACTCGACCCATCCCTTTGCCCCCACACGGGTACACCGGTGCCTGGTGGACTAAGTTTCTACCAGGCGCAAATACTTTTAAGAACCGTGGCCACCAGCGGCAAGCGCATCATCGGTTTTGATCTTTGTGAAGTTGCTCCTGGCACTAGTGGTGAATGGGACGCATCCGTAGGCGCTCGCCTGCTAAACCTGCTTTGTACCTACACGGGCGTTTCCAACGGAAAATTGAAAATTGCCGGGGGTTAGAATTATTTTCTATTTTGTGAACTAAACCGGGTGTGAATGAGTGAATTCATCAGTTCATTAGCGAGCGGAATCTATCTGCCTGTTGCCTTTCTTCTAATCCTTGGCGGCCTTTACTTTTTGATCTATTCAGGATTCGTTCAGTATAAATACTTTGGCCATGCATTCAATGTATTGCGTGGCAAATACAGCAATCCCAACGACCCGGGGCAAATCAACGCATATGAAGCCTTGTCAACAGCACTGGCCTCGACAGTCGGTATGGGGAACATTGGGGGGGTCGCTGCCGCTATTTCCATTGGCGGCCCCGGAGCGCTTTTCTGGATGTGGATCACTGCCTTTGTAGGCATGTCGACCAACTTTTTCACCAGCACGCAATCGTTGATGTTCCGTGGCAAAGATTCCGCGGGCGAAATTCAAGGCGGGCCGATGTACGTGATTCGCGAAGCGATGCACAAGAGGTGGTACCCACTTGCAGTTCTGTTTTCCTTGTGCGCCATGATTGGGTGCCTACCAATCTTTCAGGCAAACCAACTCACACAAGTAATTATCGATCTGGGTATCAATCGCGAAACCCTGGGCACCACGCCATTCACCGTGGGCGGGTTCGAGGTTGGCACTGCTAAACTCATCATTGGCATTACACTGATGTTGATTGCCGGTGTTGTCATTATCGGTGGTATCCAACGGATCGGATTGTGGGCAGGCAAGATGGTACCACTCATGATTGTCTTGTATTTCGGATCGGTGGTAGCGATCCTATTCTCTCACCTGTCAGATGTACCACGGATCTTTTGGCTGGTCATCACCGATGCTTTTTCGGCCGATTACTATGATGTTACCCGAGCTGGGTCTCCCGTGTTTGGAGGCATTGTGGGTGGATTGATTATCGCAGGCGTCAGACGGGCTGCATTCTCGAATGAGGCCGGTATCGGCACAGCCCCTATGGCACTGGGCGCGTCAAAGAGCAGCGAGCCCATTCGGGAAGGATTGGTGTCCATGCTGAGCCCTGCCATCGATACCATTGTTGTTTGTTCGCTCACCGCTTTCGCAATTCTTGCCACCGGAGTCTGGAAAACCACCGATGCGGATGGCGTGACCCTTACAGCGAACGCTTTTGAAAGTGCTTTGGGTGGGTTCGGCCGATTCTTGCTGCTGATTTGTGGATTCTTTTTTGCGATGACCTCTTTGTTCTCGTACAGTTATTACGGCAATAAGGCGATGTCTTTCTTAGCCGGAGTGAAGGCAGGCAAGTACTACAACTATTTCTACCTGATTACAATCGTTTTTGGGGCGATACTTTCCATGCAGGACGTGATGAACATCATTGATGTGGCATATGCCTTGATGGCATTTCCTACGATGATCTCGGGAATCATTCTGGCGCCCAGGGTGATGGAACGTGCAAAGCTTTACTTTGCCAGCCTGAAAGAAGAAAAGAAATAGGAACTTACTGAGCTTCTACTTTTGGCACGGATGAACCACCGGCAGACTGGCTCACGTAATCGAACAAACCCTCGTCTTTGATGGCTTCTGCTACCTTGTGAGGCACGTATTGCTCCCATCCCGGCTCGCCACCGCGTATCATGTTGAGCACATGATCGGAGATGATGTGGAGATTCTTGGTGTTGGCACCCTTCACGTCTTCCAATTTATTGTTCGCCATCAGGTAGCGGAACAGGTATTTCAGGTGGTCCGGCAGGCTTTGTTCGAAGTCCGCCAGCGTATAATAATTGCCCTCCTCCATGTTCTTGAGAGCCGGGTACACATAGATCTTCACATTGGAGCCAAATAAGCTCGAAAAGCTTTCCAGGATGCCACCCCGGAGGTTGTCATAGGTCTTTTCCTCAAACACCTTCTGCAACGCATAGATACCCATGATGATCCCCAACTTCTTTCCTTTCGTGATCCTTGAAAGGTACTCCACGAGGCGATAGTATTCAAAGTAATTGGAGATCATCACATTCTGACCTAGCGAACAGATGATGTCCGCCCGGTGAAGGAAGTCAACCTCATCGATCTCTCCTTCTGTGCTCAGGTCATTCAACGTTAGCTCGGTGATCACCACAATCTTGGAGCGGTCCACATCGGGTTCATTTTTGAAGTGCCGCCTTGAAGTGAGCAGCATATCGACATTTACGTGGGTTACGGGCCGGAACCTACCACGCAGTACCAACACATTCTTCTTATACAGGTACTCTGAAGGTTGCATCACCGAGCCGTCTGGTCCGAACATGGCTGCGCGGGTTAAGCCGCTGCGCACCAGCTTCAAAGCCATGATGCGATTGTCCACCTCCGCAAAATCTGGTCCGGAAATCCGGAACATGTCCACTTCAATTCGCTTGCCGACCAAGCCGTCCGTCAGGGAGGTCATGATTTTTTCCGGATCGGAAACGAACATGCATGAGTGGATCATATTCACACCAACCACACCCAGCGCCACTTGCTGTTGCAGCGGGTCGTTGTCATACATTTTCACATGAATCACACACTCGTTAATCGGACCTTCGGGCCGCAGCTGAAACCGCAAACCCATCCAGCCGTGCCCTTGATTCGTTCGCGCATAATTCAATACCTCTACGGTATCAGCGAAAGCAAAAAAGCGAGTTTCTTTGATCAGGTGTGGTAAGCGGGCCGGGAGCAACACATACTCATGATCCAACATGCCCAACAACCGATCTTCACACACGTAGCGATCGCACAAACCATAGATGGCATCGCTGAACTTCATATCATAGGCGGAGATGGTTTTGGCAATCGTTCCGGAAGCCCCACCCACTTTAAAAAAATTAGCCGCGACTTCCTGCCCGGCTCCTATTTCTGCGAACGATCCGTAGATCTGCCTGCTTAAATTGATCTGTAAAGCTTTTTCCTGAGTGGTTAATTTCTTCTGACCTTCCATACACGTTCAACAACAAAGTCCAACTACATACAAACTTTCTATAAAGTTGAAGAAGTAAAAAGAATCAACCAAGGAATTAATAATGATCTTACTCCTCTTACAGGAATACAATTAGTGCGCTGAAGTAACCTCAAGTATTAACCAATTTTTGATTATAAAGGTTTAAAGCATATTTTTCGCGCTAAATCAAGTTGAGATGGCAGATCGCGGTGGTTTTTCAAGTCGAATCGGTTTCATTTTGGCAGCTGCGGGTTCGGCCGTGGGCTTAGGCAATATCTGGAAATTTCCTTATGAGGCTGGCGAGAACGGTGGTGCCGCATTCCTTCTCATCTATCTCCTTTGCACCTTCCTCTTCTGTTATCCCATCATGCTCGGTGAGATCGCAATTGGCCGCAGGGCGCAAGCGGATGCATATGGTTCCTACAGCAAATTGGGTGGTAAATCCTGGGGTTACCTGGGCTTGTTTGGCATTTTGTGCGGAGTCATGATCCTTTCCTTTTACAATGTGGTGGCGGGTTGGGCTTTTGGCTATTTCCTCGAGTTATCGTTTGGCAGCCTCATCAAAGAGCCAGACTATGCCGGATTTTTTGGCCGCTATGTCAATGACTTCTGGGACAACCTTCTTTTCTCCCTTGGCTTTATGCTCATCACTGCATTTATCGTGGTGAAGGGAGTGCAACGCGGTATCGAGTTGGCGTCTAAGATCATGATGCCTGCCTTGTTTTTCATTCTTATCTCATTGATTATATATAGTCTCACGCTGCCCAATGCGATGGATGGTGTGAAGTTCTATTTGTTGCCGGATTTGTCCGCCATCACGCCCCAGGCGATCTATTCTGCAATGGGTCAGGCCTTTTTCTCCTTATCTCTTGGTATGGGCGCCTTGATCACTTACGGATCCTATGTCGAGAAAAACCAGAATGTGATTTCGTCCGCGGCTGTCATTACCACCATGGACATGTCGGTTGCGTTTCTGTCGGGGCTGATGATTTTCCCTCTGGTGTTTTCGCAAGGTCAAACTCCGGCTCAGGGCCCGGGTCTCATCTTTGTCGTACTGCCGGGCATTTTCCAGGCAATGGGCCCGGTGTTGGGGAAAGTGATTGGAGGCTCTTTCTTCCTGCTGGTTTGTTTTGCCGCATTGACTTCAACCGTCTCGTTGCTGGAGGTACCTGTCGCCTATTTGGTTGACCAAAAGAAGATGCCGAGAAAAACCGTGGTGTGGGCGATGGCATTGCTGATTTTCGTTGTGGGCTTGCCCAGCATGCTCTCGCAGGGCGCAGTGCCTGCCTTCAGCAGTTTAGGGTTTTACCAAGGTCGGGATGCACTCACTTTTGTTTCTGAAGTCTTTTCAGACATCAGTTTACCACTGGGTGGTTTACTGATGTCGATCTTCATTGCCAGAAGGTGGGGATTGAATAACATGTCGGATGAGATTGCAGAAGGCAACCCTTCCTATAAGGGATCGTTCCTGGAGAAGTACATCCATTTTGCGATTCGCTATGTCGGGCCGGTGTTGTTGAGCGTATTCTTCGTGCTGATCGTATTGGAGAAGTTCTTTGGTGTGACACTCTGAACATAGCTACCACCCCGGGCTTAAGTTAAGTCCGAATACTCCCTTGTCGAAATAATCCCCTCTCCATGGAAAAGCGTAATACGGCTCCAGCACTACTTGTCCAAACAAGTTCAGCCTGAATGACACACCACTGCTGATGAAGGGTACCCGATCATCCGGTGCTTTGGGCGACAACTCCAGGGTAGGGCTAATTTTTGTCGTCCAGGCCAATCCGCCATCAATAAACAATGCCCACTCAGAAAGAAACATTCTGGACTTGATAAGCGCCAGACGCGCTGGCCCGGTGAACGGCAGTCGCCATTCAAGATTGGTGACCAGCATCCTGCTTCCAAAAATCTGATTGATGTTGTAGTTGCCGGTCACCTGTGCACCATATGAGTTGAGGTTCGAGAGACTGTTCCCCCTGGTGAGAACCGGGTATGCGAAACTCAACGGATACAATCGCTCACTCTCCGCGTCTGATCCGTAACGTGCCACGTGAATGGCCCTGAAGGCAATGGCCGTGGGGTTAAGAAAGAAGTATTGACGGTAATCCAGTGAAAGTGTGTGGTAATTAAGCTCATCGTATACCTTGCTTAGCTCAAGACGGTACCGTTTTCCATTGAAAGGTGACGCAAGACCGAAGTAGGAATTGTCAAATACATAAGCAGCGTAGGCGTTACCAAGCTGATAGCCTTCTGGTGCATCCAACCGTTCGCGCTCCTCTCCCACCTTGTAATATCCCGCATAATAATTGTTGATCCGATCGGCACGGAATGAATAAAGTGAATAGCCAACGCCAGCTTCCACCCTTCGGGTTTGATTGAATGGCCAATGGGCAAAAACGGTCGCATTGTCCTCGAAAATGCGGAGGACATTCAGCGTGTAGTTCACCACCGGTAGTTTCTGTGAATCCCCGACCGATAGCGTATCGAGTTGTACACCCAGCGAAGATGATCGATAGGGAATATGAGATACAGAAACTCCGTAGTTCACTCGATGTTTTTGGTTAAGGTAGGCGACCTGGCCACCGATGTCATAAATCTCCCCGTTTAACGACACGGACGTAAACAGCTTGTGACGGCCCAACACATCTCCGAATATGGCGTTTACACCACCAGCCAACCCCGTCCGGGTTCCAAACTCGCCAGTGGCCACACCCACACCCACATTGTTGCCGATATATTCCAGTTCAAACTGAGACTTAAAAGGAACTTCATTAACCTCTACATCCACCTTCGTAAAAGAACCGAGATTATGATTGACAATGTCAACGGACCGCTCTGCGGGTGGAAGAAATCCCGCAGACTGGTCAACCTCCCACGACTGAACCGGGTCGGATGCCAAAGTCAACGGATCGGCACGATACACCGCATACTTACCACCCGAAAAGTGGGAAAATACAAGGTCACCGGTTTTTCGCGAAAGGCTCAGGGCCGGAGAGTATTGGGTGATTCCAGAGATGCCGGTGAACAAATGGGTATGCTGGTAAACTGTCCTGTCGGTAAGATTCATGGAATACAGGTTGCGGAAGCCATCGCGGTCTGAAAGGAAATAAATCCGGTCATCTTCTGCCGAAAATACTGGATTGAGATTCTTTGCACCGGGAAAAACGTTCATCACTTCTACTTGCGCCCCCGAATAGACAGCAAGTTGCAGGGCACCTAAATCAAACGCTTGTCCAGCAGCGGGACGGTCTGTCACAAAGGCAATTCGGCTTCCATCGGCAGACCATTGCGGCTGGTAATCGGCATAGTGGTCGTTGGTTAGCTGCCTTACATTCCGGGTTTTCAGGTTGTATACATACAAGTCACTCTGACCATGCACCAAACCCGACACGACAATTTCGTCACCGCCAGGCGACCATGAAGGATTGCTAAAATAATTGACGCCCGGAATGGAGATAGTCCGCAGCTTTTCGCTGCGCCCGATGTCCGCAATCGCCAGTTTCACTTGCCCCTCGGCATACACGGGGAAAGCGAACCGATCGCTTTGTGGTGACCACGTACCACCGGACTCTACATAACTGAATTCGTCAATGTGGCCCTGGCGGGTTTGTGAAGAAAGTGTTTTCAAAACCTTTCCCGTAGAGGCATCTGCCAGGAAGAGATCGATGGTGAAAAAGTTCTTCTCCGACAAGTAAGCCACATACCGTCCGTTGGGGCTGATGACGGGTGCAATATTGATTTCGCCACTGTTGTTTTCCGAAAGGAGCTTGTGTTTCAAAGAAGTCGAATCTCGCGGCAGCTTTTTTTCAAACTGAGTGTAATAATCAACCAATCGCTCTTTCCAAATCCTGGAAAATTCCCCCTCCTCGATTCCCGTCACTTTTTTAATAGCCTCTTTCAAACCGAGCTTCGCGGTTTCCCGGAACAGCGGATAAATTACCGTGTCCCCGAAGGCCCCGGAAACGAACGACCAAAACGCGTGGCCATATCGATAAGGGAAATACTTATATCCTTTCGAAAGGTCTTCCATTGTGGGTATGTCATCTTGCTGTACCGCGTCCCGCATCCACATGGCGGTGTGCGCATCCTTGCTGCCAAGCGACAGGTATTCCGCAAGGCCCTCCACCATCCAAAGCGGAATGTTGCTGATGTCTTGAAGGGAAAGGGAGTCATCCGGATTCTTCAGCATCCGGTATTGGAAAACGTGGACCAACTCATGCCCCAACACATGATGGGTCTGGCCATTCAACTCCGATACGGGCATAATCACCCGGTTCTTCAGGCCCTCGGTCACACCGCCCGTACCTACGCTTATCGTACCCGAAATCACGGTCGACTGTTGAAAGTCGGGATGGTTGTTATAAAAAATGATCGGGTTTTTATCAGGGAAAGTATCTCTGAAGATCTGTTGATGCATCAGGTACCAACGCTCCGATTGGCGAACCAATGCGTTGGCTAGTGAGTCGTTGCCAAGGTATTGAAAGAACCGGAAGTGCGGGCTTTCGTGAACTTCAAAATCAAAAGTCTCGTAGTTGGGCTTATTCCGCCCAAAGTACTGAGCCTGTAGATCGGTTGCAAAGCCGATCACGCTGATGGCGAACAGCACGATTTTCCAACTTCTCATAACAACTCCAGGTGGCTACTGCTGTCACACAGCATCTGTGCAATAAACGCACCAAGCACCCTTGAATTGTCAGATCGTCAGGAATACAAAAGGTTTAAGCCAAAAAAATGGAAATTCTTGCAGCAGGTCAGGCAGTATATTCTTTGGCCTCTTCT
Source organism: Cyclobacteriaceae bacterium (assembly GCA_050250195.1). Classification (GTDB taxonomy): domain Bacteria; phylum Bacteroidota; class Bacteroidia; order Cytophagales; family Cyclobacteriaceae; genus ELB16-189. The sequence goes on along the minus strand of JBFWPC010000003.1, from coordinate 31,172 downwards.
TTTAGCTCGCTCCAATCGCGAAAGTTGGGGAGCCCCTTGTCGAAAATATCTTCCATCATCCACTTCACGATTCCTTTCTTGAAGCCAAATCGCTTTGCCACGTTTTCGCAAAACGCTACCTCCTTTTTCTCCACGACCCCGTCTGCGTAGACCATTTGCATCAGATCATAGAGCACATCCATCTTGTCGTTATGATTGTCGGGAACATTAATCTCATATGTCCCCTTGCTCTCAATCATTTCTTTGATTTGGCGGTCCTTCAGGCCGTACCTCTTGCCAATCTTGTAGAGGACCTTTTCCTCTTTCTCATGCACCTGGCCGTCAGCTTTTGCCAACGCAAGCAGGTTCTTAATGTGATTCTTTTTGTAGCTGAGATACTGATGCTCGTAAAACCCAATCATAACAGATTATTGAATGGGCAAAAATAAAGGGAACTGAAGGTAAGTTCCCCTTTAATATGGGGTCAAATATTACATGCATTCACTCCAACACTACTCCACCCAGTCTGCGATAAACAGGTTGGTGTCGCGGGTGCCGTTGTTGTTCCGGTTGCTGGAAAAGATCATGCGTTTGCCGTTAGGTGAAAACATCGGGAAGGAGTCGAAAACCGGATCATAGGTTATTTGCTCCAACCCTGAGCCGTCTTCGTTGATCATGAACAGATTGAATTCAAATCCGCGTTTGCCCTTGTGATTGGAACTGAAGATGATCTTTTTCCCGGAAGGATGGTAGAAAGGCGCCCAATTGGCCTTCCCGAGGCTGGTTATCTGCTTCAGGTTGCTTCCATCCGCGTTGCAAACAAACAGCTCCATCTCAGTGGGTGCAACCAGACCTTGCTTCAGATTTTCAGTATACTCCCTTCTTTGCTCGTCCGACTTGGGCCGTGAGGCGCGAAAAACAATTTTCTTGCCTTCAGGCGAAAAGAAGGCACCTCCATCATAGCCCAATTCGTTGGTGATCTGTTTTACATTCTTGCCGTTGATGTCCATCACGTAGAGATCCAGGTCTCCATTCCGGGTAGAGGTGAAAACGATCTTGTCCCCCTTGGGCGAGACGGTTGCTTCGGCATCATAGCCAGGGGTGTTGGTTAATTGCCTTACGATCTTACCCTTAAGGTCAGCGACATAAATGTCATACGAATCATAGATTGGCCAAAGGTATTTTCCACCCGGCTTGCGCTCTGGTTCGGGAGGACAGGCTTCACCACCTTGGTGGGTGGACGCATACAGGATTTGCATGCCATTGGGCAGGAAGTATGCACAGGTGGTGCGACCCAGCCCCGTGCTGATCAGCTGTGGCTTCGACCCATCGCTTAGATCTTTTCCATCCACCGGCATGTAGAAGATCTGATCGCACTGCAGACCCCAGGCCTTGTTGTTGGATTGGAAGCTCACGAACTTGCCATTGGAACTCCAATATGCCTCGGCATTGTCGCCACCGAATGTGAGCTGCCGTACATTTTTAAGGTGAGTTTCTTCAGGGTACCGAAGATCCTGGGCCATCACAAAAGTACCCGCACAGGCTGTTGCCGCGATGAGAAAAAAGAATCGTAGAATCATAGCATAAAACTTATTGAACGCGCGCAAAAGTGTCAAAAAACAGGCCGATATCAAAAATGGAAAATACCCTTCAACGGATAATAAATCACGTTTCAATCATTCGCTGAAAAAAGGCCTCCCAGTTGCTCACTGTCTTTTCCATGGTGAACTTGTCGTTCACTGTGTCAAACCCGGCCTGAACCAGGCGCTCGCGTGTCTCACGACTCGACACCAACCGATTGATGTGTGTCGCTAACTGCTCAACATCATTGTCTTCAAATAGCAGGCCATTGGCATCGTGTTCCACCACATCCTTGATGCCCCCAAAGTTGGTAGCGATTACCGGACAGCCCATGGCCATGGCTTCGAGCAAGACCAATCCGAAACCATCTGATGTAGACGGGAGCACATTCACGGTGAAGACCTTATAGTAGCTCAACACATCCTCCTTGTCCACAAAGCCTGCGTAAATCACTTCGTTACCAAGGCCAGTTTCTCTTATCACATCATCCAGCGCGCCAGCAGGAAAACCAGCGAACAGGAGCTTGATAGAAGGGTCGTTGACGATTGCCATGGCGCGAATCATCTGTTCCTGCTTCTTGAGCCGCGATACACAACCCACCACCACATCCGACTCACGAAGATTAAAGCGCTTTCGGATCGAGTCGACTTTAGCGGGGGACCACTGCGTGAGTCGCTCCGGAGGGATACCGTTGTGAATCACCTCCAGGTGTTTCGGTGAATAACCTTTCTTCACGAAGATCTCCTTTAGACCTTCGCTGATGACCACAATCTTGTCCGAACCTTTCGAATAAAAGAAGGTCTTCAGGAAGCCAATGTCGCCAAGCGGATATTGGCGCCTGGTAAGAATTACCTTGACCTTGAATTTGTAAACTTTTTTTGCAAAGATGGTGAGGTACCTGTCTTTGCTGGACTGCGCGTTGATTATATCCAATTGCAAATCGTTCACCCAGGCGCGGAGCTGGCGCAAGGCAGCCCGGTCAAACCGCGAGCGCAATGTAATGGGCAGGAATGTAGCCTTCGAACCTTGAATCAGTGATTCGAGCAATGAGTCCTTCCGGGCAGCAACGTAGACATTGTGTCCCCGCTCCGCCAGGCCCTTGGCAAGAAATGAAACAGAAAATGTGGACCCGGCAAGGAAGTCCTCCTGTGTGATGAGTAAGATATTCATTCCAAAAATGAGGACGCTACCGAATCAAAATACTTGTCACGCGGAAGTTGCCTGCTCTTCCTTCAATACCCTTCTGATGATTTTTCCCACGTTCGACTTAGGGAGTTCTGTCCTGAACTCAACGAGCTTGGGCACTTTGTACTTAGTCATGTTCTTGTAACAGTAGTCGAGCAGCTCATCCTTGGTTAAAGATTCATCCCGTTTCACTACAAACACTTTGATCACTTCGCCCGAATGTTCATCCGGCACACCAATGGCCGCCACTTCCAATACCTTGTCGTTGCCGGCCACAATGTTCTCGATCTCATTTGGATACACATTGAAACCCGAAACCTTGATCATGTCCTTTTTGCGGTCCACAATCTTGAAGTATCCGTCTTCGTCCATGAAACCAATGTCGCCCGTGCGGAACCAGTCGCCATGGAAAAAGACACCTTCATTGTCCTTCTCCCAATATCCGCTCATCACCTGTGGGCCCCTCGCACAAATTTCGCCACGCTCGCCCGTGGGCAGCTGATTGCCGTCATCATCGAAGATGGCCACCTCTGTGCTGGGCATGGGTATGCCGATGGTGCCGAGGCGGTGTTTACCATTGAGCGGATTGCAGCACAATACAGGTGAAGTTTCGCTAAGTCCGTAGCCTTCAACCAGCGGCTTGCCGGTCACCTTCTCCCAGCGCTTGGCCACCGCGTCTTGTACCGCCATTCCCCCGCCTACCGCACCTGCCAGATAGGCAAAATCCAAGTCCTTGAATTTAGGATGGTTAAGCAAGCCATTGAATAACGTATTCACCCCTGTAATGATCGAGAACCTGTGCTTGCCCAACTCCTTCACAAAGCCATTCATGTCGCGGGGATTCGTGATGAGTACGTTCTTCACCCCTGAGTGAAGCATCAACACACCGTTCACGGTTAAAGCAAAAATGTGATACATGGGAATGGCCGTGATGATCAGGTCACTTTTGTCCGGTCGCATGTAAGGCTTAAACCAATGCGTAATCATCTGATTGTGTGCAATGATGTTGCGGTGTGACAACTGAGCTCCTTTGGAGATGCCGGTGGTGCCTCCTGTATACTGCAACACGGCTACATCTTCCCTGTCCATCTTAGGCGCTTTGTATTTGGTAGGATCACCCTGCGCCATAATCTGCTTGAATGAAATCGATCCCGGTAAATGAAATGCAGGTACCAGCTTCTTCACGTACTTCACCACCAGGTCAACGATCGTGCCTTTAACCGCTCCCAACATGTCGCCCATGTGTGTTACGATAATGTGTTTGGCAGGAATCTCCTTTCTGATCTTCTCCAGGTTGTGGGCAAAGTTGGCCACAATTACAACTGCAGACACACCTGCGTCTTTGAATTGGTGTTGCATCTCGCGTGGTGTGTATAGCGGGTTTGTGTTCACTGCAATAAGTCCCGCCTTTAGCGCCCCAAAAAAGCAAACCGGAAATTGAAGCAGATTGGGCATTTGAATTGCGATGCGATCCCCCTTGTTCAGGCCCAAGGTGTTCTGTAAAAAAGCTGCGAACGTGGTGGCCTTTTGGTGCAACTCGCGAAAAGTCATTTGCACACCCATATTCTCGTAAGCCACCTTTTCAGCGTGCTTGCTACAGGCCGCATCAAACAGATGGGTTAAAGATTCAAACTCGTAGTCACCGATTTCGCGGGGTATCCCCTCAGGATAACTCTTGAACCATGGATAGTCTTTCATGTCTTGATAGGTTACCAGAAATCAAGACCTAATTAGCCTAAAAAATCCAGCAACTCAAAAGATCAGAATTCAATCAAGAAGAAGTCAGTAGGTGGTCACTTCTACTTGCAGCGTTTGTTCATAACGCCTGCCCTTGGCGTCAAAGCCTTCTACGATTACGCGATATGTTCCATTTCTTGGGTATTTCACCTTTGGCGCTGAACCGTTGGTGGTGATCTCTTGTCCAAATTCATCATAGATACCCAGGTACCACATGTATTTCTTAATTCCGACACAGTGATTTCGAAACCTGATATATCCCTGGATGGTATAACTATTGACGTAGCTGAATTCGAGCACTGGTGGCCTTTCAGGCTGCGGAATGCCATTAGGATCTACCGCCACGGGAAACAACTCGCACCCGGCCATCAGCAGAAGGAGGACGACTATGCTGCGTTGCATACCTGAATTTAACCAAAAACCGCGGGACTTGCGACAGCCTGGAAACAAAAGAGGCCTCATCCGAGGCCCCCTTAACTGGTTAAACCTATAAGAAAATGTGATTCGCTGTAGAGGGAGGGCTCGAACCTCCACGGGGAAGTTAGCTGCAGAACAAACTGTGGTGGTCAACCCCAGTCAACCCGATGACTAATCAGGCTGGCGTTATTCTGCGTTTATCCTTCTCTCCCCACCCCCGAGACAGGAGGGCATGTCTGCCAATTCCAACACCCTACATTATAAATTTCTTCAGCAAAGTAAACGTATGATTGAACATTCGTCAATGTTTTTAAATAAACTTTACATTATTTATATCGATTCACTATGTTTGATGATTTATTTATAAAATCTATTACTAAAAATGCCAGAAAATTATCAAATCGACAATGTGGACCTCAGGATCCTGGAAACCTTGCTGCAAGACGCCAAGCGTCCCTACACCGAGGTGGCCAAGAAAGTCCATGTTTCACAGGGAACAGTGCACGTGCGCATGCACAAACTGGAGGAAGCCGGAATTGTGGAAAAAACGACCCTGCGGCTGAACTATGCCCGGTTGGGTTATGATATCACCGCCTTCATTGGCATCTTTTTGCAAAAGAGCGCCCTTTACGATACCGTCCTCAATTGCCTGAAGGAAATCCCCGAAATAACCAACATCCACTACACCACCGGCAACTACTCGATGTTTGTAAAAATACATTGCAGGGACACCAACCACCTTAAGGAAGTTTTGCATGATAAAATGCAGCAAGTGGAAGGCATTGAGCGAACCGAAACGATGATCTCCCTGGAAGAGAGCCTGGACCGTAGCCTGAAGCTCTACATTTAAATATCGAGGCCTACGAAACCTTAAAAGTTGATTTTTGTTATTATTTTTGAGGGATTATTTAAAATTAGTCTAAATAACAAGAATGAGCAAAGACAATCAGGTCCTCGAAGAGCTAACCTCAAAGGAGTATCAGCACGGTTGGACGGTAGACCTGGAGAACGACTCGGCTCCCAAGGGGCTTAACGAGGAAATCGTTCGCTTCATTTCGACCAAGAAGAACGAACCGGAGTGGCTGCTGGAGTGGAGGCTCAAGGCCTATCGGCATTGGACGACCATGCCACAACCGAAGTGGGCCAACGTGAAATACCCTGAAATCAATTATCAAGACATTATCTATTACTCCGCCCCCAAGCAAAAGGCAACTCCCAAGAGCCTTGATGAAGTGGACCCCGAGCTAATTAAAACTTTCGAAAAGCTTGGCATCTCCTTGACGGAGCAAAAACGTTTGACCGGAGTTGCGGTAGACGCGGTCATCGACAGCATTTCGGTTGCCACTACTTTCAAGGAGAAGCTGGCTGAACTGGGCATCATCTTTTGTTCTTTCAGCGAGGCGGTAAGAGAACATCCGGAGCTGGTAAAGAAATACCTCGGCTCCGTGGTGCCGATGAACGATAACTACTTCGCGGCACTGAATTCAGCGGTATTTTCAGATGGGTCCTTTTGCTACATCCCCAAGGGGGTTCGTTGCCCCATGGAGCTATCCACCTACTTTAGAATCAATGCGGCCAACACCGGTCAGTTCGAACGTACCTTGATCATTGCCGAAGATGATTCTTACGTGAGTTACCTCGAAGGGTGCACCGCCCCGATGCGCGATGAGAATCAGTTGCACGCGGCCGTGGTCGAATTGTATGCCAAGAAGGGTGCAGAGATAAAATATTCAACGGTACAGAATTGGTTTCCGGGCGATAAGAATGGCAAAGGCGGTATCTACAACTTCGTTACCAAGCGCGGCCTGTGTGCGGGCGATCATTCAAAAATCTCATGGACGCAAGTAGAGACGGGCTCGGCTATTACCTGGAAGTATCCTTCCTGCATTCTAAAGGGCGACTACTCCAGCGGTGAGTTTTACTCGGTAGCGGTTACCAACAATTTTCAACAAGCGGATACGGGTACCAAGATGGTACACATCGGTAAGAACACGCGGTCGCGAATTGTTTCTAAAGGGATTTCGGCTGGCAAGTCTCAAAACAGCTACCGCGGACAGGTTCACATCTTGAAGCGCGCTGAGAACGCACGCAACTTTTCACAGTGCGACTCGCTGCTGATGGGCGACCAGTGTGGTGCCCACACTTTCCCTTACATTGATGTGGAAAATAAGACCGCGCAAATTGAACACGAAGCTACTACTTCCAAGATTGGGGAAGATCAGATCTTCTACTGCCAGCAAAGAGGGATTGACGAAGAAGCTGCCGTGGCGTTGATTGTGAACGGCTATGCAAAAGAAGTATTGAACCAACTGCCGATGGAGTTTGCCGTGGAGGCGCAAAAACTTCTCGCGCTAACACTGGAAGGCAGTGTAGGATAATCTTGAACTCTGAATTTCAAATTTTGAATTGCGAATGTTATCGATAAAGAATTTACACGCACGCGTTGAAGAGAAATCGATTCTCAATGGAATCAACCTGGAAGTGAAGCCGGGCGAAGTACATGCCATCATGGGACCGAACGGGTCGGGCAAAAGTACACTTGCATCGGTATTGGCCGGTCGTGAAGACTTTGAGGTGACGGATGGCACCGTGGAGTATTTGGGTAAGGATTTACTGGAGATGGATCCGGCCGAACGGGCGCAGGAGGGGATCTTCCTCGCCTTTCAATATCCGGTCGAGATTCCAGGCGTGAGCACCATCAACTTCATGAAGACTGCGATTAATAAAATCCGCGAACATAAAGGACAACCTGCACTGGATGCCGTTTCGTTTTTGGGCTTGATGAAAGAAAAGATGAAGCTGGTGGACATGGAGCAGTCGTTACTAAACCGATCGCTCAACGAAGGTTTTTCGGGTGGCGAGAAGAAGCGAAACGAGATCTTCCAAATGGCGATGCTGGAGCCCAGGCTGGCAGTACTGGATGAAACCGACTCAGGCCTTGACATCGATGCCCTGCGGATCGTTGCAAACGGAGTAAACAAGTTGAAGACCAGGAACAACGCGATCGTGGTGGTGACCCACTACCAGCGCTTGCTTGAATACATCGTCCCCGATTTTGTGCATGTGCTGTACAAGGGAAAGATTGTGAAATCCGGTACAAAGGAATTGGCGCTTGAGCTTGAAGCCAAAGGATACGACTGGATCAAGAGTGAAGCGGAGGTAGCATGACGATGAGCCAGGCAACACTAAAGAAGGGTTTGCTGCAAGATCTGGTTGACAGGTTCTCTGCTGAGGGGTTCGGAACACTCCGGAAAGAACGTGCCGCTGCGATTGCAGAACTGTTAAAGATTGGATTACCCACCCACAAGAGTGAGGAATACAAATTCACGCCCGTAGCCCGGTTTCTCGACAAAAAATTTTCGACAGACCATAAGCAGCCCGATCAATCCAACCTGCCAAATATCGATGAATATCTGATTCCCGGCCTGGAGTCAAACCGGGTTGCGATTGTCAATGGTCGTTACCAGCCAGCCCTATCCAAATTGAACTCGGCAGTAACGGTGGAACCATTGGATGTGGCGGTGAAAGAGAATCACGAAGCGGTCTTGCAGCTCGGCAAGTATCTGGACCGGAAGGATCCTTTTGCACTATTAGGTGAAGCCCATTGGACGGAGGGTCTTTTCGTTCATGTAAAGAAGAATACTGCAGCCACCGAACCCATCGTGCTGCATTTTGTTCACGATGCGCAAACCAATCAGGTGATTACACAAACCCGCCTGCTGGTGGTTGTTGAAGAAGGCGCAGATGTTTCCCTTGTGGAGAAACATGATACCCTCGGAACAAACCCAGTGTTTAATAATTCACTGGAAGAAATCGTAGTGGGCGAAAACGCAGCCTTTACGTACTTCAAGGTTCAGGATGACCATGGGGATTTTCACCAGGTAACGAACACTACCATTCATCAAAGCAACAATAGCCGGATCAATACCTATGCCTTCACGACAGATGGCAAGCTTGTAAGAAATAACCTTAACATCCTGGTGGATGGAGAGGGGTGCGAATCTCATTTTTACGGATTGTATTTGTTAAATGGGGATACCCACGCGGACAACCATACCGTGGTAGATCATCGCAAGCCGAATTCATTCAGCAATGAGATGTATAAAGGCATCATGGACGGTCATTCAAGGGGGGTGTTCAACGGTAAGATTTACGTGAGGCCACACGCCCAAAAAACAAATGCATTCCAATCGAATCGGAACATTTTGTTGTCGGACACCGCAACGGTGAACACCAAGCCGCAACTGGAGATTTGGGCAGATGACGTAAAGTGCTCGCACGGCTGTACGTCCGGTCAATTGGACGAAGAGGCGATGTTTTATCTTCAGACCCGAGGCATCCACAAAGACACAGCACAAGCCATGCTGCTCTATGCGTTTGCGGCAGAACTGATCGAAACCATCAAAGATGAAAATCTAAAGGTCTTCATTGATCGCATTGTCTCCGATCGTTTGCACCGTAACTTCTGACAAATGCCTGGCGTGATCACCACTTTGGACATTGCTAAAATCCGGAAGGAGTTTCCAATCCTTCACCAGCAGGTTAACGGAAAGCCCCTCGCCTATTTCGACAACGCTGCCACCTCGCAAAAACCAAAGCGAGTAATCGATGCGCTTGTTTCTTACTATGAGGGATTCAATGCCAACATTCACCGCGGCATCCACACACTGGCAGAGAAGGCAACACGCGAATACGAAAACTCACGCGAGGCTGCGCGCTCATTCTTAAATGCGGTCTCCACCGAGGAGATCATTTTCACCCGCGGTGTTACAGAAAGCATTAACCTGGTGGCGCAAAGTTACGGCAGGGCTTTCTTAAACGAAGGCGATGAAATTGTTATTTCAGGGCTGGAGCACCACAGCAACATTGTGCCCTGGCAAATCATCGCGAATGAAAAAGGAGCCATTCTAAAAGTGGCCCAGATTAAAGACAACGGTGAGATCGATCTCGACCACTTCAAATCGCTGTTGACCTCCAGAACAAAGATGGTCGCGACCAACCATGCCAGCAACAGTCTTGGTACCATCAATCCCATCAAGGCAATCATTTCACTTGCCCACGATGCGGGCGCTGTCGTATTGATTGACGGTGCCCAGGCAGCCGCCCACCTCGACATCGATGTGCAAGGATTGGATGCGGATTTTTACTGCATCTCATCGCACAAGATGTACGGACCTACCGGTGTGGGTGTGCTCTACGGAAAGAGGGATTTACTGAATCGAATGCCCCCTTACATGGGTGGTGGTGAGATGATCAAGGACGTAACTTTTGAAAAGACAACCTACAACGACCTACCCTATAAGTTTGAGGCCGGCACACCCAACATTGGTGACGTAGTTGCTTTTAAAGAATCGATCGATTTTATCAAAGAGCTTGGTAAGGAAAACATAAGAAAGCACGAAAACGACTTGTTGGCTTATGCCACAAATAGACTCTCAACAATAACAGGCGTGCACCTGGTGGGTACAGCACCTCAAAAAGTCAGTGTGATTTCGTTTGTGATTGACGGCATTCACCACTTCGATGTGGGCCAGATGCTGGATGCCCGCGGGGTGGCTGTTCGAACAGGGCATCACTGCACCCAGCCCCTCATGGATCGGTTTGGTATCGAGGGAACGGTTAGGGCGTCATTTGCTGTTTATAACACGAAAGATGAAATTGACCAGCTGATTGAGGGTGTGGAAAGAATTATTAGGTTTTTGAAGCCATGACCATCGCAGAAATCGAGAAGCAGATCGTAGATGAATTTTCGCTGCTTGATGGCGACCAGGAAATGACCGTGCTCTACATCATGGAACTCGGTCAAAAGTTGCCAGCGATGCCGGAGAAAGATAAGATCGAAGACAACATTGTAAAAGGGTGTCAGTCGAAGGTGTGGTTGAAGGCAGGGTTGGAAGACGGCAAGGTGAGGTTTCTGGCCGATAGCAACACGGCTATCACGAAGGGATTGGTAAGTCTCTTGATTAGAATTTTTTCTGGCCAGACTCCTGAAAATATTTTGAGTACTGAGCTTACTTTCATGCAAGAAATCGGCATGGAGCGGTTCATTGGTACCCAACGTTCAAATGGTTTTTCGGCCATGATTAAGCAAATGCGATATTATGCGCTGGCGTTCAAAACGCAACTGGAATTGAAATCATGAGCGAGGAAAAACAACATACGGATACGCCACCCATCTCATCGACTGACGTCATGCGCGACCGGATTGTCGCGGCCATCAAGACGGTGTACGATCCGGAAATCCCCGTGGATGTGTATGAGTTGGGCTTGATTTATGAAATCAATGTGTACCCCGTAAACAACGTATACGTGCTTATGACGCTTACATCACCCTCCTGCCCGTCCGCAGAAGTGATACCCGGTGAAATAGAGCAAAAAATCAAGGCCATCGAAGGCGTTAACGATGTAAAGGTGGAGTTGACGTTCGATCCGCCCTATTCACAGGATATGATGAGCGAGGCTGCGAAGCTGGAACTCGGATTTCTATAATTTTGTTCTTCTTGATAATTTTGAACTTAGAATTTTAAATCTTGAAATAAAAGGTATGTATCCGGAACAATTAGTAGCCCCAATGCGCGAAGACCTTACGGTGGCAGGCTTCAAAGAACTGAAGACATCTGATGCGGTTGACCAGGAATTGAAAGATCAGAAAGGAACCACCCTGTTGGTCATCAACTCCGTTTGCGGCTGTGCCGCTGGTGCTGCACGCCCTGGCATCAAGTGGGCCCTTGAGCATAGCAGCAAGAAGCCTGATCATTTGACAACGGTATTCGCGGGCGTGGATAAAGATGCGGTATCAAAAGCACGGGAGTACACGTTGCCCTATCCACCCTCTTCACCATCAATAGCGCTTTTCAAAGATGGTGAGCTTGTTCATTTTGTAGAAAGACATCACATTGAGGGGCGCAATGCACAGATGATTGGCGAGCACCTGGTAGAGGTATTTGACGAGTTCTGCTAAGATTTAGCATAGGGGAAGTGATTCAGAGGGCTGTTTCAAAAGATAGAAAATAATCATTTAGAAAAGACGAACGTCCGAAGCAGTCCACTACGATCCAAAAGATGGGGATTGCGTCTCTTCTATTGCGCTACTCACCTTCCATTTCCATCGCCAGCCGGCTCTCCTCAAGATCCAACTCTCTTTCAATTCTTCTGAGCGCCTCTTCACTCATCTTCTTTTCCTTGCGCAGGCTGCGAACAACGGCACGCTCCTCGTTCAAAAGTTTGCGTTGAATGGTAAGAAACTCCATGATTTGTTCTTCCGTGAGTTTTCGCTCCGATGAATCTCGCCTGATGCGTTGGATTTGGATTTCATACTTCGACTTAATCTGGGCCAGCACTGCTTCGGTTAGTCCAAGCGAGTAATTTTCCTCAATATGTTCAATGATCTTACCGGCAATTACCAACTTGGCCTGCTGGTGATCTCGCGAATCGCTCATATCAGGGTCAAGTTTCATTGCCCTCACAAGCGATGGCAGGGTGAGCCCTTGCACGACCAGTGTGGAAAAAATCACACAAAATGTGAGGAATATGATCAGGTCGCGATTGGGAAATGGGATGCCCTCACCCACAGTGAGAGGCAACGCAAGTGCAGCTGCCAACGAGACCACACCTCTCATTCCAGCCCAACTTACAATCGCAATCATCCCTGGCGTAATGCCCTCGTTTCGTTTTCGCGAAGCTTCGCTCACCCACTGGGGGAGGTATGCACTTGGAAAAACCCATACAATTCGAATGACAATGGTAGCCGCACTGATCAATGCCCCATAACCCACCACCTGCCAAAAGGAATATTGGCCTATGTTTTCCAATATGACGGGCAGCTGCAATCCAATCAAAATGAAGATGATTCCGTTTACCAGGAAAATAAGGACGTTCCAAACAGACACTGCCTGTAGCCTTGTGTTGTGATCAAATATCTCTGACATGTACTGACTGAGGAACAAACCGGTTGTTACCACCGCAAGCACCCCGGAGGTATGAAATTCTTCCGCGATCAAGTAAGATGTGTAGGGTGCCAGCAAGGTGAAAGTTGTATCAGTAATTGCATTGTCTGGTGTGATACGATGAATCCAACGGAACACAATGCCTACCAAAAATCCGATGGCAATGCCGACCAACGCCACATAAATGAAATTGACAGCGGCCAGCCAAAAAATAAAAGTGCCTGTTGCAGCTGCAGCCACTGCGTAGCGGTAGGCAATCAGACCCGTGGAATCGTTGACCAGGCTCTCACCTTCAAGTATTGTGATGACCCGTTTCGGAATGCCTAGCCCTTTTGTAGCTGAAGTTGCCGCTACCGCATCAGGTGGTGAAATGATGGCGCCCAGCACAAAGGACTCGGCCCAGCCAAAGCCCGGAATCAGATAGTGTGCCACCACAGCCACCAGCCCGGTGGTAAACAGCACACAACCGATGGCCAACAGCGAGATGGGACGCGCAGCGGCAGTAAAATCCGGCAACGAGGTGTTCCATGCGGCAGAATAAAGCACGGGCGGCAGAAACAAAAGAAAGACCACCTCCGAATCGAGATGCACAATCGGCAAACCCGGAATCAGGCCAATGACTATTCCGGCCAATACCAACATCACCGGGTAAGGTATTCAAATGCGATCAGTGACCTGCGCCAACGCTGTGACGATAGCCAGCAACAGAATGACAGTGGAGATATTTTCCAACGGGAAACGAAATCAATTTATACAAAGAAATAAGGATTTCCGGAATTGAAGCGCTCTCCGGCACGAAGGATTTAACATCGTTGAATCGAAGGGGTATTTGCCATCAGGGTCTGGGGTTTAATAAGTTTAGTCGTAATTTGGATTTCAATGAAACAACCACCGGCACCGTTTAGTTGCAGCCACTCCCCATCATTCAGCCAGTTGCTCCATGATCTCGGGTGCACACTTGCCATTACAACCTATCAGGCCGGCAAACTCATCTTCATCAGCGCTACTGACCCCGACAAGTTGGTACAACTTCCAAGATCGTTCGAAAAACCAATGGGCATTGCCATCCGAGACAATGCGATGGCGATAGCCACCCGGCACGAAGTAGTGATGTTGCGGAACGCCAATCGCATGGCAAAACGGTATCCCAAACAACCTAATACGTACGATGCACTTTACCTTCCGCGGGCAACCTACTACACGGGCGAGCTTGACATTCACGACCTGCATTGGAGTGACGATGAGGTGCTGGCCGTCAACACCCGCTTCTCCTGCCTGTCGGTGATCAATGACGATTTCAACTTCACACCGGTGTGGCAGCCCGCATTCATTACTACGCTCACCCCAACCGACAAGTGTCACCTGAATGGCATTGCGATCGACAATGGTTTGGCATACGCTTCCGCACTGGCAAAATCGGACACAGACAATGGATGGCGCCCGGTGAAGGCAACCGGGGGCATCATTATCGACATAAGAGCCAACGAAATCGTGACGGACGGTCTGCCGATGCCTCACTCTCCTCGCGTGTATGATGGCAAACTCTATGTTTTGCTTTCGGCCACTGGCGAACTCGCTGTGGTTGACCGCAACTCGGGAAAATGTGAACCGGTGAAAAGGTTTCAGGGCTTTGTAAGAGGCATGGACCGGATTGGCGACTACGTTTTCATTGGCGTGTCAAAACTGCGAAAAACCAGCACCACTTTCGGTGATTTGCCTATCGCTAAAGTTTCCCCCATCTGCGGAATTGCTGCCTTACACCTGCCCACACTCAGTATTGTGGGTCATTTGCAATATGTATCGAGCGTGGAAGAAATATTTGACGTGAAAGTATTGCCGGGGCTTCGCAGGCCTGGTATCCTCAATCACTTAAAACCAGACCACCGCCTGGCTGTTACTTCGCCAACCGATGACTATTGGGCCATCAATTCGCCAGAAGCATGACAAAAGCTGAGATTGTCAAACGATTCAGGGAAATCATTGCCAGCGAACTAAGGATTGATGAGCGTGAAATCCGCGATGACGAATTGTTTTTATCCATTGGCCTTGACTCCGTGTCTTGCATTGTGGTGCTTGAACAATTGGAGAAAGAGATCGGGCGGGAACTGAGTCCCGTTTTGTTTTGGGATCATCCGACCATCGATCAGTTTGCGCAATACCTTGCCGATGAACAAGGCTAACACATTGTGGCGGCCGTGGGACCCGGAGAACATTCGCGATCCTTACCCCATGTACCAGCGCTTGCGCGAAGAAGATCCCGTACATCAATCACAAACCGGAGAATGGATCATCAGCCGATACGATGATGCCAGAAGTTTGTTGCGCGATCCTCACCTTGCAGTCGGCAACCGCCTTGAGTGGATCAGTAAAAGCGTAGATTACATTCATAAAAAAGGGAGAGACTACCAGGCCATCGAAAAGGCTATCGGCAGTTTCATCCTGCTACAAAACCCACCAGCGCACACGCGCATACGCAAGTTCATTCACCAGGCGTGGAGCCATCGCAAGGTGGAACAAATCATCACCACCCATACCAGCCAATTGCTTCCACGGGCGGGCCAAGCGTTCGACTTCATCAATGATTTCGCGAAACCGCTCCCCGTGATGACCATCGGCAAAATCCTCGGCCTTCCGGCAAATGATTATATGCAACTCAAGCAATGGGGCTCGGCCCTGGTGAGGGTGCTCGACCTATATATATCGCTGAAGGAAATTGAGAAAATTAACCGAGCTGCAGAACAATTCTTGGCCTATTTCGACAACCTTATCGCATGGAAAAGACAACAGCCGGATGAGGGACTCATCAGCCAACTGATCACGCTCAACAAAGCCGATCACGCGCTCAGCGATGAGGAACTCCTGTCAACCTGCATCCTCCTGTTCATTGCTGGCGAAGAAACTTCGGTTGGATTGCTCGGAACAGGGTTGATGAACCTGGTCTTGCACCCCCATCAATTGCACCTTATCAGGGAAAATCCATCGCTGCTGGAAAATGGCATTGAGGAGTTGATCCGGTTTGATGGTCCCGTGCATATTGTGGGGCGACTTACAACCCAGGAATTAACTCTCAGGGGTAGGGTTATTCCTGCGCATAGCAACTTGACCATTTGCCTCGGCTCCGCCAACCATGACCCGGAACAATTCGAGAATCCCGATGAACTTGATGTTGAAAGGCAGCCCAACCTCCACCTTGGTTTTGGTGCCGGTATCCACTATTGCCTGGGCGACAGGCTGGCAAGATTGCAGGCAAAGATTGCCTTCGAGACCTTGATCGGTACATTTGAGCACTTTGAAATCATTGACCAGCAAAAATCATGGAGCCCCCATCTATCGATGAGGACACTTCAAAATCTTGGAGTTGTATGCAGGCGCTGAGTAGTCCTTGAATATATGTATTAAACATATTTGTGTATCATTCTGAAATATTAATTTCCCACTACATGCTTCCAACTTAAGTATGTAAAGGAAATTAAATGCTACGCCAGCTTAGTTCCCTCATATATTTCCGACAATGAAAGGGTAATTCCTATCGAGGATAGCTTCAATCGGTCCTGCAAATGCTTCAACTCTTCCAGTTCCCAGTGGCTGCTGTCATTCAGCCTGAATGCTTCGACACCGATTGATTCGGAATCAATGAGCAAGTATTCCCTTAAAGCAGAAATATCCCTGTACATTTTGAATTTTTGCCCCCGGTCGTAATTCCTTGTTGATGATGACAATATTTCAACAATCACTGTGGGAAGGGTGGCCGTATCTGCGTCTTTCGCTGAGGCGATAATCTCTCCACAAATAATAGAAATATCGGGATAAGTGAAAAGAGAATTCTCAGGGATATGGATTCTCATATCACTCCCATAAGGCCGGCAAGGTTTTCCTCTGAGTTGATAGGCAAGGAACCCAAACACATTTGAAAATATTACATTGTGCCTGGCCCCGCCTCCGGCCATAGCAAAGACTTCTCCGTTATAATACTCGTGTTTTACGGCCGAAGCTTTCTCGAACTGAAGATATTCCTCTATCGTCAGCCTGCTTTTGTTATATACAACAAGGGGTTCCCTAACGTCCAACTCACGAATCACGAAAGTGCAACTATGGAAAAAAGCAAGATAGCTAGAACCCGCCTCAAAAATAAGTTTTGATGAAATTTTCAAGTATTTGACCATTATGCAAGGCGCCTTTTGCAGCCCATACTGGAGGTTGTCTGGGCAAGAAAGCCAACGAAGCAGAATGGACAAAGACGCGGAAAATTTCCAAAAGGTATTTTTGAGATGGGTTCTAGTATTGAACGCAATTGAAAGACGGGACGAAATTGGCGCAACTTAGATGGTTGCCCCTTTGAAATAATACAACCGCACCTGGTTGCCCTCCTTTGTTGAGCCGATATAGATCATCTTCGATGCCGGCCACACGGCCTCTCTCCTGCCCTCGTTGATGCGGGGATTCTCCACCACCGTCATCAAACCTTTGCACACGGGTTCTCCATCCTGCAGGTGAATAGATTCAAGATAGTCGCGCGTCTTCACGAGAAGTGTTGAAGTAAGTCCGGGATGGCGTTCGCGCGGATGTATGGCGCAGCGAAAAAAATAGAAAGGGTTACCCAATTGCTTTACTGCCGATTTATAGGCTGTGGATACGCCAACGATTTCACCCGCATCGTTCCGCACGACCATCACTACCTCTTCAGCACGCTTTGAGGCGTGTTCTGCGGCAAGCAGTCCCGACTCGGTCCAGAATTTCAGCAACTCGCCCCGCACTACAGGGTTCACCTTTTTCCAGCAAATGTCAAATCTTAACGGAGGCTTATCGCTCATTTTTTTACATATACGACATCAATTTATTACTTTCCAGACTCAAAAGAACGTGTAAGTGGATTCATTCCTTTCCAGGCTCTATCGCAACACCTATCATCAGTACAGAAAGTACCGGAGGCGACTTGACAAGAGCCTGCACAGCGGACAATTCTATCGGTACACGCGCAAAAAGCAACGGGGATTAATCAACCGCATCGGGCGCCTGAAGCGCAGGCTTCAAACGTTGTCACTCCAGCTCAAGCTGGGAAGCGCGGGGTTTGCACTATCCCTAATGCTGGATGCCGGTTCCGTTGATGCCCAACAGTTGGGGCCGTTTGTGCAGAATAACGAGAAGAATCCGTTTTATCAGGAGTTCATTTCCGGAAACTACAAGAAGTTGTCATTTGCCGACCTTGACAATGATGGAGATCAGGATGTGGTGATTGGCATCAACTCTGGCGTCTTACTTTATGCCGAGAATGTAGGCAATGCTCAACGGCCAAGGTTTATTCAGCGGACAGGAACAGGCAATCCTTTTGACGCTATCTCATTTAGCACATATGCAGCTCCCGAGTTGGTTGATTTTGATGGAGACGGTGATTACGATCTGATTTATGCATTTCAAGATTACTCTGAGGAAGTGCGCTACTATCAGAACACTGACTTTGAGGACGATGCCATTATCGGCAATGGTCCGAACTTCAACCTTATTTCGGGTGCGGGTCACCCATTGCAGAATGTTCAAGGAAATGAATTCAATGTTAAGCCAACGGTAGGCGATCTTGATGACGATGGTGACCTCGACATTATGCTGGGCCAGAATAGCGGTCCAGGCAATAGCTACAACCCAATCCTATATTTCGAAAACACCGGTGGTTTTACCACACCTGTCCAATTTCCGGGACTCGATGCATTTTTTGGTGATCCGGCAGTTGCGCCAACATTTTTTGACTATGATGGCGATGGCGATCTCGATGTAGTTGTTGGCGAACAAATCGGCACAATAAGGTACTTTAAGAACACCGACCTTGACCCGTCCGATCCAACAGACGTCATAATTGGTGATGATATCGCTTTCACTGAGTTGACTGGGCCGGGCGTTAACCCGTTCGATGGATTTGATGCCGGATCAAATGCTGTCATTTCCTTCGTAGATATCGACAACGATGGCGACATGGATGCCTTTGTTGGATCCAGTAACATCTTTGGGGTGATGTTCCTTCGCAACGATGGTGGTGTATTCAATAATATCCAGGGCAATGGTAATCCGTTCAACCGATTTGATCTTGGAGATGACACATTTCCAACTTTTGCCGACATCGATGGCGATGGCCACACCGATGCCATCGTTGGAGAAAAGTTTTATAACACCTTATTTCATTTTCGCAACATGGCTGATGGAACTGTCCAGGAAATAACGGGGGCCTCCAATCCATTTTCCAATATTATTGCACTCTCGGATTTTCATTCTCCACAACCTGAATTTGTCAACCTCGATAACGACAGTGATCTTGATTTGCTCTTAGGGCTATACAACGGTTCTCCCACTTACTCTGGAGAAGTCTACTTCCATTCGAACAGTGGCGCCAATGTTTTTGCCCCTGCAACACTTTTGATTGATGGAATGGGTGTCTCACAACCCTTTTCTTCTACGTTTGCAGACCTCGATGGCGATGGCGACTTTGACGCGGTCATTGGCGTACAATACAGCGGTGGATTTCGATATTATCGTAACACTGATGTGGATTCAGATGCAATTTTGGGAAATAATCCGGCATTCAATCTTGAGACAGGACCCGCAGATCCGCTGAACTTGGTGTCCATCGTGTCTTCTGGTCACGCGAGACCAGAATTGGTCGACCTTGATCATGATGGCGACTTTGACCTCGCTGTAGGTGTTGATGGCGGGCCATCCACGGGAGAGGTAAGATTCCTTGACAATGGCGGGTTCTCTTTCGCTGAGCTTGCCGGTGCCTCCAACCCATTCAATGGCATTGACATTGGCTCCGATGCTAAACCTGCACTGGTCGACTGGGACGAAGACGGTGACCTAGACCTTTTTGTGGGTGAAGCTTATGGCGGTATTGAGTTCTTCGAAAACCGAAACCTCCCCCCTCAAACCAACTCCAACACACCCAACAGCACTTTTACAGAAGACAATCCACCCCTTGCCATTGATCCGGCCATCGCCCTTTCAGACGATACGAACGACCGAATGATCCAGGCAACCATCTCGATTGTTGGCAATTACCGAAACGGTGAGGATGTACTCAACGTAACACTACAGGGCAGTGCAACGGGTAGCTTTGACGCTTCTACTGGCGTGTACACGATCTCAGGAACCGGCACGCTGGCCGAATACCAGGCCATGCTTCAGTCTGCGACCTATCACAACTCAAATCAAAACCCGGATACCAGTCCACGCACCATCGAATTTGCCGTCACTGATTTTGACAATACCGATCCATCTTCCGATGCATTTCCGGAAGCCCAAACAATCGTCTCAATTAATTCCGTAAACGATGCCCCCGTACTTACGACATCAGTTAGCGGCAGTGCCACCTTCAATGAAAATGGAACGCCCGTTATCATAGACCCGGGGGTGACGGTTTCTGATGTAGATCACACTACCCTTGCCGGGGCTACGGTATCCATAACCGGAAATTTTGTTGCCAGCGAGGATGTACTCTTGTTCACCAACCAAAATGGGATTTCGGGAAGCTACAATGCGGGAACGGGCGTGCTCACCCTAAGCGGGTCCGCCACTTTGACTGACTACCTGACGGCACTTCAGAGCGTGACCTATCAAAACTTGTCGGAAAATCCCAATACCACCTCGCGAACACTATCCTTCCAGGCAGACGATGGCACCGACCTGAGCAACATTGGTACGCGCACCGTCAATGTAACCGCGGTGAATGATGCGCCTATCCTTTCGAGCCCACTTGCTCCGGTTAATTATTTGGGCGTACCTCTGGTCATTGATCCCAATGTGGGCATTACGGACTTAGACCATCTGACCTTCAGCAGTGCCACCGTTCGGGTGTCTGCTGGCACATTCGTATCTGGCGAAGATGACCTATTGTTCACCAACCAAAACGGAATAACCGGTAGCTATAACTCAGGAACTGGCATGCTCACCCTATCCGGTGTAGCCACCTTGGCGGATTATCAAACAGCCCTTCGAAGCATCCAGTATAACAACCTGAGTGGAACACCTACCACCACTGGCAGAGTGATCGATTTTTTTGTAAATGACGGAATTGATGTGAGCAACATCACTTCAATTTCAATTTCGATCGGGGTGAATCAACCACCGGCACTAACCTCCTCTTCCTCCGGGGTCACCTATTCGGGCAGCCCCATCATTGTTGACCCAACGATTTCGGTAAGCGACCCGGACGATGCGAGTCTTTCAAGCGCTACGGTTCGCCTTTCGGCTGGTACGTTTGTTTCAGGTGAGGATTTCTTATTGTTCTCCAATCAGAATGGTATCGCGGGAACCTACAACTCTGGAACGGGAATCCTCGCGCTGTCGGGCACGGCATCCGTAGCCAATTATCAAACAGCACTTCGAAGCATCCAATACGACAACACCAGTTCCACACCCAATGCGACCCCTCGGACAATCGAGTTCACTGTGAACGATGGAACAGACGCAAGCAACACCGCCCTGGCTACGGTTAATATATCCACTGGTTCCCCGCCTGTCATCAGCGCAACCACCACCAACGTAAACACTGGAAGCATGGCCACGGTGCCCCTGCCTCCACTCGTTACCGATCCGGATGGCGATGCCGATTTGAGCACGCTCGCCATTATCCAGACGCCACCCAGTGGTGCCCCGGCTTCGATCAATGCGTCCGATGAACTGGTAGTTGATTACAGTGCCGGATCTTTTGCAGGAACCGAAGCCGTGACGATTGAAGTGTGCGATTTGCCCGGCAACTGCGCGCAGCAGTCGCTAACCTTTAATGTGGTCAATACTGCCCCTTCCGTGTCCGCGCAGTCCCAGTCCGCCACATTCAACGGCTCCATTGTCATTGACTTGTTGTCATTGACTGCCGATGCGGAAAGCAACCTCGATCCGACAGGATTTGGCATCATTCAAGATCCAACCAGTGGCGCACCTGCCTCCCTGGCGGGGTCCATGTTAACGATCAATTATGCCGGAACCAATTTTGCCGGAAGCGATGCCGTCACCATCGAGGCATGCAACTTAACGGGCACTTGCACACAAGCCGTCATGACCATCACCATCGCCAATGGCGCTCCGAGCATTGCCATCAATGCACAGACCACGACTGTCAACGGATCGGTTTCGATCAACCTTACATCCGTCATCAGCGATCCGGACAATAATCTCGATCCCTCCACATTCCAGATTGTAAGTCCACCCATCAGCGGGGCGTTGGCCTCCATCACAGGTGGCGTGCTGACCATCGATTACAGCAATGTGAACTTTGCGGGCACCGATGAACTGACGATTGAGGCTTGCGACCTGGCTGGCGTGTGTACGCAGGCCGTGATCACGATTGAGGTGGAGGCGATCATTGTGAACAACGCCATTTCACCAAATGGCGATGGCAAGAACGACACCTGGCAGATCAACAACATTACCTCCTTAGGGCCACAAAACACGGTTTCTGTTTTCACCAGGTGGGGCGACAAGGTTTTTGAAGTGGAAGACTACAACAACACCTCGGTGGTGTTTTCAGGTCTCAGCAACAATGGCAACGAGCTTGCCAACGGTGTCTATTTCTATAGAATAGAATTCAAGAATGGCAGAGAAACCCTGACGGGTTATCTTTTGATCAAACGTTAATTTAAAATAAAATGAAAAGTAATGGGAAGTACAAAACTCATTAACTTGATCTGCAATCATACCGGGCACACACCATGACACGGCACTTCGCATTAATCATAATGATGTTGGCAACCAACATTTGTCTGGCTCAGCAAGACCCCCTCTATTCGCAATACCTCAACAATCCCATGACGCTGAACCCTGCCTATGCCGGATTGAACAACAACCTAAACGCATCGGTATCTTATCGTGCGCAGTGGACAGGCTTTGAAGGAAGCCCCACCACCGCCAATGTGAACGGGCATATCTCCCTGGTGGATAACAAGGTGGGCGCTGGCCTGCTCATTGTTCAGGATCGACTGGGCAGTGTTACCAACACGGAATTCCAAGCGGCATTTTCCTACAAATTACAGTTAGACGACAAGGTTTTTGCATTTGGAATGCAGGCGGGGATGATCAACTCCCGCAACGACTTTAGCAAGCTAACCCTTGATGACCCTTCCGACCCGGCCTTTACAGGAAACCAGACATTTACCAAACCCAACATCGGGGCCGGAGCGATTCTGAAAAGTGAACGGTATTTTGTCGGACTGTCAATTCCAAGACTGCTCAGCACATCGATCAGTTCGGGCGGTGAAGATTTTCAACTTTACAACCAGCACTTCTACATGTTTGGTTCTTATATGATTTACCTGAATGAGCGATTCAGACTTAAGCCATCTGTGTTGTTAAAGGCCGTGAAGGGTTCACCCGTGTCGGCAGATTTGAACTTCAATCTCAATATCGATCAGAACTACACGGCAGGTATCTTCACCCGCAACCTGAACACGTACGGAGTTTTGCTCCAGGCTTTTTTGGGTGATAAACTCCGAGCAGCCTATACATTTGAACTCCCCACAAACAACTCGGTGGGTACCAGCTTCACCACGCACGAGCTCCTGTTGGGCATCAAGATGTCCGTGCTCACCTTCCATGAGCGCTCTTTCAGCAACTTTTAAGTCATTCTTGCCATTTTTTGGAGTTTTTCGAAAGCAAGGCCCGCACTTTTAGAACCTTTTACCCAATTTCATGTTTTTACATGGAATGAAAGTATCGGTTTCCCGCAAGGAACATTTTAACGCTGCCCACCGACTGTTTAACCCGGAGTGGTCTGACGAAAAGAACCTGGAGGTTTTTGGAAAGTGCAGTAACCCCAACTACCATGGGCACAATTATGAACTGATCGTCACATTGGTGGGAGAACCAGACCCCCAAACCGGTTACGTATACGACATGAAGGTGCTCAGCGACCTGATCAAAGAGTACGTGACCAAACAATTTGACCATAAAAATCTTAACTTAGATACAAGCTATTTCAAGCAACTGAATCCCACAGCGGAAAATATTGCCGTGGTCATTTGGCGGATACTGAGACAGCACATCGACAACAAGTTCGACCTTAAAATCAAACTCTATGAGACAGAAAGAAATAGCGTTGAATATCCTGCCCATTGAACCCGTAGGCGAAGATTTTGATGACGACCACGTGCTGTCTACCTGGGAAACCCCGGTGCGACCAGACGCTTTCGATCTGACCGATGAAGAAAAAATTGAAAAGATCGAGAAGCACTTCCGTGAGATCATGACGATTCTCGGACTTGACTTGAAGGATGACAGCTTGAACGGCACACCCAAGCGCGTGGCCAAGATGTATGTGAAGGAGGTCTTCAGCGGGTTGAATCCAAAGAACCGGCCACATGCCAGGCTTTTCGACAACAAATACAACTACGACCAGATGCTGGTCGAAAAAGACATTACGTTTTATTCGCACTGCGAACATCACTTCGTGCCGATTTATGGGAAAGCCCATGTCGCCTACTTCTCTTCCGGTAAGGTGATCGGATTGTCCAAGATCAACCGGATTGTCCAGTACTATGCAAAACGGCCCCAGGTTCAGGAAAGATTGACCGTACAGATTGGCAAGGAGATGGAACGGGCTTTAAACACGGAACACGTGGCCGTTGTGATTGACGCGAATCACATGTGCGTGGCCAGCCGGGGTGTCGGTGACACAAATAGCAAGACAGGTACTGCTTACTTTTCAGGAAAATTCAGAGAGGAGAACTTCAAAAAGGAATTTCTGAATTACATCAATTCAAAATGATGCGGGTTGCTGGTTGCCAGAATCCAGAACCTAGAATCCAGAATCGAGAACCCAGAGTCTAGAATCTAGACTCCTTTTTATTAGTTTAGCGGTTCAACTTGAATCGTTAAAACCATGGTTTTTGACTTAGACATGATCCGGTCGGTTTATAAGAACCTACCTGCCAGAATTGCCAGAGCAAGAAAGGCCGTGAACCGTCCACTTACCTTATCTGAAAAGATCCTTTTTTCGCATCTACATGAGGATCAACCGGTTGAGAACTTTCAAAGAGGCAAGTCGTACGTAAACTTTGCCCCCGACCGGGTTGCCATGCAAGACGCAACCGCACAGATGGCGCTCCTTCAGTTCATGTCGGCCGGAATGCCAAAAGTTCAGGTACCCTCCACGGTGCATTGCGACCATTTGATTCTCGCCAAAAACGGTGCGGTGCAAGACCTTAAAGATTCTCTCACCGCCAGCGGTGAGGTGTTCAACTTCCTGGAGTCGGTTTCAAACAAATACGGAATAGGGTTTTGGAAACCGGGTGCGGGAATTATCCACCAGGTGGTGTTGGAGAATTATGCGTTCCCTGGTGGCATGATGATTGGCACCGATTCTCACACGGTAAATGCAGGCGGTCTCGGCATGATTGCCATTGGAGTGGGTGGTGCCGATGCCGTGGACGTAATGGCCGGAATGCCCTGGGAATTGAAATGGCCCAAGTTGATTGGCGTGAAGCTCACTGGTAAATTAAACGGTTGGACCGCATCAAAAGATGTAATCTTAAAGGTGGCCGGCATCCTGACCGTGAAAGGCGGAACCGGTGCCATAGTGGAATACTTTGGGCCTGGTGCCGACAGCCTGTCGTGCACCGGCAAGGGAACCATCTGTAACATGGGTGCCGAAATAGGTGCCACCACATCCACATTCAGCTATGACGAAAAGATGGCCCAATACCTTCGTGGTACCGGCCGTAAGGAGGTGGCAGATTTGGCCGACAAGGTGAAGGAGCACCTTCGCGGAGACAAAGAACTATACGATCATCCCAACAAGTACTTTGATCAAGTGATCGAGATTGACCTATCTACCTTGGAACCCCACGTAAACGGGCCTTTTACGCCCGACAGGGCTATTCCGATCTCGAAGTTCGCAGAAGAAGTGAAGGCCAATGGCTGGCCGCAGAAGTTGGAAGTAGGGCTGATTGGTTCTTGTACCAATTCCTCATACGAAGATATCACGCGTGCCGCCTCATTGGCCAAGCAAGCGGTAGATAAAAAACTGAAAGCAAAGGCAGAGTTTACAATTACCCCAGGTTCAGAGCAGGTGCGCTATACCGTTGACCGCGATGGATATCTCGGCATCTTCAAAGACATGGGCGGTGTGGTACTGGCAAATGCCTGTGGGCCTTGCATTGGTCAATGGGCAAGACACACCAACGATCCCAATCGGAAAAATTCAATCATCACTTCATTCAACCGAAACTTCGCAAAGCGCAACGATGGCAACCCCAACACACATGCGTTCGTTGCCTCACCAGAAA
Organism: Cyclobacteriaceae bacterium; assembly: GCA_050250195.1. Taxonomy (GTDB): domain Bacteria; phylum Bacteroidota; class Bacteroidia; order Cytophagales; family Cyclobacteriaceae; genus ELB16-189. Next base: position 5,068 of record JBFWPC010000003.1, on the reverse strand, counting down.
TAACCACCGCGTTTGCCATTGCAGGAGACCTGACCTTCAATCCGCTTACCGATACGTTAACCAACGAATCTGGTCAACAGGTAAAACTGGATGAACCGAAAGGCGTTGAATTCCCACCCAGGGGATTTGATGTAAAAGACCCCGGCTACGTCTCCCCCGCCAAGGACGGCAGCAAAGTACAGGTAAAAATTGCCCCCGACTCAAAACGACTGCAAGCTTTGGAGCCGTTTGAAAAATGGGATGGCAAAAACTTCACCAGCTTGCGACTGCTCATCAAGGCCAAGGGAAAATGTACGACCGACCACATTTCCATGGCAGGTCCTTGGCTTCGATTCCGTGGGCACCTTGACAATATTTCTGACAACACTTTGACCGGTGCCGTTAACTACTTCAATGACAAAACCGACAGCGTGAAGAATCAGCTCACGGGCCAATACGGTCCTGTGCCGGGTACGCAGCGTGCTTACAAAGCCAAAGGCATCGGTACCATTGTGGTGGGCGATCACAACTACGGTGAGGGTTCTTCTAGGGAACATGCGGCCATGCAACCGCGCCACCTGGGCATCAAGGTGATCCTCGTGAAGTCGTTCGCACGGATTCATGAAACCAACCTGAAAAAACAAGGCATGTTGGCGGTTACGTTTGCAAATGAGGCGGACTACGACAAAATCAGGGAGGACGATCGCTTTGACTTCACGGACTTAACCAGTTTTGCACCCGACAAGCAACTCACCATGGTCCTCAACCATTCGGATGGCACCAAGGACACCATCAAGCTGAACCATTCCTACAACGCAGGGCAAATTCTTTGGTTTAAGGCCGGATCTGCATTGAACCTGATGGCGGCTTCCTTGAAAAAGACAGGCGACATCGGAAAAGCAGTAAAGGCCGTTAAAAAGCCGGCCAAAAAGCAGAAGAAAGCTGGCAAGAAGCCGGCAAAGAAAGTGAAGAAAACCGCCAAGAAAACTGCAAAAAAGAAGCCTGTTAAGAAAAAGCCTGCAAAGAAAGCCAAAAAAAGCAAGAAGGTGACTCGCAAAACGGCTAAGAAATCAGCCAAGAAAAAAGGGGCCAGGAAGACCGGTAAATCGAGGAAGGCTTCCGGGAAGAAGAAGTGAACTTTGAATAACTAATTTGGAGGATAAACCATGAAGAAGCAAGTGATCACCCCCACCCGATCTTTAACAAAGGAAACAGAGGCATTGCTGAACAAGCAAATTGTTATGGAGGGAAAATCCTCTGCCTACTACCTTTCGATGGCCTCCTGGTGTGAAACACAGGGCTATGAAACTTCAAGTGCTTTCTTGTATCGTCACGCAGACGAAGAGCGCATGCACATGCTAAAACTATTCAAGTACATCAACGCTGCCGGTGGCCATGCGCTCCAACCAGAGATTACGGGCATCAAGCATGCGTTCAAGTCACTGCGGGAGGTCTTCGAACAAACCCTCAAACACGAAATTGCGGTGACCGAATCGATCAACGACCTGGTGGATCATTGCTTCAAAATCAAGGACTATGCAACGTTCAATTTCCTTCAGTGGTTTGTGAGCGAGCAACGCGAAGAAGAGACACTGGCGCGTAGGGCCGTAGAATTATTCGACATCATTGGCGAAGAAGGTGTCGGGTTGTTCATGATTGATCAGGAGATTGGAAAGTTGGAGGCGTATGCTGCCAAAGTGGCCCAATCGAGTTAGCCTTCGTCCATCTCAATAAGTATTTGACGGAGCTCGTTGAGCATCATCGCGGTAGCACCCCATACTACCTCTCCTTCTATTTCAAAGTGTGGAGCCAGCATCGAATACCGATTGGCCACCTGGATTTCCTTCACCTTGATCGCTTCGGCATGGACAATGTCCTCAACCGATGCAAAAAGGATGCGGTCTACCTCGCGGGGATCCGGAACGAACCTGGGTGTTTCTTTGGCAACGGCCACAACGGGTGTCACCATAAAGTTGCTTGGAATGACGTGAAAGGGCGATAGGGTTCCCAGTACCTTCACCTCATTTGCCTTGATGCCGATTTCCTCGTTTGCTTCCCGTAAGGCTGCCTGCAGGGCGCTCTCATTCGGTTCAGATTTACCCCCGGGCAAACTGATTTGACCGCCATGTAAGCCAGGATAATTAGGCCGTTTAATCAGCGGAAACATCACCCTCGCACCCTCTTCGAAAAAAAGGATGAGCACGCCCCCTGGCCTCGGGGGATCGAGATGATTAAACTTGGGTATTATATTCCCTACTGGCTTTGCCCTCAGGGGCTCATGCGCTTGCGCACCCGGCAAAATCCCTGTGCGCAACCTTTGCTCCAAGTAGTTGATCGTACTCACCAATCCAACAGAATAATGCGTTATTTTATCGATCAATTATGCATTTTCTAATGCAACATAACGCAGCTTTCGTTATTCTGAAAGAATTGCTGTAAATTAAACTATCAATTAAAATCGAACTGATTTAAGTGAAACCTAAACAAAAAACTATGAGTAAGCTCTACGTTAAAGCCAAAACGCTATGCTGGCTGCTTTGCTTCGTGTCAGCATGGGCATTCTCACAGGAAGTGAGAGTAAGCGGACAAGTTACTGATGCACGAACGGGCGAGGCCATGCCTGGCGTGAACGTAATCGTGAAGGGCACCTCCTCGGGAACTGTGACGGACTCAGGGGGTGAGTTTATCCTAACCGCCTCGCCAGGGGCGATCCTGCAATTTTCCTTCATTGGATTCACTACCAAAGAAGCACCGGTGTCGAGCGACCGAATGCAAATTGCAATGGACGAAGATGTGCTAAGCCTGGAGGAAGTTGTCGTCTCCGGTTTGGCAAGTACTGTAAAACGTTCAAACCTCGCCAACGCAGTGGCTACTGTTTCCTCCTCTGAATTGATGGGTACAACCGGGCCCCAAACAGTAGACAACGCGCTGTACGGAAAAATTCCTGGCGTAAACATGAACGCAAATGGCGGTGCACCCGGTGGCGGTATCAATGTTCAACTGCGCGGAATCTCCACGCTGGGTGCCGGGTCATCACAACCTCTTTATATCATCGATGGTGTGTATGTAAACAACTCCACGATCCGCTCCGGTCGTTCGCAGGTAAACCAGGCAACAGGGGGACAAAGTGCTTCAAACCAGGACGATGCCTCAAACCGGATTGCCGATATCAACCCCGATGACATCGAACGCATCGAAGTGCTAAAAGGACCGTCTGCGGCCGCCATTTATGGAACACGCGCCAACGCGGGGGTAATCATCATCACCACCAAAAAAGGAAGGCAGGGCAAGCCGAGGATCACCCTGAATCAAAAAACCGGATGGGCTGAGGGCCAAAACTTCCAAAACTTTGACACCTGGGATCAGAACAAAATAACCACCTACTTTTCTGCCTCGCGTCAGCCCGCGGAGCTCGCGGCCTATAACCAGGCCGTCTCCGAAGGAAGAGTGACCGACTGGGAAAGAGAGGTCTATGGTGAAAAGCCGCTGCTTACGAACACCGAACTCAGCGTTTCTGGCGGCACGGAAAACACGATTTATTATGTATCAGCCGGACTTCAGGATGAAGGCGGTATTATTAAGAACACAGGTTTCAGCAGGTACTCCGTGCGGGCCAATGTGGAACAGAAAATTGGAAAGAGATTCACGTTCACCCTCAACAACAACTATGTAAAAACGGAAACCGATCGTGGCTTTACCGGAAACCAAAATAACACCGGTGGAAGCTTGGGTTATGCGTTGGCCTACACCCCATCTTACGCCAATCTCTTCCCCGATGCACAGGGTAACTACCCCGCCAATTCCTATTTTAATGACAACCCGCTCGCCATCCGCGATTTAGGGATCAACAACCTGGTGGTGACCGATTTATCACTGCTTCTTCGTTAAGTGTGGATCTTATCCAAAAGGCAAATACCTATCTTAAGTTCGTGATGAATGGCGGTGTTGATTACCTGAGCGGGAATTCTCTCGTTTATTTTCCCGAGACACTCCAACATCAGCAGGCTGAGGCGAACCCTGGAGACGCCATGTGGGGGCGGCAAGACGACTTGAATGCCAACATCCAGGGGTTTCTTGTATTCAATGCCACATCCGGCAATACCAACTTCAGCACGCAGGTTGGTGCCGTGCGGCTGGACAACAACTCTGAGTATTTGCTAACCCGCGGCCGCGGGCTATCTGGCGGACAAACCAATTTGCAATGGGCCAAGGTGGTGTCTACCCAATCTCAGGTCAACCAAAAGATTCGCGATGTAGGTTTTTACGCACAGCAAGAAGTGAACCTGGATGACAAAATCATTGGCACGGCAGGCATCAGAATGGATAAGTCGACTTTGAACCTCGATCAGGAGAAATTCTATCCCTTTTACAAGGCATCGGTCGCAGCCAATATCTCTAATTTTGATTTTTGGAACGTGGCTGCAGTGAGTCAGTTCAAGTTGCGCCTCGCCTACGGCCAGTCTGGTGGTCTTCCCACCTTCGGTAACACGTTCGAGTCCCTAACACCCCAACTGATTGGCGGAAGCCTGGGTGCGCAAGTGGGAACCCGGGCCATCGATCCGGACCTGAAGCCCGAGACTTCGAACGAACTGGAGTTCGGTATAGACGCTGGATTCCTCAACAACAGGATTACACTGGAGGCTACCTATTACAACAAAAATGTAAATGACCTGATATTGGATCAGCAGCCTGCCGAGTCAACCGGTATCACGGCAATCGCCACCAACGCTGCCGACCTGGTCAATAAGGGCATTGAAATTGCCGTGGGTGCAACACCTGTTTACGGTACGAATGTGCGGTGGGATACCAAGGTACTCTGGTGGAAGAATGAATCTGAAATCACTAGGTTAGACATTCCGACTTTTACAACCGGTGGCTTCGGCCCTTCACTTGGCACTTACCTTATCGCCAACGGATTTGCGCCTACAACCATTGTCGGTAACCCGCCCGATACAAACATACCGGGCAACTTTTCCGTGTTGGGTAATCGCCAGCAGGACTTTGACATGAGCTTCTATAACAACATCGCGCTGATGAAGAACCTGGAGTTCTCATTCCTGGTACACTGGAAGCAAGGTGGAGATAACAT